>CAVXNU010000012.1:0-347960 GCA_963763245.1 uncultured Bacillaceae bacterium
GTTCTCATGCGTTGCCGCGGCGTCTCGGAGGAACTCCGATGATCTCGCTTTCGGGAAGCAGCTTGTGATCGTTCATCGCAAGCAGGAGCGATTCGCATATCGAGAGCGCCGCCATCCCTGAAAGGTCGTCGCCGTAAGGCATCTCGGAGCGTCCTTCCGGACGGAGGTGAAGTCGGGCCACCGCAGCGGCCCCGTGAACTTCGCCAGCGTCCCACATCTTCCGCTATGCTGGACTGATCGAAAGCAGTCCGCGTGCTGGAAACTTCGATAGCTGCCCAGCCGATCAGGAGGTACCCCCTGAGAGCCATCGAGAACAGCCCCCTTACCCGGAAGCTCGGCGTCTTCGTCGCCTTGTCCGAGGAGGAGCTTGCGGTCCTGCAAGTCTGCACCAACGCCGCAGAACCTTTGCTGCGGGGCGCGATCTCGTGCACCAGGGCCAGACCGGTCAGGCCGCCTACATCCTGGCCGAGGGTTGGGTCTGCTCGTACAAGATCCTGCCCGACGGATCACGGCAGATTGTCGATTTTCAGATCCCGGGCGACTTTCTCGGGCTGCGCAGCGTGTTGCTCCACACCTCCGACCACAGTATCGAGCCGATCACCGAGATCCGGGTGTCCGAGGTCCTCGTCGGGGACCTGCTCGATGCTTTCGCCAGAACCCCGAGGCTGGCGACAGCAGTTCTCTGGGCGGCGTCACGTGACGAGGCAATGGTGGTCGAGCATCTGGTCGGCCTCGGACGACGCGCCGCACATGAGCGCGTGGCGCATTTCCTGCTGGAACTCGGTGCGCGGCTGGCCCTCGTCGGACTGGGCACCAAGGCGGGCTTCGCCTGCCCGCTGACGCAGTATCTTCTGGCAGACGCGCTTGGGCTGAGTGCCGTGCATGTCAATCGCGTCCTCAGGAAGCTGCGCGAGGACGGGCTGCTCACCTTCCGCGACGGGGGCGTGACTTTCGACAACTACCCAGGTCTGGTCGCGTTGACCGATTTCGATCCGGCCTACCTGGATCAGGCAGGACCGCTCCTTAAATGACGAGGGCCGCCCGCGCGGGATCCGCCGGGCGACCCGAGTTCACATCAGCCGCAGGGCGTCACGCGAGCGCGTGGCTTGCCGCGTCGAGTTCCTTGATCGTCTCCGCGTCGTTCTTCGCAGTCTGCGCCTTCTCGGCAGCCTGGTAGTGCTTCAGGGCCGCGTCCTTCTTCGGACCTGCCGGCGCCTTGTCCCAGGCGGCCTTCACAGACTTCATCTTCTCCGCGGTGTTCGCGGAAGGGTTCTTTTCGGGGGTCATGGAGATTGTCCTTTCTTGGACGTCCGAGAAAAGGAAGGACGCAGGCAAACACTTGCTCGGGGACATGGAACGCCCCGCAGCCTTCCTCATGCTCGGAGCCTTGAGCGGTCGCCGATTCTCGGCGGCCGTGCCAGACCATGGATGCGCCGTTCGAAACCGACACTGACACAGATTAGCGGATCCGACCCAAATTTTACGGGCGTCTTCGATGTCACCTCTAAGTCTGCTCCGCTCAACTCGTCTATTTCGCAGTTTTGTGCGCGGTGCCAGCCCAGCGGCTCAGAAGGCGTACGCCACAGGTTCGAGGGTCTCGGCAATCTGCCGCTCCTAAGCGCCTGGAATTAATAGGCGCGCGAGAATCAAGATCGATATGACAAATAGCGCGACCGAAACGACTGGCCCAACGGATGGCATCCAGACGCCGGTTTCCGACAGTCCAGCCGGCAACGTCACCCGCCGCGTTGCCAGAGCCGGCAATAGCGAGACCAGTTTTTGCGCTACCGTCTCGGTTTCGCGAGACAGCGCCGGGACGTCGCCAAACTTTGCGAGAAGCACGCCCATTCTCGTCGAGGCCGCTTCCTCCGATAGACCCGCAAGCGCGGAGGCTTCCTTCCAGGGATCCAGGCCAAGCCTTGCAAGGCACGAGAGAACGGTAACCATCGACCCACTTCGGTCTTCCCCGACAAAGGCGTACAGGAACTCGTCGAAGTCGGAACCGTCCGGGTGAAGAACGTTGGATCTTGCCATGTCGAGGTCCCCTGTGTGTCGGGCGCCGGCTTTGCTGACAGCAACTTGCCGTCCTGATCGCGTCCGGCGCCCTGAAGCAGTCCAGCCGTCCGCAGCACTATCTCGACTTGACGGTACCGCGCGGGCGCCAAGGCGCGCTGAAAACAGACCTGCCATCCTCCGGCATCCGAGACGCTCCTGCGTCGCGCGCGCGACGCAGGACATCGACTGAAGATACCTGGGAAGGGCTGCCGCAAGGCTAACACGGATCAGCACGGACCTGCGAAGCGCATCGTATGTTCTCCGACAACTGACGCGGGCAAATCTCCAAATTGGGATGTTCATGCGCCGAGCCAGGCATGGAGCAGCAGCGATGAACCTGCGATCAACGACATCGATCGTCACGTTTTCGAACCCGTTCGCCCTATCTGGCGATGACGATGAGTTGCCGGCCGGCGACTATGAGGTCATCGTCGAAGAAGAATTCCTGCAGGGTTTCAGCTTCCAAGCCTTCAAGAGGACGGCGACTTATTTGACGGTCCGCGGCAAGGGCGGCGGGGCTGGCCGGATCGAGATGCGGCCCACCAGCGACAGAGAATTGGAAACTGCCCTCGCTCTTGACCGCGCCTTAACTGAGAAACACAGCTGAAAACGAAGCGGACGCTCTATTCCGCTGGAGACTTGTCAATGAGCGCTCCCGAGTGGCTGAAACGCCGTATCTGCGGGGCTCTCATTGGCGCAGTTTCGTCGGCACTGTCGGATTTTCCTGGCGCGGCTGGGTGCCGAACTGCAGGCGCGATTAAGATGGCGAGCGCCATGGCCCGCGACAACATGATCGCGGCACTGGTCCCGGTCTGTCTCGAAATAGCGCGTACCGACACCGATCGTATTGCGAAGCTACCGACAATCCGAGCCGCGTCGACTTATAAGCGCCGCGACGCCGTGATGGAAGGCGGCTGGCGACAATTCAGGGCTCCGAGACGCCGGACAGGGACCTGGCCCAGGCCCGCACGGTTGCGCTGAACCTCGACGCATCTTGATTGGGCGCAAGGCGGCCAGCCCTGTTCCCTCAACTGGAGCTGACATCCATGGACGCCGAAAACGCGACTCCTTCATCGACCGCCGAAACGACCGACCTCGAGAGGCGTGTTCTAGCGCACGAGCGTATACTGCAGTCTCTCATAGCGTATATGTCCGAAACCGAACCGCGATTCATCGACCATCTTCGGCGGCGGTTTGTCGAGCCGATGTCTACGGCGCGACGAGAGCATGACCACACGGACACAGATGCATATGCCGAGGAATTCATTCTAGCCGTGATGCTTCTAGGAGACGACCGCGCCAAGGCTGAGAACGGTTCGAAAGCGCCGGAGGAACGACGCCCCGGAGGGCGCCTGAGGGATCCGGACGCCACGCAGCCGTTTGCTGCTGCCCTCACTCCTGATCGGGTCCAGGTCCGCGAGAGGAGCGGCATATGGGAGGTGAAGGTGGATGGCGTCTTCAGGGGCGATTATTCAAAGAAGGAGAACGCTCTTGCTGCGGCGGCACTGGCAAGGCTCTCTCTCCGCTGACTCCGGCGGCTGAACATCCCCCGTCGGAGTAGCGCGTTCTTGCGATTTCTGTTGAACGCAACGGCATCAAGACCATGCCCTTGAAGAAAGTGCACTTCATGAAATCGCGAACCCACGGTCACGTTGTAGTTTTCGACAAGCCTTTCCGGATACCTGGTTATAACAAGTCGTGGCCGGCTGGAGAATATTATTTGAAGATAAAGCTCAATGCACCGTGGGCGTGCGACCATTCCGATGCTTGGAAAGCGTCTGTTGCGGTGCGTCTACAGCCACGATCGACGCCTCCAGACCTGACGCGCAGCCTGACGGTCTCGCTTGCCGATCTGGATGATGCGGTCGCTCACGACAAGGAGTCTGGAAGGCGCCTGTTCGAGTTCGTCCTCGAAGCAACGCTGGCGGAGCCTCTTGTGCGATTGATGATGCACGCTGACGGCGTGTCGGAGGCAGATCTGCGCCAGTTGTATCCAAGTTCGCATCGGCCGGTTTGCCGCCGATATCACACGGCGCTGCCACGAGCCCGGGACGACAATGATCGAGCACGATCCAGCTGTGCGACGATGCCCTGCTCGATCCTGATCGGCTTCTGGCGAAAGCCTGTGCGGCCAAGCTGACGGCTCCACTCTGACGAAGGACACCCGATCTGCCTTGACGCCGCGGCCGATGGTCCGACGCAAGCCAGGCGGACCGCAACCGGAGAGAAGGAAGACCCTGATGACCGGCAAAGACCATATCACCCTTGCAGCACTGGCCGCGCTGCTGATCATGTCGGGCGCGCTCTCGGCGGCGGCAAAATCAACCTCTGCCGCAGTGCCCGTGAGCTGCCCCCGGTTTCCTTGGACATCGTTTTGTCCGAGAGGAGATCGAGATGGACCAGTCGAAGGACCCCCAGATGAACGGTCAGGATGGAGTCGCTGCTGTTGATGAGCCTGTGGTCAGGGTGGGCGGGCGGAGGCCGTCCACGCTGTCCACAGGCTGCGCGCCGGCGGCGGCCGCGGAAGCGCTGGGAGCCGGGGCGCTGGCGCCGGGCCAGCGCTGGAGCGTGGCGCGCAAGCGCGCCGTCGTGCTGCGGCTCCTCGTCGGCGAGTTGATGGAGCTGCTGTCGCGCGAGCTCGGCGTGCCGGTGTACAAGCTGGAGCGCTGGCGCGCGAAGGCTGAGGCGGGGCTCGAGGGGGCGCTGAAGGAGCGCGAGGCCGACCCGGCCGACGGCGAGCTCGCCGCCGCCATGCGCCGCATCGGCGAGCTGAGCATGGAGGTCGAACTCTTGCGCGCGAAGATGGAGCGCGTCCCCGGCCCTTTGGCCCGCCGGAGGCGGCGGTGATGGCCGAGACGGTCTCTCCCGCCGCCGGACGGCGCTACGGCGTCGCGCGCGTCTGTCGGGTCTGGGGCGTACCGCGGTCGAGCTTTTACGCCGCGCACGCCGCCGCAACCCGGGGCCCGGCGGCCGCACCGGCCCGGCGCGGACCGAAGCCGGCGATCGCCGATGCCGACCTGCTCGCCGCCATCCGGGCCGACCTCGCGCGCTCGCCCTGGTCCGGAGAGGGGCACCGCAAGGTCTGGGCGCGCCTGCGCGTGCTCGACGGCATCCGCGTCGCGCGCAAGCGGGTGCTGCGGCTGATGCGCGCGAACGCCCTGCTTTCGCCGCACCGCGCCAGGCCGCGGCCGGCCGAGACGCACGAGCGCAGCATCGTCACCGATGCGCCGAACGTGATGTGGGCGACCGACGCCACGCAGGTCGCCACCGTCCGCGACGGCAAGGTCTGGTTCTTCGCCGTCGCCGAGCACTGGAACGCCGAAGCCCTCGGTTGGCATGTGAGCAAGCGAGGCACGCGCCACCAGGCGCTGCAGGCGATGAGCATGGCGGTGCGCCAGCAGTTCGGTCACCTCGGCCGCGATGCCGCCCGCGGCGTGCAGCTGCGCCATGATCACGGCAGCTGCTTCATGGCCGAGGATTTCCAGACGCAGATCAGGGCCTGGGGCATGGCCCCGAGCTTCGCCTTCGTCGGCCAGCCTCAGACCAACGGCGTCATCGAGCGGTTTTTCCGGACCCTGAAGGAGCAGGTCGTCCACGGCCGCATCTTCCAGACCCTCGACGAGGTCCGCGCCGCCGTCCGCGACTTCGTCGATCGCTACAACACCCAATGGCTGATCGAGAAGAACGGCCACCTCAGCCCCGCCGCCGCTCGTCAGAGATGGCTCGACCTGAACCTGCCGTGCGCGGCATAGTGCAACCTATTGTCCAGGGAACCGGGTGCGGTACATGCCGCAGTGCCCGAAAACGCTCACGTGACCGGCTACAGCGGTAGTTGGGAATGTGATCGGGGCTTCCGTCAGGCGGACGGTTCCTGCCTGAGAGTGGCGGTTCCCGAAAATGCCTATGCGACGAATAAGCCGTACGGCCTCGGCTGGGAATGCCAGCGCGGGTTTCTCGAGGTGGACCAGAATTCCTGTGTAGAGATTGCGGTTCCGTCTCACGCTTATCTGGTTCCATCGGGAGACATGTGGAACTGCGACCGCGGCTTTCGCAGGGCGGACCAGACTTGCGAAAAGATCGTCGTTCCGGTTCACGGCTATCTGACCGACGACTCCTACAGCTCCTCCTACGCCGCCGGCTGGGAGTGCGACCGTGGCTACCGCGCCTCGGTCGACAGCTGCGTCGACATCAAGGTACCGGAGAACGCCTATCTCACCAACCAGTCCTACGGCGACCCCTGGGTCTGCGAGCGCGGCTTCCGCGCGAGCGGCGACGCGTGCCTCGTCGTCGAGGTGCCGGAGAACGGCTACCTCGTAACGACGACATTTTCTCAGGGCTGGCGATGCAACCGCGGATATCGTGCTATTGACGGCGAATGCGCAACACTCATCGTGCCGGAGAATGGGCATCTCGACTATTCCGGCAATGGTTGGGAATGTGACACTTCTTTCCAGCGCGCCGGTGACACTTGCCGGAAACCGAAATGATGTCGCACGGAGCACCAATGTCGGGAGAGAGGGTGGGCGCGCGCTGAACCCGTGGCGAGCGGCCGCCATCTCGCCCGATACGGCCGAGCCTTTGGCTGAGCGCCCGATCCGCGCGCTCACGCCGGGCGGCGATGGAGACACGATCATGGCCCAAGGTTGCGTCCTTTGGTTTTCCCCTGGCAGGGGCTACGGCTTCATCCGCCCCGACAGCGGGGATGACGCCGGTCCGAACGGCGAGCGAGAGGTCTTCGTTCATGCCAACGCCGTGGAGCAGGCCGGGCTGTCCGGATTGGTCGGCGGCGAGCGGATCATCTACGATGTGATGCTGAGCCAAGACGGCAGCCCCTTCGCCACTAATCTCAAAGTCATCTGATGCTCCGGCGGATCACGCTGCGAGCCGCACAAAGAACGATCGTGCCTCCGCATTGCAGCCACCTTCAGCACGTTGGCCGTGCAAAATCGACCGCATGGCTGATGCAGATCAGCCCGTCGGATCGCTCGTTCGGGTACTAGTAGTGGCTCAGGGACGCGACGTGCGGGTGCCGGCTCATTCAACTCAAAGGAGGCTCGGGGACCCGTTGCTCTGATCAACGCCTGCTGCACGACCGCAGCGCTGGCGAGCACAGGTCTGCCTCAGCACGACGCAGGCCCATCGAGAGAGGATGCCATGCAACAGCACCAAAACCCAAGTCTATCGCAGCGCTTCCAGCAGTACCGGGCGAGCAAGGCGGTGTTGTTCTGGGCCTGTGCGGGATCTGTCGTTGTCGCCACGGTCGTTGGCTTCGCCTGGGGCGGCTGGGTGACGGGCGGCAGTGCCCAAAAAATGGCCGAGGACGCGGCGGCGCAGGGGCGTCAGGAGGTGGCCGCGGTCGTGTGCGTCGACCGCTTCATGGCCGCGCCGGACGTCGGCGTCCAGCTCACTGGGCTGAAGGCGATTTCGAGCTCCTACCAGCGAGAAAAATTCATTCAAGACGGCGGTTGGGCGATCATGCCCACCAGCAACAGCGATCAAGGCACCTCGGCCAAACCTTCGAACAGCCGTGACGACCGCGAAGCGGCCGGGCTCTGCGCCGAGGAACTCGCAAAGCGCGAGGCTCCTCCGATCGGGCCCGCCGCAGCGAACACGGCCGAGCCGACAGCGGTGCAATAGGTTTCACCGCAGGCCCGCCGAACTTGGTCGCGCCGATTTGGGGAGAACTCGGCAACGAGTTCTGCCTCACTATCGCAACCCGTCGTTGTCGAGCCGGCCCGGGCCGCTGCACAGACCAGGGTGAGGTCGACATGACTTCGCAAGGCAGCGGCGGCGCCGGGGGCGGCCCTTGGGTGTCACAAGCAATGCCAGTCCCGACCTGCAGGCAATCCGGTGCTCCCGGGGCAAAGGAACCAGTCGAATGAAGATCGCCCAGGTGGCTCCTCTCTATGAGGCTGTACCGCCCCGTCTCTACGGCGGCACGGAACGGATCGTGGCTCATCTCACTAATGCGCTGGTCGAGCTCGGCCACGATGTGACGCTCTTCGCCAGCGCGGATGCGCAGACGAGCGCGAAGCTCGTTCCGGTTCGCAATCAGGCCATCCGGCTCGACCCGCACCCCTTCAAATCGGATCTTGCCGCCCATCTGTGCATGCTGCAGGAGGTGCACCTCAGGGAGCATGAGTTCGACGTCATCCACTTCCACGTCGACCTCATCCACTTTCCCTTCTTCGAGCCCCTGGCGCACAAGACCGTCACCACCCTGCACGGCCGGCTGGATCTGGAGGATCTGCCGGGAGCCTATGCGCGCTGGCCGCAGTACCCGCTGGTCTCGATCTCGAACCACCAGAGGCGTCCGCTGCCGGCGGCGAACTGGGTACGGACCGTGCAGCACGGGCTGTCCGACGACCTGCTCGGCGTGGCGCGCGAGCCCAAGGGCGACTACCTCGCCTTTCTCGGCCGAATTTCGCCCGAGAAGCGGCCCGACCGCGCCATAGCCATCGCGAGGAGCGCAGGCCTCGAGCTCAAGATCGCCGCCAAGGTCGACGCCGTCGACCGGGCCTACTTTGCAGACGTGATCGAACCCCTGCTCGGTGAGCCGGGGGTCGAGTTCGTCGGCGAGATCAACGACCGCGAGAAGCCGGCGTTTCTCGGCAATGCCGCGGCGCTGTTGTTCCCGATCGACTGGCCGGAGCCGTTCGGTCTGGTCATGATCGAAGCGATGGCGTGCGGCACCCCGGTCATCGCGTGGCGCTGTGGCGCGGTACCCGAGGTCGTCGACGACGGTGTGACCGGCTTCATCGTGACATCGGAAGACGAAGCCGTGCGCGCGGTCGAGAGTGCGTGCCGGTCTGGATCGATCGGCGATCCGTCACGTCTTCGAGCGGCGCTTCTCATCGAAGGTCATGGCGCGCAACTACCTCGCACTCTACTGGAGTCTGATCCACGGGTTCGATTCGGACCTGCAGGTCGCAGCGTCAGGGTAGCCCGGCGATGCGGGTATCCTCAGAGCTTCCCTCGACCCCGGACATCCCATCTGCGGCCGGTCCGTCGGCGGCCGCCGACGCGGGCGAACCACGGGCGCCGCTTCACCTGTTCGTGCTGAAGCACCGCGACACCTTCCTGGTCGCCGATGCCTTCGGTGACATCTGGGGCAACGGCGACGGCCTCTTCCATGACGACACGCGCGTCCTTTCCCGCTTCGGGCTCACTCTCGGCGGGCATCTGCCGTCGCTGCTGGGTGCGGGGGTCAGCCAGGACAACGTCTTCTTCACCGCCAACTTGACCAACCGCCCCTTGCCGCCACTCGGCGGGCGTCCGGTGCCGGAAGGCGTTCTCCACATCGAGCGCACGCGATTTCTTTGGGAGGAGCGTCTTTACGAGCGCCTGACGATTACGAACTACGCGGAACTCGATGCCGTCGCGCCGCTGAGCCTGAGCTTCGCGGCCGATTTTCGCGACATGTTCGAGGTCCGCGGCACGCGTCGCGAGGTCCGGGGCAGGCTGCTGCCGACGGCGGTCACGACCGACACGGTCGTTGTCGGGTACGCCGGCCTCGACGGCATCTTCCGCACCTGTTCGCTGGCGTTCTCCGAACATCCCGATAGGTTGACTCCGGACCGCGCCGAGATCGTCGTCCGCCTCGGCCCGCAGGAGCGGCGCGAGCTCTACATCGAGATCGGTCTGGACGCGCCGGCGCTGCCGTCACGCACCCGGTTCCGCGCCGCCGCCGCTCGAGCCCGCCTCGCGATGCGGGCACGCCGGCGACTCGGCGCGACCGTGCGCAGCTCAGGACGATTGTTCAACGAATGGCTCGACAAGTCTGGCGCGGACTTGGCCCTCCTCACCACCGAGCTGCCGACCGGCCCCTACCCCTATGCGGGCATCCCCTGGTTTTCGACGCCCTTTGGCCGAGACGCCATCATCGCTGCCCTGCAGACGCTGTGGTTGAACCCCTCCCTCGCGCGTGGCGTGCTGGGCTTCCTCGCCGCGCACCAGGCGGAGGAAACCTCCCCCTTCCACGATGCCGCGCCGGGCAAGATCATGCACGAGCGGCGCAAGGGCGAGATGGCGACGCTGCGCGAGCTGCCGTTCGCTCAGTATTACGGCGGGGTCGACACCACGCCCCTGTTCATCATGCTGGCCGGCGCCTATGCGGGGCGCACGGGCGACATCGCGTTCATCGAGACGCTCTGGCCATCGCTGCTCGCAGCAATGGCCTGGATCGAGGGTGAGTGCGATTCCAACCAGGACGGCTTCCTCGCCTATGCCCGCGCGGCAGATACCGGACTCGCCAATCAGGGCTGGAAGGACAGCCATGACTTCGTCTTCCACGCCGACGGAAGCGACGCGCGGGGGCCGGTCGCCCTCGTCGAAGTGCAGGGCTACGTGTACGCTGCGCTGCGCACCATGGCCGATCTCGCGGCGCGGCGCGGCGAGCCCGACCAGGCGGCGATCTGGCGCGCACGCAGCGAATTGATGCGGAATGCGGTCGAGAGCCGTTTCTGGCTCGAGGCCGACGGCTACTACGCGCTCGCGCTCGATGGCGGGGGCACGCCGTGTCGTGTCCGTGGCTCGAACGCCGGGCATCTCCTGTTTACGGGTCTGCCATCGACGCAACGCGCGGAACGGATGGCGGCGCATCTCAGGGGGCTGCCGTTCAGCTCCGGCTGGGGCATTCGCACCCTCGCCGAGGGGCAGCCTCGCTTCAACCCCATGTCCTATCACAACGGCTCCGTCTGGCCGCACGATACCGCTCTCTGCGCGGCCGGGCTCGCCCGCTACGGCGCGCGTGACGACGTGGTGCGCCTCATGAGCGGGATGTTCGAAACAGCGGTCCACTTCGACATGCGCCTGCCCGAGCTCTTCTGCGGCTTCGATCGTGTGGCTGGGGAGGCGCCGATTGGCTATCCCGTAGCCTGCCAGCCGCAGGCCTGGGCAGCGGGCGCCGCCTTCATGATGCTTCAGGCCTGTCTCGGCGTAACCGTCGACGGCGCGTGCGGCGAGATCCGGATCGATCGGCCGCGCCTGCCGATCGGAATCGACCGCCTGACCATAATGAATCTGGCGGTCGGGAACGTGTCGATCAACCTCACTTTCCAGCGCATCGGCGAGCGCGTCACGGCCTTTCCCGACGGCCGCGACCCGAGTCCGGTCCCCATCGTTCTGCGTGCCTGAGTGCGTCCTCCTGGACGCTCTGGAGCAGCCTCGGTGGAGATGGGATGGTTGCCGCCCTTCCCCACGGCAACGCTGATTGCCAGCCTTGTGTGCTCGAGGTCACAGAACGGGAAGGGCATCCGTGGAGAAAGCTACGATCGTCGGGGTCGACCTGACAAAGGACCTCTTCCAGCTGCATGGCGCCTGGCCGGACGGAACGGTGCTGTTCCGCAAGAAACAAGAAACTGACGCGGCTGCAGTTTCATCGCTTCATGGCGGAGCAACCGGCCTGCCTGCAGCTGCAAGAGCGACGCGAGAGCGACTGATGGACGAAAACCCGGATCAGGAAACGGCGCGTGACCAGTGGCGGCCCTACGGCATCCTAACCGATGATCCGTCGGGTCTGCTCCGCGGCGCCGGCTGGCGCGCCTTCTGGGCGGTCCTGCGCGAGGCGGTGCTGAGGCTATGGAATGACGATGCTATGGGCCTTGCTGGCAACATCGCCTTTCGGGCTCTACTTGCGATCTTTCCCTTCCTGATTTTCATCAGCTCCCTCACCGCGTTCATCGGCGACCGTGGCATGGCGGATGGCCTTGTCGCGTTCCTGATCGCCATCGTGCCGTCTGAGCTCGTGGAGCCGCTGGTTTCGGAGGTCATGAAGGTATTGACGATCCAGCGTGGCGGCGTCTTGAGCATCGGCGGTCTGCTAACGATCTGGTTCGCCCTCGGGGGCGTGGACGGTGTGCGCGTCGGCCTCAATCGGGCTTATGAGATCCCGGAGACTCGCTCCGCCGTCGTCATCTATGCCTTGGAGGTGCTGATCGTGGTCTTTGCCGGCCTGGCTTTCGTCCTGGTCAGTTATCTCCTCGTGCTGGCACCGTGGGCGGGTGGGTTGTTGCACCAGTTCATCCCGGGCTTCGAGCCCGCCTCGGTCACGTCACGCCTCATCCGCTACCCAGCGTCGGCTGCAATTCTCGTCGTGGCTCTATTTGTGGCGCATATCTTCCTGCCCGCCCGCCGCTCGCGTTTCTCCAGCATGTGGCCCGGCGTCCTCTTCACGGTGTCGGCCTGGGCGGTCCTCGCTGCGGCTTTCTCCTTCTACCTCAGCCGTTTCGCGGATTATGCCAACTACTACGCGGGTCTCGCTGGCATCATAGCCGGCCTCTATTTTCTCTACTTGGCGGCGCTCGTCCTCCTATTCGGCGGCGAGTTGAACAGAGCGATCAGGATAAGGCGACTGGCGAGGCGGCGGTTGACATCGGCCTCGACTTTGGGATAGCGGCGAGCCGCCCAGATCGGGCGAGCCGGACGACCGAGTTGCATCGTAAAGCGGTTGCTCAGTGCATGTTCTCGATCGAAAATTCTCCAGAGAAGGTTGGACGGTAGTCCCTTTCCCTCCGCCAATTTTCAAAGACTTAGCAAAGAAGCGCCGGGCCGGCTGGTTGGCGGCTATTTGCTCGCCATTTGCACTCATGGCACCTGATCCGTTTATGTTCCGTTTTCAGATCAGGCTTCCGACCACCCGCTCGGCGGCGTCCCGATCCTTCGAGGCGTCGATGGTGACGTAACCTAGAGTGGATCGGAGATCGGCATGGCCGGCGCGCTGCCGCATGGTCAGGGTATCGACCCCGGCCTTGTGCATCTGGCTGATGGCGTAGTGCCGCTGGCCGTGAAGGGGTAGCACCTTCCGGGGCACGCCGGCCCGGTCGCGGACGCCGCCCGCGAACCTGCTGACGTTTTCAAGGTCCAGCACCTCGCCCACCGGGCTGGAGACGACGAGATCGTTATCCGCCCACGTCTCGGCTGCCAGCCGCCACTCGGCGACGCGGCGCCTCTGTGCGCGCAGGATAGCCGCGGTCGGCTCCATCATGGCGATCGTGCGGATCCCGCTCTGTACCGCACCCGGTTCCCTGGACAATAGTTTGCACTACGCGGCCGCCTTGAGGTTGGCCGCCATCCAGCGCTCTCTCGCGGCCGTGGGGCTGACGAGGCCGTTCTTCTCGACCAGCCACTCAGTATTGTAGCGGGCGACGAACGCGCGAACGGCGTCGCGGACCTCCTTGATCGTCTGAAAGATACGTCCGTACACGACCTGCTCCTTGAAGGTGCGGAAGAGGCGCTCGATGACGCCGTTCGTCTCGGGCTGGGCGACGAAGGCGTAGCTCGGCGTCATGCCCCAGGCCTTCACCTGGCGCTGGAAGTCCTCGGACATGAAGGCGCTGCCGTGGTCGTGCCGCAGGGCGAGACCTCGGGCGGCGTCGCGGCCGAGGTGCCCGAACTGCTCGGACACCGCCATGCTCATCGCCTGCAGGGCCTCGTGCCGGGTGCCGTGCTTCGTCACATGCCAACCGACGAGCTCGGCGTTCCAGTGCTCGGCGACGCCGAAGAGCCAGACCTTGCCGTCGCGGGCGGTGGTGATCTGCGTCGCGTCGATCGCCCACATCACGTTCGGCGCCTCGGTGACGATCCTGCGATCGTGCGTCTGCTCCGGGCGCGGGCGTGCCCGATGCGGCGAGAGGAGCGCGTTCTCCCGCATGAGGCGAAGCACGCGCTTTCGCGCGACGCGCAGGCCGTCGAGCACACGCAAGCGCGCCCACACCTTGCGATGCCCTTCGCCCGACCAGGGCGAGCGCACGAGGTCGGCCCGGATCGCGGCGAGGAGATCGGCGTCGGAGATCGCGGGCTTCGGTCCGCGCCGGCCGCCCGGCCGCTGCGGCCGCTCCTCGGCGACGGCGGCCCTCGCGGCGTAGAACGACGAGCGCGCCACGCCCCAGACGCGGCAGACGCGCGCGACGCCGTAGCGGCGGCCGGTCGTGGGAGAGATCGCCCCGGCCGTCACCGCGACCTCCTCCGGGCCAAAGGGCCGCTCGGGCGCTCCATCCTCGCGCGCAGGAGCTCGTTCTCCATGGTGAGCGCGCCGATGCGCTGCATGGCCGCGGCGAGATCGGCGTCGGCGGTGTCGCTCTCGCGCTCCTTCAGCGCCCCGTCGAGCGCCGCCTCGGCCTTGTCGCGCCAGCGCTCGAGCTTGTGGACCGGCACCCCGAGCGCGCGCGAGAGCAGCTCGACCGACTTGCCCCGGAGCATCCGCATCACCACCGCCCGCTTGCGCGCCAAGCTCCAGCGCTGCCCGTGGCCGAGCGGCCCGACCTCCAGCCGACCGCCCTCGCTTGCTGCCTCGCCCGTGGACAGCGTGGACGGGCTGCACCCGCCCACCCTGCCCACAGGCGCATCAACAGCAGACGCTCCTTCGCGCGAGTTCATACTGGTGTCCCTCGTCTCGCTCATCTCGATTTCTCCTCGGACAAAATGGTGTCCAAGGAAATCGGGGCCAGCTCATGCGGATCCCGCTCTTGGTCTTCGGGAGCTTGAAGAAGACCTCGCGCCGTGCGGCTGGGTGGCGGCGCGCGCAACCGTGATCGTCATCGCGGCGAAGTCGACATCCCGCCAGCGCAGCGCGCAGATCTCGCCGCGCCGCAGCCCGAGGTGCGCGCCGAGCCTGAGGATGACGGCAAGCTGGCCCCAGAGCGCCGTCGACTGCTCGGCGACGTCGAGCATCCGGGCAAGCTCCTCGATCGTCGGCGCGCGCCGGGTCTTCGCCTCCAGCCCGCCCGGCCCCTCGACGCCGCGCATCGGGTTCCGCCGGATCTCGTTCTTCTTCTCCAAAGCGTTCAGCAGCGTGCTCAACACCGTCCTGTATTGCGCCAGCGTCCTCGGCGAAGGCTTCCGGCCGGTCGGCGTCTCGCCGGAAGCCAGGCGCGCGTAGGCCCGCTCGGTCTCGGCGGTGGTGATCCGTTTGAACGGCTTCGACCCGAGCAGTGCGCCCCAGGCGCGGACCTTCTCCCTGTAGCCCTGCGCGGTCTTCGCGGTGATCTTGCCGATCGCCTCGCGGTCGTCGATCCAAGCGAGGCCGCGCGCGGTCAGGCTCTCCTTGCCCGTGCCGCCCCGTATTTCATCGAGCTCGACCCGGAAGGCGATGGCCTGCGCCTCCGTCGGGAAGGTCTTCGAGGTCGCGGACCATCTTGCCGTGGCGGTTCCGGCCGACTACCCACTGGACGCAGTAGCCTCCGGAGACGGTACGGAAGATCGTGGCCATCTAACGATCCTTCTCGTCGTTCCGCGCCCGTCTCTTCAGCGCCGCCTCCACCGCCTCATACCTCTTCAGCGCGGCCTCCCTCTCTACCTCCGCTTCCGCCTCCCTCAGCGCCTCCTCTCGCATTCGCTTCGTCCGCATCTTCAGACCCTTTGCTCGCTTCTCCGGATCCGGATCCCTCAACAACGGCTCCTCCACAAAGCGCTCCTGAAGTGTGGGCCGCCGGTTGCGCTGCATCCGACAAGCGTCCGAGCAGTACTTGGCAATCCGGCCCCGCCCTGGAAGGATGAGGCTGCCGCACCCCTGGCAGGTTCCGAGGTCGCTGCGCTCGTTCCAAGCTTTCATCAACAACCTGTACGCGCGCAGAGTCGGGTTCTCGCGGTGAGTTCCAGGTGGCGAACGCGTCGACCGCGGGGTTCATCTCGTAGGCTACGATCTCGTCCCGCTCGGCGGCGAAGGCTTCGTCCATCGCTGCGGCGGCTGCCGGCATGATCTGGGGCTTCCGCGGGAAGTCGTTGTTCCGGCGGCGCAGACCAGCTGTGGATGGATCCGTCGAGGGTGGATCCCATGCTGTCTCGACGAATTTGCGGACGGCAGGGTCAAGCTGATCGAGTCCGTCGACCGGGACGATGATCTCCATGTGCCTCGCTCCAATGGTGAAAACGGCGCCAACGTAGCCACAGCCGTTCGCACGGAGCAAGGTAACGCTTCCTTAACGCGACAGCCTTCATGTGCATTTAGGCCGTTCGGCCAAAAAAGCGAACAAGGCGAACAGGATTGCCCGGGTCAGCCCGATGAGTGCGGTCCATCAAGATCACGGAGGCAATGGATCGAATGGCGATGGAAAGGCCGAAATCGGCCGAGTTGCGGGATGTGGTCGATCTCGCGCGAGACCGCTGCACCAAGCAGGCGGTCTACCAGGCAGTGAGGCGGGGCTGGCTGCCGGTGATCCCGCTGGGCAAGCTGAAGAAGATGACCCCGGCCGCTTTCGAGTATCACATGCGGTTCGGCTGGGGCCCGGATGTGCCGAAGTACGGCACCGCCGCCGCGGTCGATTTTCAGCGGCAGCGCGACGACGAAGAGGCCGCCGCTCAGGCCGCTGCCGAGGCGGTCGCCTGATGCGCCGCCGCCCTCATACAACAAGCGAGGCGCTCAGGCGGGCGCGTGCGTGGCAAGCGCCCGTCGAGAGCGAGCCATTGCCTGAAAAGCGAATTCGACCGAAGGGAATGCCCGGACGATCCTGATGGCCGACTGCACCGACGGTCCTCATGCTCTCAAGCCCCGCGCCGCGCAAGCGTCGCCGGGCGGCGGTGCTTAGGCCGAGCAAACCCCACGCGCCTGACCCTCTGCACAGGGCGCCTCGCGGCGCTCGACGGCGAAGTGCGGCCTGAGGGCTGCGCCTGAAGACATTCGTCCTTCCCACTAACGCAACCGGAGAAACCCGCTGATGATTAAGATCGAGATCCTCGCGACGGGCGAGATCAAAGTCCAATGACGCCTACGTCGGCCGGGTTGAGTGGACGGCGCCCTTCGCCGACGCAGACGGCATGGTGGTGAGTGGGGGCCGCCCGAGGTCGAGCCTGAGCCCGTCTGTGACCACGACGCGGTCAAGATCAAGTTGCTGGCCGTGCTGAAGGGCGACGCGCCGCTCGGCCGATCGGGTCCAGTGCGCGATCAAAATGCTCGAGGCGGCCGAGTGATGCGCGCCTCCTGCGACATCGCTGACTTCCGCCGGGCCGCGGCCATCGCCGCGAAAGCGGCGGCGGCAAAAGGACGATGTGCCGGCGCTCGCCGCGCTTCGCATCGTCGCCAACGGGGCATCTCGCCGTGACCGGCACCGACCTGTAAGCTCTGGGCCACGGCGACCGCTCTGCGGTCAGACGCACCACGACGGGATCGCGCTGGCCCCGGCGAAGGACGTGGTCGCGTTCACGCTGCAATGCACCGACGGACGGCGAGTGCTTGATCGAACTGCGTGGCAGCTGCTCTTGCATATCGCTTGCGGCGGCGCGCGGGCGACGATGCCCACCATCGCCAATCGAAGAGTCCCCGGCCCCGCGCGAGGCGTTGCAGATGCGCGAGGTGGATAGGTGCTTCGCCGAAGCCCTGGCCTTCTGTCTGCCTGCCGTCTCCACCGAGCACGCCCGTTATTATCTGTGCGGAGTCCATCTCGCCGGCGACGAGATGGTCGCCACCGACGGAATTGCTTGCACGTCGGCGGCGCACCGGGCGCGCCGTCCGGCACGATCTTGCCCTTGGCTGGGGGCGAAGATCGTCGCCGATCTGCTGGCCGATGGTGGGCGGTTCGGCTGTAGACGCGTCGCATCTGGGCCGCCGAGAACGGCGCCGTATGCGTCGGCGGCATTCTGATCGAAGGCGCGTTCCCGGACTACATCCGCGTCATGGGGCCGGCCGAGCGATCCCCGGTCGTAGCCATCGCCGATCGCGACGATCTGGCGATGGCTGTGCGTCAGGCGTCGCTCGGCGAGATCAAGGGTCTCCGGCTTGCCGCCGACGGCGCCTGCCTCTCGCTGTCATCCAGGGGCAACGATCCGCGGCGGGAGCAGCGCGGTCGGTGCCGCGCAGTGCCCGGCCGAGATCCGGGGTCCGGTCGAGGCCGGGGTGAAAAGCCGCTACCTGGCCGACGCCCTGAGCTCGCTCCCCCATGGGGCCTGTGGCGATCCGGCATTCGCCGGGGATGCCGATGGTGCTCAGCCCGGAGGAAGGCTCGGTCTTCCTCGATCGCCGCGCGGCGATCATGACGATGCGGGTTTGAAGCATGAGACGTGCAGCGCCGGAGGCGCGACGCTCCAACGCCCGCGACCTCGCTATCGCTCGCGATTGGCAGGCCGCGACGCGTGAGCCGCCGCCGAAAAGGAAATGCCGCGCGCAGTCGGGGGCGACACACCGCAGTCGATGACCAACCAGCTCACCGTCGATGATGCCGATCGCCACGACGCTGCTCAAGCGGCGCCCCGGGAAGCGAGTGATCCGGCCGACACCCCACCACGAGATTGATCAGCACGGGCGCCCGGCGCTCGGCGGAGTTCGCACATGAGCGCGGCTGTGGCCTCTCTGCTGCCTCGCCTGCGCCCGCTCATCGGAAAGTTGGGCAGTATGCACGACGGCGAGATCGTCGCCGCCGCCCGCGCGATCCAGCGACTCCTCGAGCGCGAGGGGCTGAACTTCAACGACGTTGGCGCCGCCTTGGATGGTGCCGGCGAGCATCGCCCGGACCTCGAGCGCGAACCCGACGTGGTCCTCCGCTCCTGGCCCGCCGCCGTCGCCTGGATCGCGCAGCACCCGTTTTGGGATCCGAGCGCCCACGAGCTCGAGTTCATCGCGAGCATCGGCCGGATCCTGGGCCGCCGTTCGCCCTCGGAAAAGCAGCAGAAGTGGCTCCGCGGCATCGGTCGCTCGGCTGGGAGGCCGGATCCATGTCTGAACTTTCGCGCCAAATGGAGCCGTCGCACGGGCGCTCCTCGGCGAGCCGAATTGCGCGCTCAGCAAACCCGGCGAGCTCCGGTTCGGCACGAACGGCTCGCTGAGCATCGACCTGAAGAAGGGCGTCTGGCACGACCACGAGAAGGTCGGGGGCGGCGGCGTGCTCGACCTGATCGCCCGCGAGACTGGCCTGACAAGCGGCGCGGCGTTCGACTGGCTGAAGGAACACGGGATCGTCGTCGGCGGCGACGCCGGGCGCGGCACCGGCCGGCGCTTCGAGGATCGTATCGAGCGCGTCTATCGCTACGAGCGCGCGGACGGCGTGCACGCCTACGACACCGTCCGACTCCGCGACCCCAAGGACTTCCGGCAGAGGGCGATGGATGGCTCTTGGAGCATCAAGGACCTGCCGCGCGTTCTCTATCGGCTGCCGGCCCTGCTCGAAGCGCCCGAGGACGCAGTCGTCTTCGTCGTCGAGGGCGAGAAGGATGCGGACGCCCTGGCCTCGCTCGGGTTGACCGCGACTACGAACGTCGGCGGGCGCCGGGAAGTGGTGGGACGAATACACCGACAGCCTCCGCTACTTCCGGGTCGTCGCCATCCCCGACGCCGACGAGGCCGGTGAGCGGCACGCGAAGACCGTCCTGGGCGTCCTGCCGAAAGCGCGGGATCCCGGCGGCGATCCTGCGTCTGGACGGGCTGCCCGAGAAGGGCGACGTCTCGGACTGGCTGGAACGCGGGTGGCACGCCCGACCAGCTGGTGAAGCTGGCTGAGGCCGCGCTCAAAGCGCCGCAGCGAGGAGCCGGCGAGCGAGGCTACGGGCGGCGTGCTCCCGTTCCGTCTCGCCGACTGGACGGCGGCGCGCTACCGGGGCGAGCCGCCGCCCGTCGAATGGCTGATCGAGGGCGTCCTGCCACTCGGCGTGCCCGGCATGGCCGCTGCGATGGGCGACACCGGGAAAAAGCTTCCTGCTGCAGGAGCTGGCAACGTCCATCGCCTCGGGGCCGGACAGGGCGCCGACGCCGATCTTCGGCGGCAACGTGGTGAAGGACGGCACGGCCGTGATCTTCACCGCCGAGGACGACGAGCGCGAGATCCACCGCCGACGAGCGGCGATCGGCGAGTTAGCGCCTGAGCACGAGAGTCGCCTCGTCATCGTGCCGCTGCCCGACGCGGGCGGACCGCTTCCGCTGTTCCGGGACACGCGCAAGGGGTTCGAGACGACGCCGGGTTGGGATGCTCTCACCACCGAGCTGGTGGGGATCCGTGATCTTCGCCTGGTCGTCTTCGATCCGCTGCAAGCCTTCGTCGCGGCCGGCATCAACGAGGATCCCGCCGCCGGCCAGTTCGTCTGCTCATGCCTCGGTCATCTGGCCGCCACGACCGGCGCGACGGTTGTCGTTTCACATCATATGCGCAAGTCGAGCAAGCCGATCACCACTCTCGCCGAGGCGCGTGAAGCCATCCGGGGCACCACGGCGCTCGTCGACGGCTTGCGCTGGGTCTTCGCCCTCTGGCCGACTGAGGAGACGACGACCAAGACGATCTGCCGCGAGCTCGGCCGAGCGTTCGCGCCGAACGCCATCGTGCAGGGCGGCGTGGTCAAGGCGAATGGGGCGGCGCGGCGGGAGGTGCGGACCTACTCCCGCCGCCCGGACGGGCTGCTCCGTGATGTCACCCTGTCCGCGGGCCGCGCGACCGAGACGGTCCAGTTCCTCGATGCGATCGTCTACCAGATCTCGCGCGCCGCGACGGCTGGGTCGCCCTTCACGCACACCGGCGAGGCGGGCGTCTTCAGGCAGAGGCAGCGGCTCCCGGCTTCGCTCCGCGACCTATCGCGGCACCGACTCGAGGGACTCGTGCAGCACGCGCTCGAGGACGGGCGGGTCGTCAAGTGCATCGGTCCGGGCTCGACGGTGGCGAGGTTTCTCGACGTCCCGGGTGGGCCCTTTGCGCGGGGAGAGGCTGAGGTCGCGCGGGGTGCGGCGGCATGACGGACAGTGTGCATGCAGGTCGCGGAAGGGCGCACGCGACGGCTCCATGCGTTTCCGGTTTCCAGCGTTTCCACCGGAAATGGAAACGCGCGGGAAGGGCGCCGCCGTCACGCCTGAGGGCCGCCGGCCGGTCGCCGAGATGAATGTCAACTACGGCATCCGGGCGCCGCCTGCTGCAAACCGGCGGAACTGAAAGACGGCACCACATCAAAATCAGAAGGAAAGCTTACCATGTATAAGATGCAATCGCCGACGAATACGCGCTGGATCGCGAAGCTGACCTATGGCACTAAGGATGGCCCGTTCGAGCGTGAGTACCCGATCGACGAGGTCTTCGAGCTCCACGACCTTGTCGAGCGTGGGCCGAATTTCCACACGCTGATCAGCGCGGAGGTGCGTCTGGCGGACCCATAGGATGCGAAGGTGCTCGGCGCCAGTGCGTAGCCGCGATCAGGCTCCCGCTCCTCGAGCCGCTGCGGACTGACCGGCCTTGGCCCGGCTGGATGATCCCCGTCGGGCCGCAACCGGTGCAGCTCGCCCAATTGGGCGACCAGGCATGCCAGCCGGATCGGCAGTGAACCGAACCAGCCGTCGCCCTCCGCAGGGCGGCGGCGCTCAACAGAGGGTCCGAGGGCCTCCTCGGCGCACTCTCCATGCGCCGGGGGCCGGGGGGGTGGGTCAACCCTGGGAGACACGCGCCCTGGCGACCGGCGCTTCCCTGCAAATTTGTGCTCCGCAAGTTTGGAGCCGTTCTTTCCGAACCACGCAACAATACAGGTCTTTTTTCGAGGTTCTTTCATAAGAATGAGAATGGTGGCGGGCGCGGACAGACGGTGTAGTCAAGGTCTCGCCAGTGGATGCGCCAGCTGCCGCCCTTCGCGCTTCAGGACGGCAGCAGTCGAGTTCGAAGCGGACGTACGGCTACCACATGGCGGGGAAGTAGCCGCTGCGCGGGGTCATGTCGGGCTTTCCGCATCTACGCCCTCCGGACGTGGCGAATGTAGTTGTGACGCGTCGTCTCACCGAAGCCGCGCACCGTCATATCTTCCAGCATGCGCCGGCGGAGCGCGCCAGCAGCTTGATCAGCAGGCTGAGCGGTCATTGGAAGGTCCTCGAGTTGGAGGTTGCAAGGACCTTCGATGCTCGGGACCCGATGCCCGATCGTCACCTTATCCGGTTTCCACCGACGCCGTCACCGCCGCCGACAATGCTCCCCAACCTCGACGCTCGCTCCCTCCCGCGCGAGCGGGTTCGCTCCTTGACCCATTCCGGGCATTCCGTTTGGGGTCTGGCCAGGGGCTCGGGAAGGTCCCGAGCCGGTGAGGCGGTCCAGCACGGAGAAGAGCGCTGCCGCCGCCCTTAGCCGCTTGTCGGGCGTATCGGCGGCCTCCGGCGGCAGCTCGGATTCGTCGAGGACCGCAAGCGCCGGGCCGACCCGGTCGAAGCGCCGCGCCGCGAAAGCCATACCGCTCGCCACGCCCTTGCATTAACAATGCACGTGCCCCAAGGGAGACCGACGAATTGGACCGCCGCCTCGCCGCCATCCTCGCCGCCGACGTCGTCGGCTTCAGCGCGCTGGTCGGCCGCGACGAGGAAGGCACCGTGCGGGCACTCAAGGGGCACCTCGCGGCGCTCGAGCCGATGATCGGGCTGAACGGGCGGTTGGTCAAGTCGACGGGCGATGGCTTCCTGGCCGAGTTCAGCTCGGTCGTCGCCTCCGTCTCCTGCGCCGTCTCGATGCAGCTCCAGATGAACCAGCGCAACGCCGCTCAGCCCCAGGCGCTGCAGATGGCCTTCCGCATGGGCGTGCACACCGGCGACGTCGTCATCGACGGCGACGACATCCTCGGCGACGGCGTCAATATCGCGGCCAGGCTGCAGACTTTGGCAGCGCCCGGCGGCATCGTCGTCTCGGGCCGCGTACAGGACGATGTCGCGGACAAGATGGACCTTGAATTCCAGAACCTAGGCGAGCAGCGGCTTAAGAACATCTATCGGCCCGTGCGCGCCTTCGCAGTCGTCATGGGAGATCTCGCGCCGTCGCGGCGCCCGCGCCGGAGCGCCCGAGCAAGCCATCCGTCGCCGTGCTGGCCTTCGACAGCATGTCCGCCGGTGACGAGCAGGACTATTTCGCGGAAGGGATCACCGAGGATATCATCACGGCGCTCTCCCGCGTGCCATGGCTGTTCGTCATCGCGCGCAACTCTTCCTTCTCGTACGTGGCATCGCCGTAGAATCCGCCGCATCGGCCGCGAGCTCGGCGTGCGCTACGTGCTCGAAGGCAGCGTGCGGCGGGCGGATGAACGGCTCCGCGTCACCGGCCAGCTGATCGACACCGAAACCGGCGCGCATATCTGGGCCGGTCGCTTCGACGGCGAGACACAGGACGTGTTCGACCTGCAGGACCGCATCACCGAGGCGGTTGTTGCCGCCATCGCCCCGGAGATCCGCAACGCCGAGATCGAGCGCGCCGTGCTGAAGCGGCCGGAGAGCCGCGACGCCTATGACCACTTCCTGCACGCGCTGGCGGCGGCCACCGGTTCGCATTGCCGAGGCCGACGCGGCGCTCGATGCCGCGATCCGGTTGGCCTCGGACTACCCGATCGCGAGGGCGATGCGGGCCTGGCTGAAGACGCTGGTCTGGCACCGGCGTCGGGCCCGATCCCGAGCGCCCGCCGCGCGCGCTGGCGCTCGCCGAGGAGGTCCTGGTCGCGCCCGATGCCGACATCGAAGCGGCAGCTTACGCCGGCTACGTCGTCGCGTTCTACAGCGACGATTTCGAGCGCGGCCTCGCCTATGTGGAGCGCGCCATCGAGCTCTGCCCCAACTGCCTCTCGGCCTGGGGCTCGAGCTGCATGATGAACGCGTTGCACAATCGCCCCGAGATCGCGCTCGAGCGGGCCCGCCAGGCGTTGCGGCTCAGCCCGCGCGACCCGATGGCCTTACGCATCCACGCCGCCTCGACGATTGCCCATGTCGGCCTGCGCGACTGGGAGGGCGTGCTGGCCGCGGTCGAGCGCGGCCGCATCTTCGAGAACAGCGTCACGAGCTTCAGTCATTTCGAGATTGTCGCGCTCGTCCATCTCGGCCGCCTCGATCGCGCCCGGCTGCTGGCGGAGCGCCTGCTCGCGGCCAATCCGGGCTTCACCATTGGGAAGTTCCGGGCACTGCGACGCACCGTGCGGGCACTCGACCCGGTCGTCTACGAGCCGGTAATCGAGGGACTTGCCGCCGCCGGCATTCCGGAATGACGGACCAGGGGCCGACGCGGGTCCCGTGCCCGGCAGGGGTGGCGTCGAGATCAAGCACGATCTCCTTGGGCGGCCGGGCGCGGGCGTCGAGGAAGAGGTCCATGAACAGCGGTGGCCGGCCGAGACGCCGCCAGGCCAGATTCTCCGCGTCGGCCTTTGCGGCTAGTCGTGCGCGAGCTGGCGAGAGACCAGCATTCCGGACGGTGGGGCGGCCGAAAGACTCTCGGCAACGTGCGGACCTGCTGGCGAAAAACGCGGTTCCACCGGCCGCACGTTGGCGCTGATAGCCCGGCGCAACCGAATGTCGATGCGCACCATGCCGCATTCGCGGTCGCAGGGCGGAATGCTTGCGGACAATGCTGCGCTTCGCAAGCCTGAGCATGAGGATGAGAGCTGCACGATTGTGCTCGGCATCATTCCCCTATGCAAGTTCCTATGTCTCGCCGTCTAATCTGCGATCCACACCAAGTCGCTGACCTGGTGTAGCCGGCGCCGCAGAAGGCCGCATCGCACGCCGATCCATCGGCGGGTTTCAGGCAAGTCTCTCCGGCCGGGGAGCGGCGGGACTCGGATCATCGACGGCGATCGGTGCCGATGAGACCTCGTCTGCGGAGTTCGCGGTCCGAAGCATCTTCGTGCCGATGCGAGTGGTGAGGATCGGCCCGGCAACTGCGGTGAGGAGCACCAGGGCAAGGATGACGTTGAGCATCGGCGTTTCGAGCAGACGCTTGCCGGCAGCGTTGAGGGTCGCGTTTGCCACGAGAGCCGCGGCGAGGGTCGCGGCGACCTGCGGCAGGGTGAGCGACCACATCGTCAGCCTTTCTGCGGGCGAGTAGCCGAACAATCGCCCGATCAGCTCCGCCGCTGCTGCCTTTCCCAACAGCAAGGCCAGCAGGATGCTCGCGACAAGCGGGAATTGATCGACAAGGCTGCCGACGAAGGCGACCGGATCCATAAGAAAGCCCGTCACCAGGAAGAACGCGGGGATGAAGAGGGTCTTGCCGAGGAAGTCCAGCTGCGTCGTTCCCGCCGCGCCTTTCACTGTCGAGTTGAGAGCAAGTCCCGCCAGAAAGGCGCCGACAATTCCGGGCAGGCTGATCAGCTGGGCCAGCACGCTGGATACGGCCAGTAATCCGAGCAGGATGACGACGTACGCCTCCTCCTTGTCGGCGATCCGCGACAGCAGGTAGATCCCGAGGTGCCGGAGCCCGAACAGGATCACGGCGCAGAAGCCCGCGATCTCGACCAGCTGCAAGGCGACGCCCGACGCCGAGAAGCCGCTGACGAACGAGGTCACGCAGACGGCAAAGACGATGAGCGAAAGCGTGTCCGAGATCACGGTGGCGCCAACGGTGACGGTGATCGCTTCACCGCCCGCCACGCCCATCTCGCGAAGGATCGGCATCCCGAGCAATGTGTGCGACGCGAGCAGCGAGCCGATCACGACGGCGGGTATCGCCGCGTAGCCGAAGACAAGGGCGACCGCGGTTCCGGCGGCCAGCGGCAGGAGCGTGGTGGCGAGGCCGAACGCGATCGAGCGGTTGCGCGCCCGTTGCAATACCTCGATATCGATCTCCAGCCCGGCAAAGAACATCAGCAGGAGCTTGCCCAGATCGGAGAAGAAGTCGGCGACCACCGGATGCAGCGGAAACACGTCGAGAGTGTGCGGACCGAGGACGATGCCGGCCGTGAGCAGCCCCACGACACCGGGCAGCGCGATCGCCCGGAACAGCAGCGGCACACCGACCAGCACCGCCATGGCGATCGCGAACTTCGCCATGATCGGCAGCTCGATGGCATGGGCGCGAAGGGCCATCTCCTGCGCGACGGCTGGTACAGAGGACAGAACGAAGACCGCGGCGAGCGTCACCAGAAGTTGTCGCCTGGTGCTCATCATCGATTGCAATCCTCCCTATCCTCCGGCGCCGGCCGGACGCGCGGACCCGGTGGTGCAGTTCGGGGGCTAGTCGAGTTCGAACTCCTCGATCCCGAGCGAGGCGCCGCTGCCGACGATCCCGGTGACACTGATCGGCTGCAGAGTGATCGAGTTTTCGCCACCGCCCACGAGTACGTTCGCACCCGCACCGGCGCCGAGCGCCACCGCCGCATCCCCGCCGACATAGGTTCCTCTCAGGGAGTGCGCCGCCCCGGCATGTGCCGTCGGCGCGAGCACGCCCCAGACGAGCGTCATCTCCTTTGTCACCGACAGGTCGAGCCCGACGCTCTTGATCTGGCCGGCGTAACGCTCGGCCTTTCCGGATTTCGGCTTGAACTCGCAGGCGAACTTCTCGTCGGTGTAGACGATGTCGTTCTGGACGTCTGTCAGCTTGCAGGTGAGGACGCCGAGTTCGGCGCCAACTTCTGCCCAGGACGTGGATGTCCCGAGGGCGATGGCGAGCGCCAGAGTGGAGAGTGCGACTTTCATTGCCAAACGGCCTTTCTTGCGGTGGGGCGGATTGTCGGTGCAGACGGCTCCTTCGGGCCGCCTGCGAAGTTTTGTCATCCCGGCCGGGCGTCATTCACCCGCATGGCTGACCGTCTTCATGTCCTTTACCTGCTGGAGAACCTGGTCGAGGTTGTAGCTGGCCGGGCTCTGCATCGGCGGGTACTGGACATAGGATTCGAGCTCCTTCAGCCAGAGCGCCTGGCCGATCGGCAGCATGTTCCAGTCGTAGACATAGGCGGTGACCGGTCCGGCGAGCGCGCCGCCTTCACCGGTCAGCGTCTTGATCTGCTGCCCGATCGAGGTCTCGAAGGGATCGCGCTTTATGTTGACGACCTGCGTCCAATGGTACGGCAGCACGCCGGCGAGGAAGCCCGTCGGCGAGTCGGACACCATCGCGAAGTACATCTTCCAGTTCTTGTAGCGGACCGCCGACGGGATCCTTGCCGGAGTAGTAGAAGAAGGTGTCGCGCGCCGACTTGTCCGACTTGCCCAGCAAATAGGCGCGCTGGTTGACGCCGTCGAGCGTGGTCTTGACGATGCCGGGATACTCGCCCTTCTCGATCTGCGCCTTCAGCTCGTTTGCCTTCGGACCGCCGGCGATGTCGACGAGCGTCGGCAGCCAGTCGAGCGAGGCGAAGATGTCGGTCTTCACCGTGCCCGGCTTGATGTGGCCCGGCCAGCGCACGACCATCGGCGCGCGCATACCGCCCTCCCAGGTGGTCAGCTTGCCGCCCTTGAACGGGCGTGGTGCCGCCGTCGGGAAAGGTGATCGTCTCGGCGCCGTTGTCGGTGGTGAAGACGACAATGGTGTTGTCGAGCTCGCCCATCTCCTCCAGCTTCGTCAGCACGCGCCGATGTTGTCGTCCATCTGCTTCATGCCGGCTTCGTTAACGCCCCAGTCCTTGCCGCCGGGCTCGCCCACCATCGCCATGTACTTGTCCGACAGCATGGTGGTGATGTGCATGCGAGCGGGGTTGTACCAGACGAAGAAGGGCTTGCCGGTCTTCTCGGGATCGTTGCGGTCGAGGAAGTCGATGACCTTGGACGAGATCTCCTCGTCCACGGTCTTCGACCGCTCGAGCGTCAGCGGCCCTTCGTCCGAGCAGGTCTGGTTCGCCGCTGTGCCATCGGAGGACCTGCAGGCGACGACCGGGCGCGGCGGCATCAGGCAGATCGTCGTCGCAGCGTCGACCGCGCCCGGCACCTCGGGCAGGCCGGGGATCGGCGTGTTCTTGCACGGCGGCGCGACGGTCTGCTCGGTCGGCGACTTGTTGATGTCGGGGAAGCTCACCCCCTGCATGGCGTCGAGGTGGTAGAGATAGCCCCAGAACTCCTGGAAGCCGTGCGCCGTCGGCAGCGCGTCGGTGTGGTCGCCGAGGTGGTTCTTGCCGAACTCGCCGGTGCTGTAGCCGAGATCGCGCAGGAAGATGGCCAGCGCCGGCGTGCCGGGCTTGAGATAGCGTCGGGCTACCCGGCAGCTGCGGCGGGATCATGCCGGTGCGCAGCGGATGCATGCCCGTGAAGAAGGCGTTGCGCCCGGCGGTGCAGCTCTGCTCGGCGTAGTAGTCGGTGAACATCGCCCCTTCCTGACCTATCCGGTCGATGTTCGGCGTCTCGCCGACCATCAGTCCGCGATGGTAGATCGAGGGCTGCATCCAGCCGATGTCGTCGCCCATGATGAAGAGGATGTTGGGCTTGGCGGTATCCTGGGCCGCTGCTGGAAGCGCCAGCCCGGCGGCAAGGGCGACCGCGGCAGCGGTGTCCTTAAGTCCGAAAGCTCGTTCGATCGGCATCATGCTCCTCCTTTTGGAAACGCGTAGCCGCGGGCTGCCTTCCCTCACCGCTGCGCGGTGCAAAGAGGGCGCAAGACGCGGGGATTGCCGCGAGCGGGATCCGTCAGAGAATTTCATCGAACCCCCTGGCTCTTCGAGCACTACACCCCACCCTTCCGTGATCGGGGTTTCCCGATAGCCGCGAAGTCGGGGTCAAGATGCGTCGACGGGGGCATTCTCAGGACCGGCCGGTCGTGGCGAAAGTTGGACCAAGTACCTACAGGGGCGGCGAGCCTTGGCACGCACTCGGCCGCGCGGCGCTGCTGGGGTTGCTGGTCTGGGTGAGCCCGCCCAGCACGGCGACCGCAGCGTCTGATGCCCCGCCCCGTTTCCTGGTCGTCTATGCACAGGACAGCGCCATCGTCGGGAACATCCAGACGGCAGCGGGGATCGAGGCGGTGCTGTCGCGGGCGATCCCGAACAGGGAAGTCTACAGCGAGCACCTCGACACGGCCCGGTTCCCCGATCCCGCCCATGCCGAGCGGCTGGCGGAGGCAATGATCGCCAAGTACCGCGACCGGCCGATGGTTGCCGTACTTGCCGCTGGCGTGAGCGCCCTCGAGTTCGTGCTCAAGCACCGGGCCGACTTCGCACCGGACGCGCCCGTGATCTTCGGCCTCGTCACCCGGGAAACGGCGCAGGACTCCGACCTGCCGCCCGACGCACGCGGGGTGGTCAGCAGGTTCGATGCTCGCGGTACCGTCGACTTCGCTCGCCGGCTGCAGCCGGAAGCAAGGCGCATCGTGGTGATGACGGGCTCGTCGCCCTTCGATCGGCGCTGGCAGGCGCGGGCGCGGGCGGAACTGTCGTATACCGACGGCATCCACGTCGACTTCGTCTCGGACATGAGCGTCGCGGGATTTGCCGAGATGGCCGCCGGGCTCGGCCGGGACACGATCCTGCTGATCCTCACGATTTACGAGGACGCCGAGGGCCACACCTCCATACCCCGCGATGCTGCCGCGATCATCGCCGGGGCCTCGGCCGCGCCCGCCTATGGTGTCTACAGCTCTTTCATCGGTGCCGGCGTGGTCGGCGGGTCCGTCGAGACCTTTCAGTCGATCGGAGAGAAGATGGGGGAAATGGCTGTCGAGGCGGCCGCCGATACCGCCGGGCCCGCGCTCGTCGAGACGGTGCCGGAGCCCGTCGTCGACTGGCGCCAGATACGCCGAATTCGGCATCGACCCGGGGCTGTTGCCGCCGGGCACGCAGCGGCTCTTCTACGAGCCCACGGCCTGGGAGCGCTACCGGCTCCAGATCCTGCTGGCTGTCGGCGTTATCGGCCTGCAGAGCGCTACCATCGTCGCGCTCCTGGTGCAGGAGCGGCGACGCAAACGAACCGCCGACGAACTGGCGGCCGAGCGGCTCGAGCTCGCGCATGTATCACGCACCGCCCAGCTCGGCGCATTGTCCGGAGCGTTGGCGCACGAACTGAACCAGCCGCTCGCCTCCATTCTCGCCAATGCCCAGGCGGGGGAGCAGCTGCTCGGCCAGGACCCGCCGGACCTCGCCGAGCTATCGGCGATCCTCGGCGACATCGCCGACGACGATCGTCGCGCGGCCGGGATCATCGTGCAGCTGCGGCGGCTGATGGTGAAGGGCGACTCGGCGCTCGAGCCGATCGACCTGAACCAGGTGGTCACGGCAACTGTGACGCTGGCGCGGAGCGAGATGGTCTCCCGCCAGACGCGGGTGGTGGCCCGACCGGCCCAGGAGGAGCTCATCGTCCGCGGCAACTTCGCGCAGCTGCAGCAAGTGTTGCTGAACCTGATGCTGAACGCCGCCGAGGCCATGGCGAAGCTGCCGTCACCGGAACGGGAGTTGGAAATCGCGACGCGGCGGCGCGACGATGGCGCCCGCGAGCTTGCCGCGGCGGACCGCGGCCCTGGGCTCTCGCCCGAGATGCGGGACGATGTGTTCGCGCCCTTCGTCAGCAGCAAGCCGGACGGGCTCGGCTTCGGTCTCGCGATCTCCCGAACCATCGCTCGCGCGCATGGCGGCACGCTCGCCTTCGACGACCGCGTGACGGGCGGTACGCGCATCGTTCTCACGCTTCCGGCGCCCTGAGGTCGGAAATGGGGCAGGCCGGCGTCATCTACCTTGTCGACGACGACGAAACGGTGCTCAGAGCGCTCGCGCGGCTGCTCGGCGCGGCCGGGCACCGCTGCGCGGCGTACCCGAGCGCCGAAGCGTTCCTGGCCCGGCACGACCCGGAGGCTCCGGGCTGCGCAATCCTCGATCTCGGTCTGCCGGGCATGGACGGCTTCGCAGTCCAGCAGAGCCTGTCCGCCGGCGGCGTGGAGCGGGCGGTCATCTTTCTCACCGGCATGGGCGACATCCCGGCCAGCGTTCGCGCGATGAAGGCGGGCGCCGTCGACTTTCTCACGAAGCCGGTCGAAGCCGCCGCGCTGCTCGCGGCTGTCGAGCAGGCACTCGGACGTGACGCCGCGGCCCGTGCGGCGCGGGCGGATACCGAGGCAGTACGGCGGAGCCTCGCGCGACTGACCCCGCGCGAGACCGAGGTGCTCGACGGTGTGCTGGCCGGCCGGCTTAACAAGGAGATTGCCTGGGATCTCGGGACCGCCGAGAAGACCGTGAAGGTGCATCGTGGTCGGATGATGAAGAAGATGGGCGTCCGCACGATCGCCGATCTGATCCGGGTCGTGATGGCGCATCGCGGGTGAGCCGGCATCCGGTGAGACCTTAGGCCAACTATCGCCCGCCGATCCCGGGCCTTAGCGTGTGCCCTATGGGACTGACCATTCCACTGATCGCGATCATTGACGACGACAAAGGGATCCGCCGCGCTCTCCGCCGCCTGCTCCGCACCTTGCGCTACGAGCCCATCGCCTTCGCCTCGGGCGAAGAGTTTCTCGAAAGCGTCCCAGCACATCGCCCCGAATGCGTACTCATGGACTTGCATCTTCCAGGTCTGAACGCGATCGAAGTCCTGGCGCGCATGCATGTGGGAGCCCGAGCGCCGCCGGTGATCGTCATGACGGGATTTGACGAACCCGGCACGCGCGAGAGATGCCTCGCGGCCGGCGCGGCCGACTACATGGCTAAACCGATCGAAGCCGCCCACTTGTCCGCAGCGATCAGTCGAGCCCTGCAATTGGGGTGAGCTCTCGAGGGGCGACAATGGACGCCCGCAGAAGTACGAGCTTTGACCAGCGCACCAACGCGCACATGACGACAACATCCTTTGCGCGGAACGGCACGGCATAACCTGAACCGCCTGGCGCCCCACATTTGTCCGCACCTCCTGCCGACAAGCTGAAGACTCTGCTCGCCATCCAACTCGTCGACCGCCTCGCCCACAGACTTGACCGGTTTGGGCTCGACCAGGTCCCCCGGGGATCGGCAGGAGTTGAGGGAGAGGCCGACGCTCGGCTGTCGAGATAGCTCAGCTGGCCTGCCCGAGACTCGCTGCCTCTCCCATTCGACCGGAAACCGCTTCATCAGAGCCCCGGCACGTCACGCTCTTCGCCTGGCGCCCATCGAGGATCGCCGCGACGCTCTCCGGCGCCAGCGTCAGGCGGAGCACGCTGCAGAGGTGGGACTGGTCGATCTTCTCGTCGTCTGTTCGGTGCCGGCTCGATATCGGTCTGGGAGAACGGCCCGCCGGGCCGCTCGTCGATTGTTCCACCTCGGTGCAGGCGAGCACCACCCGCCGGACTCAGCCGATCTTCTTGCTCAGCTCCTCGACCTGATTGGCGAGGGTGCTCACCTGCCGGCTCAGACCCGCGATCGCCTGGATCGCCATCTCCAGCCGCGGGTCCGGTCCCGGCGGCAAGCGCGAGCCCGGGTCGAAGACGCCGTCGCTCTCGATCTTCTCGAGCTTGAACTCCTTGAGCTCGTGTTTCTCGTGTTTCTCGATCTTCTCCGGCTTTTCGTGTTTCTCGTGCTTCTCGAATTTCTCCGGCTTCTCGTGCTTCTCGAATTTCTCGTGCTTCTCGAATTTCTCTGGCTTCTCCGGCTTCTCGATCTTCTCCGGCTTAACTTCCTTGATGAAGTCCTTCTGCTGTTCCGGAAACGGCTTGTCGAAGAAGTCCTTGATCGGCGCCTTGCCGATCTCGGAGGCCGACTTTCCGGTCAAGTGGCCCAGGATTGCCGCCAGGTCGCGCACGCGAAGCTCGTTGACCGGCATGTCGAGGTCGAGCCGGACCTCCGGCCGGTCGCTCGCCGCGACAAAGGGCTCCTTCGTCTCGCCTTCTTGACCCTTTTTATCCTTCTCGTTTGCCATCATCATCTCCTGTCATGGACGCGGGCAAGGAAGCGGGCCGCCGCTCAGACCACGGCGACTCTCGCGCAGGCTTCGGGTGACCCGGCGGCGCCGCTCTGCAGCAGCTCGGCAAGCGCCAGCGAGATCGGCTGTCCGGTCTGCCGCTCGAAATAGATGAAGCCGGGGCAGGGGTTGACCTCGAAGCAGTACCACTCGCCCTGTGGCGTCTGCTTCAGGTCGATGCCGGCATGCAGCAGGCCCAATTCGCGCGCCACCCGCCGGCATGCTTCGGCGACGGCGGATGGCAGCTCGGCAGGCTCCATCTCGACGTCGAGCCCGTCGCGGCTGGCATAGCGGTAATCGACCGCGCCGCTGACAATCCGCGTCGCGAACAGCCGGTCGCCCACGGTATGAACCCGCACGTCATGGCCGGCGATATGGGCCTGGAACTGCGCCGGCCCGTTGCGGACGAGGTCGATCCTGGCCAGCTGTTCCGGTCCCAATCGCCGCACGACCGACCGGATGCCGCTGACGGACTTGTAAATCAGTTCGCCATGCTCCGCATGGAAGGCGCGTGCCGCGTCAGGATCGCTTGTCACGAGCGTCGGCGGCACGCGCAGCCCGGCGCGCATGATCAGCAGTGCCTGGTACGGCTTGCTATTGTTCGACATGCCGCCGCCCATGCGGTTCACCACCGGGCAGGGCAGGTCGTCGAAAAGGGTCATCAGCGCGGTATCGGCGTCGAGCTGGAGCTCGGCGGCTTGCGCTGCGGGCAGTCCGGGAAGCGCGACGCGCCCCTCGGGACCGAGAAAGCGGACATAGACGCCGCTGATCTCGCCCAGCTCCAGCCGCCAGTCCGGCCCCCTCAGCCAGCCCTCGGGGCCGTGCCCGGTCAAGCTGACGGCGATGCCGTGACGCGCCGGATAGCAGCCGAGATCCAGCAGCCGATATGGATAGCCGCAGTCGTCGAGCCGGGCGCAGACCAGCTCCGTCACCTTGTCCGCGATGCCGCCGGCGACCAGGATCATGCCGGTACCTCCGCCGTCGCCGGTGCCGCGATCGGCGCGCCGGCCAGGACCCCGCTCAGCGCGTCGAGGATTGTCGCGGCCGCGCGCGGACCGAAATGCTCGAGCCGCGGCAGCGGGTCGAGATGCACGACCGCCGGGCCGTGCCGCACCGGGGCGAGCGCGAATTCCAGGAAAACCAGGCCGCAGGCCTCAGCGACGCGGCGCATCCGCGAACCGATCGCGGCCTCGGTGCGGTCGGGCGGCGTCTCCCAGATCAGCGCATCGCCGACAATGCACGCCGATTTCGCCTGGCCATGCGGCTCGCTGAGGCAGACGGGAGCATGCGCCTGCAATCTCGCGACCCCGTCCCAGTCGCCCGGCCCGACCAGCCAGGCGCCCTCGCGCGTCAGTGGCGTGCAGACGGCGCCCGGAACCCCGTCTGTGGCCAGGCTCCGCGCGAAGCCGCGCGCTTCCTTGGGATCGTCGGTGATCACCGCCTCGGGCAGCGCGAGCCCGTACCGGCGCATGTACGGCGCCCAGGCCAAGTGCGGCATGCGCGGCCGGTACCACAGCGCCGCCGGCAGCCGGTTCACGACGGGGCAGTCGAGCGTCGCCAGCCAGGCGAGCAGCGCCGCCTGCATTTCCGCCTGCATGTAGGCGTGGTCTGCGGGGCTCCACCCGGCGGGGTCCAGCCCACCGGGCGCGCGCACCAGGACGCTGTCGACCCGGATGGCCGGCCCGTCGTCGAGCGCAAGCGACGCTGTCGCCCGGTTGTCGCCCAGCTCGGGCCCGAGCCGCAGAACCAGCCGCGAGGGCGGCGCGAGGGGCGCCGCCAAGATGCGAACGTCGAGCCCGCGCTCCTGCAGCCGCGCTGCGACGCCGCTGCAGCAAGGATCGCCCTCATAGCCCAGGATCAGATGCATGCGCGTTCGGCCACCCATCCGCACAGGTTCTCGTCCCGCCGGCATTCGCCCGAGCGGAGGCGGACATCGACCTTCCCGCGCCCGCGCCACTGCACGGAACCCGGAAAGATCAACTTATGTCGAAACAAGCATAGGCGAGTAACGCCCGCATCGAGTCAAATAGCTCGACGACATTCTTTATTTTTGCACGTCCGGTTGATTCCGTCAACGGTCAGTGATGCCTGCTTCTTCTTTGGCGCTGTCGCGAGACCCATCACCGGAAGCGCCGGCGGCCTCGGCTCGACGGCCGGCGCTGCGCGGCTGGCGAGCCCGACTCGCCAGCTCAACGTGCATTGAGCATGATCCCAGACCCTTCGCGGGGGTAGGCGAGCCGGTCTCAAAAGCAGCCAGGCGCCTGCGCAGGCCGCCATGTGTGCCTCCGAGCAGTTCGCACGGACTGAGCCAGCACCACCGACTTCGCTGGATCGATAAGTTCTGCTCGCCAACCGGTGGTCGCCGGCCACGGCGCGTCCGAGCCTCATGTCGGCTGTTGGCGCGATCTAAGCCGCTCACGGCGGCATTGCCACTGCCCGATATGCGGACAAAGCGGTCGTTCAGCTTCAGGTAGTCAGGCACTCTCAGCATCTCCGATCGCCAGGGCGGCGACCGGAGACGCGCAGTCATCTGAAGCTCACCCCTGCTGTGCTGCCTCCAACGCGGCCGCAAGGGCGCCCTCCTCGCGGTAGTAGCGCGCCCGGTCCGACATCTTGGGCTTGGCGATGCCGGTCGCATGGTGGTGGCCGATGATGCGGCCGTCCTCGCCCTCGCCTTCGACCTGGTAGACGAACAGGTCCTGCAGGATCGGCACGTCACCTTCCATGCCAACGACCTCGGTGATGTGCGTGATGCGGCGCGAGCCGTCGCGCAGCCGGGCCACCTGGACGATGATGTCGACCGAGCTGACGATCATCTGCCGAATGGTCGTGGCAAGGAGGGCGAACCCGCCCATGGTGATCATCGCCTCCATCCGGTGCACGGCATCGCGGGGACTGTTGGCGTGCAGCGTGGTCATGGAGCCGTCATGGCCGGTGTTCATGGCCTGCAGCATGTCCAGCACTTCGTCGCCGCGCACTTCGCCGACAATGATCCGATCGGGGCGCATGCGCAGCGCGTTGCGCACCAGGTCGCGCGCGTGACCGCGCGCTCACCCTCGAGATTCGGCGGGCCGTGTCTCAAGGCGCACGACGTGATCGTGGTGCAGACGCAGTTCGGCGGCGTCCTCGATGGTGAGAATACGCTCCGAAGGCGCAACCCATGGACTGATCATATTCAGGAACGTGGTCTTGCCCGAACCGGTGCCGCCGACGACGACGATGTTCTCGCGCCTTTCCACACAGGACGCAGGTGATCGAGCACGTCCCGGGTATATCGTGCCGCTGTCGATGAGCTGCTCCTCGGTAAGCGCGTGCTTCGAAAACGTCGAATGGAAACGAGGGCCCGTCCAGGGCAAGCGGCGGAATGATGGCATTCACCCGGCTGCCATCGGGCAGGCGCGCATCGCAGATCGGGCTCGAACTCGTCGACGCGCCGGCCAACCTGGCCGACGATCTTCTGGCAACATTTGAGGAGCTGCTTGTTGTGATAGATTTGACCGAAATCTAAATCATCCGGACGTTGAGCAGCGCCTCACGACAGGCAGTTCTCCGCCTCTTCAGTTGGTCAATCGGGCGCGCCTGAAAGCAACTTCCGCTTCGGGCTCGACCCGTCGGTGTGGCTTTGGCAGGATTCGAGAGTGACGCCGACATTCGGCCGGCAGATGGATCAGTTGGCTTGCCAAACTCGCGGCCGGTCCCACTCCACCGAAGAGCCCTTCATCAGCACCGGCAGCGATGATGCTGGCGCGCTCGCCGCTCTCCAGCAGGCGCTGCCAACGGTGCGCGCGGGCGAACGCCTTAACGAGCGCGCTGTCGACGCGCGGCCGCGGAGGATGAGTTCACCATCCGGCGTGATGACCAGCTATCGCCCGCGGCGCCTCAAGGTGGCAGCAGGCGCGCATAATCGGGACCTACAGCTTCGGCGCCGGACGGCCAAGGTGCGCCACAGCGACTAAGCCTCAACCCATATGGATTCTACCAAACGCTGAGCGTAGCATTCCGGCACAGGGAGGATTCCGATGGAACGCCGCCTTGCCGCAGTCTTATCCTACGACGTGGCCGGCTACAGCCGCGCTATGAGCACGGACGAGGGCGGGACACTCGAAAGACTCAAGGCCCATCGGCGCGAGGTAATAGCCCCGAAGGCGGCGCAGCACGGCGGCCGCACTATCAAGCTGATGGGTGACGGCGCGCTGATGGAGTTCGCCAGCGTCGTCGATGCGGTTGTCTTCGCTGTCGGCTTCCAACTCGCTTTGGCGGAGCGCAATTCCGTCCTGCCGGAAGGGCAGCGCCTACTCTACCGGATCGGCATCAATGTCGGCGACGTGATCGTCGAGGGCGACGACATCTACGGTGACGGAGTAAACATCGCTGCCCGGCTCGAGGCGCTGTCCGATCCGGGCGGCATCTGTATCAGGCGGAACGTTCGGAACCAGGTGCGCGGCAAACTGGACCTCGACTTCGAGGATATGGGTGAGGTCCAGGCCAAGAACATCGACCGCGGCATTCGGGCGTTCAGAGTGATCCTGAATGAGAAAGCGGCCAAGCTCGCCGCTGCGCCGATCAGTACGCAACGAAAGACGCCCCCGCGCTGGCAGATGTTCGCCGCGGCGGGGCTTCGGCGCAACCTTCTGCAGGCCTTCCCCAAAACGGGCCATCATCCGAATGTCGAACGACGGATGGCACTGGAATTCGCCGCAGCGAACCAGGCGTCAATGCGGCCGCGGCTCGCTCTCGCAATTGTTGTGGTCCTTGCCCTCGCCCTTGGGATCGTTACGGCGCAAAAGGCTTGGCGGGCTGTCTCCGATCCTTCGGACGACATGCCGAGGATCGCCGTGCTGCCATTCGACGACTTCAGCACCGGCGACGATAAGGGCTATCTGAGCGATGCGATCGCTGAGGGCATCATCACTGAGCTTGCCCGCAGCAAGACTTATTCGGTCATTGCTCGGAACTCGAGCTTCAAGTATCGTGACAAACCCGCCGATGTGCGCCAGATCGCCAAAGAGCACGGCGTCGACTACGTGCTCGAGGGCAGCCAGCAGAAGATCGGCGCACGCCTCAAGGTGGCCGCGCAGCTGATCGACGCCCATGAGGGCCGCCATCTCTGGGCACAGGCGTATGACCGGGGGATCGGCGATCTGTTTGTCGTCCAGGAGGAGATCATTCGCGCGCTTGCATTTCATGTGGGACGCGAGATTGAGCGGCCGCTGCCGCGCAGTGATCCCGACCAAGTGAGTGCGCTCCGCTACTATCTGGCCGGCACCGCGGCGATGCGGCAAGACCTCTCCGCCGAGAACAACGAGTTCGCGCGCCAGATGGCGATCAAAGCGATTGATGCCGATCCGACCGCTCAGTTCGGCTACATCAACATGGCCTGGTCGTATCGGAATGATGCGGTATTCGGCTGGGCCGAAAATCAAAACGATCGTGATGGAGCCCTGCGGCGCGCCGCGGAATATGCTGACAAGGCGATCGAGCTGGCGCCTGACGACGCCAACGCGCATTACGTGCGCGCGCGCATCCATGGGGAGGCTGGAGAAACGGACGCGGCCCTTGCGCGGGTCGACCGCGCCATCGCGCTCAATCCAGCGACTCCACTTTCCTGGTAGGCAGCACCGATGCGCTCCTCTACGTCGGGCGCGCCGACGAGGCAATCAGCGAATTGAGCGGGCGAAGGGAATTGATCCTCTTTATCCCGACTGGTTCGATTGGCAGTTGGGCTGGGCGCTTTGGGAGAAGCATGACTGCGACGGCGCGCTGCTGGCGATGCAGCGCATGGCCAAGATACCGAAGTCGGCGCACCGGATGCTCGCGGGAATTTACGCCTGCCTGAGCAACAAGGAGAAGGCACGGGAGGCGCTGGCCGTGTTTCAGCAGGGTTCTCCGGAGAGCACGCTGAGCAAAGAACGCAGAAAGTGGGAGAGGCTCTGGACCGCGCGGGCAGCCTCGATCGTTGGATCGAGGACATGCGCTTCGCCGGCATGCCCGATTAGAGGAACCACGTCGCAATCCGTCGCAAGGCTGATGACGGGTTTGGGTCAGGCATTGCCGTTATTCGAATGGCGGGTGCAGAGAGAACATCGGGCGCTCATCCCTGGCAGGGCGGACGCGAACGATGCGCCACTTCCGGACGTTGACGAGGCAGGCGACACCTTCGCGCCGATGCCAGTCAAGGCATCGGTGAAGTGGCTGGTGAACTGGTCTTTCTCGCCGGCCGCAAAGCTTGGGATACGCCGGTCGGGCTATTCTACTTTTCGTCTCGCTCCAGCATGGCGCCGGTCTGTACGGTGCCATCGGCGGACATCAGGGCGGCAAGCGGTCGCAGCGTCTGAGGGGCGTGTCACAGTATCGCCTGCGTGTCGCCATTTGCTCGGATGCGGTGCATGTTGCTCTGGGTTGCTTGTGGATGGTAGCGACTTGGCTTCCTGCGCCGTTCACGACGATCCCGGCGGATGCGACTTCGGGAACAGCGTCACCACGGCGCTGCCGTCGTGCTCGGCCTTACCACCCGCGACCAGCAGCCGGAACAGCGAGAGCGCCTGTCCCGCCATGGGCATCGACAGCGGAATGTCCTTGGTCGCCGTGTGCAGCATCTCGAGATCCTTGAGGATCTGCCGCGCGAAGCCGTGGGGGCAAAGTCCTCCGCCGCCATGCGCGGCATCAGGGCCGCGAGGAGGTTCGAACCGGCGTGACCTGGTGCGAGCGCGCCGGGGATCTTCGCGGGATCGACGTCGAAGGCCTCGGCCAGCCGCAGCGCCTCGGCGATGACGCAGTAGTTGGTGAGGACCAGGGCCTGGTTGACGAGCTTCGTCGCCTGGCCCGCTCCGAGCGATCCCATATGGGTGAGGTGGCCGAGGCGCTCGAGCACAGGGCGGACCTGAGCGATCGCCTCGTCGGTGCCGCCGGCCATGATAGCGAGCGTGCCCGTTTCCGCGGCCGCGGGACCGCCCGAGACCGGAGCATCGACCATGGCCATGCCTCTTTCCGCGAGCTCGGCGCCGAGCTCGCGTGTGAGCGGGATGTCCGTTGTCGAGTGGTCGACGAGAACTTTCCCGGAGAGATTCGCGGACTCGAGCACGCCGCCCGTGCAACGCACCACCTCGGCGACGGCGGCGGGGGTCGTGACGCAGAGGAGCAACGTGTCCGCCTCGCGCACGATGCTTGCCGCGTCCGGCATCGGGCAGACGCCCAGGGCCTCGGCCTGCGCGACCGCCTCCCGCCGGATGTCGGTCCCGAGCACCCTGTGGCCCGTTTCAATTAGCCGCCTGACTAAGCCCTGGCCCATCAGGCCGAGGCCGACAAAACCGACGGTCGCTGGCATGGCGTTCCTCCTTCAGCGGATCATGCGGGGGATCCAGAGGGAAAGATCGGGCACGAATGTCAGCAGCGCCAGCGCCATCAGCAGCGCCGGATAGAACGGCAGCATCGCCATCGACAGCCGCGAGAAGCTGAGGCCCGTCATGTTGGAGAGCAGGAACAGCGAGAGGCCGAAGAGCGGCGTCACCGTCCCGAACATCAGGTTGAAGATGACCACGATCCCGCCCCGCCAACCGAGCTCCTCCCTTGCGGCCTCCACGATCGACCGAATGCGCGAATGGTGGCCCCCGACCGCCTCTTCGGTCACCCGCGGCGTCAAGGACCGCGCCAGTTCCGCGCGCTTCTCCCGCAGATCGAGATCGAGGCGGCGCTCGATCTTCTCGCGGATCGCGCGATCCCTCTCGTCCGCTGCGGCGATCTCGGCGTGCTTGTCCAGCACGGTGCCGGTCTTCTCGTAGCGGTTGCGCCCGTGCTTCTTGCCGTGATCTTTCGGCAGGCGGCGCAGCCAGAGCAAGGAACTCGACGAGGGTCTTCTTCTCCAGGAACAGGTCGAGCGGCATGTCGCCCCTCCAGGCGAGCGCACAGGCCCGGAACGCCTCGACCTTGCGCGCCATGTCATTCGACACGGCCCGCCGTTCCGCCGCCGCGACCGCCGCGCTCAGCATGACCGGCGGCGCGATCTCGGCGAGCTCGGCGCCGGCGAACCGGCGGTCGCGGATCTCGCGCGTCGCCTGGTCGAGCGACTGGCCCTCCTCGAGCGCGGCCTCGGCCGTCTTCACCTCGACGAGCGCGCCGAGCGCGTCGCGCTCGACGGACGCCGGCACCTCGGTGTGGCCCGTCATTCCCAGGCGCTGCATGGCGCCGCGCGTGGCCTCGCGCGCCGGCGCGCCGTCGCGCAGGCGCAGCGCCGTGCGCAGCTCGGCGATCTCGTCGGCGATGCGGTCGCGCGCGGCATCGGCCTCGGCCAGGCTGCGCGGGCCGGCGGCCGCGTCGCGCCGGACGAGGTCGTCGAGCGCCTGGCGCGCGACCTCGCGCACGATCAGCGCCACCGCCTCCGGGGTCAGCTCCTGCACCGCGCACTGCGACATGATCTCGATCTCGGCCCGCTCCATCGCGGCGATCAGGGCGGCGGCCCGCTTCATCGCCTCGGGCAGGAGGTTTGTTCGCAGCGAGAGGGACAGAAATTCGGGCGCGCCGAGATCCACCAGCCGCTTCGGCAGCCGCCGGCGGAACTGGAAGACGCCGCCGCGGCGCCAGAGATAGGGCGCTGCCGGCGAGCGCGGCGCCCGGCGCGCGTGGACGCGGCGAGGAGGCCGCGCGGGCGGCCGGCTCGAGGCCATGTGCGACAGTCTGTGCGACACGATGTGCGACACAGGGGCCGTGTAGCTTCGCGGGTGACGCACAAGGGCGGCATCTGCCCTTGATTCTGCTGGATTTTTTCGTGAAACATGGCTGGGACGGGAGGACTCGAACCTCCAACCTGCGGTACCAAAAACCGTTGCTCTACCGATTGAGCTACGTCCCAAGCGCCGGCGTTCATAGATCGGCCCCCGAAGTGCCGCAAGGCCGAGAACCCGCTTGCCCGCCCGGCGGCGGCGTCTGTATATCGGCCGCGCTGGCGGCGGAGTGTAGCTCAGCCTGGTAGAGCACTGTCTTCGGGAGGCAGGGGCCGCAAGTTCGAATCTTGCCACTCCGACCAGCGAATCCCTCCAAGTGAGTCACAATCAGCGCTTACCGCCCCTCCGGCGCGTTCGCGCAGCGCGTGCGCGCGCGCCGATGCGATGACGCTTTCGCGCGGTTGCGATCTGTGTTGATGCAATCTCAGGGCGATCCTTCCAAGTACGCCTAGCTTGTAGCTTGTGCCTGGGCGGCTTATCCGACGTAAAGTCGGCGCGTTTACCATCAAATGGGGGCATATCGGGGGGCGTTTTCCGCGCACCATCATCGCGTCCGAGGGGGCCACAACTTTTCAGGCGACGTCTCGGAGTATGAGAGTTCGATAGGGAGACTAACAATGGGAAATCCCCCGTCTGAAGATTTTGCATATTCCCAGTTCTCGAACTGGGGAGGCAGCGGCGGCCTCTTCATCGGCCAGGACGACGGCAAGTCCGACTTCGTCAATTTCACCGGCAAGCCCTACTGGAAGGCCAAGACGCTCAGCGGCAATGACGGCGTCGTCGGCGACGGTCGCGCGAACGCCGCGCTGCTCGGCGCCGGCTGCGACTATATGTATGGCGGCGACGGCAGCGACCTCATCCTCGGCGAGGCCGACGATGACGGCCTCGTCGGCGGTGCGGGCGACGACTACCTTTTCGGCGGCTCCGGCGACGACGTCATGGCCGGCGGGACCGGCAACGACCTGCTGCGCGGCGGCCTGGGCAACGATCTGGGCTTCGGCGGTTCCGGCAATGACTGGATGACGGGCGATGACGGCAACGACGTCATGTTCGGTCAGTCCGGCAATGACGAGATCAGCGGCGGCGCGGGCAACGACCTCCTGGTCGGCGGCTCGGGCAACGACACCCTCAAGGGTGACGCTGGCGACGACTGCCTCTCGGGCGGCACCGGCAACGACGTCATCGACGGCGGCGACGGCAACGACGAGATCTGCGGCGGCGATGGCTGGGACGACCTGTCCGGCGGCGCCGGCAACGACACGCTGGTCGGCGGCGACGGCTATGACGCTCTGCGCGGTGGCGCCGGCGACGACTCGCTGTTCGGCGACGGCGGCGACGACTTCCTCTCGGGCGAGGCCGGCAACGACACGCTGGTCGGCGGCGAAGGCAACGATCTCGCCTATGGCGGTGCGGGTGACGACGTCATCGTCGGTGGGGCCGGCAACGACATCCTGGTCGGCAACGACAACCAGGACTGCATCGACGGCGGCGCCGGGGACGACGTCATCTACGGCGACAACGACGGCACGGCCACCAATGCGGCAGGTCCGGCGGCGGACGAGTTGCAGGGCGGCACCGGCAACGACACGATCTTCGGCGGCGCCGATAACGACGAGATCGATGGCGGGGCCGATAACGACGTGCTGCTCGGCCAAGAGGGCAACGACATCATCGACGGCAACACCGGCAACGATCTGATCAGCGGCGGCAACGGCAACGACCAGATCTGCGGCAGCGCCGGCCTTGACACCATCTATGGCGACGCCGGCAACGACCTCATCGACGCCGGGGCCGACAACGACTTCGCGCTCGGCGGCACGGGCGACGACAAGATCCGCGGCGGTGCTGGCAATGACGGCATCGATGGCGGCGCCGGCAACGACTACGCCGAGGGCAATGACGGCAACGACATCATCTACGGTGATCTCGGCCTGACGCCCGCCCAGGGTGCCGGCAACGACACGCTGCTCGGCAACGCCGGCAACGACACCATCTACGGTGGCTATGGCGACGACAACGTGCTGGGTGGCGCCGGCGACGACATCCTGTTCGGCGAGAAGGGCAATGACTGCCTGTTCGCCTCGGCCGGCGTCGACTACCTCGTCGGCGGCGAGGATGCCGACCAGTTCGTGTTCGGCTACTACGAGTGCGACGATCCGAACCAGACCTATCAGGGCTTCCAGATCGCGATCGTCTACGACTTCTCGAGCACCAACCAGGACGAGCTGATCTTCCACACCAGCCTGGAAGGCCGGCTCTCGGCGACGATCAGCGGCAACGACGTCATCATCAACGTCGACCAGGACGGCAATGGCGCCACCGATGGCCAGATCGCCGTGCTGAACCTCGTCTCCGACCTCAGCATCCCGATCGGCGTGCCGGGCTTCGACGAGGACGATCTGCTGAACTTCCTCATCCGGGACAGCGACGACTCCAACGAGAAAGGCATCATCACCTTCGAGGACAAGTGCATCGACGAGATGCCGTTCACGGTCGCGAAGCCGGTAATCGACTGCCAGTACGACGAGTTCCGGCCGACGATCAAGGAAGTCACGCTGGACACGAAGCACCTTGGCGACACGATCTTCAACAGCACCGAGCAGGAGATTGCCACGCTCGCTCTGAACGAAGATCCCGATGCCGACGTCTTCCAGGACGACAACACGCTCTACGTCGACACCTGCGGCCTGGTTGACATGGTTGAGGTCGCCTAACGGCATCCTCAACGGATCGGCAGCGTGCCGGGGCACCATGCCCCGGCACGGACAAAAGCGGCGCCGCCCGATCGTGGCGGCGTCTTCTTTGGCCGACGCCTGCCGCGCGACCTCCGGTCCGGGGCGCCTTGGCGGTTCGGGCCGGCAGCACCCTTCGGGGCGCTTCGCGCGTCGCCGCAGCCGCCGCAAACCCGGCATGAGCTCCGGCGGGCACCAGGACCGGGGCGCAGCCGGGCGTCCAAGCGGCTCGTGCGGCGGGAGGCCTCGGACACATGTCGGTTTGCCAGCCGTCATGGAAGTGTCGTAGACGGCTCATAGGGTCAACGCGTCGCGCGCTTGTGGTGCAGGCGCGCATTCCCGCAGGGAGGGGAGGGACGACATGATAAGTTTGGGTCCAGTAAAGCTTTTTGCCGCCGCAATTATCGCCGGCATCGGAGGTGCCGCGGCCGCCGCCGACTGTCCGCCGGTGACGGCGGCCAGCAATCAGGGCATCACGGGCGAATATCCGTACCAGTTCGAACTGCCCGAGTTCCAGAAGCTGGCGAACTGCACGCTGGGCTTCAGCGACAATCCGGCGATCGGCCGAGCTGAACGCGCGCATCCAGGGCAATCCCGCGCAGCTGCCGCCGGTTGCCGAGCGGCTGCCCGTCGGAGCCGCTGGTCGTCGCGCCCTATGACGAGATCGGCCAGTACGGCGGCACCATGCACATGCTGTCGAACGCCAGCGAGGCGGGCACGTCGGACTTCCTGTCGATCCGCCACATGAACCTCGTGCGCTATTCGGACGACCTGCAGACGATCGTCCCGAACGTCGCCAAGAGCTGGGAGTGGAACGACGACTTCACCCAGCTGACCTTCCATCTGCGCCAAGGGCCACAAATGGTCGGACGGCGAGCCCTTCACCTCGGCCGACGTCAAGTTCTGGTACGACAACCTGGCGCTCGACCCGAACGTGATCGAGAAGCCCAAGGACTATGTCCTGGTCGCCGGCGAGCCGATGACGGTCGAGACGCCCGACCCGCAGACGGTGGTCTTCAAGCTGCCGGCGCCCAAGCCCGGCCTGCTGGCGCACTTCGCCACCCATTTCGGCCCGGGCTTCCAGCCAAAGCACTTCCTCGGCCAGTTCCACCCGGCGATCAACCCCGACGCCGACAAGCTACGCGCAGTCGCTGGGCTTCGAGAACGGCTACAAGGCGATCGCCGCCTATTACGGCAACTCGGACTGGATGGACACGGCGACGCCGATGCTGAACAGCCCTGACAAGGTGTCGAACCTGCCCAAGGCGACGATGCCGACGCTGGAAAGCCACATCATCGTCAGCGAGACGACCGAGGGCCGGCACCTGGTCGCCAACCCCTACTTCTTCCAGGTCGACACCACCGGCCAGCAGCTGCCCTACATCAGCGAGCAGGACGAGATCTACGTCAACGAGCACGAGGTCCGGCTGCTGAAGCTCGTCAACGGCGAGGTCGACTACAAGACGCAGTCGCTGTCGCTGGCCGACGCGCCGATCCTGCTGCGAAGGCCAGGAGAAGGGCGACTATCACCATCCAGCTGAAGCCGAAGATCGCCTATCCCGGTCTTCTCGTTCAACGTCACCGACGAGGACGAGGCCAAGCGCGAGGTCTTCGACGACATCCGCTTCCGCCAGGCGATGTCGCTCGCGATGAACCGCGACGAGATCAACGAGGTCGCCTATTTCGGCCAGGGCACGCCGACGCAGTACGTCGGCTTCTCGCCGGCGCCCGACTTCGTCGACGACGAAGTGGAAGTCCTACTACGCCGAGTTCGATCCCGAGAAGGCCAAGGCCCTGCTGGACGAGGTCGGCATGAAGGACGTCGACGGCGACGGCTATGCGCGAGCTGCCGAACGGCGAGAAGGTCACGCTGAACATGCAGTTCGCGACCCAGGGCATCGCCGGCCCGGTCGTCGAGCTGGTGGCGCAGCACTGGAAGAACGTCGGCATCAACACCACCGTCAAGGAGGTGACGCCCGGACGAGTACCGCTCGGCCCAGTCGTCGAACCAGCTCGACGTCGACATGTGGGAGAAGGGCCAGCCGCTGGCGATCGTGCTGGCGACCAACGAGCTCTTCGTGCCGCCCTTCGAGAACTACTTCTTCCACCGCAACGGCATGCTCTGGGCCGAGTGGATCGAGACGCAACGGCGCGAAGGGCGTCGAGCCGCCGGACTGGGTCAAGGAGACGGCCGAGCGACATCAACAAGTTCCAGTCCACGCCGGTCGGCACGCCGGAATCGGACGAGCTCGGCGCCAAGCTGGTCGAGAACATGACCGGAGAACCTGCTGTTCATCGGCACCGTCAACGCGCCGAGCCCGATCTATCACCGCAACGCGCTGAAGAACGTGCCCGAGTTCAAGACGGCGTCCTACGAGTACTACTGGACCTATCCCTACCGCCCGGCGCAGTGGTTCTTCGCCGAGTGATCGGTCTTGAACGACGACCGGGCCGGGCGCGCCATGCGTCCGGCCCGGGCCACTTGCCCCCGGGCGCCGATCCGGGAATAGTGCCGGGAAGGGGGCAGCCGGCCGATGCGTCAGTTCGTGAATTTCGTCGCTGATGCGCGCCGCGATGGCGCTGTTCACGCTGCTGACGGTCTCGCTGATCGTCTTCACGCTGATGGAGCTGGTGCCGGGCGACTGCGCCGAGCGCTATCTCGCCTTCAAGAACACGCAAGGCTCGGCCATCTCGGTCGCCGACATCGAGGCCGAGCGGGTGCGCCTGGGCCTCGACCGGCCGTTCATCGAGCGCTGGGCCGGCTGGATCGGCAACGTCTTCATCCATGGCGAGTTCGGCACGAGCTGCATCCTGCGCCTCGACATCAACCAGCTGCTGGGCGACAAGTTCCTGATATCGCTCGGCATCTGCCTGACGGCGCTGATGCTGGCCTATCTGATCGCCGTTCCCGTCGGCATGATCGCGGCCAGCGTCAAGAGCCCGGCGCTGAACAGCTCGCTGCGCTTCGTCAGCTATCTCGGCCTCGCGCTGCCGAACTTCCTGCTGGCGCTGATCATCATGCTCGTGCTCGACGGTCTGGTTCGGCGACAGCCTGACGGGGCTGTTCTCGCCCGAGTACCGCGACGCGCCCTGGTCCTGGGACAAGGTCCTCGACTTCCTCAGCCGCGCCTGGCTGCCGGTCTTCATCCTCGGCTGGTCGGCGACCGCCTTCGCGCTGCAGACCGTGCGGGCGCTGATGTCGGACGAGATCGGCAAGCTCTACGTCACCGCCGCCGCGCGCGCGCGGCGTCTCGGGCACGCGGCTGATCTGGCGCTATCCCGGCCCGGCACGCGCTCGGGCCGGTGATCAACTCGCTCGGCTTCGACCTCAACCGCATCTTCAACGAGCTGCCGATCGTCGCGCTGATCATGACGCTGACCGAGGCCGGCATGCTGCTGATCGAGTCGCTCGCGCGCTCGAACGACCAGCAGCTCGCCGGCGCGATCATCTTCCTGCTGACGGCCTCGATCGTGACGCTGAACTTCGTGACCGACATCCTGCTGGCGCTGATCGATCCGCGCATCCGCAGGGGCGTGCTGGGGGTGGCATGACCGATATCGCAGGCACCGCGGTTCCCGTCGCATCCGACGAGGCGCGCCGCCGCAAGGAGGCCTACTTCACCGCCTCGCAGTCGCAGCTGATCTGGGCGCGCTTCAAGCGCAACCGCTCGGCGATGATCGCGCTGCATCGCGCTGGTCACCATGATCCTGATGGGGTTCTTCGCGTCCTTCCTGGCGCCCTACGACCCGACGGTCGCCGGCCGCGACACGGAGTACGAGAACGGCGCGCCGCAGATCCCGCAGTTCTGGGACGAGAACGGTTTCTCCTTCCGCCCCTTCGTCTACGGCACCGAGCGCAAGCGCTCGATCGAGACGAATTTCCGCTGGGTCACGACGATCAACAAGGACGAGCGGCGCTATATCTACTTCTTCGTCGATGGCTATGAGTGGAGCCTGATCGACACGCGCATCGACCTGCCGATCGCTCGGCATCGACTTCGACCTCAGGGCGTTCAGCTCGAACAAGCACCTGTTCGGGACCGAGGTGGGGCAGGTCCACCTGTTCGGCACCGACGCCGTCCGGCAAGGACATCTTCTCGCGCACGCTGCACGCGATCTGGACCTCGCTCGCCGTCGGCACGATCGGCGTGCTGATCTCCTTCGTGCTGGCGCTGGTCGATCGGCGGCGTCGCCGGCTATTTCGGCGGCTGGATCGACGGCGTCATCCAGATGGTGACGGACGCCATCCGCACGGTGCCCGTCATCCCGCTCTTCATGGCGATCGCCGCCTTCATCCCGCAGACATGGAGCTCGGAGACGCGGTTCTTCTTCATCTCCTGCGTCATCGGCCTGCTCAACTGGCCGACTCTGGCGCGCCGCATCCGCACGCATCTGCTGACCGAGCGCAGCCAGGAATACGTGCTGGCCGCCCAGCTTTCGGGGGCGTCGTCCGGCCACATCATCCGCCGCCATCTGCTGCCGAGCTTCACCAGCTACATCATCGTCGACCTGATGATCTCGTTCCCCTACATGGTGCGCGCCGAGACGGCGCTCAGCTTCATCGGGCTCGGGCTCAAGGACCCGGTCAACTCGCTCGGCTCGCTCCTGCAGAACGTGTCCAAGGCCGACGTGCTGCTGAACTACCAATGGTACATGATCCCGGTCATCTTCTTCGTCGCGCTGGTGCTGGCCTTCGTCTATGTCGGCGACGGCCTGCGCGACGCCGCCGATCCTTATGCGAGCGTGAAGAAGTGAGCCTGCTCAGCGTCGAGACCCTGACGGTCGAGTTCGAGACCGACGAGGGGCGCATCACCGCCGTCGACGGCGTCTCCTTCGAGCTCGAGCCCGGCCAGGTCATGGGGCTGGTCGGCGAATCCGGCTCGGGCAAGTCCGTCACCGCCAAGTCGCTGATGAAGCTCAACCCCGACAACACCGTCTATGGGCCGGAAAGCCGGATCATGCTGACGGTGGATGGCCGACCGATCGACGTGCTGTCGCTCCGCACCGCGCGCGAGCTGCGCATCGCGCGCGGCGGCGCCATCTCGATGATCTTCCAGGAGCCGATGGCCAGCTTCGCTCCCGCCATCACCATCGGCGACCAGATGGTCGAGCAGCTGCGCCTGCACAAGCAGCATGTCGAAGCGCGAGGCGCGCGACCTCTCGGTCGAGATGCTCGGCCGCGTCGGCATCTCGGACGCCGGTCGTCGCTTCGGCCAGTACGCCTTCGAGCTCTCGGGCGGCATGCGCCAGCGCGCGATGATCGCCATGGCGCTGTCGACCCAGCCCAAGCTGCTGATCGCCGACGAGCCGACCACCGCGCTGGACGTCACCATCCAGGCGCAGGTGCTCGACCTGATGAAGGACCTGGTGGCCGAGTTCGGCATGGGCATCGTCTTCATCACCCACGACCTCGGCGTCATCGCGCAGACGGCCGACATGGTCGCCGTGATGTATCTCGGCCGCATCGTCGAATACGGGCCGGTGCGCGAGGTGATCCGCAACCCGGCCCACCCCTATACCAAGGGCCTGCTGAACGCCCGGCCCGACCTGCACGACCTTGACGCCCCGCTGATCCCCGTTCCCGGCGATATCCCGAGCCCGCTCGAGCGGCCGCCCGGCTGCGTCTTTCACACCCGCTGCCCGGAGATCATCCGCGGCCGCTGCAACACCGCCGTGCCGCGCATGTCCAGGATCAAGCCCGGCCACACCGCCGCCTGCTTCGCCGCCGAAGACAGCCTGATGCCGGCATGAACGCTGACAGGAGCGCCGGCAGGAGTGCCGACGGGAGCGGGCGGCCGATCATCTCGGCCAGCGACCTCGCCGTCCACTTCCCCGTCGGCGGTGGGCTGCTCGGCGCGCGCGCCGTCGTGCAGGCGGTCGAGGGCGTCAGCCTCGACATCCCGCGCGGCTCGTTCTTCGGCCTGGTCGGCGAAGTCGGGTTCCGGCAAGACGACGCTCGGCCGCGCGCTGCTCAAGGCCGCGCCGATCACGCGCGGCCACGTCGTCTATCAGGACGACGAGGTCCGCTACGACCTGGCGGAAATCGGCAAGGCCGAGCTCAAGGACTATCGCAAGCGCGCGCAGCTGATCTTCCAGGACCCCTATGCCGCGCTCAGCCCGCGCATGACCGTGCGCGACATCATCGCCGAGCCACTGGAGGTGATGGGCATCACCCGGACGCGCGCCGACACCGACCGGCGCGTGCGCGAGATCGCCGCCAAATGCCGGCTGAACCTCGAGCACCTGCGCCGTTTCCCGCACGCCTTCTCGGGCGGCCAGCGCCAGCGCATCTCCATCGCCCGCGCACTTGCCGCCAACCCGCGCTTCGTCGTCGCCGACGAGGCGGTCGCCGCGCTCGACGTCTCGATCCAGGCGGACGTGCTGAACCTGCTCAAGGCGCTCAAGCGCGACCTCGGCCTGACGATCCTGTTCATCAGCCACGACCTCAGCGTCGTCGCCGCATATCTGCGACCACGTCGCCGTGATGTATCTCGGTCGGCTGGTCGAGACCGCGCCGACGCGCGAGCTCTTCCGCGCGCCGCGCCACCCCTACACCAAGGCGCTGCTCTCGGCGATCCCGTCGCTCGACCCCGACGATCGCGGCAACGCGCAAAAGCTCGAGGGCGAGATCCCGAGCCCGACGAACCCGCCGCCCGGCTGCAAGTTCAACACCCGCTGCCCGCACGCCGTCGACCATTGCCGCCGGGTCGAGCCAAAGCTCGAGTCGAGCAGCCGCGAGCACGAGGTTGCCTGCCACCGCTGGCGCGAGCTCATGGAGGCCCCCTCCCGGGAAGGTGTCCGAGCAGATTGAACCGGCGCCGCTTGCGCAAGCGCCGCCAAGTCCTGTGCAACCGGTCAATGGACCTGCGGATCCTCTGCATCAACAGCGTGAGCGGGGTGTGTGTGCGGGCCATCGAGGCGAGCCAGCAGCTCGACCGGACGATCTCGCCCCGCGCTGCTTAAACGCAGAGACTGGGTCAACCTTCGCTGGCGGCGTCCCCGGTGATCGTCAGGCCGTCGCCCGCCACGAGCGATTCAATCGCATCGGCGAGGTCGGCTTCCTCGATGTTCATGGCGCCCCGCGCGAGCCGGATGTCATGGGCGCGGCGCAGCACCTGTGCATGGCTGTGCCCGGCCGGCGGCTCGAACTTGTAGCAGGCGAGCTCGATCCGGTGGCCGCAGGGCTCGCGGAAGTAGATCGACCACATGAAGCCGCGGTCGACCTTGCCGGTGTTCGCGATTCCGCGCGCATTCAGCCGCGCCTCGACCTGGTTGTAGGTGGCCAGGCTGACCGTGAAGGCGATGTGGTGGGTGGAGCCGAGCTGGTCCATCACCGGCCCGCCCGGCCGGCGCCCCTCCTCGCAGAAGACGGTGATCAGCCGCCCGTCGCCCGGGTCGAAGTAGAGGTGGCTGACCTGCGGCTGGTCGAGATTCGGCTGCTCGAACACGAAGGGCATGCCCAGCACGCCCTCCCAGAAGTCGATCGAGGTCTGCCGGTCGGCGCCGTTCAGCGTGATGTGGTGCACGCCCTGGGTCTGGATGCGCTGCATTCTGCTCTCCCCGCTGTGCGTCAGGTCGCCGATGCCGGCCCCTTGAAGGATTCGGTGACATAGCGCCAGACCCGCAGCTGGCCCGACCAGTGGCCGCGCGGCAAGCCCGCCTTGGCCTTCAGCGCGGCCAGGAACGCGTCGGGCTCGGGCAGCGACTCCCAGACCTTCGGCAGGAAGGTGCCGCGTCGGCCGCCATCCTGCAGGATCAGCCCATCGCGACCCGGCCGCAGCTGCGCCAGCAGCCCGGCCTCGTCGGCAAAGGCGATCGGCGCCGGCCGGGAGAGGATCCCGATCTCGATCTCGGCGTCCGCGAGCTCTGCTTCGGTCACGGGCCGAAAGCGCGGGTCCTCGAACCCGGCCTTCACCGCATTCAGGGCGATGTCCTCGGCGAGCGGCCGCACAGCGGCGAGCGAGCCGATGCAGCCGCGCAGTCGCCCCTCGCGCGTCAGCGTGACAAAGCTGGGGCCGATTGACCGCAGCGGCGCGGCAAAGCTGTCGAGCGCGGTGCCCGAGCTCCGCCCGCGGCTCGCGCGGTTGCGCAGCGCCTCGGCCGCCAGCCGCAGCGCCGCGGCGCGATGCGCCGGCGACAGGCGGGCGCACTCGGCCTCGTGCGCCATCCAGGCGCCATAACCGACGACGCGCGCCCGGTCGCCGCCGACCGCGCCCGAATGGCTCAGCGCCAGCCGCGTCAGCCGCATGCCCCGGCGCGCCGCGCAGGCGAGAAAGGCCGAGAGCGGCCGGTGCCCGCACGCCTCGAAGCCGGTCAGCGCTCCACCCTCGGCCATCTCGATCGCCTGCGCCGTGCCGAGGTCGACGCGCTCGGCCTCGTCGGCGGAGAGGAAATGCGTCAGGTCGGTCGAGACGATGATCAGCGTCTCGTCGCCGCCCCAGACGCTCTCGAGGATCTCCGCCAGCCGCTCGGTCCCGATCGCCCCGACGACAAGAGGCACCACGGCGAACTCGCCCAGCCGGTGCTGCAGGAACGGCAGCTCGACCTCGATCGAGTGCTCGGCGGCATGCGCCCGCGGCTCGACCTGAACGTCGGGGTGGCGGAGCAGCGCGCGGACGGCCTCTCCATCGACCGGCACGGGCCCGAGCGGCGTGCCCAGCGCCGCCGCTTCGGGCAATGCCAAGCCCTCGGAAGGCGAACCGGTGCGAGGGTCCCAGCACGACGACGCGCCGCACGCCCGGCCGCAGCGCCACCGCGCCCGCGGCGGCGACCGCCCCGGAATAGCGATAGCCGGCATGCGGCAGGATCACCGCCTTGGGCGCGGGCACGTCGAGCGCCGGCGCGCCCGCCAGGAGCTCGGCCACCATGCGGCCGAGCGCCTCGGCCTGCCCCGGATAAAAGCTGCCGGCGACGACCGGCTGGTGAATGCTCATGCTCCCAAACCCTCGCACGCCACCCTGCAACGCCTATATAGGAGCCATGTTGCAGGAATCACACATGGCCGAGCTGCTCTCCTCCTCCGCCACCTCCTCAGGCACCGTTCCGGGTCGCTACTGGGCGCCGCTGCCGGACGGCCGCATCGAATGCCAACGTCTGCCCGCGCCTCTGCCGGCTGCGCGAGGGTCAGCGCGGCCTCTGCTTCGTCCGCGCGCGCCAGGGCGACCAGGTGGTGCTCACTTCCTATGGCCGGTCGTCTGGCTTCTGCATCGACCCGATCGAGAAGAAGCCGCTCAACCACTTCCTGCCCGGCACGCCAGTCCTCAGCTTCGGCACCGCCGGCTGCAACCTCGCCTGCAAGTTCTGCCAGAATCACGACATCTCCAAGAGCCGCGAGATGGACCGGCTGATGCAGCAGGCCGGCCCCGAGGACCTCGCCCAGGCGGCGCTGCGCGCGGGCGCGCGCTCGGTCGCCTACACCTACAACGACCCCGTGATTTTCCTCGAATACGCGGTCGACACGGCCCGTGCCTGCCGCGCGGTGGGCGTCAGGAACGTCGCCGTCACCGCCGGCTACATCTGCGAGGGACCGCGCGCGGAGTTCTTCGCGCTGATGGACGCGGCCAATGTCGACCTCAAGGCCTTCACCGAGGATTTCTACCACAAGCTCACGGGCGCCCATCTCCAGCCGGTGCTCGAGACGCTGGAATACCTCGTCCACCGCACCGATACCTGGGTCGAGATCACCACCCTGTTGATCCCTGGCGAGAACGATTCAGACGCCGAGATCCGCGCGCTGTCCGAATGGGTTGGCGCCAGGCTCGGCCCCGACGTGCCGCTCCACTTCACCGCCTTCCACCCCGACTTCCGCATGCTCGGCACGCCGCGCACGCCGGTCGAGACCCTGCTGCGCGCCCGCGATACGGCGCGCGAGGTGGGCCTGAACCACGTCTATGTCGGCAACTGCCATCACGCGGCGGCGCAGTCGAGCTATTGCTCGGGCTGTGGCACCAAGCTCATCGGCCGTGACTGGTACGAGCTCTCCGAATGGCGCCTGACGGAGGCGGGCGCCTGCACCGCCTGCGGCACCCAGTTCCCCGGCCGCATCGATGGCGCCCCGGGCCGCTGGGGCAGCCGCCGCCAGCCGGTGCGGATCGGATAGACGCCGCGACGACCACCGGCTCCGGGGCCGTAGGGTGGGTGAAACCCACCCGCAAGCGGTGAAGCCAGGCGGTGGGTTTCAGCCCACCCTACTCCGCCGCCTGCCTCGCGCCGCCCGCCTCCTGCAGCCAGTCCCAGACGCGCAGCGGCGTCGCGGGCATGTCGACGCGCCGCACTCCGCGGTCCCACAGCGCATCGAGGACGGCGTTGGTCGTGGCGGCCAGCGCGCCGACGGTGCCCGCCTCGCCGCAGCCCTTCATGCCGAGGTAGTTCTGGCTCGAGGGCACGGGCTCGGTCGTGAAGGGCACCATCGGCGTGTCGTCGGCGCGCGGCATGGCATAGTCCATGAAGGTGGCCGACAGAAGCTGCCCGTCCGCATCGTAGACGACGTGCTCGGTGATCGCCTGCCCGATGCCCTGCGCGACGCCGCCATGCACCTGGCCCTCGGCGAGCATCGGATTGACCAGCGTCCCGAAATCGTCAGTCACCGAGTAGCGCACGATCCGCGTCACCCCGGTCTCGGGGTCGACCTCGGCCTCGGCGATATGGCAGCCATTGGGATAGGACCGGCCGGGCAGGGTGCGGCCGCTGCGCTGCGTCAGGAGCTCGACGCGCCCCGTCTCCCGCGCACGGACCGCCAGCGTCATCAGGTCGACCGTCCGGTCGGTGCCGGCGACGCGGAAGGCGCCGTCGCGCCATTCGAGGTCGGCGCCCGCGACCTCGAGCTCTTCCTCGGCCAGCGGGCGCATCTTGGCGACCAAGTCCTCGACCGTGCCGTGGATGGCGTTCGACTGCGTCGTCACGCTGCGCGAGCCGCCCGTGCCGCCGCCGAAGGGCACGCGCCGGCTGTCGCCCTGCTGCACGCGGATCTTCTCGAAGGGGATCCCCGCATGCTCGTGCAGGATCTGCATGTAGACGGTCTCGTGCCCCTGGCCGTTCGACTGGGTGCCGACGCGCAGGTCGACCATGCCGTCCTCGGCGAACTCGACCTCGGCGATCTCGTCGGGTGCGCCGAGGATCGCCTCGATGTAGAGCGCGAGCCCGCGCCCGCGCAGCTTGCCGCGCCGCGCGCTCTCGGCGCGGCGCGCCTCGAACCCGGCCCAGTCCGCCTCGCGCAGCCCCCGCTCCATGACGCGGGCGAAATCGCCCACGTCGTAGGTCTCGCCGGTCGCCGTCTGGTAGGGGAACTGGTCGGGCTTGATGAAGTTGACCCGCCGCAGTTCGTCCGGAGCGACCCCCAGCTCGCGCGCCGCATAGTCCATGAAGCGCTCGATCGAGTACTGCGCCTCGGGCCGCCCGGCGCCGCGATAGGCATCCGTGGGCACCGTGTTTGTGAAGACGCCCTTGGTCTCCATCCACACCGTCTGAATGTCATAGACGCCCGTCAGCACGCGGCTGTAGAGCTGGCTTTGCATGATGACGCCGAAGGGCGAATTGTAGGCGCCGAGGTTCGAGATCACCTCGGTCTTGAAGCCGGTGATCCGGTTGGCCTCGTCGAACCCCATGGTCAGCCGGGTGACGTTGTCCCGCCCCATGCAGTCGCTGAGGAACCCCTCCGACCGGTCCGAGATCCACTTCACCGGCCGCTTCAGCCGCATCGAGGCGTGGCCAGCCATGAAATATTCAGGGTAGTTGAAGTTCTTCATGCCAAAGGCGCCGCCGACATCGGGCGTGAAGACGTGCAGCTTCTCCTTCGGCAGCTTCAGCTTCTTGGCGAACTCGTCCACCAGCTTCAGCACGCCCTGGCTTGCGTACCAAAACCGCAGTTCGTCGCCGTCCCAGTCGGCCAGGCAGCCGCGCGTCTCCATGCTGTTGACGACGACACGGTTGTTGACCGCCTCCATCGTCACCGTGCGCTGGGCCTCCGCGAGCGCCGCCTCGGTGGCCTCGCGGTTGCCGATCCCCCAGTCATAGCAGAGGTTCCGCGCCGCCGCCTCGTGCAGCTGCGGGGCGTCAGCGTCCATCGCGCGGGCCGTCTCGACGACGACGGGCAGCTCGTCGTACTCGACCTCGATCAGCTCGGCCGCGTCCCGCGCCAGTGCGACCGTCTCGGCGACGACGCAGGCGACCGGCTCGCCGACATAGCGCACGCGGCCGACCGCCAGGATCGGCCGGCGCGGCCGGGCGCTGGTCGAGCCGTCGATGTTCGGCAGGGTCAGCGCGTCGATGTCGTTCTCGATCGCCCCCTCAAGATCGGCGCCGGTCAGCACCAGATGCACGCCCGGCGCCTCCGCCGCGGCTGCCGCGTCGATGGTGAAATCGGCATGCGCCACCGTCGAGCGCAGCACATAGAGGCGCAACTCGCCCTCGAGCCGCATGTCCTCGATGTACTGCCCCTGGCCGCTCAGGAAGCGCAGGTCCTCGACCCGGCGCACCGGCTGGCTGATCCCGAACCTCGGCATTGCGTCGTTCATGGCACCCTCAAGCTTCCGGTTTTGGTGGGGAGGTAGGCGGCACGCCGGCCCTTGAAAGGCCGCGGGCCGCGGATATCACGGATCTGACCGGGTCGGTCAATCGCGGGCCGATGACAACGACCAGCGCCGGCCTTAGCCTGCGCGCCGGCCGGCGCTGTCGCCGTCATCGAGAGAGGCAAGGTTCATGGTCACGGCAGTTGCGGAAACCGAGTCGATCGAGGTCGTCGACGTCTCGGCGCTCGAGAGCGGGCCGGGCCCGGCGCGGGACGCGATGGACCGGACGCTCGGCCAGGCCGCCGAGCGCCTGGGTTTCCTGGTCATCAGCGGCGCGCCGGTCGAGCGCGTCACCGACCCCGCCGACCTGAAGCGGCTGCTCGCCATCTTCGACCTGCCCGAGGCCGAGAAGCGGCGCCTGATGAACCGCAAGCACGCGCCCGGCAACCGCAACCGCTATCGCGGCTTCTTCATCGCCGAGCGGCCGGGCGAGTCGCGCCGCCGCGAGGGCTTCGACCATGGCGCCGACGGCGCCACGGTGCCTCCCGGCGCCGACCCGGCCGTCGCCTTCTTCGCCGAGCCCTCGTCTGGCCCGACCCGGCGATCCTGCCGGGCTGGCACGAGGCGGCGCTCGCGCGGCACGCCGCGATGGAGCGGCTGGGCCGCGGGCTGATGGCGGCGCTCGGTCGCCATCTTGGGATCGGCGGCGACTATTTCGAGCCGTTCTTTGGCCCGCCGCTGCATGGCCCGTCGACCTCGCGCTTTCTTTTCGCGCCGGGCGTGGCGGACGAGGACGCGGCGCTGGCCGCGGCCGATCCCGCTGCGGTCGCGACAGTCGCGGGCCAGCAGCGGCGCATCGGCACGCGCTCGCATCGCGATTCGGGAATCCTGACGCTGCTCTGGCAGCCGGGCGGGCTGCAGGCCCAGGCCGCCGACGGCCGCTGGCTCGACGCGCCGGCGGTGGCGCGCGGGCTCAACGTCAATTTCGGCGACATGCTCTCGTTCTGGACGGGCGGCCGGCTCCCGGCGACGCCGCACCGCGTCATCGCAGGCCGCGGCGACCGCCACTCGATCCCCTTCTTCTTCGAGCCGCTGCTCGACGCCGTGATCGGGCCGATTCCGGGCGCTCCGCAAGGGGGCGTGGCGGTGCGCTATGCCGACCATCTCTGGACCAAGGTGCGCGAGTTCGGCACCTACGACACCGGCCCGGCCTGACAACGACGGCCGCGCCCAACGGGACGCGGCTGCCTCGGGCGGTCGCCGGCGGTGGAGGGGTGTTCTCGTGCGGGGAGGAACTGCGTGTCGCCCGTTCCTCGGATCGTGAGCCGGTTCGCCGTCCACGAGCTTCGGGGGCCCGGCAAGGCAAGAGCACGGCCGGCCGGCCGCGACTGCCCCATGCCGGGGCCTTGCTGGCGCCGCCGATGGTTGCCAGCCATCCGGCGCCCGGCAGTTTGCAAACTGGGGGGACCGTCTCTCACCCGGCCCTCCTGCGGCGCCTGATACGCGACGAAGGTTAAGAACGGGTGGCCCGGAGATCGAAGAAGGCGCCGGCCGCCATGGCCGGCGCCCATGACTGAAGGTGGGCTGATGCGCCCATCCCGAGCCCTCGTCAGTGCACGGTCGCGCTGGCGTCCTGCGTCGCGCCGCGCGCGCGGTCGCCGATCAGCAGGCCCTCGGCATCGGCGCCGACATGCACCGTCTCGCCGTCGCGGATCGTGCCGGCCAGCAGCAGCTCGGCCAGCGGGTCCTGCAGCGCCTTCTGGATCACCCGCTTCAGCGGCCGGGCACCGTAGACCGGGTCATAGCCCTTGTCGGCCAGCCACTTGCGCGCCGTGTCGTCCAGCTCGAGCGCGATCTTGCGCGGCTCCAGCCGGCTCTCGAGATGGCGCAGCTGGATGCGCACGATGCCGTCCATGTTGGCCCGGCTCAGCCGGTCGAACAGGATGATCTCGTCCAGACGGTTCAGGAACTCGGGCCGGAAGGACGCCGCGGACCACCTCCATCACCTTGCCCTGCACGTCCTTGGCGCGGCCGCCCTCGGGCAGCGCGGCCAGGTACTCGCGAGCCGAGGTTCGAGGTCAGGATGATGATCGTGTTCCTGAAATCGACCGTCCGCCCCTGGCCGTCCGTCAGCCGGCCCTCGTCCAGCACCTGCAGCAGCACGTTGAAGACGTCCGGGTGCGCCTTCTCGATCTCGTCGAACAGCACGACCTGGTAGGGCCGGCGGCGCACGGCTTCGGTCAGCACGCCGCCCTCATCATAGCCGACATAGCCCGGAGGCGCGCCGATCATCCGGGCGACGGAGTGCTTCTCCATGAACTCGGACATGTCGATGCGCACCATCGCCTGGTCGTCGTCGAACAGGAACTCGGCCAGCGTCTTGGTCAATTCGGTCTTGCCGACGCCGGTCGGGCCCAGGAACAGGAAGCTGCCCATCGGCCGGTTCGGGTCGGAGAGCCCGGCGCGCGACCGGCGCACCGCGTTGGCGACGGCTGTGACCGCGTCCTCCTGGCCGATGACGCGCTCGCCGAGCTTCTCCTCCATATGGAGCAGCTTCTCGCGCTCGCCCTCCAGCATCTTGTCGACCGGAATGCCCGTCCAGCGGCTGACGACGGACGCCACATGCTCTGGCAGCACCGCCTCCTCGACCATGACGTCGCCGGCCTCGGCCTCCTCGGCCGCCGAGAGCTGGCGCTCGAGCTCGGGGATGCGGCCATAGGCCAGCTCGCCGGCCTTGGCGAGGTCACCCTGCCGCTTGGCGATCTCGAGCTGGTTGCGCGCCTCGTCCAGCTGCTCCTTCAGCACCCGCGCGGCGCCGAGCTTGTCCTTCTCGGCCTGCCATTTCGCGGTCAGCTCGGCCGACTGCTGCTGCAGCTCGGCCAGCTCCTGCTCCAGCTTCTCGAGCCGCTCCTTCGAGGCCTCGTCGGTCTCCTTCTTCAGCGCCTCGGCCTCGATCTGCTTCTGCAGGATCTCGCGGTCGAGCGCGTCGAGCTCCTCGGGCTTGGAGTCGACCTCCATGCGCAGGCGCGACGCCGCCTCGTCCATCAGGTCGATCGCCTTGTCGGGCAGGAAGCGGTCGGCGATGTAGCGGTGCGAGAGGGTCGCCGCGGCGACCAGCGCCGCAGTCGGCGATGCGCACGCCGTGGTGCACCTCGTACTTCTCCTTGATGCCGCGCAGGATGCTGATGGTGTCCTGCACCGTCGGCTCGGAGATGAAGACCGGCTGGAAGCGCCGGGCCAGCGCCGCGTCCTTCTCGACATGCTTGCGGTACTCGTCGAGCGTGGTGGCGCCGACGCAGTGCAGCTCGCCGCGCGCCAGCGCGGGCTTGAGCAGGTTCGAGGCGTCCATGGCGCCCTCGGCCTTGCCGGCGCCGACCAGCGTGTGCATCTCGTCGATGAACAGGATGACGCGGCCGGCCGCGGCCGTGACCTCGTTCAGCACCGCCTTCAGCCGCTCCTCGAACTCGCCGCGATACTTCGCGCCGGCGATCAGCGCGCCCATGTCGAGCGCCATCAGCTGCTTGTCCTTGAGGCTTTCGGGGACATCGCCGTTGACGATGCGGATCGCCAGCCCCTCGGCGATGGCGGTCTTGCCGACGCCGGGCTCGCCGATCAGCACGGGGTTGTTCTTGGTCCGGCGGCTGAGCACCTGGATGCAGCGGCGGATCTCCTCGTCGCGGCCGATGACCGGGTCGATCTTGCCGTCGCGCGCCGCCTGGGTCAGGTCGCGCGCATAGCGCTTCAGCGCCTCGTAGCCCTCCTCGGCGCTGGCCGTGTCGGCGGTGCGGCCCTTGCGCAAATCGTTGATCGCGCTGTTCAGCGTCTGCGGGCGGACGCCGGCGGAATCGAGGATCTTCGCGGCCTCGGTGCCCTTGGCCATGGCGACCGCCATCAGGAGCCGCTCGGCCGAGACGTAGGCGTCGCCCGCCTTCTCGCCGATCTGCTGGGCCTCGTCGAGCAGGCGCGCGAGCGATGGGTCGATGTAGATCTGGGTGCCGCGCGCCCGAGACCTTGGGCAGCTTGGCCAGCGCCGCGTCCGTCCCGGTCTTCGCCGCTTGCGGGTCGCCGCCGGCGGCCTTGATCAGGTTCGTCGCCAGGCCCTGCTCGTCCTCCAGCAGCGCCTTCAGCAGGTGCTCGGGCACGATCCGCTGGTGCCCGGCGCGCAGCGCCTGCGTCTGCGCGGCCTGCACCATCGACCGGGCGCGGTCGGTGAACTTCTCCAGATTCATCCTCGTCTCCTTCTCGGCACGACCGTCCCGCCCCGCCAGGGCCTCGGGCGATCGCCTCGTCTGCTCCCCAAAGCACCCATCCGGCGTGCTTCCGCGAGCCATGTGGTGTTTATGCAACGGTTCGGCAAGCGCCGCTGCACTCCGTTCATCCAATTCTTATCTATCTTCCCGAAGATGCCCGCCATGCCTCGATTTGCCCCAATCTGCGTCAGCGTCCTGCTCGCCCTGCCGGCGTCGGCGGAGACGTTGGAGGAGGCGGAGCGGAGCTGCGCGGGCGAGTTCCTGCAGGGCGCACGGGCCGCATGCCTTGGCTACCTGTCCGAGCGCAGGGAAGTGGCGATGGAGGCCCGGATCGCCTCGACCCTCGCCGGCCTGCAGTCGGCAAGTGCGGCCGAGCTGCGAAATCTTGCTATCCGGTATCGCGATGCGCAGGCGGCCTGGCGCGCCAACGTCGCCGAGGAATGCGGGGACGAGGATGCCCTTTTCAGGCAGCGCTGCCGGCTTGCCGCCGTCCTCGCCCGCGCGGAGGAGGTGAACGAGTCGCTGTCGCATGCCGCGGCTGATCTCGGCGGGCCGGAAGAGCCGCTGGTTCCAGAGGGCGTGGAGGTCTACGTCCCGCTCGAGCCGCCGCGCGGCGGTGGCCGCCGTGGCGTGGAAGTGGGCGTGCCGCTCTGGGTGCCGATCCTGCCCTGAAAGCTGTGGCGTCCGCGGGCGCGCCGCCTTATAGACTGCCGGCAATGCCGGACGAGCGCCTGATCGTCGCCCTGGACCTGCCCGATGCCGCCGCGGGCCGCGCGATGGCCGATCGCCTGGATGGCGTGGTCGGCTTCTACAAGATCGGGCTCGGGCTTTTGGCAAACGGCGGCCTTGAGCTTGCGCGCGAGCTTAAGTCGCGGGGCAGCCGGATCTTTCTCGACCTCAAGCTCTTCGACATCGGCGCGACCGTCGAGGCGGCGGCGCGCGGCATCGCGGGGCTCGGCGTCGATTTCCTGACCGTGCACGGCGACCCGCAGGTCGTCGCGGCGGCGGTGCGCGGCAGGGGGGCGGCGCCGCTGCGTGTCCTCGGCGTGACGATCCTGACATCGGTTGACCGGGCGGATCTCGACGCCATGCTGATGGCGCCCGGAGATGTCACCGAGTTGACGGTCGAGCGGGCGCGGCGGGCGCTGGCCGCCGGGGCAGACGGGGTGATCGCGTCGCCGCATGAGGCCGCGGCCATTCGAGCGCTGCCCGGCGCCGTGGGACGGCTGATCGTCACGCCGGGCGTCCGGCCCGAGGGCGCCGCTCCGGGCGATCAGAAACGCATCGCCACTCCCGGAGCGGCGATCCGGGCGGGGGCCGACCACCTCGTCGTCGGCCGGCCGATCACCGCGGCGGCTGATCCGGTGGCCGCGGCGCGGGCCCTGCTCGCCGAGCTCTGAGCCCACTAGCCTGCGGCTGGCTCAGTGGGGATTGCCATGGCTGCGCGGGAGCGTTATTTGCTCCGCGCGCCTAGGGGTGTAGCTCAGTCGGTAGAGCATCGGTCTCCAAAACCGAGGGTCGGGGGTTCGAAGTCCCTCCGCCCCTGCCAGGTGCCCATCGAGGAGAGTGCGTCTCATGATGAATCCCGCCCAGTTCGTCGCCCAGGTCCGGGCCGAGGCCGCCAAGGTCGTCTGGCCGACCCGCAAGGAGGCCGGGCTGACGACGCTGATGGTCTTTGTCATGGCGGTGCTGGTGGCGATCTTCTTCTTCTTCGTCGACCAGATGCTGGCGGTCGGCATAGATTCGCTCCTGCACCTGAACATCTGAGGCTTTTGGCCAGCGGGCGTGGAATCCGCTTGCATTCGACCGGCGCAGCCTTTACCAGCCTGAAACTTCACCAACACCGATGGCGCGCGGCGATTCGCTTGGCGCGCCTTTCTGATTGAGGATCGCGCCAGGCATCTGAGACCGCTCGGATCGCAGGCGGGGCCGGGAGAATGGCCCGGAGCAGCAAGGGAACAGGGCGCGAAATGGCCAAGCGCTGGTACTCGGTAAGCGTTCTGTCGAATTTCGAGAAGAAGGTGGCCGAGGCGATCAAGGATGTCGTCCGCCAGCAGGGGCTGGAGGACGAGATCGACGAGGTGATGGTCCCGACCGAGGACGTCACCGAGCTGCGCCGCGGCCGCAAGGTGACGGTCGAGCGGCGGTTCATGCCGGGCTATGTGCTCGTCAAGATGGAGATGTCGGATCGCACCTATCACGCGATCATGAGCATCAACCGGGTGACGGGGTTCCTCGGGCCGCAGGGCAAGCCGACGCCGCTGCGCGACCAGGAGGTCGCGCGCATCCTCAACCAGGTCGAGGAGGGCGTCGAGCGGCCGCGGCCGATGATCACCTTCGAGATCGGCGAGCAGGTCAGCGTCACCGACGGTCCGTTCGAGGGCTTCCAGGGCCTGGTCGAGGATGTCGACGAGGACAATGCCCGGCTCAAGGTCTCGGTCTCGATCTTCGGGCGCGCGACGCCGGTCGAGCTTGAATACACGCAGGTGTCCAAGGCCGCCTGACGTGATGCGGTGGGAGGCGAGGGCGGCGCGCCGCCCGGACCGGACCACCTCCTGAGGAGAGACCGCCGGACGCGTCCGCCGGTCAAGGGAAGCAAGGAAGTGTGAATGGCCAAGAAAGTCATCGGCACGCTGAAGTTGCAGGTGCCGGCCGGCAAGGCGAACCCCTCGCCGCCGATCGGCCCGGCGCTGGGCCAGCGCGGCATCAACATCATGGAGTTCTGCAAGGCGTTCAACGCCCGCAGCCAGGACATCGAGCCGGGCGCGCCGTGCCCGACGGTGATCACCTATTACCAGGACAAGTCCTTCACGATGGAGATCAAGACGCCGCCGGCGTCCTATCTCATCAAGAAGGCGGCGAAGAAGCAGTCCGGCTCGGCCAAGCCCGGCCGCGACAGCGGGGGCTCCATCACCGTGGCGCAGCTGCGCGAGGTCGCCGAGGCGAAGATGAAGGATCTGAACGCCAACTCGATCGAGGCGGCGATGCAGATCATCGCGGGCTCGGCCCGGTCCATGGGCATCGAGGTGAAGGGCTGACGATGGCAAAGCTGGGCAAGCGGATGAAGGCCATCAAGACGGCGATCGGAGACGGCAAGCCGGTGCTGCCGCTCGACGAGGCCGTCGGCCTGGTCAAGGCGAATGCGAGCGCGAAGTTCGACGAGACGGTCGAGGTGGCGATGAACCTGGGCGTCGACCCGCGCCATGCCGACCAGATGGTGCGCGGCAGCGTCACCCTGCCGAACGGCACGGGCAAGTCGGTGCGCGTCGCCGTCTTCGCGCGCGGGCCGAAGGCCGACGAGGCGCAGAAGGCCGGAGCCGAGATCGTCGGCGCCGAGGACCTGATGGAGACGATCCAGGGCGGCAAGATCGAGTTCGACCGCTGCATCGCGACGCCGGACATGATGCCGATCGTCGGCCGGCTGGGCAAGATCCTCGGTCCCCGCGGCCTGATGCCGAACCCCAAGGTCGGCACAGTCACGATGGACGTGGCGCAGGCGGTGCAGGACGCCAAGGGCGGCCAGGTGCAGTTCCGCGTCGAGAAGGCCGGCATCGTCCATGCCGGCGTCGGCAAGGCGAGCTTCGACGCCGAGAAGCTGGCCGAGAACGTGCGCGCCCTGGTCGACGCGGTGAACCGGGCGAAGCCCACGGGCGCGAAGGGCACGTATCTGAAGAAGGTGTCGCTGAGCTCGACGATGGGGCCGGGCGTCTCCGTGACGCTCGACAGCCTGCGCGAGCCGGCCTGACGGTGGGGTTGACGCCCACCCTGCCGCGCTCGCGGCAGGGTGGGTAAGACCCACCATCGTTTTTTGCCGGGCCCGACCCGGCAACGAGATCCCGCCCGCAAGGCGGGAGACCACGGAGGGGCGACCCTCCGGCCGTCCGAGACGGCGGGCGCCGGAAAACCCGATCGGGGAGACCGGATAAGGCCTGCCATAGACGGGGAAGTGGCAAGATTTCCGTGCCCCGCAGGCGGGGCCCGTGATCCTGGCCGGTTCCCTGGACGGAACCAGAGCCGCACCGGGCGCCCAGGCGCGGCCGGTGCAGACGAGAGCCGGGGGGCCGCAAGGCGCCCCAAACTTGGAGCAAGAGAGTGGATAGAGCCCAAAAGGAAGAGGTTGTCGGCGAGCTCGGCAACATCTTTGCGGACTCTGGCGTGATTGTCGTCGCACAATACGCCGGCCTCTCGGTCGCAGAGATGACGGAGTTCCGCAACCGCATGCGTGCGGCCGGCGGAGGCGTCCGCGTCGCCAAGAACAGGCTCGCCAGGATCGCCCTGGAGGGCAAGCCCTGCGAAGGCATGGGCAAGTACCTCAAGGGCCAGATGGTGCTCGCATATTCCGAGGACCCCGTCGCGGCGGCGAAAGTCGTCGAGGCCTATGCCAGGGACAACAGGAAACTGGAGGTCGTTGGCGGCGCGATGGGATCCACGGTGCTGGACCCCCAAGGCGTCAAGGCTGTGTCGGAGATGCCGTCGCGCGAAGAGCTCATCGCGACGATCGTCGGCATGATCGGCGCCCCGGCGGGGAACCTGGTGCGTGCCATCACCTCGCCCGCCGCGAACATCGCCGGATGCCTGGCGACGATCGCGGAAGGCCAAGGCGAGGCGGAGGCGGCCTGAACTGTGACCCGAGGGCCGGCACAGGCCGGACCCCCACATCACTGACGGAACGGAAACGAAAACCATGGCTAACATTGAAGAACTCGCCGAACAGATCGTGGGCCTGACGCTGCTCGAGGCGTCGCAGCTCAAGGACCTGCTCAAGGACAAGTACGGCATCGAGCCCGCCGCCGGCGGCGCCGTGATGATGGCCGGCCCCGCCGCCGGCGCGCCGGGCGGCGCCGCCGCCGCGGCCGAGGAGGAGAAGACCGAGTTCGACGTCATCCTGCTCGAGGCCGGCGACAAGAAGATCAACGTCATCAAGGAGGTCCGCGCGATCACCGCGCTGGGCCTGAAAGAGGCGAAGGATCTGGTCGAGGCCGGCGGCAAGGCCGTCAAGGAGGCCGTCTCCAAGGACGAAGCCGAGTCCATCAAGAAGAAGCTGGAAGAGGCCGGCGCCAAGGTCGAGCTGCGCTGAGGCTCTTGAACTCGGGGGCCGCGCTGCTTAAGTGCGGCCCTCACCTGAAAAACGTAAGGGCCGTGCGTCGTCTCGCGCGGCTGCCGCTTCGCCCCGGGGCCCGTGACCTATAGCGTCACGGGCTCCCGGACGGCGCGGAAAGGTCCGGGAAGCGTCGGCGGGGGGCCGTCGACGAATGTATTGGACCACCCGATTGAGGCGAACAGAACGAGCGCGTGGCCGATTACCCGCCGGCCGCGGTTCTGCCTAAGGATGATCGAGGAAACGTATGGGCGAGATGTTTTCCGGAAGGAAGCGTATTCGTAAGCATTTCGGAAAGATCCGCGAAGTCGCGGACATGCCGAACCTGATAGAGGTTCAGAAGAGCTCTTACGACCTGTTCCTGGAGAGCGGGGATCAGGTTCAGCCGCTCGATGGCGAGGGCATCCAGGGCGTCTTCCAGTCGGTCTTTCCGATCAAGGACTTCAACGAGACCGCGGTACTCGAGTTCGTTCGCTACGAGCTCGAGGCGCCGAAATACGATGTCGAGGAGTGCCAGCAGCGCGACATGACCTACAGCGCGCCGCTGAAGGTCACGCTGCGGCTCATCGTGTTCGAGGTGGACGAGGACACCGGCGCCAAGTCCGTCAAGGACATCAAGGAGCAGGACGTCTACATGGGCGACATGCCGCTCATGACGCCGAACGGCACCTTCATCGTCAACGGCACCGAGCGCGTCATCGTCAGCCAGATGCACCGCTCGCCCGGCGTCTTCTTCGACCACGACAAGGGCAAGACGCATTCCAGCGGCAAGCTGCTGTTCGCGTCGCGCGTGATCCCCTATCGCGGGTCCTGGCTCGACTTCGAGTTCGACGCCAAGGACATCGTTTATGTCCGCATCGACCGGCGCCGCAAGCTGCCGGTGACGACGATGCTCTACGCGCTCGGCCTCGATCAGGAAGCGATCTGCGACCACTTCTTCAAGCGCGTCCCCTATCGCCGGCAGGGCGAAGGCTGGGCCGTGCCGTTCAATGTCGATCGGCTGAAGGGCTCGTCGCCCGCCTATGATCTGGTCGACGCGGCGAGCGGAGAAGTCGTCGCCAAGGCCGGCCAGAAGCTGACGCCGCGCTCGCTGCGCAAGATCGCCGACGAGGGCGTCGAGCACGTGCTGGCGCCCTTCGAGGCCATCTATGGCCGCTTTGCCGCCGTCGACGTGATCAATGAGAAAACGGGCCTCATCTATGTCGAGGCGGGCGACGCGCTCGACGCAGAGAACGTCCAGGCGCTGATCGACGCGGGCATCGAGACGATCGAGACGCTGGACGTCGATAACATCTCGGTCGGCGCGTACATCCGCAACACCATGGCGATGGACAAGAACCGCGACCGCGGCTCGGCGCTGATGGACATCTACCGCGTCATGCGGCCGGGCGAGCCGCCGACGGTCGAGGCGGCCGAGACGATGTTCCAGTCGCTGTTCTTCGACCCCGAGCGCTATGACCTCTCGGCCGTCGGCCGGGTCAAGATGAACATGCGCCTCGAGCTGGATGCGCCCGACACGCAGCGCACGCTGCGCCGCGAGGACATCCTGGCGGTGATCAAGGCGCTGGTCGACCTGCGGGACGGTCGGGGCGAGGTGGACGACATCGACCATCTCGGCAACCGGCGCGTGCGGTCCGTCGGCGAGCTGATGGAGAACCAGTACCGCGTCGGCCTGCTGCGCATGGAGCGGGCGATCCGCGAGCGCATGAGCTCGGTCGAGATCGACACCGTCATGCCGCAGGACCTGATCAACGCCAAGCCGGCGGCGGCGGCGGTGCGCGAGTTCTTCGGCTCGTCGCAGCTGAGCCAGTTCATGGACCAGACGAACCCGCTGAGCGAGGTCACGCACAAGCGGCGCCTCTCGGCGCTGGGGCCTGGCGGCCTGACGCGCGAGCGGGCGGGCTTCGAGGTGCGCGACGTGCACCCGACGCATTATGGCCGCATGTGCCCGATCGAGACGCCGGAAGGGCCGAACATCGGCCTCATCAACTCGCTGGCGAGCTTTGCGCGCGTCAACAAGTACGGCTTCATCGAGACGCCGTACCGGCGCGTGGTCGACGGCAAGGTGACGGACGAGGTCGTCTACCTCTCGGCCACCGAGGAGATGCGCCACACGGTCGCGCAGGCGAACGCGCGGCTGAACGAGGACGGCACGTTCCAGAACGACCTCGTCTCGACCCGCAAGGGTGGCGACTTCATGCTGAGCCCGAAGGAGAACATCACGCTGATCGACGTCAGCCCCAAGCAGCTGGTGTCGGTCGCGGCGGCGTTGATCCCGTTCCTCGAGAACGACGACGCCAACCGGGCGCTGATGGGCTCGAACATGCAGCGCCAGGCCGTGCCGCTGCTCAAGGCGGACGCGCCCTTCATCGGCACGGGCATGGAAGGCCGGGTCGCGCGCGACTCGGGCGCCGCGATCACCGCGCGGCGCGGCGGCGTGATCGACCAGGTCGACGCCACCCGTATCGTCGTGCGCGTCACCGATCAGATGGAGATCGGCGATCCGGGCGTCGACATCTATCGCCTGCGCAAGTTCCAGCGCTCGAACCAGAACACCTGCATCAACCAGCGCCCGCTGGTGAAGGTGGGTGACCGGGTGACCAAGGGCGACGTGATCGCCGACGGGCCGTCGACCGATCTGGGCGAGCTGGCGCTCGGGCGGAACGCGCTCGTCGCCTTCATGCCGTGGAACGGCTACAACTACGAGGACTCGATCCTGATCTCGGAGCGGATCGCCAAGGACGACGTGTTCACCTCGATCCACATCGAGGAATACGAGGTCATGGCCCGCGACACCAAGCTCGGGCCCGAGGAGATCACCCGCGACATCCCCAATGTCGGCGAGGAGGCGCTGCGCAACCTCGACGAGGCGGGGATCGTCTATATCGGCGCCGAGGTCCAGCCGGGCGACATCCTGGTCGGCAAGATCACGCCCAAGGGCGAGAGCCCGATGACGCCGGAGGAAAAGCTGCTCCGCGCCATCTTCGGCGAGAAGGCGTCCGATGTGCGCGACACGTCCCTGCGCATGCCGCCGGGCGATTTCGGCACCGTCGTCGAGGTCCGCGTCTTCAACCGGCACGGCGTCGACAAGGACGAGCGCGCGCTGCAGATCGAGCGCGAGGAGATCGAGCGGCTGGCCCGTGACCGGGACGACGAGCTCGAGATCCTGGAGCGCAACATCTATGCGCGTCTGCGCGAGATGATCCTCGGCAAGACCGCGGTGAAGGGTCCGAAGGGCGTCAAGCCGAAGACCGAGATCACCGAGGAACTGCTCGGCACGCTGAGCCGCGGCCAGTGGTGGCAGCTTGCCCTGCCCGAGGAGGCCGACGCGCAAGGCGTCGAGGCGCTGAACAGCCAATACCAGCAGGCCAAGCGGGTGCTCGAGGCGCGCTTCGAGGACAAGGTCGAAAAGGTCCGGCGCGGCGACGACCTGCCGCCGGGCGGCATGAAGATGGTCAAGGTGTTCGTTGCGGTGAAGCGCAAGCTGCAGCCGGGCGACAAGATGGCCGGCCGTCACGGCAACAAGGGCGTCGTCTCTCGCGTGGTGCCCGAGGAGGACATGCCGTTCCTCGAGGACGGGACGCCGATCGACCTGGTGCTGAACCCGCTGGGCGTGCCCTCGCGCATGAACGTCGGGCAGATCCTAGAGACGCACCTCGGCTGGGCCTGCGCCAATCTTGGCCGAACCATCGAGGAGTCGCTCGAGGCCTATAAGCGCAACGGCGATCTGTCGCCCGTTAAGCAGGCCATGCAGACCGCCTATGGCGACGAGGTCTCGGACCATCTGGCCGCGATGTCGGAGGACGAAATCGTCGAGGCGGCCGGCAATGTCACCCGCGGCATCCCGATCGCCACGCCGGTCTTCGACGGCGCAAAGGAGACGGACGTGACCGAGTACCTGATCAAGGCCGGTCTCGACGCCTCCGGGCAGGTGACGCTGTTCGACGGGCGCACCGGCGAGGCCTTCAATCGGAAGGTCACGGTCGGCTACAAGTACCTGCTGAAGCTGCACCACCTGGTGGACGACAAGATCCACGCGCGCTCGACGGGCCCCTACAGCCTCGTCACGCAGCAGCCGCTGGGCGGCAAGGCGCAGTTTGGCGGCCAGCGCTTCGGCGAGATGGAGGTCTGGGCACTCGAGGCCTACGGCGCCGCCTACACGCTGCAGGAGATGCTGACGGTGAAGTCTGACGACGTCGCCGGCCGCACCAAGGTCTATGAGTCGATCGTCAAGGGCGAGGACAATTTCGAGGCCGGCATCCCCGAGTCCTTCAACGTCCTCGTCAAGGAGATCCGCTCGCTCGGCCTGAACGTCGAGCTCTTGGACGGCGACGAGGAGGTCTGATGGGAATCCGAGGGGCTCTCCTCGTCGGTCTGGTGATTGGCTGCAGTCTGCAGGGGTGCGCGGAACCAACTCCGCGTCCGATCACCGGACCGACCGGACACCAGGCATACGTCATGAAGTGCTCAGGCCTCGGGATGATGCCTGGAGAGTGCTCAAGGAAAGCGGCAAGTTTCTGCCCGTCTGGCTTCGACACCGTGGAACGAGCAACCGCGCCCACTTACAACTTCATAGTCGAGTGTAAGTAGGGGCCGGAGGAAAACGAATGAACCAGGAACTTACCAACATCTTCAACCAGGCCGAGGCTCCGAAAACCTTCGAGGAGATCCGGATCAGCCTGGCGAGCCCCGAGCGCATTCTCAGCTGGTCGTTCGGCGAGATCAAGAAGCCGGAGACGATCAACTACCGGACCTTCAAGCCGGAGCGCGACGGCCTGTTCTGCGCCCGGATCTTCGGGCCGATCAAGGACTATGAGTGCCTGTGCGGCAAGTACAAGCGCATGAAGTATCGCGGGGTGACCTGCGAGAAGTGCGGCGTCGAGGTGACGCTGCAGAAGGTGCGGCGCGAGCGGATGGGCCACATCCAGCTGGCGGCGCCCGTCGCGCACATCTGGTTCCTCAAGTCGCTGCCTTCGCGCATCGGCCTGATGGTCGACATGACGCTGCGCGATCTCGAGCGCATCCTCTATTTCGAGCAGTACGTCGTCATCGAGCCGGGCCTGACGGACCTGCAGCATCGCCAGCTGCTGACCGAGGAGGAGTTCCTCGACAAGCAGGACGAGTTCGGCGAGGACGCCTTCCGCGCCGGCATCGGCGCCGAGGCCATCCGCGAGATGCTGGCGGCGATCGACCTCGAGGCCGAAGCCGAGCGGCTGCGCGAAGAGCTGAAGGAAGCGACCGGCGAGCTCAAGCCGAAAAAGATCATCAAGCGGCTGAAGCTGGTCGAGAACTTCCTCGACTCCGGCAACCGTCCGGAGTGGATGGTGCTGACCGTGGTTCCGGTGATCCCGCCCGAGCTGCGCCCGCTGGTGCCGCTGGACGGCGGCCGGTTCGCCACCTCGGACCTCAACGACCTCTACCGCCGCGTCATCAACCGCAACAATCGCCTGAAGCGGCTGATCGAGCTGCGCGCGCCCGACATCATCGTGCGCAACGAAAAGCGCATGCTGCAGGAGTCGGTCGACGCGCTGTTCGACAACGGCCGGCGCGGGCGCGTCATCACGGGCGCCAACAAGCGGCCGCTGAAGTCGCTGTCGGACATGCTCAAGGGCAAGCAGGGCCGGTTCCGCCAGAACCTGCTCGGCAAGCGCGTCGACTTCTCGGGCCGCTCGGTCATCGTGACGGGCCCCGAGCTCAAGCTGCACCAGTGCGGCCTGCCGAAGAAGATGGCGCTCGAGCTGTTCAAGCCGTTCATCTATTCGCGGCTGGATGCCAAGGGCCTCTCGAGCACGGTGAAGCAGGCCAAGAAGCTGGTCGAGAAGGAGCGCCCGGAGGTCTGGGACATCCTCGACGAGGTGATCCGCGAGCACCCGGTGCTGCTGAACCGGGCGCCGACGCTGCACCGCCTGGGCATCCAGGCGTTCGAGCCGGTGCTGATCGAGGGCAAGGCGATCCAGCTGCACCCGCTGGTCTGCGCCGCGTTCAACGCCGACTTCGACGGCGACCAGATGGCCGTGCACGTTCCCCTGAGCCTCGAGGCCCAGCTGGAAGCGCGCGTCCTGATGATGTCGACGAACAACGTGCTGTCGCCGGCCAACGGCAAGCCGATCATCGTGCCGTCGCAGGACATGATTCTCGGCCTCTACTATCTGTCGCTCGAGAAGAGCGGCGAGCCGAACGAGGGCATGCTGCTCGCGGACATGGCCGAGATCGAGCACGCGATCGAGGCGCGGCTGATCAACCTGCACACCAAGATCGTCACCCGGTTCGACACGGTTGACGAGGAGGGCAAGCCCATCCGCCAGCGCGTCCACACGACCGCCGGCCGGATGAAGCTCGCCAGCCTGCTGCCGCGCAACCCGAACGTGCCCTTCGACCTGATCAACCGCGTCCTGCGCAAGGGCGAGGTCGGCGAGCTGATCGACACCGTCTACCGCCACTGCGGGCAGAAGGAGTCGGTGATCTTCTGCGACCAGATCATGGGGCTCGGCTTCCGCGAGGCGTTCCGCGCCGGCATCTCGTTCGGCAAGGACGACATGGTCATCCCGCAGAAGAAGTGGGAGATCGTCGAGGAGACGCGCGCCCAGGTCGCCGAGTTCGAGCAGCAGTACCTGGACGGGCTGATCACCCAGGGCGAGAAGTACAACAAGGTCGTCGATACCTGGGCCAAGTGCACCGATCGCGTCGCCGAGGAGATGATGAAGGAGATCTCGTCGGTGCAGATCGACGAGGAGACCGGCCGCGAGAAGGAGCCGAACTCGATCTACATGATGTCGGTCAGCCGCGCCCGCGGCTCGCCGGCCCAGATGCGCCAGCTCGCCGCCATGCGCGGCCTGATGGCCAAGCCGTCCGGCGAGATCATCGAGACGCCGATCGTCTCGAACTTCAAGGAGGGCCTGACCGTGCTCGAGTACTTCAACTCGACGCACGGCGCGCGCAAGGGTCTGGCGGACACCGCGCTGAAGACGGCGAACTCGGGCTACCTGACCCGACGGCTCGTCGACGTGGCGCAGGACTGCATCATCAAGATCGAGGACTGCGGCACCGAGAACGGCATCACGCAGGAGGCGGTGATCGACAGCGGCAACGTCATCAGCTCGATCGGCGAGCAGGTGCTCGGCCGGACGCCGCTCGAGGACATCGTCGACCCGGTCTCGGGCGACCTGATCCACCCCGAGGGCGTGCTGATCGACGAGGCCGATGCCATGCGCATCGACGAGGCCAAGGTCCAGACGGTCAAGGTGCGCTCGCCGCTGACCTGCGAGGCCGAGGACGGCATCTGCGGCGCCTGCTATGGGCGTGACCTCGCCCGCGGCACGCCGGTCAATGTCGGCGAGGCGGTCGGCATCATCGCCGCCCAGTCGATCGGTGAGCCGGGCACGCAGCTGACGATGCGGACGTTCCACATCGGCGGCGCGGCCAACGTCTCGGACAACTCGTTCCTCGAGTTCGACGCAGGAAGGCCGTGTCGAGCTGCGCAACGGGTCCGTGCTGACCAACGCCGATGGCGACATCGATCGTGATGGCGCGCAACATGCAGATCGCGATCGTCGACGAGCAGGGTCGCGAGCGGGCGACGCACAAGCTGACCTTCGGCTCGAAGCTGCTGGTCAAGGAGGGCGCAGAGGTCGGCCGGGGCCACCGGCTGGCCGAGTGGGACCCGTACACGCTGCCGATCATCGCCGAGAAGGGCGGCCTCGCGAAGTATGTCGACCTCGAGCTTGGGCTCACCACCCGCGAGGAGACGGACGACGCGACGGGCATCTCGCGCCGCATCGTCTCGGACTGGCGTTCGGCGCCCAAGGGCAACGAGCTCCGTCCGGCGATCACGATCGTCGATGCCGAAGGCAACGCGGTGCGGCTCGATAGCGGCAACCCGGCCCACTACTTCATGTCCGTCGACGCGATCCTCTCGGTCGAGGACGGCGAGGAGATCAGGGCCGGCTCGGTCATCGCGCGCATCCCGCGCGAGGGCGCCAAGACCAAGGACATCACCGGCGGTCTGCCGCGGGTGGCGGAGCTGTTCGAGGCGCGCAGGCCCAAGGACCACGCGATCATCGCCGAGATCGACGGCACGGTGCACTTCGAGAAGGACTACAAGAACAAGCGCCGCATCGTGCTCAAGCCGCATGACGAGGCCGTCGAGCCTCGCGAGTACCTGATCCCGAAGGGCAAGCACATCACCGTCCAGGAAGGCGATGTGATCCAGAAGGGCGAGTACATCATGGACGGCAACCCGGCGCCGCATGACATCCTCGCGATCCTGGGGATCGAGGCGCTGGCGGGCTACCTGATCAAGGAGGTCCAGGACGTCTATCGGTTGCAGGGCGTTAAGATCAACGACAAGCACATCGAGGTGATCGTCCGGCAGATGCTGCAGAAGGTGGAAATCTCGGACGGCGGCGAGACGACCCTGCTGAAAGGCGAGCAGGTCGACAGGGCCGAGCTCGATGAGATGAACGCCAAGGCCGAGGCCGAGGGCCGCAGGCCCGCGACCGGGGCGCCCGTGCTGCTGGGCATCACCAAGGCCAGCCTGCAGACGCGGTCGTTCATCTCGGCGGCTTCGTTCCAGGAGACGACGCGGGTGCTGACCGAGGCCTCGGTCCAGGGCAAGCGCGACAAGCTGATCGGGCTCAAGGAGAACGTCATCGTCGGCCGGCTCATCCCGGCCGGCACCGGCGGCGCCACGACGCGCATCAAGCTCGAGGCGCAGGGCCGCGACCGCAAGGTCCTGGCCGAGCGCCAGGCGGCGGTCGAGGCGGGCGCCGGCGGCCTCGACGTGATCGAGCCCGAGGAGGATGCGCGAGTGCCCGCCGGCGGCGGCGGCTTCGACGACATCCTCTGAGCGACGTCGCTCCTGACGAGACAACAACCCGGGCCGCACCCTCGGCCCGGGTTTTCTTGCCGCCGGCGGGCTGCTGAACGCGATGGATTGCGCCATCGGCAGGGTACCCATGCGCACTCCGGATGTTCGGCTCGCCGTCCTGAGCGGAGTTTGACGGCCGGCTCACGCTCCGTCCACGCGTGGACGCCGACCCAAGCCTTTGAAAAAGAAGGACCGAGGTCCGGGCCGTTGATCAGAACGAAACCGTTGGCCGCTGGCCGTTCGGGTCGATCACCGGAGGACCTGATGCTCGGGAAGGCGATCCGCTTCCACGGGCGTGAGATCCAGGCTCCATGCCAGTGCACTCCGTGCGCCGTTTACCCATCGGAGAAGTCCGGTGCGTTATCTTCCGTCGTTGGAACGATGGAATTGGAAGCACAGTCGATTCGCGCGATGCAACGAATTGGCTCATATTTTTCGATGCCGAGCGCCGCGGCGGCCTGCCTCGCGCTCCTCGCTGCTCTCCACGGGCCGGGTCGGAGCCGCCGATCTCGTCTATGCGGACCCTTGGGAGATCATCCACATTGCCCGCGAGTTCGGCCCGGCCGAGGTCGGCCGGGACGCAATGAAGGACCCGCAGATCGAGGGTACGGTCGACGGGCTGCCCTATCGCGTCGACTTCTACGGCTGCTGGCTCGGGCGGAACTGCGACAGGATCCTGTTCGAGGTCCGGCTGTCGCGCAAGGAATGGCACGCCAAGCCCCCGAAGCCGAAACTCTTCGCCAGATGGAACAGGGAGAAGGTGTTCGGCCGGGCCTGGCTCGACGAGGACAACCGGGCGGTGCTCGACTACCCGGTCACGCTCGTCGGCGGCGTGCCGAAGGAGAACCTTCGCGACGCCTTCGCGCGCTGGCGGCTGGCGCTCGAGGAATACGCCGACCTGCTGGATTTCTGACCCCAGACTCCGCCGCCGATTTCCAGGCATTTCGCCCTTGACCCCCCGGGGGGCGGTGCGTATGTTCCGCGCACTTTCCGCCACCCCTGCTGCTGCTGGGCGCGGCGGGCTGACAGGTTAGCCCTGACAGGACAAGTGCACGACCCGGGGCATCGTCCCAGGTCCTCTGTATGCCTCCGCAGGAACCGATCGCGGGACTTGCGGGGCTTGGCGTTTTCCGGGCCTCCGGCGAAACGCGACCGACATGATGAGACGAGCGACGAGGAAAAGGCGCGCATGCCGACGATCCAGCAGCTGATCCGGAAGCCCCGGCAGCCGAAAGTGAAGCGACAGAAGGCGATGCACCTGCAGTCCTGCCCGCAGAAGCGGGGCGTCTGCACGCGCGTCTACACGACCACCCCGAAGAAGCCGAACTCGGCGCTGCGCAAGGTCGCGAAGGTGCGCCTGACGAACGGCTTCGAGGTGATCAGCTACATCCCGGGCGAGGGCCACAACCTGCAGGAGCACTCGGTGGTCCTGATCCGTGGCGGCCGCGTCAAGGATTTGCCGGGCGTGCGCTACCACATCCTGCGCGGCGTGCTCGACACCCAGGGCGTCAAGGACCGCAAGCAGCGCCGTTCGAAATACGGCGCCAAGCGGCCGAAGTAAGGAGACCAGCGCATGTCCAGGCGCCACAGGGCTGAGAAGCGCGAGATCCTGCCGGACCCGAAGTTCGGCGACCGCGTGCTGTCCAAGTTCATGAACAACCTGATGCACGACGGCAAGAAGTCCGTCGCCGAGAGCATCGTCTACGGTGCGCTCGACCGGGTGCAGAACCGCGTCCGCCGCGAGCCCGTGGAGGTGTTCCACGAGGCGCTCGACAACATCAAGCCGTCGGTCGAGGTGCGCTCCCGCCGGGTCGGCGGCGCCACCTACCAGGTGCCGGTCGAGGTGCGGCCCGAACGCCGCGAGGCGCTGGCGCTGCGCTGGCTCATCACCGCGTCGCGCAATCGCAACGAGAACACCATGGAGGAGCGGCTCGCCGCCGAGCTCATGGACGCCGCGAACAACCGCGGCACGGCCGTGAAGAAGCGCGAGGACACGCACAAGATGGCCGAGGCCAACAAGGCCTTCAGCCACTACCGATGGTAACCGAACTCGCCGGAGGACACTGACATGGCCCGCCAATACTCGCTCGACCGGTACCGCAATTTCGGCATCATGGCGCATATCGATGCAGGCAAGACGACCTGCACCGAGCGGATTCTCTATTACACCGGCAAGGCGCACAAGATCGGCGAGGTCCATGACGGCGCCGCCACCATGGACTGGATGGAGCAGGAGCAGGAGCGCGGCATCACGATCACGTCCGCCGCGACGACGACCTTCTGGTTCCGCACCGAGGACGGCGCGACGCCGATCGGCGGCTATGGCGACACGCCGGACGAGGCCAAGTTCCGCTTCAACATCATCGACACGCCGGGCCACGTCGACTTCACCATCGAGGTCGAGCGCTCGCTTGCCGTGCTCGATGGCGCCGTCTGCGTGCTCGACGCCAACCAGGGCGTCGAACCCCAGACCGAGACCGTCTGGCGCCAAGCCGACCGCTACAAGGTGCCGCGCATCGTCTTCGTCAACAAGATGGACAAGATCGGCGCCGACTTCTTCAACTGCGTGCGCATGATCAAGGACCGCACGGGCGCCACGCCCGTGCCGATCCAGCTGCCGATCGGCTCAGAGGGCGAGTTCGAGGGCCTGATCTCGCTGATCACCATGCAGGAATGGGTCTGGAAGGGCGAGGATCTCGGCGCGAGCTGGGTGCTGAACGACATCCGGCCCGAGCTCAAGGAGCAGGCCGAGGAGTGGCGGCAGAAGCTGATCGAGGTCGTCGTCGAGCAGGAAGACGAGTGGGTCGAGAAGTATCTCGAGGGCGAGGAGCCCGATGTCGATACGCTGCGCCGGCTCGTCCGCAAGGGCACGCTTTCGATGTCGTTCGTGCCCGTTCTCTGCGGCTCGGCCTTCAAGAACAAGGGCGTGCAGCCGCTGCTGAACGCGGTCATCGACTACCTGCCGGGGCCGCTCGACGTGCCGCCCTATATGGGCTTCAAGCCGGGCGACGAGACCGAGACGCGCAACGTTGCGCGTCGGGCTGACGACGCTCAGCCGTTCGCGGGCCTGGCGTTCAAGATCATGAACGACCCGTTCGTCGGCTCGCTGACGTTCACCCGGATCTATTCCGGCCACATCAGCAAGGGCACGCAGATCCTGAACGCGACCAAGGGCAAGCGCGAGCGCATCGGCCGCATGATGATGATGCACGCCAACAGCCGCGAGGAGATCGACGAGGCGTTCGCCGGCGACATCATCGCGCTGGCCGGGCTGAAGGACACGACGACGGGCGACACGCTCTGCGACCAGTCGCAGCCGGTGGTGCTCGAGACCATGACCTTCCCCGAGCCGGTCATCGAGATTGCCGTCGAGCCGAAGACCAAGGCCGACCAGGAGAAGATGAGCCAGGGCCTGCAGCGGCTGGCTGCCGAGGACCCGTCCTTCCGTGTCGAATCCGACCCCGAGAGCGGGCAGACCATCATGAAGGGCATGGGCGAGCTCCACCTCGACATCCTGGTCGACCGCCTGAAGCGCGAGTTCAAGGTCGAGGCCAATGTCGGCGCGCCGCAGGTCGCCTATCGCGAGACGATCAGCCACGAGACCGAGATCGACTACACGCACAAGAAGCAGTCGGGCGGCTCGGGCCAGTTCGCGCGCGTCAAGCTCGTGATCACGCCGACCGAACCCGGCGAGGGCTACAGCTTCGAGAGCAAGATCGTCGGCGGCTCGGTGCCCAAGGAGTACGTGCCGGGCGTCGAGAAGGGCATCAAGTCGGTCATGGACAGCGGGCCTCTCGCCGGCTTCCCGGTGATCGACTTCAAGGTGGCTCTGATCGACGGTGCCTATCACGACGTCGACTCGTCGGTGCTGGCCTTCGAGATCGCGTCGCGCGCGGCAATGCGCGACGGGCTGAAGAAGGCGGGCGCCAAGCTGCTCGAGCCGATCATGAAGGTCGAGGTCGTGACGCCGGAAGAGTTCACCGGCTCGATCATCGGCGACCTGACCAGCCGGCGCGGCCAGATGCAGGGCCAGGAGATGCGCGGCAATGCCAGCGTCATCAGCGCCTTCGTGCCGCTGGCCAACATGTTCAAATATGTCGACACGCTCCGCTCGATGAGCCAGGGGCGCGCGCAGTTCACCATGCAGTTCGACCACTACGAGCCGGTGCCGTCGAACATCAGCCAGGAAATCCAGGCGAAGTACGCCTGATCACGAGACCCGGGCCGCAACGCGCCTGAAGAGAACCGGAGGCCAATGAGATGGGCAAAGCGAAGTTCGAGCGGAACAAGCCGCACGTGAATGTGGGCACGATCGGCCATGTCGACCATGGCAAGACGACGCTGACGGCGGCGATCACCAAGTATTTCGGCGAGTTCAAGGCGTACGACCAGATCGACGCGGCGCCGGAGGAGAAGGCGCGCGGCATCACGATCTCGACGGCGCATGTCGAATACGAGAGCCCGAACCGGCACTATGCGCATGTCGACTGCCCGGGCCATGCCGACTATGTGAAGAACATGATCACGGGCGCGGCGCAGATGGACGGCGCGATCCTGGTCTGCTCGGCGGCCGACGGGCCGATGCCGCAGACGCGCGAGCACATCCTCTTGGCGCGCCAGGTCGGCGTGCCGTCGCTGGTCGTCTACCTCAACAAGGTCGACCAGGTCGATGACGAGGAGCTGCTCGAGCTCGTCGAGATGGAGGTGCGCGAGCTCCTGTCGAGCTACGAGTTCCCTGGCGACGACATCCCGATCATCAAGGGCTCGGCGCTGGCCGCGCTCGAGGGCCGCGACCCCGAGATCGGCGAGAACTCGATCCGCGAGCTGATCAAGGCGGTCGACGAGTACATCCCGACCCCCGACCGGCCGATCGACCAGCCGTTCCTGATGCCGATCGAGGACGTGTTCTCGATTTCCGGCCGCGGCACGGTGGTGACGGGCCGCGTCGAGCGCGGCGTCATCACGGTCGGCGAGGAGGTCGAGATCGTCGGCATCCGCGACACCAAGAAGACCACCTGCACGGGCGTCGAGATGTTCCGCAAGCTGCTCGACCGGGGCGAGGCCGGCGACAACATCGGCGCGCTGCTGCGCGGCATCGGCCGCGAGGACGTCGAGCGCGGCCAGGTGCTGTGCAAGCCGGGCTCGGTCACGCCGCACACCAAGTTCGAGGCCGAGGCCTACATTCTCACGAAGGAAGAGGGCGGCCGGCACACGCCGTTCTTCTCGAACTACCGGCCGCAGTTCTACTTCCGGACGACGGACGTGACCGGCACGGTCGAGCTGCCCTCGGGCACCGAGATGGTCATGCCTGGCGACAACATCAGCTTCGTCGTCAACCTGATCCAGCCGATCGCCATGGAGGAGAAGCTGCGCTTCGCCATCCGCGAGGGCGGCCGCACGGTCGGCGCCGGCGTCGTCTCGAAGATCATCGAGTAGCAGCGGACAAGACGGGCCGGGGATGACCCCGGCCCGGTCGCGGCCCCCGAGAGGCAGGACGATGCAAGGTCAGAACATTCGAATTCGGCTGAAGGCCTTCGATCACCGCGTGCTCGACGCCAGCACGCTGGAGATCGTCAACACGGCCAAGCGGACGGGCGCCGAGGTGCGCGGCCCGATCCCGCTGCCGAACAAGATCGAGAAATTCACGGTCCTGCGGGGCCCCCATGTCGACAAGAAGAGCCGGGAGCAGTTCGAGATCCGCACGCATAAGCGGTTGCTCGACATCGTCGACCCAACTCCGCAGACGGTGGACGCGCTGATGAAGCTCGATCTCGCCGCCGGCGTCGACGTGGAGATCAAGCTCTAGGAGGGCCTCGATGCGCTCGGGTGTCATAGCGAAGAAGCTGGGCATGACCCGCCTCTTCACCGAGGACGGGCGGCAGGTCCCGGTCACGGTCCTCCAGATGGAGGGCTGCCAGGTGGTCGCGCAGCGCACCGCCGAGAAGGACGGCTACACGGCCGTCCAGCTCGGCGCAGGCGCGGCGAAGGCCAAGAACACGACCCAGCCGATGCGCGGCCACTTCGCCAAGGCGAATGTCGAGCCGAAGCGCCAGCTGGTCGAGTTCCGCGTCAGCGCGGACAACCTCATCGAGGTGGGCGAGGAGATCACCGCCGACCACTATTTCGAGGGGCAGTTCGTCGACATCGCCGGGACCTCGATCGGCAAGGGCTTTGCCGGCGCGATGAAGCGGCACAATTTCGGCGGCCTGCGGGCCACGCACGGCGTCTCGATCAGCCACCGGAGCCACGGCTCGACGGGCGGCCGGCAGGACCCGGGCAAGGTCTTCAAGGGCAAGAAGATGGCCGGCCACATGGGGGCCGAGCGCGTCACCGTGCAGAACCTGCAGGTCGTCAAGACCGATGCGGCCCGCGGGCTGATCATGGTCAAGGGCGCGGTGCCAGGGGCCAAGGGCGGCTGGGTCATGATCAAGGACGCGGTCAAGAAGCCGGTCCCTGAGAACGTCATCCTGCCGGCGGCGACCAAGTCGCGGGCCGACGAGGCCGCGCGCATCGCCGAGGAAGCGGCGGCCCAGGCGGCCGCCGAGGCGGCCGAGGCCGAGGCGCAGCGGCAGGCCGAGGAGGCCGCGGCGCAGGAGGCGGCGCTGAAGGAGGCCGAGGCCGACCTCAAGGGCGGCGACGGAGAGACGCCGGCGGGAGGCGAGGACAAATGAAGATCGAAGTCGTAGGAATCGACGCGGGATCGGCCGGCGAGATCGACCTCGCCGACGCGATCTTCGGCGTCGAGCCGCGCGCCGACATCCTGCATCGCGTCGTGCGCTGGCAGCGCGCGAAGAAGCAGGCCGGCACGCACAAAACCAAGTCGCGCGGCGAGACGGCGTACTCGACCAAGAAGATCTACAAGCAGAAGGGCACTGGCAACGCCCGGCACGGCGACCGCGGCGCCAACATCTTCCGCAAGGGCGGCACCGCGCACGGTCCGCAGGTGCGCAGCCATGCGCACGACCTGCCGAAGAAGGTGCGGGCGCTGGGGCTGAAGATGGCGCTCTCGGCCAAGGCCAAGGCTGGCGAGCTGATCGTGCTCGACCGCGCGGTGCTGGCCGAGCCCAAGACCAAGGCGCTGGCCGATGCGGCCGAGCGGCTCGGCTGGTCCAAGGCGCTGGTCATCGACGGGCCCGAGCTCGACGGCAACTTCGCGCGTGCCGCGCGTAACCTGTCCGCGGTGCACGTGCTGCCCAGCATTGGCGCCAACGTCTACGATATCCTGAACCACAAGACGCTGGTGCTGACCCGCGCGGGCGTCGAGGCGCTGGAGGCGCGGCTGGCATGACGAGCAGGGCGGAACTCTACGAGGTGATCCGCAAGCCCGTGATCACCGAGAAGGCGACGATGGCCTCCGAGGCGAACGCGCTGGTGTTCGAGGTGGCGATCGACGCGACCAAGCCGCTGATCCGCGAGGCGGTCGAGACGCTCTTCAACGTCAAGGTGAAGGCCGTCAACACGACCGTCACCAAGGGCAAGATCAAGCGCTTCCGCGGCCGCCTCGGCAGCCGCAAGGATGTGAAGAAGGCGTATGTGACCCTTGAAGAGGGCCACATGATCGACGTGACGACGGGCCTCTGAGCAGAGCCCCGGGGACTGACTAGAAGCAGACGGAAGACAGCAAGATGGCGTTGAGAACATACAACCCGACGACGCCGGGCCAGCGCGGGCTGGTTCTGATCGACCGTTCGGAGCTTTGGAAGGGCCGGCCGGTCAAGCGCCTCACCGAGGGGCTGACGTCCAAGGGCGGGCGCAACAACACCGGACGGATCACCATGCGCCGGCGCGGCGGCGGGGCGAAGAAGCTCTACCGCGTCGTCGATTTCCGGCGGCGCAAATACGACGTGCCGGCGACCGTGGAACGGCTGGAATACGATCCGAACCGGACGGCGTTCCTGGCGCTGATCCGCTATGACGACGGCGAGCAGGCCTATATCCTGGCGCCGCAGCGGCTGGCCGCGGGCGACAAGGTCGTCTCGGGCGCCAGGGTCGACATCAAGCCCGGCAACGCGATGCCGTTCACGGGCATGCCGGTTGGCACGATCGTGCACAACATCGAGCTGAAGCCCGGCCGTGGCGGTCAGGTCGCGCGGGCGGCGGGAACCTATGCCCAGTTCGTCGGGCGCGATGGCGGCTATGCGCAGATCCGGCTGAGCTCGGGCGAGCTGCGCGTCGTGCGCCAGGAGTGCATGGCGACGGTCGGCGCGGTGTCGAACCCTGACAACTCGAACCAGAACTTCGGCAAGGCCGGGCGCATGCGCCACAAGGGCGTCAGGCCTTCGGTCCGCGGCGTCGCGATGAACCCGATCGACCACCCGCATGGCGGCGGCGAAGGCCGCACCAGCGGCGGCCGGCATCCGGTCACGCCCTGGGGCAAGCCGACCAAGGGCCGCAAGACCCGCAGCAACAAGGCCACCACGAAGTTCATCCTGCGCTCGCGCCATGCGCGGAAGAAGAAGTAAGGGAGCGCGTAAATGCCACGTTCCATCTGGAAGGGGCCGTTCGTCGACTCCTACGTGCTGAAGAAAGCCGAGAAGGTGCGCGAGTCGGGCCGCAACGAGGTCATCAAGATCTGGTCGCGCCGCTCTACCATCCTGCCGCAGTTCGTCGGCCTGACGTTCGGCGTCTACAACGGCAAGAAGCACATCCCGGTCAACGTCTCCGAGGAGATGATCGGCCACAAGTTCGGCGAGTTCTCGCCGACGCGGACCTATTACGGCCACGCCGCCGACAAGAAGGCGAGGCGGAGGTAAGGATGGCCAAGGAAAAGAACCCGCGCCGCGCCGCCGACAACGAGGCGATCGCGACCGCGCGCATGCTGAAGACGAGCCCGCAGAAGCTGAACCTCGTGGCCGAGATGATCCGCGGGATGCCGGTCGATCGGGCGCTGAACGCGCTCGTGCTGTCCAAGCGGCGCATCGCCAACGACGTGCGCAAGACGCTGCAGTCGGCGATCGCCAACGCCGAGAACAATCACGGGCTGGACGTGGACGAGCTGGTGGTGGCCGAGGCCTATGTCGGCAAGAACCTGATCATCAAGCGCGGCCGGCCCCGCGCGCGCGGCCGGTTCGGCCGCATCGAGAAGCCGTTCAGCCAGCTGACGATCAAGGTTCGCCAGATAGAGGAGCAGGTCTGATGGGACACAAGATCAACCCGGTCGGCCTGCGCCTGCAGATCAACCGCACCTGGGACAGCCGCTGGTACGCCAACACCAAGGAGTATGGCGACCTGCTGCACGAGGACCTGAAGATCCGCGCCTTCATCAAGAAGGAGGCGGCGCAGGCCGGCGTCAGCCGCGTCGTGATCGAGCGCCCGCACCGCAAGTGCCGGGTGACGATCTACACGGCGCGCCCGGGCGTCATCATCGGCAAGAAGGGCGCCGATATCGAGAACCTGCGCAAGAAGGTGGCGGCGCTGACCAAGTCCGAGCTGCACCTCAACATCGTCGAGATCCGGCGGCCGGAGATCGACGCGCAGCTGGTGGCCGAGAACGTCTGCCAGCAGCTCGAGCGCCGCGTCAGCTTCCGCCGCGCCATGAAGCGCGCCGTGCAGAACGCCATGCGCATGGGTGCACAGGGCATCCGCATCAACTGCGCAGGGCGCCTGGGCGGAGCGGAGATCGCGCGGACCGAGTGGTATCGCGAGGGCCGCGTGCCGCTGCACACATTGCGCGCCGACATTGACTATGCGATGGCCGAGGCCTTCACCGCCTATGGCCAGATCGGCGTCAAGGTCTGGATCTTCAAAGGCGAGATCATGGACCACGACCCGCAGGCGCGCGACAAGCGCCAGTCCGAGATGCAGGAAGGCGGCGGCCGGCCCGGCGGTCGCGACCGCGAGCGGATGCCGGCCCGCTGAAGAGCGGCCTGAGGAGTAGACGAGATGCTGCAGCCAAAGCGCACGAAGTTCCGCAAGATGTTCAAGGGCCGCATCCATGGCGAGGCCAAGGGTGGGTTCGACCTGAACTTCGGCACCTTCGGCCTCAAGGCCGTCGAGCCCGACCGCGTTACCGCCCGCCAGATCGAGGCGGCGCGGCGCGCCATGACGCGCCACATGAAGCGCCAGGGCCGCGTCTGGATCCGCATCTTCCCCGACGTGCCGGTCACGCAGAAGCCGACCGAGGTGCGCATGGGCAAGGGCAAGGGCTCGGTCGAGTACTGGGCCGCCAAGGTCAAGCCCGGCCGCATCATGTTCGAGATTGACGGCGTGGCCGAGCCTGTGGCAAGGGAGGCGCTCCGACTCGCGGCGATGAAGCTGCCGATCAAGAGCCGGATCGTCGTCCGCGAAGACTGGTGACGATGGGGCCTGCGCCCGAGGGGCGCGGGCCGAAGATATTTCGGGCGCAGGGGCGCCGACAAACGGACGGGCGGAGAGTGTGGGCATGAAAGCTGCCGATCTCAGGGACAAGACGCCGGAGCAGCTGCGCGAGCAGCTGGAAGGCTTGCGCAAGGAGGCCTTCAACCTCCGCTTTCGGCGCGCCACCGGCCAGCTCGAGAACACGCACCAGATGCGCAATGTCCGGCGGGATGCCGCGCGCGTGCAGACCATCCTGAACGAGAAGGCGCGGTCCGCCGCTGCCTCGGAGTAATCGAGATGCCGAAGAGAATCCTGCAGGGCAACGTCGTCAGCGCCAAGAACGACAAGACCGTCACCGTGCTGGTCGAGCGGCGCTTCACCCACCCGGTGCTGCACAAGACCGTGCGCTCGACCAAGAAGTACCGGGCGCATGACGGGACGAACGCCTGCAAGGAAGGCGACACGGTGCGCATCGTCGAATGCGCCCCCAAGTCGAGAACCAAGCGCTGGGAGGTTCTGGCCGAGGCGTAAAGCCCCCGCCATAACCTCCGGTCGATCGAAACCCGGGCCCGTACAACAGAACAGGGCCCGCAGGTCGGGAGAACGGACATGATCCAGATGCAGACCAACCTGGACGTCGCCGACAATTCCGGCGCGCGCCGGGTGCAGTGCATCAAGGTGCTGGGCGGCTCCAAGCGGAAGTACGCCGGCGTCGGCGACATCATCGTGGTGTCGGTCAAAGAGGCGATCCCGCGCGGGCGCGTCAAGAAGGGCGACATCCGCAAAGCGGTCGTCGTGCGTACCGCCAAGGAAGTGAAGCGCGACGACGGCTCGACCATCCGCTTCGACCGCAACGCCGCGGTGATTCTGAACAACCAGAACGAACCGATCGGCACGCGCATCTTCGGGCCGGTCGTGCGCGAGCTGCGCGCCAAGAATTTCATGAAGATCATCAGCCTTGCGCCGGAGGTGCTCTGATGGCCGCCAAGCTTAAAAAGGGCGACCGCGTCGTCGTGCTCGCGGGCCGCGACAAGGGCAAGGAGGGCGACATCCTCCGCGTCATCCCCAAGGACGGCCGGGCCGTCGTCTCGGGCGTCAACGTCGTCATCCGACACCGCCGGCAGGATCAGAGCAGCCAGGGCGGCCGTATCCCGATGGAGGCGCCGATCGACCTGTCCAATCTGGCGCATGATCGATCCGAAGGAGGGCGGCCCGACCCGCGTCGGCTTCCGCTTCGAGGACGGCAAGAAGGTGCGCTTCGCCAAGAAGTCCGGGGAGACGATCGATGGCTGATGGAACCGCCACGACCTATATGCCGCGCCTGAAGGCGGAGTACCGTGAAAAGATTCGGCCCGCGCTGAAGGAAGAGTTCGGCTACAAGAACGACATGCAGATCCCCAAGCTCGACAAGATCGTGCTGAACATGGGGGTCGGCGAGGCCGTTGCCGATTCGAAGAAGATCAAGTCCGCGCATGACGAGATGATGCTGATCGCGGGTCAAAAGCCGCTGATCATCAAGGCGCGCAAGTCCGTGGCCACGTTCAAGCTGCGTGAGGGCATGCCCATCGGCGTCAAGGCGACGCTGCGCGGCGACCGGATGTATGACTTCTTCGACCGTCTGGTGACCATCGCCATGCCGCGCATCCGCGACTTCCGAGGCTTGTCGAGCAAGTCGTTCGACGGCCGCGGCAACTTTGCGCTGGGCATCAAAGAGCACATCGTCTTTCCCGAGATCGATTACGACAAGGTCGAACTCGATCAAGGGCATGGACATCATCATTTGCACCACGGCGGCCACGGACGCCGAAGCGAAGGCACTGTTGAGGCACTTCAACATGCCCTTCACGAACTGAGCGGGAGACCATTCATGGCAAAGACCTCCATGATCGAGCGCCAGAAGAAGCGCCAGCGCATGGTCGCCCAGTACGCGACCAAACGAGCGGCACTGAAGGCGGTCGCAGACGACGAGAGCAAGCCGATGGAGGAGCGCTTTCGCGCCCGCCTGAAGCTGGCCAAGCTGCCGCGTAATTCGTCGGCGACGCGGCTGAAGAACCGGTGCCTGGTGACGGGCCGGCCGCGCTCGTACTACCGCAAGCTCAAGATGAGCCGCATCGCGCTTCGCGACCTGGCCTCGTTCGGCCAGGTGCCGGGCATGGTCAAGTCGAGCTGGTGAGGTTGGCACGATGATGAACGATCCGCTCGGCGACATGCTGACCCGCATCCGCAATGCGGCGATGCGCTCCAAGCCGACCGTCCGCTCGCCCTCGTCCAAGATGCGCCTGCGCGTGCTCGAGGTGCTGAAGGACGAAGGCTTCATCCGTGGCTTCGAGGTGATCGACGCGGCGACAACAAGCCCCAGGTCGAGATCAGCCTCAAATACCATGAGGGGCAGCCGGTGATCCGCGAGCTCAAGCGCATGTCCAAGCCCGGCCGACGCTATTACTCCGGCGTCGAAGCGATGCCGCAGGTCCGCAACGGGCTGGGCGTCGCCATCGTCTCGACCTCGCGCGGCGTCATGTCGGATGCCAAGGCGCGGGCCGAGAATGTCGGCGGCGAAGTGCTCTGCACGGTATTCTGAGGGGTACGCCAATGTCACGTATCGGAAAGCGCCCCGTCCCGGCGCCGAAGGGCGTCGAGTTCAAGGTTTCTGGCCAGACGGTCGAGGCCAAGGGGCCGAAGGGCACCCGCAGCTTCACCGCGACGGATGACGTCGACCTCGTTCTCGAGGACGGCGCCGTCACGGTCCGCCCGCGTGGGCCATCCAAGCGGGCGCGCCAGCAATGGGGCATGACCCGGACCATGGTCGCCAACCTGGCGCAGGGCGTGTCCGAGGGCTTCAAGAAGGAGCTCGACATCACGGGCGTCGGCTATCGCGCCGCGGTGCAGGGCAAGACCCTGAAGCTCTCGCTCGGCTACAGCCACGATGTCGATTTCCCGATCCCCGAGGGCATCGACATCAAGACGGCAAAGCCGACCGAGATCGAGATCACTGGCATCGACCAGCAGGTGGTGGGCGAGGTGGCAGCGCAGATCCGCGACTGGCGCCGGCCCGAGCCCTTCAAGGGCAAGGGCGTCCGCTACAGGGGCGAATACATCTTCCGCAAGGAAGGCAAGAAGAAGTAGGGCGCGAGAGATGGCAACCGCGAAACGAGACCTATTCCAGCGCCGCCGCATGCGGGTCCGGTCCAAGCTGAGAAAGCTGGCGCATGGCCGGCTGCGGATGAGCGTGCACCGCTCGTCGAAGAACATTTCCGTGCAGATCATCGACGACGCCAAGGGCGTGACGCTCGCCTCCGCCTCCTCGCTGGAGAAGGAGTTCGGCGTCGTCGGCAAGAACAACGTGGAAGCCGCCAAGAAGATTGGCGCCGCGATCGCCGAGCGGGCGCGGGCCAAGGACATCGAGGAAGTCTACCTCGACCGCGGCGGCTTTCTCTATCACGGCCGGATCAAGGCGCTGGCCGACGCCGCCCGCGAGGGCGGGCTGAAGTTCTGAGGAGGCGATATGGCAGAACGTGACGATCGCGGCGGCCGCGGCCGCCGGGGGCGCGACCGCGACCGGCAGGACGGCCGGGGCGAGGCGCCCGAGCTCGCCGATCGCCTGGTTGCGATCAACCGCGTCTCGAAGACGGTGAAGGGCGGCAAGCGCTTCGGCTTTGCCGCGCTGGTCGTCGTCGGCGACCAGAAGGGCCGCGTTGGCTTCGGGAGCGGAAAGGCCAAGGAGGTACCCGAGGCGATCCGCAAGGCGACGGAAGAAGCCAAGCGCACCATGATCCGCGTGCCGCTGCGCGAGGGCCGGACGCTGCACCACGACATGCCGGGCCGTTGGGGCGCCGGCCGCGTGGTGATGCGCGCGGCGCCCGCCGGCACGGGCATCATCGCGGGCGGCCCGATGCGGGCCGTCTTCGAGATGCTGGGCGTGCAGGACGTGGTCGCCAAATCGCTGGGCAGCCAGAATCCCTACAACATGGTGCGCGCGACCTTTGACGGGCTGAGGTCAGAGAACTCGCCCCGCATGGTCGCGAACCGTCGCGGCAAGAAGGTCTCGGACATCCTGCCGCCGCGCGAGCAGGCCCAGCCGGCGGAGCTCGCCGAAGCCACCGCTGAAGCGACCGCGGAGTGACGGCCATGGCGAAGACCATCGTGGTGAAGCAGATCGGCAGCCCGATCCGCCGCCCGGCGATCACAGCGCCAGACGCTGATCGGGCTGGGGCTGAACAAGATGCACCGCACCCGCGAGCTCGAGGACACGCCCTCGGTTCGCGGCATGGTGAACTCGATCCCCCATCTCGTGAAGATCGTCGAAGAGCGGGGATAGGTGGTGGCGGCGACCCGCACACTCGCGTGCGGGCGCGATGCTCGACCGAATGAAACCGTGGTTGCGAGGTCGGACGCATGGCCTCGCACATCCGGCAGAGGAGATGCGTCATGCGACTGAACGAACTTCGTGACAATCCGGGCGCGACCAAGCCGCGCAAGCGGCTCGGCCGCGGCGCGGGCTCTGGCATGGGCTCGACCTCGACGCACGGCCACAAGGGCCAGAAGGCGCGCTCGGGTGTCGCGATCAACGGCTTCGAGGGCGGCCAGATGCCGCTGCACCGGCGGCTGCCGAAGCGCGGCTTTACCAATCCGTCGGCCAAGGAGTATTCGGTCACGAACCTTGGCAAGATCCAGGCCTGGATCGACGCCGGACGGCTCGATGCGGGCGCCACGATCGACGAGGCGGCGCTGGTCGCTTGCGGCCTGATCCGGCGCAAGCGCGACGGCATCCGCGTCCTCGGCCGCGGCGAAGTGACCTCGCAGGGCTTGACCATCGTCGTGACCGGCGCCTCGAAGTCGGCGGTCGCCGCAGTCGAGGCCGCTGGCGGCACGCTGACCGTGACGGCGCCTGCCGCACCTGCCGAAGGCGCCCAGGCCGAGGCCTGAGCGGGCTACTAGGCAGCCTGCCCGGCCGCGCATATCTCCGCGGCCGAGCCGCCGCGATCCCGAGGAGACCCGTATGGCATCCGCCGCCGAACAGATGGCCGCCAACCTCAGCTGGAGCGCCTTCGGCAAGGCCAAGGATCTCCAGAATCGGATCCTGTTCACGCTCGGCCTCCTCGTCGTCTACCGGGTCGGTACGTTCATCCCGATCCCCGGCATCGACCAGGACATGCTGCGCCAGTTCGTCGAGCAGACCTCGGGCGGCATCCTCGGCATCGCCAACATGTTCACGGGCAACGCGCTCGGCCGCATGGCGATCTTCGCGCTCGGCATCATGCCCTACATCTCGGCCTCGATCATCATGCAGCTCGCGACCTCGATGGTGCCGTCGCTCGAGCAGCTGAAGAAGGAGGGCGAGAGCGGCCGGAAAAAGATCAACCAGTACACGCGCTATGGCACGGTGCTGCTGTCGACCGTGCAGGCCTATGGCATCGCCATGGGCCTGATGGGGCAGGGGCTCGCGGTCACTCCGGGGCCGTTCTTCATCGCCTCCACCGTCATCACGCTGGTCGGCGGCACGATGTTTCTGATGTGGCTCGGCGAGCAGATCACGGCCCGCGGCGTCGGCAACGGCATCTCGCTGATCATCTTCGTCGGCATCGTCGCCAACCTGCCGCGCGCGCTGGCGCAGCTCTTCGAGCTGGGCCGCACCGGCCAGCTGCCGACCGCGTTGCTGATCGGCATCATCGTGCTGATCGCCATCGTCATCTACGCCGTCGTCTTCATGGAGCGGGCGCAGCGGCGCATCCTGATCCAGTACCCAAAACGCCAGGTCGGCAACCGCATGTATGGCGGCGAGAACTCGCACCTGCCGCTGAAGATCAACACCGCTGGCGTCATCCCGCCGATCTTCGCCTCGTCGCTGCTGCTGCTGCCGACGACGATCGCGACCTTCTCGGCGCAGGGCGGGCAGGGCGCCGGCTGGCTTGGCACGGTCACGGCGCTGCTCGGCCACGGCCAGCCGCTCTACATGGTGCTCTACGCGTCGCTGATCGCCTTCTTCGTGTTCTTCTACACGGCGGTGGTCTTCAACCCGGACGACGTGGCCGAGAACCTGAAGAAGCAGGGCGGGTTCGTGCCCGGCATCCGGCCGGGCAAGCGGACGGCCGAGTATCTCGACTACGTGCTGACGCGGCTTTCCGTCCTCGGCGCGATCTATCTCGTGATCGTCTGCCTGCTGCCGGAGTTTCTGATCTCGGAATTCGCGCTGCCCTTCTATTTCGGCGGCACCTCGCTCCTGATCGTCGTCTCCGTGACAATGGACACGATCACGCAGATCCAGAGCCATCTGCTGGCGCACCAGTACCAGGGGTTGATCGAGCGCTCGCGGATCCGCGGCAAGCGGCGCTGAGAAAGGGAGGCGGACGATGAACATCATCCTTCTCGGACCGCCGGGAGCCGGCAAGGGCACGCAGGCGCGCCGCCTGGTCGAGAGCCACGGCATGGTCCAGCTGTCGACGGGCGACATGCTGCGCGCCGAGGTGGCCGAGCGCTCGGATGTCGGCGTCCGCGCCAAGGCGGTGATGGATGCGGGCGAGCTCGTGTCGGACGAGATCGTCGTGCACTGCGTCTCGAATCGGCTCGGCCGCCTCGATGCCGGCGCCGGCCTGATCTTCGACGGCTTCCCGCGCACCGCGGGCCAGGCGCGCGCGCTCGACGAGCTTCTTGCCGAGCGGGGCATGCAGATCGACGCCGTGATCTCGATGGAGGTCGACGACGATCAGCTCGTCGACCGCATTTCGGGGCGATTTACCTGCGCGAACTGCGGCGAGGGCTATCACGACCGGCACAAGCAGCCGAAGACGCCCGGCGTCTGCGACGCCTGCGGCTCGACCGAGTTCAAGCGCCGCGCCGACGACAACGAGGCGACGGTGCGCCAGCGCCTGGTCGCCTATCATGCCGATACCGCGCCGCTGATCGCCTATTACGCCAAGGCCGGAAAGCTGAAGCCGGTGGACGGCATGGCGCCGATCGACGAGGTCTCGCAGGAGATCGACCGGGCGCTCGACGAGGTGCGCAAGCATGCCTCTTGACAGGTGTAAACCAAGGCTTGACGGGGCGTTCACGCTGCCTATATTGCGCGCTTCCGCCGACAGGGAAATCTGCTCGGGCGCGGCCGGAGGGGGTCCGGCGCGGGCGTGAGGAACGGCACGGGCGCCTCGGGTTTCCCGATGCGCCGATGTCAGGCAAGACGGCTGACAGGATGAGAAGATCCGCCAGGCGGCGGAGGCAACGGAGAAGACTGTGGCGCGAATAGCAGGCGTAAACATCCCGACGAACAAGCTGGCGCATATCGCCCTGACCTATATCCACGGGATCGGGCGCAACACGGCCGAGCAGATCTGCGATGCCGTCGGCGTCGACCGCCAGCGCCGGGTCAACGAGCTTTCCGATGCCGAGCTCGCCGCCGTGCGCGAATACATCGACAGCAACCTGACGGTCGAGGGCGACCTGCGGCGCGAGCGCGCGGTCAACATCAAGCGCCTGATGGATCTCGGCTGCTATCGCGGGCTCAGGCATCGCCGCGGCCTGCCGGTGCGCGGCCAGCGCACGCACACGAACGCGCGGACCCGCAAGGGCCCGGCACGGCCGATCGCCGGCAAGAAGAAGTAAGGAGAAGCCCTAGTCATGGCACGCGAGCGCAGGGCCGCCCCGCGGCGCAAGGAGCGCAAGAACATCACGGCGGGCGTCGCCCATGTGAACTCGTCGTTCAACAACACGATCATCACGATCGCCGACGCGCAGGGCAATGCGATCTCCTGGTCCTCGGCCGGCCATATGGGCTTCAAGGGCTCGCGCAAATCGACGCCCTATGCCGCCCAGGTCGCGGCGGAGGATGCCGGCAAGAAGGCCCAGGACCACGGCGTCCGGACGCTCGAGGTGCTGGTTCAGGGGCCGGGCGGTGGCCGCGAATCGGCGCTGCGCGCGCTGCAGGCGGTTGGCTTCCAGATCACGGCAATCAAGGACGTGACGCCCATCGCCCACAATGGCTGCCGGCCGCCGAAGCGCCGCCGCGTCTGAGCGGAGACGACATCCGAACCGCGCCGCCCGCCCGTTATCGGGAGGGGCGGCGATCGCATTTTCCTCGGGTGCGGCCAGGGCACCGGATCTGCCCGGCCGCGAGCATGGAGGACGAACATGCTGATCCACAAGAACTGGCAGGAACTGATCAAACCAACCTCGCTCGAGGTCACCCCGAGCGGTGATCTCAAGCGCAAGGTCACGGCCGTCGCCGAGCCGCTCGAGCGCGGCTTCGGCCTGACGCTCGGCAACGCGCTGCGCCGCGTGCTGTTGTCGTCGCTGCAAGGCGCCGCCGTCACGGCCGTCCAGATCGACGGCGTGCTGCACGAGTTCTCGTCCGTCGCCGGCGTCCGCGAGGACGTGACGGACATCGTGCTGAACCTCAAGGGCCTGGCGGTCGCCATGGACAACGAGGGCACCAAGCGCCTGACGCTGAGCGCCACCGGTCCCGCGGTGGTGAAGGCGGCCGATATCACCGAGATCGCCGGCGTCACGATCGTCAACAAGGACCACGTGATCTGCCACCTCGACGATGGCGCGACCCTGCACATGGAGCTGACCGTCTCCACGGGCAAAGGCTATGTGGCGGCCGACAAGAACCGGCCGGAGGACGCGCCGATCGGCTTCATTCCCGTCGACGCGATCTTCTCACCCGTCAAGCGCGTCAGCTACAAGGTCGACCCGACCCGCGAGGGCCAGGTGCTCGACTATGACAAGCTGTCGATCACGATCGAGACGGACGGCACGCTGTCCCCTGAGGACGCGCTCGCCTATGCCGCGCGCATCCTGCAGGACCAGCTGCAGACCTTCATCAACTTCGAGGAGCCGAGCGAAGCCGGGCGTACCGCCGTCGAGGAAGGGCTCGAGTTCAACCCGCTGCTGCTCAAGAAGGTCGACGAGCTCGAGCTTTCGGTCCGTTCGGCGAACTGCCTGAAGAACGACAACATCGTCTACATCGGCGACCTGATCCAGAAGACCGAGGCCGAGATGCTGCGGACCCCGAACTTCGGCCGCAAGTCGCTGAACGAGATCAAGGAAGTGCTGACAGCCATGGGCCTGCACCTCGGCATGGACGTGCCCGACTGGCCGCCGGAGAACATCGAGGACCTGGCCAAGAAGTACGAGGACCAGCTCTAACGGTGGGTTGCCACCCACCCTACGCGCAGGGTGGGTGAAACCCACCGTTAGGCTACAGCTACACCACCGGGCTTCGGCCCCAAGGAGGCGGTGCCCCGACGCAGGGCGCTGCCGGACAAAGCATAAACGATAAGGAGACCCGAAGATGCGCCACGGATACGCCCACCGCCGCCTCGGCCGCACCGTCGAGCACCGCAAGGCGATGCTCGCCAACATGGCCTGCTCGCTGATCGAGCACGAGCAAATCAAGACGACGCTGCCGAAGGCCAAGGAGCTGAAGCCCTACATGGACAAGCTCGTCACGCTGGCCAAGCGCGGCGACCTGCACGCCCGCCGCCTGGCGCTGTCGCAGATCCGGCAAGAGGCGCCGGTGACGAAGCTCTTCGAGACGCTGGCCGGCCGCTATCGCGACCGCCCGGGCGGCTACACGCGGGTGCTGAAGGCCGGCTTCCGCTATGGTGACATGGCGCCGATGGCGATCATCGAGCTGGTCGACCGTGATCCGGACGCGAAGGGCGCGGGCGATCGCGCCCGCGTCGCCGCCGAGGAGGCCTCGGCCGAGGCGGAGTGATCGACCAGGGGGGCTTCGCCTCCCTTCGGTCCCCTTCCCCAGTCCCCTCGCGCCGCCTAGATTGATCCTGGGAGCATAGGCAACGGGGGGGCAGCATGTCCCGCAGAGCCATTCTCGTCCTCGCCGCGGCACTTGCCGCCTGCGCGATGGGTCAGGCGCCTGGCGGGCCGGCAGCGCCGCCGGCCGTGCCGGCCGAGAACCGCGTCGTTCCGAGCGACCGGTCCGAGATCATGCTCAGCTTCGCCCCCGTCGTGCGCAAGGCGGCGCCGGCTGTCGTCAACATCTACACCACAAAGATCGTCGAGCGCCGGCTGAACCCATTTGCCGGCGACCCATTCTTCGAGCAGTTCTTCCGCGGCATGTTCCCGCCCGGCGTGCGCGCGCGTTCTATCGAGAACTCGCTCGGCTCGGGCGTCATTCTCGACTCGTCCGGGATCGTCGTCTCCAACTATCACGTCGTCGCCGGCGCGGACGAGATCGAGGTCGTGCTCGCCGACCGCCGCGAGTTTTCGGGCCGCGTGATCTTTGCCGACCAGCAATCGGACCTCGCCGTCGTCAAGCTCGACGGCGCATCGGCCCTGCCGACGCTCGCGCTTCGCGACAGCGACTCGCTCGAGGTCGGCGATCTCGTGCTCGCCATCGGCAATCCGTTCGGCGTCGGGCAGACGGTGACGAGCGGCATCGTCTCCGGCCTCGGCCGCACGGGCGGCGTCGACACCGGCCAGGCGGGCGTGTTCATCCAGACGGATGCGGCGATCAACCCCGGCAACTCCGGCGGCGCGCTGGTCGACATGCAAGGACGGCTCGTCGGCATCAATACGGCGATCCTCAGCCGGTCGGGCGGCAATATCGGCATCGGTTTCGCGGTGCCCGCGAACCTCGTCGCTAAGGTCGTCTCGTCGGCACGCGCGGGCCATGCCGAGCTGGAGCGGCCCTGGCTCGGCTTCGCCGGGCGGCAGGTCGACGGCGACCTCGCGGCCGCCCTCGGCCTGCCCGCGCCGCGCGGCGTGCTGGTCGAGGCACTGCACCCCGAGAGCTCCCTGGCGACTGCAGGCATCGAGCGCGGCGACATCATCACCGATTTCGACGGCTCGGCCGTCGACACCCCGCAGCAGATCGCCTTCCGCGCCGAGACCAAAAACCTGGGCGACACGCTCGAGATCGGCTTCCTGCGTCGGGGTGCACCCACCTCGGCGACGGTCGTGCTTCAGGCCGCGCTCGATGAGCCGCCGCGCGACCAGCGCACCTTCGGCGCCCGGGACGGCCTGCCCGGGCTGACCGTCATCAACGTCAATCCAGCCGTGATCGATCAGGCCGAGCTGCCCGTGAACAGCCATGGCGTGCTCGTCGTCGATGCGCGTGGCCCCGCCGAGCGGTTCGGGCTGCGCCCGCGCGACTTCATTCGCAGGATCGGCGACGCTGTGGTCGAGAACGTCTCGTCGCTGGCGCAGCAGCTGCAGGACAGCCGCGGCATCGTCGTCCTTGGCGTCGAGCGCGAGGGGCGGCTCGGCCAGATCCGCTTCCAGCGCTGAGATGGCAGACCTCTTCGACGTGGCCGCTGCGGCCGGAAGGGGCGGGCCCCGCCCCTTGGCGGACCGGCTGCGCCCGGCCCGCCTCGACGAGGTCGTCGGCCAGGACCACCTGCTCGGCCCCGAGGGGCCGATCGGCGCCATGGTCGCGGCGCGCGAGCTCAGCTCGCTGATCCTGTGGGGGCCGCCGGGCTCGGGCAAGACCACGATCGCCCGGCTGCTGGCCGACGCCACCGACCTGGCCTTCGAGCAGATCAGCGCCATCTTCACCGGCGTCGCCGACCTCAAGCGCCATTTCGAGGCGGCGCGCGTCCGGCACGGCACGGGCCGGGGAACGCTGCTTTTCGTCGACGAGATCCACCGCTTCAACAAGGCGCAGCAGGACGGATTTCTTCCCCACATGGAGAGCGGCCGCATCGTGCTGGTCGGCGCCACCACCGAGAACCCGTCCTTCGAGCTGAACGCCGCGCTGCTCAGCCGCGCCCAGGTTCTGGTCGTCCGCCGGCTGGAGGCGCCGGAGCTCGAGCAGATCCTGGCCCGCGCCGAGGCCGCTGAAGGCCCGCTGCCGCTGACCGGCGAGGGCCGCGCCGCGCTGATCGAGATGGCCGACGGCGACGGCCGCACGCTCCTCAACCTTGCCGAGCAGGTCTTCCATCTCGGCACAGACCCCGGCGCCGGCCCGTTCGGCCCGGCGGATCTGTCCAAGCGCCTGACCCGCCGCGCGCCCGTCTACGACAAGACGGGCGATGGCCACTACAACCTGATCTCGGCGCTGCACAAATGCGTGCGCGGCTCGGACCCCGACGCCTCGCTCTACTGGCTCGCCCGGATGCTCGAGGCCGGCGAGGACCCGCGCTATCTCGCGCGCCGCATCACGCGCATGGCCGTCGAGGACATCGGCTTGGCCGACCCGCAGGCCGTCACCCTCTGCCTCTCGGCCTGGCAGACCTACGAGCGCCTCGGCAGCCCGGAGGGCGAGCTGGCGCTCGCTCAGGCCGTGCTCTACCTGGCGCTCGCGCCCAAGTCGAACGCCGCCTACGCAGCCCTCGGCGCCGCCCGCCGCGCGGCGCGCGAGACGGGCTCGATGCCGCCGCCCAAGCACATCCTGAACGCGCCCACCAAGCTGATGAAGGCCGAGGGCTATGGCGCCGGCTATGAATACGACCATCAGGCACCGGACGCCTTCTCGGGCCAGCACTATTTCCCCGAGGGCATGGAGCGGCAGAGTTTCTACACCCCGACCCCGCGCGGCTATGAGAGGACGCTGGCCGAGCGGCTCGCCCACTTCGCGCGGCTGCGGGGCGAAACGGGGGCAGGGCTGATGGAGAAGCTGCTGATGGTCGCGGCCGGCGGCTGCCTCGGCGCCATCCTGCGCTATCTCGGCGCCGCCTGGGCAGGCCGGCTCGCCGGCGAGGGCTTCTGGGGCACCGCCTTCGTCAATGTCAGCGGCTCCTTCGTCATGGGGGTGCTGGCCGTCGCGATGATGGAGGCCTTCCCCGGCAGCTGGGGCCGCTGGGCGCCCTTCGCCATGACGGGCGTGCTCGGCGCCTACACCACCTTCTCGGCTTTCTCGCTCGACACGCTCTTCCTGATCGAGCGCGGCCATCTCGCCACCGCGGCCGCCTATGTCGCGGGCTCGGTCGTCCTCTCGATCCTCGCCCTCTACCTGGGGCTCGCCGTCGCCCGAGCCTTTGTCTGATGGCAGGCGTCGAGCACCTGACGATCGCCGCCGACGAGGCCGAGCAGCGGCTCGACCGCTGGTTCCGCAAGCGCTTCCCGCATGTCAGCCAGGGCCGCATCGAGAAGATGTGCCGCAAGGGCGAGATCCGCGTCGACGGCGGCCGCGTCAAGGCCGCCAGCCGCGTGGCCCCCGGCCAGGTCGTCCGCGTGCCCCCGCTCCCGCCCGCCGACGAGGCCGCGCCCGCACTCCGGCACGAGCCCGCCGCTGAACCCGACGCCGCGGCCGCCCACGCGCTGCGCGACGCGGTGCTCTACCGCGACGACCAGCTGATCGTGCTGAACAAGCCCGCCGGTCTCGCCGTCCAGGGCGGCACGAAACAGCGCACGCATCTGGGCGCGCTCCTGCCCGCGCTCCGCTTCGGGCGGCCGGACGACCCCCGCCTCGTCCACCGGCTCGACAAGGACACCTCGGGCCTGCTCGTCCTCGCCCGCACGCCAGCGGCGGCGACGAGGCTCGGCGCGCTCTTCCGCTCGCGCGAGGTCGACAAGGTCTATGTCGCGGCCGTCGCCGGCAAGCCCGAGCCGCCCGCCGGCACGATCCGCTTCGGCCTGGTCAAGGCCGGCGGCGCGGGTGACGAGCGCATGCGCACCCTGCACCCCGACGAGGTCGCCGCCACGTCGGGCGCGCGGCGCGCCGTCACCGATTATCGCGTGATCGAGCAGGCCGGCACCCGGCTGGCCGCCGTGGCGCTGCGCCCGGTCACCGGCCGCACGCACCAGCTGCGCGCGCATATGGCGGCGATCGGCTGCCCCATCGCCGGCGACGGCAAATATGGCGGGCGCGGGCAGGAGAACCTGGGCGAGGGCTGGGGCGCGGGCCTCGGCGGCGCGCTCAGCCGCAAGCTGCACCTGCACGCCGCGCGGCTGGCGTTCCCGCACCCCGCGACGGGCCGCCCGATGACCTTCGACGCGCCGCTGCCGCCGCATATGGCGCGCACCTGGGAGCTGATGGGCTGGCCCGCCGACCTGCCGGACGACCTTCTGCCGCGACCGGTCTGAGTCTGGCCGGCCTGATCTGGCAGCTTGGCTTGGCCGGGCTGGCGCGGCCGCGAGGAGCCTGCCGGCGTTGACAAGATGCCGAGCCCGCCGCCAAGCGCTGGACCTCCACCCCCGAAGCTTGTATCCCTCGACTCCCGTGGGAACGAAATACGGGGTGCCGCACGGCACCGATAAACACCACGGGGTACGGGCATGGCGCGTTACGTTTTCATCACCGGCGGGGTCGTCTCCAGCCTGGGCAAGGGGCTCGCTTCGGCGGCGCTGGGGGCGCTGCTGCAGGCGCGCGGCTTTACCGTGCGCCTGCGCAAGCTCGACCCCTATCTGAACGTCGATCCGGGGACGATGTCGCCCTTCGAGCATGGCGAGGTCTTCGTCACCGATGACGGCGCCGAGACCGATCTCGACCTCGGCCATTACGAGCGCTTCACCGGCGTCCCCGCCAGGCGCACCAATTCGGTGTCCTCCGGCCGCATCTACCAGACCGTGCTCGATCGCGAGCGGCGCGGCGACTACCTCGGCAAGACGATCCAGGTCATCCCGCACGTCACCGACGAGATAAAGAATTTCCTCAGCATCGGCGAGGACGAGGTCGACTTCATGCTGTGCGAGATCGGCGGCACGGTCGGCGACATCGAAGGGCTGCCCTTCTTCGAGGCCATCCGCCAGTTCGCGCAGGAAAAGCCGCGCGGCCAGTGCGTCTTCATGCACCTGACCCTGATCCCCTATCTCGGCGCCAGCCGCGAGCTGAAGACCAAGCCGACCCAGCACTCGGTCAAGGAGCTGCGCTCGATCGGCCTGCGGCCGGACGTGCTGGTCTGCCGCACCGAGCAGCCGCTGCCCGACAAGGAGCGCAGGAAGATCGCGCTCTTCTGCGACGTGCGCCCCGAGGCCGTGATCCCCGCGCGCGACCTGCGCTCGATCTACGAGGCGCCGCTCGCCTATCACGAGGTCGGGCTCGACCAGGCCGTGCTCGACGCCTTCATGATCTCGCCTGCGCCGCGGCCCGACCTCTCTCGCTGGCGCGAGGTCGTCGACTGCATCGAGAACCCCGACGGCTCGGTCCGCATCGCCATCGTCGGCAAGTACACGCAGCTCGACGACGCCTACAAATCGCTCGCCGAGGCGCTGACGCATGGCGGTATCGCCAACCGCATCCATGTCCAGGCCGACTGGCTCGATGCCGAGATCTTCGAGCGCGAGGACCCGGCGCCGCATCTCGAAGGCTTCCATGGCATCCTCGTCCCCGGCGGCTTTGGCGAGCGCGGCACCGAGGGCAAGATCCTTGCCGCCAAGTTCGCCCGCGAGCGCAAGGTGCCTTACTTGGGCATCTGCCTCGGCATGCAGATGGCGGTGATCGAGGCGGCGCGGAACCTCGCCGACCTGCCGCGCGCCGGCTCGGAGGAATTCGACCACGAAAGGGGCGAAAAGCGCTTCGAGCCCATCATCTACCACCTCAAGGAGTGGGTCGAGGGCAACCGCACGGTCAAGCGCGACATCACCGACGCCAAGGGCGGGACCATGCGCCTCGGCGCCTATGACGCGATCCTGACCGAGGGCAGCCAGGTCGCCCAGATCTACGGGACGCGCAACATCTCGGAACGCCACCGCCACCGCTATGAGGTCGACATCCGCTACAGCGACCGGCTGCACGAGGCGGGCATGCACATCTCGGGCATCTCGCCCGACGGCCGCCTGCCGGAGATCATCGAGATCGCCGACCACCCCTGGTTCGTCGGCGTCCAGTTCCACCCCGAGCTGAAGTCCAAGCCGCTCGAGCCGCACCCGCTGTTCCGCGACTTCATCCGCGCCGCGGTGGAGCAGAGCCGGCTGGTGTGACGACCTTCCCGCCGGTGCGCGCAAGCACGCACTCTGCCGCTCGCTGGCAGAGCATGGGACGCTTGATCAGATGCCGGCTGGCGCAAGGCGCATTGTGACCGGCACCCGTTCGACGCATCCAGGGCGCGGGAACCAAACCGGCTGAATCCGCGTCAGGTGAGCATCGACCAAAGTGGAAGGTGCAGAATGCGCGCGTTCATTGTTGCGGCCGTGGCATCCATGGTCGTGCTGCCGGCCGTTGCCCGGGCCGCCGACGTGACGGCCGACAAAGCCGACGTCCAGTGCGTCGCCGAAGCCATCTACCACGAGGCCCGCGGCACCTCGGAAAAGTCGCAGGAGGCGGTCGCCCACGTCATTGTCAACCGCGCCGAGAGCGAGGACTTTCCTGATGATGTCTGCGGGGTCGTGAAGGACGGATGCCAGTTTTCGTATGAATGCGACGGCAAGTCGGAGGCGATGACCGAGCCCGAGGCCCGGAAGGAGGCCGTCGTGACCGCCGAGGCCGTGCTCGAGGGGAAGACGACCGACCCGACGGAGGGCGCGCTCTACTACCATAACGGCGACGTCCGACCCGGCTGGGCCGACGACGTGCGCGCGACGGCCAAGATCGACGGACAGACATTCTACCGGCCCCGCTGACGGAAGCTCTGGATGATCGGCTGGATGTCCCGAGCACGATTCTCCAGGCCCTGTGCACGCCCGTGCACGCGTGCACGCTCGGCTAAGTCACTGTACGATAATGCTTTTCGAAAAACTGTTAACCGAAGTGAAACCTTTGGCCCCAGACCTCGGAAGCGTTTCGTTACCCGCCCAAGAACAGCCGGCCGACATCGGGGTCTTCGAGGAGCTCGTCCCCCGGCCCCGCTTTTGCCAGCTGCCCCGAGACCAGCACATAGCCGAGATCCGCGAACTCCAGCCCCTTCTTGGCGTTCTGCTCGACCATGACGATGGTCTTGCCGTCGACCCGCTGGAGCTCGCCCAGGATCTCGAAGACCATGTCGATGAAGCGCGGCTCGAGCCCGATCGACGGCTCGTCGACGAGCAGCACGTCGGGCTCCATCACCAGCGCGCGGCTGATCTCGAGCAGCCGCCGCTCGCCGCCCGACAGCACGCGCGCGGGCTGCGAGCGGCGGGCACGCAGCCGGTCGTATTTCTCGAAGACCCGCTCGGCCGCCTCGCGCGCGGCATCGGTCGATTCCTTCAGGTAGCCGCCCATCCACAGGTTCTCCTCGACCGTCATGTCGGGGAAGACGGAATTGTCCTGCAGGATGTAGGCGATGCCGGCGCTGCGCAGCTTTTCGTTGGGCGGCAGGCGCGTCACGTCCTTGGCGTCGATGCGGATCTGGCCGGCGAAGATGTTGGTGAAGCCGAAGATCGAATGCAGCACCGTCGATTTGCCGGCGCCGTTCGGGCCGATCAGGCATAAGGACTGCCCGGCGGCGACCGCCAGGTCGACATCGTGCAGGATCTGCATCTTGCCATAGCCGGCGCGCAGGCCTTCGATCTCGAGGAACGGCGCGCCGCCCGCGAGCGCCCGCAGCGTTTCGAGCTTGGGCGCCTCGGCGGCGATGCGCGCCGCCTCGCGCGCGACGGCGTCGACCGAGAGCACCACGTCGACGCCGCCCATGTGGTAGCCGCGCGAGCGCGACCGCGCCTCCGATTGCGTCTCGCGCCGCTCCCGATCGGTCCCTGCCATCAATGCGCCCCCAGGTAGGCGTCGATCACGCGCTGGTCGTTCTGGATCTGGTCAGGCGTGCCCTCGGCCAGCATCTGGCCATGCGCGAAGCAATAGATGCGCTCGGCCAGGTTCATGATGACCCGCATGTTGTGCTCGATGACGAAAAGCGTGATCCCCAGCTCGTGATTGGCCCGCTTCAGCCGGTCGATCAGCCCGTTGATCAGCGTCGGGTTGATGCCGGCCGTCGGCTCGTCCAGCATCAGCACCGTCGGCTGGTTCATCAGCGCCATGCCGAACTCCAAGAGCTTCTGCTGGCCGAAGCTGAGGTCGCCGCCCAGCAGGTATCGCTTTTCGTAGAGCCCGACGAAGTCGAGCAGCTGCTCGGCCCGCTCGCGGTCCTCGGCCTCGTGACTGCCGAAGAGGTCGGCGAAGCGCTGCTTGCGGTAGGGCACCGAGATCAGCATGTTCTCCATGCAGCTCATCCGCCCGTAGATGCGCGTCTGCTGGAAGGTGCGCAGCAGGCCGAGGCGCGCGATCTGCGGCACGCGCAGCCGGCTGATCTCGCGCCCCTCGAAGCGGATCGAGCCGGCGTCGATCGGGTGGAAGCCGACGATCGAGTTGAACATCGTCGTCTTGCCGCTGCCGTTCGGCCCGATCAGCCCGGTGATCGAGCCCTTCTCGACCGACAGCGAGATGTCCTTGTTGGCGACCACGCCGCCATAGCTCTTGCTGACGTTGTCGACCTCGATGATCGCCGTCATGCCAGTGCTTTCATGCCAGTGCTCTCATGCCGGCGCCCCCTGGCCCGCGTCCTTCTCCGGCTCCGCGCCGTGATCGGCGGCCGTCGTCTTGGCCTCGACGCGCCGCCCGAACCATTCGGGCTTGCGCCGCGCCAGCCAGCCGAGGATCCCCTCCTGGAAGTAGACGACGACCACCACGATGAGGGCGCCCAGCGCCACGTATTGCCAGCCGAGGAACAGCGTCCAGGTCACCTCCTTGAAGGTGTGGAAGACCACCGCGCCGATCACCGGCCCCCACAGCGTCCCCTTGCCGCCGAGCAGCACGGCGACGACCATGTAGATGCCGAGGAAGATCGTCTGGAAGGCGACGTTGCGCGGCTCGATGAAGCCGACATTGTTGCCGTAGAGCGCGCCGACGATGCCGATGAAGAAGGCGGCGATCGCCCAGTTCACCTGCTTGATCCGCAGCGTCGGCAGGCCCATGCCCTCGGCCTTCTGCTCGTCGTCGCGGATCGCGTTCAGCGCCATGCCGAAGCGCGTCGAATAGAGCCAGGCGCAGGTCGCGAAGGTGGCGACGCCGGTCGCGAAGAACATCAGGTAAAAGGCGAACTTGGCGAAGTCCGGGTCGCCCGGGAAGCGCGGCATCGGGATGCCCTGGCCGCCGCCCACATACATCCAGGTGGCGAACATCTCGCCCGCCGCCACTGCGAGGCCCAGCGTGCCGATGGCGAAATAGGGCCCGCGCAGCCCGAAGAGCAGCCAGCCGAGCGGCACGGCGACGATGGCGCAGACGACCCCCGCGACGATCGGTCCGATCGCGAGCCCTGTGAAATACTGGCCGTGGGTAAAGGTGAACTGCTGCGTGCCGCCGGCGAAGGTATAGGCCGCCATGTCGTGGAACATGCCGATCTGCACGATCGCGCAGACATACATGCCAAGCCCGAAGAAGAAGATGTTGCCGAGCGAGTTGTAGCCCATCTGGCCGCCCTGCATGTCCCAGGTCAGGGCCAGCACGATCAGCACCCATAGCGTGGAGAACTGCTGCGTGTAGTCCGGAAACACCAGCGGCAGCGCGATCGAGAGCGCGATCAGCGCCGCATACAGCAACCACCTCACCGCCCGGCCCTCACGTCCCCGGTCATGCCACGGCCTGGCGTTTGCGCGACTGCTGCAGCAACCGGATCATCAGCACCAGCAGCAACAGCCCGACGATGATCGCCTGCTGGTACTGCGCGCCGAAGACGAAACCGCCAAATTGCTCGACCGCCCCCATGCCGAGCCCGGCGGCGATGACTCCCGGCAGGTTGCCTAGGCCCGCCGCCGTCACGATGACGAAGGCGCGGATCGAATAGGCGATGCCGTAAAAGGGCTGGATCACCCAGATCATCGCGACCAGCGCGCCGGTCGCGCCGCAGATCGCGCCGTTCAGGCAGTAGGTGAACCGGTAGACCGCGTCCGTATCGATGCCCATCACGCGGGCCGCCCGCGCGTTCTGAGCGGTGGCGCGGATCGCCTGGCCCATGCGGCTGCGCTTCATGAACAGGACCAGCACCACCGCCAGCACACAGGCGATGGCGAAGGCCAGGATCTTCTGCTTTGCCAGAACGACGGCGCCGTCGAAGAAGGTCAGGCTGTCCCAGCCAAGGTTCACCGTGCGCGTGTTCTGCGTGAAGATCAGGCTCAGCGCCTGCTCCATGACATAGGCGACGCCGAAGGTGGCGAGCAGCGAGACGAACATGTCGAGCGCCAGAACCTTCGAGACGATGAAGCGAAAGATGAGCCAGCTGAGCGCCCAGAGCACGGCGATCGAGCCGAAGATGCCGATCAGCGGGTGCACGCCCTGGGTCGAGAGCCACCAGCAGACATAGCCGCCGGCGATCACCATCGGCCCCTGCGCGAGGTTCTTGACGTTCATCACGCCCCAGACCAGCGCCAGCCCATAGGCGATCAGGGCGAAGACCGAGCCGATCAGCAGGCCTTCTATCAGCAGGCCGACGGCGAACTGGGGCGCCATCAGCAGGATCTCGATGTTCGACCACATCGGCGGCGCCCTCCCGTTTGGTCCCGCGAGACTTCCCCGCCCGAAGCAGAGCGGGGAAGCGCGCAGCCTCACCCGTCCGCGCCCCCCTCGCCGTTTCGGAGAGGGGGCGGGGGAGAGGCGCTCAAGGCCGCGGGTACTGCAGCTTCTCGCTCGCGAACTTCTGCGGCGCGACGACCTTGTACTCGCCATCCTGGATCTGGCGCAGCACCATCGGCTTGGCGATGTTGTTGCCCTCGGGCGCGAACTTGACCGCGCCGTAGAAGGTCATCATGTCGGTCGCCGCCAGCGCGTCGCGCACGGCTTTCTTGTCGAGCGAGCCGGCGCGCTCGAAGGCGTCGGCAAAGACCTCCACCGCCGCGCTCGCCTGCGCGGTCTGGTACGGCACCTCCTGGTCGGCGTATTCCGGATAGGCTTCCTTGAACGCCTTCTCGTAATCCGCCGCCGAGCCGAAGAAGTCGTCCTTGTAGGTCATGGTCGGCGACCACTGCGTCGGGCAGAGGATCCCGTTCGCGGCATCGCCGAAATTGCCGACGACATCGGCCAACTCGCAGTGCGTGACGGCGACCATCGGTACGCTGACCCCCATTTCGCCGACCTGGCGCACGGCGGTCGACGCGCCCTTCTCGTGGCCCGAGACGACCAGCACGTCGGGCTTCAGCGCCTTCACCTTTGTCAGAGTCGCGGCCATGTCGGAGAGGTCGCGCGGCAGCTGGTCGTCGATCACCGCCTGCATGCCGTACTTCTTCATGTCCTCGAGCACACCGGCGCGCACGTCGAGCGAGAACGGGTCGCTCTCGAAGGCCATGGCGACCTTGACATCCTTGGGATCCTTGCCCTCGGCCTGAGCCATCTCGGCCGCCAGCGCGATCGCCGAGGCGAGGTATTGCTCGGAGGTCGAGAGGATCGCGAACATCTGCTTGTAGCCCTTGTTGAAGAGCGAGCGGCTTGCGCCCTCGGCCTGCACCATCGGGATCTCGTACTGCTCGGTGACAGGGGCGATCGCCGCCGTCAGGCCCGAGCTGTACGGCCCGAGCATGTACTGCACATTGTCCTGGCTGATCAGCCGCTCGGCAAGCTGCGCGCCGCGCGCGGGCGTCGACTCGTCATCGTAGTAGATGACCCGCATCTTGCACGTCTTGTCGCCGACCTTGACGCCGCCCTCGTCGTTCATCTTGTCGATGGCGAAGTCGTAGCCGGCCTTGGTGTGCAGGCCGTTCGCGGCATAGTTGCCGGTCAGCGAGATCGCTGCGCCGAGCACGATCTCGCAGTCATCCTGCGCGCTCGCGGCGACAGGCAGCGAGGCGACGCACGCGCCGACCGCGGCACCGCGCAAAATCTTTCCCAATTGCGGCATGTTGAACCTCCCTTGCATATCCACATGACGGGTTCTCCCGTTCTGCCTGGCAATCTAGCAGGCGATCCGGAGCTGTCATCGAAAAATTGCCCGCCGTGGCCAGCCTGCGACGATGCTTGGGCGAGCCATCATGCTTGCGTGCAGCATTCGGCACAGAAGCTTCACGCGATTCACATCGGCGCCCGCAATCCTTTCATATTTGATCCGGTGGGGCCGTCCGCGGCCCGCGGCACGGAAACGGGCCGGTTACTTCCACCCGCAATCTGCCGGGGTGACGCCGGCAGTCGCACCGCGGCCCGCGTTCATCTCGGCATAGCAGCCGGCCCGCCATTCGCCGGAATAGGCGGTGCCGTCGGCGAAGGTCAGCGTCCCCTGGCCGTCGGGGAGCCCCGCCGCCAGCTCGCCCTCATAGCGGCTGCCGTCATGCCATGTGGCGACGCCTTTGCCCTGCTGCCGGCCGCCCCACCATTCGCCCTCATAGCGGTTGCCGTTCGCCAGGGTGTAGACGCCGCGGCCCTGGCGCAGGCCCTCGACGTACTGGCCGACATAGACGTTGCCCTCGGGCGAGGTGTACGTGCCGTGCCCGTGCTTGACCCCGAACCGCCACTCGCCGTCATAGCGGCTGCCATCAGCGGCGAGGTAGACGCCCTGGCCATGCTCGCGCCCGCCCTGCCGCTGGCCCGCATAGGTCTCGACCCGAGGCTGCCCCAGTCGCACCGATCGCCAGGTCAGTTCCCCTTCGCCAGCGGTCGCGCCATCAGCGCAGGGCCCGGTCCAGCTCACCGATTCCTGGGCCTGGGGAAAGCGGTTCCAGACGCGACAGCCGCCGTTCGCACCCGACGTCTCCACCCATTGCGGCTTTGTGGCGTCATGCGCGCGGGTCAGCCGCGCCAGCATTTCGGGCGTCAGCTCGCCCGTTTCCGGCAGCAGCCAATCCGCCTGATATGCCCTGAGCGCCGCTGCGTCGGCTTCGTCCCAGTCGCCGTCGGCCCGTCCCGGCGCATAGCCCTGCGCCGCCAGCACCGCCGTCGCCTGCCGGATGTCGGCGCGCGAGAGCTCCGCCGCCCAGGCCCAGACCGCAAAGCCCATCGCGGTGACGAGAACGATCAGTCTGAGCATGACGCACTCCGAAGGCCACACAACGACCAAAGATGGCATGCGGGGCAGGGCGCTGCCAATCCGCTGCGCCGGCGCCTCACCAGCGCCTCGGGCTGGCAAGCGAAACCCCAGGGTGCGCGCCATGCCTGGTGCTCGCGTCCAGGGTCATAAGCCTGGCACGCGCCTCATTTCGTCCCGAACAGCCGGTCGCCCGCGTCGCCCAGCCCGGGGACGATGTACCCCTTGTCGTTCAGCCGCTCGTCGAGCGCCGCCGTGAAGACGGGCACGTCGGGATGCGCCGCCCGGAAGGTCTCGACGCCCTCGGGCGCGGCCAAGAGGCAGAGGAACCGGATGTCGCGCCCGCCGGCCCTCTTGACCTCGGCGACGGCCGCCGCGCCCGAGCCGCCCGTCGCCAGCATCGGGTCGACCACGACCGCCAGCCGCTCGTCCATCTGCTCGGGCAGCTTGTTATAGTAGCTGACGGGCTGCAGCGTTTCGTGGTCGCGGTAGAGGCCGAGATGGCCGACGCGCGCGGCCGGCACCAGATCAAGCAGGCCCTGCAGCAGGCCGTCGCCGGCGCGCAGGACCGAGACGAAGCAGAGCTTCTTGCCGGCGAGACGCCGCGCCCGCATCGGCGCCACCGGCGTCTCGATCTCGACCTCCTCGAGCTCGAGATCGCGCAGGATCTCGTAGGCAAGCAGCGCCGATATCTCGCGCAGCAGCCGGCGAAAGCTGGCCGTCGACGTCTCCTTATCTCGCATCAGCGTCAGCTTGTGCTCGATCAGCGGGTGCCGGATGATTGTCAGGCCCTGCATCTGCTCCTCCTCGCGGATTTTGCCACAACGGCTCTGCACCGATCCAAGGCCGCGTCGCTGTGCTTCGGTCACTCGGCGGGCTCTGCCCCCCGTCTCGCGAGTATGCGCCGTCCGACGAGCGGCACCGCAATCACCGTGAAGCCGATGCGGAAGATGTGATGCAGCGTCACCATGACGGGCGATACGCCCAGCGACAACGCGATCAGCCCCATCTCGACGACCCCGCCCGGCGCATAGCACATCAGCAGCACGTCGAACGGGTGCTCGCCCGTCAGCGAAAGTCCCCAGGCCAAGGCGGCGGCCAGCGACAGCATCAGGCAGACGCTGAGCGCGGCCATGCCGATCCCCTGGATCAGCAAGCCCTGGGTCATGCCGCGGAAGCGCATGGCGAGGCCGATCCCGATGACCAGCTGCCCCGTCGAAATCAGCCAGCTCGGCGGCACGGCTTCGGTCAGCCCGGCACCGTGCACCAGCGTCGACAGGATGACCGGTCCCGTGATGACCGCGGCTGGAAAGCCGATCTTGCGCCCGCCCCAGCCGCCGAGGACGGCGCAGGCGGCGAGCAGCAGCACGTCCCAGGCGCGCCATTCGACGCCAGGATGGCCGAGCGAAACCCCGGCGGCGCTGCCGACGACATGGCCCTGCATCGCCCAGTAGATCAGCGGCACGAGCGTCACGGTGATCGCGATGCGCGAGAAGTGCTGAACGGTCAGCAGGCCGACATCGCCGCCCGCATCCTCGCCCAGCTGCACCGACTCGATCAGCCCGCCGGGCGTCGCGCAGAAGAAGGCCGTCGGCCGGTCATAGCCGGCCACCCTGCGAAAGAGCTGGTAATTGGCGGTCTGCGCCGCCGCGACGAAGACGCCGACAGCCATGAGGGAGCGCCACCAATCGGCCACCTGGCCCCACATGCCAGGCTCGGCCGAGCCGCCGATCGCGACCCCGATGACCGTGATGAAGGCCATGCGCGGCTGGTTGGGAAAGCTCAGCGGACGGCCGGCCACCTTGACGCCGATGCCGAGCGCCGCGGCCGTGGCGAGCATGCCGCCCAGCAGCCAGGGCAGGGGCGTCCCGACCAGGGTGCAGACGAGACCGCCGGCGGCGCCGATGGCAACCGCCACCGCCCAGACGAGCCACTGGCGGGCATCCGGCAGCTTCACGCGCCAGTCCATGAGAGGGCGAGGCGGGCCATGCGGCACGTTTATCGCCTCCGCGCGGATATTCCAGCCGCGCCGGCACCGGCCATCCTTCTCATCTCGCATGTGGAAGCCTGGGGCACGAAGAACGGCCGGCAAGCATCTCTCATACGACTGCGCTTCCTTGCATCGACCCCACGCGCTTGCTATAGGCGCGGGCGATGCACCCGTAGCTCAGCTGGATAGAGTGCTGCCCTCCGAAGGCAGAGGTCACAGGTTCGAATCCTGTCGGGTGCGCCAACAGCCATGAACTCGGCGAGCGTCTTCGCGGGATGCCGCCGCGTAGCCGATCGATCCGATCGCACCACGTCCTAGCTGCCCAAGCGACGGTTGACCAGCCGAGCTGGCGACATCAGGCGCCGCGTGACGGCCGGATTTGCCTCCCGCAGCCGCAGATAGAGAACCAGCGCGCGCTTTTCGAGCCAGCCGAGGTCCGTGGCGAGGATGGCGCGGTCGACCGAGCGGTAGAGCGCCTCGAACACCTCCGGGTCGCGCCGCCACACCTTGGTCAGGCTCTGCGCCATGTAGCGCTTGCGGCAGAGAATCTCGGGCACGCGCACGAAGCGGCCCAGGCTCGCCATATGCGTCAGCCATGGCAGGTCGGCCGCGAACTCCCCTCTCGCATGCGGTTTGAGGCCGCCGATGCGGCGGAACGCCGATGAGCGGAACACCCCACGGTTGGGGACGTGCCAGGCCCGCGGCCTTTCGGCCATCCGCTTCACCCTTCGGAGCGCGCCGAGGCCATCGAGCGCGGTCCAGCGCCGAATGACGGTCTGGCCATCGGGCTCGCGCTCCTCCATGTCGGAATAGGCCAGCACCGCGCCCGGATCCTGGATCAATGCCCTAGCGAGTCTTTCAGCGTAGGTCGGCTCCACGAGGTCGTCGTGAAAGGCGAAGAACATGAACTCGCCGGTCGCCCTCGACATCAGGTCGTTGCTGTTGCCGATCCATCCGAGGTTCTTCTCGCGCAGCACGAGCTGCACGTTCTCGCGACCTTGCGCAAAGGACCGGAGGATGCCGGGCGTCGCGTCCGACGAGGCGTCGTCGCCGATCACGATCTCGAGATTCGGCCAGGTCTGGGCCTCGAGGCTCGCCAGCGTCTCGTGCACGAAAGCCGCGCCGTTGTAGGCGGGCAGAATGGCGCTGACGCGGGGCAGGGACGGATCAGGCGACATAGGCGGCCTTGACGCCGGCATGCGCCAGCACGGCCTCGGCCGCCTCGCGAGCATGCAGGGGCGCCGTCGTCAGCTTGCCCGGGTTGAGCGAATGCCAGCCCCCGAGCGAGGTCACGCCCGAGAGCATGCGGCTGTGCAGGCCGCTGTCGGGATCGTCGACGTCGCTGCGTCCATGGGCGAGGATCGCGCCCGCATCCACCTGCTCGACCCGCGAGCGGCGGACGCCCGGCATCCAGGCATCGATGGCCGCCAGCACCTTGTCGGCTATCGCCGCCGCCCGGTCGGGCGGCGTGTCGCCGCGGCATGGCGCATCCCAGTCCTCGGGCGGCGTCAGCTCGGCCGTCCAGCCCTGCAGCCCTTCAGGGTACCAGCTGAGATAGGACAGCCCGCCCGGCCTGACCACCACGTCGCCATAGGCGCCGAGCACCATCGTCGCCGACGGGGCGGCGCGCTCCAGCTCCTCGGGCAGGCGGACCAGCACTCGGTATTTGAGGCGATGGAGCCAGCCGCCCGGCGGCCTCAGCCCGACCATGTCGTCGATGGCGTAGAGCTGCTCCCAGGTGGCATTGACCACCTGGCGCGCCGCTATGCTCCAGGTCCCGCCCGGACCGTCGCCCTCCAGACGGAAGCCCTCTCCGTGCCGCTCGGCCGCGCGGCATCTGTGGCCGCAGCGCAGCTCCAGCGTGGGCTCCTTCCGAAGCCTCTGCGCAACCAGCTCGGAGAGATGGTCGGTGTCGATGGCAAGCTCGGAGGTCGCGAAGGCGGCGGCGAAGCGCTCGGGATCGAAATGCCGGGCCATCGCGTCGAGCTTCAGCGGCCAGGCGAGCCGGTCGGGCCGGCGGCCGAGATAGTCTGCCGCGGGATCGGCGGCGAGCCGCGCCGCGCACTCGCGCTCGATCAGCGCATAGTGCTCGGCCAGCGCGTCGGGGGTCACGAGCGATTGCCGGTCGACGAGGTAGGCGAAGGGCCTTGCGATCGGCAGCCGGTCCATGGCCGGGCCGGTCACGTCGCGCAGGATCGCGCGGAAGCTCAGAGCGCCCTGGAGCTGCCGGCGGGCGGTCGCCGCTCCGGCCTCGGCGGCGTAGATCAGGCCGAGGTGGATCTTTCCCTCGTTGCGCAGGCTCGCCCGCCGCATCGGCGCCGGATCGCGCTCGATCAGCGTCGTGCGCAGACCGGAACGGGCCAGGATCAGAGCGGCGCAGCACCCGGCGAGGCCGGCCCCAATCACCACGACGTCACCGGACGTCTGTGCCGCGCGTCCGCCTGCAGCCATCGACCGCCCCTCAGCCCCTGGTCGCCTGTCGAGCAGTCGCGCCGCCCTCAATCCGATCAGTGATCGAACGAAACGGTTGCCCAAGCGATAACAGCGTGCCTTCCCCAATGCCGAACGGCCCGGCCGAGCCGTTCGGAACGCCTGCCGGAGCAGGCGATCGACCCTCGCAAGGCCCGCGCTGCCCGTCAAGTTTCCGGGCTTCGCCAGGGCGGCGGCCGTCCCGACAGAAGCGGAACGAATTGCGGCACGGGTTGTTCATCAACACGGGAGGATTTGGCATGCCGAAGAAGACCCTGTTGACCCCGGATCCGGCGGCGCCAGACGCGGCCCGGCGGCGCTTGCTGACGGGTGGCGCACTGACCGTGGCGGCCTCGGCGGCGCTGATGGCCGGAGGCGGGGCGGCGCAGGGAGAGGCGGCGGACGAGGCGGAGCCCGCCGATCCCAGGCAGCCGAGCTATCGCATGACCGACCACATCGCCGCCTATTACCGCCGCGCGCGCGACTGACCAAAGCGCGGGGCAGCAGCCTGGAGCCAGCAAGGACAACAGACATGCTCAAGCGCCGCAGCCCGAAGCCCGGCAGCCTGCCCAAGGATGGGGTGGCGGACTGCTCACGCATCGGCTTGTCGCGCCGGGAGTTTCTGCGAAACAGCGGCATCGGCGGGCTGACGCTGGCGGGGCTGGGCACGGCGGGCTCGGTGCAGCGAGCGAGTGCCGCCGAGGTGCCGGGCAGCCCCGATCCGGCGCGCAAGAAGACCATCTGCCCCTTCTGCTCGGTCGGCTGCTCGATCTGGGCCGAGGTCCAGAACGGGGTCTGGGTCGGCCAGGAGCCCGTCTTCGAAAGCCCCATCAATCAGGGCACGCATTGCTGCAAGGGCGCGTCGGCGCGCGAGGTCTCGATCGGCGAGCGGCGCACCAAGTACCCGATGAAGAAGGTCGCCGGCCAGTGGCAGCGCATCAGCTGGGACCAGGCGATCGACGAGATCGGCGACGAGCTGCTGCGCATCCGCCAGCAATACGGGCCTGACAGCGTCTATTGGCTCGGCTCGGCCAAGTTCTCGAACGAGCAGGCATACCTGTTCCGCAAGTTCGCGGCCTTCTGGGGCACGAACAACGTCGACCACCAGGCGCGCATCTGCCATTCGACCACGGTCGCGGGGGTGGCCAACACCTATGGCTACGGCGCGATGACGAACAGCTTCAACGACATCCGGCGGTCGAAGTCGATCATCGTCATCGGCGGCAATCCGGCCGAGGCGCATCCCGTCAGCATGCTGCACGTGCTGAACGGCCACGAGAACGGTGCGCCGCTGATCGTCGTCGACCCGCGCTTCACGCGCACGGCGGCGCATGCCGACGAATATGTCCGCATCCGGCCTGGGACGGACGTGGCGTTCCTGCTGGGCCTGACGCGCGTGATCTTCGAGAACGGCTGGGAGGACAAGGAGTTCATCGCCCAGCGCGTCTGGGGCTTCGAGCATATCCGCGAGCAGATCGACCACTGGACGCCCGAGGAGGTCGAGCGCGTCACCGGCATCCCGCCCGAGCAGATGTACCGGGTGGCCAAGATCCTGGCCGACAACCGCCCCGGCACGCTGATCTGGTGCATGGGCCTGACCCAATCGACGATCGGCAACAACAAGACGCGGGCCGCCTGCATCCTGTCGCTGTCGCTCGGCAACATCGGCAAGGAGGGCGGCGGCTCGAACATCTTCCGCGGCCACGACAACGTGCAGGGCGCGACGGACCTGGGCGTCACGGTGGATTCGCTGCCGGCCTATTACGGGCTGGACGAGGGCGCGTGGAGGCACTGGGCACGCGTCTGGGGGGTGGATTACGACTATCTGCTCGGCCGTTTCGCCTCGAAGGAGCTGATGGAGGCCTCGGGAATTCCCGTCAGCCGCTGGTTCGACGGCGTGCTCGACGATCCCGAGACCATCGACCAGCCGCACCCGATCAAGGGGATGTTCTTCTGGGGCCACGCCTCGAACAGCCAGACCCGCGGTCCCGACCACAAGGCCGGGATGGACAAGGCCGAGTTGCTGGTGGTGATCGACCCCTATCCCACCCAGACCGCGGTCGTCGCCGAGAAGACCGACAACGTCTACCTGCTGCCGGCGGCGACGACGGCCGAGTGCTATGGCTCGGTGACGAACTCCAACCGCTCGGTGCAGTGGCGCGAGAAGGTGGTCGATCCGGTCTTCGAGGCCAAGTCGGATTACGAGATCACGTGGCTGCTCGCCCACAAGCTCGGCTTTGGCGAGGAGCTGTTCCGCGGCATCCGCTTCGAGCCCGGCCGGGCCGATCTCGAGGAGACGATGGCCGACGACATCCTGCGCGAGATCAACCGCGGGACATGGACGATCGGCTACACCGGCCAGTCGCCGGAGCGGCTGAAGCGCCACATGCTCCACCAGGACAAGTTCGACTCGGTGACGCTCAAGGGCATGGCCGAGCCGGTCAAGGGCGAGACCTACTGCCTGCCCTGGCCCTGCTGGGGCACCGCCGAGCTCGGCCACCCCGGCACGCACATCCTCTACGACACGTCGAAACCCGTCGCCGAGGGCGGCCTCGGCTTTCGCGCGCGCTGGGGCGTCGAGCACGAGGGCGAGAACATGCTCGCCGAGAACAGCTACCCCGTCGGCTCGGCGATCGAGGACGGCTATCCCGAGGTTACCATGGCCATGCTCGACGCCATGGGCTGGACGGGCGAGCTGACGCCGAAGGAGGTGCTCGTCATCGTCGCGATCGCGACGGGCCGGTTCAAGCTCGAGCTGCTCGATGTCGACGAGCCCACCGCCAAGCGGCTGATCTCGGAGATGGAGGACGCCGCCCGGAAGGGACAGCTTCAGAACGGCAGCAGCGGCGACATAGATAGCCAGGGCGAGAACTGGCAGAACCCCTGGGCAGGCGACGACAGCGAGCCGAGCTCGCCGGCGAACGTCGCCTCGCGTTTCCCCGACTATCCGCCGGAGGCGCTCAAGGCGATCGAGTCCTACCTGGCGCTCGATCTGAAGAAGGATGTCGCGCCCGATAAGCTCTCGCTGCGTGACAAGATCCTGCGCGTCAACTGGAAGACCGATCTGTCGGGCGGCCTCCAGCGCGTCGCGATCGCGCATGGGCTCGCGCCCTATGGCAACGGCAAGGCCCGCGTGCTGGTCTGGACCTTCCCCGATCCGGTGCCCTTGCACCGCGAGCCGCTCTACACGCCGCGCCGCGACCTGCTGCCCGAGTACATGACCTACGACGACAAGCGGTTCTTCCGGCTGCCCGTGCTCTACCGCACGATCCAGGAGCATCCTTTCGTCGAGGAGTTTCCGACCATCCTGACCTCCGGGCGCCTGGTCGAATACGAGGGCGGCGGCGACGAGACCCGCTCGAACCCCTGGCTGGCCGAGTTCCAGCAGCAGATGTTCGTCGAGATCAATCCCCACGACGCCTCGGCCAAGGGCATCGAGAACGGCCAGTTCGTCTGGCTGCATACGACCGAGGGCGCCATCCGTGTCATGGCGCTGGTCACGCCCCGTGTCGGTCCGGGGACGGCGTTCACGCCCTACCACTTCGCCGGCATCTGGATGGGCGAGTCGCTCGGCGACCGCTACCCCGAGGGCACCGGCCCCTTCGTCATCGGCGAGGCCTGCAACACCGTCTGGACCTATGGCTACGACGCCGTGACCCAGATGCAGGAGACGAAGGCCACGCTCTGCCGGATCGAGCCGGCGTGAGGAGTCAGACATGGCGCGAATGAAATTCCTCTGCGACGCCGAGCGCTGCATCGAGTGCATGGCGTGCGCGAGCGTCTGCAAGAACGAGCACGAAGTGCCGTGGGGCATGCTGCGCCGCCGCGTCGTCACCATCAATGACGGGGTGCCCGGCGAGGAAAAGTCGATCGCCATCTCGTGCATGCACTGCACAGACGCGCCCTGCGTCGCGGTCTGCCCGGTCAGCTGCCTCTACCAGACCGACCTCGGCATCGTGCTGCACGACAAGGACGTGTGCATCGGCTGCGGCTATTGCTTTTATGCCTGTCCCTTCGGGGCGCCGCAGTACCCGCGCGCGACGCAGTTCGGCACGCGCGGCGTCATGGACAAGTGCACCTACTGCGCCGGCGGGCCGGAGGAGAACGGCTCGGAGGAGGAGGTGCGCAAATACGGCAAGAACCGCATCGCCGAGGGCAAGCTGCCGCTCTGCGCCGAGGTCTGCTCGACGCGTGCGCTGCTGGCCGGCGACGGCGAGGTCATCGGCGAGATCTACCGCGAGCGCGTGGTCAAGCGGGGCTTCGGCACCGGCGCCTGGGGCTGGTCCACCGCGTATTACCCGGAGGTCGAGGGCTGATGGACGACGCGCACCCCACCCATGAGCCGGTGATCCGCGGCCGCGACTTTGTCGGCTATCGGGTCGCCGGTGCCATCGTCGCGCTGGTGTTCGGCGCGTTGCTGGTCTGGCAGGCGGTCTACCTGTTTCAAGGGCACAACACCGTGGTGCCCGAGGTCAGCTGGGCGGCCATTGGCGCCACGCCGGGGGCGACGTCCGCGGGCAACCTCCCACGCGCGCCTTCCGGCGAACTCGCCTCCGAGGTGCTGACCGAACGAACGATGCTGATGCGCGACCGGGCCGTCAGCGGTCCGGCCCCCGGCACGCCGCCGCCGCCGCTGGCCGTCGGCAACCAAGAGCGGCTGGTCGCCGAGCCGGTCGAGGGCGTCGACACCTCGGCCTATCCGCGCGCCTGGTCGACCCCCGACGAGGAGACGCTGGGCATGCTGCGACCGCGTCAGAGGATCATCGGCTACACGGCCGTGCCCTATCCGAACGCCGACATCTTCGAGCGACCGGACGGGCGCGTCTGGCGGCGCGGCATCGCCGATTACACGACGCATGTCGGCGCCATCGCCATCCTCGGGATGATCGCACTGCTCGGGCTGGTGCTCGCCTGGCGCGGCCGGGTCCCGATCGCCATCGGGCGCGATGGGCGCCAGGTTCAGCGCTTTGCCTTCATCGAGCGGGCGGCGCATTGGATGACGGCGGCCAGCTTCGTCGCGCTGGCGCTGACGGGCATCGTCATTGCCTTCGGCACGACGCTGATCTGGCCGGTCTTCGGCGAGGCATCGCTCGGCGATGTCGGCTGGGTCTCGACCTGGGGGCACATGATCTTTGCGCCGCCTTTCGCGCTCGGGATCCTGACGCTGGCGGTCCTGTGGATCCTGCGCAACCTGCCAGAGCCGCGGATCGACATGCCGTGGCTCGCGACTTTCGGCGGCATGATGTCGGACGACCCGGAAAAGCCGCCGGCGAGGAAGTTCAATGCCGGCCAGAAGGTGACCTTCTGGGTCGCGGTGCTGGGCGGCATCGTGATGACAGGAACGGGGATCACGCTGATGTTTCCCTATTTCTGGGCCGGCATTTCCACGATCATCTGGGTCCTGCTGGCGCATGCCATCATCGGGCTGCTGCTGATCGCCTTCTTCATCGGACACGCCTATATCGGCACCGTCGGCATGCAGGACGCGATCGCCGCGATGTGGAGCGGCCGGGTCGATCTGAACTGGGCGAAGGAGCACCACGAGCTCTGGGTCGACGAGCTGGCCCGCAAGGGCCGGCTCCCGCCCGAGTACCATGACCCCGCGCCACCGCGCCGCCATCCCACCGCAGGCGCTCGCCGCGGCGTTGCCGCGCCCACCCGACGGCGGGAGGTCTGAGCATGTGGTCGTTCCTGACCGGGCTGTGCGGCGCCGCGATCCTCGCCGGCGTGACGTTCTGGGCGCTGGTGGCGTTCACCGTCACCATGCCCGAGAGGTCGAACAACGCTTCGCTCCGGCTCGACGACATCTGGCACGAGCAGAGCCCGGCCGCGATGTCGGTGCCGCTTGCCACGCAGGGCAATCTCGGGGACTAGCATGGCTCGCGAACCAAGCGTCGAGACGGAGCGCGCCGAGGAGCGGACGCCGGGCCCCGATGCGCCCGGCGAGACCAGTTACGGCTTCGGCCGCTCGCGCCCGCTGACAGCCGAAGAACAGCGCCGCCTGGCCCGCGAGCAGGGCGAGGCGATCGCCAGCGGCCGCGCGCGCAAGGGGCATATCGTCCTGAACACCCCGCTACGCCGTGCGATCTTCATCGGCGGACTGCTTGGCCTCGTCGTGCTGGCGCTGGTCTTGGCCATCTTCCGCTGACGGCTCGTCGAAGGTCCCGTCAGGCTTCGCTCCCTGTCGCCGGCCGAACGCCCTGGTCATGGGCGTCGCGGTGATCCCGTGCAGGATCACCGAGCCGAAGACGACCAGGCTGACGATGTGCCAGATCATGTCGCTGCGCTCGACCAGACCGTCGTGCTGCAGCTCCACGGCGTAGTAGATCGCGGCGATGCCGATCGGGCCGAACCAGCCGGAGAAGGCCGCTTCGCGATAGGAACCCGAGGGAAACAGCGGGCGCATCAGCATCCATCCCGGCAGGCGGCGCAGGAAGAGGATCGCGACGGCGAACACGATGCCTCGCCAGCCGAGCTCGCCCCAGCTCGCCCAAGGCAAAAGTGCGCCCAGGAGCATGAAGATCGGGATGTCGAAAAAGCGCGCCACGGCGTTCTGCATGTTCTCGTGATATGCCCTCTCGTGCGTCCACTGGGCACGGTTGAAGACGAGACCGGCGACGAAGACCGCCAGGAGCGCGGCGGTGTCGAGCAGCTGGTCGATCGCCAGGACCGCGATGCTGAGCGCGAGTGCCAACGTCAGCATCGATGGGTGCTCGGCATTCGGCCGGTCCAGCACCCAGAGGAAGGCGCGGGCGGCGAGCCAGCCCATGAATAGACCGAGGGCGATGCCGGCCACGACCTTCCCGAGCACGACGTCCCAGAGCCAATGCGAAACCGCGACGTCCGGTGCCGAGCTCAACAGGTAGACCGCGAGCAGGACGAACAGCACCGCCAGTCCGTCATTGGCGCCGCTCTCGGCGGTGATCCCGTGGCGCAACCGCGCCGGCACCGACTGCTCGGCCAGTTTGCCGGTCACGATCGAGTCCGCGAGGACGGGATCGGTCGGCGACAGCACGGCGCCGAGCAGCAAGCAGTAGAGGATCGGCAAGCCGAGCACGACGCTCGAGACCACTGTGCCCGCCAGCCACATCACCGGCATGCCCAGCCCGAGCACCAGCAAGAGCTCGCGCCAGTGCGAGGCCTCCCACCGCGGCGGCAGGCGCAGCGCCGCGCCCATGATCGAGATCGCGAGGGTGATCCGCGCGAAGCCCATGAGAAACGCGGTCTGCCGCTCCTCGGGCAGCTCGATGACCGCCAGATCGAACACCGCCGGGCCGGCGAGGATGCCGATCGCCATCGCGATCAGCGGCTCGGAGATCCACAGCCGGTTCTTCACATAGCCCGAGGCGAGGCCCAGCAGCAGGACGCTGGTCGCCGCAATCGCGAGTCCGAGGTTCAGCGCCGACATGCCTCTCCCCTGCCGAACGCCATCGCGCGAAGTTGCATGCGGGTCGGAACCTCGCGCCGCGCCGTCGGTTCCAAAATCGGCATCTCGGGTTTTCCGCGATGAGTTCCCCCGCACCGCCCCAGGAGAGTTCTTATGGTCACCGCCCGCGAGACACAGGATCGCCAGCCCGGCATAGAACACGAGATGCGGCGCAAGCCGGAGTACGCGCCGCGCTATCCTGGATCGGGCCGGCTGCAGGGCAGGGTGGCGCTCATCACCGGGGGCAATTCAGGCATCGGCCGGGCGACCGCGGTGCTCTTTGCGCGCGAAGGCGCCAAGGTGGCGATCATCTACCGCGACGAGCACGAGGACGCGGCGGAGACGCTCGGCCTGGTCGAGGCCGAGGGCTCCGAGGGTCTGGTCATCGCCGGCGATGTCGGCCAGCGGTCGTTCTGCCACGATGCCGTGGCGCAGGTGATCGACCGCTTCGGCCAGCTCGACGTTCTGGTCAACGACGCCGCCGAGCAGCACGCCCAGGACGAGCCGGAAGAGATCCCCGAGGAGCAGATCGAGAGGACGTTCCGGACCAACATCTTCGGCCAGATCTTCATGGCGCAGGCGGCGCTGCCGCATCTGCGTGCCGGCGCGTCGATTGTCTGCCTCACCTCGGTGACGGCGTTCAAGGGGCAGCCGCTGCTGATCGACTATGCCTCGACCAAGGGCGCGATCCTCGCCTTCGTCCGTGCGCTGTCGGGCAAGCTGGCCGAGCGGGGCATCCGGGTGAACGGCGTGGCACCAGGGCCGATCTGGACGCCGCTGATCCCGGCATCGTTTCCGGAGGAGAAGGTCGAGAGCTTTGGCAAGAGCGTGCCGCTCGGCCGGCCGGGCGAGCCGAACGAAGTCGCCCCGGCGTTGTTGTTTCTCGCCTGCGAGGATTCCTCGTACATCACCGGTCAGGTCATTCATCCGAATGGCGGCACGCTCGTCGGCGGCTGAGCGAGCCGGTCGACGGGGTGACACCGCGCGCCGAATTCCGCGTCTTTGGTGACGAGATCGGCGATGCGTGGGCGGCGCTCGCGCAGGATGGTCTCGCGCTCGGGCCGGCCGAGAGCCGGACCGACACCTACTTCGTCGTTCCGGGCCGGAGCGACGCTTCGCTCAAGCTGCGTGGGCGCGGAGCTGGAGCTGAAGATGCTCGAGGGGACTGTGGGCGGGCTCGAGACCTGGCGGCCCTCCGGCGCGGCAGAGTTTCCTGTCGCACCTCGACGCCTCCGGTCCGATTTTCTCGCGCCGGCCGGGGTCTGCCTTGAGCTCCCGGCATCACCGGTCGATCGCTCCGACCTGCTGGCGCTGGCATCGGCTGCGCCTCGGCTGCGTCTCGTGGAGGTGCGCAAGAGACGCCGGCAATTCCGCCTCGAAGGCGCGACCGCCGAGCTGACCGAGGCGGCCGTCGAAGACCGGCCCGTCCGCACCGTGGCGGTGGAAGATGCCGATCGCGCCGCTGTCGCCCGCGCGGTCGCAGCCCTGGGCCTCGCCGGTCGGCGGAACGTCAACTACCAGCGCTTTCTCGTCGAGGCATTCTTTCCGGCATCCGAGTCTCGCCCCGGGCCGTGATCGCGGGCAGCGCCGGAACCGTCAGGCGCTGCGCTGATGCAGATAGCTGCCGTCGAAACCGGCGATCGTGCGCAGTTCGTCGGGCAGCAGGATCCGGATCTGGCGCCGATCGGTCTGGATGATGCCCGAGCCGCGCAACCGGGTGATGGTCTTGTTCACGTAGACGGTCGAAAGGCCGAGCGCGTCTGCCAGATCGGATTGGGTCAGCGGCAGGCGAAAGCCCTGTTGAGCGACCTTGCCGACCATGGCGTGCCGCACATAGAGCTCCCACAAAAGATGGGCCATGCGCTCATAGGCATTGCGCCGGCCGACATTGACCAGCCACTCGCGCAGCACCGCCTGGTCCTGCAGCATCGCCATCCTGAGCGCCAGCGCCAGGCGCGGCCGCTCGGTCCGAACGAGCTCGAGGTCCTGGCGCGAGATGCTCGCGATCAGGCTCGGCGTCAGAGTGACGAGGCTGTGGTCGATTTCCGGCAGAAGGAAGGCGTCGTAATCGCACGGATCGCCGGGCACGAGAAAGGCGAGGATCTGGCGTCTGCCGTCCGGCAGCAGCTTGTAGCGGCAGGCCAGCCCGTCGAGGATGACGTGCATCGACTGCGGCCGGTCCCCTTCGGCCAGCACCCGATGGTCGCTCGGCGCTTGGACGACATTGCGCAGCATGTGCTCGACAAGGCCTGCGTCATCGTCATCGATCTCGCAATATCGCCTCAAGCGCAGCAGAAACGGCGTCGATTGGCTCATCTGACCGATCCCAGACGGTCTCTCCCACCCGTTACGACTCGCGGACGATCTGGCCGTCCGCGGCCCAGAGACGGCGGCGCCTCGCGCCCGTCCGAGATTCTGCTCGGCCGCTGGATCGGACGACGGGGCAGCGGCACCTTGATCCGGCAGCTCAGCCCCATGGCCCCGAACTCCAGCGTCGTTTCGGCGCTCAGTTGGAACGGCAGCGCGTGCTCGAGATAGGTGAGACCGAAACCGGTCTTTGCAGGCGGCACGCTCGGCGACAGGCTGCGCACACTTCTCGCGCCAATCGATGTTCAGGGCGAGCGCCCCGGCGTCACCCTCGACCCACCAGCGCACGGTCAGCGAACCGCCGGGTCCGCCGAACGGCCCGAACTTCACCGCGTTGACGGCGAGCTCGTGCATGGCGAGCCCCAGCGCCTCGGCCTGTCCGGGGGAAATCGGGACGTCCATCCCTTCAAGCGAGACATCCTCGCCGTCCTGGATCGACTGGGCCAGGAGCTCCTCTCGAAGCAGCAGCTCGAAGCTGGTGTCGCCGCGGGTCGCCGCGATCTGCGACCGTCCGATCGCGTCAAGGCGGCCCTCGAAATGCAGGAGAAAGTCTTCGATCGAAGGCGCATGCTCGGCAGAGCGGGTGCCGACGCTGCGGAGCACCGCCAGGACATTGCGCACGCGATTTTCGATGTTCGCCCGAAGAAGGCGAGACTGGGCCTCCGCAATCTGGCGCTCGAACGCCAGTCCGGCCACGGTCGCCAGCGCGCGCAGACGATCGAGCTCGGCATGCGTGAACGGCGGCCGCTCGTCGGTCCAATAGGCGCAGATCGCTTGCGTTGCCGCCACGCTTGAGCACGGCACCAGAACGGCCGAGCGCGCGCCGTCGGGCAGCGAAATGCCGGGAAGGTCTGCCGGCGGCGCGTAGGAAGCGAAAATGCTGCCCCGCTGCAGCCTGTCCTCGAGCTCGGGATGCGAGACACGCACTGCCGGGCAGGCGGCGCCCTCCATGCCTGTCTCTTCGTCTGTCGGGCAAGCCGTGGGACCGCGCGTGAGCAACATCGCCCCGTCAGCGCCGAACAGTGACCCCATGATCGACTGAAGGAGCGAGAGGATCTGCGCCTGAGAATGCACGCCCGCGAAGGCGGTGAGGGCTGCAAACATCGCCCCGGAGCCCTCCGGCTCGGCCTCTCGGCTGGCACACCACATCACCGGTTCCTCCAGAGTGCCGACCCACGTCCGCACGGTCGCGGAACTTCATGGCCGCCACCGAATTTTATACAGGAAGTCGGCCCGCTCGGCATTGTCATATGTCATACATTGAGGGATCGGGCGGCGGTGCGCCTTGGCACCTTGGCGGATTGGAGGCAGCGGTTCGCAAGCGATGCTGGACGAGGTCTCACGCGAGGGGCTGTTCGGGTGCCGCGTCCTCATTGTCGAGGACAGGTACCTCGTGGCCGACGATCTGCGGCGCCTGCTTTCGCGAAACGGCGCCGAGATCGTTGCCGTCGTGGCCGAGGCGGACCGGGCGGCTGAGCTTGCCGCATCGGGTGATCTCGATCTTGCCGTGCTGGACGTCGACCTTCGCGGCCAGCACGTCTTTCAGGTGGCCGCCGTGCTCGAGTCGCGCGGGTTGCCGTTTCTGTTCGTGACCGGATTTCCCCGCGCCCATTTGCCCGAGCGCTATCGCGGGGTTCCTATGGTCACGAAGCCGTTCGCGGAATCCGAGATTCTCGCCAAGATCGGCGATGTCCTTCGAGAAAGTCCGTCAGCCGGATTGCAACCGGATTCAAGCGCTCGGTAGCTGGCGCAGCCGCTCGATCTCGTGCGCCAGCGCCCCGGGCTGGGCTGGCTTGGCCAGCACCGAGACCCGCGGGTATAGTTCCGCCACCCTGCGGCACGCCGTGTCATCGCCGGAAAAGACCAAGCAGCGGCAGCCATGGGCATCCAGCATCGACAGCAACGCCTCGCCGTCGCGGCCATCGCGGCTGACGCCAAGATGCAGATCGATCACCGCGTACTCCGGAACCGACCGTTCGATCTCGGCGAGCGCCTGGTCGTGCGTGAAAGCCGTCGCTCGGACATCGAAGCCCAGATCCTTCATCGTCTCGGCCAGATCCAGCGCGATCAGCGGCGCGTCCTCAACGATGATCATCTTCGGCGCGCCGCCGCCTGCCATAGCGGACCTCTCGTTCTCGATGGGCAGAGAAGAAGGTGGGAAGTCGTCCTCCGTGTGGGCCCCTGGTCCGGAGGCTGATGACGCGCACAGCGTCTCGTCGAATATCGACATTCCGAGCGTGTTCCTTTCGCATCGCGCCGGCCCTGCAGCCCATCAGGCCAGGACGACGCCATCTCTCCGAGATCGCCGCTCGGCCAGAAAATCATCAGTGCGGCCGTTTCTGGGCGCCAGGCACGGCTCAGCCGGAAGAACGTACTTCTCGGACACTAGCAGCAATCGCAGCCTGCTCCATTAACCTAGGCTATACCCAAGGCCAGGGTCAAATGGCGCAGGGTCGAGGGACGCCGCGACGAATTCCGCGCTTCAGTCGAGGCGAGACCAACCGGGATCCGGCTCGAACCTGGCGCCGTGCGCCTCGGCAAGCTGTCGCAGGCGCGCGACGATCTCGCCGGTGCCCCGGCGTCGGGCGTACTGCATCGGACCGCCGCGGAAGGGCGCGAACCCGGCACCGTAGACAAGCGCCGCATCGACCACGTCCTCGCCATCCGCGACACGCTCGCGCAGACATTCGACGCAGGCGTCGAGCATCGGCAGGATCAGCCGGTCCGGCACGTCGCCTGGCGCGTCGGCTGCGCCGGCGGCCTTCTGCGCCTTGCCGTCGCGCCACGCATAGAAACCCTCGCCGGACTTGTAGCCGAGCTTACCTGCCGCGATCATCTCGCGCACCCAGCCCGGAATCTCGGGCATCGGCCTCGCCAGGTTGGCCCTCAGGCTGTCGCCGACGGCAACGCAGACGTCGAGCCCGACCCGGTCTGCCAGCTCGACCGGCCCCATCGGCATGCCGAAGCGCTCGGCGGCGGCGTCGATCGTCTCCTTCGGGACGCCCTCGTCCATCAGGGCGATCGCCTCGAGCAGATAGGGCGTCAGCGCCCGGTTCACGAGAAAGCCCGGATAGCTGCGCACCGGCGCGGGCAGCCGGTCGATGCGTGCCGTGAACGCACGGAGCCGGCGCAGCACCTCGTCCTCGGCCGCTGGGTGCGCGACCACCTCGACCAGCTGCATCTTCGCGACCGGGTTGAAGAAATGCAGCCCGGCGAAGCGGCCGGGGTGCTCGAGCCCCTCGGCGAGCTCGGCCAGCGCCAGGCTCGAGGTGTTGGTCGCAAGGATCGCGCCCGGCTTCATCCGGGGTTCGACGTCGGCGTAGATGCGCCGCTTGAGATCGAGCTTTTCCGGCGCGGCCTCGATCACCAGGTCGGCCGCGGCCACGCCGGCTCCCTTGGGGTCGGGCATCAGCCGGTCGAGCGCATCCCGCGTCTCGATGCCCGACAAATGGCGGTCGCGGCAGAGCCTGGCCGCCTGCGCCACCGCCCTGCCGAGGGAGTCGGTCTGCACGTCGCCGAGCGTCACCCTCAGGCCGCGGATCGCGCACCAGGCGGCGATGTCGGCCCCCATGGCCCCCGCGCCGATGACGTGCACATGGGCAATGCCCGCGTCGCCTTCCCCGAGCGACTTCAGATGCTCGCGCAGGAAAAAGACACGGACCAGGTTCTGCGCCGTCGCGCCGGTGATCAGCCTGGCGAAAGAGTCGATCTCGGCCCGCTGCATGGCCTCGCGGCCGCCGCCGTGCGCCTCCCAGAGCTCGATCAGCGCGTAGGGCGCCGGATAGTGCTCCCGCATCGCCCGCTCGGCGGTCTTCCGGCGCATCTGCCGCGCCGCCAGCCCGCGCGCCGGCGGCAGCGCGAAGGCGCTGGCCTTCAGGCCCTGCTTCGGCCGGCGGAGCTCGCCCGCCGCGCCGGCGCGCACCGCTGCCCGCACATGACGCTCCTCGGTCACGGCATCGACGATGCCGAGCGCCCGCGCCTTGCGCGTGTGCGCGGTGCGCCCGGTCAGCATCATGGTCATCGCCTCGACCGGGTCGATCAGGCGCGTCAACCGGAACGTCCCGCCGAGCCCCGGATGCAGCCCGAGCAGGACTTCCGGAAATCCGAAGGAGGCGCCCTCGACGGCGATCCGGTGATCGCAGGCGAGCGCGATCTCGAACCCGCCGCCGAGCGCAAAGCCGTGCACCACGGCGAGCGTCGGGAAGGGCAGCGCCTCAAGCCGGTCGAGCACGGCGTGACCCTCGCGCAGCCGCTCGCGCACGGCCTCGACGTCGTCGGGGCCGATGCCGCGGAACTCGGCGATATCGGCGCCGGCGGCGAATCCGTTGAGCTTGGCCGAGCGGATGACGAGCGCGCGCGGCCGATCCGCCTCGAGCTCGGCCAGGCGGTCGGAGAGGTCGCGCAGCACCTCGCCCGACAGCGTGTTCGTCGCCGTGCCCTTTCGGTCGAGCACCAGCCAGGCGATGTTCTCGTCGTCGCGCGCGAGGCGCCAATGGCGATCGGTGAAGGCGTCGCGCGCAGGCCCGAGCTCGAGCCGCGTCGCGCCGAGATGGGCAGAGCACAGGCCCGGTCATGCGACCCTCTCGAGCAGCATGGCGCCGCCAAGCCCGCCGCCGATGCACTCGGTCGCGACGCCGCGCCGGCCGCCGAGGCGCTGCATGGCGTTGACCAGGTGCAGCACGATGCGGTTGCCGCTGGCGCCGACCGGATGGCCGAGCGAGATGGCGCCGCCGTCGACGTTCAGCCGGTCGCGCTCGATCCGGCCGAACGCGCCGTCGAGGCCGAGCAGCTCGCGGCAGAAGCCGTCCGACTCCCAGGCCGAGAGGCAGGCGAGCACCTGGGCGGCGAAGGCCTCGTTCAGCTCCCAGAGGTCGACGTCCGCGCGGCCCAGGCCCTGACGGCGCAGCATCGGGGTCGACGCACATCACCGGGCCGAGCCCCATGATCGACGGGTCGAGCGCCGCCCATTCGCTGTCGACGATCCGGGCGCGGGGGGTCAGCCCGTGCCGCTCGAACGACCTCCTCCGAGGCGAGGATCACCCAGGACGCGCCGTCGGTGATCTGCGACGAATTGCCGGGCGTCACCTTGCCCCAGGGCCGCTCGAAGGCGGGTTTCAGCTTGGCCAGCCTCTCCATCGAGCTGTCCGGGCGGACGCCGTCGTCGAGCTGGTAGACCTTGCCGTCGCGGTCGAACAGCGGCTCGACCTCGTCCGCGAGCCAGCCCTCCTGCTGCGCGCGGGCGAGCCGGTGATGGCTCTCGACCGCGTAGGCGTCGGCATCCTCGCGCGCGATGCCGAACCGGTAGGCCAGCACCTCGGCCGTCTGCCCCATGTTGAGCTCGGAGATCGGGTCGGTCAGCCCGCGCTCGAGCCCGATCACCGGCTTGAAGAAGCCCGGCCGCAGTCCTGCGACAGCCCTGGCGCGCTCGATCGTGCTCCTGCGCGCCGCGCCATGCCGCCGTACCAGACGACGGCTTCCTTGCTGAAGACGAGCGGCGTGTGGCTCAGCGCCTCGGCCCCGCCGGCGAGGATCAGGTCGGCGTCGCCGTCGCGGATGTAGCGATAGGCGGTGTCGATCGACTGCATGCCCGAGCCGCAGTTGATCTGCACCGTGAAGGCGACCATCGCCTCGCCCATGCCGAGCCGCAGCGCCGCCACCCGGGCCGGGTTCATCTCGTCGGCGATCACGTTGACGCAGCCGAGGATCACCTGGTCGAAGGCATCGGGCGCGAAAGGCTGGCGCAGCAGCAGCGGCCGCCCGCATTGCACGGCGAGATCGACGGGCGTGAACGGCCCGGGTCGGCCGCGCGCCTGCAAGAATGGCGTGCGCGCCCCGTCGACGAGGTAGACCGGCCGCCCGCCGCTCATTCTGCAGCCTGCGGGCGGCGCGTCGGCAGCGCGTCGCCGTGTCAGGCGGCCGGTGATCTCCTCCGGCGCGAAGTCGTCGACGGCGATCACCGCGCCGCGAGCGGCCTCCGCTTCTTCCAGCCGGGCCAATCTCGTCGGGCGTCAGCAGCCCCGTGTTGCGCCCTTCCTGCGGGCGTCTTGCCGCGCCGCGCGCAATCGCCTGCGCAGCGGCTCGGTCGCGGTGACGAGCTCGAAGGCGCGCGCGAGCTTGCCCAGCGCCTCGTCGGGCCGCCCGTCATGAATGCCGCCCGTCACGCGCGCCCGCGTCGCCGAGGGCTCCGAGATCAGCTCGGCGCAGCGGACTGTCAGCCGGTCGTCCGGGCCGCGATGCGCGCCGCCGGGCAGCGTGACGAAACGCAGCAGCCAGGCCGCCCAACGCGCCGGCAGGTTGGCGAGCACCTCGTCGAGGCTCCGGGCGATCCGGGCGAAGCCTTCGGCGGCGGCATGGTCGACGAGCGGCAGGTCCGTCGCCTGCCGTCCTTCGTCCTGCCAGCGCTTCAGCACCGCCGAGAGGATGAACAGCTCGCTCAGCACGTCGCCGAGCCGCGCCGACAGCATCTCGCGCCGCTTCAGCTCGCCGCCGAGCGTGAGGAACGCCATGTCCGCCGCCAGCGCGAAGGCCGCCGCCCAGCGCGACAGCCGGCGGTAGTGCCGCGTGACCGCGCCCGCATCGGGCGCCGGCGCGAAGCGCCCGCCCGTCCAGGCCCGCCCCCAGGCGCGCCCCAGCGTGCGCAGAGAGTGTCCGACATGCGCCCAGAACGCCTGGTCGAACCGCTGAAGGGCGCGCGCAGGATCAGGCTCCTGCAGCGCCATCATCTCTTCGAGCACATAGGGGTGGCAGCGGATCGAGCCCTGGCCGAAGACGATCAGGTTGCGCGTGAGAATGTTGGCGCCCTCGACCGTGATGCCGATCGGCACCGCCCGGTGCAGGTTCGAGATATAGTTGTTCGGCCCATCGATCACCGCCTTGCCGGCGTGCACGTCCATCGCGGCGTCGAGCGCGTCGCGCATCCGATAGGTGCCGTGCGCCTTCATGATGCCGGAGATGACCGCGAGCTTGCGCCCCTCGTCGAGCCCGGCGCAGGTCAGCCAGCGCGCCGCGTCGAGCGCATAGGCGCCGGCGGCGAGCCGGCCGAGGCACTCCTGCACGCCGCCGAACTTCGACACGGGGATGCCGAACTGCTCGCGGACGCGCGCATAGGCGCTGGCGGTGTGCGCCGAGAAGGCGACCGCCGCGGCGGCCAGCGAGGGCAGCGAGATGCCGCGCCCGGCGGCCAGCGCGCTCATCAGCATCATCCAGCCGCGCCCGGCATACTCCGGCCCGCCGATGATGTGGTCGAGCGGCACGAAGACGTCGTGGCCGCGCGTCGGGCCGTTCTGGAACATCTGGGCGCTGGGAATGTGCCGTCGGCCGATCTCGACGCCAGGCAGATGCGTCGGGATCAGCGCGCAGGTGATGCCCCGCTCCTCCGGGCCGCCCAGCAGCCCGTCGGGGTCGCGCAGCTTGAAGGCCAGGCCCAGCACCGTCGCCACGGGCGCCGAGCGTGATGTAGCGCTTTGCCCAGTTCAGCCGGATGCCGACGACCTCCTCGCCGTTCCACTCGCCCCGGCAGACGACGCCGGTGTCCGTCATCGCGGCGGCGTCCGACCCGGCCTGCTCGCTCGTCAGCGCGAAAGCCGGGATTTCGCTGCCGTCGGCCAGGCGCGGCAGCCAGCGGTCGCGCTGCGCATCCGTGCCGAACTGCAACAGCAGCTCGCCCGGCCCGAGCGAATTCGGCACCATCACGGTGACGGCTGCGGCCAGCGACTTCGTGGTGATGCGCCGGATGATCTCGGAATGCGCGAAGGCCGAGAACCCAAGCCCGCCATAGGATTTGGGAATGATCATCCCGAAGAAGCGCTCGCGGCGCAGGAAATCCCAGACCTCGGCCGGCAGGTCGCCGAGCTCGAAGTTCACCCGCCAGTCATCGAGCATGGTGCAGAGCTGCTCGCACGGCCCGTCGAGGAAAGACCGCTCTTCCTCCGAGAGCCGCGCCGGCGGCGTCGCCATCAGCTTGGACCAGTCGGGATTGCCCGAGAAGAGCTCGGCGTCCCACCAGACGTCGCCCGCCGAGATGGCGTCGCGCTCGGTCGTCGAAAGCGGCGGCAGCGCGCCGCGCGCCCAGCGGAAGATCGGCTTGGTCACATAGTCGCGGCGGAACGCTCCGGTGCCCATGGGTCTCTCCCCAGATCTCAGCTCAACGGCGACGCGCTGCCCGCGGCCGCCTCTCGTCCTCCGAGCTATCGAAGGTGATCACCCGGTAGATATAGATCACCACGATCGCCGCCATCACCGAATAGGTCACCGGGTCGATGAACGTGCCTATGCTCTTCCAACTGCTGCCGAGCCACCAGCCGAGCAGCGCCAGACCCGCCGTCCAGATGGCCGAGCCGGCGGTGGTCAGCAGAACGTAGAGCCAGATATTCATCTCGAACAGGCCCGCGGGGATCGCGACCAGCGTCCGCACGGTCGGCACAAGCCGGCCGAAGAAGACGATCCAGCCGCCATGGCGGTCGAACCAGTCGTCAGCCTTGTCGACATCCCTGGGGCCGAGGGTAATCCAGCGTCCATGCCGCCGTGTCCATGCCTTGAGCCGGTCCTCACCGAGCCAGCGGGCGATATAGAACCAGAAGACGGCGCCCAGGACCGAGCCGAAGGTGCCGGCCGCAATCACGCCCCAGACCGACAGACCACCCTGTGCCGCAGTGTAGCCCGACAGCGGCATCACCACCTCGGACGGGATCGGCGGAAACAGGTTCTCGAAGAACATCAGGAAGATCACCCCGAAATAGCCGAGGTTCTCAATGGTCGAGGTGATCCAGGATTCCATCAAACTCCTCCTGCGGGGGAATGTCGCCACGCTCTCGCCTCACCGTGCATCGGGGCGGCGACGTCGGACGCGATTGAGATGCAACGCCTTTCGGAGCGATCGCGATCCCGTCAGCGTTGCGTCATAACGGGCTCGTCAAGCAAGCAACAACGCGGAGACCACGATGTCGGAATCGCAGACGATGCTGAAGAAGAAGGTGGACGAACTCGCGACAGCAATCGACGAGACGCGGAGCGAGCTTGCGCGGCTGGACGCAGGTCAGCGCTCGGAGGCGCACCGGCAGTTGATTGCGCTTGCGAAGGAGGCAGCGGATTGGCTCGAGGGGCCGGGCGCGGCGCCAGAGGATCGACCGTCGGACGAGGCGGCCTCGCTGACCCGCCAGGCGGAACAGTACCTCCTGGAACTGCGGACGAAGCGCGAGGCGGTCTGATCCGGCCGGCTGACCTGCGGCGGCGAGGCGACGGCGGGGGCCGGAACCTTCTTGACGATGGAGAGTTCCCGCCCCGAGGGGGAGCGGCATGCATCCTGATCCGGCAAGGCGCCGATTGTTTCCGGCCGTTGGGACACACAGCATCTGGCTGAAGTTCTGCCTCGGGACCGCCGTCGCCACGGCTGGATCTCGGGTCCTCTGATGCGGCTCGCGCGGCGAGCGGTGCTGGTCCTGCCCGCGTGCCTTCCAGCGTGCTCCGGCGTCCAGTCGGCGCTGGACCCGGCGGGGTACGAAGCGGCGGCGCTGTTCGACCTCTTGATGATCCTGGTGATCGGCGCGGCCGTCATCTGGATCCTGATGAACGGCGCCTTCTTCCTCGTGACACGGGTCAGGCGCGGGCCGATGCCCCGGCGCGTCGCCGAGCGGCTGATCATCGGCGGCGGCGTCGTCTTCCCGTGCCTGGGCCTCGGCGCGCTGCTGATCCACACGCTGCCCTACCTGACCGACCTCCGGCCGACGCCCGGTCCGCCCGCCATCCGCGTCACCGGCGAGAAATGGTGGTGGCGCGTCGATTACCTGACAGAGAACGGCTGGATCGCCTCGGCAAACGAGCTGCGCCTGCCGGTCGGGCGGCGCACCGATCTCTCGCTCGGCTCGGACGAGGTCATCCATTCCTTCTGGATCCCGTCTCTCTCGGGCAAGATGGACATGTTTCCGGGACGCGAGACACGGCTGGGCCTCGAGCCCTTCCGCACCGGCACCTTTCGCGGCCAGTGCGCCGAGCTCTGCGGCACCGGGCACGCGCTGATGGCGTTCCCGGCGGTCGTCATGGAGCCCGAGGAGTTCCAGGCCTGGCTCGCTAACGAGGCGCTGCCCGCGAGCGAGCCCCAGGACGCGGCCGCGCGGCGCGGCGAGGGGCTCTTTCTCTCCGAGGGTTGCGGCGCCTGCCATACCGTGCGCGGCACGCCGGCCGACGGCACCTTCGGCCCGGACCTGACGCATGTCGGCGGCCGGTTGACGATCGGCGCGGGCACCCTGCCGAACACGGCCGAGGCCTTCGCCACCTGGATCGCCGAGACCCATGCCGTGAAGCCAGGGGCCGACATGCCGGAATACGACCTTCTGGGAGCTGAGGCGCTCGCCGACCTCGCCCATTTCCTCGACGGGCTCGACTGATGACCGACGCGACCGCAGACGGCGCCTCGCCTCCGCAGACGCGGCCCGCGTCCCGAGCCGAGAAGGACATCGGCGCCTATCCGCCGACCGAGCAGATGCTGTCGCAGCCGACGGACCCCGACTGGCGTGAGGCCTCGGCGGGCCGCCTGCGCGCCGTCTGGAAGCAGCCCCAGGGCTTCCGCTACTGGTCGGCCGTCAACAACTCCGAGGTCGGCGCCTGGTATTCGCTGACCGCGTTCGCCTTCATGCTCTGCGCCGGCGTGCTGGCGCTTATGATGCGTGTCCAGCTGGCGGTGCCCGATCACGATCTGGTCCCGCCGAACACCTACAACCAGTTCATGACCATGCACGGCTCGGCGATGATGTTCCTCTTCGCCGTGCCCATTTTCGAGGCGATCTCGATCCTGATCCTGCCGGCCTTGCTCGGCGCGCGCGACATGCCGTTCCCGCGCCTGTCGGCTTTTGGTTACTGGTGCTTTCTCATCGGCGGCACCTTCGTGCTCGGCTCGGTGCTGTTCGGCGTCGGGCCCGAGCAAGGGTGGTTCATGTACCCGCCGCTGGCCACCATGGCCGAGGGGCTGGGGCCGGACATCTGGCTGCTCGGCCTCTCCTTCATCGAGGTCGCGTCCATCGCCGCGGCGGTCGAGCTGATCGTCGGCACGCTCAAATGCCGGCCGCCGGGGATGCGCATCAACCTGATGCCGCTCTATGCCTGGTACGTGCTGGTCGTCGGCGGCATGATCGTCTTCGCCTTCCCGCCGCTGATCGCCGGCGACTTCCTCTTCGAGATGGAGCGCAGCTTCGACTGGCCCTTCTTCGATCCCGACGCGCGGCGGCGACCCGCTGCTGTGGCAGCACCTCTTCTGGATCTTCGGCCACCCGGAGGTCTACATCATCTTCCTGCCGTCCATCGCCATCACCGCGATGATCGTGCCGACCGTCGCGCAGACGCCCATCGTCGGCTATTCCTGGATCGTCCTCTCGGCCGTGGGCACCGGGTTCCTGTCGTTCGGGCTCTGGGTGCACCACATGTTCACCACCGGCCTGCCGATGATCTCGCTCGGCTTCTTCTCGGCGGCGTCCGAGGCCGTGGTGATCCCGACAGGCGTGCAGCTCTTCTGCTTTCTCGCCACGCTCATGGTCGGGCAGGTCAAGCGCAGCCTGCCGATGCTCTTCATCGCCGGCGGGCTCGCGATCTTCACGGCCGGCGGGCTGACCGGCGTGATGCTGGCGCTCGCGCCCTTCGACTGGCAGGTGCACGACACATATTTCGTCGTCGCCCACCTGCACTATGTCATCTTCGGCGGAACGGTGCTGCCGATCATGGCGGGGATCTATTACTTCTATCCGTTCTTCGCCAAGAAACTGATGTCCGAGCGCCTCGGCCGCTGGGCGTTCTGGCTGATCTTCGTCGGCTTCAACGTCGCCTTTGCGCCGATGCACCTGACGGGGCTGCTCGGCATGCCGCGCCGCGTCTTCACCTATCCGGGCGATATCGGCTGGGACACGCTGAACCTGATCTCGACCTGCGGCGCCTTCGTCATCGCGGCCGGTTTCGCCGTTTTCGCCTGGGACCTCATCCGGCCGAAGGGCGACGACGAGCGGACGCCGCGGAGCCCCTGGAACGCAGGGACGCTGGAGTGGTCGCACGACGTGCCCGAGGATCCGGGCTGGGGAACGCGGTCCATCCCTTACGTGACGAGCCGCTACCCGCTCTGGGACGATCCAAAGATCGTCGAGCGGATCGACGCCGGGCGCTATTATCTGCCCGACGCCGAGGAGGGATTGCGCGAGACGCTGGTCACGACGGTGCTCGACGCCAAGCCGGTCCAGTGCCAGCGCGTGCCGGGCCCGACCTGGATCACGCACTCGCGGCGATCGCGACGGGCGGCGCCTTCATCTTTCCGACCTTCAAGATGTACGCGCCCGCCATCGTCAGCGCCGGCCTCGCCGTCGCCTTTATCGTATGGTGGTTGTGGCACGGCACGGCGCGTCGGCCCGAGAAGGACGAGAAGGACGTCGGCCTCGGCCTCAAGCTGCCGACCTATGCTTCGGGGCCGGCCTCGGTCGGCTGGTGGGCGATGTGGATCACGATGCTCGCCGACGCCACCGCCTTTGCGAGCCTGATCTTCGGCTTCGCCTATTACTGGACGTCGAGCACCGCGTTTCCGCCGCCGGGGGCCGAGCACGCCAACCTCGCCTGGCTGAGCATGGGCGCCCTCCTGCTGGCCGGGTCCTGGGCGCTGACCTATGCCGCCCGCGAGCTCAACCGGCGCCATGCGGTCGCGGCGGCGCGCGCGGCCCTTTTCGGGGCGGCGCTTGTGGCCGCAGGCGGTGGCGCCGCGATGCTCTGGTCGGCCTGGAGCGCCGGGCTCGACCCGACGGCCCATGTCTACCCGGCGATCGTCTGGGCCGTCCTGATCTGGACGGCCGTGCATGTCGGCGCCGGCACCATCATGCAGCTCTACTGCCTTGCCGGCAGCCTGCTCGGCAAGCTGACGCCGCGCTACGATGCCGACCTGCAGAACGTCTCGCTCTACTGGCACTTCATGCTGCTGACCGTGCTGGTCGCGGCACTGGCGGTCGGCCCCGCCGTGAGGGTGTTGTGATGGCCGAGCCGCGCGAGGACGACGAGCTCGAGAGCTGGGCGGAAGAGCGCGACAGCCTCTGGCGCATCGCTCTCGGGCCAGCTGATCTTCGTCGTGCATTTCGTCCTGACCTATGCCGGCGCCTCGGTGGTCTGCGCCAAGCTGATCGAGCGAGTACGGCTGGGCCATGCTGTTCCTGCAGGTGAGCATCGCCGTGATCACCGCGCTGGCGCTCGCCGGCATCGGCTGGGTCGGCTGGCGGTCCTGGCGGCAATGGGACTACCTCGACGACTACGATTACGTGCACGACCAGCCGGTCGAGGAGGACCGGCACGAGTTCCTGGGCCACGCCGCCTTCCTGCTCTCGGTCGTCTCGGCAATCGCGGTCATCTATGTCGGGCTGCCGGCGATCTATGTGGCGGCGTGCCACTGATGCGGGCGCGGCGGCAGCCATGCGCCTCGGCGCCAGCACGCAGGCTCCTGCCGTGAGGTGCGCCGTGCTCACGCTGCTCGGCGCCGCCGTCGTCGCCTTGGTGCTGCGCCGCGGCGGTCGTGGGCTTCGGTCTCTACAATGTCTCGGCCGCCGCCGGGCACCTGCCGGGCGTCGCCTGGATCCTGCACACCACATACCGCAATTCGGTCGAGCTGCGCGCGCCGCCTGCCGCGCAGGTCCCCGAACTGACCGATGCGATGGCCGCCATCGGCGCGCGACACTTCGACAGCGCCTGCCGTTTCTGCCACTCGCCCCCGGGCGAGGCGCGCTCGGCCACGACCCGGTCGATGGTTCCCGCGCCGCCGCCGATCCAAGAGGCGGTCGCCGGGTGGCAGCCGCGGCATCTGTTCTGGATCGTCAGGAACGGCGTCAAGATGAGCGGCATGCCGCATTGGCCCGCCGAGCAGCGCCAGGACGACGTCTGGCTGGTCGTCGCGTTTCTGGACCGCGTGCGCGAGATGAGCGCCGACGGACTATGCGCGGCTGGTCGCGCCGGCGGATGATCCGGACGCGCTCTTCGGCTATTGCGCCGGATGCCACGGCCTCGACGGCACCGGCGAATGGCAACCCGGTGATGCCGCGGCTCGACATCCTGGGCGAGCGATACATCGCCGCCTCGCTCGCGGCCTATCGCGCGGGCTTCCGGCAGAGCGGCGTCATGCAGCACGCCGCCTCGCAGCTTTCCGACGCGCAGATCGCCGCGCTCGCCCGACGCTTCGCCGCGCAGCCGCCGGGGCCGTCGTCGCCGGCATCCGCATCACCGGCGCCCTCCGAGCTCGTCTCGCTCGGCCAGGAGCTCGCCTTCGGCAGGCCCGATCGGGGCGACCTGCCGGCCTGCCGCGCCTGCCACGGGCCCTGGCCCACCGAACGCTCGCCGCTTTTTCCCGCTTTGGCCGGTCAGCACCCCGACTACCTGCTGGCGCAGCTCCGCCTCTGGATCGCGGGCAAGCGCGGTGGGACGCCCCGTGCGCACATCATGCACCTCGTCGCCGAGGAGCTCGACGAGGCGCAACTTCGGGCGCTCGCGGCCTATTACGCGGCCGGCGCACCGCCGGAATAGGACCGCCGCCCGCGCCTTGCGCGAAACCAAGGGTTTGTCACGGAACCCGAGCGGTTCGGCCGCAGTTCACGTCGTCCATGACGGTCTCGTGCGACACACGCCTCGTCTACTACCCCGACAGCGAGCCGGGCATCGCGCGGATCCGCAAGGGCCGCGGCTTCAGCTATGTCGCACCCGACGGCACCACCATCTCGTCTCCGCAGGAACGGGCTCGCCTCGCCTCGCTCGCCGTCCCGCCGGCCTATCGCAAGGTCTGGATCAGCCCTTTGCCGAACGGCCATCTCCAGGCCACGGGTCTGGATGACCGCGAGCGCAAGCAGTACCGCTATCACCCGCTCTGGAGCGAGGTCCGGGCCAGGCTCAAATACGATCATCTCCCCGCCTTCGGGCGGACGCTGCCGCGCATCCGTCGACGGCTTGCCCGCGACCTCGAGGCCGACCCTGGCACGCAGCGCTTCGCGCTGGCGGCGCTGGTCTCGCTGATCGACCGGCTGGGCATCCGCGTCGGCAATCGCGACTACCTCGATGCCAATGGCAGCTACGGCGCGACGACGTTGACGCGCAAGCACCTCAGGCTGCTGCCGGACCGGATCGTCCTCAAATACAAGGCCAAGGGCGGCAACCGCGTCCAGCAGACGCTGAGGAACCCGCGGCTGCACCGCGTGCTGCACGAGATCGACGACCTGCCCGGAGCCCACCTCTTCACCTGGCTCGACGCCGAGGGCAACCCGCATCCGCTGCGCTCGGACAGCGTCAACGAGTACCTGGGCGAGATCAGCGGCGAGGCGGCGCACACGGCGAAGACGTTCCGCACCTGGCTCGGCACGCTGCGCGCCTTCCAGACCGCCGCGGCGGTTGGCGAGGCGCGGCTGACCGTCAAGGCGATGGCCACAGCCGCAGCCGAGCAGCTGGGCAACACGCCGACCATCGCGCGCAAGAGCTACATCCACCCGGAGGTGCTCGCGCTGGCCGAGAACGGCCCCGAAGAGCGTCGGGATCGTCTCGCCTCGGCAGAGGGCGCGCGCATCGCCGGCCTGAGCGGCAGCGAGGCCGCGCTGTGCGCGTTTCTCGAGGCACGGCGAGACGCGACGCCACAGGCGCCGGCGTCGTTCGGAACCAGATGCCAAGCTGGCCCGTTTACTTGGAAATTCGAAGTCTGATCGCGTTCGAGGAGGCTCTCCGGAATGTACAACATTTTTTGGCTGATCGGCGTGATCGTCGTCATCTTGGCGGTTTTGTCCCTGCTCGGGCTGAACTGACGCAACACATCTGACTGGGAGACAAAAATGACACCTGCAGATCCGACCACTGGACCGACGGGCGCGACAGGCGCCGGCAAGACAGGCACCGGCGCAACCGGAACCGGCCCGACGAGCTCAAGCATGGGCGCCGCAGGGCGCTCGGGCACCGATGCGGCCCGCGATGCCGCGCGCGGCGCGGCCGAGGATGCCCGTCAGGGCGCCTCGCGGGTCGCCGACCGCGCCCGTGAAGGCGTCCGCGAGGGCGTCGCAAGCGCGCAGGAGGAAGCGAACCGCCGCGTCAACCGCAGCTTCGAGCGGGCGGCCGACGAGGTTTCCCGCACCTCGCAGGCGCTCGAGTCGGCCGCCGACGAATTCGACGAAGGCTCGATCCAGCACCAGCTCCTGCACCGCGCTGCGGGCGGCCTGCACGACGTATCCGACAGGATCCGCGGCAGGACGATCGGCGAGCTCGCCTCTGGTCTGGCGGATTTCGGTCGGCGCAATCCGGCGGCCTTCATCGGCGGCGCGGCGCTGATCGGCTTTGCCGTCTCGCGCTTCGCGCGGGCATCGCGCTCCAGCCGCAGTGCCTATGGCGACGCCGCCTACGGACGCGGCGGCTACGAGCCGAGCTCGCGCAGCTATGGCGCCGGAACCATGCCGCAGCCGCACCAGCCCGCCACGACGCATACGCCGTATGGCGCCGCGGGAGGCTCCGCCTCGATGGGTACGGCTTCGACGGGCACGGCCTCGACGGGCACGGCCTCGACGGGCAGCGTCACGGGCGGGACGACGGCGCCTCGTCCGGTCACGTCCTCCGTCAACCGGACCCGGCTCGGCGGGCGTCAGGACCACGCCTGGCGGCGAGAGCGCGACGGGCGCTACCGGCTCGAACCCGACCAACAAGGGGAAGCCGAATGTCTGATGCACGCACCAACCATGACCTCGACCGGGTGACCGATCTTCACGATCGGTCGGCCCCGGCGCTGATCGGCGACCTGATCAGCCATGTCACCGAGCTCTTCCGCAAGGAGATGATGCTCCTGCGCGCCGAGCTGAACGAAAAGGGCAATCAGGTCATCGTGGCGGCCGGCATGATCGCCGGCGCCTTGGTCCTGGCGATCACCGCGTTGAACGTGCTCGCCGCCGCGCTGGTCGCGGCGCTCGCCGAATTCATCGAGGGCGGCTGGGCGGCACTGATCGTCGGCGTCGTGCTGGCGCTGATCGCGTTCATGATGGCGAACAGCGGCAAGAACAAATTGAAAACCGCCAGTCTGGCGCCGCGGCGGACGGCCGAGTCGCTGTCCAAGGACGCCAATATGGCGAAGGAGAGAGTAGCATGACGGAGACAACTTACAGCGCCGACGACTCGCCCGAGGCACTCGAGCGCGAAGTCGATGCCGAGCGCACGCGCGTGGCAGAGACGCTGGACGCGCTGCAGGACAAGATGTCGGTCGGCAACATCGTCGACGACGTCGTCCGCTCTTTCTCACGCTATGGAGGCGACATGGCAAGCAATCTCGGCCGCCAGGTGCGGCAGAACCCGCTGCCGCTGCTGATCACAGGGGTGGGGCTGGTCTGGCTGATGAGCAGTTCGGGCCGCGACCGGGCGCGCTACGCCCGGGACGAGGACTACCTTCTGGGACGCCGACGAGGATGACGATCTCTACGACGAGGATTTCGTCGGCACGCGCCGGTATGGCACGGCGGGCGCCGTCAGGCCCTATGGCACGGCAGAGCTCGGCGGCACCTATCGTGGCAATGGCGGCTCCACCGGATCCAGGATCAGCGGCGCGGCCGGTTCGGCCGCTCATGGCGCCAGCCACGCCGCCGGCTCTGCGGCCTCGAGTGCCGGCTCGGCCGCGCGAGGTGCTGGCAATGCCGCGAGTTCGGCGGCGTCCGGCGTCGGCAGCGCCGTGGGCGACGCCGCACGCGGCATCGGCCGGGCCGTCGGCTCGGTTGCCTCCGGCATCGGCAACGCGGCCAGCGAAGCGGCGGGCGCGCTCTCCTCGGGCGGGCGCGGCGCCTATGAAGGCGCCAGCCGCGTCGGCGGCTCGGCCCGTCACGGCGTCGGTCGTGCCTATGACGCGGGCCGCTCGTCGATGAGCCGCATCGACGAGATGGTCGAGGACCACCCGCTGGTGATGGGCGCCCTCGCGCTCGCCATCGGTGCGGCCATCGGTGGCGCGCTGCCGCGCACCCGCACCGAGGACGAGTATCTCGGCGAATACAGCGACCACGCGCGGGAGACGGCGCGCGACACTGTGCAGCGCGAGGCCGAGAAGGCCCGTCGGGTGGCCGGCGCCGTCGCCGACGAGGCGCGCGAGATCTACACCGAGAAGTCGCACGAGGTCGACGAGCGGCTGAAGGAGGCGGCCGACCAAGGCCGGTCCGCCGCCGATCGCGCGAAGTCGGAGGTTTCGGGCGCCGCCGAGCGGCTGCGCGACGCCGCCAAGTCCGAGGCCGAGAAGCAGCACCTCGGGGATCCGAACAAAACCGCCTGAGCATGGACTCGAGACTTCGAACTCGAGCAGGGAAGGGAGGGGCGCGACGCGTCCCTCCCAGTTTCGTTGGCGCGACTGGAAAGCGGTCCTGCTGCGCGTCAACGACAACATCGCCCTGCACAACATCTGGCTCATCGCGGCCGGCGTGGCGTTCTACGCCGTCCTGGCGCTGTTTCCGGCGATCGCCGCGCTCGTCGCTCTCTACGGTTATGTCGCGAACGCCGCCGACATCGCCGATCTGCTCGGGACGACCCGGCAGTTCCTGCCACCCGACGCCTATGCGCTGATCGAGTCGCAGGTCAGCGACCTCATTGCGGCGGGCAGCCAGAAGCTTGGCCTCACCTCGATCATCGCGCTGCTGTTCGCCTTCTGGAGCGCCAGGGCAGGCGTCTACGGCATGGTGGCGGGCATCAACGTCGCCTACAGCGAGGACGATAACCGCACGATCCTCGGCAGCATCCTGCTGACGCTTGGCCTGACCGCCGTCCTGCTGCTCGTCATCATCGTCGCGATCCTGTCGATCGTCATCATCCCCGTCATCCTGCAGACGATCGAGCTGGAAGGCCATGCGGCGTGGATCGCCTCGGTCGTGCGCTGGCCCATCCTGCTCTTCACCGTGGTCTTCGCCGTCGGCGTGCTCTACCGCTACGGCCCGGACCGCCGTGGTGCACGCGCCCAGTGGATCAGCTGGGGCTCGGTCATCGCGACCGGAGTGTGGCTGCTCGGCTCGCTCCTGTTCTCGTGGTACGTCTCGAACTTCGCGAACTACAACGCGACCTACGGCTCGCTCGGAGCGATCATCGGCCTCTTGATGTGGTTCTTCGTCGGCGCCTTCATCGTGCTGCTCGGCGCTGAACTGAACGCCGAGCTCGAGCACCAGACCTGGCGCGACACGACGGTCGGCAAGGACAAGCCCATGGGCCAGCGCGGCGCCTTCGTCGCCGATCACAAGCCGGGCGAGCACGCTGCCGACGAACGGCGCGAGCAGGGGATCGCCTCACCGCCGTCCGAGTGACGGCGCGAGTCGCGGGTGCGGAGCTCGATCATGGAAGCGCCCGCCCACCACCGTCCACGCTCGTCCACGCGTAGACGCTCCTGACCCATAATCTGACAGAAAAGCCACAATGCCATTAACCAGATGGGAAAGGCATCGTTGGCGCTTGCGACGCGCGTTGCTGGTCCGGCTCCGATCCGATCAGATGCCGTTCTAGCGGCGGCTTCGCTCTTTCGCGGAAGGGTCGGCAGCCTGCGCTCCGAAGTGCTCGCGGAGCATCCTGACATTGCGCGTGTTCGCCTTGAACCCGATGTCGAAAAGGTCGCCGACCAGCGGCACCGCCCCGATAACCAGGTCGAACAGGACGTTCGCCGCCATCCGTCCCTGCAGATGCGACGGAGCGCCCAGCCTGCGTGCCCTGGCGAGGAGGTAGAGCGCCGGGACCAGCGTGGCGGCGTCGCCGATGCCCGGCACGAGGCCGATCAGCCCGTCCAGGCCCAGCCGCACCGGCGTGAACGGGATGCGGAACCGGCGGTCCATCAAGAAGGCGAGCTTCTCAAGCCGCTCGATCTCGGCATGGAGTTCGGCACGCTCCGTGTCGCGCCGCGCGCTTCCCGGCCGTGCGTCTCGTTCGAGGGATGTCTGCATGCTGTAAAGACGAGGGAACGCGGTCTTGCGTTCCCTCGCTCAGCGATGTCTTCAGTCTTCGCGACGCCGGCCGAGAAGGCCGAAACCGCCGAGCGCTCCGAGGAGCAGCAGGACCGAAGCCGGCAGCGGGATCGCCGCGGCCGTGGTCGTGACTTCTACGTCGAAACCGGTGTTCGCCATAGAATTAGTCCACGCGATGACAAGCTTCTGCACCTGGTAGGGAGATGCAAACGACGTGTCCAAAGTTGTCATGATGGGCTCGATGTCCGTCGAGGCGAGCACTGTCATGTCCGAAACCCAGGACATCGTAAGCCCCGAGAACGTGCCGGCAGTGATCGGGCCGATCGTCGCGAGCACCGAGGCCGTCGGCTCGTAGGGCGTGGCGTCAAACGTGACCATCCACATCCCGGCACCACCGTCTAGGTCATCGACGTTGCCGGTGAACTGGGTTTCGTCGCCGGGTCCGCCGATCGAGTAGGTTTCGTTCGGCATCAGTGCCGTCACTGCTTCAGCGGGCGCGGCGATCATCAGCGAGGCCGGCACGCTGGCGGCAGCGACCGCGGCAGCTAGGGCAAAAGCACGCATATTCATGAAGGGAGACCTCCCACTTTAAAGTACAGATGGATGCGCGGCCGAGGACCTGAAGCCTCCCTCGACCTTGCGTGCCAAACGTCGCCGAATCTGGAAGGTTGCCGAAGTCTGTCGGCTTTTTCATTTAGGGACGAGTTTTCAATCAGGCCGTGCGCGCGATAAATTTTTGCGAGCGTACCGACCGTGCTGCATGGGCGCTGCATGGGCGCTGCACGGGGTGCTCCACGAGGCCCTCCAAGGGGTGCTGCACGGGGCGGCTGGACGAACGTCGGCGGCTTTCTGTTTCTTGTGGAACCAGCCTTCGCCCGGCGAGTTGTGGACCCCGGAGCTGGCCACTTGGCCCGTGCGTCCAATTCGGTGCTCTAGCCGCCGGAGGCAGCGCGGCCGGGCACATCTCCGAAGAACGCTGAATGAGGGATCATCCGCCATGCAGGATCTGACCGGAAAGCGGATCGCCATACTGGCAACGCACGGCTTCGAGTACTCCGAGCTGGCAGTGCCGCGCGCCAAGCTGGCCGAGGCCGGCGCCAAGGTCACGGTGATCTCGCCTGAAAGCGGTGAGATCAAGGGCTGGGACAAGGACGATTGGGGCGACTCGATCCCCGTCGACATGGCCCTCGACGAGGCTTCGGTCGACGATTTCGACGCGCTCGTCCTGCCGGGTGGGCAGATCAACCCCGACCTGCTGCGCGTCCAGCCGAAAGCGGTCGATCTGGTGCAGGATTTCTTCGACGCCAAGAAGACGCTGGCGGCCGTCTGCCACGCGCCCTGGCTGCTGGTCGAGGCCGACCTGCTGCGTGGCCGTCGGGCCACTTCGTACCATTCGATCCGCAAGGACGTCGAGAACGCCGGCGCGACCTGGGTCGACGAGGAGGTGGTCTGCGACCAGGGCATCGTGACCAGTCGCAATCCCGGAGATTTGGATGCCTTCTGCGCCAAGATCGCGGAGGAGGTTAGCGAAGGCATCCATCGAGATCGTGCTGTCGCCTGAGCGCGGCGCACGATGCGGTCGGCGCCTCTCCCCCTCCCCCGAACCCCAGGCGCCGACCGCCCCTTTTTGAAACCCGCGCTGCGGGCCGTCGCCGATTTCGGACCGGCTCGCAGCGCGGCTTGAAGGCATCCCTTCCATGTCGGTCGACCACGCTCCGCCCGACGAGGTCGCCGTCCCGGTGACGGCGCTGGGCTCCGGCGGCGCGGGGCCGCCGGTCGCGTTCATTCACGGCCTGCTCGCCACGAACGCCATGTGGCGGACGCCGGGCGTCGAAGCGCTGATCGCCCACCGGCCTGCGGTCGCGCTGCCATTGCCGGGGCACCATCCGTGGCACCTGCCGCCTGCCGATCTCGCCTGGCTTCTGCAGGGCGACCGGCTCGCCCAGGCCTATGCCGAGGCGCTGCGCGTGACCTTCGAAAGCCGCCCGGTCCGGCTCGTCGGCCATTCGACGGGGGCGCTCGTCGCGCTTCAGATCGCCCGCCTGCATCCAGAGCTGGTCGCCGGCGTCTGCATCGTCGGAGCGCTCCGCAGCGGCCGGCTCGCCGGGCGCCGCAGCCTGGTCCGCGAGCTCGCCTGCTCGCCGCTCATGGGCCGCGCCGCGTTCCGCCTGATGCTGCGCGCCTGGCTCGCAACGCCCCGCACCTTCCGCGCCGGGCTGCGCTCGGCCATGGGGCCGGCCGGGGCGAGCGAGGCGATGCCCGTGGAGGTACTGCATGACCTCCGGCAGAGCGATCGCCGACAGCCTGCACGCCGTGGCGATGTGGCTGCGGCACGGGCGTGGGCTCGTCGAGCCCGATCACGTCGATGTGCCCGTCTTCAGCATTATCTGCGCGGGCGACCCGGTCGTTGATCCGGCGCAGCAGCTGGCACTCGCCCAGGCGCTGCGGCGCGGCCGCGCGGTCGTGCTGCCGAGCGGCCACCTTCCCATGGTCGAGCAGCCGGACGTCTTCTGCGATGCGCTCGGCCGCTGGCTCGACGCGCCCGCGGTCCGCTTTGCCCTCGGGCGCCGGGCACCCGAACCGACTGGAACCGCGCTTCCCGTCCCCACGTTGGCTGCCTGACAGCAACCCGCGGAATCGGAGCGACGCATGGTCGAGAGACATCGGTCAAAGGATGGCAAGCGCGAGGCACAGGAGATCGCCGATCAGTCGGAGGTCGGCCACCAGGGCCGCGCGGGCGGCCGGCTTGCCCGCGAAATCGGCACCGAGGACGAGATGAAGCGCAGCGTCGAGCAACCGGCCGGCGTGACGCGCGTCACCAAATCGGACGAGGACGCGAACAAAGGCGACGACTGAGCGCCGAGCCTAGCGGCTGAGCGCCCGCCTCGTCCGGGCGCTCACCGCATCTGCCGCGCAAAGGATCGCCCCAGCCGCCGCGAATTAGCGCGCGTCGTGAGGCCCAGCGGACGAACAGCTGCCGCCAGGATCTGCTCCGGCGGCTTCCCGCGCATCGCAGCCGCCGTGAGGTCCAAGGCAGATTGCGCGAAGGCCTGATGCTTCTCGGTGATCATCCGGGTCATCTCGCCCTCGGCGAGCGTCCAGACACCGGCCATCCCCATCATCCTCAGCGCGACGACAGTCTGTGCTTCGGTGATCATGCGCCAGGTGTCGAAGCCAGATTGCCAAATTGCCATCGGCGAGGAATTCATTCGTTTGCTCCTGCAGTTGCGGCCTCGGCAACGTTCTTCTGGCCCGGCGGGTTCCGGCGGGCCGCCCCGCCTTCGCGCCAGCCCGGCTTGCACCGACGGAACGCGCCGGCCTCGTCGCGTGTTGACATTGCAGGGAACTGTGTCTGGGGTTCATCGGGAGGATGTCGCAGAACATGGATGGGCAGGTCGCGATGGAGGTGCCGCTCGGCGCCGCCGCATGGTTCCGGTCGGGACCAGTTCCTGATCGTCATGAACCCGCATTCGGGGAAGAAGCGCACGGGCGAAAAGGCGCAGCAGCTTCGGGCCGAGGTCGAGAACCACCCCGGCCGCTTCATCATCCGCGAGGTGCGCGGCAACGAGATCGAGTTCGACCGTAAAGGCCGCCGTCGCCGAGGGCCACCGCACGATCGTCGCGGCCGGCGGCGACGGCACCATCTGCGCCGTGGCCTCGGCGCTGCTCGGCACGGACTGCCGCATGGGCGTCGTGCCGCTCGGCACCTTCAACTATTTCGCGCGCGGCAACGGCCTGCCCGAAACAGTGCCCGAGGCGGTGGCCGCTCTTCTGGCGGCGGAGGCCCGCCCGCTCGACATCGCCGAGGTGAACGATCGCGTCTTTCTCAACAACGCCAGCCTCGGCGCCTATGCCAAGGTGCTCGAGAGCCGGGAGCGCATCTATGCCAAGTATGGCCGCAGCCGCGTCGCCGCCTATTGGTCGGTGCTGGTTGCGCTCATGAACTTCCGCACCCGGCTGCGCATCGCCGTGACAGTCGACGGTGAGGTGCACCGCCTCAAGACGCCGATGATCTTCATCGCCAACAACGCCTTCCAGCTCGAGCTCTTCAACCTGGCTGGCGCCGAGCAGATCCGCGAGGGAAAGCTCGTCGCGCTCGTCGCGCCCGATGTCGGCCGCTGGGGGCTGATCGCCTTCGCGATCCGGCTGGCGCTGGGCCGGATGGACCCCAACCGCGACTTTCGCCTGCTCGCCGGCCGCGACATCATGGTCGAGACGCTGCGCCGGGCCGGCATCGTCGCGCGCGATGGCGAACGCGGCCGCATGGCCGCGCCCTTCCACTTCCGGCTTCGAGCCGGCGCGCTCCAGTTCCTCGCCCCGCCGCCCCAGGCCGAGCCTGCCGCCTGAGGGAATGGCGCGTCTTATCCACATCTCCGATCTGCATTTCGGGCGGACGCGTCCCGAGCTTTTGCGCCCGCTGATCGCGGTCTTGAACGACATCGACGCCGACCTCGTGGCGATCTCGGGCGATCTGACGCAGCGGGCGCGCAGCTCGCAGTTCCGCGCGGCGCGGGCCTTCATCGACCGGCTGCAGGCACCGGTTCTCGTCGTCCCCGGCAACCATGACGTGCCGCTCGAAGACGTGCTCACCCGGATGCTGTTTCCCTTCCGCGGCTATCGCAAGTGGATCGACCGGAACCTGGAGCCGCAGTTCGAGAACGGCGAGATCACCGTGATGGGGATCAACACGGTCAATCCTTACGCATGGCAGCGGGGCAGAGTGGGCAGCCGGGCGGTCCGACGGGTGTGCCGTGCCTTCGACGGCGAGGGCGACCGGGTCCGCATCGTCGTCGCGCATCACCCGTTCGAGCACCAGCCGACCGACACCAAGGTGCTGATGAAGGGCGCCGCCAAGGCCGTCGACGCGTTCGCCGAGTGCGGCGCCGACATCATCCTCACCGGCCATCTGCACGCTTGGCGGGCCGAGCCCTTCGCCGAGCGCGTCGGCCGCCGCGGCGCGCTGCAGGTGCATGCCGGAACTGGCCTCTCGACGCGCCTGCGCGGCGAGGAGAACGATTTCAACGTGCTGACGGTTGGGCGCGGCAGGGTCGAGGTCGACCGCTACGCCGCCGGGCACGGGGCCGAGCGCTTCGAGCATGTCCAGCGCGCCGTCTTCTGCTCGGGACCGCAAGGTTGGCGGGCGGTCAGCGGCGACACGATGCCCGCCTGATAGGGTCTCCGGATGTCAGGTTCTTTGTCGTGGGTCGGATTTGTCGGTCCGTCCACGCTTGTGCACGCTTGTGCACGCGTGCACACTCCTGTAAGCCATTGTAAATAAAGGGATTGATCCGAAAAATTCACCAAAAAGAAACCGGTCGCTAGTGTTCGGAGGTACAAGCGAAGAACTCTCGCGGAGGCCGTATGACTACCCGGGAGCCTCGTCCGGAGCGGCGTCGCTCAGCGCGGGCTGGCGATCTCGTAGAGATCGGCGCGCAGAACATGTGCTTCGGAGTCGGTGCGGTCGCCATGCGGCGAGTCATAGGTCACCATCAGCCGCTCGGCACCATCCGCTTGGAGCAGCGCGATGCCCTCGGCATGGTCGGCGCCGCGGACGATCGGCAGGTCGAGCACCCGGCCGATCGCGTCGCGCCCGTAGACCTGCCGGTCCGGCCGAAAGTTCTCGAGCGCGAAGACGGATTGCAGCGCCTCGAGATCAGTCGTCGCCCCGCTCAGGATCAGCAGCCGGTCGCCCTGCCAGGCCAGATCGCGGATCCCCTGTCCGTTCAGATCGACGGCGTGCAGGCTGTAGCGCGCGCCGCTCCCGAGCTTTCGCGGCTTCAGATGGATGTCGTCCTTCTCCTTCATCTCCAGCCTGACCAACAGCGCATAGCCGCGCAGCACCGGGCCGCGCAGCCCCAGCAAGACCTCGTTGCCGCGCACCGCCAGCCCCTCGATGTCGAACCCGTTCTCCTTGCAGGGCAGGGCGATGAAGGGGCCGATCAGCGGGTCCTTGGCCAGCATCTTGCGCAGCGGCGCCTTGTCGCGATCGCGCTTCATCTTCAGCATCCGCGCCGTGCGGCCGGGGGCCGTGTCCAGCGCGTCATGGCGCCGCGACCGGCACGAAGACGCCGCCGCCCCGGTCGACCAGCGGCACGCGGCCGAGAAAGCCGCGATTGGCGTCCCAGTCGATATCCCGCATGGCCGAGAGATCGCCATCCTCCGGGTCGTCGCGCTTCAGCGAGTGCGAGCCGCAGACCCAGAGATATCCCTGCGAAATCGCGATGCCCTCGATATCCATCTCGCCCGCGCGCCCCTCGGGCAGCTCGAAGGCGTCGCCCAGCGCAAAGCTTTCATGCTCGCCCGCGCGCCCCGTCTCCGGGTCGAAGGTCACGCGCTCGACCGACGAGGTCTCGTCGCAGGTGCAGAAGATCGACCGGCCCGCGACGGCGAGGCAGGATACGTCCTGCCAGATCGGGTCCCCGACATGCGCGATCTGGTCGGCGCCGCGAAACGACATGTCGACATGGCCGCAGGGCGCGCGGTCGAGGGCCAGGCCCGCCTCCGCCTCGGGTCGCGCCTGCTCGGCCTGGTGCTGCGGCTTCGACCTCGACATGCTTCCTCCCTCCGTCGCCCGTGCCACCCTCTTGGCGGCCTCCGCCGCGTTCGCGCAACACCGGATCAGCCGTGCCGCCCGCAGCGCGCAAGGATCGCCGCGCGGCCGCCGGCAATGGCGCCGAGGCCAATCGCGGTCAGCAGGCCGTTTCCCGAAAGATACCCCTCGACATGCGCCCCCGAGACGCCGCAGGCGGCGCCGCCCGCCGCCAGGAGGTTCGGGAACGGCCGGCCATCCTGTGACAGCACCCGCGCCTCGCCATCGACCGCGAGGCCTCCCTGCGTGTGGAACAGCGCGCCCGTCACCCTGATGGCGCGAAGCCCGCCAGAGAGCGCGGGCTTGGCGGAAAAGTCCCGGCCGAACGGATCGGGGGCCTCGCCGGTCACGCATGCGTTGACCTGGGCCAGCGTCTCCTCCAGCGCCTGCGCGGGCACGCCCATGCGTTGCGCGAGCGTCCCCGCGTCGCCTGCGGCCAGAACCGCCCCGGCCGCGGCCGCCTCGCGATAATCGGGAAAGCCCAAGCCCATCTCGTGCAGGCGGTCGTCGTAGACGTCCCAGGCGATGCCGCCGGGCTGGGCCAGCACCCGCGCGGCCTGCTCGGAATAGCCCTCGTGCTCGTTGGAAAAGCGCCGGCCCTCGGCATTCACCTGGATGCCGCCCTCCATCATCAGCGCCCAGGTGACGAGGATGCCATGAGGGTGCGCTAAGGAGCCGTGCCCCTGATACGCCGTCAGGTCCCTGGCCGCGGCACCCAGCGCCTGCCCCCAGAGCAGCGCGTCGCCGGTGTTGCCGGGATGCCCGTGATAGGGCGCCGTCGCGATCTCCGGAATGTACCGGGCCACCAGCTCGGGATTGCCGCCATAGCCGTTGCAGGCGAGGACCAGCGCGCGGCAGCCGATGCGCTCGACCGCCCCGTCGGGCCGCTCGACCGTGACGCCGGCAATGCGGCCGCCGTCAGCATGCAGCAGCCGTCGCGCGCGCGCCCGTCACGACCGGCAGCCCTGCGGCCTCGGCGGCGTTCAGCAGCCGGTGCATCAGCCCCGCCCCGGTCCTCTCCGGTACGGCGTGCATGCGGTGCCTGGAATGCCCGGGGTAGAGAAAGTCGTCGAGCACCTGCCATTCCAGCCCATGCCGGTCCGCCAGCCATTCCAGCGCCGGACCGATCCGCCCCGCAACGGCGCGCACGACCGCCGGATCGGCGCCTCCCGCCGCCTTCTTCTGGATATCCGCCGCGAATTGCTCGGCCGTGTCGACGACCCCGAGGGCGCGCTGAAAGCGCGTGTCCGCCGCCGGGACGAACCCCGACGAGAGCGCGGTCGAGCCGGTCGGCCGCGCGTCGCGCTCCAGCACCACCGTCTCGGCACCGCCCTCCAGCGCCCGCAGCCCGGCTGTCAGCCCACAGGCTCCGGCGCCGATCACCGCCACCCCCGTCTCGATGTCCCACCGCGCGGGCGGCGGCGCGACCCCCGTCACGCGCGCCCCTCGATCAGCGCCAGCGCCTCGGCGCAGCTGAGCACCGAGGCGATGGAGCCGAGGTCGGCGATGGCGGCCGCGTGCACCTCGGGCCGGAACGCCGCGCAGCCGTCCGACAGGACCGCGAGCCCGAAGTCGCGGACATGCGCGTCCCGCACGGTCGACGCCACGCCCCCGTTCGTCACGATGCCGCCGAACATCAGGGTGCGGATGCCGGCGCGGCTCAGCACGAACTCCATCCGGCTCATGTAGAAGGCGGAGAACGCCACCTTCTCGATGGCGAGGTCGGCCGGCTGCAGCTCGTCGACCAGCGCGTGCCCCCAACCGCCCGGTGCGAAATCGCCCTTGGTCAGGAACGGGCGCAGCTTTTTCAGATGCGGCGAGATCAGCGGCGCGCCGCCGCGGCCCGGCACCAGCGTGAAGTGCGTCGAGACAACCCATCCGCCGGCCGCTTGCAACGCGCGGGCCAGCGGCGCGAGCCGGGCGGGCAGATCGGCGATCGCCTGTGCCGTCTGCCCGGCGCGGCCATAGGCGCCCTCGGCATGCAGGAAATCGTTCTGCAGATCGACCAGGACCAGCGCGGTCGCTCGCCGGCTCAAACCCGTCCATCGCCCACCCGCCTGATGATGATGTTGCCCTGGGCGTCCACCCGGCCGGCCAGCCCCGGATCGACGAAGATCGTCGTGTCCGGCTGCTCTAGGATCGCCGGGCCCTCGACGACCGCCCCCTCGGGCAGCTCCAGCCGCTCCCAGACCGGCGCCTCCAGATCGGCCCCGTCCACCCGGACCCGGCGCGTGCCCCGGCGGGCCGCCTCGGCCGGGCCGGCGGGCGGCGCGAAGACGGCCATGTCGAAATGCGGCCGCCGCCCGGTCACCGCCACGCGATAGTTCAGCACGCGGGTTGGGATCGCCTGCAGCAGGCGGCCATAGGCGGCGCGATAGGCCGCGTCGAAGGCGCGCTCGATCACCTCCGGCGTCAGGGCCGCCCCCGCCGGCAGCGGCACGGCGACGGTGTGCGTCTGGCCGACATAGAGCATGTCGAGCTCGAAGGCTCGCTCGACACGCTCGAAGACGACGCCGGCGCGGGCAAGGAGCTGCCCGGCCGCCTCGGCCACGCCACGCATCTCGGCCTCCAGCGCGGCGCAGTCGAGCTCGGCCAGCAGCCGGTTCACCGTCTGCACGCGGTCGTGCCGCATGTCGGCGACGACGCAGCCGAGCGCCGAGGTGACGCCCGGGAAGCGCGGCACGATCGCCGCGCCCAGGCCCACATCGCGCATCAGCGCGCCGGTGTGCAGCGCGCCGCCGCCGCCGAAGGGCATGGCGGCGAACCTGCCCGGGTCGTGCCCGCGCTCGATCGAGACGAGCCGGATGGCGCCGGCCATCCTGGCATTGGCCACCTTCAGGATGGCCTCGGCCGCGTCCATGACGTCGAGCCCGAGCGGCCCCGCCACATGCGCGCCGACGGCCTCGCGCGCGGCCTTCACGTCCAGCCGGCCGCGGTCGCCGATCGGCCGCTCCGGGTTGATCCGGCCGAGCACCAAATTCGCGTCCGTCACCGTCGGCCTGTCGTTGCCCTGGCCATAGCAGGCGGGCCCCGGATCCGACCCCGCCGAGTCCGGCCCGACCTGCAGGATGCCCCCGGCGTCCACACGGGCGATCGAGCCGCCGCCCGCGCCGATGGTGGTGATCTCGATCATCGGCGTGCGCACCACCATGCCGAAGTCGATGGCGGTCTGCGCCGCCAGCGCCGCCTCGCCGCCCGCGATCAGCGAGACGTCGAACGAGGTGCCGCCCATGTCGCAGGTGATGACGTTCTCGAACCCGGCCGCCCGCGCGATGGCGCGCGCCGCGATGACGCCGGCCGCGGGGCCGGACAGCGCCGTGCGGACAGGAAAGCGCTTGGCCTGCTCAACCGTCATGACGCCGCCGTTCGACTGCACGATCAGCACGTCGCCGGCGAACCCGCCTGCGGCCAGCGCCCCCTCCAGCCGATCCAGATAGGCCGAGACGACCGGCTGCAGATAGGCGTTCAATGTCGCCGTCGAGAGCCGCTCGAACTCGCGGATCTCGGGCACGATCTCCGTCGCGGCGGTGACGTAGGGGTTGGGCCAGAGGCTGCGGACCGCCTCGACCGCGCGAGCTTCGTTCGCGTCGTTGGCGTAGCCGTTGATGAAGAAGACGCAGACGGCCTGGCAGCCCGCCTCGACCAGTGCCCGCGCTTGCGCTTCGACCTGCTCAAGCGCCACCGGCATCTCGACCGTGCCGTCGGCCAGCACGCGCTCGGGCACCTCGCGGCGCAGGTCGCGCGGCACGACGGGCTCGAACGTCCCCCAGAGGCCCCAGGTCTTCGGCCGGTCGCGCCGGCGCATCTCCAGCACGTCGCGGAAGCCCGCCGTGGTGATGATGCCCGTCCGCGCGCCCTTGCGTTCCAAGAGCGCGTTCGTGCCAACCGTCGTGCCGTGCACGACGGTGGCGATCTCGGCGAAGTCGCTGATACGGCTGCGGATGCCTTCGGCGAAGCCCACCGACTGGTCGCCGCGCGTCGAGGGCACCTTGGCGGTCGTCGCCCGCCCCGCCGCCTCGTCCCAGACGAAGACGTCGGTGAAGGTGCCGCCGACGTCGACGCCCACGACGTAGCGGCTCATCCCGTGTACCCGTAGTCGCGCCGCGCCGCATCCGGGCCGACGAAGCCGAGCGCCAGGTCGCGCCGAACGGCCTCGGGCGCGCGGGCGGCGGCGGGGCCATAGCCGCCGCCGCCGGGCGTCTCGAGCCGCACGCGGTCGCCGCGCTTCAGCGGCACGTCGACGATCTTGGAGGCCAGCGGCGGCTGCGCCGGCCCCTCCGCGCCCGGATAGGTGAACCGCGTCATCGCCGCATCCCCGCCGCCAGCCACTCCCCGCGGCGGGAACTTGCCGCGGTCGCCGAACAGGAAGGCGGTCGCCTCCGCCTCAAGAAGCTCGATCTCGTAGATCGCGCCGAGCCCGCCGCGATGCCGACCCGGCCCACCGGAATCGGGCCGCAGCGCCCATTGCGTGAACTTCACCGGATAGGCCGCCTCGAGGATCTCCAGCGGCGGGATCGTTGCCGTCGAGATCGGCGCGTTGCCGTGGTTCAGCCCGTCGCCCTGCGGGTGCCCGCCATGCCCGCCGCCGAAGAACGAGAACATCACCCAGCGTCGGCCGTCTTCGCGATGGCCCGCGATGGACAGCGCGTTGATCGTGCCATAGGCGCAGCCGTTCGACCGCTCGGGCGCGATCTGTGCCACCGCCTGGAAGACCAGGTCGATGAGGCGCAGGATGGTTTCGGTATAGCCGCCGACCGGCTTCGGCGCCGTCGCCGCCAGGAGCGAGCCCTCGGCGATGCGGAACTCGATCGGCTCGAGTACCCCGGCATTGGCCGGCACGTCGCCAAAGACGTGCTTCAGCGCGACATAGCAGGCGGCGATGGTGGTGGAGCGCGAGATGTTCACCGGCCCGCGGCAGGCGGGCGCCGAGCGTGAGAAATCCATCACCATCCGGTCGCCCCGGATCGTCAGGTCGAGGGCCACCTTCAGCGGCCGGTCGACCGTGCCGTCATTGTCGAGCCAGTCCTCGGCCGAGACGGTGCCGTCCGGCAGCGCGGCGATCTCGGCCCGCATCAGACGCGCCGCCCGCGCCTTGAGCTCGGCCATCCCATCCGCGACAATCGCCCCGCCATAGTCCGCCAGCAGCGCGTCGAGCCGGCGAACGCCCAGCTCCAGCGCATTGATCTGCCCGTTCAGGTCGCCATAGGCGCTGCCCGGCAGGCGCGAGTTGGCCAGCAGGATGTCGACCACGTCCTGCCGCAGCTCGCCCGCGTCGAACAGCTTCACCGGCGGGATCAGCACGCCCTCCTGAAAGCACTCCGTCGCGGCGGGGTTGTAGTTGCCGGGCACGTTGCCACCGACATCGTGCCAGTGCCCGACCGAGGCCAGCCAGCAGAACACGCGGCCGTCGCGGAAATAGGGCCGCACGAGGCGCAGATCGCTGAGATGCGTGCCGCCGTCATAGGGATCGTTGAAGATCCAGACGTCCCCGTCGCGCACCCGGCCCGCCGCCTTGTCGATCACCGCCCTGACGCCGAAGGCCATGACGCCGACGAAGATCGGCAGCCCCGACTTGCCCTGCACCAGCGTCTCGCCGCTCACGGCATCATAGATGCCATGCGACGCGTCATGCGCCTCGGCGATGATCGGGTTGAAAGCCGAGCGGAACAGCGTCGCGTCCATCTCGTCGGCGATCTGCTCGAGCCTGCCCTTGAGGATGGCGAGCGTCACGGGGTCGAGGCTCACCCGTTCGCCTCCGGGTCATAGGCCTTGCCGGCCACCAGCATCTCGTCGGTGCCGATCAGCTCCTGCAGCCCGGCGAACTGGAACATCGCGTCGCCCATGCCGGCGGTCGAGCCGGTACTCACCAGCCCCTCGTAATAGCGCACCGCGGTCGCCGCCAGCGCCCGCACCGCTCCGCCGGGAAAGATGACCAGCGAGTAGCCGAGCCCCTGCAGCTCGTCCGCCGCCATCAGCGGCGTCCGCCCGCCCTCGACCATGTTCGCCATCAGCGGCGCGCGGCCCTGCAGCCGGGCCATCACAGTGTCGATCTGCTCGCGCGATTGCGGCGCCTCGACGAACAGCACGTCCGCCCCCGCCTCGGCATAGCTCTCGGCCCGGTCGAGCGCCGCCTCCAGCCCCTCGACGGCGATGGCATCCGTCCGGGCGATGATCAGCGTGGCCTCGCTCGCCCGCGCGTCCAGGGCCGCGTGGATCTTGCCCCGCATCTCGGCCGCCGGGACCAGCGCCTTGCCGGCGAGGTGGCCGCAGCGCTTCGGCATGGTCTGGTCCTCGAGCTGGATCGCGCTCGCGCCCATCCGCTCGAAGAGCCGCACCGTGCGCTGCACGTTCAGCGCGTTGCCGAAGCCCGTGTCCGCATCGACGATGATCGGCAGGTCGATCCGCTCGCGGATGGCCGAGACCGTCTCGGCCACCTCCGCCATGCTGACGAGCCCGATGTCGGGCCGCCCGAACCGCGTGTAGGCGATCGAGGCGCCGGAGAGGTACACGGCCTCGGCCCCCGCCCGCGCCGCGATCAGCCCGGTCAGCGCGTCGAAGATGCCGGGCGCCAGCAGGATCCGCTCCGTCGCCAGTCGTTGCCTCAGTCCCATCCCACCCCCGCGGCCGCGCATCGCCTCCAGTCCTAGGCGAGGCATGCCGCCCGGTCCAGACGATGTGCCCCGATCGTGCCTCTGGACCTTCGCGCGCGGCTGGCCCAACCTGCCGGTGATGCAAGCCGCTTGTATCGGTACGCTCGCTGCGCGGAAGTGACACCGTTGCGGCGGCACCGGCGGGCGCCGAAGGGAGGAAGACTTGCGCGAGATCGTCATCGGTGCGGCCCAGATGGGGCCGATCCAGCGGGCCGACAGCCGGGCCAGCGCCGTCGCCCGCATGATCGCTCTGCTCGACCGGGCCAAGACCGCCGGCTGCGGCATGGTCGTCTTCCCCGAGCTTTGCCTGACCACCTTCTTTCCGCGCTGGTACACCGAGGACCAGGCCGAGATCGACGGCTGGTTCGAGCGCGAGATGCCGGGCCCGGAGACGCAACCTCTGTTCGACCGCGCCCGCGAGCACGGGATCGCCATCACCTTCGGTTATGCCGAGCTGACGCCGGACGGCCACCGCTACAACGCCTCGATCCTGACGGACGCGCAGGCCAACATCGTCGGCAAGTACCGCAAGGTCCACCTGCCCGGTCACGCCGAGCTCGACCCAGAGCGGACGCACCAGCACCTGGAGAAACGCTATTTCGAGCCGGGCGATCTGGGCTTTCCCGTCTGGTGGAACCTGGGCGCCTGGATGGGCATGCTGATCTGCAACGACCGGCGCTGGCCCGAGGCGTTCCGCGAGCTGGGCCTGCAGGGGGTGGAGCTGGTGACGCTCGGCTACAACACGCCGACGAGGAACTCGCAGCGCCCTGACGAGAAGACCGAGCTGCGCGTCTTCCACTCCGACCTCTCGATGCAGGCCGGTGCCTATCAGAATTCGTGCTGGGTGGTCGGCGTCGCCAAGGCCGGCGTCGAGGACGGACACCCGCTGTTCGGCGGCAGCGTCATCGTCGACCCGAACGGCCAGGTCGTCGCAAGGGCGCAGACCGATGGCGACGAGCTGCTGGTGCACGCCTGCGACATGGACGCGGCGAGCTTCGGCAAGAAGACGATGTTCGACTTCAAGCGCCACCGCCGCACCGAGCATTACGGCCGCATCACCAGCCAGACCGGAATCATCTACCCCGACGGGCGGGCGGGCTGATGCCCGGCGCGACGAACAGCTTCGAGCTCGTGATCCGCGGCGGCACGGTCGCCACCGCCTCCGACACCTTCCGCGCCGATGTCGGCATTCGGGACGGGCGCATCGTCGCCTTGGCCGAGTCGCTCGACGGCGAGGACGTCATCGACGCGACCGGCAAGCTGGTGCTGCCCGGCGGCATCGAGGCGCACTGCCATATCGAGCAGGAGTCCGGCATGGGCCTGCTCGCCGCCGACGACTATCGGACGGGCTCGATCTCGGCGGCCTTCGGCGGCAACTCCTGCTTCGTGCCCTTCGCCGCGCAGCACCGGGGCATGACGATCCGCGAGACGCTGGAGCTCTATGGCAGGCGTGCCGAAAAGTCGGTGATCGACTATTCCTGGCACCTGATCGTGACCGACCCGACCGAGCTCGCCATCACCAAGGAGCTGCCCGAGGCGTTCGCCCGCGGCGTCACCTCGCTCAAGGTCTTCATGACCTATCCGCTGACCAAGATCGACGACGCCCAGTTCCTCGAGGTGCTGGCGGTCGCAAAGCGCCATGGGGCGCTGACCATGGTGCATGCCGAGAACAACGACATGCTGGCCTGGATGTCGAAACGCCTGCTCGACGCCGGCCATGTCGAGCCGCGCTATCATGCGCCGAGCCACCCGGCGCTGGCGGAAGAAGAGGCGATCAACCGCGCGATCACGCTGGCCCGCTTCGTCGACGCGCCGCTGCTGATCGTGCACGTCTCCACTCCCGGCGGCGCCGCGATCGTGCAGGCGGCGCGGGGTGCGGGCGCAAAGATTTTCGCCGAGACCTGCCCGCAATACCTGTTCCTGACCGCTGACGACCTCGACCGGCCGGGCATGGAGGGGGCGAAGTACATCTGCTCGCCGCCCCTGCGCGACCTCGCCACACAGGAGGCGCTGTGGCGGCACGTCCAGACCGGAACGCTGCATCTCGTCTCGTCCGACCACGCGCCCTACCGCTTTGATGCCTCGGGCAAGTTCCACGCCGGCAACGAGCCCAGCTTCAAGCAGATCGCCAACGGCATGCCGGGGATCGAGATGCGCCTGCCGCTGCTGTTCTCGGAGGGTGTGAACGGCGGTCGCATCACGCTGAACCGTTTCGTCGAGCTTTCCTCGACGAATGCGGCGCGCATCTATGGGATGCATCCCGCCAAGGGCACGATCGCGGTCGGCTCGGACGCCGACATCGCGATCTGGGACCCCGACGAGCAGCGGGTCGCGGGCGAGATGCACGACGCGGTAGACTACAATCCCTATGAGGGGCGGCGGGTGAAGGGCTGGCCCGTGACCGTGCTGAACCGCGGCCGGCGCATCGTCGACCGTGGCGAGCTGATCGCCCAGCCGGGCGACGGGCGCTTTGTCGCGCGCAAACCCGTCGACCTGACGGGTTTCGCCGGCCACCGGGCGGCGGAGCTGGACCCCGAGCGGAACTTCGGAGCGAGGATCGCGCCATGAGCGCAGCGGGACCGATCGTCGTCATCAACCCGAACTCGAACCAGGCGGTGACCGACGGGCTGTCCGAGGCGCTGGAGCCGTTCCGGTTCCAGGGCGGGCCGGCGATCGAGTGCCTGACGCTGACGGAGGGGCCGTTCGGCATCGAGAGCCAGGTGGACTCCGATTCCGTCGTCCTGCCGCTGGTGCGGACGGTGCAGGAGCGCCCGGACGCCGCGGCCTTCGTCATCGCCTGCTATTCGGACCCGGGGATCGACTCCTGCCGCTCGGTCGCCAAGGCGCCGGTCTTCGGCATCCAGGAGAGCGGCCTTCTGACTGCGCTCGCCCGCGGCGACCGCATCGGCATCATCGCGGTGGCCGAGCCGTCGGTCCGACGGCACCGTCTCTATATGCGCCGGATGGGCGCGCTCGACCGCGTGGTGGCCGAGCGGCCGGCGAATATGAGCGTGGACGAGAGCGCGCGCGGCAACCGCACCTTCGAGCGGCTCGCCGAGGTCGGGCGCGAGCTGCTGGCCGACGGTGCGGATGCCATCGTGCTCGGCTGCGCCGGCATGGCGCGTCACCGCGCGCCGCTCGAGGACACGCTTGGCGTGCCCGTCATCGAGCCGACGCAGGCGGCCGTCGCGATGGCGCTCGGCGCCGTGCTGGCCCGCGCCTGAGACGGAGGGGGCGTTATGGCGCAGATCGATCTGAGGCTGGCGGGCGGCAGCGTCTACCTGCCCGGTGCTGGGCCGGTCGAGGCCGACCTGCTGATCGAGGGCGGCCGGATCGCGGGCGTCGTGGCGCCGGGAACTGGCGGATCGGCGGCGGAAACGGTCTCGGTGAACGGGCTCGCGGTCCTGCCGGGCGCGGTCGACGCGCACATCCACCTTGGCCACGGCGCGGACATCTCGCGGCCGCGCGTGCCTTCGGATGCGGCGAGCGAAACGGGGGCGGCGGCGCTTGGCGGAGTGACCTGCGTCATCCCCTACATCATGAGCGCCGAGCCCTACGCGGCGGTCTTCGACGAACTCGTCGAGGTTGCCGAGGCCGGGGCGCGCATCGATTTCGGGCTGCACTTCGTGATCGCGACGGACGCGCAGCTGGCCGAGCTGCCGGCTTACGTCGAGCGCGGCGTGCCGACGGCGAAGCTGTTCATGAACATCCGCGGCGACGAGGGCAAGCGGCTGGGGCTGCCCGGCGCCGATGACGGCTTCCTGTTCCGGCTGCTGGAGGCACTGGCCGAGCACGGGGGCATGCTCTGCCCGCACCCGGAGAACATCGAGGTCGCCTGGGTGCTGCGCGACCGGGTGATGGCAGCCGACCCGGAGGGACGGCGGGGGCTCGCGGCCTGGAACGACACGCGGCCGGGCTTTGTCGAGGCGGACGCGCTGAACCGCGCCTGTCATTTCGGGCGGATCACCGGCACGCCGGTGCACGCCGTGCACACCTCGTCGGCCGAAGCGCTGGCCGCGGCGGTGCGCCAGCGCGCGGCAGGCGCGCGCGTCTCGATCGAGACGTGCATCCACTACCTGACGCACGACACGGAGTGCGACCTTGGCGCGGTCGGCAAGGTCAACCCGCCGCTGCGCGAGCCGGCCGACCGCGAGGCGCTGTGGCGGGGCATCGCCGCCGGCCAGATCGACACGGTCGGAACAGACCACATCCACCGGCCTATCGGTTCCAAGGAGGGCGGCATCTGGAAAGCGCAGCCCGGCTTTCCGGGCCTGGATGCTTTCCTGCCGGCACTGTTGACCGAGGGGCGTCGGCGTGGGATCGGGCCCGAGAAGCTCGTGCCGATGGTCAGCCAGAACCCCGCGCAGAGGATGGGGCTGGTGCGCAAGGGAGCGATCGTGCCGGGCGCGGATGCGGATCTGGCGATCCTCGACATGAACGCGCGCTGGGTCGTCGACAAGGCGGCGCTGGCGACAGATGCCGGCTTTTCGATCTACGAGGGCCACGCGATGACGGCCCGCGTGGTGCACACGCTGTCGCGCGGGCGCTTCGTGCTGCGCGACGGCGCGCTGCAGCCGGACGCGGTCGGCCGGGGACGTTTCGTGCCGCGGCGGCTGGGCGCCTGCAGCTGATGCGACGCGGATCCGATCAAAGGCGCCGGCAGCGCGCAGCGTAAAGTCGCCCCGAAAGCGCGTCTGCCCCGTGCAACACGTCGGCGTCCGCGACGGCCTCACGGCCGACGCCGATCTCGTCCTCGACCTGGAAGCGGGCGGCGAGCCAGCCGCGGACCGTCCCCGCCGGCAGCGGCGTGAACGGTCCCTGGTTCGGCACCTGGGCGCGGCTCTCGCTGTCGCGCCAGAGCCGGCCATAGGCCGAATTCATGTTGCGCGCCGAGACGACCGCGACCCCACCCGGGCGCAGGACCCGCGCCGCCTCGTCGAGCAGGGCCTCGGGCTCGGGACAGTGCTCGAGCACCTGGGGCAGGACGACCGCGTCGAGGCTGGCGTCGGCATAGGGCAGGGCGGGGCCGCGCATTTCGGCCATGTGGACGTTGTCGGCCGGCAGCCCTTCCTGGCGCAGGCGTTCGGCGATGAAGGCGAGGTTGCGGGGCGAGAGCTCGGCCAGATGCAGCTCGACCGAGGCGGCGAGCAGCCGGCGCAGCGCGACGGTGTAGGTGCCGCCCCAGGGCATCACCTCGAGCACGCGCGCGCCCGCGGCCATCGCGGGCAGCAGGCTGAGTTCCACCGAAGTCGCCTCGCCCTGCCGGCGCGAGACGTAGACGCCGGCCAGTGGCGATTTTGCCCAGACCGAATAGCCGCGAAAGTCGGCGAGCTGCTCCCAGCTCCAGCGCCGCGGATCCCATTCGGCAAAGGGATTGTCGTCGTTGCGGATGCTGAAGAACGGGTAGGCCTCGGCCGGCTTGGCTGGGTAGACGGCGCGGCCCGGGCGCTCGAAGCGCTCCCAGCTATGCACCTCGTCGAATGGCCGGCGCGGCGCCTTCATCGGCGGCGCCGAGGGTCTCGCCCGGCCGATCGCGAGCGCCCCCTGCAGCTCGAAGATCGGCGGCAGGCCCAGCATCTCGCGCAGCGCCGCATGATCGCCGATGCCGGCGTTCCAGATGCAGTGGAAACCGCGCAGATGGGCGCTCAGCATCATGTGGTAGCAGGCGCCGGCGACCGACTGGACGATGGAGAAATTGCCATGCGTCCAGCCCTTCTGGAAGGCGAGGTAGACCAGCGCCGAGCACTCGGCGAAATGGTGGTTGCCGCCCGAGATGTCGCGCGCCCGGGCCAGCCGCGCGCGGTCGGTCACGATGATGAAGTGCCAGTTCTGCTGGTTGCACGAGGACGGCGCCTCCGTGCCGTCCCGCACGATCTCGGCCAGCACGTCGCGGTCGATCTTCGAGCCGTCGAAGTCCCGGCAGGAATGCCGTGCCGCCAACCGGTCGAGGATGTCGCGCCACCCCGGCGCGGCACTTGCCTGGCAATCGGTCTCGGTCTGCTCGGTGCCCATCGTCCATCGCAGCGGCGCGAGCGGGCGCCGTGCCTTCCCTGTCAGCCGAACGCTGCTCTGTCCGCTTTTCAAACGGGTTTCGGGCTGTCAAGCTCGTCCGGTTCTTGGGGGGAGTTGCCCGAACCAGCTCGGCCGAGATTCTGCACGCTGGCCGGGCATCGGCGATGCCTTCCTACGGGATCAGGGAGAGAGATCATGAACAAGCCGACAAAGGCGGTCCTGACGGCGACGGCGGTCCTGCTCGCATGGGCCGGCCAGGCCGATGCGCAGGCCGAGTACACGCTGCGCTGGGGCCATTACCTGCCGGACACGCCGTACGTCCAGGTCGAGAAGGACTTCGCCAAGGCGGTCGAGGAGCGGAGCGGCGGGCGCGTCAAGATCGAGACCGCCTATTCCGGCGGGCTCGGCAAGGGCAACGAGGTCATGACGCTGGCCGGCCGCGGCGCGATCGACATGGCCTCGGTGGTGCCGGGCTACTACCCTGACCAGCTGCTGTTCTGGAAGGTCTACCAGATCCCGTTCGTCTTCGACTCTCCCCGCCAGGCGATGGAGACCTCGGCCGCCGCCTACGAGGCCCTGCCGGTCTTTCAGGACGAGCTCGACAAGTACAACGTCAAGTTCCTGTTCCACCAGCCGCTCGGCTCCTACAACCTCAGCGGCCCTGACGAGAACTGCACGACGGTCGAGGACCTGAAGGGCAAGAAGATCCGCACCTTCGGCGCCGATATCCCCAAGGCCTTCGAGGCGATCGGCGCGGTGCCGGTCAGCGTCGGCGTCGGCGAGGTCTACGAGGCGCTGCAGCGCGGCACGCTCGACTACTCGTTCCTCAATCTGGGCAACATCCTGTCGAACCGGCTGCACGAGGTCGGAAAATACGTCTGCGGCCCGGTCATGTCGTTCGCCGGCCACCTGATCGTCATTGGCCAGGACAGCTGGAACGACCTGCCCGAGGACATCCAGCAGATCATGCAGGAAGAGGCCGAGAAGGCCGGCAAGGCCTATATCGACGACATCGACCGGCTCGAGCAGGAATCCGGCAAGCAGATCGAGGCCGAGGGCGGCGTGATCAAGAAGTTCCCCGACTCCGAGCTCGCCAAGTGGAAGGAGATGTCGCCCGACCTGCTCCAGCAATGGGTCGACTCGATGAAAGAGCGCGGCGAGGGCGAGCAGGCGCAGCAGGTCGCCGACTTCATCCGCGGGCGCACCGGCGGCTGACCGGCGGTGGCGCCCGGCAGGATCGTCCGACGCACGCCGCCCGGCGCCGTGCCAGCGGCGCCGGCCGTGCGTGACGGGGAGGACGGGTGCGGCTGATCACCCGGATCGTGGAGCGGCTGGCGCTCGCCGTCCTGCTGGTCGGCGGGCTCGGCATGCTGATGTCGATGTTCCTGGGCGTGGCCGACGTCGTCGGCACGCAGATCCTGCTGGTCCCCGTCCCCGGCCCCAAGGAGCTGACCGAGAGCACGATGGTCGTCATCGTCTTCGGCGCGCTGACCTATGCGCAGATCCGCCGGGCGCACATCCGGGTCGAGCTGGTCTACCTGCGCACGCCGCCCAGGGTGCAGGCGGCGCTCGACGTCTTCGCCGGGCTCTGCGGCCTGGTCTTCTTCGGACTCCTGCTCTGGCAGGCGATCGACGAGGCGCTCTACTCCTTGCAGATCGGCGAGGCGACCGTCGGGCTCATCCGCTTCCCGCTCTACCCGGCGCGCTTCGTGCTGGCGGCGGGGACCGGCCTGCTGGTGGTGCGCCTCGCGCTCGACGTGATCCAGGACCTGCCCCGCATCGTCACGGGCGCGCCGCCCGAGATCTCGGACCCGTCGGTTGCTGACGCGGACGCGCGGCACCATGGCGGCGACGTGGCCTGAGGGCGCGCGATGCTGGACCCGGCGACCGCGGGCGTTCTCGTCGCGCTGCTGCTCTTTGCGCTGCTGGCCGCCGGCGTTCATATCGGGGTCTCGCTGGGGCTCGGCGGCTTGCTGGGCATCTATCTCAGCATCGGGCCGCGCGCCGCCTGGGCCCAACTCGCCACGATCCCCTTCAGCACCACGAACAATTTCGACCTGGCGACGATCCCGCTCTTCATTCTCATGGGGGCGCTGGCGACCCAGGCCGGGCTGACGGCCGACCTCTACCGCGCGGCGCATGCCTGGCTCGGGCGGCTGCCCGGCGGGCTCGCCATGGCGACGACGCTGGCCTCGGCGTCCTTCGGCGCGGCCAGCGGCTCGACGGTGGTGAACGCGGCCGTCTTCACCAAGATGGCCATGCCCGAGATGACGCGCTTTGGCTATGACAAGCGGCTGAGCGCGGGCTGCATCGCCGCCTCGGGCACGCTCGCCTCGCTGATCCCGCCCTCGATCCTGATGGTCATCTATGGGCTGATCACCGAGCAATCGATCGGCAAGCTCCTGATCGCGGGCCTCGTGCCGGGGCTGCTCTCGGCAGCGATGTACCTCCTCGCCATCCGGCTCTGGGTGGCGCGGCGGCCTGCCATCGCGCCGACGGTCGACACGGCCCTGACTTTGGCCGAAAAGTTGCGCGCCACCAGCGGCGTCTGGGGCATCGCGGCGCTCTTCGCCCTGGTCATCGGCGGCATCTATTCCGGGTTCTTCGTGCCGACCTATGCCGGCGCGGTGGGCGCCTTCGGCGCCTTCCTGATCGTCGCGGCGAAACGGCAGCTGAGCGTGCGGACGCTGCTCGAGACCTTCAAGGACGCGGGCGTCACGACCTCGACGATCTTCATCATCGTCATCGGCGGCATCCTGCTGGCGCGATTTTTGACCTATGCGGGGCTGGTGACAGAGGTCTCGGACTGGCTGCTGTCACTGGGGCTGCCGCCGCTCCTTTATCTGCTGGCCTTCGCGGTGCTCTACCTCATCCTCGGCATGTTCATCGAGCCGATCGCCATCATGGTGATGACGCTGCCGGTGATGTTCCCGATCATGGTTCAGGTCGGTTACGACCCGATCTGGCTGGGGGTGATCTCGATCAAGCTTGCCGAAATGTCGCTGATGACGCCGCCCGTAGGGCTGAACGTCTATGTCGTGCGCTCGGCCTCGCCGGTGCCGCTGACGCTCGAGCAGGTCTTTGCCGGCGTGATGCCGTTCCTGGCGATGGACACGATCACGCTCGCGCTGCTGATCGCCTTTCCGGGGATCGTGACCTTCCTGCCGAACCTGATGGCCTAGTGCAGATCGCCATCAGATGGACCCGTGCGCACACGTGTGCACGCGTGCACAAAATCTCAAGCCCTTGGTTTCGTTGGGAAACCAGAATTCCGGTAACTTTATGGAAAGGGCTCGCCGGCGCTTGCGGCACGCCTCGCCGGGGCATGCCGATCGGAGCCGGTCCTAGGCCTCGCCCTTCACCTCGGCCGCGGCACGGAGGCCGGCGATGCGGCCCAAGCCGAGCGCCGTCAGCAGGCCGTTGCCCGACGCATAGCCCGCGGCGCCTGTCCGGCCGCTGATGCCGGCGGCGGCGCCGCCCCCGGCGAAGAGGTTTGGGACAACCCCACCGGCCTTGCGCTGGACGCGGGCGTCGCGGTCTACGAGCAGACCGCCTTGCGTGTGGAAGAGGCCGGGCTTCACCAAGACGGTGCCGAGAGGCGGTGTCAGGGGCGCGAGCCCGAAGGCGCGGCGGCCGAACGGGTCCTGCGCCTCGCCAAGGGCGGAGGCGTTGTAGCTCTCGATGGCGTCTGCCAGGCCGGCCGCATCCACCCCGGCGGCCTCGGCGAGCGCCTGGGGGCTCTCGGCCCAGCGCACGGCCCCCATCTGCGCCATCTCGGCATATTCCTCCTCCTGCGCCGCAATCTCGTGGATGCGGCGGTCATAGACGGCGAAGGCGACAGGGCCTTGCGCCATGACGGCGGGGGCGAAGCCGGAATAGCCGGCGTCCTCGTTGCCGAAGCGCCGGCCGTCGCGGCCGACCAGGATCCCGCCCTTCTCGATCGTCGTCCAGGACAGCAGCTGGCCCTGCGGATAGGCGACCGCGGCATAGCCCTGATAGGCGCCCATGTTGCCGAGCGCGGCGCCCAGCGGCGCCGCCCAGCGCACCGCCTCGCCCGTGCTGCCGGGCGCTCCGAAATACTCGGCGCCGGCGATCTCCGGGCAGTGCTGGAGCACCATCTCCCGGTCGGCGGCAAACCCGTTGGTGGCGATCAGCACCTTGGCGGCCCGCACGGGCTCGCCCGCAACGACGGCGCCCGTGACGACGGCGCCCGTGACCGCGTCGCCCGTGACGGCGGCGCACGTGACGACGGCGCCCGTGACGGCGTCGCCATCGGCGAGCAGGCCGTCCACCGGATTGCCGACGGCGAGCGGGATGCCGCGCTCGGCGACGCAGCGCAGCAGGTCGTCGACCAGGTCCTGCCCGCGCCGCGAGGCGGGCGCATGCAGGCGCTCGACCGAGTGGCCGATGTGGCGATAGGCCGTGATCAAGCGCATCCGGACGCCGAGCCCGTCGATCAGCCACTCGCAGAGCGGCGCCGACTGCTCGGCCATCAGCTCGGTCAGCCCGTCAGCGTCATGGCGGCCGCTGACGGCCATCAGGTCTGCCACCATCCGCCCGGGCGAGTCCTCGATGCCGGCGTCCCGCTGCCAGCGCGTACCCGCCCCGGCACCGAGCCCGTGCTGAGCGCCGAGTTGCCGCCCGGCCGGTCGCGCTTTTCGACGATGGCCGCCCGGATGCCCGCGTCGTGCGCCGCGATGGCGCCGGCCAGCCCGCAGGCGCCGGCGCCGATGACCAGCAGGTCGATGTCGCTCATGCAGTCGCGACGGATCGCTGCCGCGCTCCGGTCATCGCGGCGACGACCTCGGCCCAGCGCTGCCCCAGCACCGCCGGCTCGAGCTCCGTCACCGCGTCGAGCGCCGCCGGCATGGCGGGGTAGGGGCCCTCGACGATGCCGCGGATCTTCGCCCGGATCTCCGCCGGCGCGAACGGGCGATCCGGGCCGCCGCGGGCGCTGAGGCATTCCTCGGTGAGCCTGGTCCCGTCAGCAAGCGCCCAGCTCACGCGGGCGGGGCGGTCGTTCGGCCAGGCAGGCTCGGGCTCCCAGGCGCCGATGCTGACAGCTTGGCGGAGCGCCGCGATCGTCGGGTCATCGAGCGTCGAGGCGTGGAACGCCTCGGCGCCGGCATGGCCGTGCACCGCCACCGTCGCCAGGATGTGCTGCATCGAGAACTTGGCGGCCAGCGTCGTCGCTGGCGCTGCGTTGTCGAGCGTGCGTCCCCGCCAATGCGTGTCCACGTGGATGTGGCGGATGCTCTCGGGTGGCGTCCCCTTCGGCAGCCGCTCCATGATCGCGAGGCTCGCCTCGACGGCCGAGTGGGCGTACTGGCAGCAGGCGTGGACCTTGTGGTAGCCGTCCGCCAGCGCCCAGTCGGCGCCGAGGCCCTCGGCCAGTTCCGCCGGCGTCGCCGCGCCGCCGAGGGCGCCGGCGAAGACGTCATGCAGGCTCTCCGGCCGGCCAGTGATGCCCGCCGTCGCCCAGTCGACGGCGCGCAGGCCGGACCAGGCGCCGATGCCCGGCCAGGCGTTGCGGACCAGCGCGCCCTGCACCGCGTGATTGTACGGCCCCGGCACCACCAGCGTCGCCGCCGTCGAGATCGCGGCCGCCGCCTGCGCGGGGGCGAGCCGCCGCAGCGCCGCGACGGACGCGGCCGCTCCGACCGCCGCGAGGCTGCCATGCGGATGCAGGACCAGTTTCTCGAAGATGAAGGCGCGCGCCACCCGGCCGGCCGTCTCGTAGCCGATGACGAGCGCGCGCAGGAGCTCGCGGGTGGTGGCCCCGGCCGCCTCGGCCTCGGCGAGCAGGGCGGGCACGCAGTAGAGGCCGGCATGGCAGATGACGCGGCGATAGCCCTCGTCGAGCTCGCACCAGTCGCAGGCCGTGCCGTTCGCCAGCGCCGCCGAATAGCGGTCGAGCCGGGTGCCCCTCCCATCGAAGACCGTGGCTTCGGGCTGGCCCGACGAGGCGGCGAGCCCCGCCTGCATGACCATCAGCTCGGGCTCGTCGCGTGCCGCCACGATCGCGGCGAGGTCGTCGGCCAAGACCAGCGCCGCCCGGCGGCGCACCGGCTCCGGGATGCCGTCCCACTCCAGCGCCGCCGACCACTCCGTCAGCGCGGCGAGGCCGCGCGCCGTCGCGGCGCCCGCCTCCGCGACGGTCATTCGGCGGCGATCTTGGCGGCCGCGAGGCGCTCGATGGCCTGCGCGACCGGCATGACGTCGGCGTATTTCGCGTTCATGTCCCAGAGGTTCACGGCGTGCGAGGTCGGGCTGCGGTCGTAGACGCATTCCTCGGGCACCACGACCTTGAAGTTGTAGGCGAAGGCGTCGGTCACCGAGGCGCGCACGCAGCCGCTGGTGGTGCAGCCCGTGACGAACAGCGTATCGGCGCGCAGGTCGATCAGATGGCTGACGAGCGGCGTGCCGAAGAAGGCGCTCGGGTGCTTCTTCGGCAGCAGCACGTCGCCCTGTCGCGGGGCGACCTCCTCGACAAAGCGATAGCCCTGCGCATCGATGCCCATGATCGAGGGTATCTTCTCGGCGAGCCGCCCGGCATCGGTGTCGACGTTCTTCGGCGCGACATGCGGGTAGAGCACCGGCAGCCCGCGCTCGCGGAATGCCGCCAGCAGGGGGCCGATGTGGTCGACCGCCCGCCACCCCTCCTCGCCGCACGCGGTCGGGTACTCTTTGATCGCCTCCCAATAGGGGCGGCGCTGGGTGCCGACGGTGCGGTACTGGACGTCGATGATCAGCAGCGCCGGCCGATGCCCCAGGCTGCCGCCGCCGCCGAACCCGGCCGCGTCATAGCGGCGCTGCTCCTCCTCGGTGATGACGCCGGTCCATGGACGCATGAGGGCCTCCGCGGCTGTCGCATGACGGCCAGACGTTGACGAAGGGGGCGAGCGCTTGTCAACCTCGGCTCCTTCGTCTCGCACTGGCTGCCGCCGGAGCCGCCCCATGCACCTGCCGATCCACGACCGTTACGAGTACAGCGCCCTTGCCTCGCGGCCGGACTATTCCTGGCCCGAGGGCAAGCGGCTTGCCCTCTGCATCTGCAACAACATCGAGATCTTCGGCTTTCTCTCGGGGCTCGGCAGCGACGGCACGCAGCTCGGGGCGCCGCAAAGCACGCGCAACTACGCCTGGCGCGACTACGGCAACCGGGTCGGCCAGTGGTACCTGTTCGACCTGCTCGACGAGCTTGGCCTGCCGGCCTCGCACAACGTCAACTCGCTCCTGCTCGACGCCTGCCCGGAGATCGCCCTGCGCATCCGCGCGCGCGGCGACGAGCCGATCGGCCATGGCCGCACCAATGCCGAGCGCCAGGACGGCCTGGCCGAAGCAGACGAAGCCCGGCTGATCCGCGAGTCGACCGAAGGCATCGCGCGCCATTTCGGGCGCCCACCCGCGGGCTGGCTCGGCCCCTATCTGGCGCAGTCGCCGGTGACGCTCGACCTGCTGAAGGAGGCCGGCTACGACTACGTCCTCGACTGGCCGGCTGACGACCAGCCGTTCTGGATGCGCACGCGCGCCGGCCCGATCCTGTCGGTGCCCTATTCCATCGAGCTCAACGATTCGCCCGCGCTCGTCTTCCGCCAGCACAGCGCCCGCGACTTCGAGGAGATGATCGTCGACCAGTTCGACGAGATGCTGCATCAGTCCGCGCGCCGGTCGCTGGTGATGACGATCGTGCTCCACCCCTTCGTGATCGGCCAGCCTTTCCGCCTGCGCGCGCTGCGCCGGGCGCTCGACCACGTCCTGCGCCACCGCGACCGCCTGTGGCTGACCACCCCCGGCGAGATCGCCCGCCACTGCGCCGCCCTGCCGCCCGGCATCGTGCCGTGACCGGGCGCCTTAAGCCGATTTTCTTGCTGTTGAAGTGGTGCCGGTGAAGGGACTCGAACCCCCGACCCCATCATTACGAATGACGTGCTCTACCAGCTGAGCTACACCGGCCCGGGGCGCCGTCTCTACACCGGGGGAGCGGGGACGGCAAATGGAAAATGCCCCTCGTCGACAGGAGCCGCCAGCTGCCATTGCCCGTCCCGGGTTGGCGGCTGCCGGCCCGACAATCGGTCCGGCGCTCGCCTCCTGGCCCAGGACTAGGCCGCGCCGGCGACGCGAGGCTCGGTTTCGGCGCGCGGCACCTCGGGGCCGGCGGCCCCGGCGAGATCGGCGGGATCGCGGGCAACGGCCGCGTCCTCGGCCTCCGGCGCAGGCCGTGCGTCCGACCCGGGCTCGGGACGGACTTGGCCTGCGCCCACCGCCGCCGCGCGCGGCTCGTCGCTCTCGAGCAGCAGCGGCAGCATGGCCGAGTGCGCGATGGCGATCTCGGCCGCCTCGTCGCGCGGCGCCCCCAGCGCGCGCGCCAGCCAGGCGCGCACGACATGGTCGGGCTCGCCCCGGCCGCGGGCGATCGCCGCCATGATGGCGCAGCTGCGCGCCGAGGGCTCGGTCTCGCGCAGCTCCTCGATCGCCGCGTGCGCGCCCGTCCAGTCGCGGTTGGCGAGCGCCAGCTCGGCGCGCAGGAACTTCGTCTCCGGGTGCTCGGGATGCAGCGTGAAGAGCTGCTCGAAGCGCCGCCGCCGCGCCGCCGGTGCCTCGTCAGGCTCGATCGCGGCGAAGGCGGCCGCCAGTTGCGGATGCGGCCGCACCCGCCAGGCATCCGTCACGGTCTTTGTCGCCGCGCGCTTGGCGTCCTGGCCGATCAGGTAGCGCACCGCCGCCGTCACCGCGGCGATGTTGCCCGGGTCGAGCTTTGCCGCCTCGACGGCCAGCGCCCTGGCCCGTTCGGTGTCGCCAAGCCCCGCAGCGTCCTCGGACTGCGCCAGTGCCAGCGCCGAGTCGCGCCGATGCGCCTCGGGCGGCGGCAGGTGCCCGGCCTTGGACTGCGCCGCCAGGGTGCGGCGCGCCGCCGCCCAGTCAAAGCGCTGGCTCTGCAGGGTGTAGAGCGTCTCGAGGATCTCCGGGTCCTTGGGCCGCAGCTCGCGCGCATGCTCGGCGAGCTTCAGCGCGCGGTCGGTGTCGCCGGACTTCACGGCCAGCTTCAACAGGCCGCGCGTGCCGACGAAGGCGGTCTCGCGCTGGGTCAGCAGGCGCGGTAATACGTGCGCGCCCGCGCCTCGTCGCCCGCCATCTCGGCGGCCTGCGCGTTCACGAGCCGCGTCAGGCCGGGGCGCACCAGCTTGGCCTCGGCCCGCTCGGCCGAGCGCTTGGCGCGCGTCCCGTCGCCGGCCGCCAGCGCCACATAGGCCTTTGACAGCGCGTCGAAGCCGCGCCGCTCGCGCCGACGGGCGAAAAAGCGCGAGAACGCCGTCTCGTCGCCCATAATGAAGCGGACCAGCGCGACCAGGATGCGCAGCACCAGGAAGGCCAGCGTCACCGCCAGGATCAGCAGCACGAGCACGACCGCCGCCTCGAACAGCGACAGCTCGTGCACCCGGTCGTTGTAGTACACGACGAGCCTCCCGGGCTCCTCGACCAGGTAGTTCAGTGCGACGCCGCCGGCCAGGATGACCACCAGCAGGCCCAGGACGTAGAAGATCGGCCCCAGCATCTCAGCCCCCCGCCTTCGATTCGCCCGTGCCCGTGCCAGCTCCGTGCCCGTGCCCGTCCCGCTGCCCGTCCCTGTGCTCGTGCCGCCGGCTCCGGCGGCGCCCAGCCAGTCGGCCGCCGCCTGGCCGGCCGCGACGCGGGTCTCGAGCTCGGCCAGCCAGGGCCCGAGCGCCGCCAGCGCCGGCGCCGGCAGCGTCTGCGCCTCGGCCAGCGCCGCCGCGGGGTCGTCGTCGCGCAGCCGTCGCCTCGACGCGCGACAGGATCGCCTCGACGCTGTCGCCCGGCCGCTCGTTCGCCGGCCGCCCGATGATCACCGATTCCACCCGCGCGCTGCGCCTGGGCCAGCAGCCCGTCGCCGGCCCGCGCCTCGAGGTCGGCCTTGATCGCGGCCTGCGCCGGCTGGCCGAAGCGGCGCAGCAGCTCGGCCGTGGTCGCGACGCCGGTCTCGGCCGGCGGCGGCCAGCGCGCTCCGGCGGCGCCGTCCCCTGCAGGTCGGCGACCTCGGCCATCGCGCGCGGCATAGGGCACGCCGTTCTGCAGCCGGCTGGTCAGCGCCGCGGCCGCCGAGCGCAGCGACGCCTGGCGGATCGCCTCGTCGACCTTGCCGACGGCCGCATTGGCCGCCTGCTCGGCCGACGTGGCCGTGTCGGCCGCCTGCGCCGCCGTCTTCTCCAGCGTGTCGACCCGGTCGATCACCTGCGCGACCTTGGTCTCGGCGTTCTGCCGCAGCTGGTCGAGCTGGTCCTGCGACGACGATCTGCTGCGGCGCCGGCAGGGCGGCCATCGCCTTGCCGATCTCGGCCTCCAGCGCCGTCCGCGCCGAGCGCAGATCGTCCTGCGTCGCAAAGCGCTGCGCCTCGGTCTCGGTGACGAGGTCGGCCTGCGCCGAGCTGCGCCTTGAGCAGAGTTCGACCTCGGACTTCAGCCGCGGCAAAGGCGGCGGCCAGCTCTGGCGCGGCCGCCTGGCCGTCGGCGCCGCCGCTCGGCCAGGCTTTCGTTGACCGCGTCGATCTGGTCCGACAGCGCCGCCAGCCGGGCGTCGAAATCCGTCATCCGCCGCGCCAGCGAGGCCGTGTCGCGCGACGCCGCCGAGGCGACCTTGCCGGCCTCGGTGGCCGCCGTCGTCGCCGTGTCGGCGAGACCGCTCGCCTCGCGCGCCGCCTGCTTCGGCGCCGGCTCACGCTCTCGCCGGCGACGACGTTCTGTCTGGGCCGAGGCGGCCGATTCCTCGGCCGACTTGCGCGCCGCCTCGCGATTCCGTGCGCGCCGAGGCCGCGGTCTGCTCGACGGTGCCCAGTCGCTCGGACAGCGCGGCGAGGTCCTGGCGCAGGCGCCGACATCGGCCGAGATCTGCCCAGTGCTCTTCTCGATCCGGTCGGCCAGCGCCGCCAGCCGCTCGTCGAGCTCGGCCTGGCCGGGCATCAGATGCCGGGCGAGCCCGGCCGGCAGGTGCGGCGCGAGCATCGGCACGAGCCACAGCGACAGGCCGAAGATGACCAGGACGAAGATCAGGATCTTCAGCGCCGTCGCGGCAAAGCCCGAGCGCGCGTGGTGCCCGTCATAGTCGGCGGCGGCGTGGTGGTGCTCGCTCGGCCTCAGGGCCGATCGGACTGCCGTCCAGCGCGGGCACCGTGCGATCGGCGATGCCGCCCCGGCCCGCGGGGCGCTCGCCTTCGAAATCGCCATCGAGATCGTCGTCGCGGCCCGTCGCGCGCAGCACCGGGTCTTCGGCAAGCGGGTCGCGCGTCCCGGACGCGCCGGCATCGGCCATCCCAGTCTCCGGCGGCCGAACCCGGCTTCCGGCGCGGCCGCTCCGGGAGTGACCTCGGCTGTCGGATCGTCAGGGCCGGCAGTCCGTGGGCCGGCAGGCTGCGGGCCGGCAGTGTGGGCCGGCAGTCTTGGCCGGCGGCCTGCGGCCGGCGGCCTGCGTTACCCGATCGTCCGACCCGTCGCCGGTCTGACCCCCGGCCGCATCTCTGGCCCGATCCCTGGCTCGATCCCTGGACGGTCGCTTTGCCATCCGGACCTCCTGTCGCTGCTTCTCGGGCGCGACCGTTCTGTTCGCCAGTCCCCCGGAGCGCTACGTTATTTTGCGCTGCCGCGAAGCACAATCCCTTCGCCGCCATATCGCTGCACGATGCGCGCCGCGGACTGGTGCATGGATCGCGCATCCGGCCGCTCGGCGACCAGCACCGCGGCAAGGCCTGCATCCTCCAAGGGAGCTACGGCAGCCTCGGAGATGCCGAGCAGCACGGTCGCGCCCAGCGGCGGCCGGGCCGTCGCCAGCCAGTCGCGCAGGATCACCGCATTGCGCGGCGACCAGATGGTGACGAGTCCCAGCGCGCCCGCGGCGAAGGCCTCACGCCACGTCCGCGGGCGGCGGCCCGGCGGGCTCGGCCGCGTAGACGACAGGCGCCTCGACCGCGGCGCCCTCGACCGTCAGCTCGCCCGCCTCGCGCCCGCGCGGATGCAGGAAGCGGCGCCAGCGGGTCGCGCGCGCCAGCCGGGCCAGGTCGCGCGCATCTCCCCTTGCGCTCGTCACCTGGGCGAAGCCCGCCTCGCGCGCCACCGCGGCCGTCCGGTCGCCGACCGCGAAGACCGGCAGGCCGCGCACGCTCGACGCGGCGGCGAAGGCGCGCACCGCATTGGCCGAGGTGAAGAGCAGCGCCTCGGTCCCCGCCGGCACCTCCAGCTGGTCGACCAGCCGCACGATTCGCGTCAGCGGCCACTCCAGGCACCGGGCGCCGAGCCGAGTCAGCTCGGACGCCATGCGCTCGTTCTCGCCGGCCGGCCGCGTCAGCAGCACCTTCACGTGTCGAAGAACCCAGGGCCGGCGCGCCCGCGCAGCTCGTCAGCGGCGTCGCGCCCCATCGCCGCCGCGTCGCCAGCCGGCCCCGCGCCGCTCGGTCGCGATCCGCTCGGACCCGTCCGGCCGGATGATCTCGCCGCGGAACCAAAGCCCGCCGTCCTCCGGCACCGCCAGCCCGCCGATCGGCGTCCGGCACGAGCCGTCGAGCCCCGCCAGAAAGGCCCGCTCGGCTGCCAGCGCCACGCCGGTCGCCGCGTCGTCGATGGGCGCCAGCAGCGCCGCCACCGCCTCGTCGCCGGCGCGCGCCTCGATGCCGATGGCGCCCTGCGCCACCGCGGGCAGCATCTCGTCGGGCTCGACCGGCGCCCGGATCACCTCGTCCAGCCCCAGCCGCCGCAGGCCCGGCGACGGCCAGGAAGGTCGCCTCGGCGACGCCCTCCTCCAGCTTGCGCAGCCGGGTCTGCACATTGCCGCGGAACTCGACCACCTGCACGTCCGGCCGCCGGTGCAGCAGCTGCGCGCGGCGCCGCAGCGAGGACGAGCCGACCACCGCCCCCTTCGGCAGCGCCGCGATCGCGCGCGTGCCGGCCGGCTGACGAAGGCGTCGCGCACATCCTCGCGCGGCAGCAGCGCGGCGATCGCCAGGCCCGCCGGCAGCACCGTCGGCATGTCCTTCATCGAATGCACGGCGATGTCGATCGCGCCCGCCAGCAGCGCCTCCTCGATCTCCTTGGTGAACAGGCCCTTGCCGCCGATCTCGGCCAGCGGCCGGTCCTGCACGCGGTCGCCCGTCGTGCGGATCACCTCGATGGCGAACGCCGCCTCGGGCAGGCCGTGCGCCGCGCATCAGCCGGTCGCGCGCCTCGTGCGCCTGCGCCAGCGCCAGCGCCGAGCCGCGCGTGCCGATGCGCAGCGGCCGCTCCGAGGTGTCGGTGTCATGCGGTTGCTTCCCTTGGCCGCGCCGCCCCAGTTAAGCCAGCGACGCCGCGCGCAGCGCGCGGGCAATCCCGCGGCGGCGGACGGGTCAGCGGCGAGAGGCGTGCAACAGGCATGGACCCTGACCATCCTCGGCATCGAATCGAGCTGCGACGAGACCGCGGCCGCCGTCGTCTCCGGCACGGGCGAGGGCCCCGGCCGCATCCTCTCGAACGCCGTCTTCGGCCAGGCCGACCTGCACGACCGCTTCGGCGGCGTCGTGCCCGAGATCGCCGCCCGCGCCCATGCCGAGCGCGCCGACCTCGTCGTCGAGCGCGCGCTGGCACGAGGCCGGCGCGGGCCTTCCCGAGCTCGACGCCATCGCCGTGACCGCCGGCCCCGGCCTGATCGGCGGCGTGCTCGTCGGCGTGATGACCGCCAAGGCGCTCGCCGCCGCCACCGGCCTGCCGCTCATCGGCGTCAACCACCTCGAGGGCCACGCGCTCACCCCGCGGCTGACCGACGGCATCGGCTATCCCTACCTCCTCCTCCTCGTCTCCGGCGGCCACTGCCAGTTCCTGGCCGTCGAGGCGCTGGGCCGATATCGCCGCCTCGGCGGCACGATCGACGACGCGCCGGGCGAGGCCTTCGACAAGGTCGCCCGCGCCCTCGGGCTCGGCTTCCCCGGCGGGCCGGAGGTCGAGCGCGCCGCGCGCAGCGGGCGACCCCGCCCGCTTCGCCTTTCCCCGCCCGCTGATCGAGCGCGACGACTGCGACCTGTCCTTCTCGGGGCTGAAGACCGCGGTCGTGCGCGCCCGCGACCAGCTCGTCGCGGCGCAAGGCGGGCTCCGGCGCCGCGACGTCGCCGACCTCTGCGCCGCCTTCCAGGCCGCCGTGGCCGAGGTGCTGGCCGCCAAGACCCGCCGCGCCATGCGCCGCTTCGCCGCCGCCCACGGGGCCCGCACGCTCGCCGTCGCCGGCGGCGTCGCCGCCAACGCGCCCCTGCGCGCAGCGCTCGCCGAGGCCGCCGCGGCCGAGGGCTTCCGCCTCGTCGCGCCGCCTCTTTCCCTCTGCACCGACAACGGGGCGATGATCGCCTGGGCGGGCCTCGAGCGCCACGCCTCTGGCGCCGCCCGCGCCCCCGTCACGGCCCGCCCCCGCTGGCCCCTCGACCAGGCCGCCGCCCCCATGCTCGGCGCCGGCAAGCGCGGTGCCAAGGCATGATTCGCCCGACCCCCTCCAGCACCAGCGCCCGCCGCCCGCTCTCTCTCTCGGTCGGAGGGCCCGGGGGTGAGACAGCGCCGTCCGCCCCCAGGCGCGCCCCCAGGCCCGCCAGCCGGGCCCGCCGGACCGGGGCCCGCCGGATGGGGGCCCGCCGGATGGGGGCCCGATGACCCGGGTCGCGATCATCGGCCAGGGCGCCTGGGGCAGCGCGCTCGGCCATTCGCTGCGCGGTGCCGGCGCGGACGTCGCCTTCTGGCACCGCGGCAGCGGCCCCGAGCCCCTCGACGGCGCCGATCTCGTCATCGCCGCCGTGCCCGCCCAGGCGACCCGCCCCGTGCTGGCCGCGCTGGCCCCGCATCTGCCGCCCGGCGCGTCCCTCGTCCTCACCGCCAAGGGCCTCGAGCGCGGCACGCTGCTGCGCCAGAGCCAGATCGCCGCCGAACTCTGCGCGAACCCGCTCGCCGTCCTCTCCGGCCCCTCCTTCGCCGCCGACCTCACCGCCGGGCTGCCCACCGCCGTCACGCTCGCCGCCGAGGCGCCTCGGCGCCGACGCGCTCCAGCAGCGCCTCGCAACCCCGAGCCTGCGCCCCTACCTCTCCGACGACCTGGTGGGCGTCGAGCTCGGCGGGGCGCTCAAGAACGTCATGGCCATCGCCTGCGGCGTGGCCATCGGCGCGGGCTATGGCGAGTCGGCACGCGCCGCGCTCCTCGCCCGCGGCTTCGCCGAGCTTTCGCGCATCGCCGCGGCCGCCGGCGCCCGGCCCGAGACGCTGGGCGGGCTCTCGGGCCTCGGCGATCTCGCGCTGACTTGCACCTCGGTCCAGTCGCGCAATTTCCGCTACGGGGTCGCGCTCGGCGAGCGCGGCGAGGCGCCGGGCTCGGGCACCTACGAGGGCGCGGCGACGGCCGGCGCCGCCCGCGAGCACGCTCGCCGGCTCGGCGTCGACGCGCCCATCATCGAGGTCGTCGCCGCGCTGGTCGAGACCCGCATCGCCGTCCCCGAGGCGGTCGCCCGCCTCTACAACCGCCCCCTCCGCCGCGAGTGAGCCCCTTGACCGCCCGGCCGGCCGCTCCCACCGCCGGCCCCACCGCCGCCCCCGCAGCCACACCGCCGCACGCGTGACGTGACCCCGCCATGACCGCCGCTCAGGCCGAATTTGACGCCTTCGCCGCCTTCCTCACCGATCCGGCCACGCATGGCGGCGAGCCGCCCCGCCGCATCGACACCCACACGGCGGCGATCTTCCTGGTCGGCGACCGCGCGCTCAAGCTGCGCCGCCCCGTCGACTATGGCTGGCTCGATTACTCGACCCGTGCCCGGCGTCTCGCCGCCGCCCGGCGCGAGGTCGAGCAGAACGAGCGCACGGCGCCCGGGCTCTGCCTCGGCCTGGCGGGCCTTGTCGGCTGCGGGAACACCCTCCGCCTGAGGCGCCCGGGCGAGCTCCCCGATGGCGCCGAGCCTGTCACCGTCATGCGCCGCTTTCCCGACGACGCCCTCTTCGACCGCATGGCGGGGCAGGGTCGCCTGACGCCCGAGCTGATGCACCGCACCGGGCGTGCCATCGCCGCCATGCACCGCGGTGCCGCGCTCCGGCCCGGCACGGGCGACCTGCCGGGCCTTGCGCGCGGCCAGGACGAACAGCTCCTCGGCCTGCGCCCGCTGCTCGGACCCGACGTCGACCGCCTCCTCGCCGCCCTCGCCGCCGCCCATCGACGCCTCGGCCCCGCCATCGAGCACCGCCGGGCGCGCCGCTGCCATGGCGACCTGCACCTCGGCAACATCGTGCTCTGGCGGGGCGAGCCCGCCCCCTTCGATGCGATCGACTTCAACGACGCCTTCTCCGACATCGACCCGCTCTTCGACCTCGCCTTCCTGCTGATGGACCTCGAGCATCGCGGCCAAGCCGAGCTCTGCCCGCCCCTGCTGACCGCTTGGGCCGAGGCGATGGCCGCCGCCCCCGGCGGCGACGCCGCGACCGCCTGTGCCGGCCTGGCCCTTCTGCCCCTCTACAAGGCCGTCCGCGCAACCATCCGCGCCAAGGTCGCCGCCCTCGCCGTGCAGGCGACTGCCCAAAGCGCCACCTCCCCCCTCGTGGGGGAGGGCAGGGGAGGGGCCGAGCCCGGCACCGCGGCCACCGCCGGCGACCCCCGCCTCGTCCAGGCGCGCGCCTATCTCGCGCAGGCCCTGGCCTGCCTCGCGACTCCCCCCGAGCCGCGCCTCGTCGCGGTCGGCGGCCTCTCGGGCACGGGCAAATCCACCGTCGCCCGCGCGCTCGCCGCGCGGCTCGGTGCCGTCGTCCTGCGCTCGGACGGCATCCGCAAGGGCCTGCACGGCGTGCCCGAGACCCGGCGCCTGCCCGCCGCGGCCTACACGCTCGCCGCCGCCGAGCGCGTCTATGGCGAGATGCTGTTCCGCGCGGCCCTGGTCCTGAGCGGGCGTCACCCCGTCATCCTCGACGCGGCACATCTGCGCCCGGAAGAGCGCAGCGCCGTCGAGGCGCTCGCCCGCCGGCTGGGCTGCTCCTTTGCCGGCCTCTGGCTCGAGGCGCCGGCCGCCTTGCTGCGCGCGCGCGTCGCGGCGCGCAAGGCCGACGTCTCGGACGCCGATGCCGGCGTCGTGACGATCCAGCTCGGCCGCGATCCCGGCCCGATCGCCTGGACCCGAATCGCCGCGACCGGCACGCCCGAGCAGACTGCGGTGCTCGGCCTCGACCACCTCGGCCCGCACGATCCGGCCGGCGCCCCTTGATCGGGGCGCGCCGTCGCCCGAGCAAAAATCTCGTGCGGGGTGCACCGGAAGGCGTTTGCCCGGCGGCACCGCGCCTCTCCGGCCAGCTCTCTCCCCGATGCTTGGACGTCAGCCTCAGATCGGCAGGCCCGCCAGGTCGCCGCCAGCCTCAGATCGAATATCGCAAGATCGCTGCCAGGCTGCCCCCGCCGGGTACGTCGCTGCGCCGCACCGCCATGACCCGCGCGCCGGACTGGAAGGCCCGCGACACGATCTCGTCGATGATGCCATAGCTCGCCGCCGACGCCGCCTCGGCGAAGGTGATCGAACCGTCCTCATCGGACACCGTCCCCGGCAGGACCTCGTCCATGTCGTAGACCAGCGTGTCGATCGCGCCGAACGTCGCCGCGCGGGCCGCCCGGGCGACATCGCCGGTGGCCCGGTCCTCCTTGAAGCGGCGGTCATAAAGTTCGGCGATCTCGGCCATCTGGCCGGCGTAGATCTCGTCGAGGAGCGCATGCGCCGCCGCCATCAGCTCGTGATCGGGCGTCCGGTCGGGCGTGCCGGCGATCGCCTTCCCGACCGTGTTCGGATAGCTCGAGACAGCTTGCGCATAGCTCGCCAGCGGCTCGCTCGCCGCGATGATCAGCGGTTTCTCCTGCCCGGCCAGGATCGGCCGGATCGCCTGGTCGACCGCCCGGGCATAGCGCCGCAGCAGCGCGCTCTCGCTGCTGCTCTCGCCGCTCTCCATCGGGCCCGAGCGTTCCGTGTGACTGCGCCGGCCGATCGCGGCGCTCATGTCACGCGGCATTCCGGGCACGTGCACCGGGTGGGTCACGGTGTCGGCCGACACCTCGAGCAGCCGCGCGCCGCCGACCGAGATCGCCAGGATGAACGCGGTCCGCGGGAAGGTCGTCGAGCGCAGCAAGGGCTTCAGGTGCATGCGATCCGAAACCTCGACGGCGGCGGCGAGCTTGTTGGGCAGCCGGTATGTCCGGAGAAGCTCGCCCGCGGCGAAGACCGCGAGGCTGTTCGCCTGCGTCGCCCAGAAGTCGTCATCCTCGACCAGCGCGTCGACATGTTCCTCGATGACTGCAATCGCGCGCTTGGGCGCGCCGGCCGCCTCCATCTGCTCGACGGCCGTCCTCAGCTGGTTCTTCAGCACGATCCGGTCGGCCCGGGCATCCTGCGTCCGCGGGGTGGTCGGCAGATAAATCGAGACGGTCGGCCAGGCACGATGCTTGATCAGCTCCGAAAGCTCGGGACGCGTCGGGAGGTCGAGGTGGAGCATGGAGTGGCCCTGAATTTGGCGCGGGCCCGAGGCGGGCCGGCAAGGAATAAGGCTGCGCACCTTTAGCGGATCGGCGAAACTTGGGCCATGCGGCAAAGCCGGCTTGCGGCGGCGCCCGGCATGCGGAGTTGCTCGCTCCCCGCTTCTCCGACACTTTGTCCGCTTGGCGTTTCCGGTGCCGGCCATAGAATGGCCGGCACAATGAAAGGCAAAGCGCATGGCCTACTGGCTCTTCAAATCTGAACCGGGCGCCTTCGGCTGGGACGACCAGGTCGCGCTGGGGGCCAAGGGCGGCCAGTGGGACGGCGTGCGCAACTACCAGGCGCGCAACAACATGAAGGCGATGCAGGTCGGCGACCTCGGCTTCTTCTATCACTCGGTCGACGAGAAGCAGATCGTCGGCGTCGTCGAGGTCGTCGCGCCGGCGCATCAGGACACCACCACCGAGGACCCGCGCTGGGAATGCGTCGACGTCCGCGCCGTCGGCCCCATGCCGCGCCCCGTCACGCTCGCCGAGATCAAGGCCGACGCCCGCCTCGCCGACTTCGCGCTCATCCGCCAGTCGCGCCTCTCGGTCGTGCCGGTCAGCGACGAGGAATGGCGCATCATCTGCGAGATGGGCGGCTGGCAAGGCACGGGCAGCCGGGCGCCCGGCTGACCGTGCTCCGCCGCCGCTCCGGCGCAGCATGACGGGGCTGGTGATGGCGGCCGCCGGGGCGTGTTGACGCCTCCGCGGGGCCGATTTGCGGCACTGGCGGTTGCCCGTGCCGCGTTGCCGGCGGCAGGTGGCTGCCAGTGGCAATGACTGTGGCAGTGACGGTGGCAATGACTGGGCGAGCTGACGAGAGTGCGCCGACGGTGTCGCGTTGACGGTCGCCGCGAGCGCGAGCGCGATGGGGCCTCTGGCCGATCTGGCGGCCCGGCTTGCCGGCGCCGTCGGCATCGCTCTGACGGTGACGCTCCTTCTCTGGAGCGGCGACCGGCGGCTGCCGCGCGCGGCGACGGGCGGCTTCGCGACCGCGCTGACGGCGGGCAGGCGGCCCTCGCCCGAGCACGCCCGCGCGTTCTCCGCCGCGCTGCTCGCCGCAGGCATCGGCAACGCCCGCCCGCTGGGCCTGGCCGGCCATCTCGTGCGCAGCGCGCTCGGCTGCCTGACGGTCGCCGCGATCTTCTGGGCGATGACGACGCCCCGGCTGCCGGCGGGCCTCTTTGCGGGGCCTGACGCCGCCGCCCGCCTGGCGCTTCGCCTCGGCATCAGCGGCCTTGTCACCGTTTTCGTCGTCGGCTGGGCCGCGGCGGCCATCATCGGCCCCCTTGGTCCTCGCATCGCAGGCGCGCGGCCAATTGGCGTGCTCGGCTTCATGGCGCTCGACCTGGGCGTCCGGCTGGCCGCCCTCGTCGCCGTCACGGCCGCCACCTTCGCCCTCTACGCCCGCACGGCCGGCAGCTTCGGCGGCTCTGCCCGCACCGCGCTGACCGTGATCCCCGAGACACTGCTGGCCGCCCTCCGCCTCGAGGGGCTCTCGGGCATCTATGTCTGGGCGGCGCTCCTCGGCGGCTTCCCGCTGGCGCTCGTCCTGCTGGCCCGGCTCGCGCCGGTTCTGGCCCCGCCGGCCTGGCTGGCGGCCCTCGGGCCGCTCCGCCAGCGCCCGGCGCGAACACTCGGCGCCTCACTCGGCCTTCTCGCCGGCGGGCTCGCTCTGCTCGCCTCGCTGGCGATCGGCGCCGCCCGCGCGGCGGGCCTCTGACGACGAGTTTCGTCCCGAGCCGTTCGGCAGCCCTCGGTGGCGTTATTCCACCTCGAAGACCGCCTCGACCTCGCAGATGGCGCCAAGCGGCAGGCTCGAGCAGCCGACCGCCGCCCGCGCGTGCTTGCCCTTGTCGCCGAAGGCCCCGATCATCAGCGAGGAGGCGCCGTTCACCACCTGAGGATGCTGAGTGAAACTCGCATCGGCATTGACGAAGCCCGTCAGTTTGACGACGCGCACCACCCGGTCGAGATCGCCCACGGCGGCCTTGAGCTGGGCCAGGACGTTGACGCCGCAAAGCGTTGCCGCCCCGACGGCGAGGCCCAGCTTCGAGCCGGGCGGCGGCACGCCGTCGGCCGCATGGTCGCTGGCGTCGAGCTGGCCAGTGACGACGCCGTCGCTGCCGATCGGCACCTGGCCCGAGACAAAGACCAGATTGCCGGTGCGCACCCAGGGCACGTAGTCGGCGACCGGCGCCACCGGCTTCGGCAGCACGATCCCCTTATCGGCCAGTGTCGCCTCGACCCTGCCCATCGATCCCTCCCTCTCAGAACAGCCCATCATAGGCGCGGCGCGGCAGCTCGACCTCGATCAGCGTGAACCGGCCCGACGGCGTCTCCGCCAGCGCCTCGGCCAGCGCCGGCCCGGCTTCGCCGGCGCCCCGCACTGTGACGCCCGCGCCGCCGTAGAGCCGCGCGATCCCGGCGAAATCCGTCCGCTCGAAGTCGACGCCGGCGTTCTGCAGGCCCGAGCGCCGCTGCTTCAGCTCGATCAGGGCCAGGCTGCGGTCGACGAAGACGACGACGACCAGCGGCAGGCCCATGTCGCGCAGCGTGCCGAGTTCGCCCAGCACCATCTCGAGCCCGGCGTCGCCGGTGAAAGCGATCACCGGCGCCTCCGGCCGCGCCCGCTTGAACCCCATCGCCAGCGGCAGGGCGCAGCCCATGGTGCAGAGCCCGGTCGACTGCAACACCCCGCGGGGATGCCGTGCGCGCCACATCTGGCTGAGGAGGATGCGATGCGCGCCCGAATCGATGGTGATCGTGACCTCGTCCGGCGCTACGGCCAGCATCTCGGCGATGGCCTGCGCGGGCCCCCAGCCCTCGCCGGCGCCGAAGGCCTGCCAATAGGCGTCGCGGATCGCCGCCGCCTCGCCGCCCGGCCAGCGCGCCCGCACGGGTCCATCGAGCGCCGCGAGGCCGCCGGCGACCGAGCAGACCCAGGACATCTCGGCATGGTGCATGTCGTGGTCGTTGGCGGCGTGGGCGAACTCGATGACCTTGGCCGGATCCCAGGGGTTCTGCCAGCCGGCCCGCATCTCGATCGGGTCGTAGCCGGCCGAGATGATGCAGTCCGCCGCCTCGAAGATCGGCAGCACCAGCGCGTCGGCACGCGGGCTGAGCCCGTGCCCGCCGAGCGAGAGCGGGTGGTCCTCGGGCAGCACGCCCTTGGCCTTGTAGCTCGTCAGCAACGGCACGCCATGGCGCTCGACGAAGTCGCGCACCGCCTGCGCGCCGCCCGGCTCGTTCAGCACGTCGAGGCCCGCCATCATGACCGGCCGCGTCGAGCTTGCGAACAGCGCCCGCGCCCGTTCCAGCGCCTCGCCGGGCCCCGGCCCGGTCGACAGCGGCGCGCCGTGCCGCCAGGCGCGCGGCGCCGGCTGCTCGCGCTCGGCGACCCGGATCGGCACGTCGATGTGCACCGGCCCCGGCCGGCCGGCCAGCGACAGGCCTATCGCCTTGTCGATCATCACGTCGACCGCGCCGTCCTGCGCCGTAAAGCTCGCCTTGCACGAGCGCGCGAAGACCGCCCCGTGGTCGAAGACCTGGTGGTTATAGCTGAGCGCCTCGCCCGCATCGACGCTGCCCGCCAGCACCAGGAGGGGCACGCGGTCCTGCCGGGCGTTCTCGACGACGTTGAAGGCGTTGGCGATCCCAGGTCCGACCGTCGCCACGAGCACGCCGGGCGCGCCCGTCGCATGCCAGGTCCCCTCGGCCATGAAGCCCGCGGCGTTCTCGTGCTTGGTCAGCACGAAGCGGATGCCTGCCCGCTCGAGCGCGTCGACCAGCGCCAGCACCTCGCCGCCGGGGATGCCGAAGGCGAGCCGACAGCCGGCAGCGGCCAGCCGGGCGGCGATGACGTCGGCGGCGTTCATTCGCCCTCGAAGGCGCAGAGCGTGTGGACGTCGACGCCCAGCGCCGTCAGCCGGCCGCGCCCGCCGAGGTCGGGCAGGTCGATGACGAAGGCCGCCGCGACGATCTCGCCGCCGAGCTTTTCGATCAGCCGCACGCCGGCCTCGGCCGTGCCCCCCGTCGCCAGCAGGTCGTCGACCAGAAGGACGCGGGCGCCGGCGGCCAGCGCGTCCTCGTGGATCTCCATCTCGTCCTCGCCGTATTCCAGCGTGTAGCTCTGGCTGATCTTGGCGCCCGGCAGCTTGCCCCGCTTGCGGATCGGCACGAAGGGCAGGCCCAGCTTGTAGGCCACCGCGCCGCCGAGGATGAACCCGCGCGCATCCATGGCGACGACGGCGTGAAGTCGCTCGGCCGTGTAGGGGTTCGCCAGGCCGTCGATCGCCATGCGAAAGCCCGTCGCGTCGTTGAAAAGCGTCGTCACGTCCCGGAACTGGACGCCCGGCACGGGGAAATCCGGAATGGTCCGGATATAGTCGCGGATTTCCTTGGTCTCGTGCATCGGCGTTCTCCGGCCGGCGATCCCTTGAGTCTCGGGCTTTCTCGCGCGGGGACCGGCCGGAGACAATCGAATGTTGGTGAAATTGTCGGAAAATCCGGCGCCGGCGAGATTGCGGCGAAGGAGTTTTCAGACATGCATATCAAGGATCACCGGCTGCTGAGGGACGACGGGACGGCCGTCGCCTTCGTTCCCACGCCCAACGGGGGCGGCGCCTTGCGCAACGGGCGGCCGAAATACGTCGTCATGCATTTCACCGCCAGCGGGTCGGCGCGCAGTTCCGTCGACTGGTTCCGCAACCCCCGCGCCAAGGCCTCGGCGCATCTGGTGATCGGCCCCGACGGCGCGATGACGCAGATGGTGAACCTGAACCAGCGCGCCTGGCACGCCGGCCGCTCGAGCTGGAAGGGGCTCGACGGGCTGAACGACCATTCGGTCGGCGTCGAACTGGTCAACTGGGGCGCGCTCCAGGGCGGCAGAGGCGCCTGGCGAAGCTGGACGGGCACGCCGGTCGAGGACGCCCGCGTGGTCGAGGCGGCGCACCGCAACAGCCCGGGCCAGGTCCGCGGCTGGGAGATCTTCGACGCGGCGCAGATCGACGCGGCTGCCGCCGCGGTGGCCGCCATCGCCGAGGCCTATGGCATCGGGCCCGGCGAGGTGATCGGCCATGACGACATCTCGCCGATCCGCAAGACCGATCCTGGCCCCGCCTGGGACATGGAGCGCTTTCGCGCGCAGGTCTTCGGCCATGCCGAGGGCGGCGCCGACAGCCACCTCTACGAGGTCGCCGCCACCTCGGGGCTCAACATGCGCAGCGGCGTCGGGGTCGGCGCGCCGCGCATCGAGCTCTTGCCTTGCGCCACGCGGGTCGCGGTGGTCGAGCGCGCCGGCCCCTGGTGGCTCGTCGCCAAGATAAAGGACGGCCATCCCGACACGACCGGCTGGGTGCACTCGAACTGGCTGGCCGAGCTCTGATGCTTCACGCAGCGGCGGGGCGCGTCGGCGTCTCGCCCTGCAGGACGCGGGCGAACAGCCGGGCGTCGACATTGCCGCCCGAGAGGATCACGCCGACCCGCTTGCCGGCGAGCCGCTCGCGCTCTTTCAGCGCGGCGGCGAGCCCGGCGGCGCCGGCCCCTTCGGCCACGTTATGCGTGTCGGCGTAGAAGGCGCGCATCGCCTCGGCCAGCTCGTCGTCGCTGACCCGCACGACGCGGGCGGCGCCGCGCCGGATGATCTCGACCGGCTGCTGCCAGGGCGCGCGGCAGTCCATGCCGTCGCCCAGCACCGTGTGCGTGGTGTTCGTCGCGACGATGTGCCCCGCCTCGTGGCTGAGGGCGTAGCAGTCGGCGCCCGTCGAGACGACGCCGACGATCTCGGTCGAGAGGCCGAGCAGGTCGCGCACCGTGATCAGCCCGCAGACGCCCGAGCCCATGCCGATCGGCGCGTAGACGACGTCGAGCTCCGGCGCCGCCTCGAAGAGCTCGAGCGCATAGGTGCCGACGCCGCGGACCAGCGGCTCGGCAAAGGGCGGCACGATGTGCAGGCCCTGGCTCTCGGCACGGCGCACGGCCTCCTGCCGGGCCTCCTCGAAATCCGTCCCGAAGACCTCGAGCTGGGCGCCCCAGCCCTGCATGGCGGCGTTCTTCTCGACCGAGTTGCCGTGCGGCACCAGAACTGTGACGGGGATGCCATAGGCGCGCGCGGCGTATGGGATCGACTGCCCGTGATTGCCGCGCGTGGCGGTGACGATGCCGGGGCAGTCGGGCTCGGTCCGGCTGAGCTCGTCCATGTAGACGAGCCCGCCGCGCACCTTGAAGGCGCCGATCGGCGTGTGGTTCTCGTGCTTGACCCAGAGCTCGGTCCCGAGCCGCCGGGCCAGCAGCGGCCAGGCGTATTGCGGCGTCGGCGGCATGTGACGGTGGACGAGCGACTGGGCGGCGCGGAGCGTGGCCAGGTCGAAGAGCGGCGCGGGGCTGGCGGCATCGGGCATCGGGGCACCTCCTGTCCCGGCCCTCTTCGCGCGCGGGGCCTCGGGGCGCAAGCGCTTCAGCCCTCGATCGGGATCAGGATCTCGTTCCGGCGGAACCAGGGCAGGGTCCAGGGCGGATTGTAGCCCGCCACCTCGGCCGGACCGGCCGGCGACAGCCCTTCGGCTTTCATCCAATCGAGCAATTGTTCGCGGGCCTCGACGACGTTCGAATCGCGCAAAAAGCCGCTGAAGCGGATGGCGGCGACGCGGCGCGCCGGCAGCATTTCGATCCGCACGGAGCTCTCGGCCGGGACCGGCGCCGTCTCGGCCGTCATGTCGTCGGGCAGGACGAACAGCATCCGCCACTCGCCGCCGGCGGACGGCTGCTGCAGCACGGGCGCCGTCATCTCGATCTTCTTGCCCGCCGATTCTTCCGCGGCAGCCGCCCCGGGCTGCTGGATGACCGGGGCGGTCATCGCGACCTCGCGCTCGCCGCTATTGTCGCCGGAGATGTAGTTGAACAGCCTCTGAAAGGCGCCGCCGGTGCCTTCGCCCAAGCCCGCCCCCATCGGCGTGCTGGCGACCGTCAGCGACGGATAGGCGCGGATCTCGAAGGGTGGCTCCTCGCGCAGCAGCTGGTAGGAGGGCTCGGGCGCGGCGGGCCCGCCGAAGACGCCGCAGGCGCCGAGGACCAGCGCGCCGGCAAGCGTCGCGAGACTCGGGACGAAACGCGGCATCGGTGGATTCTCCGCTGCAGACCAGGCGCAGACCCCTAAACTAGAGCACGCGCGCTCCGTTGCAAAATACGTGGTGGCGCAGGCTCGGAGCAAGGAGGCGACCAGCGCTCGGCGCCCGTTCGATCAGGCGCCGGACGGCGGCGCGCCCGACGGACCGAGCAGGCGCCCCGCCACGGCGTCGAGCTTGGCGAGCGCGGCCGGGTCGCGCTTTTCCGGCGCCGTCAGGATGGCGTATTCGAGCGCCCGGTCGCAGCCATGCGGGCAGGGGGCTGGCCGGCTGGCCAGCCGCGGCACCACCGCGGCGACCAGGCGGCGCGCCTTTTCGGCATTCGCGCCCGCCACCTTCAGGATCGACTGGATGTCGACCTCGCCGTGCTGCGGGTGCCACGAATCGTAATCCGTCACCATGGCGACCGTCGCGTAGCAGAGCTCGGCCTCGCGGGCGAGCTTGGCCTCGGGCATGTTGGTCATGCCGATGACGTGGCAGCCCCAGCTCTCGCGGTACATCCGGCTTTCGGCCAGCGTCGAGAACTGCGGGCCTTCCATCACCAGATAGGTGCCGCCCCGGTGGCAGGTGATCGCCTCGCCGCCCGCCGCCTCGGCCAGCGCGTCGTGCAGCCGGCCGCAGACCGGGTGCGCCATCGATACATGCGCGACCAGCCCGGCGCCGAAAAAGCTCTTCTCGCGGTTCACGGTGCGGTCGATGAACTGGTCGACGAGCACGAAGTCGCCGGGCGCCATCTCCTCGCGGAACGAGCCGACGGCCGAGACCGAGATCACATCGGTGACCCCGAGGCGCTTCAGCGCGTCGATGTTGGCGCGGTAGTTGATCGAGGTCGGGCTTTGCGGATGCCCCCGCCCGTGCCGCGGCAGGAAGGCGACCGGCACGCCCTGGTAGCTGCCGGTCAGGATCTCGTCCGAGGGCGGGCCCCAGGGCGTGTCGACCCCGACCCACTCCGCGCCCTCGAGCCCCTCGATGGCGTAGAGCCCGCTGCCGCCGATGATGCCGACCCGTTCCATGGCTTCCTCCCAAACGACACCGTCGCAGCCTTCTCCCCATCCCTCCCTCAAAAAAGGGGAAAGAGGGCGCCCGGACCAGGCCGCGCGGCTCAGAGCTTCGGGCGCAGCATTTCCCAGCGGTTCTCGACGGTCGTGTACTCCATATACCCCATGCGGGCGACGGGGTTGTAGGCCAGCACGTCGATCATGCCGTCCTTCAGGACCTCGTCCCTGATGTGCACGCCGACGACCTCGCCGATGACGATGATGTTCATCAGCCCCTCGCGCGCGACGGGCAGGTCGTCGATGATCCGGACCATCCGGCATTCCAGCACGGCCGGGGCCTCGGCGACGTGCGGCGCGCGAATCGCGCGGCCTTCGCCCTTGGTCAGCCCGGCCTTCTCGAACTCGTCGACGCCCGCGGGAAAGCTCGCGGTCGAGGCGTTCATCGCGTCCTTGAGCGCATGGGCGACGACCGAGCAGGCGAACTCGCCCGTCGCTCGGATGTTGGCGATCGAGTCCTTCTCGCCTTCGTCCCGGCTCTTGCGGCCCGTCTGCGCGAACATCACGAGCGGCGGGTGGTCGCCGCAGCCGTTGAAGAAGCTGTAGGGGGCGAGGTTCGGCCGTCCTCGCGCGTCCAGCGTCGAGACCCAGCCGATCGGCCGCGGCACGACGATGGCCTTGAAGGGGTCATGCGGCAGGCCGTGGCCATCCTTCGGGCGATAGAACATGGGCGGGGCCTCCTCGGGGCGGGGTTGGCAGGCCCCGGTCTGGAGTGGTCTGGCGTGGGTCCGGAGCCGGTCTGGTCAGGCCGGCCCGCGCATGCTACCGGCCGCCCAGCCATAGCGTAAGCGCCGCCCGATGCAACCACCCAACCCGCCCGGCAATCCCGAGAGGTTCCGCCTCCTCCGCGAGCGGCCCGAGGACGCGGCCGAGGTCGAAAGGCTGCTCGACCTCGCCTTCGCACCGGGGCGCACGGCGCTCAGCTCGTACCGGCTGCGCCAGGGCGTGCCGCCTGTGGCCGAGCTCTGCACGATCGTGCGCGACGACTACGACGCGCTCGCCGGAGCCATCCGGTACTGGCCCGTGCGCATCGGCGACGCGGGCGCGCCAGCCTTGCTGCTCGGCCCGGTCGCCGTCCACCCGACGCGCCAGGGCGAGGGAATCGGCGCCCTGCTGATGCGCGAGACGCTGGCCGATGCCGCGGCCCTCGGCTGGCCCCGCGTCATTCTCGTCGGCGACCTTCCTTATTACTCGCGCTTCGGCTTCTCGCGCGAACTCGCGCGCGCGTTGGACTTCCCGCAGCCCTACAACCCCGATCGGCTGCTGGGAAAGGCGCTTACGCCCGGCAGCATTCGACGGGTTGTTCCGGCTTGATACGCACTTGGACCGACGCTGCGACCCAGGATTAACTGCAGTTAATCTTTCGCCCGTGGCGCCTTTGCCAAGACACCGAAAAAAATCGTGATTTAATAATTGATTTCCGATGCGGAGTGGCTAAGTTGGCTGGCACAAAGTCAACGAATGCCGAGCAGTGTCCGAAAGATGTCCCGCCGGGAAAGCGTCGCGCCGATCGGAGTTCTGCTCCCACCGTTCCGGTTCAACGAAGGACGCAAGATATGAACGAACAAGCAGTCGAGCACGGCGAGCTTTTGGAGCTGACCTCCGATATCGTCGCTGCGCATGTTTCCAACAACCCGGTGCCGCTCGGCGAGTTGCCGGGCCTGATCCAGACGGTCTACACGACGCTGTCGGGGCTGAACGCGCCGGCAGCCGAGCCCGAGGTCGAGCTGAAGCCGGCCGTCAACCCGAAAAAGTCGGTGACGGACGACTACATCATCTGCCTGGAGGACGGCAAGAAGCTGAAGATGCTCAAGCGGCATCTGAAGACCGCCTACGACATGACGCCCGAGGAGTACCGCTCCAAGTGGGGCCTGCCGCACGACTATCCGATGGTCGCGCCGAACTACGCGAAGAAGCGCCAGCAGCTGGCCAAGAAGATCGGCCTCGGCCGCAAGCCGCGGGCGGCGTGACGCCGGCCCCGAGACCGGGCTGACGCTTCGCATTGCCCCCGGAGCAGGGCTGAGGTTAGAAGGGCGGCCGCGGGCCGCCCTTTTGCTTTCGACGACTGGAAGCCGGATGACGAAGACGCTCTTCATCAAGACCTATGGCTGTCAGATGAACGTCTACGACAGCGAGCGCATGGCCGGCGCCCTGGTGGCGGGCGGACTATGCCGCAGGTGGCGACGCCCGGAGGCAGGCCGACCTCGTCGTCCTCAACACCTGCCACATCCGCGAGAAGGCCGCCGAGAAGGTCTATTCCGAGCTCGGGCGGCTCAAGCCGCTCAAAGCCGCGCGGCCCGGCATGAAGATCGCCGTCGCCGGCTGCGTCGCCCAGGCCGAGGGCGCCGAGATCCTGCGCCGCCAGCCGCTGGTCGACCTGGTCGTCGGGCCGCAGGCCTATCACCGGCTGCCCGCCATGGCGCGAGGCGCAGGGCCAGCAGCTCGACACCGGCATGCCCGAGCCGAGCTCAAGTTCGACCATCTGGCGCCCGACAACCGTCCGCGCCGCCAGCGCCGCCGCTTTCCTGACCGTGCAGGAGGGCTGCGACAAGTTCTGCGCCTTCTGCGTCGTGCCCTACACGCGCGGCGCCGAGGTCTCGCGCCCGGCCGAAAAGGTGCTGGCCGAGGCGCGCGCAGCTCGTCAGGCGCGGCGCGGTCGAGATCACGCTGCTCGGCCAGAACGTCAACGCCTATCACGGGGCCGGGCCCGATGGCGCCTGGAGCCTCGCGCGGCTGATCGGGGCGCTGGCGCAGATCGAGGGCCTCGAGCGCATCCGCTACACGACCTCGCACCCGAACGACATGGGCGAGGATCTGATCGCCGCGCATCGGCGACCAGCCCAAGCTGATGCCCTATCTGCACCTGCCGGTCCAGGCGGGCTCGGATCGGGTGCTGAGGGCGATGAACCGGCGCCACACGGCTCGGACGACTACATCCGCCTGATCGAGCGCATCCGCGCCGCCCGGCCCGACATCGCGATCTCGGGCGACTTCATCGTCGGCTTCCCCGGCGAGACGGAAGGCGATTTCGAGCAGACGCTCACGCTGGTCCGCGAGGTCACGCTACGCGCACGCCTATTCCTTCAAGTACTCGCCCCGTCCAGGCACGCCGGCGGCCAGCGCGGAGCAAGTGCCGGACGAGGTCCGCGCCGACCGTCTCGCCCGCCTGCAGGCGCTCCTGGCCGAGCAGCAGGCCGCCTTCCAGCACGCGCAGATCGGCCGGACGCTGCCCGTCCTGATCGAAAAGCCGGGCCGCAGCCCGGGCCAGATGGTCGGTCGCTCGCCCTATCTGCAGGCCGTGCATCTCGACGCGCCGCCTGGCCATGTCGGCCGGATCTTGGACGTCCTCATAACCGGTGCCGGCTCGAATTCGCTCGCCGGCCGGGCCGCCGTCGAAAATCCAGCAGCCGCAGCCGGATAACACTGTCGCACCTCCTGGCGGCCGCGCCGCGCGCGCCTATCTCGCACGCTTGGTTCAACTGGCCGGCCAGGGGGAGGGCAGGGATGGCGGATCGGGCTGCAGCGCATGGCGGAGGCGAGGTCGCGGCGGGCATAGCGCTCGCGCTTGCGGCCCTCGCGGGGCTCGCCTTCGAGAACATCGACGCGCTCGCGCCGCTCTACGACCGGCTGCTCGGCTCGAGCATGACGGTCGCCGTCGAAGGGGCGGCGATCTCAAAGCCGCTGCTGCTCTGGATAAATGATGGCCTGATGGCCGTCTTCTTCCTTTTCGTCGCGCTCGAGATCAAGAAGGAGATCGTCGCCGGCGCCCTCAGCGACTGGCGCCGCGCCGCCCTGCCGGTCTATGGCGCGATCGGTGGCATGGCCGTCCCGGCGCTGGTGTTCCTCGGCATCGTCGGGATCGAGAGCGCCGAGGCGCGGGGCTGGGCCATTCCCGCGGCGACTGACATCGCCTTCGCGCTGGGTGTCGTCTCGATGCTCGGGCGCCGCGTGCCGCCTTCGCTCAAGGTCTTCCTGCTGGCGCTGGCGATCGTCGACGATCTCGCCGCCATCCTGATCATCGCCCTCTTCTACACGGACAACCTGTCGCTCGCGGCGCTCGCCCTCGGCGCCACCGGCTGCGCCGCGCTGCTCGGCGCGAACCTTGCGGGCGTGCGCTCGATCGGGCTCTATGTGCTGATCGGCATCTTCCTGTGGGTTTGCGTTCTGAAATCGGGCGTGCATGCGACGCTTGCGGGCGTGGCGCTGGGCTTTGCCATCCCCATGCGGGGCGACGCCGGTCGGTCGCCGCTGATCGCTACCGTGACGGCGCTGTGGCCCTGGGTGGCGTTCCTGATCATGCCGGTCTTCGCCTTCGCCAATGCCGGCGTGCCGCTCGGCGGGCTGACACTCGCCGATCTCGGCCAGCCGCTGACGCTCGGGATCGCCGCCGGTCTCTTTCTCGGCAAGCAGATCGGCGTCTTCGGCTTCGCCGCTGGCGCGGTCAGGCTGGGGCTCGCCAGTGCGCCGGACGGCGCGACCGCGCTGCAGCTTTGGGGCGTCGCTCTCCTCGCGGGCATCGGCTTCACGATGAGCCTCTTCATCGGAACGCTGGCCTTCGAAGATGTCGAGCATCAGAACGCCGTGCGGCTCGGCGTCCTCGCCGGCTCGCTCGCCTCGGGCGTTGCCGGAGCGCTCGTTCTCGCGCTGGCCGCGCGTCGTTCGGCCGGGCGTGCGGCGAACCTCGCACGCCCGATGGCGGCGCCGTGATGGGCGAAGACGCGTAGGCAGGGGCGCCCAGTTCGCCCTCCGACGGGCCAGGGAGGCGGTCGCCTCCCCGATCGCCACGTCGTTCCCTCGCAGGCCGTCGGACTCGACATGTCGCCGGGGCGCGCCATGTCTGACCCATGCGCCGGGTCCTCGTACTTGCCGCGTTGCTTGCCACGCCAGCGGCGGCCGAGGATGTGCGCGTCGACGTCGAACTGGTGCTTGCGGTCGACGTCTCGCGCTCGATGACCGCGAACGAGCTCGAGATCCAGCGCCGCGGCTATGCCGAGGCGATCGCCAGCCCCGACATCATCGACGCGATCCGCAACGGCCCCGAGGGCCGCGTGGCGTTGACCTACATGGAATGGGCGGGCACCGGTTCGCAGCGCACGGTCGTCGGCTGGACCCTGATCGCCACGCCCCAGGACGCCCGCGCCTTTGCCGCCCGGCTGACCTCGCGCTTTGACGAGAACCTCAGCCGGACCTCGATCTCGGGCGCGATCGACGCGGCCGCCGCCAGCTTCGATGGCAACGGCTTCGACGGCTGGCGCCGAGTGATCGACGTCTCTGGCGACGGCCCGAACAACCACGGCCGCCCGGTCGAGACCGCCCGCGACGAGGCGCTCGCCCGCGGCATCGTCATCAACGGCCTGCCGCTGATGACCGACGAGGGCATCGGCCGGCAATGGTACCTTGCCGATCTCGATCGCTATTACCGCGACTGCGTCATCGGCGGCCCGGCCGCCTTCGTCGTTCCCGTCACCGACTGGGGCGAGTTCGCGCTGGCCGTGCGCCAGAAGCTGGTGCTCGAATTCGTCGGCCACCGGCCGCCGGTCGTGCCCGCCCAGTTCGCGCCCGAGCAGCCGAAATACGACTGCCTGATCGGCGAGAAGATCTGGAACGACATGATGCGCGGCTGGAACTGAGCACCGGTCCGCCGCGGGTGTCGAGGGGACCGAACATGGGGGCATGCGCCGTCAGCAACAGCGCAAAGGCCCGGCGCGAAGGTGACCAGGTCGAGCGGTCGCAAGGCTTTCTCCCCCTTTGGCTGGGGCAGTGCGGTCAGCCGCAGGGCGAACGGGCGCGCTCCAGGGTGCCGCCGGGCGCAGCTTGACCTCGATCAATGCCGCGGCTCGCCCTAGCTGCCAACGTCCCGACCCAGAACCTGACAGGCAGGAGTGGTCCGATGAAGCTGACCGAGCGGCAGATCGAGGACATCCGCAGGAGCTTTGACCGGATCAAGCCCGAGGCCGAGCGGATCTCGCACCTGTTCTACGAGGACCTGTTCCGCCGCGCGCCCAAGCTGCGCCAGCTGTTCGGCCCGGATCTGGGGCACCAGGGCATGTCGTTCATGAAGGCGCTCGAGACGATCGTGCAGCACCTCGACAACCCGACCGAGCTGGATGCCGTGGTCGACGAGCTAGGCGCCATCCACGCGCCCTTCCACATTTGGCCCGAGCACTACCGGGCGATGGAGGACTCGCTGATCGACACGATGGCCTATGCGCTCGGCGAGCACCTGACGAACCCCGTCGAGCGCGCCTGGCGCTCGGCCTTCAGCCAGGTCGGTGCGGCGATGATCGAGCGCGGACGGCAGGACGCCGAGGCTCGGGAGAGGCGGGCGCACTAGCGACGGGCGCAGGAGAGCGGGGCGGTCCTCAGCCCGTCAATAGCGTGCCGATCCGCTCCACGGCCCGGCGGATGTTGTCGGTCGAGTTGGCATAGGAAAAGCGGATGTAGCCGTTGGCGTGGACGCCGAAGCTGGGACCCGCCACGGTCGCGACGCCCGCCTCCTCCAGCAGCCGCTCCTGCAGGGCCTTGGCCGCCAGCCCGGTGCCCTCGACGTTCGGAAAGGCGTAGAACGCGCCGCCCGGATCGACGCAGCGGAAGCCCGGCAGCTGGTTCAGCAGCGGCACGATGGTCCGGCGCCGCTCGTCGAAGGCCGTCATCATTTCGTCCACCGCGTCCTGCGGGCCGGTCAGCGCGGCAATGCCCGCATACTGCGTCGGCGCGTTGACGCAGGAATGGCAGTTGACGCAGAGGCGCACGACCTGGGTGACGAGCGCGTCCGGCCAGACGGAATAGCCGAGCCGCCAGCCCGTCATGGCATAGGTCTTGGACCAGCCGTCGAGCATGATCAGCCGGTCGCGGATCTCGGGATAGGCCAGGAAGGTGACGTGCTCGCGCCCGCCATAGAGCATCCGGCTGTAGATCTCGTCCGAGAGCAGCGCCACCTGGGGATGGTCGGCGAGGCCCGCGACCAGCTTCTCCACCTCCGCGCGCGGGGTGACCCCGCCCGTCGGGTTGCCGGGCGAGTTGACGATGACGAGCCGCGTCTTGTCGCTGATCCCCGCCAGCACCTCCTCGGCCGAGAAGGCGAACTCGTTCTCCTCGCGCAGCACGATGGGCACCGCGGTCGCGCCCGTGTACTCGATCATCGAGCGATAGATCGGGAAGCCGGGATCGGGGTACATGATCTCGACGCCCGGCCGGCCGAACATCAGGATGGCGAAGAACATGGTCGGCTTGCCGCCAGGCATGACGACGATGTTGGCCGGGCTGACCTGGACGCCGCGCCGCGCCGAGAGATCGGCCGCCACCGCCTCGCGCAGCGGCAGGATGCCTTGCGCCGGCGTATAGCCGTGGTGCCCGTCGCGCAGCGCGCGCACGGCGGCCTCGACGATGTGCGCGGGCGTTCGGAAATCCGGCTGGCCGATGCCGAGGTTGATGATGTCGCGGCCCTGCCGCTCGAGCTCGGCGGCGCGCGCCAGCACCTCGAAGGCCGTCTCGGTGCCCAGCCGGGCCATTCCCGGCGCCAGGTCCAGCATGGTGGTCCCCCTTTGAGAACCCCCGCTGATCCCACCGGCCCCGGCCGTCCGTCAAGCGGGGGCTTGCGCAAGGCCGGCATTCGCCGGATTGTCGGCGCAGGCTCCGGGACGCGGGCGGGGGAGGGGGCGGCGAGATGAAGCTGGCAGAGTGCGAGGTCTTCGTCGTCGGCAACCCGCCGCCGCGCAGGGGCGGGCGCTATTTCATCTTCGTCAAGCTGGTCACCGATGACGGGATCAACGGGCATCGGCGAGGTCTATGCGGCCAGCTTCGGCCCGCACACGGTGGCGGCGATGGTGCGCGACGTCTTCGCGCGGCACTTCGAGGGCGCCGACCCGCACCGGATCGAGCATCTCTGGCGGCTGACCTATGGCTCGGGCTATTCGCTGCGGCCCGACCCGTCGCTGGTGGGCGTGCTCTCGGGGCTCGAGATCGCCTGCTGGGACATCGTCGGCAAGTCGGCCGGAAAGCCGGTCTACGACCTGCTGGGCGGGCGCTGCCGCGAGCGGATCCGCAGCTACACCTATCTCTACCCCGACGCCGGCGACACCTACAGCGTGGCCGAGAAGAACGTCTACAACGACCCCGACCTCGCGGCCGAGCGGGCGGCCGAATACCTGGCGATGGGCTTCACGGCGCTGAAGTTCGACCCGGCCGGGCCCTACACCGTCTATGACGCGCACCAGCCGCGCATGGAGGACCTCGAGCGCTCGGAGGCGTTCTGCCGCGCGCTGCGCGAGGCGGTGGGCGACCGCGCCGACCTGCTCTTCGGCACGCATGGCCAGTTCACCACCTCGGGCGCAAAGCGGCTGGCGCGCCGGATCGAGCCCTACGACCCGCTCTGGTTCGAGGAGCCGGTGCCGGCCGAGATGCCCGAGCAGATGGCCGAGGTGGCGCGCGCGACCTCGATCCCGATCGCGACCGGCGAGCGGCTCTGCACGAAATGGGAGTTCGCCCGCGTGCTCAGCCTGCGGCGCGGCCTCGATCCTGCAGCCGGCGCTCGGGCGCGTCGGCGGCATCCTGGAGGCGAAGAAGATCGCCGCCATGGCCGAGGCGCATTACGCCCAGATGGCGCCGCACCTCTATGCCGGCCCGGTCGAGGGCGCGGCGAACATCCAGCTCGGCCGCCTGCATGCCGAACTTCCTGATCCTCGAGTCGATCGAGCGCTGGGACGGCTTCCACGGCGCAGATCGTCAGCGGCGTTCGCTGGGAGGACGGCTATGTCATCCCGTCCGCGCGAGCCTGGCCTCGGCATCGACCTTCGACGAGGACGTTGCGAGGGCGCACCCCTACGAGGGCGACGAGCTGCACCTCATGATGGCGGCGGACGAGCTGGTACCGTGAACAAGGGTGGGCCGACCGCCCACGCGACGGCAAGAGGACCCTGCGGAGGGAGGCAAGGATGACCGACTGGTCCAAGGGCGCCGCCTGGATGAAGGGCGAGGTGATCCCGATCGACGAGGCGAAGATCGGCGTCACCGACTGGGGCGTGACCCGCTCCGACATCACCTATGACGTGGCGCCGGTCTGGGACGGCGGCTTCTTCCGGCTCGACGACTACATCCGCCGCTTCCAGTCCTCGATGGCGGCAGTTCGGATGGACGTCGGCATGGGGCTGGACGAGATCCGCGCCGCCTGCCACGCGATCGTCGCGCGCGTCGGGGCTGCGCCACGCCTATGTGGCGATGGTCGCCTCGCGCGGCACGCCGCTGGTCTTCGGCAACCGCGATCCGCGAGCCTGCGCCAACCACTTCTACGCCTGGTGCGTGCCCTACATCCACGTCATCAGGCCCGAGGTCGCGAGAAGCCGGCGCCAGCGTCTGGATCGCCAAGGACGTCCGGCGCATCCCGGAGGACTCGGTCAATCCGCGCGCCAAGAACTACCATTGGGGCGACTTCACCCAAGGCCTCTTCGAGGCCAAGGACCGCGGCTTCGAGACGGTGCTTCTGCTCGACCACCAGGGCAACGTCACCGAGGGGCCGGGCTTCAACGCCTTTGCCGTCAAGGGCGAGAGGGTCGTCACCTCCGAGCACGGGGTGCTGCACGGCCTGACCCGGCGCACCGTGCTGGAGATGTGCGACGAGGTCGGGCTTGCCACCGAGCGCCGCCCGCTGCCGCTGGACGAGTTCCTCGAGGCGGACGAGGTCTTCCTCTCGACGACCGGCGGCGGCGTCGTGCCGGTCACCCGTGTCGACGACCGGGTGTTCTCGAACGGCGCCCCGGGGCCGGTCGCGCAGCGCCTGCGCGCGCTCTATTTCGAATGGCTTGCGCGCCCTGCGCTGCGACAGGAGGTCGCTTACGCCGCCTGACAGGTGTCGCCAGCAACCACAGGTTGAGACGAGTCGCGGCAGCCAAGCTTGCGCGCGTGCGCCTGATCCGACATAAGGCGCGCGCAAGATATCCGAGGGAGTCGTGCATGTCGGACGCCGCCGAGGCCCAGGCGACTGAACCGCAGGGCACCCAACCGCTCTTTCCCCGCGTCCTGCTCAAGATCTCCGGCGAAACGCTGATGGGCGATCAGGGCTTCGGCCTGCACCCGCCGACGGTCCAGCGCGTCGCCCGCGAGATCAAGCGAGCCTACGATCTCGGCATCCAGCTCTGCCTGGTGATCGGCGGCGGCAACATCTTCCGCGGGCTGCATGGCGCCACGCAAGGGCATGGAGCGGGCGCAGGCCGACTACATGGGCATGCTGGCCACGGTGATGAACGCGCTCGGCCATGCAGTCCGCGCTCGAGGATCTGGGCATTCACACGCGCGTGCCAGTCGGCGATCCCGATGGACACGGTCTGCGAGCCCTATATCCGCCGCCGCGCCATCCGGCATCTGGAGAAGGGCCGCGTCGTCATCTTCGCCGCCGGCACCGGCAATCCCTATTTCACGACGGACACGGCGGCGACGCTGCGCGCCATGGAGATGAACTGCGACGCCATCTTCAAGGGCACCAGGTCGACGGCGTCTACGACAGCGACCCCCGGTCGAACCCCGCCGCGCGGCGCTACGAGAGCGTGAGCATATGACGAGGTGCTGACCAAGAATCTCAAGGTGATGGACGCGTCGGCCGTCGCATTGGCGCGTGACAACGACCTGCCGATTGTGGTTTTCTCGCTGCAGCAGCCGGGCGCCATGACCCAGGTCCTGTTCGGGACAGGAAGATTCACGCAGGTCGGGGCGTGACAGCGGCCCGGCAGCGGGTGAACCGAAATGACAAAGCAATCCCTGACCATGAGCAATACCGATATCGACCTCGACGACATCGAGCGCCGCATGGAAGGCGCGCTGGCCTCGCTGAGAACGCGACTTCGCCTCGCTGCGCACCGGGCGCGCCTCGGGCTCGATGCTGGACGCGATCACCGTCGATGCCTATGGCGCGAACATGCCGGTCAACCAGCTTGCGACCATCAACGTGCCCGAGCCGCGCATGGTGACGGTCAGCGTCTGGGACAAGTCGATGGTCGGCAAGGTCGAGAAGGCGATCCGCTCTTCGGGCCTCGGCATCAACCCGGTGGTCGAGGGCACGCTGATGCGCCTGCCGATCCCCGAGCTGAACGAGGAGCGCCGCCGCGATTTGACCAAAGTTGCCGGGCAGTACGCCGAGCACGCCCGCGTCGCCATCCGCAATGTGCGGCGCGACGGGATGGACAAGATCAAGCGTGCCAAGGCCGAGGGGTTGTCCGAGGACGAACAAAAACTTTACCACGACGAGATACAGGAACTGACCGACGCGGCGATCGCCAAGGTCGACGCCGCGCTGGAGGCGAAGCAGCAGGAAATCATGCAGGTCTGAGTCGGCCTGCTGATCTGCCAGCCCGGGGGTTCGGCAAGGCGCAGGCCGCACCACTGGCAACGGGAATTGAGTAATGAGCAGCGACACGCCCCGGGTTCCCCGGCACGTGGCGATCATCATGGACGGCAACGGCCGCTGGGCGGTCGAACGTGGCCGTCCGCGCACCTATGGCCATCACCGCGGCGCCGAGCGCGTGCGCGAGATCGTCACCGCCGCGCCCGATCTCGGCATCGAGGTGCTTGACGCTGTTCGCCTTTTCTACCGAGAACTGGCGGCGCCCGGAATACGAGATCAGCGTCCTGATGACGCTTGTTCCGCCGCTATGCCGTGCGCGAGGTGGACGAGATCGACCGCTCGAACTTTCGCGTCCGCTTCATCGGCCAGCGCGGGCGGCTGCCGGCGGACCTCCAGCGGCTCATGACGCAGCTGGAGGAGCGGACCGCGGCGCAACACCGGGCTGACGATCCAGGTCGCGATGTCCTACGGCTCGCGCGCCGAGCTGGTCCAGGCGGCCCAGCATCTCGCCCGCGAGGTCGCCGCTGGCCGGCTGCGGCCCGAGGACATCGACGAGGCGGCGCTCTCGGGCGCGCTCGAGACCGGCTGACATGCCGGACCCCGACCTCGTGATCCGCACCTCGGGCGAGTACCGGCTCTCGAACTTCCTGCTCTGGCAGTCGGCCTATGCCGAATACGCCTTCGTCGACGAGTGCTGGCCCGACTTCACGGCCGAGAAGCTGGCCGAGCTGGTCGCCGCCTTCGGGCGCCGCGAGCGCCGCTTCGGTGCCGTGACCGCGGTCTGAGATCGCGGGCCGCATGCGGAGCATCGCCGAGTTCTCGGGAAAATTCGCGGATCTGCGGCTGCGGCTGACTTCGGCGCTCGCGGTCGGCGCGGTCGCGCTTGCTCTGCGTCTGGCTGGGCGGCATCTGGATCGCGCTTCTGGCCGCGCTCGCCGCCCTCGCCATGATCCTGGAATGGCGCTCGATCACGGCGCATGCCGGCCGACCCGCCGGCATGGACGCGGCACCTTACGTGCTCGCCGCCGTCGGGGGCGTGCTCGCCCTGCATTTCGGCCCGCTCTGGGCGGCACTGGTGCTGCTCTTCGGCCTCTCTGCCGCGGGGTTTGCCTGGGACGCGCAACGCGGGCAGCCGGCGGCGGGGCGCTGGTCCGTGGTCGGCGCGGTCTATATCGGCGGCGCCGCGATGGCCTTCGTCGGCGCTGCGCGCCGTGGAACCCTACGGCTTTCTCTCGATCATCTGGGCGGCCATGGTCGTCATCGCCGCCGATGTCGGCGGCTATTTCGCCGGGCGGACGATCGGCGGGCCCAAGCTGTGGCCGGCGGTCAGCCCGAACAAGACCTGGGCCGGCCTGCTGGGCGGCATCGCGCTCGCCTTCCTGGTCGGCGGGATGTTCAGCGGGGCGACGACGGGCACCTACTTCTACCAGGTCTGCACCGTCTCGGCGCTCGCCGCGCTGCTGGCCCAGGCCGGCGACCTGGCCGAGTCGGCCCTGAAGCGGCATTTCGGCGTCAAGGATGCCGGCACCCTCATCCCCGGCCATGGCGGGCTGCTCGACCGCCTCGACGGGCACATGGCGGCCATCCTGGTCGCGGCAGTGGTCACGTTCTCGCGGGATCAGGCTGTTTTCGTCTGGTAAGCCGCGCTATGTGAGCCGGCGATGAAGAGGCGGATCAGCATACTCGGCGCCACCGGGTCGATCGGCGCGAGCACGGTCAGCGTGATCGAGTCGCTCGGCCGCGACCGGGTCGAGGTCGTCGCGGTGACGGGCAACGCCAACATCGCGGGGCTCGCCGACGTGGCGCGGCGCTTGTCAGCCGAGGTCGCGGTCACCAGCGACCCCGCCCGCTTCGGCGCGCTGCGCGACGCGCTGGCCGGCAGCGGCGTCGAGGCGGCGGCCGGCCCCGAGGCGCTGGAGGAGGCGGCGGCGCGCCCCGTCGACTGGGTGATGTCGGCGATCGTCGGCGCGGCGGGCCTGCGCCCGACGCTCGCCGCCGTCCGCCAGGGCGCGACCATCGCGCTCGCCAACAAGGAGTGCCTCGTCGCCGCGGGCGACGCTGTTCCTGGCCGAGGTTGCGCGCGCCGGCGCGCAGCTCCTGCCCGTCGACAGCGAGCACAACGCCATCTTCCAGCTTGTCGCGGGCCAGGGCGGCGGCAAGGCGCCCATCGAGCGCCTGCTGCTGACGGCGAGCGGCGGCCCGTTCCGGACCTGGACGCTCGAGCAGATGGCCGCCGCCAGCCCCAAGCAGGCGGTCGCGCACCCGAACTGGTCGATGGGCGCGCGCATCTCGATCAACTCGGCCTCGATGTTCAACAAGGCGCTCGAGATGATCGAGGCGGGGCACCTCTTCGGCGTCGATCCCGACCGGATCGAGGTCGTCGTGCACCGCCAGTCGATCATCCACTCGATGGTCGGCTATGCCGACGGCTCGATCCTGGCCCATCTCGGGCCGTCCGACATGCGCGTCGCCATCGGCTATGCGCTGGCCTGGCCCGACCGGCCGCATCTGCCCGTCGAGCGGCTGGATTTCGCCCGCCTCGCGCGCCTCGACTTCGAGGCGCCGGACGAGACGCGCTTCCCGGCGCTGCGGCTCGCGCGGGAGGCGATGCGGGCGGGCGGGCTCGCGCCCTGCATGCTGAACGCCGCGCACGAGGTCGCGCTCGACGGCTTCATCGCCGGGCAGATCGGCTTTCTCGACATGGCCGGGCCTTGTTGAGGACACTATTTCGGTCGTACATAATGGGAACGCCGCCGGCAGCCTCGACGATGTTTTCGACGCCGACCGGCAGGCGAGGGTAGAGGCCCGTGCGCTGATCGAGCGGCGCATTCGGTAAGGTTCTTGCAGGTGTTTGGTCCATGGATCTGATCGGCGGCATACCCCTCATCGGACCGATCCTTGTCGGGATCGTGCCCTTCCTGGTGGTCCTCTCGATCGTGGTGGCGGTGCACGAGCTCGGCCACCTGCTGGTCGGCCGCTGGTGCGGGATCAGGGCCGAGGTGTTCTCGATCGGCTTCGGCAAGGTGCTGTGGTCGCGCACCGACCGGCTGGGCACGCGCTGGCAGCTCGCGGCATTGCCGCTGGGCGGCTACGTCAAGTTCCTCGGCGACATGGATCCGGCCAGCGCAGGCAAGCTGAACGACGCTGAACTCCATCCGGCAGAGCGACGCCACGCCTTCCACAACGCCGTGCTCTGGCGTCGCGCGCTGACCGTCCTCGCCGGGCCGGTGGCCAACTTCCTCCTGTCGCTCGTCCTCTTCTTCGCGCTCGGCCTTGCCAGCGAAAAGCCGTCGGACGCGCCGGTGATCGCGTCCATCCATCCCGAGCGGCAGGAGGATGTGGTCGGGCTCGAGGCGGGGGATCGCGTGCTGCGGGTCGACGGCGTCGAGACGGCGACATTCGCCGAGGTCATCGACGCGCTGTCGCGCACCAATGGCGCGCCGACCGAGCTGGTGGTCGAGCGCGGCGGGCAGACGGTCGACATCGAGGCGCGCTATGTCAGCCCGCCGATCGTGACCGGGCTGATCGCCGACGGCGCCGCGATCGGCGCCGGCATTCGGCCGAACGATCGCCTGCTCGAGATCGACGGCACGAGCGTCAACTCGGCCCGCGAGGTGCAGCTGGCCATCGCCGACCTGCCGCCGGGCCAGCCGGTCACCTTCAAGATTCGCCGCGACGGCGAGGTCATCGACCTGACCTTCACGCCAAAGCTGCGCGAGCGCATGCATCCCGAGACGGGCGAGCTGGAGGAGATCCCGTTCCTCGGCATCGCCATGCAGGACGTGGGCGTCGAGCCGATCATGGTCCCGTCGACGCGTCGGCGACGCCGCCGAATACGCGGTGCTGCGCGTCTGGCGGATCGTCGCCGACACGGTGCTCTACATCAAGGAGATGCTGCTGCACGGCGCCGACACCAGCCAGCTCTCGGGCCCGATCGGCATCGCCAAGCACTCGGCGGACGCGGCCAGCCAGGGCGCGCTGCAGTTCCTGTTCTTCGTCGCCTTCGTCTCGACGGCGATCGGCCTGCTGAACCTCTTCCCGATCCCGGTGCTGGATGGCGGGCACCTGGTCTTCTACCTCGCCGAGGCGATCAGGGGAAAGCCGAACAGCGAGACCGTCGTGCGCTATGGCACGATGGCGGGCCTCTCCCTTCTGCTGTTGCTAATGGTCTACGTGACCTTTAACAACGATCTCGGTCTCGGCGCCTGGTTCGGCCAGGGCTGAGGCCTCGATCGACGGGACAGGCCGCACGTGCGAGAGCCGGAAACCGGTCCGCCGGGCGGCGGGGAGTTGAGATGGGATCTGCCTCGTTTCCGTGGCATCGGGGCGCCTTTGGCGTTCTGTTGTCGGCCATCCTGCTTTCGCCGTTTCTGGCGGTCGGCGCTGTTCCTGACGACCGTCGCCGGCCTCCGCGCAGGCGCCTGGCATCGCCCAGGCGCCGGCGCGGGCAGCAGTCGGTGGTCATCCGCGGCAACCGGCGGATCGAGGCCGAGACGATCCTCGCCTATATGGACCTGAAGCCCGGCCAGAAGGTCACCGCCGAGGATCTGAACCGCGCCGTGCGGCGCCTGTTCGACACCGGCCTTTTCCGGGACGTGCAGATCATCCCCGAGGACAACCAGCTGATCGTCGAGGTGGTCGAGAACCCGTCGATCAACGAGATCGCCTTCGAGGGCAACGACGCGCTGAGCGACGAGGATCTGCAGCAGATCATCAGCCTGCGCCCGCGCCTGCCATTCACCGTCTCGGCGGCCGAGGCCGACGCCCAGGCGATCGTCGAGGTCTATCGCCGCACCGGCCGCTACGGCGCCGAGGTCGAGCCGGTCATCATCGAGCGCTCCGACAACCGCGTCGACCTGGTCTTCGAGATCAACGAGGGCAAGCTGACCGGCGTCAGCGCCATCGACTTCGTCGGCAACCAGGTCTATCTCGGACCGCCGGCTGCGCGGCGTCATCGAGACGTCGGAGACGCGGCCTGCTGTCCTTCCTCACGACGTCGGACGTCTACGACCCGGACCGGCTCGAGCTCGACAAGGAGCTGCTGCGCAACTACTACTTCAAGCGCGGCTATGCCGACTTCACCGTGCTGTCGGCGACGGCCGAGCTGGCGCCCGACCGCGAAGGCTTCTTCATCACCTTCACGGTCGACGAGGGCGAGCAGTACAGTTTCGGCGAGCTCGACGTCGACGTCGCCGCCCGCGGCCTCGATCCCGCCGAGTTCGAGGCGCTGATCCCTGACGGCCTGACCGGCGACATCTATGACGCCAGCGAGGTCGAGGACATCGTCAACCAGATGACTGACCTGGCCGGCGAGAAGCGGCTTTGCCTTCGTCCAGGTGCGGCCGCGCGCCGCACAAGAACGTCGAAGACCGGACCATCGACATCACCTTCGAGGTGGTCGAGGGCCCGCGCGTCTTCGTCGAGCGCATCGACATCGAGGGCAACACCCAGACGCTCGACCGCGTCATCCGCCGCGAGATCGAGCTGGTCGAGGGCGACCCGTTCGACGCCCGCAAGATCCGCGAGGCGCAGCGGCGCATCCGGGCGCTCAACTACTTCAGCAAGGTCGAGATCGCGCACCGAGCCCGGCGCCACCGAGGACCGGGCCGTGCTGAAGGTGCGCGTCGAGGAGAAGTCGACCGGCTCGCTGTCCTTCGGCGTCGGCTATCTCGTCCAGCGCCGGCCCGATCGGCAACATCGCGCTGACCGAGCGCAACTTCCTCGGCCGCGGCCAGATCGTGAACGTCCAGGTGACGGCGGCCGGCGACACGCAGGTCTACGACTTCTACTTCACCGAGCCGCGCTTCCTCGACCGCGACCTGTCGGTCGGTATGCGCGCCTTCTTCATCGACGACAACCGCAGAGCGACAACAACGACTTCAACATCAAGCGGCTGGGCTTCGGCCCGACGCTCGGCTTCCCGCTGGGCGAGGACACGCGGCTGATCGCTGCGCTACGAGTTCCGCCGCGAGGATGTCCAGGTCAGGGACGACGCCTCGCCGGCCATCGCAGGCCGATGACGGCGTCCGACACGACCTCGGCCGTCGGCTATGGCGCTGACCTACGACCAGCGCAGCGACCCGATCGAGCCGACGGGCGGATATCTGCTGACGCTCGACCAGGACTTCGCCGGCCTCGGCGGCGACGCGCGCTTCGTCCGCAGCGAGGGCATCGGCCAAGACCTGGGCCGGCGTTCCTCGACGACCAGGTCGTCGCCAGCCTCGAGTTCGAGTTCGGCGCCGATCTTCGGCTATGGCGGCGACGAGATCGCGCATCAACGAGCGCTTCTTCCTCGGCGGCGCCAGCTTGCGCGGCTTCGCCGCCGTCGGCGTCGGACCGCGCGACACGGTCACCGACGACGCGCTCGGCGGCAACTACCGCGCTCGCCGCCCGGCTCGAGGTCTCGTTCCCGCTCGGGCTGCCGGAGGAGCTCGGCGTCTATGGCGGCCTCTTCGTCGACGCCGGCACGCTCTGGAGCGTCGACGGCGACCCGATCGGCGCCGATGGGCTGCCGATCGACGACGTCGCTCTACCTCCGCGTCGGCGTCGGCGCGCCTGCTGTTCGTCGACACGCCGTTCGGTCCGCTTGAGCTGAGCTTGGGCACCCGATCGTCGAAGCAGGACTACGACGAGTCGGAGCTCTTCCGGCTGTCGATCGGCACCCGTTTCTGAGCGCCGATGCCGTCCTGGCGAGCGGGCATCCGTCGCGGCGCGGTCTCCTCGGCCGGCGGACTGGGTGCTGGTCGGCCTTGGCCGGCGCGGGTCGCGCAGGCGCAGCAGGCGCCTGAGGTCGTCGTCGTGTCGCGCGAGCGCATCCTGCGCGAGGCCCAGGCGGCGCGCCGTCTGCGCGATGCCGAGGAGGAGATGACGGCGCAGCTGCAGGGCCAGATCGACGACACCAAGATGCAGTTCGCCGACGAGGAGGAGGAGTTGACGCGACTGCGCGGCGAGCTCCCCGAGCGACCGAGTTCGAGGCCCGGATCGCCGATTTCGACCAGCGCGTCCGCGCCGCGCGCCGCGTCGCGCAGGAGCGCGCCGCCGCACTGCAGAAGGGCTTTCAGGAGGCGCGGGCGACGATCGTCGCGGCTTTGCCCGGGCTGATGGAGAGGCTGCGCGTCGAGGCCGGCGCGCGCGTGGTCGTGAATGCCGAGCAGGTGCTCGCCCTCGATCCGGCCGTCGATCTGACCGACCGCGCGATCGCGCTCTTCGACACCGACGGGCCATCGCCGCCGGTGCCCGAGCTGGACCTGTCGGCGCCCCTGACCGAGCCGCCGGCCGCCGATGCCTCGGGGCCGCCCTCGCCGCCTCAGCCCGCGGCGCAGCCGAGCGCGACCGGTCCCACCCGATGAGGCTTGACCTGCCCCGGTCGCACGTTAAGCAGGCGCAAAAGCGATGGCTCGGAAGATCGGGCGGGGGCAATGGCTGACACGGAGACGATCGCCGACCTCGCGCGCATCAAGCGGATGATCCCGCACCGCTACCCGTTCCTGCTGATCGATCGGGTCGAGAAGATCAGGCGCAACGAGAGCGCCGTCGGCGTCAAGAACGTCACCAACAACGAGCCGTTCTTCCAGGGCCACTTCCCGGAAAAGCCGATCATGCCGGGCGTGATGATCGTCGAGGCCATGGCGCAGACGGCCGGCGTCTTGGTCGTCGACACGCTCGGGATGATCGACCAGGACCTGCTCGTCTACTTCATGACGCTCGACAAGACGCGCTTCCGCAAGCTGGTCGTGCCGGGCGACGTGCTGGAACTCCACGTCAAGATCCTGCGCGGCCGCGGCAAGGTCTGGAAGTTCTGGGGCGAGGGCATTGTCGGCGGCGAGACCGTCGCCGAGGCCGAATACTCCGCCATGATCATCACCGGCGACGACCGGCGGCGCGGTGATGCCACGTGACGCGACATCCATCCGACGGCGATCGTCGAGGAAGGCGCGCGCATCGGCTCGGGCGTGCGCATCGGCGCCTTTTCGCTGGTCGGCCCCGATGTCGAGCTGGGCGATGATGTCGAGCTGGTCAGCCATGTCGCGGTCGCCGGCCACACCAGGATAGGCCCGGGCACGCGCATCTGGCCCTTCGCCTCGATCGGCCACCGCCCGCAGGACCTGAAATACGCGGGCGAGACCTCGTATCTCGAGATCGGCGCCCGCAACATGATCCGCGAGCACGTCACCATGAACCCGGGAACCACCGGCGGCGGGCTGACGACGCGGATCGGCGATGGCGGCCTCTTCATGATGGGCGCGCATGTCGGGCACGACTGCCAGCTCGGCGACAACGTCATCATGGCGAACAACGCGACGCTGGCCGGGCATGTCGAGATCGGCGACTTCGCCTTCCTCGGCGGCCTCTGCGCCGTGCACCAGTTCGTCCGCATCGGCGCGCATTCGATGGTCGGCGGAATGACGGGGGTCGAGAAGGACGTGATCCCCTTCGGCACCGTCATCGGCAACAGGGCCGAGCTGGGCGGGCTCAACATCATCGGCTTGCGCCGGCGCGGCTTTGACCGCGAGACGATCCGCGCGCTGCGCGATGCCTATCGCGAGGTCTTCTACGGCCCTGGCGCGCTGCACGAGCGGGCGGCCGCCGCCGGGCAGCGCCATGCCGAGGTCGGCCCCGGTCCAGGAGATGGTGGCCTTCATCCTGGCCGACACCAGCCGGAACTTCTGCACGCCCCGGGACGCTTGACGGCGATGCCTGACAGCGGCGGGGCGGCCGGGCCGCCCCCGGCCCCGCCGACGCCGCTCGCCATCATCGCCGGCCGGGGCACGCTGCCGCAGCGCATCGCCGAACGCCGCGCCGCGTCGGCGCTGCCCTATCTGCTGGTGATCTTCCCGGGCTGCTTCGAGCCTTGGATGACCGCGCACCCGCACCAGCACCACGAGTTCGAGAAGCCAGGGCGCCTCTTCCGCGCGCTGCGCGCCGCCGGCGCCACGCATGTCGTCTTCGCCGGCGCGATGACGCGGCCGCGGCTGCGCCCTTGGCGCGCCGACCTCAAGGCGGTCGCCATCGCGGCGCGCGCCTTCGCGCTGCTGAGGCGCGGCGACGATGCCATGCTGCGCGGCTTTGCCGGCGTCTTCGAGAGCGAGGGGCTTGTCATGCTCGGTCCGCACGACGTGCTGGGCGGGCAGGCGATGGTGTCGAGGGGCGCGCTCGGGGCGAAGGCTCCTGGCGCCCAGGACCGGGCGGACGCCGCCCGGGCCGCGCGGATCGTCGCGGCCCTCGGCCCGCTCGATGTCGGACAGGGGGCCGTGGTCGCCCGCGGGCTTTGCCTGGCCGTCGAGGCGATCGAGGGCACCGACCTGATGCTCGCGCGGCTGGCCGATCTGCCGCCCGATCGGCGGGCCGCCGTGCCGCCGCCCTCGGGCGTGCTCTACAAGGGGCCGAAGCCCGGCCAGGACCGGCGGCTCGACCTGCCCGCGATCGGCCCGCGAGACGGTGGCAGGCGCGGCGCGGGCGGGCCTCAACGGCATCGTGGTCGCCGCTGGCGACACCGTGCTGCTCGACGCCGGCGCGACGCGGGCGGCCGCCGACGCGGCGGGCGTTTTCGTCTACGGCGCAGCTCCCGACGAGCTCGCCTCGTGGTCCGAGACATGAACCAGGTGACCTCTGCCCCCGACCCCTCTGCGAGGCGGAGAGGGCGGCGGCGGCCCTGTCGGGGGATGACCCGCCGCTTCTACATCATCGCCGGCGAGGCCTCGGGCGACCGGCTGGGCGGCGGGCTGATGCGGGCGCTGCAGGCGCAGGGGCCGGCCGAGTTCGCCGGCATCGGCGGGCGCGACATGAGCGCAGCCGGCCTCCGGCCGCTCTTCGACATGGGCGAGCTCTCGGTGATGGGCCTGACCGAAGTCCTGCCCCGCCTGCCGAACCTGATCCGCCGCATCCGGCAGACGGCGCGGGACGTGGTCGCGTGGCGGCCCGATGCGCTGATCTCGATCGACAGCCCGGACTTTTCGCTGCGGGTCGCCAAGGCGGCGCGGCGGCAAATGCCGGGCCTGCCGGTCATCCACTATGTCGCCCCATCGGTCTGGGCCTGGCGCCCCGGGCGGGCGGCGAAGATGGCGCGCCATGTCGACCACGTGCTGGCGCTGCTGCCCTTCGAGCCGCCCTATATGCACGCGGCCGGCATGAGCTGCGACTTCGTCGGGCACCCCGCGGCGGCTCGCCCGCACCCGTCAGCCGCCGAGATCCAGAGCTATCGCGAGGCGCACGGCCTCGCGGACCGGCATGTGCTGCTGCTGGCGCCCGGCTCGCGGCAGGGCGTGATCCGTCGGATGATGCCGGTCTACCTCGACGCGATGGCCCGGCTGCGCGCCGAGGATCCCGCGCTGGCGATCGTCTGCCCCGTGGCCGAAGGCGTCGCGAGCGAGGTGGACGCCGCGCTGGCGCTGCTGCCCCCGCCGGTGCTCGCGGTGCCGCCCGAGGCGTCCGAGGCCGAGAGACGGCTCGCGATGGCCGCCGCCGATGCGGCGCTCTGCACCTCGGGCACCGTCGCGCTCGAGATCGCCGCCCTGGCCGTGCCGACCGTCGTCGCCTACCGCGCCAGCCGGCTGACGGCTGCCATCGTCCGGCGCCTGATCCGGGTCGACACGGCGACGCTCGTGAACCTGGTGGTCGGCCGGAAGGCGGTGCCCGAGTTCCTGCAGGAGCGCTGCACGGCGGCGAACCTCGCCCAGGCGGTCCGGCGTCTGCTGGCAGACCCGGCGGCCGCCGCCGAGCAGCGCGCCGCCTTTGACGAAGCCATGGCCGCGCTCGGCCGCTACGGCGCGCCGCCGGACGAGAGGGCGGCGCGTTCGGTCCTCGACTTCCTCGATCGCCGCGCCGGCGTCGCCCCTTAGAGGGGCGGCTCCGCCCTGTCTTCCGCCCCTGACTTAGGCGCGGTTCTCCACGTCGGTGTAGTCGCGCGCGGCGCGCCGACATAGAGCTGGCGGGGACGGCCGATCTTGCCGTGCTCGTCCTCGATCATCTCCTTCCACTGCGCGATCCACCCGACCGTGCGGCTGAGCGCGAAGATCGGCGTGAACATCGCCGTCGGGAAGCCCATCGCCTCGAGGATGATGCCCGAGTAGAAGTCGACGTTGGGATAGAGCTTCTTCGAGATGAAGTACTCGTCCTCCAGCGCCCGCTTCTCGAGCGCCTGGGCCGTCTTGAGGATCGGGTTGTTCTCGACGCCGAGCAGCTCGAGCACCTCCTTGGCAGTCTGCTGCATGACCTTGGCGCGCGGATCGTAGTTCTTGTAGACGCGGTGGCCAAAGCCCATCAGGCGGAACGGGTCGTTCTTGTCCTCGGCCCGCTTGATGAACTCGTCGACCCGGTCGGGCGAGCCGATCTCCTTCAGCATCTCGAGGCATGCCTGGTTGGCGCCGCCATGCGCCGGGCCCCAGAGGCTCGCCACGCCCGCCGCGATGCAGGCGAAGGGGTTGGCCTGGCTCGACCCCGCCAGCCGCACCGTCGAGGTCGAGGCGTTCTGCTCGTGGTCGGCGTGCAGCGTCATGATCCGGTCCATGGCGCGCGCCAGCACCGGGTTGACGACGTACTCCTCGCAGGGCACCGAGAAGCACATGTGCAGGAAGTTCGCGGCATAGTCGAGGTCGTTGCGCGGGTACACGAAAGGCTGGCCGATCGCGTACTTGTAGGCCCAGGCGCAGATCGTCGGCAGCTTGGCGATCATGCGGATCGAGGCGACCTCGCGCTGCCACGGATCGTTGATGTCGGTCGAGTCGTGGTAGAAGGCCGACATCGCGCCGACGACGCCGCAGACGACCGCCATCGGGTGGGCGTCGCGCCGGAAGCCGCGGTAGAAATACTGCATCTGCTCGTGCAGCATCGTGTGCCTGCGTCACCCGCATCTCGAAGTCCTCGAGCTGGGCGGCGTTCGGCAGCTCGCCATAGAGCAGCAGGTAGCAGACCTCGAGATAGTGGCTCTTCTCGGCCAGCTGCTCGATCGGATAGCCGCGATAGAGCAGCTCGCCCTTCTCGCCGTCGATATAGGTGATCGTCGACTGGCACGAGCCCGTCGAGGTGTAGCCGGGGTCGTAGGTGAACATGCCGAGCTCGGCATAGAGCCGGCGGATGTCGATCACCGAGGGTCCGATCGTGCCGTCATAGACCGGCGTCTCGAAGGTCTTGCCATCAACGGTGATGGTCGCCGTACGGGTTGTTGTGTCGGCCATGTTGTTCCCTTGTCTCGGGCGCCGCGTGACTGCCGGGCGGCAGCCTCAGGCGCTGTTCATCGCGGCATCGTCGAGCCGCGCCAGCGTCTCGTCCCGGCCGAGCGTCTCCATCACGTCGAAGACCCCGGGACTCACGGATCGGCCGGTCAACGCCGCCCGAAGCGGCTGGGCGACCTTGCCGAGCTTGAGCTGCTCCTCTTCAGCGAAGGAGCGGACGATTTCTTCGACGGATCCAGCACGCCATTCGCTAGCATCGCGCAACCGGGTGGTCAATCTGGCCAGGACAGGCCGGGCCGCCCCGTCGAGGAGCTTCGCCGCCTTCTCGTCAGGAGATAGGGGGCGATCGGCCAGGATGTAGTGCGCCATCTCGATTATCTCGAGCAGCGTCTTGGCGCGCTCCTTCAGCCCCGGCATGGCATGCAGCAGCATGGCGCGGCGTGCCTCGTCCAGCTTGGGCCGACCCTGCGCCGCCAGCAGCTCCTCGGCACGGCGGACGAGCTCGTCGTCTGCCGTCGCGCGGATGTGCTGGCCGTTCAGGTTCTCGAGCTTGACGAAGTCGAAGCGCGCGGGCGAGCGGCCGACCGCCTCGAGCCCGAACCACTCGATCGCCTGCGCGTCGGTGAAGAACTCGTCGTCGCCATGGCTCCAGCCGAGCCGCGCCAGGTAGTTGCGCACCGCCGCCGGCAGGTAGCCGAGGTCGCGGTACTCGATGACGCTTGTGGCGCCGTGCCGTTTCGACAGCTTGGCGCCGTCAGGCCCGTGGATCAGCGGCAGGTGGGCGAAGGAGGGCACCTCCCAGCCGAGCGCACGATAGATCAGCGACTGGCGGGCGGCGTTCGTCAGGTGGTCGTCGCCGCGGATGACGTGGGTCACGCCCATGTCGTGGTCGTCGACGACGACGGCGTGCATATAGGTCGGCGTGCCGTCCGAGCGCAGCAGGATCAGGTCGTCGAGCTGGTCGGCGTCCCAGGTCACCGTCCCTTGCACGGCGTCCTCGACGACCACCTGGCCCTCGCGCGGCGCCTTGAGGCGGACGGTGTAGGGCGCGTCCGGCCAGTCCCCCGGCCCCTTGTCGCGCCAGGGGCTGACGAACAGCGGCGGCCGGCCATCGGCGCGGGCCTGCTCGCGGAAGGTCTCGATCTCCTGCGCGGTGGCAAAGCAGCGATAGGCGGTGCCGGCCTCCAGCATCGCGCGCGCGGCCTCGGCGTGGCGCTCGACGCGGGAAGCCTGGCTGAGCGCATCGCCGTCCCAGTCGAGCTCGAGCCAGCGCAGCCCGTCGAAGATGGCCTGCGTCGCCTCGCGGCGTCGAGCGCGCCCGGTCGGTGTCCTCGATGCGCAGCAGGAAGCGCCCGCCATGGTGCCGGGCGAACAGCCAGTTGAAGAGCGCCGTCCGCGCGCCGCCGATATGGAGGAAGCCTGTCGGCGACGGGGCGAAACGGGTGACGACGTCTGACATGCGAGCGCTCGCGGCCTTTCCGGATTTTTCACTTGCGGCGCGCACCCTGGCATGGAACGCGGCGCCCGGGGGTGATCCGACGGGCTTTATGGTCCAGGAGGGCCGGTCGGGCAAGGTGCGCCTTTACCCCCAGATCCAGCAGCTCTACCGGGCCGAGAGCCGGCGGTTCGTCCTCTGGCTGCCGGTCTGCCTCGGCCTCGGCATCTGGGCCTATTTCGCCCTGCCGTTCGAGCCCGAGCCGCTGTGGGGCCTGGCCTGGCTGCCACCGCTCGCGCTGATCGCCACGGGGCTGGCGCGCCGCGCCGGCTGGGGCGCGCTGGCGCTCGCCTGGCTGCTGCTGGCCGTCGCGGGCGGCTTCGGGCTCGCCATCCTCTCGGCGCGGCTGGCCGAGGCGCCGCAGATCCGCTGGCCGATGGGCGAGACGGTCGAGGGCCGCGTGCTGCAGGTCTCGCGCTCGGCCTCGGGTGCGCCGCGCCTTCTGCTCGACCGCGTCGTCATCTATGGCGTCGAGCCCGAGGACACGCCCGTCCGGCTGCGCCTGACGCTGCTCGACGAGGCCTATGATGCGATCCCGTCGCCGGGCCAGCGCGTCCGCGTCTATGCCAGCCTGATGCCGACCGGCGAGCCGGTCGAGCCCGGCGCCTTCGACTTCCGCCGCCGCGCCTTCTTCGAGCGGCTGGGCGGCATCGGCCTGAGCCGAGGCCAGCTGCTGGTCCTGCCCGCGGTTCCCGAAACCCATGTGCGCGAGCGGATGCGCATCTGGGTGGCGCGCACCCGCGACGTCATTTCGCGCGACCTCAGCGCCGTGCTGCCGGGCCGCCAGGGCGCCATCGCCTCGGCGCTGATCGTCGGCGACCGCGCCGACATCGACGAGGCCGACAACGAGGCGCTGCGCGTCTCGAGCCTTGCGCACCTGCTGTCGATCTCCGGCCTGCACATGGGGATCCTGACCGGGCTTGTCTTTTCCATCGCCCGCCTGATGCTCGCCGCCATCCCGTGGACGGCCTACCACCTGTCGACCAAGAAGACGGCGGCGGTCGCGGCGCTGCTGGCCGGCTTTGCCTATCTCGCGCTTTCCGGCGCCTCGGTGCCGACGCAGCGCGCCTTCGTCCTGGTGGCGGTGATGCTGGTCGCCGTCTTCCTCGACCGCCCGGCGATCACGCTGCGCGCGCTGGCGCTGGCGGCGACGATCATCCTGGTGCTGAGCCCGTCGAGCCTGCTCGACGCCGGCTTCCAGATGAGCTTTGCCGCCACGGCCGCCCTGATCGCCGGCTATGAGTCGCTGCGGAACTGGCATTTGCGCCGCGAGTCCGACAGCGCCGGCCGCGCCGCCCGCGCGGATCGCGGCTGGGCCGCGTGGGGCTTGCGCGCCGCCGGCCTCTATGTCGGAGGGATGATCCTCACGAGCCTGCTGGCCGGCTCGGCGACCGCCCCGTTCGCGGCCTACCATTTCAACCGGACGGCGCCTTACAGCCTGCTCGCCAACCTGCTGGCGCTGCCGGTGATGAGCGTCTGGATCACGCCGACCGCCTGCATCGCCGGGCTGTTGGCGCCCTTTGGCCTCGCCGAGCCGGCGCTGCGCGCGATGGGGATGGGGATCGAGCAGATCCTCGTCATCGCCCACTGGGTCGCCGGCCTGCCGGGCGCCGACCAGGCGGTGCGCACGGCGCCCGGCGCCGTGCTCGGCTGGATCGCGCTCGGCGGGCTCTGGATCGCGCTCTGGCGCGGACCCTGGCGGCTGGCGGGCGCGGCCGGCGTCGTCGTCGGCCTCGCGCTCTGGGTCAACGCACCGCCGCGCCCCGAGCTGCTCGTCGCGCCGGGCGCGCGGCTGGTCGGGCTGATGGGCCCCCAGGGCCGCGCGCTCGACAACGCCAAGGCCCAGAGCTTTGCCGCCGGCATCTGGCTCCGGCGCGACGGCGACCAGGCGAGCCAGGCCGCCGCCGCCGCCCGACCGGGCTTTGCGCGCGAAGGGCGCAGGCTCAGCGCCGAGCTGGCCGAGGGCTGGCGGCTCGAGGTGCAGGGCGGGCGGCCCGAGCCCGCGGATCTGGCCGCGCTCTGCCGGCCGCGCACGCTGCTGATCGCGCGCAATGGCGGGCCGACGCCCGGGCCCTGCATCTACTTCGGAAAGGATGCCCTCAAGCGCAGCGGCGCGCTGGCCATCTCGGTCGATGGCGACGATCTCGCCATCCGCCGTGCCCGCGACGACAACCGCAGCCGCCTCTGGGCGCCCTGAAGGGCCGCGATGGGCGAAGCCGCCGTCATTCCCACGGCCGCCGGCGCGGCCGGGCGGCTGCGGCGCTCAGGCGCCGCGGGTCAGCAATAGGTGCGGATCAGCCCGACCATGCGGCCCTGGATCTTGACCTGGTCGCTGCGGTAGAGGCGCGTGCCATAGGCCGGGTTCGCCGCCTCGAGCGCGATGGCGCCGCCCTTGCGGCGAAGCCGCTTCAGCGTCGCCTCGTGATCGTCGATCAAGGCCACGACGATGTCGCCATTGTCGGCCGTCACCTGCCGACGCACCACCACGATGTCGCCGTCCTGGATGCCGGCGTCGATCATCGAGTTCGCCCTTCACCTCGAGCGCGTAGTGGTCGCCCGAGGCGGCCGTCATCGCCGAGGGCACGCCGATGCGGACGGCACCCTGCTGCAGCGCCTCGATCGGCAGGCCGGCGGCGATGCGGCCGATCAGCGGCACGCTGCGCGTCTCGGCGCCACCGGCGCCATCGGCCGCATCGGCACCCTGGGCGGTCCGCCGGTCAGGCACGCGCGCGATCGGCTCCTCCGCCTCGCGCGGCTCCTGCCGGCCGAGATCGCCTTCGATCACCGCCGGGCGGAAGCCGCCGCGGGCGCGCCCCTCCATGTTCTCGGGCAGGCGGACGATCTCGATCGCGCGCGCCCGGTGCGGCAGTCGGCGGATGAAGCCGCGTTCCTCCAGCGCCGTGATCAGCCGGTGAATGCCGGACTTCGAGCGCAGGTCGAGCGCGGCCTTCATCTCGTCGAACGAAGGCGACACACCGTCCCGCTGCACCCGTTTGTGGATGAACATCAGAAGGTCGTATTGCTTCTTCGTCAGCATCTTCTCTCGCTCTGCGCTGGTGCGACACTGGTGTTCTACAACTGTTCCCGCTTTGTGTCAACGCGGGTTGCGGAACGCAAAAGAACAGGCGCCGAGATTACAACGGGACGTAGCGGACCGGGTCGCCCTCTGCAGCCTCCGGTGCGTGCGGCGGGCGGACGACCAGCGCATTGGCGCGGGCCAGCGTCGCCAGCAGGCTCGAATCCTGGTTCTCGAAGACCGTCACGCTTCCCTCTTCGTCCGACACCGCGGCGCGCATGTAATGCTCGCGCGGTCCGTTTCTCCCCAGCCTGTGCGCCAGCCGACCCGTCCGGGTGGCGCGCGGCAGCGCTGGCAGGCCCTGCGCCGCCTCCACGGCCGGCCGCAGGAAAAGCTCGCCGCAGACAAGCGCCGAGACGGGATTTCCAGGCAGGCCCAGCATCACCGCGTCGTCCAGCCGCCCAGCCATCAGCGGTTTGCCCGGCCGCATGGCGATCTTGTAGAAACCCAGAGTTAATCCGGCCTTACCGAAGACGCTTGCGACGAGGTCGTGCTCGCCGACCGAGGCGCCGCCGAGCGTGACGATGAAGTCCGCGCCGCGCGCGGGCTCGAGCGCGGCCATCAGGCTTTCGTGGTTGTCGCGCGCGATCGGGCAAAGGAGGGGCTCGGCACCGATCGCCCGCAGCATGGCGGCCAGGCCGTAATTGTTCGAGCTGACGATCTGGTCGGGCCCCGGCGCCTCGCCCGGCTGCACGAGCTCGTCGCCCGTCGCGATCAGCGCGACGACGGGACGGCGGGCGACCGTCACCTCGGGCAGGTTCATCGCCGCGATCAGGGCCACGTCCCGCGGGCTGAGCCGGCGGGGTGCGGCGATGCGCTCGCCCTCGCTGAAGTCGCCGCCGGCGGGGCGGACATGGTCGCCCGGGTTCGGGCGCCTCGCGCGACGGTGATGCGGTCGCCCTCGCGGCGGGCGTCCTCCTGGATCAGGATGGCGTCGGCGCCCTCTGGCACCGGCGCGCCGGTGAAGATGCGGACGGCCGCGCCCGGCGGCAGCGCGGCCCCGAACCGGCGTCCGGCCGCGGCCTCGCCGACCACGGCCAGCGTCGCGCCGGCCCGCGCCTCGGCGGCGCGCACGGCATAGCCGTCCATGGCCGAGGCGGCGAAGGGCGGCTGCGTCCGCCGCGCCACGGCGTCCTCGGCCAGCACGCGGCCGCCGGCCGCGGCCAGCGGCACCGTCTCGCTGCCAACGGGGCTGACGAGCGCGAAGAGGCGGTCGAGAGCCTCCGAGACCGAGATCATGCGCTGGTCATTCGGCGGTGTATGCGCCCGACTTGCCGCCTTCCTTGTGCGTCAGGCGGATGTCGGTCAGGCGCATCGAGCGGTCGACGGCCTTGACCATGTCGTAGACGGTCAGCGCCGCGACCGAGACGGCCGTCAGCGCCTCCATCTCGACGCCGGTGCGGCCCGAGACGCGCACCGTCGCCTCGATCTCGACGCGGTCGGGCGGCGCCGGCACCAGGTCGACGGCCACCTTGGTCAGCGCCAGCGGATGACAGAGCGGGATCAGCTCGGCGGTGCGCTTGGCCGCCATGATGCCGGCCAGCCGGGCGACGGCCAGCACGTCGCCCTTCGCGGCGCGGCCCTCCTCGATGATCGCCAGCGTCTCGGGCGCCATGAGCACGGCGCCGCGAGCGGTGGCGGTGCGCTCGGTGACGGCCTTCTCGCCGACATCGACCATCGTGGCGCGGCCCTCGGCGTCGAAATGGGTCAGCCCGCTCATGCCGGCGCCGGCACGGGATCGGCGAGAATGGCGCGCGTCGCGGCGGCGACGTCGGCCTGGCGCATCAGGCTCTCGCCGATGAGAAAGCTGCGGGCGCCGGCGCGGGCGAGGCGGGCGAGGTCGGCGGGCGCCGAAAGGCCGCTCTCGGCCACCAGCATGCGCTCCGCCGGGACATGCGGGGCCAGCGCCTCGGTGGTGGCGAGCGAGACATCGAAGGTCTTGAGGTTGCGGTTGTTGACGCCGATCAGGGCCGAGCGGAGCGCCAGCGCCCGGTCGAGCTCGGGCCTGTCATGCACTTCGAGCAGCGCATCCATGCCCCAGGAAAACGCTGCCTCTTCCAGCTCTTGCGCCTGCTCGTTCGAGACGGCGGCGAGGATGATCAGGATGCAGTCGGCACCGATGGCGCGGGCCTCGGCGACCTGCCAGGCGTCGTAGAGAAAGTCCTTGCGCAGGCAGGGCAGCGAGGTGGCCGCCCGGGCGGCCGTCAGGTAGGCCTCGGCCCCTTGGAAGCTCGGGGCATCCGTCAGCACCGAGAGGCAGGCGGCGCCGCCCGCCTGATAGGCGCGGGCGAGCTCGGGCGGGTCGAAATCTTCGCGGATCAAGCCCTTGGAGGGGCTCGCCTTCTTGATCTCTGCGATCAGCCCGTAGCGGCCGGCGCGCTGCGCCGCCTCGAGCGCGGCGCGGAACGGGCGGACGGGCGGCGCGGCGCGGGCCGCCGCCTCGATCTCGGCCCAGGGCCGCGCGCGCTTGCGGGCGGCCACCTCCTCGAGCTTGTAGGCCTTGATGCGGTCGAGGACGTTCATGGCTCTCCTTAGCGTCCCGGGGGCGCGGAATCCAGCCGAACCGCAGCCGCGTGGCTCGCGGAACCAACCTCGCCGGCAGCCGCGCCAGAGGCATGGCTGCGCAGCCCGGGGCGCGCGCCACCCGCCGTCAGGCGCGCGCCAGCGCGCCGGCGGGGGTGGGGGCGGGGGGCGGGGCCTGGTCGGAAGGGCCGGCATGCCGAAGGCATGGCGGACCGCGCGATCGAGCCTGCAGGGCTCGTGCCGGCGGTGCGCCGACTCCGCCACTTCCGGGCGGTCAGCCTTGGTTCGTCGCCCGGGCCAGCGCCTCGACCTTGGCGCGCGCCGCGCCCGAGTCGATGCTCTCGCGCGCCATCTCGACGCCCTCGCGCAAGCTCTCCGTGCGGCCGGCGACGACCAGCGCCGCGGCGGCGTTCAGCAGCACGGCGTCGCGATAGGCGCCGTGCGCGCCGCCGAGCAGCGCCCGGAAGGCCGCGGCGTTCGCCTCGGGCGTGCCGCCGAGTATGTCGTCGAACGGGTGCACCGGCAGGCCAGCCTCTTCTGGGTGGACCTCGCGCTCCTCGATGCGGCCATCCGCCAGCGCGACGACCTGGCGTCGGCTCCGCAGATCGACACCTCGTCGGTGCCGTCGCCGCCATGCACCAGCCAGGCGGCCTCCGAGCCGAGCGCCTGGAGCGTCTCGGCCATGGGGCGGAGGAAGCCGGGCGCAAAGGCGCCCGTGAGCTGGCGGCGGACGCCCGCTGGGTTGGTCAGGGGCCCGAGGATGTTGAAGAGGGTGCGGGTGCCGAGCTCGACGCGGGCCGGGCCGGTATGGCGCATCGCCGAGTGGTGCATCGGCGCCATCATGAAGCAGATGCCGCAATCGGCCAGCGCCCGCTCGGCGACCGCGGCCTCGACCATGACGTTGACGCCCATCTCGGTCAGCGCGTCGGCGGCGCCCGATTTCGACGACAGCGCCCGGTTGCCGTGCTTGGCAACCGGCACCCCGCAGCCCGCGACGACGAAGGCCGCGCCGGTCGAGATGTTCAACGTGCCCTTGCCGTCGCCGCCCGTGCCGACGATGTCGATGGCGCCCTCGGGCGCACGGACCCGCGCCGCCTTGGCGCGAATGACCGTCGCGGCGCCGGCGATCTCGTCCACCGTCTCGCCGCGCACGCGCAAGATCATCAGAAAGCCGCCGATCTGCGCCGGCGTCGCCTCGCCCGACATGATGATCTCGAAGGCCTGCGTGGCCTCGTCGCGCGTCAGCGGCCCGGCGACGGCGCGGCCGATCAGCGGCTTGAGATTGTCGCTCATCCCACGGGTTCTGGCGTCGCCACCTCGGGCGTGGCCCCGGCGATCTGGAGGAAGTTGCGCAGCAGTGCATGGCCGACGCCCGTGCGGATCGACTCGGGGTGGAACTGCACGCCGTGGATGGGGCGCGACCGGTGCGAGAGCCCCATGATGACGCCCGATTGGCTGCGCGCGGTGACGCGCAGCTCCTCGGGCAGGCTGTCGGGGTCGACGGTCAGCGAATGGTAGCGCGTCGCCTCGAAGCCCTGCGGCAGCCCGCGGAAGACCCCTGAGTCGTCATGCGTCACGTTCGAGAGCTTGCCGTGCAGGATCTCGTGGCAGCGCACGACGCGGCCGCCGAACGCCTCGCCGATCGCCTGGTGGCCGAGGCAGACGCCGAGGATCGGCAGGCTCTCGGGCGCCTGGCGGATCAGCTCGAGGCAGATGCCGGCGCGGGCCGGGTCGCAGGGGCCGGGCGACAGCACGACCGCCTCGGCGCCGAGCCCGAGCGCTTCGGCGGCCGTCAGCTGGTCGTTGCGCACGACGCGCGTCTCGGCGCCGAGCTCGCCCAGGTAATGCACGAGGTTCCAGGTAAAGCTGTCGTAGTTGTCGACGAGAAGCAGCATCGGGTCCTTCGCGCATCCATCGGCTCGGCCGAGCGAGCAATCCGCCGGTACGGCCAGCTTTGGCCGGTTCTGGCCACAGCCACTTGGCGTGGCCGCGGGCTTGCGGCTATAGATGCGCCGGGAGACGCGCGAGCGTCAAGGCGCGCCTGGGCGGCGGACCCGGCGGCGAGGGCGCCGGAGCGCGAAATCAATGACATGGGAGTTGGCGGGATGGCGAACGGTGGCGGCTCTCGCATCGGCGGTTTCATTCGCGGCGTTCTGGCCGGGCTGGTCGTCTGCGCCATCGCCGGCGTCGCCCTGAGCCTCTGGGCGCCGCCGCCCGAGCGCGGCCCCATCGAGACGACCGATCCGGGCGATCCGGGCGATCCGGGCGCGGCGGTGGTGCCCGGGGCAGCGGCCCCCGAGCCGGCCACTCAGCCGGCCACCTCTCCGGCCACCCCGCCCGCCGACGTGACCGTGATCCCGGCCGAGCCCGTGCCGGGCGGCGCGGGAACCACGGGCTCGGGCGCGGGTTCGCGGGCTCGGCGCCCGACACCGGGCAGACGGTGCCGCAGGCGACGCTGCCGCAAGCGGCCCCGGATGCCTCGAGCGGGACGGGCGACACCGGCAGCAACTTCTCGGACGAGCCGCCGGCGACACCGGCCCCGACGCAGTAGCCCGCCCGACGCGCACGGCGGAGAGGGGGGCGCGCCATGCGCAGCGAAAAGGCCAAGATGCTGGCCGGCGAGCTCTACCTGGCCGACTGCCCCGAGCTCGCGGCCGACGCCGCCCGCGCCAATGCCTGGATGGATCGCTTCAACGCCAGGCAGTCGATGGCCGTCGAGGAGAGGCAGGCGCTGCTGCGCGAGCTCTTCGCCAGCGTCGGCGACGGCGCCTTTGTCCGGCCGCCCTTCCTCTGCGACTATGGCTACAACATCAGCCTCGGGCCGGGTGCGTTCCTGAATTTCGGCTGCGTCGTGCTCGACGTCGTCGAGGTCTCGATCGGCGCGATGACGCAGATCGGGCCGGGCGTGCAGATCCTGACCGCCGACCACCCGCGCGACCCCGAGGCGCGGCGCCGGCGCCTGGAATGCGGGCGTCCCGTCCGCATCGGGGCGAACGTCTGGATCGGCGGCGGCGCCCTCGTCCTGCCGGGCGTCACCATCGGCGACGACGCGATCATCGGCGCGGGCGCCGTGGTGACGCGCGACGTGCCCGCGGGTGCGGTCGCCATCGGCAATCCCGCACGCCCGCGCTCGCCTTGAGCGCCGCACGCCTCTGGCCAGAGGGGGCGCGGCCGGGGGCGGCGTGGACAGCGTCCGATCCCGGGCAATCTCTCGGCCGGTGCGTGAGCATGCAGACGGACGAGGCCAGACGGTGAGACTTCCCCGGGACACCCAGTTCTACCTCCTGTCGGCCAGCCTCGTCGCCCTCGTGCTTGCCTCGATCGGCGCGCTCGTCTGGCTGCTCGACCTGGTGCCGCCCCGGTCGCTGAGCATGGCGGCGGGGCGGCCCGGCGGCGGCTATCACGCCATCGCCGAGCGTTATGCCAGGATCCTCGCCAGGGACGGCATCGAGCTGACCATCCTGGAGACCGCGGGCTCGGTCGAGAACGCCAGGCTGCTGGCCGAGGGCCAGGCAGACGTCGCTCTGCTGCAGGGCGGGGTGGGCGTGCCGGACGGGGCGGAGGTCGAGGCGCTGGCCGCGGTCTTCCTCGAGCCCTTCTGGATCTTCCATCGCGCCGGCGTCGAGCGGGCGGCCGACCCCGTCGCCTGGCCAGGGCTGCGCGTCGCCGCCGGCGAGCCCGGCAGCGGCACGCGCGCCGCCGTCCAGGCCGCCGCCCGCGCGCTGCGCATCAAGCTGATGCCCGACGCGCTCGTGCCGCTCGGCGGCGCCGATGCCGCCGAGGCCCTGCTGCGTGGCCAGGCCGACGTGGCCCTGTTCGTCGCCCCGGTCAGCGCGCCCTATCTCGAGCCGCTCTTCGAGAGCGAGGAGATCGAGGTGGCGCCGGTACGCGACGCCGAGGCGCTGGCGCGGCGGCTGTCCTTCGTGCGGATGGTCGACATCCCGCCGGCGGCGCTGAACTACGCCCGGCGCATCCCGCAGGAGCGCGTGCCGCTGGTCGCCATGGTCGCCGCGCTGGTCGCGCGCGAGGGCCTGCACCCGGTGCTGGTCAACCGCCTCGTCCGCGCGGCCGAGCGCATCCATTCGGGGACTGATCTGGTGACCGTGGCGCCGATCTTCCCCTCGACGGAGGGGCTCGAGCTGCCGCTGAACGACCAGGCGGCCGCCGCGCTGCGCGACGGGCCGGACGCGTTCGAGCGGCTCTTGCCCTATTGGATGAGCGCGCAGGTCAGCCGCTTCGCGCTGCTGCTCGTGCCGGTCGTCGTGCTGCTGCTGCCGCTCTTCCGCCTGCTGCCCGGCGTCTATGCCTGGCGCATGCATTCACGGGTCTACCGGCGGTACCCGGAGCTGAAGGCCATCGAGCGCGAGGCCGACAGCGACGTGCCGCCGGAACGGCTGCGCGAGCTGCTCGACCGGCTCGAGCGCATCGACGCCGAGGCGCGCTCGGTCCGCGTGCCGCCGCGCTACCGCGAATACGCCTACACGCTGCGGATGCACATCGACCTGGTCCGCCGCAATCTGCTGGAGCAGATGCAGCGCACGTGACGCAGGTCAGGACCTTGATGCCGCCCGGTCCTCAACGAAGAGCACGCTCCCAGGGAAGTCATGGTCAGAAGCGCAATCAGGGTCCGCCCCCTCTCCAGGCTCGACGTTGCCGCCATCAGTCGCATCCATGCGGATGCTTGCCGTATCGCTTATTGCTTCATGGCATGGAACTACACGATTGCCGACGTACAGTCCTGGTACGCAGGCAAGTTCTCCGAATGGGACTGGGGGCGTCTGGCGGAAATGGGCGGAACGGCCGTCGGGTTCATCGCAATGACGAACGGGCACGTTGACCAACTGTTTGTCCACCCCGACGCGCAGCGACAAGGCGTGGGCTCCGACCTGCTCGACCTGGCCCTCAGCCGCGGCATACGACCGGTCACGCTTCACGTGTTCGAGAAGAATGCTGCTGCACGGGCGCTCTACGATCGGTACGGCTTCAAGGAAGCAGGTCGCTGGTTTAACGAGCAGGACAAAGCAGAAGAGCTTCTCTACCGACTCAGCATAGGGCACTGCCGGGAAGGCCTCGGCGCGCAGTTCTGGCAAAGCGCCGCAGCTCCTACTCAGAAAGGCCGGACTCCGCCCGATCGCGGACGTTAGCAGGCCTCAGTTGAAGTTGCGGGCCATGGTGGCGGCGGTGATCAGCGCCTTGGCCTTGTCGACGGTCTCCTGGTACTCGGCCGAGGGGTCGGAGTCGTAGACGACGCCGCCGCCCGCCTGGACATAGAGCCGGCCGTTCTTCACGACGCCCGTGCGCAGCGCGATGCAGGTGTCCATGTCGCCGCCGGCCGAGAAATAGCCGACGCCGCCGGCATAGACGCCGCGCTTTTCCTTCTCGAGCTCGTCGATGATCTCCATCGCGCGGATCTTCGGCGCGCCGGAGACGGTGCCGGCCGGCAGGCCCGCCAGCAACGCCGAGAGGGCGTCCTCGCCCTCGCGCAGCCGCCCGTCGACGTTCGACACGATGTGCATGACGTGGCTGTAGCGCTCGACCGTGAACTGCTCGTTCGGGTCGACCGTGCCGATCCGGGCCACCCGGCCGACATCGTTGCGGCCGAGGTCGAGCAGCATCAGGTGCTCGGCCTGCTCCTTGGGGTCGGCCAGCAGCTCGGCCTCGAGCGCGTCGTCCTCGGCCGGCGTGGCGCCGCGGCGGCGGGTGCCGGCGATGGGCCTGATCGTCACGGTGTCGCCGCGCAGGCGGACGAGGATCTCGGGGGACGCGCCGACGATCTGGAAATCGGCGAAGTCGAAGAAGAACATATAGGGCGAGGGGTTGAGCCGCCGCAGCGCGCGGTAGAGCGCGAAGGGGGTGACCTCGAGCTCGAGCGACCAGCGCTGCGAGGGCACCACCTGGAAGACGTCGCCGGCGCGGACGTACTCCTTGGCGCGCTCGACCATGGCCAGGTACTCGTCGCGCGTCGTGTTCGAGACCGGGCTGACGGCGCGCACGGCCTTGGCCGGCAGCGGCGTGACGGGCGTCATCGCGGGCGTCCGGTCGAGCGCGGTCAGCGCGTCCTGCAGCCGGTTGGCGGCCGACAGCCACGCCTCCTCGGCATCGGTGCCCTCGGCGACCCAGGCCGGGGCGCACAGCATCACCGTGTCGCGGATGTTGTCGACGATGGCGACGATCGACGGCCGCAGCAGCATGGCGTCGGGCAGGCCCAGCGGGTCGGGATTCGGCTGCGGCAGCCGCTCGACCAGCCGGATCATGTCATAGCCCAGATAGCCGAAGAGGCCCGCCGCCATGGGCGGCATGCCGGCCGGCAGCTCGATCCGGCATTCCGCGATCAGCGCCCGGAGGCGAGTCCAGCGCCGGGCGCGGGTCGCGCCGGAAGGACTTGCGGTCCCACTGCGCGGCGCGGTTGATCTCGGCCGCGTTGCCGCGGCAGCGCCAGACCAGGTCGGGCCGGCAGCCGAGCATGCTGTAGCGGCCGCGGATCTCGCCGCCGGTGACCGATTCGAGCAGGAAGGAGTCGGGCCGCGCGCCCGTCAGCTTCAGCATCAGCGAAACGGCCGTGTCCATGTCGGCGACGAGCTCGGCCCAGAGCAGCTGGTTCCGGCCCGCGCGGTAGCCGGCGAGGAAGTCCGACTTCTCCGGGAAAAGCTCCATGGCCCGTCAGCTCGCCTGTCAGTTCGCGCCGGACTGGCCGATGCGATCGAAGACGCTGGCGACCATCTCGGGGTTGACGGTCGCGCCATATCGGTCCTCGAGCGCGCGTCCGAAATAGTCGAGCTGGTCGCGCTGCAGGCTCTCGAGGAGCGCGGCGTCGATCGCGGCCGTGCGGGTGGCGAGCTCGGCGCCGCCGAGCGGCTCGACCCCGCTGACGACGCCGAGGAGCACGGCGTCGCCGCCCGCCCGGCGGCCGCTCACGCGGGTCGCCCTGCGCGGCGGCGAAGACGGCGTCGGCAAGCTCGGGCGTCAGCTCCTCGGGCACCGTCTCGCGCGTGAAGCTGATGCTCTGCGGCTCGTCGAGGCCCTCTGCCTCGGCAATGGCGCCGAGGCCCTCCTGCGCCACGCGGCCGGCGAGCTCGGCGGCGCGCGCCTCGAGCGCCTGCGACGCGCTGGTCCTCGGCCCAGGCCTCGGCCACCTGGTCGCGGATGGCAGCGAGCTCGGGCGTGTGGCTGGCCTTGATGTCCTCGACCATGACCAGGGCATAGCTGCCGTCCGAGAGCGGGATCAGGTCGCGCTCCTCGCCCTCGATCGCGGCGTTGACCTCGGCCATGAAGGCGGGGTCGGCGGCGGCGGGCGGCGGCGGGCCGTCGGCGGCCAGCCCCTGCGCGTCGAGGCCCTGGAAGCGGACGAGCTCGACGCCGGGGATCTGCTGCGGCGATCTCGGGCAGCGGCGTGCCGCCGGCGCGCAGATCGTCGATGGCGTTGGCCTTCTCGACGACCTGCTCGCGGGCGCGGCGCTGGGCGATCTGGTCGCGGATCTCGGGCGCCATCTGCTCGAAGGGGGCGACGCCGCCCGGCTCGACCGCGGTCACGTTCAGCAGCACCGGGCCGAACGGCCCCTCGACCGGGCCGACGAGACCGGGCTCGGTGGTGGCGAAGACGGCCTCGGCGGTGGCGGGCGGCAGGTCGGCGGCGGTCACCCGGCCGAGCGAGAGATCGGCGACCGAGACGTTCTGCTCGGCGGCGATCTCGGCAAAGCTCGCCTGGCCCGCGCGCATGCGGCCGGCGCGCGGCTTCGGCCGCCGCCATGTCGGGGAAGACGAGCTGCTCGACCTCGCGGGCGGCTCGCGCGCGTGTAGCGGTCCTGGTGGGCGTCGAATTCGGCGCGGACCTCCTCGTCCGTCGGCGCGGTGCCCTCGGCGATCTTGGCGAGGTCGGTGTGCAGGTAGAAGCCCGAGCGGCGCTCGGGCTCGACGAAGCGCTCGGCATTGGCCTCGAAATAGGCGGCGAGCGCCGCGTCGTCGGGCTGCGCCCGGATCGGGCGCCATGTCGGGCGTCAGCCGGACGAGGTCGACCGTGCGGGTCTCGCCGCGATAGGCGGCGATCGCCTCGGCCACGCCCGGCGGCGCGACCAGCGCCGGCGCCGACGGCGTCGGCCAGAAGCTGCGGCGCCGAGCTGCTCGCGGGTGGCGGCCTCGAAGCTCTGCGAGCTGAAGCCCGCCTCGCTGAGCCGGCTCTGGTAGAGGAACTGGCTGAAGCCGCCCTGGCCGTCCTGGAAGGCCGGGTTGGCGGTGATGGCGTCGCGGACGGCCGAGGCGGGCACGGCGATCTGCAGGCGGTGCAGCTCCTCGAGCATGGCCGCGTCGCGCAGCAGGCCGGCGAGCGCCGCGTCGGCGATGCCCGACTGGCGCAGCTCGGCCAGCGTTACCGCCTGGCGCTGCTGCTGCGACAGGTTGCGCTGCAGTGCGCACCAGCGCGTCGGCATAGCGGCTGGCCGAGACCTCGGTGTCGCCGACCTGGGCGACGACGCTGTCGCCGCCGGCGCGGAAGATGTCGCCGATGCCCCAGATCGCGAAGCTGACGATCAGCAGCCCGAGCAGGATCTGCGCGAAGATCGATTTGACGGCGCGGCGGATGATGTGGAGCATCGGTTCTCCGGGCGAAGGCTGGCCTTTGGCTCGCGCTACTTAGCGGGCGCATCGAGCCCGAACAAGACAGGCGTGACCTGGCGCGTGACCCGGCGCGTGACCCGGGCATGATCGGCGTAACCCTGGCGTGACCCTGGGGCGACCTGGCGCCGATCAGGCCCGGAACGCGGCCAGCCGGCGGCCCGTCTCGGCCAGGCCCGCCGCGTCGGCATTGGCGAACGCGATGCGGAGCGCCCGGGTCGGCCGATCTTCCGGCATGAACATGCTGCCGGGCAGGACGAGCAGCGCCTGCTCGGCCAGCAGCCGGCGCGCCGTCTCCTCCGCGGGCAGATCGAAGGGCGGCGTCACCCAGGCGAAGTAGGCGCCGGCGCCGTGCACCTGCCAGCCGGGCAGGCCGTCGAAGGCGGCCAGGAGCGCGGCGCGGCGGGCGAGGATCTCGTCGCGCTCGGCCGCGACCCATTGAGCGAGGTGCTCGAGGCCGTAGAGCGCCGCGATCTGCCCGGTCTGCGGCGCCGAGATCGCCACCGTGTCGAGCCACTTCTCGGCCTGGGCCAGCCGGGCCGCGCCCGTGACGATGGCGCCCGTTCGGTGGCCGGTCAGCCGGAACACCTTGGAGAAGCTGTAGAGGTGGACCAGCCGCTCGGGCCAGTCGTCGCGCGCGAACAGCCCATGCGGCGGGCCCGAGGCCGGAGTGGAAGTCGCGATAGGTCTCGTCGACGACCAGGACGGCGCCGGCTTGCGCCGCGAGCTCGTAGAAGCCCTGCATCAGCGCGTCGGGGTACTCGGCCCCGGTCGGATTGTTCGGCGTCACCAGCACGATGGCGCGGACGGCGGGCGTCAGCGCGGCGCGGGCGGCCTCCAGATCGGGCAGCATGCCCTCGCCGCATGGCAGGGGGATGCAGTCGATGCCGCTCATCCCCAGCCACATCCGGTGGTTGAAGTACCAGGGGAAGGGCAGCATCACCGCGTCGCCGGGCGCGCAGGCGGTGGCGACGGCGACGCAGAAGGCCTGGTTGCAGCCGGCGGTGATCGCGACCTGCTCGGGCGCGATGCCGGCGCCATAGGCGGCCGACCAGTGCCCGGCGATGGCCGCGCGCAGCGCGCGCGTTGCCGAGCACCGGCCCGTAGAGATGCGTCCGCCGGCTCCTCCATCGCCTCGGCCAGCCGGCGGCGCAGCGCCTCGGGCGGCGGCCCGGCCGGCGCCGCCTGGCTGAGGTTGATCAGCGCCAGCCCATCCGGCAGCGGCGTCTCGCGCACCCAGCGCTGCACCTCCATGATCGGCGGCGGCGCCATGGCGGCGAGGAGGGGGTTGACGGGCGGCATGCTTCAATCCTCGGGGCTCGGGCCAGGCAGTTTAATCGTCCAGTCTGCCGCTTCGCAAACGGGTTGCTTGGGGCGCGCGCAGGCCGGGGCGTGCTTCTGGACGAGTTTAACGATGGTCTGCATGATTATGGGACTGTTGGCACCGGCACTTGGTGGCCGGGCCAAGACGCGGCACGTCGCAATGCCGCCGGGGAACCGTCATTCGAAAGCGCGAGAGCTCGCCCTCGAGATGTGGCGGCGGTCGCCGAGGGGGGTGCGACATGGCAACGGCGATGATGGACCGGCGAAGGGCAGCGGATCGGGGGGCGGCCCGCTTTGGTTCAAGCTCGCCGCGCTGGCGGTTCTGGCGGCTGTCGGGGTTTTCGGCATCATCAAGATCACCGAGGGCGGCGCGGGCGGAAGCGTCGAGGTGACCTCGGGCGGGGTCAAGTTCTCGCAGAACCGCGAGGACAATTTCTCCGACCTGCTCCACAAGGCGGTGACCGCCGACCCGCATACCGTCGAGGCGCTGCTCTCCAAGCACGACTATTACCGGATCGACAGCCCCCGCCTCGTGGATGCGCTGGCGCGGCTCGACGCCGACGGCAGCACGCCCTCGCCGGTCGCGCTCGGCATACGCAGGCTGCTGTGGAAGCTGGAAGGGCCGTTCAAGGGTCCGGGCACGCTCAGCGGCGCCGACGACGGCTTCGTCAAGGCGCTGGAGGAACTTGACGCCCGCCCGGCCGGTGATTAGGCGCTCGCCGCATGGCCGAGCCCCCTCTCCTGACGCTCTCCGACATCGCGCTCGGCTTCGGCGGCCGGCCGCTGTTCGCCGGCGTCACGCTGGCAATCGGGCCGGGCGAGCGGCTGTGCCTGGTGGGGCGGAACGGCTCGGGCAAGTCGACGCTGCTCAAGCTCATGGCGGGGCTGGTCGAGCCCGATGCGGGCGAGCGCTTCCTCCAGCCCGGCCGCACCGTCGCCTATCTGCCGCAGGATCCCGATCCGACGGGCTTCGCGACGCTGCTCGACTATGCCGCGGCCGAGCTCGGCGGCCGACGAGCGCTGGCGCGCCGAGGCGGCGCTCGACGGGCTGAAGGTCGCCGCCGGCACGGACCCGGGCACCGCCTCGGGCGGCGAGCGGCGGCGGGCGGCGCTCGCGCGCCTGGTCGCGGCCGAAGCCGACCTGATGCTGCTCGACGAGCCGACGAACCATCTCGACATCGCGGCGATCGAGTGGCTGGAACAGCATCTGGACGCCAGCCGCGCGGGCTTCGTGCTGATCAGCCACGACCGGGCGTTCCTGACGCGCCTCTCGCGCGCGACGCTGTGGATCGACCGGGGCGAGGTGCGGCGCGCGCCGCAGGGCTTCGCCGGCTTCGAGGCGTGGCGCGACAAGGTCTGGGAGGAGGAAGAGGCGGCGCGGGCGCGGCTCGACAAGCGGATCAAGGCCGAGGCGCATTGGGCGACCTATGGCATCTCGGCCAGGCGCACGCGCAACCAGGGACGGCTGCGTCGGCTGGCGGCGCTGCGTGCCGAGCGGGCCGAGCAGATCCGGCGCTCGGGCACGGCGGCGATGGCGCTCGAGGGCGCCGAGAAATCGGGCAAGCTGGTCGCCGAGGCGAAGGGCATCGCCAAGAGCTTCGGCGAGCGGCCGATCGTGCGCGACTTCTCGCTGCGCATCGGGCGCGGCGAGCGGGTGGCGATCGTCGGCCCGAACGGCGTCGGCAAGACGACGCTTCTGAACATGCTGATCGGGCGCGAGCCGCCGGATGCGGGGACGGTGCGCCTCGGCACGGGGCTCGAGATCGCCGTCTTCGACCAGGCCCGCGCGCAGCTCGACCCGGAGAGGTCGCTGTGGGAGACGCTGACAGACGACCGCGACCTCGGCGGTCGGGGGGCGCGAAGGGCGACCAGGTGATGGTGCGCGGCGCGCCCCGGCACGTGGTGGCGTACCTCAAGGATTTCCTCTTCGACGAGCGCCAGGCGCGCGGGCCCGTCAAGGCGCTGTCGGGCGGCGAGCGGGCGCGGCTGCTGCTGGCGCGCATCATGGCGCGGCCGGCGAACCTGCTGGTGCTGGACGAGCCGACCAACGACCTCGACATCGAGACGCTGGACCTGCTGCAGGAGCTGGTGGCGGATTTCGACGGCACCGTGCTGCTCGTCAGTCACGACCGCGACTTCCTCGACCGGGTGGCGACGACGACCGTCGCGATGGAGGGTGACGGCCGCGCCGTGGTCTATGCCGGCGGCTGGTCGGATTATCGCGCGCAGCGCGGCGGGGCAGGACGAGGAACGCCCGGCGGCGAAGCCGCCGACCCCGCCGAAGGCGGCTTCGAAGACCTCGGCGCAGCCCCGCCCGGCCGCACGCTCCGAGGGGCTGAGCTTCACGCAGCGCCACCGCCTCGACGCGCTGCCGGCCGAGATCGACCGCCTGGCGGCCGAGATCGGCAAGCTGGAGGAACTGCTGGCCGACCCCGGGCTCTATGCCCGCGACCCCGGGCGGTTCGACAAGGCGACCAAGGCGCTGGCCGAGCGGCAGGGCCGGCTCGACGCGGCCGAGATCGAATGGCTCGAGCTCGAGTTCCAGCGCGAGCTGCACGGCTGACGTTTTCACGTCGTGCCGACGCGAAGACGTCCTTGCCAGCACGGCATGAACATTCCGCGAGCGAGGACTACCCGCGCCCGGTGACCAGCCTGTGCTGAAGTTACTTCCGGCTGGTATTTCCATTACGCGTCGGGTCATTCCGGAGGTACAATGCCTTCCCGGACGACATTTGAGGGAGGGTTCTGTGTCCAGAACAGCGCTTTTGGCGGCTCTCGCGGCCGCAATGGCCACGGCCGCGCCGGCGGCCGATTTCGCTCCGGCCTCGGCGCATGCCGAGTTTCAGGAGGCGTTCAACAGCCGCGATTGGGACAAGGTGCGAACGCTGCTGGCCGACGATATTGTCTTCCAGCGCGCGACGTCGACGGACATCTTTGCCGGCCCCGACGCCGTCATGGGCAATCTGCAGGGCACGATTGCCGACCAATGGAATGTCAAGTTCGCCAAGCTGACGCCCGAGGCGCATCTCGCCGGCAAGGACGGGCGCGTCGTCGAGCGGGGCGCCTTCGCCATAACGGCTGGGGCGGCGAACGACAGCTGCTATGCCGGGTCCTACATGATGACCTGGATGCCGAAGGGCGACGGCTGGGCGCTGCAGATTCTCAACTGGCAGGACGTCGAGACCGACATGTCGAACTGCTGACATCGCCGCCGGGCGGCGGGCCGGGCGCTCGCCGCCTTCGCGCGTGCTGCCCGTGACCGTTCCTGGACGGTACCCGCGACGACACCCGCACGGCTTCCCGCTTGAAACGGCCTGCCTCCCCGGCGTAACTGGCGCGGGGCTGGCGCGGCGGATGGCGGCTGGCAGGGAGGCAATCATGCGATACGAGGCGCCGGACACGCTCGAGCGGGCGGTCGCGCTGTTGGCGGCGGAGGCGGGCACGGCCCGGATTCTGGCGGGCGGAACGGACGTGCTGGTGCAACTGCGCTCAGGGATGGTCGAGCCGGACCTGATCGTCGACATCAAGCGGGCGGGCGGGGTCTTCGAGATCGCGCAGGAGGCCGGCGGCTGGCGCATCGGCGCGGCGGTGCCGGCCGTCGCCATGAAGGAGAATGCCGGGCTCGCTTCCGCCTGGCCGGGCGTGGTCGAGGCGGCGAACCTCATCGGCTCGACGCAGATCCACAACCGGGCGACGCTGGCCGGCAATCTCTGCAACGCCTCGCCCGCGGCCGACAGCGTGCCGGCGATGATCGCGGCCGGCGCCACGGCGCGGCTGGTCGGGCCGGAGGGCACGCGCGACCTGGCCGTCGAGAAGATCGCCACCGGCCCCGGCAAGACCTCGCTGAAGAAGGGCGAGATCGTCGCCTCGATTTTCCTGCCGGTCCGGCCGGCGCACGGCGCGGACGCCTATCTGCGCTTCATCCCGCGCAGCGAGATGGACATCGCCGTCGTCGGCTGCGGCGTGAACCTGGTGCTGGACGGCGACCGGGTCGCGCAGGCGCGCGTGGCGCTCGGCGCCGTCGCGCCGACGGCGCTGCTGGTCGCCGAGGCCGGCGCGGCGCTGACGGGCTCGACGCTCGACGACGCGGCGCTGGAGAAGCTCGCGGCGGCCTGCTCGGCCGCCTGCAACCCGATCGACGACAAGCGCGGCACGATCGTCTTCCGCAAGCGGATCGCCGGCGTCCTGGCCCGCCGCACCGCCCGGATCGCGTATGATCGCGCGAAAGGAACGGCATGAAGATCCACGTCCAGACCACCATCAACGGCGACGCGGCCGAGTTCCTCTGCGACCCCGAGGAGACGCTGCTCGACGTGCTGCGCGACCGCATGGGCCTGACCGGCGCCAAGGAGGGGTGCGGCACCGGCGATTGCGGCGCCTGCACGGTCGCCGTCGACGGGCGCGTCGTCTGCTCGTGCCTCATGCTGGGCGCCGAGGCGGCGGGCCGCAGGATCGAGACGATCGAGGGCATGGCGAGCGGCGACCACCTGCACCCGCTGCAGAGGAAGTTCCTCGAGCACGCCGCCCTGCAATGCGGCATCTGCACGCCCGGCATCCTGGTCGCGGCGAAGTCGCTGCTCGAGCGCAACCCCGACCCGGACGAGACCGAGGTGCGCTTCTGGCTGGCCGGCAACCTCTGCCGCTGCACCGGCTATGACAAGATCGTCCGCGCCGTGATGGACGCCGCCGCCGAGATGCGCGCCGAAATGCCCAGGGCGCCCCAGATGGAAGGAGCCTGACGACATGGCCCTCGACGAATACGACAGCGACCAGCGTATCTTCACCGCCGTCGGCACGCGGCCGCTGCGGCCCGACGGCATCGACAAGGTGACCGGCCGTGCCCAGTTCGGCGCGGACATGAACGCGCCCGGCATGCTGGTCGGCGCCATCCTGCGCTCGCCGCACGCGCATGCGCGGATCCGGCGGATCGACGCTTCGAAAGCCGAGGCGCTGCCGGGCGTCAAGGCGGTGGTCACGCGCAAGGACTTCAACCAGAAGGTCAGCCGGGCGAACGCCGACGTGCTGGAGAACGTCATGGCGGGCCAGAAGGCCCTCTACGACGGCCACGCGGTCGCGGCCTTGGCGGCGACCAGCGCGGTGATCGCGCGCAAGGCGCTGAAGCTGATCGAGGTGGACTGGGAGATCCTGCCGCATGTGACCGATGTCGACGAGGCGATGCGGCCCGGCGCGCCGGTCATCCGCGACGCGGGCGGCGACGAGACGGTGCCGGAAGGGTTCTCGAAGAACGTCATGAGCCGGTGCGAGTTCGGCCATGGCGATGTCGAGGCGGGGTTCGCGCAGGCCGACCTGGTGATCGAGCGCAGCTTCAAGACGGCCGCCACGCACCAGGGCTATATCGAGCCGCATGCCTGCCTCGCCTCGCTGACCGCCGACGGGCGGGGCGAGCTCTGGGTCTGCACGCAGGGCCACTTCGTCGTGCGCAACATCTGTGCCGACCTGCTCGGCATCGACGCGGCGCAGCTGCGCGTCATCGCCTCCGAGATCGGCGGCGGCTTCGGCGGCAAGACGACCGTCTTCATCGAGCCGGTGGCACTCGCCCTCAGCCGCAAATGCGGGCGGCCGGTCAAGATCGTCATGCAGCGCTCGGAGGTGTTCCGGGCGACGGGACCGACCTCGTCGACCTCGATCGACGTCAAGATCGGCATGAAGAAGGACGGCACCATTACGGCGGCCTTCGCCGAGAACCGGTTCCAGGGCGGCGCCTTTCCGGGCGCGCCGGTCGACATGGGGGCGATGTGCTCGTTTGCCTGCTATGCGCTCGAGAACGTCAAATCGGTCGGCTATGACGTCATCACCAACCGGCCGAAGCAGGCGGCCTACCGGGCGCCGGGTTCGCCCATGGCGACCTATGCGGTCGAGTTGGTGGTCGACGAGCTGTGCCAACGGCTCGACCTCGATCCCATCGAGGTGCGGCTGAAGAACGCTTCGCGCGAAGGCACGAAGTCGAGCTATGGTCCGACCTGGCCGCGCATCGGGCTTGTCGCGACCCTCGAGGCGGCCCGCGCGCACCCGCACATGACGGCGCCCTTGGGCCCGAACCAGGGCAGGGGCGTCTCCTGCGGGTTCTGGTTCAACCATGGCGGCGAGACCTCGGTCACGCTGGCGCTGTCGCCCGACGGCACCGTGGCGCTGAGCGTCGGCACGCCCGATATCGGCGGCTCGCGCGCCTCGATGTGCCTGATGGCCGCCGAGGAGCTGGGCATTCCTTACGAGAAGGTGCGCACCACCGTCGTCGACACGGCCTCGCTCGGCTACAACGACGTCAGCCATGGCAGCCGCGTGACCTATGCGAGCGGGCTCGCCACCATCAAGGCGGCGCGCGATGCGAAGAAGAAGCTCTGCGGCCGGGCGGCAAAGATCTGGGGCATCGACGAGGAGGCGGTGACCTGGGAGGACGGCATGGCCAGGCCCGTCAGCCCGAACGCCGGCGAGTTCGACCCGCTGCCCTTCGCCAAGCTCTGCCGCATCATGGGGCGCACGGGCGGGCCGATCTCGGGCCATTACGAGGCGACGCCGGAAGGGGCGGGGGTTTCGTTCGCGACGCACATCGTCGATGCCGAGGTGGACCCCGAGACGGGCGCCGCCAAGGTCGTGCGCTACACGATCGCCCAGGACGCCGGCAAGGCGATCCACCCCGCTTACGTCGAGGGCCAGTTCCAGGGCGGCGCGGCGCAAGGCATCGGCTGGGCGCTGAACGAGGAATACATCTACGGCGACGACGGGAAGCTGCAGAACCCCGGCTTTTTGGACTACCGCATCCCGGTCGCCTCGGACCTGCCGATGATCGACACCGTCATCGTCGAGGTGCCGAACCCCGGCCACCCCTATGGCGTGCGGGGCGTCGGCGAGACCTCGATCGTGCCGCCGCTCGCCGCCATCGCCAACGCGGTCAGCCGCGCCGCCGGCGTGCGGATGACGGAGCTGCCGATGTCGCCGCCGCGCCTGCTCGCGGCGCTCGACGCGCAGCGGGAGAAGATGGCGGCGGAGTGACCCGAGCTCCGAGGCTTGATGGGACCGCTGGGCGCCATCGCGGCGCCGGCTGCCTCCCCCCTCGTGGGGGAGGGCTGGGGAGGGGGGCGCCACGCCAGAGCTTCGGCCGGCTTTCGCGGCTGCGCCATGGCTGAGCCCGTCACGGTCGGCCTGTTCGGCGCGCTGCGCACGCACGCGGACGGCGCCGCGGAGGTGCAGGTCGAGGCGGCCAACATCGCCCAGCTGCTGAACGCGCTGGGCCGGCGCTATCCGGGGATGGCGCCGCTGCTCGAGCGCGGCGTCTCGGTCTCGATCGACGGGCGCATCTACACCGAGTCGCTGCTCGAGAAGATCGGCCCCGAGAACGAGGTGGTGCTGCTGCCGCGCGTCGCCGGCGGCTGACGGGCGCTGGCGGGCGCTGACGGGCGCTGCGCGCGCCGGAGGGCGCGGCTGCCTCCTGGCGGCCGACTGTGCGGGAGATCTCTTGCGGAAGGGACCTGGGCGTCGCCCGTCCCTCGCTTTGCTGCCCGGTTCCTGCCTGCGCCGGCAGGCACTCCGGGAGCCAAGAGCACGGCCGGCCGGCCGCGACTGCCCCGATGAGGGGCCTTGGTGGCGCCGCCGATGGTTGCCAGCCATCCGGCGCCCGGCAGTTTGCAAACCGGGAGGGCCGCCTCTCACCCGGCCTTCCTGGGCCGGCTGGATACGCCAGCTTGGTTGACGTCCGGTGTAGGACGCCGGCGATGCCCCGCCCGTGCGGGACCCGTGCGGGACGCGCGCCCTTGCCATCGCCGAGAGTCTGGGGCTTAGGCTCGGGCAGAGCCGCGGAAGCGGCCGGGGCGACACAAGGGAGGAGAACCTTGGCCGACATCACGCGCCGGATCGGCCTGTCGCTCGGGGCCGATATCTGCTGGCCGATCTGCTACGAGACGCTGATGCGCCAGCTGGACCTCGCGGTCCCGGTCGGTGGGAAGGCGGGGGGCGGCGACACGGTCCGCTTCGAGGTCGAGCGGGTCACCATCGAGCCCTTCAGCCTGACGCAACCCTGCAAGTACGACGTCGTCATCGACCGGCTGACGCACTGGTACCACACCAGCCGGGAGTGGATCAAAAAGGCGATCATCCTCAACGATCTCTACGTCTACAACAACCCCTGGTCGCTGCAGTCGAACGAGAAGCAGACGACCTATGCCGCCATGACGCGGCTCGGCCTGCCGGTGCCCGAGACCTGGATGATCCCGCCCAAGGCCTACAAGCATTCGGCCGACCTGCAGTCGACGCTGCGCCAGTACGCGCGCTATTTCGACCTGGGCGCCATCGGCGAGAAGATCGGCTTTCCGCTCTTCATGAAGCCCTATGACGGCGGCGCCTGGGTCGGCGTCAGCAAGATCGAGAACACGGGCGAGCTCTGGCGCGCCTATGAGGGCTCGGGCGAGCTGGTGATGAACCTGCAGAAGGGGATCATCCCCTATGAGTGGTTCGTCCGCTGCGTCGGGCTGGGCCCGCAGACGCGCTGCGTCAACTACAACCCGGCGGCGCCGCTGCACGACCGCTACAAGCTCGACCACGATTTCCTGTCCGCGGACGACCGCTCGGTCCTCGAGGACATGACGCTGACGATCAACACCTTCTTCGGCTGGGACTTCAATTCCTGCGAGGCGCTGAAGAAGGACGGCGTCTGGCACCCGATCGACTTCGCCAATGCCTGCCCTGACAGCCAGGTCACCTCGCTGCACTTCCACTTTCCCTGGCTGATCAAGGCGAACATCCGCTGGTCGGTGTTCTGCGCGGCGACCGACCGGCCGATGCGCAAGAACCTCGACTGGCAGCCCTTCTTCGACATTGCCGCCCGCGACCTGCCCCCGCGCGAGCGGCTGAGCGAGTACGCGAAGCTGGCGCGCGAGCGGCTGGAGGCCGACCGGTTCGAGGAGTTCTGCGCGACGCATCTGAGCCATCTCGACGAGGTGGCTGACGCCTTCTTCGGCTCGGACATCGCGCACGATGCGGTGCGCCAGAAGGTCCGCGCGCTCTACCCCGAGCACGAGATCGACGCGTTCACCGAGCTTTTCTGGCAGCGCATCCAGCACTGGCGCAAGGTGGAAGGGGCTGCCGCTTGAGGGAGCACTCGCGCTGGTATTCGCCGCGGCTCGAGCGCGACGTCTCGCTGGTGCGCTGGGGCCATTGGGGGCAGCCGGTGCTGTTGTTCCCCACGGCGGGCGGCGACGCCTTCGAGGTCGAGCGGATGCACGTGATCGCGGCGCTGACGCCGCTGATCGAGGGCGGGCGGATCAAGGTCTATTCCTGCGACAGCGTGGCGGGGCAGGAATGGGTCTCGCGCCGCGCGGGGCCGGCGCATTGCTGCTGGCTGCAGAACCGCTTTGGCGCCTATGTCGCCGAGGAGGCGGTGCCCGCCATCCGCGCCGACTGCCGGGCGGAGGGGATCGAGGTGATCGCCGCCGGCGCCTCGATCGGGGCATTCAACGCGGTCGCCGCGCTCTGCCGCTATCCCTGGCTCTTTTCCGCGGCGCTCGGCATGAGCGGCACCTACAGCCTCGAGCACCTGTTCGGCTTTCGCGCCACGCCTGATTTCTACCTCGCCTCGCCGCTCCTGTTCCTGCCGGGGCTGTCGGACGAGGGGCTGCTGGGGCAGCTGCGCCGGCGCTTCGTGCTCCTGACCTACGGCCAGGGGCGCTGGGAGGAGCCGGCCGAATCCTGGCGCATGGCCGACGTGCTGGGCGCCAAGGGCATCCCGAACCGGGTCGAGCCCTGGGGGCCGGAATGGGACCATGACTGGCCGACCTGGCGGCGGATGCTGCCGCTCTATCTCGACCGGCTGACGGGAGGGAGCGCATGAACGTCATCTTCGTCGAGCCGTCCTTCCCCAACAACCAGCGCGAGTTCGTCCGTGCCCTGCGCTCGACGGGCGCCACGGTCTGGGGGCTGGGCGAGCGGCCCTATGAATGGCTCGACGACGAGCTGAAGGGCTGGCTCGCCGCCTATGAGCGGATCGGCTCGGTGACCAACGAGGGCGAGGTCGTCGAAGCCGTGCGCCGGCTGCAGTCCCGCGTCTGGGTCGACCGGTTGGAGGCGACGATCGAGGCGCATATCCTGCCGATCGCCCGGGCGCGCGAGGCCTGCACCATCCCGGGGCTGTCGGCGCATGCCGCCTGGCTCTGCCGCGACAAGGTGGCGATGAAGGAGGCGCTGCGCCGGGCCGGCGTGCCCTGCGCCGCCTCGGGCGGGGTGGAGAGCGCCCACGAGGCGCGGGAGTTCGCGCAAGCAGTCGGCTTTCCGCTGATCATCAAGCCGCGCGACGCGGCGGGCGCCAAGGGGACGTACCGCGTCGATGATTGGCACGAGCTCGACCGGGCGCTGGACGAGAGCGGCGTCGCGCGCGGCGCGCCGGCGGCGATCGAGGAGTTCGTCGTCGGGCACGAGGGGTTCTACGACACGCTGACGGTGAACGGGCGCGTCGCGCAGGACTTTGTCAGCCACTATTACCCGAACGTGCTCGACGCCATGCGCAACCGCTGGATCAGCCCGCAGATCGTGGCGACGAACCGGATGGGGGCGGCCGACTACCAGGAGCTCTACGAGATGGGGCGGCGGGTGATCGAGGTCTTCGGCATCGGCACCGCGGCGACCCATATGGAGTGGTTCTTCGGGCCGAAGGGCCTGCGCTTCTCCGAGATCGGCGCGCGCCCGCCGGGGGTGGGGCAGTGGGACGTCTACTGCGCCGCCAACGAGTTCGACGTCTATCGCGAATGGGCGGTGGCGGTGACGCAGGGGCGCACCGAGCGGCAGCCCTCGCGGCGCTATGCCTGCGGCATGATCGCGCTCAGGCCCGACCGCGACGGCCGCATCCGCGGCTATGAGGGGGCGGACGAGATCTGGCGGCGCTGGGGCGGCAACATCGTGGCGCACCATTTCCCCGAGCCCGGTACGCCGACCCAGGCCATCGAGGCCGGCTACATGGCGAACGCCTGGATGCGCGTGCGGCACGAGGACTTTGACGAGCTGCGCCGGATCCTCGATGAAATAGGGCGGACGATCAAGGTGCGGGCGGGCTGAGCCGCCCGCACCGGTCGGTTACGGACGCGGCGCGCGGCCGCGGAAGGCGTTCGCGACCAGCGCGATCACGAACAGCACGATAAAGATAAAGAACAGGATCTGCGCGATCCCTGCCGATGTCGACGCGATGCCGCCAAACCCAAACAGCGCGGCGACGAGTGCAACCACAAGGAAAATCAACGCCCATTTCAGCATTTTATCCTCCTGAACTTTTGCGACGGAAGAACGCGAGACCCTCGGGGAAGTTCCCGGCCCGGTAAAACATAAAAAAGACGGGCCGCGCGATGCGGCCCGTCGGCAATCCGGATCAAGGAACGTCGTTGTTGTGCGTTCCCTGGCCAGATGACAGCAAAAGCTTACTGGCTGACTTCGCGGCCCGACCGGGTCGCGTCGTAGCGCATGTTGTCCTCCTGCCAGGCGGCGTTCTCGTCGTCGTCCCACATGTCGTCCTGGTTGGCGTCGTACTGGGTCCAGAGCCCCTCGCTGTACTCGTCCGAGGAGAGCATGTCGTCCTTGTCCGTGTCCCAGCCGCTGTAGCGGTCGCCCCAGTTGGAGAACGAGTTGGCGTTGTCCTGGCCGGACACGCCAGCCTCGTATTCGGACTGGCTCAGCATGCCATCGCCGTCCGTGTCCCAGCCGCCGAAGCTGTTGTCGCCCATGCTGGCGCTGAACTCGTCGCGCGAGATCTGACCATCGCCATCGGTGTCGAGCGACTTGTTGGAAGGCATCGCCTTGCCCGAGGACTCGGATACCGACTGAGTATTCGTGCCCTTGCCGGGGTTTTCGGCGTTCTGGCCCGTGGTCGACGACGACTGGGCGAATGCAACGCCGGTGGCCAGCAGAACCGCGGCCGTACTCATCATCAGGGTCTTCATGTCATTTCTCCTAATAACATTTGCCAGCTGCTTAGTGCTCCAGTGCCCCAGGCGGCCGGCGTGATAGCTGAATTCTTAGCATGGCCAATGGGTTCCAAAAAATGCGCCGACGCCGCAAACTTGGACGACGAGCACACGACAAAAGAAAAAAGCAGGCCATGCTGGCCTGCTTTCCTGATCGTCAGCGGGTCCGGGGAAGTTACCCCACTCGCGTGATGCGCTCGATTACTGGCTGACCTCGCGGCCCGACCGCGTCGCGTCATAGCGCATCTGGTACTCGTCCCAGGCTTTGACCTCGGCAGGCTCGAGCGTGCCCGACTGGTTCACGTCGTAGTGCGTCCAGAGGCCTTCCTCGAACTGATCGGGATCCAACTGCGCCAACTCGTCTTCAGCCCACGGATCGTAGAGGTTGCTGACGTTGTCATCGCCCCAGCTGTCGACGCCGGCCTGGTACTCGTCCCGAGTCAGCATCTGGTCCTGGTTCGTGTCCCAGCGACCGAAGGCGTCATCGCCATAGGCGGCGTGGAATTCGTCGCGGTCAATCATCTGGTCCTGATTGGTGTCGACCTGGCTGAGGTCGTAACCGGCCTGCGCGAGGGCCGTGCCGGCGAACAGGATCGCAGCGGCGGAGCTCATCAGGAACGTCTTCATCTCGTTTACCTCTCTGGTTTCACATTGAGGAGGCGAGCGTCTCTCGACGCCGGCCATGGCAAACTAACCCTGGCCGCCGCCCAAGGTTCCGAGATTGGTCCGCCGGTTCGGCTGGTGGCTCAGGTCGCAATGATCAGGAATGCGACGAGACCGATCAGCACGATCGCGCCCACCGTGAACCAGGGCACGAACGGTCTTGACCGGTGGTCCCCAGCGTGCTCGGCGCCACTGGGAACGGCGGGGTCGTTGGCCTCGACGTGTCCGGGCGGAATATGCGGCTTGCCGGCTCCGGCGTCGGCCCGCGCCACCTCGGCCTGAACCTTGGCAGTCTGCGCGTGCGTGTCGCTCATTTCGGCTCTCCTCGGCTCTCGGGGGCCTCGTTGAGGGGCATTGACGGCCCAGGGAAGAATCCGCGCGCCCTCCGCGGTCGGATGTCCTTCTTCAAAGCTGCAAACGCCGACGGCGGGCCGGGCGTTCCGGTCTGGCGGCGCGAGCGCGTGGACAGGCGCCTCGAAAAAGCGTGGCGAGGGCTCTCCGGCAAACGGTGAACCGTTCGGTTGCGCGGAACGTTACGCGTCGTGTGAACACCGTCTCGCTGAACGCTGACCACGCTGACAATGCGCCTGCTCCCGCAAGGCCCGGGAGCTTTGTTGCCTGCTCGGAATGCGGCACCGCCCAGCGCATCCCACCGTTGCCGCAGGGCGTCACGGCGGAGTGCGAGCGCTGCGGCACGACGCTCGAGCGCACGGCCGGGCGCAGCGCCGGCGCGGCGCTGGCCTTGGCCGCCGCGTCGTTCGCCCTGTTCGTGCCAGGCAATGTGATGCCGGCGATGCGGTCGCACCTGCTGGGCTCGGCGATCGAGGCCCGGCCGATCGACGGCGCCCTCGCCTATCTGGCGGACGGCTGGCCGTCGATGGCGGCTGTCGTCATCGTCTTCGTCTGTTGCGTGCCGATGCTCCGGGCCGGCATGCTCGTGGCGGTCTTGGGCGCGTTGCGGCTTGGCATGCGCCCAGGCTGGCAGGGCCGGGTCTTTCGCTATGCCGAGGCGCTGCGCGGCTGGTCGATGGCGCAAGTGTTCCTCGCCGCGGGCGCGGTGACCTACAGTCGCGTCTCGGCACAGCTCGACATCGAGATACTGCCCGGCGGCTGGTGCTTCATCGCGGCGACGGTTCTGCTGATCGTCGGCGAGGCCTCGCTCGACCGGCGGCGCATCTGGGCGGCCATCCGGGCCGACGAGATCCTGCCGGCGGGCGTCCTGCCGCCCAGCGCGCCGAGCGTCGGCTGCACCGCCTGCCTGCTGGTGCAGCCGGCCGAGCAGGAAGGCGAGCCCTGTCCGCGCTGCGCCCGGACGCTGCACACGGCCAAGACGCGGTCTATGGAGCGCACGATCGCGCTGACGCTGGCGTCGGTCTTCCTGCTCTATCCCGCCTATGCCCTGCCGATGGTCGTCAGCGTGCAGCCGAACGGCGTCATGGAGCGCACGATCCTCGACGGCGTCGCCGAGCTGTTCTCGCGCGGCTTCTGGTACCTGGGCGTCGTGGTCTTCATCGTCAGCGTCGGCATCCCGGCCATGAAGCTGGTGGCGCTGGTCTGGCTGACGCTGAGCGTGCGGTTCCCGCACTGGCGCGGGCTGAGGCTGCGGACCCGGGTGCACAGGCTCGTCGACGAGATCAACCATTGGTCCTTCGTCGATCCGTTCATCGTCGCGCTGAACGCGGCGATGATGGCCTATCCGGGCATCGCCTCGGTCCATGCCGGGCCGGGGGCGCTGCCCTTCGCAATGGTGGTCGTGCTGACGATGATCGCCTCGCGCACCTTTGATGCGCGCCTGATGTGGGCCGCCGCGGCCCGGCGAGGACGGAGGAAGCCATGAGCGAGAGCCCCAGCGAGAGCCCCAGCGAGAGCCGAAACGAGCGCGGCGACGGCCAGCAACGGCAAGCGCGCCTGCGCCGCACCCGGTGGCCGGGCTGGGTGTGGCTGATCCCCGCCGTGGCGGCGGGCGTCGCGCTCTATCTGGCCGGCGAGGAGTGGATCTGGGGCCCGCGCGAGATCACCGTGCGCTTCGCCGACGTCCAGGGCGTCAAGCCCGGCGCGCCGGTGCGCTACAAGGGCGTGCAGGTCGGCAGCGTCGACGGGATCCGGGTCGTCGACGGGCTCGGCGGGGTCGAGCTGGCGCTCGAATTGCAGGGCGTGATGGAGGGCCATCTCGGCGAGGGCACGCGGTTCTGGATCGTCCGGCCCGGGCTGTCGGCGGGCGAGATCACCAACATCATCTCCGGCGCCTACATCGCCGTCGCGCCGGATGGCGAGGGCGATGCGACGTCCTTCGAGGGGCTGGCGGAGGCGCCGATCGTCGCGCCGGACGCCCCGGGCCGCGTCTTCGACCTGACGGCCGATGCGGCCGAGGGCCTCTCGGCCGGGGCGCCGGTGCGCTTCCGCGGGCTGCAGGTCGGCCGCGTGCTCGGCGTGCGCTTCGGCGACGAGAGCGTCGAGGTGCCGGTCTTCGTGCGCGAGCAGTATGCCGGGCTCGTCCGCCAGGCGAGCGTGTTCTGGCGCGCCGGCGGTCTGGCGCTGTCCAAGGGCGCCGGCGGGCTCGACGTCGACCTGCCCTCGCTCGGCGCCATCGCCACGGGCGCCGTCGCCTTCGAGACGCCGACGGTGCTGGAGGGGCCGGCGGCCGAGGACGGCGCAAGCTTCACGCTCTACCAGACGCGCGACGATGCGTCGGCGACCGACACGGGGCCGCGGCTGTCCTATGCGCTGATGTTCGACCAGCCGGCCGGCGGGCTCGCGCGCGGGGCGCCCGTGACGCTGGGCGGCAAGACGGTCGGCCGGGTCGCCGCCGTGAAGCTGCGGCTGGCCGAGGGGCAAGGCGTCTCGACGCCGATCGGCATCGTTCTCGATGCGCGCCAGATCGGGCTCGACCTCGACGGCATCGACACGCGCGAGAAGCTGCGCGAGCGCATGGACGCGCTCTTGTCGCGGCTGGTCGGTGCCGGGCTGCGCGCCAGGCTGGCCGAGGGCGGCATCGTCTTCGGCGGCCAGTCGATCGAGCTGGTCATGCAGCAGGACGCCGCGCCGGCGGCGCTCGGCAAGGTCGGGCAGTTCCCGGTCATTCCGACCGTCGGCGGGTGACCGCGACGAATGTCCGCGCCGGATGACAGGCCCGCGGAGGCCGCGCGACGGCGCTTGGACGGCCGAACCTGTTTGCCGCCCTGCGCCGGAATGCTACGATTGCTCGGAGGTGGCGGGCTCGTTCACGGCCTGCGGCGCAGGTCAGCGAGGGCGGCAATGAGCAAATCCTATCCCGAGATCACCGCCCGCATCGTGGGTGGCATCAGGTCGCTGCGCAAGGACATCCCGGACACGATGGCCGGGTTCAGCGCCATGGCGGGCGCGGCCACGAAGGGCGGCGCCCTGACCACCAAGACCAAGGAGCTGATCGCGCTCGCCATAGGCGTCGCCACGCGCTGCGACGGCTGCATCGGCTTTCACATGGAAGCGCTGGTCAAGGCCGGAGCGACGCGCGACGAGGTGGAGGAGGCGCTGGGCATGGCGGTCTACATGGGCGGCGGCCCGGCCCTGATGTATGCCGCGGACGCGATCCTCGCCTTCGAGCAATTCAGCGAGCGGCAGAGCGGCGCCGCGATCTCGACCGGCTGATGGCGAGCCCCGAGGTGAGTGGAGAATCCCAGATGTCAGGTGGAACGCCCGGACCGACTTCCGAAGCGACCGATGCCAAGCCCGTCGCTGCCGCCGACGTCGCGCTGAACCGCGATCTCTTTCTCCGCAACCTGCTGCGCGAGCTGGCCGGCACGCTGGAAAGCGTCGTCGGCATCGACGAGGCCGCCGGCTATATCAGCGTTGTCGGCGGCTCGATCGGCGAGCAGATCGACAGCGGCTATTGCGCGGCGCTGGGCGTGCGCAAGCTGACGCGAGCGCAGGTCGGCGACGTCCTCGTCGACCTGAAGCGACGGATCGACGGGCAGTTCTACGTCATCGACGAGACCGAGGACCGGATCTTGCTCGGCAACCGGGCATGCCCTTTCGGCGAGCATGTGAAGGGTCGGCCGTCGCTGTGCATGATGACCTCCAACGTCTTCGGCTCGATCGCGGCGCGCAATCTGGGCTATGCGCGCGTGCACATCGAGGAGGCGATTGCCACGGGGCATCCCGGCTGCCGCGTTGCCGTGCACCTGGCACCCACGGAGACGCCCGAGCCAGGCGCACGCGAGTATTTCGGCGCCGATGAGTGATCTCGGCGCGACGTTGGACCCGTGAGCCCGGCGCCATGACCTCGGCTCTGGCGCAGGGGATCATCGACGCGCTGCCCGAACCCGCGTTCCTGCTGACGGGAGAGGGCGGCATCCGCGCCGCAAACCGCGCAGCCTGCGCCATGCTGGGTCCCGAGGCCGCCGCCGGTCATCTCGCCGAACGTCTCGTCACGCCCGTGGATGAACTCGCGCGCTTTCTCGAGCGTGCCCGGTCGACCGGCTCGCCGCTGCCGGGCGCGCTGGTCTTTCGGACGGAGAAGGGCGAGGCAAGGCTGCGGGTGCACTGCGGGCGGCTGGCGAGAGTGACGGAGGACGTCGTCCTGATGCTGCGGTGCGACGATCCGCGCGGCGACCGCTTTTCGGTCCTGGACGAGCGGGTGCGGCAGCTCGACGGCGAGCTGCGCCGCCGCGTGCGCGAAAAGGCGACGCTGCATGAGGCGCTGATCGAGAACCGCACGCTGATGCGCGAACTCCAGCACCGCGTGAAGAACAATATCCAGATGATGATTTCGCTGCTGTCAATGTCGGCGCCGACGGCGTCGTCCGATGACGTCCGGCGGCTCGTCATGGCGGTCAAGAGGCGCTTCGGCGCGCTGGCGACGACCCAGGACCTGATCTACGAGGCGCAATCGGGCGGCGACATCTCGGCACGCGAGCTGTTCGAGCGACTGGCCCAGGCGCTCGAGGAGAGCGCCGCGGAGGGTGTCTCGATCGTGGTCGACGTCGCCGACGTGCGGCTGCCGCAGGAGAAGGCGCACTGCCTGGCGCTGATCGTCAACGAGCTTGTCACCAACTCGATAAAGCACGGCATCGCCGGCGACGCTGGCACCGTGCGGCTGAGCCTGGGGCGGGCTGCCGGGCAGCTTTGCCTGGTGGTGCGGGACGACGGCGACGGCTATCCGCGTGAAACGGACGCCGCCGGCTGGCGCGCCGAACCGGCCGATGGACTGCTCGATGGACCCTTCGACGAACCCCCCGGCGGGGAGGCGCCACAGAGGACGTCCGGACTGATGCTCATTCGCGGGCTCTGCCGGCAGATCGGCGCCTCGCTCGATCTGAGGAACGAAAATGGCGCGACGAGCGTCGTCACCTTCGGCGAGGGCGTATGAGGCAGGACAACCTGGCCGCGACCGCCGACCCTGAAATGCGTTAGGCCGGGTTTCACTTGAGCATCATGATGTTACGAAGTACTGATTCCGCGTCCGGCCGCTCCGACGGCGACGAGAGTGAGGTGACGGTGCTGGTCGTCTGTCCGCTGCAGTCACCTCCGGCAGTGGTGCTGCATCCCGAGTCCGAGGGCGGCGGCCAAGCGGTGCCGGCAACGCGTAAGCTGCGCGCACTGATCGTCGAGGACGAATTCATCATCGCGCTCGAGATCGAGATGATGCTGGCCGAGCTCGGCATCGAGGTCGTCGGCTCGGCGAATACCGCCGAGCGTGCGCTGGAGCTGGCAGCGGGCGTGAAGCCCGATTTTCTCACGATGGATATCAAGCTCGCCGGCGCGCGCGACGGGATCAGCGCGGCGGTCGAGATCTTCGACACGCACGGGATTCGGTCGATCTTCGTCTCGGCCTACAAGGACAGCGAGCTTTTCGAGCGCGCCCAGGCGGCCAAGCCGCTCGGCTGGGTGCGCAAGCCGGTGTCGCTGGGCGCGCTGCGCGCTGCCTTGCCGACCGCGGGCGGCTTGCACTGAACGCGGCTGGCGGGCCCCGGCCGGCCGGGGGAGGCTGACGCGATGCGCAGCGCGCGGCTGGTGCAGATTGTCGGATGCCATGCCGAGGGCGAGGTCGGCGACGTCATCACCGGCGGCGTCGCGCCGCCGCCGGGCGCGACGCTCTGGGAGCAGTCGCGCTGGATCGCGCGGGACGGCGGCTTGCGCGATTTCGTCCTCAACGAGCCGCGCGGCGGCGTCTTCCGGCACGTCAACCTGCTGGTGCCGCCGAAGCGGCCCGAGGCGGCCATGGGCTTCATCATCATGGAGCCCGAGGATACGCCGCCGATGTCGGGCTCGAACTCGATCTGCGTCGCCACCGTGCTGCTCGAGACGGGCATCCTGCCGATGACCGAGCCCGAGACCGAACTGGTGCTCGAGGCGCCGGCGGGGCTCGTGCGGGTGCGCGCCGCCTGCCGACAGGGCCGCGTCGAGCGCGTCGAGATCACCAACGTGCCGAGCTTCGCCGACCGGCTGGGCGTCCCGCTGGAGGTGGAGGGGCTCGGGACGCTGGCGGTCGACACGGCCTATGGCGGCGACAGCTTCGTCATCGTCGACGCGGGCGCGCTGGGCTTCCGGATCGCCCCCGACGAGGCGCGCGCGCTGGCCGAGACGGGGATGCGGATCACCGCCGCGGCGAACGAGCAGCTGGGGTTCCGGCACCCGGAGAACCCCGAATGGGACCACATCAGCTTTTGCCAGATCGCGGCGCCGGTCGAGAGGATCGATGGCGTCGCCACCGGCCGGAACGCCGTCGTCGTGCGGCCGGGCAAGATCGACCGCTCGCCCACCGGCACCGGCTGCTCGGCGCGCATGGCGGTGCTGCATGCCAGGGGCGAGCTGCGGGTCGGCGAGCTCTTCCGCGGTGTCTCGATCATCGGGTCGCGCTTCGACTGCCGGATCGAGGCGGAGGCGTCGGTCGCCGGCCGGCCGGCGATCGTCCCGGCCGTCGCCGGGCGGGCCTGGCTGACCGGCACGCGGCAGCTGTGGCTCGATCCCGACGATCCCTGGCCCGCCGGCTATCGGCTCGCGGACACCTGGCCGCGGCTCGGCTGAGGAACTGCGCCCCGGCCCCCGCGTTCCCGGTAACCGCACACGGTCAGCCGAGAGGTTCCATGGAAGACGAGACGATTTTCACCGATTCCGCCGGCCACACTATGATCGATTTCGAGGCGATCCCGGCCGCCGACCACATGGCGGCCGAGGCTGTGCCTGAGCCCCGCCACGACGATGAGGACGCCGGCTGACCGGCGGCCCACTGCCCCCCGCCTTGCCGCCCCTGCCTTGCCGCATCGCAGGCGGCGCCGATCAGGCCGCCTTCTGCGCCTTCTCCGCGATCCGCGCGAGGTCGCGGGCGATGGCGTAGGCGCCGCGTACCCGGTCCTTGTCGTTGGACCAGTCGCGGCGGATGACCAGCCGGTTGTCGCGCACCTTGGCCAAGCCGTTCTGCGCCTGGAGATAGTCGACCAGCCCCGCCGGGTCCGAGAACTTGTTGTGCCGGAAGATGACGGTCGCGCCCTTGGGGCCGGTATCGAGGCGCTCGACGCCGGCGCGTTTGCACATCGTCTTGACCCGGACGATCTTCAGCAGCGTCTCGACCTCGGCCGGCAGCTTGCCGAAGCGGTCATGCAGCTCGGCGGCGAAGCCCTCGAGATCGGCGCGGCTGTCTAGGCCCGAGAGCCGGCGGTAGAGCCCGAGGCGGACGTCGAGGTCGGGCACATAGTCGTCGGGGATCAGGACGGGCACGCCGAGATTGATCTGCGGCGACCAGCCGCCCTCGGGCTGGGCCTCCGCGTCCTCGCCGCTGCGCAGGCGGGCGATCGCCTCCTCCAGCATCTCCTGATAGAGTTCGAAGCCGACCTCGCGGATGTGGCCCGACTGCTCCTCGCCGAGCAGGTTGCCGGCGCCGCGGATGTCGAGGTCGTGGCTGGCGAGCTGGAAGCCGGCGCCGAGCGTGTCGAGCGAGCCGAGCACGCGCAGGCGCCGGTCGGCCTGCGGGGTCAGCGGCTTGCGCGGCTGGGTCGTGAGATACGCATAGGCGCGCAGCTTGGCGCGGCCGACGCGGCCGCGCAGCTGGTAGAGCTGGGCGAGGCCGAACATGTCGGCGCGCTGGACGATCAGCGTGTTGGCGGTGGGGATGTCGAGGCCGGATTCGATGATGGTGGTCGAGAGCAGCACGTCGTAGCGGCCGTCGTAGAAGGCGTTCATCCGGTCATCGAGCTCGGTCGCCGCCATCTGGCCGTGCGCGACCAGGTAGCTGACCTCGGGCGCATTCTCCTTCAGCCATTCCTCGGCCTCGGGCAGGTCGGCGATGCGCGGCACGACGAAGAAGGCCTGGCCGCCGCGATAGCGCTCGCGCAGCAGCGCCTCGCGCACCGTGACCGTGTCGAAGGGCGCGACATAGGTGCGCACGGCGAGGCGGTCGACGGGGGGCGTGGCGATGACCGAGAGCTCGCGCACGCCCGACATGGCGAGCTGCAGCGTGCGCGGAATGGGCGTCGCCGTCATGGTCAGGACGTGGACGTCGGCGCGCAGCGCCTTCAGCCGCTCCTTGTGGGCGACGCCGAAATGCTGCTCCTCGTCGATGACGAGCAGGCCGAGCTTGCAGAACTTGACCGATTTCGCCAGCAGCGCGTGCGTGCCGACGACGATGGCGATCGAGCCGTCCTCCAGCCCCTTGCGCGTCTCGGCCGCCTCCTTGGCGGGGATGAAGCGCGAGAGCTGGCGGACGCGCAGGCCGGTGCCGGCAAAGCGCTCGGCGAAGGTCTTGGCGTGCTGGCGCGCCAGCAGCGTGGTGGGCGCGATCACGGCGACCTGCACGCCCGACAGGGCGGCGATGAAGGCGGCGCGCAGCGCCACCTCGGTCTTGCCGAAGCCGACATCGCCGCAGATCAGGCGGTCCATCGGCCGGCCGCTGCCCATGTCCGCGAGCACGTCGGCGATGGCGCGCAGCTGGTCGTCCGTCTCCTGATAGGGGAAGCGGGCGCAGAAGCGCTCGTAGGCGTGGCTGTCGGCCTCGGGCTCGAGCACGTCCGCCTTGCGCAGCGCGCGTTCGGCGGCCACCGCGATCAGGCGCTCGGCCATGTCGCGGATGCGCTGCTTGAGCTTGGCCTTCTTGGCCTGCCAGGCGCCGCCGCCCAGCCGGTCGAGCTCGCCCGTCTCCTGGCCGTAGCGGGTCAGGAGCTCGATGTTCTCGACGGGCAGATAGAGGCGGTCGCCGCCATGGTATTCGAGCGCGAGGCACTCGTGCGGCGCGCCGGCGGCGGTGACGGTCTCGAGCCCGGTGTACCGGCCGATGCCGTGGTCGGCGTGCACGACGAGGTCGCCGGGGGTGAGCGACTGGTGCTCGGTCAGGAAGTTCTCGGCGCGCCGCGCCCGGCGGGCCTTGCGGATCAGCCGGTCGCCAAGGACGTCCTGCTCGGAGATGACCGTGACGTCCGGCGCCTCGAAGCCGCGCTCGAGGCCCCAGACGAGCAGGTTGACGCCGGGCTTGACGTCCTTCCAGGCGGCGATCTGGCGCGCGCCATCGAGCCCGTGGTCGGCCAGCAGCGTGCCGAGGCGCTCGCGCGCGCCCTCGGAATAGGAGGCGATGACCACGGGCCCGTGCTTCGCGCGCGCCTTCGCGTGATCGACCAGCGACTGGAAGACGTTCACGCCCTCCTGCTGGCGCTCGGAGGCGAAGGAGCGGCCGATGCGGGCGCCCGCGTCGACGATGCCGGGGCCGAGCGCCGGCCGCTCCGGGGCGAAGCGGCGCACCCCCCTGGATGCGGCCCGGTCGGCGAGCGCGCGCTGCCAGCCCGCGTCGTCGAGGTAGAGCAATTCGGGGGGGCAGGGCCGATAGGGCGCCTCGCCGGCGCCGCCTGCGCCGGCGCGGGCCTGGTAGTGCTCGGCGATCATGTCGAGGCGGGCGGCCGCGGCCTCGTCGGCGCGGTGGTCGAGCGTGACCTGGGCGCCGGGCACGTAGTCGAACACGGTCTCCATCCGCTCCTGGAAGAGCGGCACCCAGTGCTCCATGCCCTGGTGCTTCCGCCCCTCGGAGACGGCGGCGTAGAGCGGGTCGTCGGGCCGCGCGGCGCCGAAGGTCTCGCGGTAGCGCATGCGGAAGCGCTGGATCGACGCGCCGTCGAGCACGACCTCGGAGGCGGGGGCGAGCTCCACCCGCGCGACCTTCTCGACCGTGCGCTGGCTCTCGGGATCGAAGCGGCGCGCGCCCTCGAGCACGTCGCCGAAGAAGTCGAGGCGCACGGGCAGCGCGTCGCCCGGCGCGAAGAGGTCGACGATGCCGCCGCGGACGGCGAAGTCGCCGGGCTCGATCACCGTCGAGACGCGGTTGAAACCCATGTCCGTCAGCCAGCGCAGCAGCGCGTCGAGGTCGACCTGACGGCCGACCGTCGCCGTGAAGCTGAGATCCCGGACGATCTCGTGGGCCGGCACGCGCTGCGTCGCCGCGGCGACGGTGGTCAGCACCACCGACGGGCGGTCCCAGCCATGCGCGAGCGCCGCCAGCGTCGCCATGCGCGCGGCCGAGATCGCCGGGTTCGGCGAGACCCGGTCATAGGGCAGGCAGTCCCAGGCGGGCAGCTGCAGGACGGGCAGGCCGGGCGCGAAGATGCCGAGCGCCTCGGCCATGGCGGCGGCGCGCGCATCGTCGCGGGCGATATGAATGAGCGGCTTGCCGAGCTTTGCGACCTGGTCGGCGATCAGCTTTGCGTCCCAGCCCTCGGGCGCGCCGCCAACCGCGACGGCGCCCGGGGCGATCTTTGCCACGTGCGTCATGCGCGGGCACGTAGCGCCCGGCGGGCCGGCGCGCAAGGTGGCGAGAGTGGCTGGCCGCGCTTATCGGCCTGGCGATCTTCGGAGCGGTCGCCCCGGACCTGCGCCGAATGGAAAAAGGGCCCGCCGGAGCGGGCCCTCGGAAGATCACGGCCTCGGAGGGCGGCGATCAGGCGGCGATCGGGCGGCGATCAGGCGGTGGCGCGGCGGCGCCGGCCGATCAGGCCAAGACCCGTCAGGGCCGCGAGCAGCGACCACACCGCCGCGGGCAGCGGCACGTCCGAGACCGGCAGGTCGGCCAGCTTGACCTGGAAGCCCGGCGCCGAGCCCCTGTTCGCGCTCGACCCGTCGCTGACCGGGTTGAAGTTGATGTTGCCGGTCAGCATCCACATGCTGTCGAGGTCGAGATTGGTCAGGGCGATGTACGAGATGACATCATCGGCGACGAGGGGCCCGAACCCCATGCCGTTGAATTCCAGGTTGCTGATCGTCACGTCGCCGCGCGTGCCATTCGCGCGGACCGCGAGCGCATTGAAGCCTTGCGGATCGACCGCATGGCTGAGGAAGGACGACGTTCCGTTGAAATCCAGCGTAAGCCCGCCGGCGCCGTCATAGGTGAGCTTGAAGCTCTCATTGCCCGACCAGACGGTGTTGGCCTGGTTGAAGTTGCCGGGCGACGACGTCGGGAAGCCGACGCCGACTTCCCAGTCGCCATTGTTCGCATTGTTGCCCCAGCGGAACTCGGCCACCGCCTTGTCGCCGCCGGCCCCCAGCGCGCTGACGAAGCTCGCATCATTCGTGTACTGAACCGTCTGCAGCGAAGCGGCAGTCGCCGCGGTCGAGAGCGCCGCAACCATGGCGGCGATAGCAATGATGGTTCCGCAAATCTGTACTCCTCAAGCCAGGCACGTCAAACAGGTGCCTCTTCCAGCCCTGCGCCTCCGACTACAGCGACAGAGTATCGGCGCACGCAAACGGCTCTGTCGCGGGGCAGTAGATACCTTCGTGGCAAAGTCACGTCAAATTTTCGACTCTGCATCGCGTTTTGCGGAATTCTGTTCCTGAACGATACAGTTCCGGTTGGCCGAGAACAGGGAATAGACGCAGCCGATCCCCAGCAGGCCAAGGGCCTGGACTGCGCGCCGGCGGGCACGGCTGTCGACAGGCGATCTGAACCGCTTATTCTCGGCGCATGGATGTCGACGCCCTGAACGACTGGTTGACCCGGTTCTGGCCGAAGCTCGAGAACACGGCGACCGCGCTGCTGCAGCCCTGGCGCCTCTATCAGATCGGCATCCTCCTGGCCTGCTTCCTGGCCGCGCACCTGCTCGATCGCTGGCTGTCGCCGCGCATCCGGGCCTGGATGTCCGGCCTGGAGAACGCCAGCAAGGCGCGGCTGCGGCTGATGCTGATCATCTATCACCGATTGCGGCCGCTGATCTTCGTCGTGCTCGCCTGGGTTGCGGTCGCCGTGCTCCAGACCGTCACCTGGCCGAGCCGCAGCTATCTGGTGGCGCTCGGGGCCAGCCTGGCGACGGCCTGGGTCTTTGTCGCGATCACGACGCGGCTGATCCGCAATCGGTTCGCCCGGCTGCTGGTCTCGTGGGGCGCCTGGGCGTTCGTGACCCTGCAGCTGCTCGGCTGGATCGACGAGGCCGAGGGCGTGCTCGACAGCGCCGCCGTCCAGCTCGGCCAGGTCCGGCTGTCATTGTTCCTGATGCTGAAGGTCATCGTCATCCTGGCGGTGCTGCTGACGCTGGCATCGTGGATCAGCCGGCTGGTCGCGGCGCGCATCGAACGCGACGAGGACATCTCGCCCTCGATGAAGGTGCTGTCGGACAAGCTGGTCCGCATCGCGCTTTTCGCGATCGCGATCGTCGTGGCGCTGCAGACGGTCGGCTTCGACCTGACGAGCCTGACGGTGCTGTCGGGCGCGATCGGGCTGGGGCTCGGCTTCGGCCTGCAGAAGATCGTGTCGAACCTCGTCTCGGGCGTCATCCTGCTGATGGACAAGTCGATCAAGCCCGGCGACGTCATCTCGCTCGGCGAGACGTTCGGCTGGATCACCTCGCTGGGGGCGCGCTGCGTCTCGGTGCTGACGCGCGACGGGCGCGAATACCTGATCCCGAACGAGGACCTGATCACCGGGCAGGTGGTGAACTGGTCGCATTCGTCCGACCTGGTGCGGCTCGATATCTATTTCGGCGTCAGCTACGAGTCAGACCCGCATCTCGTGCGCAGGATCGTCGTCGATGCGGCCAAGACGGTGCCGCGCGTCGCCTCCGAGCCCGCGCCCGTCTGTCACATCGTCGGCTTCGGCGACAGCTCGATCGACTTCATCACGCGCTTCTGGATCCACGACCCGAGCCAAGGGCTGACCAATGTCCGCGGCGGCGTCTACCTGGCGATCTGGGACACGCTGAAGGCCAATGGCGTGCGGATCCCATACCCGAAGCGCGACGTGACGATCGTGGACGGCCGGGCGGCGGCCCGGCGCGCGGCGGAATAGGGTGGGCGCAGCCCACCGCTCCATCGTGGCGGGTTGCACCCGCCCTACAGGCGCAGCTCCTCCTGGCCGAGCGGGGCGAAGGCCTCGGCGACGAAGGCGTCCGTCGCCCCGGCCAGCGTCGCCGGCTCCCAGCGCGGGCGGCTGTCCTTGTCGATGATCACCGCGCGCACGCCCTCGTAGAAGTCGTGATGCGTCATGCAGTAGCGGGCGAGGCGGTATTCGAGGCGCATGCAGTCCTCGAAGTCGAGGTCCGCGCCCTCGCGGATCTGGCGGAAGGCGATGCGCGTCGAGCTCGGCGATTTGGTCAGGATTGCGTCGCGCTGCTCGGCCGACCAGGGGTGGTCATCGGCGGCCAGCGCCGCCAGCACGGCCTCGACGCCGTCGGCGCCGAAGCAGCGGTCGATGCGCTCGCGGTGGCGGTCAAGCACGGTCTCGCCTTCAGGGACACGGGCAAAGGCCGCGAGCGTCCAGTCGAGAACGTCCAGCGGCTCGCGGCCCGCGCTATCGAAGCCGGCCAGCGCGTCCAGCACCTCGTCCATGACGGGCGTGGGCACGTGGATGTCGCAGATGCCGCAGGCGACGGCGTCGGCCGTCTTCAGCCGCGCGCCGGTCAGGCCCAGCCACATGCCGGTCCGGCCCGGCAGGCGCGGCAGGAAATAGGTGGCGCCGACATCCGGAAAGAGGCCGATCCCCGTCTCGGGCATGGCAAAGATGGTGCGGTCGCCCGCCACGCGCCGGGTCCCGTGCACCGAGACGCCGACACCGCCGCCCATGACGATGCCGTCCATCAGGCCGACATAGGGCTTGGGGTAGCGCTTGATCTTGGTGTTCAGCCGGTATTCGTCAGCGAAGAAGGCGAAGTTGCGCCGGCCATCGCCATGCCCCGGGCGCCCGGCGTCGTAGAGCGCCCTGATGTCGCCGCCGGCGGCGAAGGCCCGCTCGCCGGCGCCGCGGATGGCGACGATGCCGATCGAGGCGTCGCCCGCCCAGGCATCGAGCCGGCCCTCCAGCGCCACTGCCATGCCGTGCGTCAGCGCGTTCATCGCCTTCGGCCGGTTCAACGTCACGAGGCCGAGGCGGCCGCGTTGCTCGAAGAGGATCTCTGGCTCGCCCACGCTCGCCCCTCCCGATCTGCTGGCCCGATCTGCTGGCCCGACCTGCTCGTGGCCTGCTGGTTCGGCCCCTTGCCCCATGGGCCGGCGCCGCCTAGTGTCGCGCCCGATTACAAGGACCAAAGCCCATGCTGCAACCCGCCCCGTTTCCGGCCAGCCGACCGCGGCGGCTGCGCCAGGCGCCCTGGATCCGGGCGCTGGTGGCCGAGAACGTGCTCACCCCCGGCGACCTGATCTGGCCCTGCTTCGTCGTCGATGGCGAGGGGCGCGACGAGCCGATCCCCTCGATGCCCGGCGCGGCGCGGCTGACGATCGACCGGCTGGTGCGGCGCGCCGAGGAGGTGGCCGAACTCGGCATCCCGGCGATCGCGATCTTTCCCTTCACCGATCCGGCGGTGAAGACCTCCGAGGCGGAGGAGGCGTGGAACCCGGAGAACCTCGTCTGCCGCGCGACGCGGGCGGTGAAGGAGGCAGTGCCTGACCTCGGCGTCATGCTGGACGTGGCGCTCGACCCCTACAACTCGGACGGCCATGACGGCATCGTGCGCGACACCGAGCGCGGCATCGAGATCGCCAACGACGAGACGCTGCTGGCGCTGGAGCGCCAGGCGCTGGCGCAGGCCGAGGCGGGCTGCGACATCCTCGGCCCGTCCGACATGATGGACGGGCGCATCGCGGTGATCCGCCGGGCGCTCGAGGAGCACGACTTCCCGCATGTGACGATCATGTCCTATGCGGCGAAGTATGCGAGCGCCTTCTACGGGCCCTTCCGCGATGCGGTCGGCTCGGGCGGCGCGTTGCGCGGCGACAAGAAGACCTATCAGATGGACTGCGCCAACTCGGACGAGGCGCTGCGCGAGGTGGCGGCCGACCTGGCCGAAGGCGCCGACATGGTGATGGTCAAGCCGGGGATGCCCTATCTCGACATCTGCCGGCGGGTGGCGGACGAATTCCGCGTGCCGACCTTCGCCTACCAGGTCTCGGGCGAGTACGCGATGCTGCAGGCGGCGGCGCGCAATGGCTGGCTCGACGGCGACAAGGTGATGATCGAGAGCCTGATGGCCTTCAAGCGCGCCGGCTGCGCCGGGGTGCTGACCTACTTCGCCATGGATGCCGCGAGGTGGCTCCGTGGACGCGCCTGAGACGGTGTCCGAACTGGCCCGCCCGCGCGTTCACCCGGATCGTCGAGGGTCTGCCGGCGACCGTCCCCTTCGTCGGACCCGAGGCGCAGGAGCGGGCGCGCGGGCGGGCGTTTCGGGCGCGGATCGGGGCGAACGAGAGCGTCTTCGGCCCCTCGCCCGCCGCCGTCGAGGCGATGCGCCGCGCCGCGCCCGAGGCGTGGATGTACTGCGACCCGAACATCCACGAGCTGCGCCGGGCGCTGGCCAGCCATCACGGCCTGTCGCCCGAGTGCATCGTCATCGGCGAGGGGATCGACGGGCTGTTCGGCTACGCCGTGCGGCTTTTCGTCGAGCCGGGCGACACGGTCGTGACCTCGCTCGGCGCCTATCCGACCTTCAACTACCACGTTGCGGGCTATGGCGGGCGGCTGGTCACCGTGCCTTATCGCGACGATGCCGAGGACCCCGACGCGCTGGCCGCGGCGGCGCGCGAGCATCGGCCGAAGCTGGTCTTCCTCGCCAATCCGGACAATCCGATGGGCAGCTGGCACGGTGCCGCCCGCGTGCAGGCGCTCATCGAGGCGCTGCCGCAAGGCACGCTCCTCTGCCTCGACGAGGCCTATGTCGAGTTCGCGCCAGAGGGCACGGCGCCCGCCTGGAACCCGGACGACCCGCGGGTGATCCGGTTCCGCACTTTCTCCAAGGCCTATGGTCTGGCCGGGCTGCGCATCGCCTATGCCGTGGCGCATCCCGAGGTGGCCGCGGCGTTCGACCGCGTGCGCAACCATTTCGGCGTCAGCCGCATCGCGCAAGAGGCAGCGTTGGCGGCCCTGCGAGATGGCGCACACCTTGCCGCGGTGGTCGAGCAGGTCGCCGCCGCCCGCCGCCGGATCGCGGAGATCGCCGCGGCGAACGGCATGACGGCGCTGCCTTCGGCGACGAATTTCGTTACGGTCGATTGCGGCCGTGACGGAGATTTCGCGCGGTCCGTGCTGCGCGAGCTGATCGCCCGCGACGTCTTCGTCAGGATGCCGGGCGTGCCGCCGCTCGACCGGTGCATCCGCATCAGCGCGGGGCGCGAGCCGGATCTGGCTCTTCTCGCCGAAGCGCTTCCGGCGTCGCTGGCGAGCGCCTGAGAGCAGGGGATGGGCCGGGCTTTCGCCCGGCCGTGTCGCTCCATGCGCGAAGCGGAGTCCGGCCCGTCGACGCGGGCGGGAATAAACTTTCGTCTCGCATTCATTCGGCGCAATAAGCCTTCGGAAAGCGTTTGACTCCCTCCCATCGCACGGGTTCACTGCCCCGAGCGAGATCCGGGACGGGGAATGTCGGGCCGCAACAGTCTCGGGCCTTTGACGGCCCGGCTCAGGGGAGGAAGTCGAATGAAGGCTCTCAGCTTTGGAAGGGTCGCAGGCGCCGCATTCGCGGCGATCCTCATGGCGTCGTTTTCGACGGGGGATGCGCTGGCCGAGAAGGTGCGTTGGAAGATGCACAACGCCTATGGCAGCAACATCGCCGTCCTCGGGCCGAATGCGGGCCGGATCGCCGACGCCGTGCGCGCGATGTCGGGCGGCGATTTCGACATCAAGGTGTTCGAGCCAGGCGCGCTGGCCGGCGGTTATGCCTATTACGACCCGATCCAGCAGGGCGCCTTCGAGGCGGCTTACGGCACCCCGGGCGCGAACCAGGGCAAGAACTCGGCCTATGCCTTCGCGTCGACCTGGCCGTTCGGCCCGGGCGCCGTCGAGTTCAACGCCTGGCTGATGAACGGCGGCGGCAACGACATCATCGGCGAAATATACGCCAAGGACAACATCAAGTACATGTATTGCGGCATGATCCCGCCCGAGACGTCCGGGTGGTTCCGCACGCCGATCGACAATCTCGAGCAGCTCAAGGGCCTGAAGATGCGCTTCTTTGGCGTGGGCGCCAAAGTGATGCAGAAATTCGGCGTGGCCACGCAGCAGCTCGCGGGCGGCGACATCTATCCGGCGCTCGAGCTCGGCACGATCGACGCGACCGAGTTCTCGATGCCGTCGATGGACCGGTCCTACGGCTTCTATCAGGTGGCGAAGTACAATTACTTCCCCGGCTGGCACCAGCAATCGACGACGAACGAGCTGCTGGTGAACATGGATGCCTGGAACGCGCTGCCGGACAACTTCAAGGCGATGCTTGAGACCGCCTGCAAGATGAACATCGCCTACGAGCTGGCCGATGGCGAGGCGTCGCAGCCAGACGCGATGATCGCCAACGAGAAGGACGGCGTCACCAATGTCGATTGGACGCCCGAGCAGCTCGACCAGTTCCGCCAGGCCTGGAACGAAGTCCTGCAGGAGGAACTGGCGGCGAATGCCGACGTCAAGCGGCTGATGGACAGCTACAACGCCTTCCACGAGAAGTACAAGATCTGGGGCAACAAGGCGTATCTGCGCTGAGAACCGGTCGGCACCGGTGATCTTGCTGCTGCGCCGCGACGGCCGACGCCTGGCGTCGGCCGTTCTTCACCGAAAGCCCGGCGTCGTCGCGCGGGGCTTTCGGGCCCCCGCCTCGGAAGGTTGAGCGAGCATGCGTGCGCTGCTGGGCCTGGCGGATGTCCTCGACCGCGTCTCGCGCGGCGTCGGCAAGCTCGCGAGCTGGCTGATCCTGCCGCTGATCGCGCTGATCATGTTCGACGTGATCACGCGCAAGATCCACTTCATCAACGCTTGGTCGGCCGAATTCACGATCACGCACGGCTTTTCCATCTCGTTCATCCTGCAGGACCTGGAGTGGCATCTGCACGGCGCGCTGCTGCTGCTGTGCTTCGGCTATGCCTATCTGTTGAACGCGCATGTGCGGGTCGACATCTTCCGCGAGCATCTCGGCCGCCGGAAGCAGGCCTGGCTCGAGACGGTCGGCCTCGCGATCTTCGGCATCCCGTTTCTCTGCGTCATGATCTGGTTCGCCTGGACGATGACCTCGGCGTCCTGGGCGCAGGGCGAGGGCTCCGAGAGCCAGGTCGGCCTCGGCATGCGCTATATCATCAAGTCGTTCCTGATCTGGGGATTCCTGTTCGCGCTGCTGGCGGCGGTCGCGACGTTCATCCGCTCTCTCGCCTACCTCTTCGGCGACTATGAGGAGCAGGCGATCGCCGAGGACGAGATCCAGTACTTCACCGACCTGCCCACGCTGCCGAGGGCGGTGGACGACGACCAGCCCGGCATCGAGGGGACGCGGACGTGATCGATTGGTGGACCTGGTTCGTCGAGGACCATCTCTACGAATACATCGGCGCCTATATGTTCGTCACGCTGGCGCTGGTGCTCTTCACCGGGCTGCCGGTGGCGATTGCGCTGGGCGGCGTGTCGCTGATCTGGGGCCTGATCGCGATCTGGCTCGACATCCTCGACATCAACATCTTTTTCGGCGTCGTGAATCGCATCTGGGGCGGCGACGGCGCCTCGGGCGCGGTGCAGAACCCCATCCTGGTGGCGATTCCGCTCTTTGTCTTCATGGGCACGATGCTCGAACGCTCGCGCGTCGCCGCGGACCTCCTGCACATCCTGCAGATCATGCTGCGGCGGGTGCCCGGCGGCCTGGCCCTGTCGGTCACCGTGATGGGCACGATCATGGCGGCGACGACCGGTATCATCGGCGCCTCGGTCGTGATGATGACGCTGCTGGCCCTGCCGACGATGCTGGCGCGGGGATATTCGCCGCAGCTCGCCACGGGCACGATCGCCGCCTCGGCGACGCTCGGCATCCTGATTCCGCCATCGATCATGCTGGTCCTGATGGCCAACCTGATGGCGGTCTCGGTCGGCAACCTCTTCATCGGGGCCATCCTGCCGGGGCTGGTGCTGTCGGGCCTCTATTTTCTCTACATTCTCGCGCGCGCGTCGCTGAACCCCAGCATCGCGCCCCCCATCGACGAGGACGAGATCGATCTGCGTCCCACCAACTGGGGGAATGTCGGTCTCTTCTTCGCGATGTCGGTCGGCCTGATCCTGCTGACAGTTCTGCTCGGCGAGGTGCGGATCGCCGGGGGCGAGGTGAACTGGGCGCTGATCGCCTTCCTGGCGGTCTTTTTGGCCTCGATGTGGATCGGCAAACGCGAGGGCCCGACGCTGTTCGGCGGCATCCTCAAGGGCTTCGTGCCGCCGATCTTCCTCATCATCATGGTGCTCGGCTCGATCTTCGCCGGCTGGGCGACCCCGACCGAGGCCGCCGGGGTGGGCGCCTTCGGCTCGCTGGTGCTTGCCCTGGTCAACGGCACGCTGGGCTACAACGTCCTGAAGGATGTCTGCCACCGCACCGCGCTGACGACCGCGATGATCTTCTTCATCTTCGTCGGCGCCACGGCATTCTCGACGCTGTTCCGCAACGTCTATGGCGAGGACCTGATCATCAATCTGATCGAGTACCTCGAGCTGACGCCGTGGAATTTGCTGTTCATGCTGATGTTTGCGATCTTCCTGCTGGGGTTCTTCTTCGACTTTCTCGAGATCACGCTGATTATCCTGCCGGTGTTCGACCCGATCATCCGCTCGATGGCCGGCACCTTCGCACCGCATCTGGGTCTCGACGCGCCGACGAACGTGGCGCAGATGCAATATGTCCAGGAACAGGTGATCTACTGGTTCGCGATTCTGGTGGCGGTGAACCTGCAGACCAGCTTTCTGACGCCGCCTTTCGGCTTTGCGCTGTTCTACATGAAGGGCGTGGCGCCGAGCTCGGTGAAGATGCAGGAGATCTATCAGGGCATCATTCCGTTCGTCACGCTGCAGGTGATCGGGCTGATGATCACGCTCGCCTTCCCCGAGCTCGCATTGATGTTGCCCCGATTGATGCTCGCCTGACGCCCCCGAAGCGGCCGCCTATGTGCCGGTCGCAACCTTGCGAGGGCCGGGCAGCGCGCTTGAAGCGGGCAGCGGTATCCTGGGGAGATCTGCGTGCGTGCGGGCCAGGATCAGGGCATTCGAGGGCACGTCGATTGAGTACTCGATCCCCTCGCCATGCGTGAAGTTGAGGGCGACGAACAGCTGACCGCGAAAGCTGTCCGGCAGCGTCAGTGTCACGCTTTGCTGGCGACGGTTGTGGTCGAGCTGGACCGTGGCCGACCAGGTGCCGGCCCATTCATAGTCGAACGGCTTTGTGTCGAACAGGATCGTGCCGCCCGCGGAATAGCTGTAGCCGATCCCGGCCGGCGCGTCGAAGCGGAAGACCAGCGACTGCGCGCCGGGCGGCAAATGGATGAAGAGGAAATAGTCGTCCGACTGCAGGCCGCCCGTTCCGGCGATGCGGTCGATTCCGGCGGCGACGACGGTCGGCGCGCGCCAGTCGCCGGAGAACTCGCCGCCCGGCAGCTCGGCTTCCAGCAGGGTGGTGGCCGCGGCACCGGCGACCCCGGCCGATGCGAGCACCAGGCCAGCCGCCGTCCGGCGACAGCGGCGGATGTCCAGGGTCGGGATTTTCATCAGGAGCTCCATCGCCGGTGCTCAGCCGGTGGCGCCGTCCGACCGTCCTGCGGAGAGGATTGACCAAGGGCCTCACCATCAGCGCTGACGCGTTAAGCGCCGGTGAATCCCTTCAGCCGGCCGTGTCGAGACAGTCGCGCAGGTCTTCGGCCAGCTGGCGCAGGAGGGCCGGGTAGAGCTCTGGCCCGGGCGCAAGCATGGCACCGAGCGGGTCGAGGACGGCCGCCCGCGCCTGCGTGCCTTCGACGACGGTCTCGACGAGGCTCGGCGCGAATTGCGGCTCGGCAAAGACGCAAGCCGCGCCGGTGTCGCGAACGGCGCCGCGGATCGCTGCGACGCGCGCTGGGCTGGGCGTCGAGCCATCGCCGAGCGAGACCGCGCCCGCGGCCTCCAGCCCGAAGCGGGCTTCGAAAGAGTGATAGGCGTCGTGAAAGACGATGAAGGGCCTGCCCCTGATCGGGTCCAGCATCGTCGAGATCTCGCGCGTCAATGCGTCGAGATCGGCTTGCGCGTCGGCGGCGTTGCGCGCGTATGCGTCCGCATGCTCGGGGTCGGCACGGCCAAGCGTACCGGCGATCGCGTCAAGCCAGAGCTCTGCGTTCTGGGGATCGAGCCATGCATGCGGATCGACGGCACCGTGCGCATCGTCGTGGTGTTGATCTTCGGGCTTGGCGTCGTGACCGGTGACGCCGCTGCCATGGCCGTCCTCCATGCCGCCGTGATCGTGCCGCTCGAAGGTCGCGCCTTCGCGGAACCCGAGCAGGATCGTTCCCGGTACGCCGAGCAGTTCAAGCGTCGTCGCTTGCGGTGCGAGCGTCTCGATCGCCCGCCCGAGCCACGGCGTCAGGGCCGCCCCGGTCCAGATCACCACGTCGGCATCGGCGAGCGCCCTGGCTTCGGACGGGCGCATCGAGTAGCCATGCGGCGATGCGCCGGGCGGCAGGATCAAGTCGGGCGCACCAACGCCCAGCATGACACGGGCGACCAGCGAATGCACCGGCGGGATGTCGGTCGCGACCTTCGGATCGGCCAGTGCGGGGCCGGCGGCCAGCGCCAGAAGGACAAGGGCCCTGAGAGTCACTGAGCAATTCCTTCTGCTCGATCAGCAAGCGGGTCGCCGGCGACAATGTTATATGATACCATCACACGCAAGGCCGAAGCGGGACGCCGATGACGGAAACAACGACGCTCCCTTTCGCGTCTCACGATCACGCGGGATGCATCGCCAGGAGCGTGGAGGCCGTCGAGGCGATCTGCGCCGAGCGAGGCTTGCGCCTGACCGCGCTGCGCCGCCGGGCGCTCGAGATCCTGCTGGAAGAGCACAAGGCGCTCGGCGCCTATGACGTCCTCGCGCGCATGGCCGCCGAGGGCCTGGGCGCGCACCCGCCGGTCGCCTATCGCGCGCTCGATTTCCTCGTCGAGCACGGGTTCGCGCATCGAATCGAGGGGCTGAACGCCTTCGTCGCCTGTCCCACCCCGGCAAAGCGCCACAGGCCGGCCTTCATGGTCTGCCGGCTGTGCCGCACGGTGGCCGAGGCGGAGGCGAACGTCGCCGAGCGCGCGATCGGCCCAAGCGCCGACGAGATCGGCTTCCGCATCGAGCGGACGGTGATCGAGGCCGAGGGCGTCTGCCCCGCCTGCAGCGCCGCGCAGGCGCCATGAGCCTGATCGCTGTGCAGGGCGTCCGCGTGAAGCATGGCCGGGCGCGCCGTGCTGCACGGCATCGACCTGGCGATCGAGCCCGGCGAGATCGTGACCATCGTCGGCCCCAACGGGTCAGGCAAGACCACGCTCCTGCGGGCGCTGATCGGCGCGGTGCCGGTCTCGGCGGGCCGGATCGTGCGCGCCCCCGGGCTGCGCGTCGGCTACGTTCCCCAGCGGCTCGAGCTCGACCCGACGCTGCCGCTCGCCGTCGGCCGCTTTCTCGGGCTGCCGCGGCGCCGCGAGCGGCGGGCGGCCGAGGCGGCCCTGGTGCGGGTCGGCATGGCCGAGCTCTACGACCGGCCGATGGCGGCGCTCTCGGGCGGCCAGTTCCAGCGCGTGCTCCTGGCGCGCGCGCTGCTGGCCGAGCCGGGCCTGCTGCTGCTCGACGAGCCGACGCAGGCGCTCGACCAGCCCGGCACCGCCGCCTTCTACGCCCTTGTCGCGGCGCTGCGCGCCGAGCTCGGCTGCGCCGTCCTGATGGTCAGCCACGACCTGCACGTCGTCATGCGGGCCTCGGACCGCGTCGTCTGCCTGAACGGGCACATCTGCTGCCAGGGCACGCCGACCGTCGTCTCGGCCGCGCCAGAGTACCGGGCGCTGTTCGGCACCGGCACGGCGGGGGCGCTGGCGCTCTACCAGCACCACCACGACCATCGCCACGACGAAAACGCGGGCGCCGGCTGATGCCGGAGGAGTTCATCGTGCGCGCGGCGCTGGCTGGGCTCGGGGTGGCGCTTGCTGCGGGCCCGCTCGGCTGCTTCGTCGTCTGGCGGCGCATGGCCTATATCGGCGACGCCACGGCGCATGCCGGCATCCTCGGCGTCGCTCTGTCGCTCGCGCTGGCGATCGATATCCACCTCGGCGTGCTCGTCGTGGCCGCGGCGATGGCGCTGGCGGTCTCGACGCTGACGGGGCGCACCTATGCGGCTGACACGCTGCTCGGCGTCGGGGCGCATTCGGCGCTGGCCTTCGGCCTCGTCGCCGTGTCGTTCCTGCCGGGCGCCCGGATCGACCTGATGGCCTATCTTTTCGGCGACCTGCTGGCCGTCAGCCGGGCCGATCTCGGCGTGATCTGGGGCGGCGCGGCGGCGGTGCTGGCGCTGCTGGCGGCGCGCTGGTCGGCGCTGCTGACGGCGACGCTGAACCCGGATCTCGCCTATGCCAGCGGCATCGATCCTCGCCGGGAGCAGCAGGTTCTGACGCTGACGCTCGCCATCGTCGTCGCCGTCGCGATCAAGGTGGTGGGCGCGCTGCTGATCGCCTCCGTCCTGATCATTCCGGCGGCCGCGGCGCGCCCCTTCGCCCGCTCGCCCGAGGTCATGGCCGGCCTCGCGGCGCTGATCGGCGGCGTTGCTGTCCTGGCGGGGCTCGCGGCGTCCTGGCGGCTCGACACGCCGACCGGGCCGACGATCGTCGCCGTCGCGGCCCTGCTCTTTGCGGCGTCGAACCTGGCGAGCGCGGGCACGCGCGGCCGCTGAAGGACTTTCGCCGCGGGCCCCGCGCGCCTGGATCCGATCGGAGCGACGCGACGAGCCGGCGGTGCGCGGCCTCAGTCGGCGGGTTCGGCGCGCGCCCTGGCCTCGCGCTCCAGGCGGAGGCGTTTGAGAACGCGGAGCTCGCGCCAGCCGAGCAGCAGCAGGACGGCGACCGGCAGCGCCTCGCCGATCAGCGGCAGCCAGGGGCGCATGCCGTCCACCTCGGCTATTCCGCCGCGATCCGGTGGGCGCGGGGGTTGCGGCGCCAGACGGAGATGTTGAGCGCGGCGGCAATCGTCACCCAGACGAGGTAGGGCAGCATGGCAAAGCCCGCCCAGGCATCGATCGCCATGAAGCTGCCGACCATGGCGGCGACCGAGATCCAGAGCAGCACGACCACCGGCACGGCCGCGTCCGGCCGGCGCAGGCCGAAGAAGACCGGCGTCCAGAGGACGTTGAGCCCGATCTGGCAGGCCCAGAGGCCGAGCGGCAGCGCCGCCTCGCCCGCGGGCGCGCGCAGGCCGACGCGCCAGCCGGCCCAGGCGATCAGGACGTAGAGGGTCGTCCAGATGACGCCGAAGGACCAGTCGGGCGGCGTCCAGCTGGGCAGGTCGAGGCGCTTGTACCACTCGCCGGGCGGGAACGCCGCGCCGGATGCCGCGGCGGCGGCGCAGGCAATGACGAAGGGGATGAGCGACAGCCAGCTCTGGTCCATGGGCCTTCTCCTCAGGCTTCGGACATAGAACTCCGCCGCATCCTGTCACGTTTCTCGAGTTCGGTGAAAAGATCAATCAGCCATTCGGCCTGCTCGCGCGGCCGGCGCCGGGGCCCGGAACGGGCGGCGGCCTCGACGAGGAAGGCGCATTCCGGCAGCGGGGCCGCGTCGGCCCGGCCGGCCGGCAGCACCGAGCGCACCGCCGCCAGGGCGGCGAGCGCGGCCTTGGTGCGCCCCGAGGTGCGCGCGCGCCGGGTGACGCTGTCATGGCCGGCGCGGGCGATCTCGTCGCCGATGGCCGCGTAGATGAGGCTGGCGGCGAAGATGGCGGGCCGGCAGGCGAGCGGCAGGCGGGCGATGCCGGGGTCGGCGCGCGCATAGAGCCGGCCGGCCTCGGCCAGGAGGCGCTCGGTCAGGGCGGCGAGCGCCGCGGTGGGGCGCGGGTCTGCGAGAAGCCGGTCGGGATCGACGCCCGCCGCGGCCAGCCAGTCGAGCGGCAGGTAGATGCGCCCGGCGCGGGCGTCCTCGCCGATGTCGCGGGCGATGTTGGTCAGCTGCATGGCGGTGCCGAGATCCGTCGCCCGGGCGAGCTGGGCGGCCGAGCGCGCGCCCATCAGCACGGCCATCATCGCGCCGACGCTGCCGGCGACGCGGGCCGCGTAGGCGCGCAGCTCGGCAAGCGTGGCATAGCGGCGCCCGGCGGCGTCCCAGGCCAGGCCCTCGAGCAGCGCCTCGGGCAGCGCGCGGGGCAGCGCGTGGCGCTCGACCACCCAGGCGAGCGCGCGGTCGGCGGCGCGGCTTTCGGGGCGGCCCTCGTAGATGCGCTCGAGCCGGCGGCGCAGGCCGGTGACGGCGAGCGCGCGGGCTCCATGTGCTTGCTCGCTGCTCTCGGCGTGGGGCCTGGCGGCGCCCCCTCCCCGACCCTCCCCCCCGAGGGGGGAGGGGGTGGCGGCGCGCCCGGCGGCGTCGTGGGCCTCCAGGTCGACGGCGTCGTCGGCGAGACGGCAGAAGGCGTAGAGGGCGAGGGCCGAGTCGCGGACGGCGGCCGGCAGCAGGCGCGAGGCGGCGTGGAAGGAATAGGAGCCGGTGCGGATGGCCGCGGCGCAGGCGGCGAGCTCGGCGCGCGGGATCTCAGGCGAAGGCGGGAACATCGACGACCTTGTCCAGGATGGCGGCCGAGGAGAGGACGCCGGGCAGGCCGGCGCCCGGATGCGTGCCGGCGCCGACGAGGTAGAGGCCGGCGACCTCCTCCGAGCTGTTGTGCGGGCGGAACCAGGCGCTCTGCGTCAGGCGCGGCTCGATGGAGAAGCCGGCGCCGAACGGCGAGAGGTAGCGGTCGCGGAAGTCGGGCGGGGTCATCAGATGGCTGGTCTCGATCGTCTGGGTGAAGCCCGGCAGCGTCGCCTCGAGGCGGTCGGCGATGGCGCGGCGATATGGCTCGGGGTCGGACCAGTCGGCACCGTTGCCGAGATGCGGCACGGGGGCGAGGGCGTAGAAGGCGTCGCAGCCGGCGGGCGCCGCCGTCGGGTCGGTGACCGAGGGGCGGTGCAGATAGAGGCTCATGTCGGGGGCGAGGCGGCCGGCGAAGATGTCGTCGATCAGCCCGCGATAGCGCGGTCCCATCAGGATGGTGTGGTGGCCGACATCCGGCCAGCGCCCGGCCGTGCCGCGCGTGCCGAAATGCCAGACGAAGAGCGACATGGAGGTCTTCAGCCGGTCGAGCCGGCGGTCGGTCCAGCGGCGGCGCGGCGCCCGGCGGAGCAGGTGGCGATAGGTGTGCACCGGGTCGGCGTTCGAGACGACGATATCGGCGGGCAGCGTCTCGCCCGAGCAGAGGCGGACGCCGGTCGCGCGGCCGTCGCGGACGAGGATCTCGTCGGCTTGCGCGCCGAGGCGGAGCGTGCCGCCGGTGCGCCGGACGAGGCGCGCGAGCCCGTCGGCCAGCGCCGCGGCGCCGCCGACCGGGGCGTGGACGCCCCATTTGCGCTCGAGATAGGCGATCAGGCTGTAGACGGCGGTGACGCGGAACGGGTTGCCGCCGATGAAGAGCGGGTGGAAGCTGAGCGCGGCGCGCAGCCGCGGGTCGCTGACGCGCGCCGCGACATGGGCGTGGACCGAGCGGTCGGCGCGGATGCGGGCGAGCCCGGGCAGGGCGCGGAGCATGTCGGAGAGGTGGCCGAACGGCTCGGCGCCGAGCTCCTCGAAGCCGGTGCGGAAGATGGCGTGCGCCTCGGCCATGAACCGGTCGTAGCCGGCGAGGTCGGCTGGGGCGAGCCGGCCCACCTCGTCACGCGCCGCCTGCGGCTCGGCGCGGGCGCGGAAGCGGGTGCCGTCGTCGAAGCGGATCTCGTAGAAAGGGTCGAGCGGCACCAGCGTGACGTCGTCGGCCATGCGCCCGCCGGCGAGCGCCCAGAGCTCCTCGAAGAGGTGGGGGGCCGTGACGATGGTGGGGCCTAGGTCAAAGCGCCAGCCGTCTTGTCGCAGCGCCGTCGCCCGGCCGCCGGGCGCGTCGAGCCGGTCGATCAGCGTGACGCGGACGCCGCGCGCGCCGAGGCGGATGGCGGCGGCGAGGCCGCCGAAGCCGGCGCCGATGACCACCGCCTGCGGCCGCGGGTCGGCGAAGGCGGCGTCGTCGCGGGGGCTCATCGGGGGGCGGAGACTGTCAACATGAATTGACGGTAGCACTGTCCAAATCGCTTGCCAACGCCGTTCCGCCTTTCGATGATTGCGGCGCGGGGCACGAACCGGTCAGAGTGGCCGGAAACAAGGGCAGGTGAGGGTGCATGTTTCCGTTCACGGCGATCGTCGGTCAGGAGGAGATGAAGCGCGCGCTGCGCATCGCGGCGGTCGACCCATCGGTCGGCGGCGTGCTGGTCTTCGGCGATCGCGGCACGGGCAAGTCCACCGCCGTGCGCGCGCTCGCGGCCTTGCTGCCGCCGATCGCGACGCGCGAGGGGTGCGCCTATAATTGCCCGCCGGACCGGCCGGCGGCGGTCTGCCGGGTCTGTGCCGCCGGCGCGCCGGTCGTCGAGGTGCCGGCGCCGGTCGTCGACCTGCCGCTCGGCGCGACCGAGGACCGGGTCGTCGGTTCGCTCGACCTGGAGCGGGCGCTGGCGAGCGGCGAGAAGCGGTTCGAGCCGGGGCTGCTGGCCCGCGCCCATCGCGGCTTTCTCTACATCGACGAGGTCAACCTGCTGGAGGACCATCTGGTCGACCTGCTGCTGGACGTCGCCGCCTCGGGCGAGAATGTCGTCGAGCGCGAGGGATTGAGCGTGCGTCACCCGGCACGCTTTGTCCTGGTCGGCTCGGGCAACCCCGAGGAGGGCGAGCTGCGGCCGCAGCTGCTCGACCGGTTCGGGCTGTCGGTCGAGGTCGGCTCGCCGCGCGAGATCGCCGACCGGGTCGAGGTGGTGCGCCGGCGCGACGCCTATGATCGCGACCCGGACCGCTTCGCCAAGCGCTGGGCCAGGGCGGAGGCAGGCGAGCGGCGGGCGATCGTCGCCGCGCGCAAGCGGCTGGGCCGCGTGGCCGCGCCCGACGGCGTGCTCGAGGCGGCGGCGCGGCTGTGCACCGCGCTCGGCGCCGACGGGTTGCGCGGCGAGCTGACGCTGATCCGGGCGGCGCGGGCGCTGGCGGCGCTCGAGGGCCGCAAGGCGACGGCGGTCGCCGACGTGATGCTGGTCGCGCCCTCGGCGCTGCGCCACCGGCTGCGCCGCGATCCGCTGGACGAGACGGGCTCGACGGCGCGCATCGAGCGGGCCGTCGCCGAGGTGCTGGGGTGAGCGAGGCGGCCGAGCGCTGGCGCGTGGCCGGGCTCGCCGCCGCGGTGCTGGCGGTCGATCCGGGCGCGCTGGGCGGCGCGGTCCTGCGCGCCCGCGCAGGACCGGTGCGCGACGCCTGGCTGGCGCGGCTCGCGCGCCTGGCGGGCGAGGCGGTGCCGCTGCGCCGGCTGCCGCCCGGGATCGCCGACGACCGCTTGCTCGGCGGGCTGGATTTGGCGGCGACGCTGCGGGCCGGCCGTCCGGTGCAGGCGCGGGGGCTGTTGGCCGAGGCGGAGGGCGCGGTCCTGGTGCTGCCCTCGGGCGAGCGTGCGCCGGCGGCGCTGGCCGGGCGGCTGGCCTTGGCCCTGGACGGCGGGCGATTTCGGCCTGGTGGCGCTGGACGAGGGCGCCGAGCCGGACGAGCGCGTGCCCGAGGCGCTGGCGGACCGGCTGGCCCTTCACGTCGATCTCGAGGGATTGGCGACGGGCGACCTGGCCGAGCTGGCCGAGCCGGCCGACCCGGTGGTCGCGGCGGCGCGCATGCGCCTCGGCGACGTGGTCCTGGACGAGACTGCCGCCGCGGTGCTGACCGAGGCGGCCGCGATGCTGGGGATTGGCTCGCTGCGCGCGCCTTTGCTGGCGCTGCGCGCGGCCCGCGTCCTGGCGGCGCTGGCCGGCCGCAGGCGCGCCGCCGAGGAGGACGTGGCGGACGCCGCCCGGCTGGTGCTGGCGCCGCGGGCGACGATGCTCCCGGCCGCGCCGGAAGGCGATGCGGAGGCCGAGGCGCCGGCCCCGGAGGAGGGCGCGGCGGGCGAGGCCCGGGAACGGGGGCAGGGGGCGCTCGAGGACCGGGTGCTGGAGGCGGTCAAGGCCGCGCTGCCCGAGACGCTGTTCGCGGCGCGCCCGGCGCGGCAGCGAAGCGCCGGCGAGGCGGGCTCCGGCGCGCGCAACGTCGCTCGGCGGGGCCGTCCGGCGCCGAGCCGGCGCGGCAATCCCGATGGCGGGCGGCTGGACCTGATCGCGACGCTGCGGGCGGCGGCGCCGTGGCAGCCGCTGCGGGCGAAGGCGCGCGCGCGGCCCTGCGCCGAGACGGATCAGGGTCAGCGGACAGCCGCCGGGGCAGAGGCGAGCACCGGGGCGCGAACCGGTAGGGGCCCTGGGCCGCGCGACCGGTCGCGTGGGGGGCCGCTCGCCGTGGGGCCGGGCTCTGGCGAGGACGAGCCGGCGGCAGCGCCGCGCCGCGTCGTCGTGCTGCCCGAGGATTTCCGCATCCGCCGTTTCGTCAGGCCGGCCGAGAGCGTGCTGATTTTCGTGGTCGATGCCTCGGGGTCGGCGGCGGCGGCGCGGCTGGCCGAGGCCAAGGGCGCGGTCGAGCTGATGCTGGGGCGCGCCTATGCGCGCCGCGAGAAGGTGGCGCTGATCGCCTTTCGCGGCGCAGCGGCCGAGCTGCTGCTGCCGCCGACGCGCTCGCTGGTTCAGGCACGCCGACGGCTGGCCGTGCTGCCCGGCGGCGGCGGCACGCCGCTGGCGTCGGGGCTGGCGGCGGCCCTGGCGCTGGCCGCGCAGGTCAGGCGGCGCGGCGCCACGCCCTATCTCGCGCTGCTGACGGACGGGCGCGGCAACGTCGCGCTCGACGGGACGCCGGGCCGGGCGCGGGCGGCCGAGGACGCGACCGCGCTGGCGCGGCGGCTGGCGGCCGACGGCATCGGCGCGGTGGTGATCGACACGGCGAACCGGCCGCAGGCCGGGGCGGCGGCGCTGGCCGCCGAGATGGCGGCGCGCTATCTGCCGCTGCCGCGCGCCGATGCGGCCGCCATGGGCCGCGCCCTGGGCGGGGCGCTGGGGGGAGCGCCGAGCATAGTTCCGGGCGCAGTGCCGGGCGGATCTGCGGGCGGGGCTGCCGCTTGACCCAAGAGCATCCGGAATGGCGGCGCGAGGGCCGCGACTGGCCGAACCGGGAGGCGAGCCGATTCGCACGCGTCGGCGCAACGGCCTGGCATTATCAGCGGATGGGCCCGCGGATCGGCGGCGGGCCGGTCGCGCTGCTGCTGCACGGCGCGGGCGCCTCGACGCACAGCTGGCGCGACCTGATGCCGGAGCTGGCAGGCGCGCTCGACGTGGTTGCTCCCGACCTGCCGGGGCACGGCTTCACGCGGGCGCCGGGGGCGCACAGCCTGCCGGCGATGGCGGCGCGCCTGGCCGAGCTGGTGCGGGCGCTGGAGATCCGCCCGGCGCTGGTCGTGGCGCATTCGGCGGGAGCGGCGATCGGCTTGCGCATGGCGCTGGACGGCGTCATCGCGCCGGCGGCGATCGTCGGGATCAACGCGGCGCTGAAGCCTTTTGGCGGGTTGGCGGGCGCGATCTTTCCGCCGCTGGCCAAGGTGCTCGCGCTGAACCCGCTGACGCCCTGGGCCTTCGCGCATCTGTCGCGCTGGGGCGACACGCGGCGGCTGATCGAATCGACGGGCTCGCGGATCGACGCGCGCGGGATCGAGCTCTATGCGCGGCTGCTGGCGCGGCCCGACCATGTCGCGGGGGCGCTGTCGATGATGGCGAGCTGGGACCTGCCGCCGCTCCTGGCCGACCTGCCGCGGCTGACGGTGCCGCTGCACCTGGTCGTCAGCCCCGACGACGGATCCGTCTCGCCGGCGGAGGCGCGGCAGCTGGCGGCGCGATACGGGTTCATCCGGCTGCACGAGATGGCGGGCGGCCACATCGTGCACGAGGCGCGGCCGGCCGAGGTCGCCGGGCTGATCCTGCGAATCGCCGCGGAGGAGGGGGCGTTTGCGTCCCTCGACGAAGGAGAATTGTCGGCGATGCCGGATGGGTCGAGATCGCCCGGTCAAGCCGGGCGGTGACGGTGCCCGGCTCGGGCGATGACGATGGGCGGAGGACAGGCAGTGACGGAGGCCGGGGACGGGCGATGACGCTGGCGCGGCTCGGGCGATGAGGCTGGGCGCGGATAGGACGATGGCGCAGCTGCGACTGGGCGATGCGGGTGCTCCCGAAGGGCGGGCCTGAGACGGTCTCCGGATCATCGGTCCGCTGCCCTGACCCGAATCCGCCGGCCTGCTCACGCTCTGTCCACGCGTGGACGCTGACGTAAGCCTTTGGAATTGAAGGATTGCGTCCGGGTCGTTCACCAAAACGAAACCGTTGGCCAAGCGTCGAAGGACGCGCTCGGAAGCCGGATCACTCCCGGTCGGAGGGGTCCATCAGGCCGAAGCGGCGCAGCTTGACATAGAGGCTCTGGCGGCTGAGGCCCAGCACCTCGGCGGCCGAGGCGCGGTTGTTGCCGGTCATCTGCAGCGCCGCCTCGATGCACATCTTCTCGATTTCCTCGGTCGAGGCGCGGACCAGCTCCTTGAGAGGAACCGAGCCTACGAGGTGCATCAGCCCTTCGGTCGCGCTGCCCGTCCCGCCGCCCGTCCCGCTACCCGCCGGTCCGCCCGCTGGTCCGCCCGCCGGCGCCGCCCGCCGTGCCGCCCATCCCGCCGAGCGTGGCGGCGGTGCGGCGCGGCATCTGCTCGTGGCGGGAGAGGTCGCGCATGACGAAGCCGATGACGGGCGGATCGGCCTCGGCCATGGCGGTGGCCGAGACCTCGACGCGGGTCGTCGAGCCGAAGGCGCCGCGCAGCTGCGCCGAGAAGGCGTGCAGCCGCCCGTGCTCGCGGGCGTTGGCGACGATGAGGTCGAGGTCGACGCCGGGTCGGCCGAGGAAGCGCGCCAGCGGCTCGCCGCGCAGCTGGGCCGGCATGACGACCTCGGCGAGCCCCAGGAACGCCTCGTTGCACCAGAGGATGCGTGCCCCGGTGTCGGTCAGCACGACGGCGTCGGGGATGCGGTCGACGAGGCCCGCCAGCATCTGCTCGACGTCGGGTCCTTCGGCCGACCGCGCCTCGGCGGTGTCGAGCCGGCAGAGCATGTTGACGGCGTCGGCGCTGCGGAAGACGTTGCTGCGGACCTCGACGGCCGCGTTGCGGCCGAGCAGCCGCCAGCGCCCGGTGCCGGCCTGCCCGGTCGTGGCGACGATCTCGAGGGCGCGAACGATGCCCGTCCGCTCGTCCTCGGCGAAGAGCGTCTCGAGGGCGGCGCCGGCCAGCTCCTGCGGCTCGCGGCCGAACATGCGCCCCGCCGCCGCGTTGGCCTCACGGATGCGGCGGTCCTGGGGGGCGATGATCAGGAGCGGCTCGGACGAGGTCTGGAAGAGCACGCGGTAGCGCGTCTCGAGCTGGCGGAGACGGCCGTAGTCGCGGTCGAGGGCGCGCTGCGCCTCGACGAGCTGGGCCTGCAGGGCTGCGACCGAGCGCATCTCGCGGCCGAGGAAGATGACGACGTCGTCGGCGGAGACCGCCTTGTAGCGCACGGGGATTTCGCCCAAGCCCTCGATCTCGTGGTTGAGCTCGCGCCAGCGCTCGTCGCCCTGGCCGGCGAGCGCCGCCTCGAGCATCTGGCGGGCCTTGGGCCGGCTCTCCTCGGTGACCGCGTCCTCGATGGGCACCCCGATCCAGCGCGAGCGGTCGAAGCGGGCGGGGTCGTCGATGTTCCAGAAGACGTCCTTGATGCGGCCTTCCCGGTCGGTGACCAGCGCGACGTCGGCGACCGAGGCGACGACGGCGACGAACGCCTCGGGCACCGCGATCGACAGCCGGTCGGCGCTCAGGAAGTGTGACGTCATCCGCTTCGGATCTCGCATGTGCCCATCGGATGGCCAAATTCACCACCGGCAGTCTGCAGTCAATGGTTTAGGGCCGGATCTGAACCATCCTCTTCAGCGCGGCGGCGGCCGCGGGGGCATCCGTGACGGCCATGTCGGCGCCGACGGTCGTGGCGAGGTCGCCGTCGAGCCCGGTGATCGGGCCGCCGACGAGATAGAACGCGTTGCGCCGCACCGAGCGCAGGCGCAGGATCGTCTCGGCGAGCCCGCCGATCATGCGGCGCGAGCCGGCGGAGAGACCGATCAGCGTGTAATCTGTGCGCTCGGCCGCCGCGACGAGGTCGTCGAGCGTCGGCGCCGGCAGCAGGTCGATCATGCCAGCCATCGCGGCGGAAGAAATCGGCCGCCATGACGATGCCGAGCACATGCGTCTCGCCCGGCACCGAGCCGAAGAGCGCTGTGCGCCCGGGCGCCTCGGCGTCCGCATCGCAGAAGAAGTGCGGCCCGAGATCGCGCAGGATGGCGTGCAGCCGGCCGAGGCCGAGCGTGACCTCGAAGAAGCTGGCGGTGTCGTTCTTCCAGCGGACACCCAGCGCGCGAGCGGCGCCGGCGACATAGGCGAGGTAGAGCCGCTCGGGGCTTTGCCCGTCCTGGCGCGCCCTTCGATCTGCTCGGCGGCGGCGGCCGGGTCGTCCGAGATCAGCGCATCGCAGAGCCGCTCGATCTGCTCGACCGACGGATCGGCGCCGTCTGCCGGGCACGCCCCGGCGTGCGCGGCAGACGCCGCGGCCGCGCGGGCGACGAGTCGGCGGATCACCGCCTCGGCGAGCGATCGCGCGGCGCGGTCCGAAACTTCGCGTTCTCTCGGTCGGTGCCTCGGGAACTCCGGGAATACTGCGTCCCTCGGGACGCCTTCGCTTTCAGCACGCATGTGCCTCCTCCCCGGCGACCCGCTTCGAGGTTTTCGCCTCGTCCTGGCCGCCCGGCGGGACCCTGGCTGGCTGTCGACCCTCTCCCGCCGCATCGGGATAGAACAAGCAGAAAAGCGCGCGTCAACTGAAACTGACAACAATTAACAACTTTCTGCACCGCGACGGGTGCCGGATGCGTCATTTCGGTTAGTGCAAACCCGCTCATAGACGGGCCAATGCGATGACGCGCTCGGAGACGCGCAGAGCGGGGCGGTGCGACTGGAGATCGTAAGTTTACGTTGACAGTCTTGCGAGTCGGTGACTAGTTTTCCTGACAGAGACAAAACGTGCAGGGAGCCAATGGTCGGACAGGCGACTGAGCTTCGCCGCTCCGCCCCGCTTTACAGCCCGGAGCAGCGCCGTCGGCGGGATGAGACGCGGTGGACCCAAGTCCAGGGCATCCTCGCGCCGGTCCAGTTCGCCGTCTTCATCGTCTCGACCGCGCTGGTCGTGCGCTATCTGGCGACGGGCGAGGGGCTGGGGGCGGCCACCGTCTCGGTGCTGGTCAAGACCGGCTGCCTCTACGCCATCATGATCACCGGCGCGATCTGGGAGAAGGCAGTGTTCGGCCAGTACCTGCTGGCGCCGGCCTTCTTCTGGGAGGACGTCTTCTCGTTCGGCGTCATTGCGCTGCACACCGCCTATCTCTGGGCGCTGTTCACCGGAGCGCTGGGCGCCGAGGGGCAGATGTGGCTGGCGCTGGCCGCCTACACCGCCTACCTGATCAACGCGACCCAGTTCCTGCTGAAGCTGCGCGCCGCCCGGCTCGATGCCCGGCTCGATGCCCGGCGCGACGTGCGGGCCGACGCGCAGGTGCCGGCGTGAACCGGCCGCTGGCCTTGGCCGCGCAGGGCTGCTCGGCGGCCCCGGTGCTGCGCGAGCGGGGCCAGCGCGAGGTCTTCTGCGGGCTGACCGGCATCGTCTGGTTGCACCGCAAGATGCAGGACGCCTTTTTCCTGGTCGTGGGCAGCCGCACCTGCGCGCATCTGCTGCAGTCGGCGGCGGGCGTCATGATCTTCGCCGAGCCACGCTTCGGCACGGCGATCATGGAGGAGAAGGACCTCGCCGGGCTGGCCGACGCCAATGAGGAGCTCGACCGCGAGGTGGCGCGGCTGCTGGCGCGCCGGCCCGACATCCGGCGGCTGTTCCTGGTGGGCTCGTGCCCGTCCGAGGTCATCAAGCTGGACCTGAGTCGGGCCGCGGCGAGGCTCACGGCGCTGCACGGGCCGAAGGTGCGCGTGCTGAACTATTCGGGCTCGGGAATCGAGACGACCTTCACCGAGGGCGAGGATGCCTGCCTCGCCGCCATGGTGCCCGACCTGCCCGAAGTGTCCGGGGCGGCAGAGGCCTCGGAGCTGCTGCTGGTGGGCACGCTGCCGGACGTGGTCGAGGACCAGTTCGTGCGCCTGTTCGCCGAGATGGGCGTGCCGGTGCGGGTGCTGCCCGCGGCCCGCGCGGACGGGGCGCCGGGCGTGGGGCCGGGGACGCGCTTCCTGCTGGCGCAGCCCTTCCTGGGCGCGACCGCAGCGGCGCTCGCGCGCCGCGGCGCCGAGCGGATCGTGGCGCCCTTCCCCTTCGGCGAGGAGGGCACGACGGCCTGGCTGTCGGCGGCGGCGCAGGCCTTCGGGGTGCCGCGCGAGCGGTTCGCGGCGGCGACCGATGCGCCGCGGGCGCGCGCGCGGGCGGCGGTCGCCGCGGCGGCGGCGACGCTGCGGGGGCGCTCGGTCTTCTTCTTCCCGGACAGCCAGCTCGAGATTCCGCTGGCGCGGTTCCTGGCGCGCGAATGCGGCATGGTTCCCGTCGAGGTGGGTGCGCCCTTCATCCATGCCGATCTCATGGCGCCCGAGCTGGCGCTGCTGCCGGCGGGGCCGGTGATCGCGGAGGGGCAGGACGTCGACCGCCAGCTCGACCGGGCCCGGGCGGCGCGGCCGGACCTGACGGTCTGCGGGCTGGGGCTCGCCAACCCGCTCGAGGCCGAGGGGCTGGCGACCAAATGGGCGATCGAGTTGGTCTTCTCGCCGGTGCACGGCTATGAGCAGGCGGGCGATCTGGCCCAGCTCTTCGCCCGGCCGCTGCGGCGGCGCGAGAGGCTGAGGGCATGAAGCTCTCGGTCTGGACATATGAAGGGCCGCCGCATGTCGGCGCCATGCGGGTCGCGACCGCCATGCGCGGGCTGCACTATGTGCTGCACGCGCCGCAGGGCGACACCTATGCCGACCTGCTCTTCACCATGATCGAGCGGCGCGACCGCCGGCCGCCCGTCACCTACACGACCTTCCAGGCGCGGGATCTGGGCGCCGACACGGCGACGCTGTTCAAGACGGCCTGCGCCGAGGCCTATGAGCGCTTCCGGCCGCAGGCGATGATCGTCGGCGCGTCCTGCACGGCCGAGCTGATCCAGGACGACCCTGGCGGGCTGGCGCAGGCGCTGGGGCTGCCGGTCCCGGTGATCCCGCTGGAGCTGCCGTCCTACCAGCGCAAGGAGAGCTGGGGGGCGGCCGAGACCTTTTACCAGATCGTCCGGCACCTGGCGGGGCACTGCGAGCGGGATGCGGCGCCGTCCTGCAACATCCTGGGGCCGACGGCGCTGGGCTTCCGCCACCGCGACGACGTGGCCGAGATCGTCGGCCTGATCGAGCGCATGGGCGTGCGGGTCAACGTCGTGGCGCCGCTCGGGGCGAGCCCGGCCGACATCGCCCGGCTGGGCGCGGCCTGGTTCAACGTGCTGCTCTACCCCGAGACGGGAGAGCTGGCGGCACGGCACCTCGAAAAGGCGCACGGGCAGCCCTGCACGCGTGCAATCCCCATCGGCGCGCTGAAGACGAAGGAGTTTCTGCAAGAGGTTGCGCAGCTGGCCGGGGTCGATCCTGCCCCCGCCCTGTCCGCGCCGGGCCTGAGGCTGCCCTGGTGGTCGCGCTCGGTCGACTCGACCTATCTGACGGGCAAGCGGGTCTTCGTCTTCGGCGATGCGACGCATGCCGTGGCGATGGCGGGGGTGGCGGCCAAGGAGATCGGCTTCGACGTCGTCGGCCTCGGCGCCTACAACCGCGAGTTCGCGCGCGATGTGCGGACGGCGGCCAAGGGCTATGGCGTCGAGCCGCTGATCACCGACGACTATCTCGAGGTCGAGGCGGCGATCGCGGCAGCCGAGCCCGAGCTGATCCTCGGCACGCAGATGGAGCGCCACATCGCCAAGCGGCTGGGCGTCCCCTGCGCCGTCATCTCGGCCCCGTTCCACGTGCAGGATCACCCGGCCCGGTACTCGCCGGTGATGGGGTGGGAGGGGGCCAACGTCCTCTTCGACACGCTGGTCCATCCGCTGGTGATGGGGCTGGAAGAGCACCTGCTGGCGATGTTCCGCGAGGATTTCGAGTTCAACGACGCGGCCGGCGCCTCGCATCTCGGCGCGCATGGGGCCGCCGAGCCCGCCGCAACGAGGGCGCCCGCCGCGGCGACCATCGCTGTGCCCGGCCCTGCGGCCGGCCCCGCAGCCGACCCTGTAGCCAGCCCTGTGCCAGATCCGGCGAACGAGCCCGGCGCGCCGAGCTGGTCGGCGGATGCCGAGAAGGAGCTGCGCAAGATCCCGTTCTTCGTGCGCGGCAAAGCGCGCCGCAACACCGAGGCTTATGCCGCCGAGCGCGGCCGGGCCCTCATCGACATCGAGACGCTCTATGACGCCAAGGCTCATTTCGCGCGCTGACCGATCCGGCCGGCCCGTCCCGGCACCTGTGCCGGTGCGGGTCGTCATCGTGACGCTCAACTCCCATCTCGCGGCGCCTGTCGAGCGGGCGCGCGCGCGGCTGCAGCGCGAGATCCCGGGACTGGAGCTCTCGCTGCACGCGGCCGCTGAATGGGCCGCCGACCCAACGGCGCTGGAGCGGGCGCAGTCCGACATCGCGCGTGGCGACATCGTCTTCGCCTCGATGCTCTTTCTCGACGAGCATATCCGCGCGGTGCTGCCGGCGCTGGAGGCGCGGGCGCCGGACTGCGATGCGGTCGTCGGCTGCATGGCGGCGGGCGAAGTGATCCGGCTGACCCGCATGGGCCGGCTGCGCATGGCCGACGGCGACAGCGGCGCGATGGCGTGGCTCAAGCGACTGCGCGGCGGCACGAAGAAGGGCGCCTCGTCCGGCGCGCAGCAGATGCGCATGCTGAAGCGGCTGCCGAAGATCCTGCGCTTCATTCCCGGGACGGCGCAGGACCTGCGCGCCTATTTCCTGACGATGCAGTACTGGATGGCGGGGTCGGACGACAACGTCGCCGCCATGGTGCGCTTCCTGATCGACCGCTACGCCACCGGCCCGCGGGCCGGTTTGCGCGGGCGGACCGAGGCGGCGGCGCCGGTCGAGTATCCTGAGGTCGGGCTCTATCACCCCTCGCTGCCGGGGCGCGTCACCGAGGATCTGAAGGAGCTTCCCGGCATCCTGCCCGCCCGCAGCCGGGCGCCGGCGAAGGGCACCGTCGGGCTGCTGCTCATGCGGGCCTATGTGCTGGCGGGCGATACCGGGCACTACGACGGCGTCATCGCGGCGCTCGAGGCCAAGGGGCTGCGGGTCATCCCGGCCTTCGCCGCGGGGCTCGACTCGCGGCCGGCGATCGAGCGGTTCTTCCGGGACGAGGGGCGGACGCGCATCGACGCGCTCGTCTCGCTGACGGGCTTCTCGCTCGTCGGCGGGCCGGCCTACAACGACACCACGGCGGCCGAAGAGGCGCTGGCGGCGCTCGACGTGCCCTACATCGCGGCGCACGCGCTCGAGTTCCAGCGGCTCGAGCAGTGGCGCGCCGGCGCGCGCGGCCTCTCGCCCGTCGAGGCGACGATGATGGTGGCGATCCCCGAGATCGACGGCGCCACCGGCCCGATCGTCTATGGCGGGCGCAGCGACGCGGTCGGCGGGGTGTGCACCGGCTGCGAGCGCCGCTGCGAGACGGACGCGCGGACCGGCGCCAGGGCCATGCTGCCCTGCGCCGAGCGTTGCGAGGTGCTGGCCCGGCGGGTCGCCCGGCTGGTGGCGCTGCGCCGCACGCCCGTCGCCGAGCGCAAGGTGGCGGTCGTGCTCTACGGCTTTCCGCCGAACGCCGGCGCGGTCGGCACGGCGGCGCATCTCGGCGTCTTTAAATCGCTCTGGAACGTGCTGATCGCCATGCGCGCCGAGGGCTATCGCGTCGACGTGCCGGAGAGCGTCGACGGTCTGCGCCGGGCCGTGCTGGAGGGCAATGCGGCGCGCTATGGGCAGGCGGCGAACGTTGCGGCGCGCATCAAGGCGGACGACCTGGTCGCGCGCGAGCCGCATCTGGCCGAGATCGAGGCAATCTGGGGTCCGGCGCCTGGGCGGCACCAGTCCGATGGCGGCGGCGTCTTCGTTCTGGGGACGCAGCTGGGGAACGTCTTCGTCGGCGTGCAGCCGGTCTTTGGCTACGAGGGCGACCCGATGCGGCTGCTGTTCGAGCACGGCTTCGCGCCGACGCACGCCTTTGCCGCCTTCTATCGCTGGATGAGCGAGGATTTCGGCGCGCATGTCGCGCTGCATTTCGGCATGCACGGTGCGCTCGAGTTCATGCCCGGCAAGCAGTCCGGGCTGGGACCGGACTGCTGGCCCGACCGGCTGATCGGCGACCTGCCGAACGTCTACCTCTATGCGATGAACAATCCCTCGGAGGGGGCGCTGGCCAAGCGGCGCGGAGCGGCGACGATCGTGACGCATCTGACGCCTCCCGTGACGAAGGCCGGGCTCTACAAGGGGTTGGCCGAGCTCAAGGCGTCGCTCGACCGCTGGCGCGGGCAGGACGAGGGCGCGCCCGACCGGGCGGAGCTGGCGGCCATCATCAGGGCGCAGGCGGATGAGCTGGACCTTCCGGTCGGCGATGACGACGCGGCGGTGGACGAGCTGTGGCGCGCCGTGCTGGAATTCGAGGCGACGCTGATCCCGCACGGGCTGCACGTCGTTGGCCGCCCGCCCTCTGACGCAGCCCGCGCCGACCTGCTGGCGCTGATGGCCGAGGCGGTGCCCGACGCGGACCTCGGCGCGGCCGAGCGGCACCTCATGGCGGATAGCGAGACCCCCGCCTTGCTGCACGCGCTCGGAGGCGGATTCATCCGGCCGGCACCGGGGGCCGACCTGATCCGCGCGCCCCAGGCGCTGCCGACCGGGCGCAACCTGCACGCTTTCGATCCCTTCAGGATGCCGTCCGTCCTGGCGCTGGCCGACGGCGCGCGGCAGGCCGAGCGGCTGCTGGCGCGGCATCTGGCCGAGGGGCACGGGCTGCCGCGCTCGGTGGCGCTGGTGCTGTGGGGGGCGGACAACCTCAAGAGCGAGGGCGGGCCGATCGGCCAGGCGCTGGCGCTGATGGGTGCGCGGCCCCGCCGCGACTCCTATGGCCGGCTCTGCGGGGCCGAGCTGGTGCCGCTGGAGGAACTCGGGCGGCCGCGCATCGACGTGGTGATGACGCTGAGCGGCATCTTCCGCGACCTGCTGCCGCTGCAGACGCGGATGCTGGCCGAGGCCGCCTGGGCGGCGGCGACGGCCGACGAGCCCGTCGAGCTGAACTTCGTGCGCGCGCACGCGCTGGCGCAGGCCGGCGAGGGGGGCGATCTCGAATCCGCCGCGCTGCGCGTCTTCTCGAACGCCGACGGCGCCTATGGATCGAACGTCAACCTGCTGGTCAACTCGGGCGCCTGGGCGGACGAGGACGAGCTGGCCGAGACGTTCCAGCGCCGCAAGTGCTTTGCCTATGGCCGGACGGGCGAGGCCAAGGCGCGGCCCGAGCTGCTGCAGGCGGTGCTGGCGCGGGTGGACCTCGCCTACCAGAACCTCGAATCGGTCGAGCTCGGCGTGACGACCATCGACCACTACTTCGACACGCTGGGCGGGGTCGGCCGCGCCGTCGCCCGCGCCCGCGGCCAGGCGGCGCCCGTCTACATCTCGGACCAGACGCGCGGCGACGGCAAGATCCGCACGCTGAGCGAGCAGGTGGCGCTGGAGACGCGGACCCGCGCGCTGAACCCCAAATGGTACGAGGGCATGCTGAGCCACGGCCACGAGGGCGTCCGCCAGATCGAGGCGCATGTGACCAACGCCGTCGGCTGGTCGGCGACGACCGGCCAGGTCGAGCCTTGGGTCTATCAGCGGCTGACCGAGACCTTCGTGCTCGACGCCGCCATGCGCCGGCGCCTGGCCGCGCTGAACCCGGCCGCGAGCGCCCGCATGGCGAACCGGCTGATCGAGGCGCAGGAGCGCGCCTACTGGACCCCTGACGACGACACGCTGGCCGCGCTGCGCGAGGCGGGCGACGAACTCGAGGACCGGCTGGAGGGACTCCCCTTGGCCGACGTTGCCGCGGAATAGGAGAGTGCGATGAGCCCCCTCGACGACAGGTCCCCGGACCGACGGCCGCCGCCGAACCTGCGCGCCAATCCTCGGGAAGATGGCGAGGGCAGCGTGCAGGTCCGCATGGACCCCTCGCTGAAGATCGACACCGCCAAGGTCTTCTCGGTCTATGGCAAGGGCGGGATCGGCAAGTCGACGACCTCGTCGAACCTCTCGGCGGCGTTCAGCCATCTGGGCAAGCGGGTGCTGCAGATCGGCTGCGACCCCAAGCACGACTCGACCTTCACGCTGACCAAGAAGCTGGTCCCGACCGTCATCGACACGCTGAAGGAGGTGGACTTCCACACCGAGGAGCTGCGCCCCGAGGACTTCGTCCACCGCGGCTATAACGGCGTGATGTGCGTCGAGGCGGGCGGGCCGCCGGCGGGTACCGGCTGCGGCGGCTATGTCGTCGGCCAGACCGTGAAGCTGCTGAAGGAGCACCACCTGCTCGAGGACACCGACGTCGTCATCTTCGACGTTCTCGGCGACGTGGTCTGCGGCGGTTTCGCGGCGCCCCTGCAGCACGCTGATCGTGCGGTGATCGTCGCCGCCAACGATTTCGACTCGATCTATGCGATGAACCGGATCGTCGCCGCCGTGCAGGCAAAGTCGAAGAACTACCCCGTGCGGCTGGCGGGGTGCATCGCCAACCGCAGCCGCGAGACCGAGCAGGTCGACCGCTATTGCGAGCGGGTCGGCTTTCAGCGGATCGCGCATCTGCCGGACCTCGACGCGATCCGGCGCTCGCGCCTGAAGAAGTGCACGCTGTTCGAGATGGAGGCGGAGCCGGACATCATCGCCGTGCAGCAGGAATACCTTCGGCTCGCCGAGGCGCTCTGGGCCGGCACCGAGCCGCTGGCGCCGGCGCCGATGGAGGACCGCGACATCTTCGAGCTGCTGGGGTTCGACTGATGGCCCCGTTTGACATCCGGCGCGAAGCCTCCCCCCTTCCCCCGCCGATGCGGAGGGGGGTGGGCGTGGCGGTGTCCGCAGGCGCCCCCCTCTCCGGGTCGAAGAGGGTCGCGGAGATGCGCTTCTCCGCGACGGGGAGAGGCCGGGCGACGGCGACAGCTATCTGAGCACCCGCTCGGCGCTCGAACACTATTTCGACCGGAGCGCGGCGGACGCCTGGGCGCGGCTGACATCGGATGCGCCGGTCAGCCGGATCAGGGCGACCGTGCGCGCCGGGCGCGACCGGATGCGCGCGGCGCTGCTGGCGCGGCTGCCGGAGGATCTGCGCGGGGCGCGCGTGCTCGACGCCGGCTGCGGCATCGGCCAGCTCTCGGCGGCGCTGGCCGAGCGCGGGGCCGAGGTGATGGCCGTCGACATCTCGCCCCGGCTGCTGGCGATCGCCAGGACGCGCGTGCCGGACCGGCTGGCGCCTCGGATCGAGTTCCGCGCGGGCGACATGCTCGACGCCGCGCTCGGCCGCTTCGATCATGTCGTGGCGATGGACAGCCTGATCCACTACGCGGCCCCGGACATCGTCAGGGCGCTGGCGCGGCTGGCGGCGCGGACGCAGGGCTCGATCCTCTTCACCGTGGCGCCGCGCACGCCGCTGCTGACGATGATGCACGCGGCGGGCAAGCTTTTCCCGCGCAGCGACCGGTCGCCGGCGATCCGGCCGGTGCGCGCGGCGAGCCTGGCGCGCAGCGCCGCCTGCGAGCCGGCGCTGCGCGGCTGGCAGGCCGTGCCGGCCGAGCGGATCACGGCGGGCTTCTACATCAGCCAGGCGATGGAGGCGCGGCGGGCATGACGGCCGTCAGGACAGCGCGGGTCGCCAGCCTGTGGAAGCGGGTCGGGCGGCAGATGCTGCCCTTCGCCGACGCGGCGAGCCCGGGCCTGCCGCTGCCCCGCCTGCTGCGGCTCTCGCTCTTCCAGGTGTCGGTCGGCATGGCGATGGTGCTGCTGCTCGGCACGCTCAACCGGGTGATGATCGTCGAGCTCGGCGTCTCGGCGGCGCTGGTCGCGGCCATGGCGGCGCTGCCGGTGCTGATCGCGCCCTTCCGCGCGCTCATGGGGTTCCGGTCGGACAACCACCGTTCCTCGATCGGCTGGCGGCGCTCGCCCTATATCTGGTTCGGCTCGCTGATGCAGTTCGGCGGGCTGGCCATCATGCCGTTCGCGCTGATCGTGCTGAGCGGCGACCATAACGGGCCGGCCTGGCTCGGTCCCGGTCGCGGCGGCGGTCGCCTTCGCGCTGACCGGCGCCGGGATGCACACGACGCAGACGGCTGGCCTGGCGCTGGCGACCGACCTGGCCGATGACGACTCGCGGCCGCGGGTGGTGGCGCTGCTCTACGTCATGCTGCTGGTCGGCATGGGCGCGAGCGCGCTGATCTTCGGCTGGCTGCTGCACGATTTCACCCAGCTGCGCCTGATCCAGGTCGTCCAGGGGGCCGCCGCTGCGACCATGGTGCTGAACCTGATCGCGCTCTGGAAGCAGGAATCGCTGACACCGATGAGCGATGACGAGCGCGCCGCGCCGCCGCCCGCCTTCCGCGCAGCCTGGACCGATTTCGTGGCCGGCGGCCGGGCAGGGCGGCTGCTCGCGGCGGTGACGCTCGGCACGGCGGGCTTCGCCATGCAGGACATACTGCTCGAGCCTTACGGCGGCGAGGTCCTGGCGCTCGGCGTCGGCGCGACGACGCTGTTGACGGCGCTCTGGGCGACCGGGTCGCTGGCGGGCTTTGCGCTGGCGGCGCGGCGGCTGTCCTGCGGCACCGATGCCTGCAAGCTCGCCGCCTGGGGCGCGCTGGTCGGCATCGTCGCCTTTGCGGCGGTCGTCTTCGCCGAGCCGCTGGGCTCGGCCGCGATCTTCCGCGTCGGCGTCGCGCTGATCGGCTTCGGCGGCGGGCTGTTCGCCGTCGGGACGCTGACGGCGGCGATGACGATGGCCGCGGGCGTAGGGTCAGGTCGCTCGGGCCTGGCGCTGGGTGCCTGGGGCGCGGCGCAGGCGACGGCGGCGGGCCTGGGGGTCGCTGCCGGCGGCGCCATCCGTGACGGCGTCGCGCATTTGGCCCAGGCCGGCGCGCTCGGGCCGGCGCTGACCAGCCCGCATGTCGGCTATTCGGTCGTCTACCACCTCGAGATCGCGCTTCTCTTCGCCGCTTTGGCCGCCATCGGGCCGCTGGTGCGCCGCGGCCAGGACCGGTTCCGGCCCGCTCCCAAGTTCGGCATCGCCGAATTCCCGACCTGAAAGGAGGTCACGCCATGGACTACGGTGAGATCATCGGCAATATCGACGTGGCTCTGGTCGCGCTGTACGCCTTCTGGATCTTCTTCGCCCTGCTGATCATCTATCTGCAGCGCGAGAACATGCGCGAGGGCTATCCGCTCGTCTCGGAAGTCACCGGCAAGCCGATCAATGTCGGGCCGTTCCCGCTGCCGCGCGACAGGAAGAAGTTCCTTCTGCCGCACGGCAAGGGCGAGGTCGACATCGGCAAGCCCGACACGCGCGAGTTCGCGCTCCAGCCCGTCGACGGCAGCATAGGCTCGGCCTTCGAGCCGACCGGCAATCCGTTGGTCGACGGCGTCGGCCCGGCCGCCTGGGCCGAGCGCGCCGACCATCCCGACCTCGACCTGCACGGCCGGCCCAAGATCGTGCCGCTGCGGGTGGCGACCGACTTCTGCGGTGGCGGGCCATCGCAAGGATCCGCGCGGCTGGCCGGTGGTCGCTGGCGACGAGCGGATCGTCGGCACCATCAAGGACCTCTGGGTCGACCGGCCCGAGCACTCGGTCCGCTATGTCGAGATCGACCTCGGCGATGCCGGCACGCGGCTGGCGCCGATGGGCCTGGTGAAGATGGTCGGCCGGCACGCCGAGATCGATTCGATCTTCGCCCATCACTTCGCCGGCGTGCCGCAGACGAAATCGGCGGAAGAGATCACCCTGCTCGAGGAGGAGAAGATCAGCGCCTATTACTGCGGCGGCAAGCTCTATGCCAGCGCCGAGCGGCAGGAGCCGCTGCTGTGACCGAGGACGACGACTTCGCCGTCGAGCCGGTGCGCGGCCTGCCCGAGCTGCTGCCCGCGGGCGAGCGCATGCTCTGGCAGGGCGCCCCCGACTGGCGGGTGCTGGCGCGCCGGAGCCTGAACTGCCGGCTTGTCGCCTGGTATTTCGGCCTGCTCGCGCTCTGGCGGGGCGGCGCGGCGTTGGCGGCGGGTGGCGGCGTGGCCGAGGCGCTCTCGGCGGCGAGCTGGCTGCTGGCGCTGGGACTGGTCGTGGTCGGGGCGCTGGCGCTGATGGCCTGGGCGATGGCGCGGGCGAGCGTCTACACCATCACCGACAAGCGGGTCGTGCTGCGCATCGGCGTGGCGCTACGCGTGACGGTCAACCTGCCCTACCGCTGCATCGGCGCGGCCGATATGGCGCGGAACAAGGACGGCAGCGGCGACATCGCGCTGCGGCTGACCGGCGACACCAAGCTGGCCTACCTCATGCTCTGGCCGCATGTCCGCCCGTGGCACATCAAGGAGCCGCAGCCCGCGCTGCGCGCGCTCCCTGACGCGGCGCGGGTCGCCGGGCTGCTGGCCGAGGCGATGCGGGCGTCCGAGGCCGAGCGGCAGACCGAGGACCTGCCGGTCCCGGCTGCGATCGCGGCGGAGTAGCGTCATGGCGCGTTCCGTACCGCAGAGCCCCGACCGCATCCCGCCGGTCGTCCTGCGCGCCGCAGCGGTGCTGGTGGTCGGCGCCATCGTCTCGATCGGCGCCGCGCGGCTGAGCGGAATGCAGCCGGTCGCGACGCCGCCGGTTGCCGCGCCGGCGGCCGAGCGCAGCCTGGTCATCATCCGCGACGCCGATGGCGGCGCCCGCGTGACGGACAGCGAGAGCGGCGTGCTCGTCGCCGATCTCGACCCGCTCGGCGCCGGCTTCATCGCCGGGGTCGACCGCGCGCTGGCGCGCGAGCGCATGAAGAACGGCCTGCACGGCGACCTGCCCGTGCGCCTGGTGCGCTGGGAGGACGGCCGGCTGAGCCTGATCGATCCCGCCACGGGGTGGCGGGTCGAGCTGCAGGGCTTCGGCCCCGACAACCTGGAGGCCTTCGCCCGGCTTCTGGACTGATTTGGATCAAGGCAGGAGGGAGACCGCCCATGATCAAGCTACTGAGACGACAGCGGATCGAGGCGCCGTGCACGGTGGAGGTCAGCCACACCTTCGACAGCCTGCACGCGCATGTGCGCTTCAACGACCGCTCGGTGGTGTACCCCGGCGACGAGGTTCTGGTGCATGGCGCGCCCGTCGTCGCAGCCTATGGCGAGGTGGTGAGCGAGGAGCGCACGGCGACGATCACCCGCGCCACCTGGCTCGAGCGGCTCTGGACCCGCGCCACCGGCGACTTCGAATTCATGGAGCTCTGCGAATTCAGCTTCTCTGAGGAGGTGCGGCTATGAACGCGCACACCGAGATTGCCCAGAACGAAACGACCCGCATGGCGCAAGAGACGACCATGCTGGCGCCGCGCTTCTACACGACCGATTTCGACGAGATGGACCGGCTCGACGTCACGCCCGTCCGCCGCGAATGGGACGAGTTGCTGGCGCGGATGAAGTCCGACCCGAACAAGAACCACTTCAAGAAGACGGCCGAGTGGGACGCAATCGACTGGGAGGGCATGGAGCCCGAGCTGAAGAAGGAGTTCATCGACTTCCTCGTCAGCTCGCTGACCGCCGAGTTCTCGGGCTGCGTGCTCTACAAGGAGATGAAGCGGCGCGGCAACAATCCCGACATCTGCGAGCTCTTCGGCTACATGTCGCGGGACGAGGCACGGCACGCCGGCTTCATCAACGACGCGCTGAAGGAGGCGGGGATCGGCGTGAACCTCGGCTTCCTGACCAAGACCAAGAAGTACACCTACTTCCGGCCCAAGTTCATCTACTACGCCACGTATCTCAGCGAGAAGATCGGCTACGCCCGCTACATCACGATCTTCCGGCATCTCGAGCGCAACCCCGAGCAGCGCTTCCACCCGATCTTCAAGTGGTTCAAGGAGTGGTGCAATGACGAGTTCAGCCACGGCGAGGCGTTTGCCCTGCTGATGCGGGCGGACGGCAAGTGCCTGCAGGGCATGAACCGCTACTGGATCCGCTTTTTCCTCTGCGCGGTTTTTGCGACAATGTATGTCCGCGACCATGCCCGGCCGGCCTTCCACAAGGCGCTGGGCGTCGACATCGACTGGTACGACATGCAGGTGCTGCGTTTGACGAGCGAGATCTCGCGCCAGGTCTTCCCGATCGAGCTCGACCTCGACAATCCGGGCTTCAAGGCGCGGCTCGAGCGCCTGACGCGGATCTCGACCGCGATGGACGCGGCCAGGCAGCAGGGCGGCGCAATCGGCTGGCTGCGCCGCATGGGGCTCGGCGCACGTGCCGGGCTGACCTTTGCCGGCCTTTACCTGATGCCGGTGAAGGCGAACGTCGCGCCCGAGTCGAGCCGACTGCAGCCCGTGTGGTGACCGTTCGCGCGCATATGCGCCCGACCAGGCGGGCGAGCGACCGGCGGCGGCCCCGGGCGCGACAGGCCCTCTCCCCCCTCGGGGGGGAGGGATGGGGAGGAGGCGCGCCATGCCCCTGACCCTGGCCGTCCTTTACGCGCTCTTTCTCTGGTGGTTCTCCACGGGCGCGATCCTCTGGGCCGTGTCGCAGCCCGGCCACCGCTGGATGGTGCCGCTGACGGCGCCATTGGCCGTGCTCGCCCTGGTGGTGCTGGGCCGGTCGGGGGGCGACCTGACGGTCGCCGGGGCATTCTTGGGCTTCACCTCGGCGATCATCCTCTGGGGCTGGTTCGAGCTGGCATTCCTGGCCGGGGTCATCACCGGGCCGAACCGGACGCCGTGCCCCCCCGGCGCGCGCGGCTGGCGGCGGTTCCGTGCCGCCTGGGGCGCGGTGTCGCATCACGAGATCGCGCTGGCGGCAGCGGCCCTGGCCATCGTCGCCATCGGGCATGGCCACGCCAACCAGACGGGGCTCTGGACGTTCCTGGTGCTGTTCGGCGCGCGGATCAGCGCCAAGCTGAACGTCTTCCTGGGCGTGCCGAACCTTTCGGACGAGATGCTGCCGCCGCAGGTCGCCCATCTGCGCACCTATTTTGCGCGGGCGCGGATGAACCTGCTGTTCCCGGCGTCGGCGACGGCCCTGACATTTGCCGTCGGCTGCTGGATCGAGCGCGCCCATGCCGCACCCGCGGGGTCGGGGGCGGAAACCGGCTTCACGCTCCTTGCGGCGCTGACGGCGCTGGCCTTGATAGAGCACTGGCTTATGATGTTGCCCGTCCGCGATACGGCGCTCTGGGCGTGGATCACACCGAAACGCGCGACGGCGGACCCGGCCGTCCCGCATGCCATCGACTGAAGGGAGACGACGATGGACTATGAAGGCTTTTTCCGCGACGGACTGGCGGCGCTCCGGCGGGAGGGCAACTATCGCGTCTTCGCCGATCTGGAGCGCAAGGCCGGCGCCTATCCGCGCGCCCGGCACCATCATCCCGAGCGGGCCGCGCGAGGTCACCGTCTGGTGCTCGAACGACTATCTCGGCATGGGCCAGCATCCGGCGCGTGCGCGCGGCGATGATCGAGGCGATCGAGAGCTGCGGCGCCGGCGCCGGGCGGCACGCGCAACATCTCGGGCACGAACCACCACCACGTCCTGCTGGAGCAGGAGCTGGCCGATCTGCACGGCAAGGAGGCGGCGCTGCTGTTCACCAGCGGCTATGTCTCGAACTTCGCCGCGCTCGGCACGCTCGGCGCCCGGCTGCCGGGCTGCGTCATCCTGTCGGACGCGCTGAACCACGCCAGCATGATCGAGGGCATCCGGCACAGCCGGGCCGAGAAGCGGATCTGGAAGCACAACGACGTCGAGGACCTCGACCGGCAGCTCGCCGCAGGTCGAGCCGGGGCGGCCGAAGCTGATCGCCTTCGAGTCGGTCTATTCGATGGACGGCGACATCGCGCCGATAGCCGAGATCTGCGACGTGGCCGAGAAGCACGGCGCGATGACCTATCTCGACGAGGTGCACGCCGTCGGCATGTACGGGCCCCGCGGCGGCGGCATCGCCGAGCGCGAAGGGTCTGATGGACCGGCTGACGGTGATCGAGGGCACGCTCGCCAAGGCGTTCGGCACGATGGGCGGCTATATCGCCGGCTCGGCGGCGCTGTGCGATTATGTGCGCAGCTTCTCGAGCGGCTTCATCTTCACGACGGCGCTGCCGCCGGCGGTGGCGGCCGGCGCGCTCGCCGCGGTGCGGCACCTGAAGGGCAGCGACATCGAGCGGGCGCGCCAGCGCCGGGCGGTGGCGCGGCTGCGCGCGCGGCTCGATGCGCTCGGCATCCCGCACAAGGCGAACCCCAGCCATATCGTGCCGGTGATGGTCGGCGATCCGGTCAAGTGCAAGATGCTGTCGGACATCCTGCTGGACGAGGACGGCATCTACATCCAGCCGATCAACTACCCGACCGTGCCGAAGGGCACCGAGCGGCTGCGCATCACGCCCGGGCCGCTGCACTCGGAGGCCGATATCGAGCACCTGGTCGGCGCGCTCGGCCGGCTCTGGTCGCGCTGCGCGCTGTCGCGCGCCGTCGCCTGAAGGCCTGGGCGGCGTCTCACGCGGGGACCGCTTCGGGTTCGTCGTCCGGCTCGGGACCGTGCCGGGCGGCGACCAGCAGGTAGACGACGGGCAGGATCAGCAGCGTGAAGACGGTGCCGATCGCCATGCCGCTGACCAGCATGATGCCGATGCTGTTGCGCGCCTCGGCGCCGGCGCCAGTGACGAGCACCAGCGGCAAGTGGCCGAAGACGGTGGCGGCCGTCGTCATCAGGATCGGACGCAGCCGGGTGACCGAGGCCTCGCGGATGGCGTCGAGCTTTGAGAGGCCCTCGCTCTGCAGCTCGTTGGCGAAGGCGACCATCAGGATGCCGTTCTTGGCGATCAGGCCGACCAGCGTGATCAGCCCGATCTGGCTGTAGATGTTGACGGTGGTGAAGCCGAGGAAGGTGAAGACCAGCGCCGAGGTGATCGCCATCGGCACCGAGCCGAGCAGCACCACGAGCGGGTCGCGGAAGCTGCCGAACTGGGCGGCCAGCACCAGGTAGATCAGCAGCACGGCGAAGCCCAGCGTGCCCGCAAGCGTCGCGCCTTCCTGGCGGATCTGGCGCGACTCGCCCGCATAGTCGATCGTGTAGCCCGCCGGCAGGATCTGGCGCGCCGCGGCCTCGAGGGTCTCGAGCCCCTCGGCCTTGGTCACGCCCGGCACGACGCCGCCATAGACGCGGAAGCTGTCCGCCTGCTGGAAGCGGGCGAGGGTGCGCGGCGCGGTCGAGGTCTCGAGGCGCGCCACCGCGGAGAAGGGCACCTGCGCGCCCTGGGGCGTACGGATCCGATAGTCGAGAAGCTGCGAGGCCGCCTCGCGCGCGTCACCGCCGACCTGCGGGATCACCTTGTAGGCGCGGCCGTCGCGGGTGAAGCGGTTGACGTACTGACCGGCCAGCAGGATGCCGAGCTGGCGGCCGACATCGGCGAGGTCGAGGCCGAGATCGGCGACCCGCTCGCGGTCGACGACGACGCGCACCTGGGGCAGGTCGATCTTGAGGTCGGTGTCGGCGAACATAAACTTGCCGCTGGCGAAGGCCGCGCCCACCATCTGCGCGGCATAGTCGGCCATCTGCTCGGGCGTGCCGGGCCCTTTCAGCACCAGCTCGACGTCGTAATTGCCGGCGCCGGGCAGGGCAGGGGGCAGGACGGGGAAGATCTGCAGCTCGTCGATCTGGGCGAGCTCGCCGAAGACCTGGGGCAGGATCTCGTGCGCGCTGCGCTGGCGCTCGTGCCAGTCCTTGAGCAGGTAGCCGCCGAAGCCGTTCGACGGGAAAACGATCTCGAACATGGCCTGGAATTCGGGCAGGGCCGCGCCGCCGGCGTAGACCTTGTCCATGTGGCCGGCGGTGTAGGCGAGCGACGCATCGGGCGCCGAGTTGACGAGCAGAAGGACAAAGCCCTCGTCCTCGATGGGCGCGAGCTCCTTGCCGGAGAACAGATAGAGGGGCGCTGCCAGCAGGCAGATGACGGCGCCGAAGGCCACCACCTGCGCGCGGAAGCGCAGGATGCCGCCGAGCAGCACGCGGTAGCCGGCGGCGAGCCGGTCGAACAGCCGGCTGACCAGGCGCGTGTACCAGCCCTCGTGGCCGCCCGCGGGCGCCATATAGGCGCTCATGATGGGCGAGAGCGTCACGGCGACGACGCCTGACAGCACCACGGCGATCGCCAGCGTGAAGGCGAACTCCTTGAAGAGCACGCCCGTCAGCCCCGAGAGAAAGCCGATGGGCGCATAGACGGCGGCGAGCGTGATCGTCATGGCAACGATCGGCCCGAAGAGCTGGCGGGCGCTGGTCAGCGCGGCCTGCGTGCGCCCCATGCCCTCGCGCATGTAGCGCGACACGTTCTCGACCACGACGATCGCGTCGTCGACGACGAGGCCGACCGAGAGCACGATGGCGAGGATCGTCAGCAGGTTGAGCGAGAACCCCAGCGCCGACATCGCCGCCATGGCGCCGATCAGCGAGACCGGGATCGTCACCAGCGGCACCAGCGCCGTCCGCGCCGAGCCGAGAAACAGGAAGACGATGAAGCCCACGATCGCCACCGTCTCGACGAAGGTGCTGGCGATCTCGCGCAGCGCGTTCTCCATATAGGCGGCGCCGTCATAGGCGATGTCGATCTGGGTGCCGGGCGGCAGCACCTGCCGGATGGCCTCGATCTCGGCGCGCAGCGCATAGGCGACCGTGACCTCGTTGGCGCCGGGCAGCGGCCAGACCGACAGGTAGACGGCGTCCCGGCCATTGTGCCGGACATTGGCGGTCGCCTCCTCCGAGCCCAGCTCGACCGTGCCGAGGTCCGAGATGCGCAGGATGCTGTTGCCGGTCTCGCGCACGATCAGGCGCTCGAACTCCTCGACGCTCTGCAGGTCGGTGTTGGCGAGCAGGTCGACCTGCACCTGCCCGCCCTTGGCCCGCCCGATCGCCGACAGGAAGTTGTTGCGGGCGAGTGCCGCCTGGACCTCCTCGGCGCCGACGCCGAAGGCGGCGAGGCGGTTGGCGTCGAGCCAGATGCGCATGGCCTGCGGGCGGGCGCCCTCGAGCCCGATGCGCTGGACGTCGGGCAGGGTGCTGAGCCGCGGCTGGATCTCGCGCGAGAGATAGTCGGTCAGCTCGGCCGGGCTCATCGCGTCCGAGACGACGCTGACATAGAAGGTGGCATAGGGCCGGTCGGCGCGCTGGACCTCGACGACGGGCGATTCCGCCTCGGCCGGCAGCTCGCTGCGGATCTGGTCGAGCCGGTTGCCGACCTCGGCCAGCGCCACCGTGCTGGGGTGGTTCAGCTTCAGCCGCACGGTGACGGTGCTGAGGCCCGCGACGCTGCTCGACTCGACATAGTCGACGCCGCTGATCGACGAGACGGCGCGCTCGATCGGCGTCGTGACAAAGCCGCGGATGCCCTCGGCCGAGGCGCCGACATAAGGCGTCGTGATGACGATCGACGAGCTCTCGATGCGCGGATATTGCTGGATCGGCAGCTCGAGCGCGGCGCGGATGCCGACCAGCACGATCGCCAGGTTGACGACGATCGCGATGACCGGCCGGCGGACGAAGACGTCGATGGCACGCATGGGGGTGCGCCTTCCCGGATCAGTTGGTGGCGGGCGCCTGGCCGGGCTCGGTCACCTGGACCAGCAGGCCTTCGCGCAGCTTGAAGGAACCGGCGCCGGCGATGCGGTCGCCCTCGGCCAGCCCGTCGAGCACGACGACGTCCTGCCCGGAGACGGGGCCCGTGCGGACGATGCGCTGGCGCGCGCGCAGGACGCCGTCCTCCTCCGAGAGCATGTAGACGTGCTCGCCGAAGGCGGCGCGGCGCACGGCGGTCAAGGGTACGAACAGCGTCTCGCGCGGGGGCGCGGTGACCGCGGTGACGTCGACGAACGATCCCGGGCGCAGCGCCTCGCCGAGCCCGCTCGCCAGCGCGCGGAAGCGCACGGCGCGGCTGTTGCCGTCGACCTCGGCGTCCTCGGCGACGATGCTGGCGGTGACGCTCTGCCCAGGGTGGGGAACTGCTGGCCCGGGAACTGCTGGCCGGAGAGCGTCACGGTCTGGCCCGGGCGGATGGCGCTCGCCACGTCCTGCGGCAGCGCAAAGTCGACGAAGGCGTCCGTCTCGACGCTTTGCAGCATGGCGATGGGATCGGCGATGTCGAGATAGGCGCCGGGCTGCAGGTCGGTCAGGCCGACCCGGCCGCGAAAGGGCGCGCGGATGGTCTTCTTCTCGATGCCGACCTGCAGCGCATGCATATGCGCCTCGGCGACCGCGAGTTCTTCGCGCGCATCGTCGACGGCCTGCTCGGAGACGGTCTGCCCGGATCGCAGCGCCTGGCGGCGCTCGAAGATCGTCCGCGCCAGCCGCGCCGACGCCTCGGCCGCGGCACGCTCGGCCTCTTCCTGGCGGGTGTCGAGGCGGACCAGGACCTGGCCCTCCTCGACGATGTCGCCCGAGCGGAAGCCGACCTCGACCACCGTGCCGGCCAGCTCGCTGCGCAGCTCGACCTTGCGCAGCGCCACGACGGTGCCGACGGCGCCCGCCGTCTGGCTCCACTGGCCGCGGCGCACCTGCACCGCCTCGACATGCTCGGACGGCTCGGGCATGGCGCCGGCGGCGGCGATCGCCGCGTTGATCTCGGTGTACTTGTAATAGCCGAGCCCGCCGATCAGGCCGGCGCTCGCCAGCAGGACGGCGAGCCAGGCGAGCAGGCGTGTCCACCGGCGGGGGCGGCGCGCGGATCCCGCCATCGGGATCGCCCGCGTGGCGCGGCTCTGTTCCTCGGGCGTCAGAGAAACGGGGATGTTCATTGCGTCACCATGTCTGCGCGTTCGGGCTGGCCCGCCGCGCGCCCCTCCTAGCAAGCCTCTCCTGACACCGCTGTGTCAGGAGATGGCGCAAGTCGATCGAAGTCCCCACCCGCGGACCGGCCGCTCCTCTGCTCCGGCCGGAACGGGCGATGCTGTACCATTTGTTACGGTCTGTTGTCTTCCAGCGCGCGGAAGCGCGCGATGCCCGGGATCTCGCCGAAATCCTCGAGCTCGAAGATCTGGCGGACCTCGATCGCGCCGTCGCCGAGCGCGGGGTTGGGGAAGCGGCTCGCCCAGTCGACGGCCGCCTCGCGCGAAGCCACGTTGATGATGGTGTAGCCGGCGATCAGCTCCTTGGTCTCGGCGAACGGGCCGTCGGTGACGATCTTGCGGCCGCCGGCCCATTCGATCCGCCACCCCCTGGAGGTCGGCTGCAGGCCGTTCGCGTCGACCAGCACGCCCGCCTTGGCGAGCTCTTCGTGGTAGTCGGCCATCGCGTTCAGCAGGCCTTCGTCCGGCAGCGCACCCGCCTCGGAATCGGCCGTGGCCTTCACCAGGATCATGAAACGCATCTGTCTCTTGCCCCTTGCTGCAGCCACGCGCCGCCGGCCGAGGCTCGACCGGTCTCCAGCCGAGGCTGTAGTCTGAAGTCGAACGCGAGGCCGCGAAACCGACAACCCGGGCAAACAATCTTGCGGACGCGCAGCAACGCCGTCCGCGAAAATCGATCGCCGAGGCTGTCGGAAATGACGGCGCCCCGGCGTCCTTGAGACGTAGTTCCGAAGAGGCGGCAGTCCACATGCACTATGCGATCCTCTGCTATCACGACGAGAAGGTCGTCACCTCCTGGACCAGGGAAGAGGACGACGCGGTGCTGGCCCGGCTCGCCGTCGTGCACGAGAAGGTGGCCCGCGCCGGCAAGCTGGGGCCTGTCGTGCGGCTGCTGCCGACGACGGCGGCGACGACGCTGCGCAAGGACGGCGATCCGCCGCTGGTGATCGACGGGCCGTTCGCCGAGACCAAGGAGCAGCTGCTCGGCTTCTACATCGTCGACTGCGACTCGCTCGACGAGGTGCTGGAGATCGCCCGCGAGATGGCGCAGGCCAATCCGGGCGGCGCCTACGAGATCAGGCCGGTCGGCATCTTCCGGCCGGGCGGCAGCGGCGCGGCGACGGGCCCCCTGTGACGAGCGCCGACCGCGACGCCGCCTGGACCAGCGCCGTCATCGCCGCGGCGCGCCCGCAGGCGATCGCGGCGCTGCTTGCGCTACTTCCGCGACCTCGACACGGCCGAGGAGGCGTTCCAGGAGGCGTGCCTGCGCGCGCTGACGGCCTGGCCGCGGAACGGGCCGCCGCGCAATGCCGCCGCCTGGCTGATCATGGTCGGGCGCAACGCCGGCATCGACGCCGCGCGGCGGCGCAGCCGGCAGGCGCCGATGCCGCCCGAGGAGCTTGTCTCGGACCTGTCCGACGCCGAGACGCCGCTGGCGGATCGGATCGACGAGGCGGACTACCGCGACGACATACTGCGGCTCCTGTTCATCTGCTGCCATCCCGAGCTGCCGGCGACCCAGCAGATCGCGCTGGCGCTGCGCATCGTCTCGGGCCTGTCGGTCCGGCAGATCGCCCGCGCCTTCCTGGTCGGCGAGGCGGCGATGGAGCAGCGCATCACGCGGGCCAAGGCGCGGATCGCGCGCGCCGACGTGCCCTTCGAGACGCCGGGCCCGGCCGAGCGGGCCGAGCGCCTCGCGGCGGTGGCGGCGATGGTCTACCTCGTCTTCAACGAGGGCTATTCGACGGGCGTCGAGGAGAGCGGGGCGCGGGCGCCCCTCTGCCACGAGGCGATTCGCCTCGGCCGGCTTCTGCTGCGGCTTTACCCGACCGAGCCCGAGCTGATGGGGCTCGTCGCGCTGATGCTGCTGCAGCACGCGCGCGCCGCGGCGCGGTTCGACGCCTCGGGCGACGCGATTCTGCTCGAGGATCAGGACCGGGGGCTGTGGGACGGCCGGATGATCGCCGAGGGCGTGGCGCTGGTCGACAAGGCGATGCGCCACCGCCGGCCGGGCCCCTACCAGATCCAGGCGGCGATCGCGGCGCTGCACGCGCGCGCCCGACGGCCGGAGGAGACCGACTGGGAGCGAGATCGATCTCCTCTACGGCGCGCTCGAGCGGATGCAGCCATCGCCCGTGGTCACGCTGAACCGGGCGGTCGCGGTCTTCAAGGCGCGCGGCCCGGCCGAGGCGCTGGCCATGACGGATGCGCTGGCGGACCGGCTGTCGGGCTACTTCTACTTCCACGGCGCGCGCGGCGCCTTCCTGCTGGATCTCGGCCGCCGGGACGAGGCGCGCACCGCCTTCGACCGCGCCATCGCGCTCGCCCACTCGCCGGCCGAGGCGGCGCACATCCGCCAGCAGCTCGACCGGCTGGCGGCCGAGCACGGCCCGGCCTGATACGGGCCCCGGTACGGTCCATCGGCGCTGGGCCGGCCAAACGGACAGCGGCCAACCCTTTCATTCTGGTTAACGGCTCGAAGTAATCGGTTTATTTTCAAGGCTTAGAAAAATGTGCGCGCGTGCACGCTTGCTATGTGCACGCGCCGCCTCACGCGGCTCAGGAATGCGAGCCCCCATCCGGGAGTCGTGTGCGATCGGTCTGCGAGGGTTCGCAGACCGGGCAGAACGGGCCCCTCAGGCGGCCAGCGAGCGGCCGACGACCCTGGCGATGGTCTCGCCCATGGCCGACGGGTTCGGGGCGACGTGGATGCCGCAGCTCTCGAGGATCACGACCTTCTCCTGCGCGCTCTCGCCGAAGGCCGAGATGATGGCGCCGGCATGGCCCATCTTGCGCCCCTTGGGCGCCGAGAGCCCGGCGACATAGGCGATCACGGGCTTGCTCATGTGGTCGCGCACGAAGGCCGCGGCCTCGGCCTCCTGCGGGCCGCCGATCTCGCCGATCATCATCACGGCGTCGGTCTCCGGGTCGTTCTCGAACAGCTCGAGGATGTCGCGGAACGACGAGCCGTTGATCGGGTCGCCGCCGATGCCGACCGAGGTCGAGACGCCGATGCCCAGCGCCTGCATCTGGCTGGCCGCCTCGTAGCCGAGCGTGCCCGAGCGCCCGACGATGCCGATGCGCCCCTGCCTGTAGATGTGCGTCGGCATGATGCCCATGAAGCCCTGGCCCGGGCTGATGAGGCCGGCGCAGTTCGGCCCGATCAGCCGCATCTTGGCGTCCGCCCGGTAGCGGCGCAGGAACCGCTTCACCTCCATCATGTCCTGCGCCGGGATGCCGTCGGTGATGCAGACGCAGAGCCTGATGCCGGCATCGGCCGCCTCCATGATGGCGTCGGCGGCGAAGGGCGGCGGCACGAAGACGAGGCTCGCCTCGGCGCCGGTGGCGTCCACCGCCTGGCGGACCGTGTCGAATTGCGGCCGGTCGAGCAGCGTCGGTGCCGCCCTTGCCCGGGCGTCACGCCGGCGACGACGTTCGTGCCGTAGCGGATCATGTCCTCGGCATGAAAGCGGCCGAGGCGGCCGGTCATGCCCTGGACGAGCACGCGGGTGTCGCGGTTCAGCAGGATCGCCATGGCTCAGTTTCCCTTTCCGGGCAGGGCGGCGACGGCCTTCCTGGCCGCGTCCGCCAGCGTGTCGGCGACGATGATCGGCAGGCCCGAGCCGGCGATGATGTCGCGCCCGGCCTCGACATTGTTGCCGGCGAGGCGGACCACCACCGGCAGATTCAGGTCGAGCGCGCGGAACGCCTGCACGACGCCCTCGGCCACCCAGTCGCAGCGGTTGATGCCGGCGAAGATGTTGACGAGCACGACCTCGACCTTGCGGTCCATCAGCACCGCCTCGAACGCCTTGAGCACGCGCTCGGGGCTCGCGCCGCCGCCGATGTCGAGGAAGTTCGCGGGCTCGCCGCCGGCGAGCTTGATCATGTCGAGCGTCGCCATGGCCAGTCCCGCGCCGTTCACCATGCAGCCGATGTTGCCGTCGAGGCCGACATAGGCCAGGCCCTGGTCGTTGGCGTGCGACTCGCGCGCGTCCTCCTGGCTCTTGTCGCGCAGCTCGGAGATGTGCGGGCGCCGGAAGAGGGCGTTGTCGTCGAAGCTCATCTTGGTGTCGAGCGCGATCAGCCGGCCATCCTTGGTGACCACCAGCGGGTTGATCTCGACCATGGTGGCGTCGAGCTCGCGAAAGGCGCGGTAGGCGCCCGTCAGGATGCGCACCGCCTCCGGCACCTGGGTCGCGTCGAGCCCGAGCGCGAAGGCGAGCTCGCGCGCCTGGAACTCGCGCATGCCGAGTGCAGGGTCGACGGAGAGGCGCAGGATGGAGTTCGGGCTTTTCCACCGAGAGCTGCTCGATCTCCATGCCGCCCTCGGGCGAGGCGACGACCATGATGCGCTCGGAGCCGCGATCGAGCACGAGGCCGAGATAGATCTCGCGGGCGATCTCGGTCGCCTCCTCGACATAGAGCCGGCCGACGATGCGGCCGCGCGCCCCGGTCTGGCGGGTCACCAGCGACTTGCCGAGCATGGAGGTGGCGGCGTCAAGGATCGTCTGCTCGGAGTTCGCAGATCTTCACGCCGCCCGCCTCGCCGCGGCCGCCGGAGTGGATCTGCGCCTTGACGACCCAGCGCGCGCCGCCGATCTCGCGGGCGCGATAGCCGGCCTGCTCGGGGCTGTAGGCGATGCCGCCCTTGGGGACCGGCACGCCGAAGCCGGCCATGATCTCTTTCGCCTGATATTCGTGAATGTCCAAGCCATCCTCCCAAGATCGGCCGGGTGCCGTTCTGATCTCCGCACCGACAGGGCGGGCCCCGCGCCTTCTGCATCATCTGCAGCGCGACGGAGAGTAACCGCATCGGCCGGTTCCCCTCAGCGAGATCGCGTTGTGTTGTTGTGCCGAGGGCTGACGCTCTGCCCCTTCGTTAAGATGTTGCGTTCTTCGGAAACAGCGTGCGGTGCGGACCGCGACTGCCGCGCCGTTGGCTTAGCGCGCCCGCGTCTTGCCGAAGATCTGCGCCAGCGCCATCAGCACCGTCGTGATCGACGATCATGACGGTCGAGATCGACGCGATCGTCGGGTCGATCTGGTCGCGCAGCGCGTTGAACATGTTGCGGGTCAGCGTCGAGTTCTCGCCGCCGGAGATGAACATCGCGACCACCACCTCGTCGAACGAGGTCAGGAAGGACAGCAGCGCGCTGGTGATCACGGCGAAGCGGATCTGCGGCAGCGTGACGGTCAGGAACGCCCGCCAGCGGGGGGCGCCGAGGCTGCGCGCCGCCATCTCCTGGTTCATGTCGTAGCTCTGCAGCGCCGCGAAGGTGACGATGACGACCAGCGGCAGCGCCAGCATCGAATGCGCCAGCACCAGCCCGGCCAAGGTGTAGAGCATGCCGAGCTGGACGTAGACGTAGAAGGCGCCGATCGCGACCAGGATCAGCGGCACCATCATCGGCGTGATCAGCACGACGAAGATCGCCCGGGCGACCCGCGCCTGCGAGGCATGCAGCCCGTAGGCGGCGAGCGACCCCGACCGGCGTCGCGACCAGCACGGTCAGGACGGCGGCGCTGAGCGAGGTGGCGGTGGCCGACATCCACTCGGCCGAGCCGAAATAGTTGTCGTACCAGCGCGCCGACCACTCCGTCGGCGGGAATTCGAGATACTGCGACGTCGGAGAACGACATCGGCACGACGATCAGCGTCGGCGCGACGAGGAACAGCATCACCAGGGTGGCGAGGGCGTAGAGCCAGAGGCGCTGGCGCGTGCGTGACCTGGGTCTCGGTCGCCGGCTCGGACAGCCAGCGGCGCATCAGTGGCCGCCGCCGGCGATCTGCTCGAGGCGCAGGAAGCGCGCCGCGACGCCGAGGATCGCGAAGGTCAGCAGGCAGCAGCACGACGCCCAGCGCGCTGGCCGCGCCCCAGTTGACGAAGAGCTCGATGTTGGTCGCGATCTGCATCGAGACCATGATGACGCGGCCGCCGCCCAGCACGGCCGGCGTCACGAAGAAGCCGAGGCAGAGGACGAAGACGATCAGCGCCCCGGCAAACAGCCCCGGCAGCGAGAGCGGCACGAACACCGTCCAGAACGCGCGCGCCGGCGAGGCGCCGAGATTCGCCGAGGCGCGCAGGTAGTCGCGGTCGATGGCGCGCATCGCGCCGTAGAGCGGCAGCACCAGGAAGGGCAGCATGATGTGCACCATGCCGATCAGCGTGCCGGTCATGTTGTGCACGAGCTTCAGCGGCTCGTCCCACAGGCCGAGCGAGATCGCCCAGTCGTTGATCAGCCCCTGGCGCTGCAGCAGCACCAGCCAGGCGTAGGTGCGCACCAGGAGCGAGGTCCAGAACGGCAGCAGCACGGCGATCAGGCACAGATTCGCGGCCCGCGTCGGCAGCTGGGCCAGGAAATAGGCCAGCGGATAGCCGACCAGGATGCAGATGCCCGTGGTCAGCAGTGCTGACCTCGAAGGTCGTCCAGAGGATCCGCCCATAGGCCTTGCTGTCGACCATGCGCTGGTAGTTCTCGAGCGAGAAGCTGCCATCGGCGCCGACGAAGGACAGGTAGAACAGCCAGCCGACCGGGATCACGAGGATCACCAGCACGAGCAGCAGCGCCGGCGAGCAGAGCCCGAGCAGCGCGAGGCGCTCGCGCAGCGCGTCGCGCCGGAGCCCGGCGGCGTTCGTGCCGGCCTTGCGCCCGACGCTCGGCCCGGGGCGAGCGAGCCCGGCGGCGTTCGTCGCGCCCGGCGGCATCTCAGGAGCCGGCCGGCACGAGGACGGTGTCGCGCGGCGTGACGCCCAGCGCGACGCGGCCGCCGACGGGCGGCAGGGACGCGATGGTGTCCGAGCGGACCACGCCGCGCACCGCGAGCTCGGAGCCATCGGGCAGGCGCGCGTACATCAGATAGCTGTCGCCCTGGTAGACGACCTCCGAGACGGTCGCCTCGAGCCGGTTCAGCGGCTCGTCGCCGGGTCGGTCCCGTCCAGGATCCGCAGCCGCTCGGGCCGCAGCATCAGCAGCAGGTCGCCGTCGACGGCGGCCGCTCGGCCAGGTCGCAGCGGCGTGCCGGCATAGGCGACCCTCGTCGCCTTCGCGGCTGACCGGCAGGAAGGCCGACTCGCCGATGAAGTCGGCGACGAAGCGGTTCGCCGGCCGGTCATAGAGGCGCTGCGGGCGTGTCGAGCTGCATCAGCCGGCCGTGGTTGATGACGGCGATGCGGTCCGACATGGTCAGCGCCTCGCGCTGGTCGTGCGTGACGTAGACCGTCGTCATGCCGAGCCGGTCGTGCAGGTGGCGCAGCTCGATCTGCATCCGCTCGCGCAGCTTCTTGTCGAGCGCCGAAAGCGGCTCGTCCATCAGCAGGATGCGCGGCTCGAAGACGATGGCGCGGGCCAGCGCGACGCGCTGCCTCTGCCCGCCCGAGAGCTGGTCGATGCGCCGCTCGCCATAGCCGCCGAGCTGCACGACGTCGAGCGCGCGCTCGACGCGGGCGGCGATCTCGGGCCGCGCGACGTGCCGCAGCCGCAGCGGGATAGCCGACATTGCCGGCCACGCTCATGTGCGGGAACAGCGCGTAGTTCTGGAACACCATGCCGACGTCGCGCTTGTGCGGCGGCCAAGCGGATCGACTTCGCGCTCGCCGAAGCGGACGCTGCCGGCAGTCGGGCCGCGTGAAGCCGGCCAGCACCATCAGCAGCGTCGTCTTGCCCGAGCCGGAGGGGCCGAGCAGCGTCAGGAACTCGCCGCTGCGGATGTCGAGATCGACGCGCGTCCAGCGCGTGCACGCGGCCATAGGTCTTGGTCACGCCGCGGATGGTGATCGGCAGGGCCTCGTCGGCGCGTCCGCTCACGCGTCTTCTCCCCGGCTCGATGCGGCAGGCGACTCGATGCGACAGGCGGGCGAGCGCCCGCCTGTCTCGTGGGTCGATCGAGAGACGGATTATTCCGTCAGCATCTCCTGGTACATGGCTCGCCGCCTTCGGCTCCCATTTGGAGTACCACTCGAGGTTGATCGGCAGCTGCTTGGCCGCGTTCTCCGGTGCGGAGGGCAGCCCCTTGGCGACCGCCTCGTCGATCAGGCCCTGCTCGAACACCAGATTGTTGGTCGGGCCGTAGGTGATGTATTTGGGCAGGTTCGCCTGGTATTCGGGCTTGGAGATCTCGGCCAGGAACTGCATGGCCAGGTCCTTGTGCGGCGCGCCCTTTGGGATCGCGAAGCAGTCATAGTCGAGCAGCGCCTGGTTGAAGCTGTAGTCGACCTTGGCGCCGTCGGCCCTGGCGTTGTCGAAGCGGCCGTTCCAGCCGGTGGTCATGTCGACCTCGCCGTCCTTCATCAGCTGGGCCTGCTGGGCGCCCGAGCTCCAGAAGACCGCGATGTGCGGCTTCAGCTCGCGGATCTTGTCGATGGCGCGCTTGATGCCCTCCTCGGAATCGAGCACCTTGTAGACTTCCTCGGGCGGCACGCCGTCGGCCATCAGCGCCGGCTCGAGCGCGCCGGCGACCTTGCCGCGATAGGCGCGCGTGCCGGGGAACTTCTTCGCGTCCCAGAAGTCGGCCCAGCTGTTCAGCCCATCCTCGCCGATACTTCTCGGGGTTCCAGGCATAGACGGTCGAGAACACGTCGCCGCCGAGGCAGTAGTCGGTGTAGGCGGTGGGCGCGAAGTTCGAGACGTCGATGACGTCGTAGTCCAGCGGCTCGAGCAGCCCCTCCTCGGCGGCGCGCGCCGCGCTGCCCGTGCCGCTGACGACGATGTCGTAGGTCACGGCGCCGGTCTGGACCTGCAGGCGCACGTCGGCCATGCCGCCATAGGTCTCCTCCTTGAGCTCGATGCCCATCGCCTTGGCGGCCGGCTGGAACAGCGCCTTGCTCTGCGCGTCCTGGTACGAGCCGCCCCACGAGGCGACGGTCAGGCTCTTGTCCTGTGCCGCAGCCGTCCCTGCCGCGAGCGCCGCCGCGGCGACGGCCGCCAGCATCCCCCTTGCCAATGTCATTTTCATCGATCCCTCCTCTGTCTGATCACCACGGTGCGGACCGCGGCCCCCTGTCGCTTTCGCCATGTCTTGCCGCGCGGGGGTGGCGACGGCCCCCGGCGGCTCTCTGCCTCAAGCCGTCGTCACTTTCCGCGCGCCGCGCGGCCCAGTCCCGCTCGTCGCGCCATGCGGTACCAGGCCACCAAGGCGGGCAGGAACCAGGGCCGCCCGGCATAGAGCGGCCGCGTCGGGAAGGGCAGGTCGTCAAAGGCCGTGCGGCCCTCGGCCAGCCCGAGAACCTTCTGCCCGGTCCGCATGCCCAGATAGGAGGCCATCGAGACCCCCGAGCCGCAATAGGCTGCCGCGTAGTGAATGCCCTCGTGCACGCCGCAATGCGCCAGCGTGTCGAAGCTGTAGGCGACGGTGCCCATCCATGAATGCGAGATGCCCGCGCCCGCCAGCTCGGGGAAGAGACGGACCATGGCGGCGCGCAGCCGCGGTGCGCTGACGCGCGGATCCGTCTCGGTCGCCGAGACGCGGCCGCCGAAGATCACCCGCCGTCGGTCCGGCGAGGCGCGGTAGTAATAGACGACGCGGCAGGTGTCGCTGGCGATCCGGCCGGTCGGAAACAGAGCGCGCACCGTGTCGGGCGGCAGCGGCTCGGTGGCGATGACATAGCTGCCGATCGGGATGATCCGGCGACGCGAGCCAAGGCAGCAGCGTTCCGGAATAGCCGTTCGTCGCGACGATGACGTCGCGCGCCGCGATCGAGCCGAGCGTGGTCGAGAGCCTGAAGGCGTCGCCCGACCGCTCGACCGCAAGCACGGTGCAGTGCGGCACGATCCGCGCGCCGGCCGCCATGGCGCGCGCCAGCAGGCCATTGTGGAATTTGGCCGGGTGCAGCGCCGCATGCCGGGGGTAGACAATGCCGCCATGGTAGCGGTCGGTGCCGAGTTCGCGGCGCTAGCTCGGCACGCGGGACGAGGTGCGCCTCGCCCCCGGCGGCGCGCTCGGCCCGCTCACGTCCGGCCAGCGTCTCATAGGCCTCCGGCGTGTGCGCGGCATGAAAGCGGCCGGCACGCTCGAAGTCGCAGTCGATGCCGTGCGCGCGGATCAGCTCCTCGATCCAGTCGAGCGCGATGCGCCCCTCGCCATGCACCGCGCGGGCACGCTCCTGGCCATGTCGCTCGGCCAGTCGCTCCACGCTCGGCTTGATGCTGGTGCTGATCTGGCCGCCATTTCGCGTGCTGCACCCCCAGCCGGCGCGCTCGGCATCGAGCACGACCGTGTCACGCCCGGCGGCGGCCGTCACCAGCGCGGCGTTCAGCCCAGTATAGCCGGACCCGACGATGGCGACGTCGGCCGAGCGCGGCGGGTCGGATGAAAGCACCGGCGGGGCGGGCGCATCGTCCCACCAGTAGGGCGTCAGCTTCGTCTCGAAAACGGAACCGCGAGCTTGGCGCGGATCGACCGGAGTGTTCACTGTGGTCGGCACAATCACCGGCCCTTCTGCTGCCGCCAGACTCCGGTTCCTCGTGCTCTCCGCGTTCAGTCGTTCGAGTATGCGTGGATGCGGGAGAGGTCGTTCGACGACAGCTTACCCATGCGGTCGATCGTTTTACAACCGATCTTGCGCGGCGCACCGCGCGGCCCCCCCGTGTGCCGGACGAGCAGGCGACCAAGGCTGTTGCACGTGCGGCTCGCAGGCGGCGCCGCCACAGGGCTGGGCGAGCGGCGCAACTCATTTTGGTCTCTGGACCCAGGGCCGACCCGCGGTTGGGCCCGGATGCAAGCGCGCGGGTCGCCTCAGCCGCGCATGCGTGCTGCGTTCGCGTCCCAGATCGGCGCATGCTGCAGACGTGCGACGAGCCGCTCGCCCAGCAGCTCGATCTGCCATGGGCCGTCCGCGGCGGCGTGCTCTTTCGGTACGTAGCCCATCGCCATCGAGACGTCCGAATTGTGGGCAAAGCCGCCCGACGTGACCCAGCCGACGACCTCGCCGTTCAGCCAGATGGGCTCGTCGCCGATGACGTCGGCGTCCTTCGCCTCGACCACGAAGGCTCTTGAGGCGCAGGCGGCCGCCGCTCGCCCGCTCCTCGAGCGCAGCCTTGCTTGCCGACGAAGTCGGCCTCCTTCTCATAGGCGACGAAGCGGTCGAGCCCGGCCTCGAGCGGTCCGTAGATCGGCCGGTACTCGCGGCCCCAGCCGCCGAAGTTCTTCTCCAGCCGCATCGCGTTCAGCGCGCGCAGGCCGAAGGGGCGCAGGCCCAGAGGCTCGCCGGCGTCCAGCAGACGCTGCAGCACGTGGCGCTGGTATTCCGGGCGCATCCAGATCTCGTAGCCGAGATCGCCCGTGAAGCTGACGCGGCCGACGATGCAGGGCGCCTGGCCCACATCCATCCGGCGGACGGTCATGAAGCGGAAGGCGGCGTTCGAGACGTCGTCATGCGCGACGGCCGCCAGCAGCTCGCGCGATTTCGGGCCGGCGATCGAGAGGCCGCAGAGGCCGAGCCCGACGACGTCGAGCGGTCACCGAGCCGTCGCCGCGGCAGGAAGCGGTCGAACCAGCGCGCGTAGAAGAGCTCGGCCATGCCGGAGCCGGCGAGGAAGAACTCCTCCTCCGCCCAGCGCCGCGATCGAGAGGTCGCCCTGCAGCTTGCCGTCCTCCTTCAGCATCGGCGCGAGCGTCATGCGCCCCGGCTCGGGGATGCGGCAGGCGAGCACCCTGTCGAGAAAGGCGCGGGCGCCAGGGCCGCGCACGATGAACTTGGAGAAGCCCGAGATCTCCATCAGGCCGACGCCCTCGCGGACGGCCTCACCTCGGCCTTGACGTGCTCGAAATCGGTCGAGCGCCGCCAGGAGAAGACGTCGCGCACGCCCTCGGGCGCGAACCAGAGCGGCACCTCGAGGCCCCAGCTGTCGCCCATCTGCGCGCCCAAGGCGAGCAGGCGGTCGTAGATCGGCGTCGTCTTGTAGGGCCGGGCGGCGGTCAGCTCCTCGTTCGGGAACTTGATCGAGAAGCGGCGGCGGTAGTTCTCCTGCACCTTGGGGTTCGTGTAGGCGAGCGTCGCCCAGTCGCCATAGCGCGCGACGTCCATCGCCCAGACGTCGAATCCCGGATCGCCGTGCGATCATCCAGTTCGCCAGCGCGAGCCCGACGCCGCCGCCCTGGCTGAACCCCGCCATGACGCCGCAGGCCGACCAGAAGCCGGGCAGCCCGCGGATCGGGCCGACCAGCGGGTTGCCGTCCGGCGCGAAGGTGAAGGGGCCATTGATGATCTGCTTGATCCCGGCCTTCTGGAAGGCCGGGAAATGGCGGAAGCCGACCTCGAGCGAGGGGGCGATGCGGTCGATGTCCTCGGCCAGCAGCTCGTGGCCGAACTCCCAGGGCGTGTCGCTGCGGCGACCAGGGCACGCCGGCCTTCTCGTAGGTGCCCATCAGCATGCCGCCGCGCTCCTGGCGGAGGTAGAGCTCGCCGTCGAAGTCGACGACGTGGAGCACCTCCTTGCCGGTCTTGCGCGTTGATCTCGGCGACCTCGGGCATGTCCTCGGTGATCAGGTACATGTGCTCCATGGCGAGCACCGGCAGCTCCAGCCCGACCATGCGACCGACCTCGCGCGCCCACAGGCCGCCGGCATTGACGACGTGCTCGGCGCGGACCTCGCCCTTGCTGGTGCGCAGCACCCATTCGCCGTCCGGCGCCCGCGCGATGTCCTCGACCATGGTGTGCGTGTGCACCGTGGCGCCGAGCTTGCGCGCTGATTTCGCGTAGGCGTGCGTCACGCCCGAGGGGTCGAGATGGCCGTCGACCACGGTGCGCAGGCCGCCGACGAACTGCGCGGGGTCGAGCATCGGCATCAGCTCGTGCGCTTCTTCGGGCGTGATGACCTCGGACTCGATGCCCATGTAGCGGCCCTTGGCGCGGGTCGACTTCAGCCAGTCGAAGCGCGCCTCGGTGGCGGCCAGCATGACGCCGCCCGTCATGTGGAAGCCGGTCGCCTGGCCGCTACAGCTCCTCGATCTCGCGGTAGAGCTCGATCGTGTATTTCTGCAGCTTGGCGACGTTCGGGTCGCCGTTGATCGTGTGGCAGCCGCCGGCGGCGTGCCAGGTGCTGCCGCTGGTCAGCTCGGAACGCTCGAGCAGCATGACGTCCGTCCAGCCGGCGCGCGCCAGATGGTAGAGGACCGAGCAGCCGACGACGCCGCCCCCGATGACGACGACCCTTGCCTGCGATTGCATGGCGAAAATCTCCCGCGTTGGGTCGCGGCTCAGGCGCCGCGAACCTCCCCGCCATTGCCCTTAACGCTTTTATTGACCGGGCCGAAATGCGGAAAGCGAACAACCGTGGCCGGAAGCCGCTTCTGCTGCTCGTCGAAACAGAGGTGGCCGGGATAATCTGAACAGCGGTGGTGAGTGGAGGGTCCGCGCGGAGATCGGCATGATGCCGAGAGAGCGAGGAGCGACCATGACGAAACGACCACGCCGGAACGACAGCCAGACTCGGCGAAACCCCAGCCAGAGCACGTTCGAACATGGGCCACTTCCCAATGGCAATCTCCCGGCCGCCTGGGTCAGGTCACGATCTGGGCGACGAGCGCCGTTAGGGCGGGCAGGGTCCCGGCGGCCCAGATCCAATCGGCGGCGGCCGGCCGCCAAGCAGGGCCGCGAGGCGAGGACGATCAAGGCGAGGGAAGTCAGGACCAGGACCGGCCGAAGCGAGGCCTGGGCGCCCCTTGCCGGCGCCGTCACGGCAGCGCCGCGCCGCGCCGCAGGGCGAGCCCCCGATCGGACGGCGCCCTGGTCGGCGTGTCCGCGGCCTACGCGCAGCTCGCGCTGCGGGCAGGAGGCAGGACGGGCTTCAACCGCCTCGCCGAGTGCGCTATCGGCCGCAGCAGGTGAGCGACGTTAACCGGCTGGACCGTTGGCGAGGACCATATCTCGTCCAGCTTCCGGGTCAGCCCTTCAGCCAGCAGATTGGCGTGCTCCGTGTCGCGGCCGAGTCGGAGCCTGACGAGTTCTCGCCCCGAAGTCGGTTTGGATGGCTTTGGGCACCCTACGAGTGAAGACGTAGGAGCCGCTTCTGAAGATCGTGTTTGGCAGGTCGTATGACGCTGGCAATGACTCCGAAACGGATTCCGTCTCGGATCAGGCAGTTGTGTCCAGAAGTTGGTGCCCGGAGAGAGACTTCGAACTCTCACGCTGTTGCCAGCGGCGGATTTTGAGTCCGCTGCGTCTACCGTTCCGCCATCCGGGCAGGCCGCGGCACTCTAGGCACGAGGGGCTTACTGTCAACGGGGAAGGCCCGGACGGGCCGGGCGCGGCCGAGGGGGCGCGCGGGACGCCGGGCGCGCGGTGCAGGCGTCTTCAGAGGCGGGCGGCGCCGAAGGTGTCGCAGGCGTTCGGGTCGCCGCTCTGGTAGCCGCGGTCGAACCAGTCGACGCGCTGGCTCGAGCTGCCGTGCTGGAAGCTGTCCGGCCTGACCGTCCGGCCGGCATTGCGCTGCAGGGTGTCGTCGCCGATCTTGGCGGCGGCGTTCAGGGCCTCCTCGATGTCGCCCTGCTCGAGCGAGCCGAACCGCTCCTCGGCGTGGCGGGCCCAGACGCCGCTGAGGCAGTCCGCCTGCAGCTCGACCATCACCGAAAGCAGGTTGCTCTCGCTTTGGCTGGACTGTGCCCGGCGCTGGTTCACCTCGGGCAAGATTCCGAGAACGTTCTGGACGTGGTGCGCCACCTCGTGCGCGACGACATAGGCCGCCGCAAAGTCGCCGCCGGCACCCATGCGCTGGTCGAGCATGTGGAAGAAGTCGGTGTCGAGATAAATCTTCCGGTCGTTCGGGCAGTAGAACGGGCCGACAGCGGCGTCGGCCGTCCCGCATGCCGAGGCAGTGCCGCCGGAATAGAGTACGAGCGTCGGCTCGGGATAGCCGCCCTGGCCGGCGAGCAGCTCGGACCACACCTCCTCTGTGTCGGCGAGGACGACGCCGACGAACTGCTCGGACTGGTCGTCAATGGTGTTCGGCCCGCTCTGCTGCGGCACCGAGAAGCCGCCGCCCCCGCCGCCGAGCAGCGCCGAGGGGTCCACTCCGAAGAACAGCGCCAGCACGACGACGATCACGGCGCCGATCGCGCCGATGCCGCCGCCGCCGGCCATGCGGACACTCCGACTGCGCGGCATGCCGAAGCCGCCTCCGCGCCGGTCCTCGATGTTGCTGCTCGTCCGTCTGCCCCGCCAGCGCATGGCACTCCCCCTCTGCCCGGTCCGCTGCCACTAACATGGTAGTTATACACCGGGTTCCCGCTCTGGACAGGCCGGCGCGGCGGATGCTAGGCGCGCGCCCATGTTGCGCCGCCTCTACGACTGGGTTCTCGCGCTCGCCGAGCACAGGCTGGCGCTGTGGGCGCTCGCCGCCATCGCCTTCATCGAGAGCTCTGTCTTCCCGATCACGCCCATCGTGATGCTGATCCCGATGGTGCTGGCGCGGCCTGACCGAACCTGGCTGATCGCCAGCATCTGCACGGCGGCGTCTGTCGCAGGTGGCGTCTTCGGCTGGTGGCTCGGCCACACCTTCTACCAGGAGGTCGGCCGGCCGGTCCTCGAGTTCTACGGCAAGGCCGGGATGGTCGGCGAGTTCGCCGCCTGGTTCAACGAGGTCGGCGCCGAGGCGGTGATCTTCGCCGCACTGACGCCGTTCCCCTACAAAGTGGTGACGATCGCCTCCGGCGTGGCCGGTCTCCCTCTGAGCACATTGATCTGGGCTTCGGTGATCGGGCGCGGGCTCCAGTTCTTCTCGGTCGCCATCCTGCTCTGGCTGCTCGGCGCGCGGGCCAAGGCGCTGGTCGAGCGTCACATGACGGCGCTCGCGACCGTCACGGCGGTGTTGATCGTCGGCGGTTTCGCCTTGGTCAGGCTGATCGGCGAATGAGCGTCTACGGACGAATTCTGCTGGCGGGGGCCGGGTCGTTGGTGCTGCTGATGGCGGCCTTCAGCTATCAGTACTTCGGCGAGCTGGCGCCGTGCCCGATGTGCATTTGGCAGCGCTGGCCGCATGTCGTGGCCGTGCTGATCGCGCTTGTGTCGATCACGGTGCTCTGGCGGTTGCGCCGGCCGCTCGCGATCGCTGGCGCCGTCACGATGGCCGTCGGAGCCGGGCTGGGGACTTACCACGCCGGCGTCGAGCAGGGCTGGTGGCCGGGCCCGGGCAGTTGCACCGGGGTCGACCCCTCCGGCTTGACCCCCGACGAGCTCCTGACGCAGCTCGCGAATGCGCCGCTGGTGCGCTGCGACGAGATCGTCTGGGACTTTCTCGGCATCTCAATGGCGGGGTGGAACGCCCTGCTCTCGGCCGGGCTGGCGCTCCTCTGGATCGCTGCGGCCCTGCCCAGGACGCCGACGCGCCACGTCTCGCCCGAGGACCGGGTCGGTCGCTCCGGCTGAGGCCCCGCTTCTCCGAATCGGCTTTGCCCAAAGGGGAACCATCCCTGCCGGCAGGTGTTGGCCGACGAGTACGTATGCAGAGATTCGGAGGACACGCATGCCCACATTGAAGACGACGGCGCTTCTGTTCGGCGCGACAGCGCTGACACTGCCGCTGACGTTCGCGCCTGCAGTCGCCCAGCAGGCCCAGCAGCAGAACCAGCAGCAGACGGCCCAGAGCCAGGCGGGTCAGAAAGAGCAAGGGCTCGAGGGTGCCTGCGAGCAGCTGTACCAGCTGGTGCGGCAGTCCGATCAGGCCAGCGAGCAGCTTCTGAAACAGTTCCAGCGGGCGCCGCAGGTCGCCGAGCAGAACGAGGCGGATGCCTGCGTCCTCATGATCGAGAAGGTCCAGCAGGCCGGCGGCATCACCGCAGAGGCGCAGGCGCGCAAGCAGGGTGCCCAGGTCAAGACCGACAGCGACACTTTCCGTGCCACCGACACGGTGCGCGAGACCGTCGAGATCGAGCAGCAGGCGGTCGTCGAGGGCCAGGTGAGGGTTCGCCAGCCTATTCCCGAAGTCGGGATCGAGCAGGCCTCGCCGCGGATCGACGTGGCGCAGGAGACGGTCGACGTCAACGTTCAGGAGAAGCCGGCTGAGATCAGCATCCGGCAAAAGCCGGCGAACGTCCGCGTGCAGATCCCGCAGCCGTCGATCACGATCGAGCAGCCCGCGCCTGAGATCGTCATAACCATGCCGCCCCCAGGCGTCAGCCTCGAACGGCAGCAGCCGCGCGTGTCGGTCAACATGCCCGAGCCGACGGTGACGGTCAGCCAGGCCGACCCGGAGGTTACGGCTGACGTGCAGGCGCGCTTTGTCAGCCCTGACGAAGCCGCCCAGCTGGAGCAGGGCAACCAGCGCCAGATCTCGACCGAGACCGAGCGCCTGAACGCCGCGGGCCAGCCGGCCGGCCCGGAGCAGACGGCCGATGTCACCGTCCGCCAGGCCAAGGCCCAGGTGGCGATCCAGCCGCCGCAGAGCCAGGGCGAGGTCCGCGTGACGCCAGCCGATCCGCGCGTCGTCTACCAACCGGCCGAGCCGAACGTCGAGGTCTCGTTCGCCAAGGACGCTAACGTGCAGGTGAAGCAGGTTGGCAAGCCCACCGTCCGCATCGAGCGCGAAGGCCAGCAGCAGGCGGCGGCGAGGGCCAGCAGGGCCAGCAGGCGCAGGCCCAGCAGGGCCAGCAGAAGGCGGCGAGCGAGCAGGCCCAGGGCCAACAGGCGCAGGACCAGCAGGCACCCGGCTTCCAGTCGGACGTGCAGGCGGTCGGCCGTGATGCCGCCGGACAGAGTGCCGACACGAACCGTATGTCGCAGGAAGACACGAGCCGTCTTCTCGGTATCAGTGACGGCGCACCGGTCGGTCACGATCTGACGGGCGTTGCCGCCGCGGACCTGACCGGACGCGACGTGGTCACGCTGCGCGGCGAGGATGTCGGCGAGATCGAGGGCATGTTCCGCAATGGCGGGCAGACCTATGCCGTGCTCTCGCATGGCGGCTTCCTCGGGATTGGCGAGAACGAGATCGCCATCCCTGCCGAGCGCATCGCCGTTCGCGGCGACGAGGTCGTGCTGCTGGGTCTGACCGAGGAGCAGCTCGAGCAGATGCCGGACTATGACTTCGACACGGACCAGGCCGTCGCTGGCGGCGAAACGGTGCAGATCGGCCGCTATCAGTAACCGACCGAGGGACGTGATCGGACGCGCTGACGAAGGCGCCCGCCCGGACATCCGGGCGGGCGTCCTCCGTCCGAGCGACCGCTTGTGGCGCGGGCGGGCGGTCCGTTCCGAAAAGTCGGAACCCGCCTCGTCGCCCACGTGTTGGCGTGGAGTACCATCGGAGAATGAAATGACCTATTCGACAGTGACCTCCGCGATGCTCGGCGCGACCGCGCTGGGTCTCGCTCTCATGAGCCCGGCCGCGGCGCAGACGACCGAGGCCAATGCGTGCGACGCGTTGAACCAGTTGATCGAGGAGGCCGGCGCCAACGTCAGCCCTGACTTCGCCGACGCCGCCGAGGTCGCAAAGATGAGCGACGGCAATGCCTGCCTGCTCTATGTCGACAGGGTCGAGGAAGCAGGCGGCATCACGGCGATCGCCCCGACCGAGGGCGGCGGCATGGCTGCGGACCAGACTGAGCAGACCGGCGAGCCAGCGCAAACCGGCCAGCCCGCGCAGACCGGCCAGACGGCGCAGACCGGGCAGACGGCGCAGACCGGCCAGTCCGCACAGACCCCGCAGAGTGCCAGTCAGTCGGTTCAGGCTGACCAGATGGGCCAGACGGGGCAGGCAGGCGCCGGCGGCTTCCAGGCGGAGGTCCAGGCGGTCAGGCCAGAGCAGAGCGACGGTCAAAGCGACGGATCGATGTCGGGGCAGGCGGGACAGGCCTCCTCTGAGCAGGACGCGGCCGGCACCGGCGGCGCGCAGCAGGATGCGGTCGACCAAGCGACCGAGCTGAGCACCGATCGCGCCGGCCAGGCCACGGAGCAGACGAGCTCCGGCCAAACGGCGACCGGAGGAGGCGCTGGCGCGACCGGCCAGATGACCGGCCAAATGTCGGCCGGGCAGCAGAATGCTGGCGCGGCAGGGCAGGCAGCGACGGGCCAACCGGCGACGGGCCAAGCATCCACGAGCCAGCAGGGCACCACCACAACTGGCCAGAGTTCGGTCGGGCAGGGCGCAAGCACGACCGGCCAGGCCGCGAGCGGCCAGCAGAGCACGTCCACGAGTGGTCAGGCGTCCACCGACCAGCAGGGCACATCGACGGGCGGCCAGGCCTCGATGGACGAGCAAGGCACATCGGCGGGCGGCCAGGCGTCGACGGAGGAGCAGGGCACATCGGCGGGCGGCCAGGCGTCGACGGAGGAGCAGGGCACATCGGCGGGCGGCCAGGCGTCGATGGACGAGCAGGGCAGCATCGACGAGCGACCAGGCGTCAACGGATCAGCCGAGCAGCTCGACGAGCGGCCAGGCGTCGACGGACGGGCAGAGCGGCTCGGCCAGCAGCCAGGCCGCGGGCCAGCAGGAGACGACGGCGGCCGAGCAGGACTCGCCGGTCACAGCCGCGCAGCAGCCCGACCAGGGCACTGCGGGAACCGCTGTGGAAGCCGAGGGCAGCGCCGACCAGGCCGGCACTTCGGATGAGACGACCTCTGCTGAGACGGCGCAGCAGGAGCCGGCCGGCCAGGCGACACAAGGAGCTGAGGCCGAGAACGGCGGGCAGGCCTCGGCCGACGTCGAGCCGGGCGCCGACGTGCTGGTCTCGGACCTTACGGGCCGCGAGGTCGTGACGCCAGAGGGCGAGGAAATCGCCGAGATCGACCGCTTCGTCGTGATCGGCGGCGAGCCGCATGTGGTCTTCAAGCGCGGCGGCTTCTTCGGTCTCGGCAGTGACGACGTGGCCGTACCCGCGGCGCAGCTGCAGGTGCAGGGCGACCAGCTGGTCCTGTCCGGCATCGGCACGGACGAATTTGACGCGATGCCGGAGTTCGAGGCCGAGACCGAGTCCGAGCTCGCCGCCGACGACACGGTCCGGATCGGCAGCGCCCAATAGAGCCGCCTTTCCCGACAAGAAAGTGCCCGCCCGCTGCCGCCGGCGGGCACTTTCGCATGCCGTCGCCCACAGGCTCGCCGTCGCCGACGCCGCCGAGCCAGGCGGCCGAGGGCTTCGGCATGGCGGTATCGCAGCATGGCTTGAAACCGGGCGGACAGGCTGCGCGCCAGCGCGAGCATCGAGACGGGCGCCTCGTTCCGCGGTCCGGCTGCGGCCGCCTCCGCCCGCCGGCGCCGCGTCCCCAGCAGTCCAAAGGTCCGGAAGCCGTGTTTCGCTGCACCTCAAGTGGTGCAGCAGCAGTGCCGCAACATCTCGTCATTTCGGGCCGATCTCGTTGGATCGGTACTGGTCGGGGTCCCCGGCGCTCGACGCCGCGACCGGTCGGCTACAGCGCCGGCTTTCCGCTTGCCTCTCGCCACCGTTGCGTTGTGGCTAGCATATGGGCGAGGTCGACTGCGCGGCGCAGCGGCTCGAGATTGGCCTTTCCGGCGCCAGCGATGTCATAGGCCGTGCCATGTGCAGGCGTGGTGATCGGAACGCGCAATTCGCCGAGAAGCGTCACGCCGCGCTCGAAGCCGGGCAGCTTGATCGCGATCTTGCCCTGGTCGTGATAAAACTCCAGCTCGTCGTTGAACCGATGAGCCCTCTTGTCGTCGCGTAGACTTCGACCAGAATGGCCGAGAATGCAATCCGCTGGCCCGGCCGTTTCCCGGCCCGCAGGGATGGCTACGAAAATGATCCCGCCTCCCCTGCAGGGGCCGGCGAAATCCGTAGGCAACGCGAGGGGGCAGATGGCGCAGGGCAGGGATGGCGCGCGGCGGGCGCGCGCATTCGGCATCGTGCCGGGTGTCTTCCCGCCTGGACCGCTCAATGCGATCACCGACCTGGCCGGCGTGCGGGTCGGGCATTGCACCTTGATCGAGGGCGAGCGCACCCGCACCGGCGCCACGGCGATCCTGCCGCATTGCGGCAACCTCTATCGCGAGCGGGTCCCGGCGGCGCTGGCCGTGCTGAACGGCTATGGCAAGTTTGTCGGATCGACGCAGATCGAGGAGCTGGGCGAGCTCGAGACGCCGATCCTGCTGACCAACACGCTTGCCACCGGCCGCGCCATCGAGGCGCTCGTCGCCCACACCCTGGCGCAGCCCGGGAACGAGCGCGTCGTCTCGGTCAATGCGGTGGTGGGCGAGACCAATGATTCCAGGCTGAACGACATCCGCGCTCCGCGCCCCACGGTGGCCGAGATGCGCGCGGCGCTCGCTGCCGCCGCCGATGGCCCGGTGCTCGAGGGCGCAGTGGGCGCCGGGACGGGGACCGTCGCATTCGGGCTGAAGGGTGGAATCGGCACCGCCTCGCGCCGGGTCGACCCCCTTGGGACGATCGGCGTGCTGGTGCAGTCGAACTATGGAGGGCGGTTGCGACTCGATGGCCGCCTCGCCCCCGCAACGCCCGCCGCAGCGGATCAGGACGGCTCGATCGTCATCGTGCTGGCGACCGATGCGGCGGTCTGTGCGCGCAACCTCAAGCGGCTGGCGCGGCGCTGCTTTGCCGGGCTCGCCCGCACCGGTTCGTCGCTCGGCAACGGCTCCGGGGATTATGCGCTGGCGTTCAGTACGGCGCCGGGCCTGCGGCGCGGCCCGGATGCGCCGCCCAGCCTCACTCGAAGCCTCGACAACGTCGAGATGTCGCCGCTGTTCGATGCGGCGATCGAGGCCACCGAAGAGGCGATCCTGAATTCCCTGACCATGGCCGAGGCCATGACCGGTTACGACGCCACGGCTCTTTGTCCATCCGGAGTCCGTGCCCTGCGGCCTGCTGGCGGAACCGTATTTCCATAACGGGATGCACTGAGAACCGGGGGCGGCTCGGCTTGAAGCAGTCGCCCGCGCTCTGCGAGGCGCTCGACCACCCTCCGCGCCGCAGCCGCAAGATGCACAAGCTGCTCATCGATGCGCAGGTGGAGTGGAGTGCCTAAAAATCGGACCAAGGGATCCTGGCCCGGCCGGCGGCTGAACGTCGTCGGTCGGGCCGCAAGATCGCTGGCGCGGGACTCGCCGCCACGACGGTATGAGAAGGGCGGTGATAACGCCTGCCTCGGTACGACGCCGCTGATGGCGCAGAGCGCACGGCGACCGCAGCATGCCGGCGCCGTGCCGGGAGCGGAGCGGCGAGCGCCGATGCCGCGCGCGGGCAGCCGGCTCCCATCCCGCCTCGGGTTGCCAGCGACGGAAGGTGAGCAGGTTCTTGAAACGGACATCAGGTGCTGTCGATCCCTTTACGGGGCATCGACCGGGCTATAGCGTGGCGGCGTCCGTGAAACTGCTCGGTCACATGTGCCGAACGTGGACCAATCGGGCACGCTTGCGTGTCAAGGAAGAAGTGAGGAAACAATCCCATGAGAGTGACCCTAAGCGCCCTTGTTCTGGGTGCAGTGACGGCGTTTTCCGCTATGGCCGGCGCTGCCGCGGCCGAATACCCGGAGCGCCCAATCCAGATGATCGTCGCGTACAGCGCCGGGGGCGGAACCGACGTGGCGGCCCGCACGATCGTCCCCTACATCGAGAAGTATCTCGGCAACGACGCCACGCATCACCGTCTTGAACAAGCCGGGCGCCGGCGGCGAGGTCGGCTTCACGACACTGGCGAACGCCGAGCCGGACGGCTACACGATCGGCTTCGTCAACACGCCGAACGCGCTGACGATCCCGTTCGAGCGCAAGACGCGCTACTCGGTGGACAGCTTCCAGCCGATCGGCAACATCGTCGACGATCCAGGCGTGTTCGCCGTGCTGCCCGACAGCCCGATCAAGAACCTGGACGACCTGGTCAAGGCGGCCAAGGAGAAGCCAGGCGAGCTGACCTTCGGCAGCACCGGCATCGGTTCGGACGACCAGCTCGCCATGCTCAAGTTCGAGCGGCTGACCGGCGCCGATATGCGGCACGTGCCCTTCGAGGGCTCGGCCCCGCAGCGCACCGCGCTGCTGGGCGGGCACATCGACGTCGGCGTCATCAACGCCGGCGAGGCGATGCCCTATGTCGAGGAAGGCCAGCTGCGCCTGCTGGGCCAGATGGGCGACGAGCGCTGGGAGGGCGCGCCGGACGTCGCCGACCTTCAAGGAGCAGGGCTACGACATCGTCTCGGGCTCGCAGCGCGGAATCGCCGGGCCGAAGGGGATGCCGCAGGAGGACGTCGACAAGCTCGCCGCCGCCATCGAGCAGGCGATCCACGATCCGGAGTTCCGCCAGAAGGCCGAGGAGCAGGCGCTGCCGCTGCGCTATCTGGGCCCGAAGGAGTACCAGGAGCTGCTGAACTCGGCGAGCGACGAGGCCCAGCAGATCTGGAACGAGCACCCCTTGGGTCGAGAAGTGAGCCCCGGCCGGCATCTGACCGGTCCGCTGAACCGGGCGCGCGCGGGTCCGCCGCGCGCGCCCTTCATGCATTTCCCGTCAGGGACAGCGATGAAACTTGTCGAGCTCGCCGTCGCGCTCGTTGTCCTCGCGCTTGCCGGCGCGGGACTGGTCGACGCGGTCGGCTTTCCGCGCGCCTCGGCCTACCTGCCGACCGCCGTCCTGGGCCTGACCTGCGTGCTCAGCCTCGTCTGGGCCGCGCAGTCGGTCGTTGGCGATCCGCCGCGAGCGCCCGTCGCTGCAGCTGGATCCGGCCGAGACCCGCCGACTGCTGACGCTGGCGGCTGCTGTCGCTGCTCTACGCGCTGACGGTCGAGGAGATCGGCTTCTTCACCGCGACCGTCCTGTTCCTGCCGATCGCCGCGCTTGCGCTCGGCTATCGCGACTGGCTTGGCATCGCGCTGGCCACGTTCCTCTTCGTTGCGGTGCTCTACGCGGTTTTCGGTCTGCTGCTGCAGACCCCGCTGCCGCCCGAGCGCGTGCTGTCCCTGGTCGGAGGCGGCGCATGAGCGAGGTCCTGCAGCATATCTGGGCGGCGATCCCGCTGGTCCTGCAGCCCGAGGTGATCCTCTTCATGTTCATCGGCACCGCCATCGGCATCGCCATCGGCGCGCTGCCGGGCCTGTCGGCGACCATGGGCATCGCGGTGCTGATCCCGCTGACCTTCGCGATGCAGCCGCTGACCGCGCTGGGCATGATCGCCGGCATCTACAACGGCGCGATGTACGGCGGCGCCATCCCGGCGATCCTGCTGCGCATCCCCGGCACGCCGGCCGGGATCGCCACCGTCTTCGACGGCTACCCGATGGCCCAGCAGGGACGGGCGCAGCATCGCGCTGCGCATCGCGCTCGGCCTCGTCGTCGCTCGGCAGCTGCGTCAGCGCGCTGGCGCTGCTGCTGCTGGCGCCGCCGCTGGCGGCGATCTCGCTGCGCTTCGGACCCAGCGAGTATTTCTGGCTGGCGGTTTTCGGCCTGACCTCGATCGCGGTGCTGCTGAGCGACAACCCGGTGAAGGGGCTGCTCAGCGCCTGCTTCGGCCTGTGGATCGGCGTCGATCGGCATCGACACGATCACCGGCAACGAGCGGTTCACCTTCGGCCAGATGGAGCTGCTGGACGGGCTGGACATCGTCATGCTGCTGACCGGGCTTTACGCCATCCCGCCGGCGCTGGAGCTCGCCGAGAAGCGCCTGGTGATCCACAGCAAGCAACTCGCCATCGGCGAGGAGACCGAGCGGTTCCGCTGGCGCTCGCTGATCCCGACCTGGATCCGCTCGGTCGCTGATCGGCATCGTCGTCGGGCATCATTCCGGCGCTGGGCGGCAACGTCGCGGCGCTGATCGCCTGGAACGAGACGCGACGCGCCTCCGACGATCCCGAGCGCTTCGGCAAGGGCGCGCCCGAGGGCGTGGCGGCGGCCGAGTGCGCCAACAATGCCGACACCGCGGCGACGCTGATCCCGGCGCTGACGCTCGGCATCCCGGGCAACGCGGTCGCGGCGGTCATCCTGGGCGCGCTGCTGGTGCACGGGCTGCGCCCGGGGCCGCAGCTGTTCCGCGACAACGCCGAGATCACCTACGGCTTCATGCTGGCCATGCTGGTCACGGCCTTCATGATGTTCGTGATCGGCCGCTTCGGCGCGAAGCTGTTCATCAACGTGCTGAAGCTGCCGGCACTGCTGCTGGCGCCGATGATCATCGCGCTGACCGTGGTCGGCGTCTACTCGATCAACAACAGCATGTTCGACGTCTGGATCATGCTGGGGCTCGGCGCCGTCGGCTATGGGATGGACAAGATGTCGATCCCGTCGGCACCGGCGGTGCTGGCGGTCATCCTGGGCCCGATGGCCGAGGCCGAGTTCCGTCGCTCGCTGCTGATCTCCGGCGGGGATGTCGGCTTCCTGTTCGAGCGCCCGATCTCGATGGTGCTGATCGCGCTGGTGCTGCTGGTGCTGCTGGTGCCGCTGTTTCGGCGGGTATGGGGCGCGGCAGAGCGACGCCGAGCCACCAACCCTGCAGGGCTGATCGGAGCGCGCCCTTCCCATCTCGGGCGCAGCACTGCGACTCAGCTGTCGAGAAGGTATGGTGCGCCCGCTGACTCGGCGATCTCGCGGATTTTCGCGGCCAGGGCCGGCGGAATCGGGATGCCGTTACGCAGCCGGTTCTCGCGCGCCGCGCGCTCTGGGTCGCCCGGCACCAGCACTGGGCGGGCAGGATCGGCCGGACGGGTCGCGCGCATGGTGTCGATCAGCTCGTCCATGTCGCGGCGAAAATCCTCGGGATCGCGGAAGGCGGCCGGATTCACGGCGATGAAAACATGGCCAATATTGTCGGGCTCCGACGAGTGCTGTGTCCGGTTGCGCACCGGCGAGAACGACCCGCCGCCCAGAGTGCCCGCCAGGATCTGCGCGAAGAGGGCCAACCCGTATCCCTTGTGCCCGCCCCGCTCGGTGCCCGCGCCGCCGATCGGCGTCAGCCCGCCGGCGCCGCCCTCGAACAGGATCCGATAGGCCTGCATGGCGTCCGTCAGCGGCCCGCCCTCGGCGTCGACCACCCAGCCGTCTGGCAGAGCACGGCCCGAGAAGGCATAGACCTTCACCTTATTGGCCGCGACGACGCTGGTCGACATGTCGAGCACGATCGCGTCGTGCCGCCCGGCAGGGGCGGCGAAGCAGAAGGGGTTTGTGCCCAGCACCCGCTCGGCCCCGAATGTCGGCACCACGGTCAGCAGCCGGCTGGTCGTCGAGACGATGCCGATCAGCCCTTTCGCCGTCATCCGCCGCGCATAAAAACCGAGCGCGCCATGATGGTGTGAGTTGAAGACAGACACGATCCCCACATCGTGCGCCAGCGCCTTTTCGATCGCCAGATCCGCAGCGGCGACCGAGACGGGGTGGCCCAGCCCCGCGCCTCCATCCATCACCGCGGTCGTAGCGCTCTGGCGCACGATCGATGGGCGGGCCGAAAGACGCAGTTGCCCGGCCTCTTGCATGATCTCGTAGAGAAGCAGCATTGAGATCCCATGGCTATCGACCCCCATCAGGTCGGTTTCGACCATGACCTCGGACGTGACCGCAATGTTCTCCTCGTCCATGCCCCAGGCCCGGAGAACGGCCTCGATCTGAGCTCGAACGGCTTCGGGGGCCGCCCAGTTGATGTCACCACCGACGTCGCTCACGATGACGTCTCCGGGCTTGGCCAGGGTCGATGGCCGTTTGCAAGAAGAGGTGCGAGGCACATGGTCGTAGGATTGCGCAGCTCTGCCTGGGCCGAAACCATGGTGCTCATGTTATCACTGATATCTGGTTTGAAGAGCATGCCACGTCCTTGCAGCCTCTGGTCGGATGGCCTGATAGGTGCGTCTCTGACGCGCTGAGCGAACGGGCGCGAAATATCGCAACTCGCTGCACTCCGGCCATAGCCGTCTCGCGGGGGCACCGCGCGGGATGCGCCAGATCCGGTCACCGGGTTTCTTTCTCCTGCGGCCGGGGCTCCCTTCAGCTCGATCCGCAGACTCGGACGGCATCGTCGTGGCGCAACCACGGCCGCAAGCAAGGCCGAAGACTTGCTTTGCCCACGTGTTCAAGGGGGCGGGCTGTTTGCAGCGTGCCGAGGCCCGTCGGCCCGCCCCCGCGTTCAGCCTCTCAGGCGGCCTCGATCTCAGCCACGTAGCCGGAGCGCGCGCGCTGCAGAAACTGGCGGTTCACCGGGCTGTGTGGCTTCAGTGCGAGCCGTTCGTTGCTCAAAGCCTCGGCGAGGCCGTCGATCCGCCCGCGCACTGCCGCCTCGGTCAGCGTCCAGTCAATGATGTCGCGCTGCGCATGGCTGCCGCCGAAGCTGTTGGCGATCGTCCGCGCCCCCCAGAGGCGCTCGGCAGCAGTCTCGTAGTCGCCGCGCCAGAATGACGCGAATCCTTCGACCAAGGGCAGGCCGGTGCGCCTGGCCCATTCGGCCGTCTCGCCACTGCCGGCGGTGCGATGAGCGATGAGGATGCGCTCGACGTCTGCCTCGCGGCCGGCGCCGAGATAGGCCATCACCGCATGCCAGTCGTTGAAGGGGTAGCTTCGCCCGTCGGCATGCGCGTCCCAGGTCGCCGCCAGTTCGTCCCAGCGTTGGCCCACATCGTGCCCTGAGACGTGCATTCGCCAGAGCAGGGCCGACGCATCGACGAGGTCGAGCGCCACGGCGCTTCGACCCTGGCGGATCGGCCCGTCATAGAGCGCCAAGACCCCGTCCACCTGCCCGAGATCGAGATGGTAGAGCGAGCGGTGCCACCAGTTGTGCACCTTGAAGAAATTGTCATCGCCCGACCAGTGCGGCTCCCGCGCAATCATCCAGCCGATGCCGTCCTCGGCGCGCCCCTGCATCTCCATGACGTGCGCGACCGCATGGTGCGCCCAGCAGTCGAGCGGCTGCAAGGCGACTGCGCGCCGGCCGGCGTCCTCGGCCCGGGCATAGTCCCCGGTCTCCTCAAGGCCGAAGGAGTGCATGCCGAGCAGGATCGGATAGCCCGGCATGTCCTCGCTCCAGGCGGGCAGCGCCCGCGCGATCCTGTCGCGAAGCGCGCGCGCCGAGGCGCGGTAGAAGTCCATCAGATGGCCACACTGCAACGCCACGAGATCGTGCGGCCAGCACGCGCTGTGCTTCTCGAGCGCCACGGCTGCATCGGTCCAGCGGCCCTCGACCAGCATCTGCAGGGCGGCGGCGTGGCTGCCCTCGCGATCGTTGACCGGCATTGTTCCGACGCGCATGAGGATCGCTTTCGCCTCGCGCGTCGCCTCGGGCTCGGTCGCGAGCGCCAGGAGATAGGCCTTCAGGATGTGCGCCATGGCGAACCCGGGCGCCGCCGCCATCGCCTGGTCGAGCAGACCGACCGGGTCGCCGCGATAGACGTTGAATGCCTCGAGAGCCCGGTCCAACAGCGCCGCCGCATCGGCGGTCGCGCCGGTCATCGAGTTCCCTTGCTTGTCCGTTCTGGTCATTATTCGATTTCCCCGTAATGGTGGCCATTGTCGGGCCGTTGAAACGCGCCGGCAGGTAGCAACCGCCTTCCGGCCGGCGCTATGATAGACGTCACCCGGGGGAGGATGAATGGCCGAGCCGCCGAAAGGCTTGACCGAGCCGCCGGAAGGCACGCTCGCCGCCGGGGCGGCCCGCGAGCTGATGGCGGCACTTCACGTCTCGAGCGCCGTCTTCCTCGAGGCCGACTTCACAGCGCCGTGGTGCATCATGGCGCAGGTGGGGCCAGAGGACTGCGCGCCCTTCGCTCCGGTGCCGCGGCACCTGATCGCCTACCACTGCGTCACCGAGGGTGAGCTCGTCGTGAGGCTCGACGAGGCCGAGCCGCTCCGCGTTGGCGAAGGCCAGATCGTGATCCTGCCGCGCAACGACCCGCACGTTCTGGGGAGCGAGGAGGGTCTGCAACCAATCAATCCCGAGGGACTGATCCAGCCCGGGCCGGCGGGCGCGCTCGCCCGGATCGAGCATGGCGGCGGCGGTGCGCTGACGCGGCTCGTCTGCGGCTATCTCGGCTGCGACCTCGCCAATCCGCCGGTGGTGCCCCTGCTGCCTCGCATGCTGAAACTCTCGACGGCTGACGCGGAGGGATGGATCGAAAGTTCGTTTCGTTTCGCCGCTGGCCAGCTCGCCACCGGCGTCGGCGCCGCTCCCATGCTGGCGCGGCTGGCCGAGCTTCTTTTCATGGAAGCGGTGCGCCGCCATCTGGCGAAAGATCCAGTCGCCGCCCGCTGGACGGCGGGTCTGCGTGACCCGGTGGTTCGCACGGCGCTCGGCCACCTGCACGACGACCTCGCGCGCCGCTGGACGACCGAAGAGCTGGCAGCGCGCTGCAACCTCTCGCGCTCGGCGTTCGCCGCGCGCTTCACGCGGCTGGTCGGCGAACCGCCGTTGCGCTATTTGGCCCGCCGGCGCCTCGAGCGCGCGCGAGTGCTGCTCGAGGAGACGACGGACAGCCTGGCTCGGATCTCCTTTGCGGTCGGCTACGAGTCCGAAGCCGCCTTCAGCCGCGCGTTTCGTCGCGAGTATGACGCGCCGCCCGCAACCTGGCGTCGCGAGAAGGCCGGTATCGGCTGATGCCGCCGACGACGGTCGGCAAGGCGCGCGACCGGCGGCGCTCGCGCCAGACAATCAGGAGGCCGCCCGCTATGATCAGCAGAGCTCCCGGAAAGAGATCGTCGATCGGCGCCTCGCCGAAGAACACCCAGCCGAGACCAAACGCCAAGGGGATGCCGAAATAGTTGAAGGGCGCAAGGTTGCTCGGCTCGGTCATCCGGTAGGAAACGACAAGGCACAGCACCGCCAGGCCGCCGACCGTGCCCATTGCCACGATCCAGCCGAGATCCACGCTCGCCGCAATCGGCGAGAAACCGCCTGCGGCGACGGCCAGGATTACCGCACCGACCGCGGCGACTGCCGAGGAATAGAGGTTCAGAAGCGGGCTCGGCACGTCTTTGTCGATCATGCCCGCCGTCACGGCGGTGAGCGCGTAGAGCACGGAGGCGGCGAGCGGCAGCAGCGCGTCCCATGTGAAGCTGTCGCCGCCCGGCCCCATCACCATGACGACGCCCACGAAGCCGATCAGCACCGCCAGCCAGCGCACGAGGCCGACCTTCTCGGCCAGCAGCGGCACCGCGAAGGCGGTCGTGAACAGGGCCGTGGAATAGGAGATCGTCGTTGTCGTCGCAAACTCCATGCGTCCGAGCGAGAGATAGAAGGCGAGCTGCGCGAACACCACTGCAAACCCGCGAAAGCAGGCGAGCCGCCACTGCCTGATGCGCAGCCGGCGGCCGGTTCGCCAGGTCTGCGACGTCCAGAGCGCGATCACGCTCGGCAGCAGCCCGAAAATGTTGCGATAGGCGGACAGCTCGGCCGCGCCGTAGGAGGCGGACAGCCGCTTGATGATGAGCCCCATCAGGTCGAAGAGCAGCAGCGCCAACAGGCTGATCACGATGGCAACTGCGACCGAGCCCGGGCGCTTCAAAACGGCTCACCTGCGGGAAGCGCCTGGGCGTCCACTCTGGCCACGCTTTCGAGTAGACGGCGGCTTTTCCTGTGTCCAGCTCGCCGCGCATGCTCTCAACAATCCGGGGCCGCTGCGCGACCGGATGGGCCAGCCCGTCATTTTCCTCTCTGACGCGAGGACATTTGCCTGGTCGCGATGCCGCCATGTTGAGGCTCGGCTCGCCGATGATTCCAGGATCGAGATCGCCGGTGGTGCTATTGCGGGTTCAGGAAATACGGCTGTCGTTCATTCCTCACGCGGCGGATGCGCAGGTTGCTCCATAACCCGTCATCGCCGCGAGTGTGCCCGATGGACATGTCCACGGCCCGGCGTCGCTGGGGTGCCAGTCAGCGGGATCGGGCGGAACGACCTCCAGCGTCTCGCGTCGAGCGGTGTGGCGGCGCGTCGCCTGCGGCCGCGTTCCGTGGCGGACGCGGTCGGTAGACAGGGAGCCGCCATCCGAAGTGCAGCGAGCCGGTGCGAAGGGCGAAGGTGAGCGCGGAGCCGAGCAGCAACGAGATGAACTGCTCCGACGGAAACAGCGCGAAGAGAATGACGCTGAGCAGCGCGCCAGCGAGGCAGGCGCTGACATAGAGCTCCCCCTGCCGAAGCACCATCGGGATCTCGTTGGCGACAACGTCACGCATCATGCCGTCGAAGGTGCCGGTCGCGACGCCCATGACGAGCACGATGGGCCAGGAGACGCCGGCCTGCCGGGCGATCATCACCCCCGCCGCGGTGGCGACCGACAGTGCCACTGAATTGAGCCAGAGGATGGCCCGATGGCGGGATTCGGCCGGTGCGCGGCGAAGAAGACCAGCACCGCCGCGGCACAGCCGACGCCCAGGTAACGCGGGCTGGCGATCCAGAACACCGGGTCGCGCCCGAGCAACAGGTCGCGGAGCGTGCCGCCGCCGATGCCGGTCAGGCACGCCAGGAAAAGGAACCCGACGATGTCGATCCTGACCGAGCTCACCTCGCTCGAGCAGATCGTCGCGCTCAAGCAAGGCCGGATCGATGTCGGCTTCGGCCGGATCCGTCACGAGGCGCTCGCCGCTCTCCCTCTTGTCGTCTATCCCAAGGCGCCGCGGCCGAGCTTTGCCGACCAAGCGATCGGCCTTTTCCGTCAGCACGGGCTCAGGCCGCCTGCGATCCACGAGGTGCGCGAGCTCCAGACCGCGCTCGGCCTCGTCGCGGCCGAGACCGGCGCCTGCCTGGTGCCTGCCTCGGTCGAGCGGCCTCCGACGCGACAACGTGCTCTACCTGCCCCTCGACGCCCCGACGCGGTTTCGCCGATCATCATGAGCACCCGCAAGGACGCCCCCTCGCCGGAGCTCCGGCTCATCCTGAAGCTGATCAAGTAGATGTACCGGGACGAGGGGATCATCTTCGGGCGCTGAGCAGCAGAATCCCGGAGGGAAGGCAGGACAGGCGGCGGCGTGAGAGCAGGCGGCGGGTGTGGCTTTCCCGCTCAGGCCGGTTGTGCGAGGAAGCCGCAGTGCTCGCGAGAGACCTGGAGGCGGGATCATGCCGGCATTCGTCATCGGGTCCGCGCTTTTCGGCGAGATGTTCGGCCGCGAGGCGATGCGCGCGCTTTTCTCGGATCGGGCGATGGTCCAGCGCTATCTCGACGTCGAGGTGGCGCTCGCCCGCGCTCAAGGCGCGCTCGGCATCATCCCGCAGGCGGCGGCCGATGCCATCGCGGCGTCGGCCGACATCGCCCGGATCGACTGGGAGCGGCTGCGCGGGAGGACCGGGATCGTCGGCTACCCCATCCTCCCGCTGGTCGAGCAGCTCTCGGGATGGGCGCCGGACGGCCTCGGCCAGTGGTGCCACTGGGGCGCGACGAACCAGGACATCATGGACACCGCCGACGTGCTGCAGATGCGCGCGGCGCTTGATCTCGTCCGAGATGATGCTGGCCGCGGCCAAGATCGTGCGCGAGCAGCACGCCGCCATGCTCGACGCGATGGTGCAAGACCACGAGCGCGCGACCGGGCAGTGGCATGTCGAGTGGCAGGCGATCCCGACGGCCTTCATCGTTGCCAGCGCCGGGCTCAGGGCGGCGCGCGAGGCGCTCGAGGGGCTGGAGGTCCGGCCCGAGGCGATGCGCCGCGTGCTCGGCATGAGCGGCGGGCTGATCGTCGCCGAGGCGGTGATGATGGGGCTCGCGCCCGTGCTCGGCCGGCAGGTCGCGCACGACGTCTTTTATGACTGCTGCCGCGCCGCGCTGGCGCAGGGCACTGATCTGCTGGAAGCGCTGGAAGCGGACCGGCGGGTTGCCAGAAATCTCGATCGGCAGGCGCTCGAGCGCCTGATCGATCCGGCGAACTATCTGGGCGCCGCGCCCGAGATGACGCGCCTGCTCCTGCAGAACCGCGGAGCCGCGCCGGTTGATCTCGCCAGAGGCGGTTCCGCGAGCGAACGAGGGGACGACCGATGATGCCCCCGCATCCGATGAGGCCGGGTGGGCTTCATTCGGACGGGTCCGACGGAGCGAACATTTCCTCCGGCTTTGCGACGCCACGGAGCAGGTGCGTCCCGACGGAGAGCAGCGGGATCGGGACGGCATCGGCAAAGGCTCGGGACGCGAGCAGCGGCCGGCCGAGTTCCTTAGTCATGCTCTCGATGCGGAAGGCCAGGTTGACGGCAGGGCCGATGACCGTGAAGTCGAGGCGGCTGGGTGCGCCCACATTGCCGTAGAAGACGTCTCCGATGTGCAGCCCGATGCCGGCCCGCAGCGGCCCTGAGGCCGGGCGGCCGGTCGGGCCGCGGACGGCGCGCAGCCCGGTCAGCGTCTCGCTGGCGGCCCGGAGCGCCGCCGCGGCGGCTTCCGGCTCGCCCAGCTTCTCGACCGGGAAAATTGCGAGCACACCGTCGCCGAGGAACTTGAGCACGTCTCCGCCATGCGCCTGCACCGGCTCGGTGACGCGCTCGAACCAGGCGTCCAGCAGCTCGATCATCTCGTCCGGGGGCAGCTCGTCCGACAGCGCCGTCGAGCCGCGCAGATCGGAGGCCATGATCACCGCGCGGACGCGCTCTCCCCGCCCGCGGCGAATCTGTCCAGCGAGAACGCGCGACCCGGCTTCCCGGCCGAGATACGTCTCGAGCAGGTCCCGGGCGATGCGCCGCCTCAGGCGAGCCTCGACGACGGCGCCGAGTGCCGGCGTCAGCGCGAGGAGGCGGGCGATCTGCTCCTCGCTGAAGCCGCCGCGCGCATCAGTGGCCCAGGTGACGACAGGATGGCGGTCGAGCAGCCGGAACAGGGGCAATGCCAGGTAATCGGTCGCGCCCGCTTCGCTGAGACGGTTCAGCAGCGCGGTTCCTCCGCCTTCTCCTTCGGCGAGGCGGAAACGCGCGAGCTTGCCCTTCAGGACACTCCGGCGGATCGGGCTGGTCAGGAACTCGCGCGTTTCTTCCGCTCCGAGCCCGATCGTGAATTCCTCGGTAATGCCCCGGTCGCGCCACCAGCGGCAGCCGAGACCCTCGACCTGCGGATGGAGCGTGGCTGTGTGCAGCGTGACCCGCCAGAGCGGCAGTCCGGAGCCTACCAGGCGCCAGCAGAGCTCGTCGACGAACTCGGTGATCGAACTCGATCGACCTGCCGTGCTCGAGCAGCCAGCCGACGAGATCCAGCGTGGCGATCGGCCGGCGGGCCCCGGAATACGTCCCCCGCACCCGGATCGGGTCGACATCGGCGAGAGCCGGTTCCTGGTGATTGCAGGCATCCGCCATGATCGCGACCTCCGCGGCGCGACACAGCATGCGTTGCCGCCGCCCGCTGCTGTTCTATACCCGAATTGTCGCAGGTTCCTGTACAACTGTGGCGTCGAACGGCTTCGCCATGTCGGCCCTCCGTCCTTGCACCATCCCGACGCGGCGGCTGTTCCAGACGCGCTGGCGAATTGGTGGTGGTAGCCGCCGCTGAACGAGTGCAGGTCGCCAATGAGCAGTTCTGCGGGCGTTACCGCCGTAGCCGACCCACTCTGGCAAAGGGGTAAGATGCGCCAGAGTCAGAGGTGGCTCAGCAAATCTGAACAGGGGCGCTGAGTGGTGGAGCGGCTCGAGATCGGCAAGAAGATTGCTGAGAACCGAGGAGCGTCCATGACGAAACGACCGCGCCGGAACCACAGTCCGGCCTTCAAGGCAAAAGTCGCGATAGCGGCCATCAAGGGCGAGAAGACGCTGGCCGAGCTGGCCCAGCAGTTCGATGTGCATCCGAACCAGATCACGCAATGGCGCGGCCAGCTTCTGGAGGGCGCGACGGCGGTGTTCGGCGAGAGCGCCAAGGCCGACGCTGCTCCGGCGGTCGACGTCAGGGTCCTGCATGCGAAGATCGGCGAGCTGACGCTGGCCAATGATTTTTTAGCGGGCGCGCTCGACAAGGCCGGACTGCTGGCGAGCGCAAGGAAATGATCGACAGGTCCCATGAACTGCCGCTGACCGGTCAGGCGAAGGCGCTCGGCGCGATGGCGATGCGCTGGACGAAGGGGCAGAGGGCGTGGCTCACGAGGGTAAGTGGTGCGGGCACAGAGATCTCTCCTCTGGTCCCAGTTGACGCATGACGAGCGTGTTCCGGCGCGGGGGCGGCCAGCGGATCGCTCCCGCGTCTGGCTGTCAGAGTTCCTTGGCGGGGGTGTGCTCTATCAGCGGCCAGTTCTGAGCGGCGCGGCTGAGCGTGCCTTCTCGGTCGCCCTGGAAGGCCGCGTAGATCTCCTCATTGAGGAAGACGAGGTGCGGAGGGCTCCGCAAGAATGTCGTGGTGATTGGGTCTCAGAGCCGCCGATGAGTTCCGCTGGTCATCGGACCTCGCGATTGTGACATCCATCACAATTTCTGGTAGGGCCATGACATATCATTCGCGTCTTGCTGGCATCGAGGCTGGAGCCCGTCATGCAGCGGATCGCGACCTTCCTCATTGCGCGCCCCTTCTTGTTCCCGGCCGCGGCTGCCTTCGCTGTCGTGATGCTGCCGCTCGCGATCTGGCTCGACCTGACGCGCCTGACCGACCGGGCGCTGAGTTTGCAGGCGGAACGCTTCAACGAGATGCTCGCGGACGTGCGCGACTATTACACCGCCAATGTCGAGGTGCCCGTGCTCGCCAATGCCGACCGGCCGATGCTCGTCTCGCACGAGCATGGCACGCGGACGGACGCCGTGCCGACCACGGCGACCATGGCGATCGAGCTCGGCGAGGTTCTCGGTCGGCGCGGCGAGTTCTCGAATTTCCGCCTCGTCTCCGACCTGCCCTTCGCCTCGCGGGGACCGCTCGCAGCTCAGCCCTTTCGAGCAGCGCGCGCTCGCGCATTTCCGGAGCCAGACGGTGCCGGATCCGGCCTATACCGAGTTCAGCGGCTCGCTGTTCAATCGGCGCGTCCATTTCGCCGGGCCGCTCATCATGGCGGAGGCCTGCGTCCAGTGCCACAACACGGCACCCGACAGCCCGAAGCTCGACTGGAAAGTGGGCGACGTGCGCGGTGTGCAGACGGTCGAGCTCGAGCAGCCGCTGGCCGTGAGCCTGTTCTCCTTCACCTATCTGCTCGCCTACTTTGTCGGCGCGGGGCTCTTTGGCATCGCCGTCTCTCTGCTCTTCTGGCACCGGGCGCGCGACTATCGCCGGCTCAACGCCGAGCTCGAGCAGGCAAACACCTTCCTCGCGCGGCTCTCCGACAGCATCGGCCGCTACCTGCCCGAGCAGATCTACCGCAGGATCTTCCAGGGCGAGCGCCAGGCGATCATCTCGGCCGAGCGCAGGATGCTGACGATTTTCGTCAGCGACCTGAAGGAGTTCACCGACACGGCCGAGCAGCTCCCGCCCGACGCGCTGACGCGGCTCCTGAACGAGTACTTCACCGAGATGTCAGAGATCGCGGCCAGGCACGGCGCGACCATCGACAAATTCGTCGGCGACGCGATCATCGGCTTCTTCGGCGACCCGGAGACGCTCGGCGTCAGGGAGGACGCCGTAGCCTGCGTACGAATGGCGCTGGCGATGCAGGGCCGTATGGCCGAGCTGAACGCCAGGTGGCTCCAGCACGACCTGCCGCAGCCCCTCGCGGCGCGGATCGGCATCCATACCGGGTTCTGCAGCGTCGGCAACTTCGGCAGCGCCGACCGGATGAACTACACGATCATCGGCGCGGCGGCGAATCTCGCGGCACGTCTCGAGCATGTCGCCGAACCGGGTGGCGTGGTGGTCAGCCCCGAAACCTTCGAGCTCGTTGCGAGCGCCGTGCGTGCCCGAAGGATGGCGCCAATCAGGCTCAAAGGCTTCCTCGCCGAAATCGTCCCGCATATTGTCGAGGGCATGGTCGACAACCTGGCCGATCTTGATGCGGCAGACCCTGACGTATCGAAGGCACGCGAGCGCGATGCGAAAGTACGGCACTTGGCGGGCTACGAGCATCCCATTGCGCGACGCGCTGGAACCCGGAACGTTTCGCGGCGTGTTCATGAACCTCGCGCTCTGGGTTCGCGCTGCATGTCGTCTTCGATCAGGTTCGCGTTATCGAGGGCGCCGGGCTCAGCCTCGACGTGCCGGTGCTTGCCTCGGTCGACCCGGCGGCGGCGTGATCTTCGGATGGTCGGCAGCTTCATCGTGCCCGGGCTGCTCGATCTCGAGACGCTGCGCCTGCCACGCGATGAGTTCGTGCAGGGCCTGGGGCTGACCTTCGTCACCATCTCGGCCACGCTGGCGCTCTCGATGACGGGTTTCTCGCTCGTCACCGGCGAGCTGGCGGTCCTCTCGGTCGTCGGCCTGCTGCCGGTCTTCGCCGGCATCTGGCTCGGGCCAGGCATCCGCCATCGCATTCCCGAGGCCTTTTACCGCAAGCTGTTTTTCCTCTCGCTGATCGCGAGCGGGGCCTACATGATCGCCCAGAGATCCGGCGCGTTCGGCTGAGGAGGGGGAGGAGCCATGCATCACCGTCGGCATTTGCGGCCTCGGCGCCATCGGCATGAAGGTGGCGCAGGCGGTCGATGCGGGGCGCATCGAGGGAATGCGGCTCGTCGCCGTCTCGGCGCGCGACCTCGCCCGCGCCGGGCGCGGGTCTCCGGCTTCGCCAATCCGCCGCAGGTCGTGCCGGCCGGGCCGCCTGCCCGAACTGGCAGAAATCATCGTCGAGTGCGCCCCGCCGCGGCATTCGAGGCGGTCGCCCGGCCGGCGGTCGAGGCCGGGCGGACGCTGCTACCGTCTCGGTCGCGGCCCTGCTCGAGCACATGGACCTCGTTGAGCGGGCCCGCGAGACCGGAGCGCGCATCATCGTTCCCAGCGGCGCGATCCTCGGGCTCGACGCCGTGCGAGCGATGGCCGAGGGCGAGATCCGCAGCGTCACGCTCGAGACCCGCAAGCCGCCGCGCGGTCTCGCCGGCGCGCCGCATCTCGTCGAGAACAACATCGAGCATCGAGGGGCTGACCGAGCCCAAGCTGGTCTTCAGGGGCACGGCGCGCGAGGCGGCGCGCGGCTTCCCGGCCAACGTCAACGTCGCCGCGGCGCTGTCGCTCGCCGGCATAGGCCCCGACCGCACCACGGTCGAGATCTGGGCCGACCCGGGCGTCGATCGCAACGTCCAGTCCGTGCGTGTTTCCTCCGAGTTCGCCCAGGCCGAGATGACGATCCGCAACGTGCCCTCGGCCGAGAACCCGCGCACCGGCCGGATCATCGCGCCCAGCATCATCGCCTGCCTGCGCCGCATGACCGCGCCGCTGGTCGCCGGGACCTGACGACACGCCCGCGGGCTCTGCACGTCGGAAGCCGCGCGTTTGATCCGCTGACGAGCCGAGGAACCGGGAGCTGGGATTCTCAGTGGAATGACTCCAACCAGACCGTGTGGAAAGGCATCGCCGCTCGGTGACACGGCGCTTCGTTGCGGTGAGGTTGGCGGCGATGGCCGGGCTTCGGCGTTGCGGGCGTTCAGAGGGCGCCTGAGCTGTCTCGAGCGGGTTTTCGAACGATATCGCCCGGGTGGGGCGAGATCACCGGCGTCATACTCGAACTGCCGCGATCAGGGCCGGAAGCCCGAGGATTGTGATCGCGCGACGCAGATTGTAAGCCAGCGCGGTGAGGCTGAACTCGGCACGCACGTTCTCGAGGCGCGGCATCCAGAAGGCCCCTTGGCCCATCCACTGCTTGATGGATCCGAAGGGGTGCTCGACACTTTCGCGGCGCCGATCGAGGACATCCGGGCGCGTGGCCAGCCGGTCTGCCATGCGCTCCAGGACCGCCTCGTTCTCGAAGCGGTTCGCGACACGAAAGGCGGCATTGGTGCAGCGGGGACTGTCAGGAATTTCGTGTGCGGGCGGGCATGATGGATGGAAGGAGAATCCCGCATGGCCCGACGCAAACCCTAAGATACCTGACGCACTGCTCGACCAGCTCTTGGCCGGCAGCGATCCGAAGGCTGCCTTCGACGCGAACGGCCTGCTCGACGAGCTGAAGAAGGCCTTGGCCGAGCGGGCGCTGAACGCCGAGATGGACCATCATCTGGCGGTGACGGCGGCCCCGGGAACAGCCGTAATGGCTATGGCCGCAAGACGTTGTCACCGATACGAGCCGGATCGATCTCGAGATCCCGCGGGACCGCCAGGCGAGCTTCGATCCGCAGCTCATCGCCAAGTACCAGCGGCGGTTTCCCGGCTTCGACGAGAAGATCATCTCGATGTATGCCCGCGGCATGAGCACGCGGGAGATCGTCGGGCATCTGCGCGAGCTCTACGGCATCGACGTCTCGCCCGACCTGATCAGCGCGGTGACCGACGCCGTTCTGGAAGAGATCGCCATTTGGCAGGCCCGGCCGCTCGAGGCGACCTATCCGCTGGTCTTTTTCGATGCTCTGCGCGCCAAGATCCGAGACGAAGGGCTGGTGAAGAACAAGGATCCAGACTTGTATCGTGGGGCTGTTGAAAAACCTGCCGGTTCTTGATTCCATCGCATTGAGCAGGTGCCGAGGCGGGGATCGGAATGCTGGGACGGCAGGAGCGGCGGCAGCTCGAGTTCTTCGTCTGCGGCTCGCTGCGGGATCTCGTTCCGGACGATCACGTTCTGGCGCGCGTGGACCGGGTGCTCGATCTTTCGTGGCTTTCGGCCGAGGTTGGCCAGCTCTACGCGCCGAATGTCGGGAGGCCGGGGATCGATCCGGAGGCAGCTGTCCGGCTGATGCTCGCCGGGTTCCTGCTCGGCATCGTCCACGACCGGCGGCTGATGCGCGAGGCGCAGGTCAACCTGGCGATCCGCTGGTTTGCCGGCTACGGGCTGCAGGACCGGCTGCCCGACCATTCCTCGCTCACGCGGATCCGGCAGCGCTGGGGCGCCGAGCGGTTCCGGCGCATCTTCGAGCGGACGGTGAAGGCCTGCATCGCAGCCGGAGTCGCCAAAGGCGAGATCGTGCATGTCGACGCGTCCCTCATCCGTGCCGACGTTGCCTGGGAGAGCTTGGCTCGCCGGCATGTCGAGGCCGTGAGCGACGCGAACGGCGATCGGGATGTGAAGACGGATGCGGAGGAGACGCGGAGGACCGGCAAGTTCAAGAAGGGTCTGCCTCACCGATCTCGACGCGACGATGGCGACAACCGCCCGGAACCGTCGCCTCGAGCCGAGCGACAAGCAGCACGGCGTGGTCGACGACCTCAACGGCGTCGTTCTCGACGTGGAGGTGACGACGGGCGAGGTCAACGAGGGACAGGTGATCCTCGAGCGTCTCGATGCCACTGCGGCGACGACCGGCGTGCCGATCGGCGCCGCCACCGCGGATGCCGGCTACGCCTATGCGAAGGTCTTCGCAGGCCTCGAGGCGCGCGAGATCGCGGGCATCATTCCGACCAAGGCGGAACCGATCCGCTCCAAGGTCCCGCTCAGGCGGTTCCGCTACGACGCCAAGCACGATCACCTGAAATGCCCGCGCGGCAAGATCCTGCGGCCTCACCGGACCAAGATCAGCCACGGCCGGTTCTTCTCCTCCAAGGTGCGGGACTGCAAGAGATGCGATCTGGCGGCGCTCTGCCTGTCGCCGTCGCGCGCCACCAAATCAGTGGTCATCGTCCACGACTATCCCGCGCTCCTGCGGGCCCGGCGCCGTCGCGAGCGTTGGAGCGAGGAGGACGACCGGCTCTACCTGCGCCACCGCTGGCGGTCCGAGGGCTTCCACGGCGAGGCGAAGACCTGGCACGGATTGGCTCGGGCGGTGCGGCGCGGGCTCCAGAACATGCGCATCCAGTCCTACCTGACTGCCGCCGCGATCAATCTCAAGCGGCTCGCCACCGCTCTTCTCGACCTGATCCACGCCCTATCGGGCCTGCAGATCCGTATTCGGCAGGTCTGAACACCGAACAAGCCGCCCTCGGCCGAATGAACCCGCTGAACGCGCATCCGAAGCTCAACCGGAGCGCTCGACTCGGATCAACCTTCTTCAACGGCCCCCAGAGTACATCGATGTCACAGCGCGTCGATATGGACGAACTCCACGAGACGCTCGATCAACGCCAAATCCCCAGACGATTTCCGCACCGCCGCCCAAGGAGGCCTTCCGTACCCCGCTTGCGCCAGCCGCTCCGGCATAAGAACATACCATGCACCAGGAAGGTGATTCATGGGCGATCCGATCATCCTGAAGCGGCCGCCGTTCGCCGCGCTTCGGGCGATCGCGCAATTCAAGAGCTACCGCGTGTGGGAGGCGATCCATGTATCATGCGATCTGGTAGGTCCTCCAAAAACGGCACGAATACCCCTCCGGGCGACGGAACCTCGCAGGCCGGGCGGCCATGCCCCGCCGAAGACGAAACTTGCTGTAACGGTCCACCCGACCTACCATTATCGCCGCAAGTACTTCCTGTGGACGTCCGCGCTGAGAAGCAGCCCAGCCAGTGCCGGTCAGATCACCAATTGATCGTACAGCTGTTCAATTGGAGCTTTAACTCGGTCGCGTCTGAGCTCTTCCGACTATCCCGCCTGGGATATCGGCAAGTCCATGTTTCACCGCCCCACGCCAGCAATGATGCGGTTTGGCAGTGGTGGGGACGATATCAGCCTGTCAGTCACTCAGTGATTGCCGGACCACTCGGCAATGAACGCGCGTTCGACGCGATGCTCGCGGCCGCTGTCGCGAACGACATGAAAATTATTGTCGATTTGGTTTCGTGCAATCCTTGCGGGCCGAGCGGGATGTTGTTCGGCCACCCCTTGAGGGAACGCCCGCTGGCCTTCGCCGCCGGACTCCGGTTGCTGCGCGACCTGATGGCCCGCGGCGTCGGCGGGTTCCGCTTCGACGGAGCCGACAAGATCCCGCTCGATTTCTTCGACTGGGCGTTGCCCCAGCTTCCGGGACTGCCTGCACTGGCCGAGGTTGTGTCCGATGATGTTCGAACGCTTGCGCCGTACCTGAAGGTGCCTCGTCTCCGGCTATACGATTTTGCACTCTTGTCGACGATGCGGGAGGCTTTCGCTCCCGGCGGTGACCTTCGGGTGTTGCGAGAGCCCGAGAGACATGGGCGGGCGCTGCCGGGCCCGGCTGCGGTGACGTTCGTCCGCAATCACGATGTCGAACGCGGCCAGGCGAATGATCGTGGGATCGACGAGCCCGCCTACCGGGCGCGTTTTGGCGTTGGCTGGGATGAACGCGCGGGTGCGCTCGAGCGCACGTCGGTCAGTCTCGCGCACGCCTATATCTTCGGGCGTGCCGCCGGCACTCCCTATGTTCTCGCGGGGATGGAAAACATCCCCGCCCATGCCCGCATCGACCGGCACGATGAGCCATCGATCGTGGCCGGCCTCGCCTTCCGCGCGATGTGCCGGCCGAGCGCCAGCCGGCCGGAAGTATGGCTGATCGAGGAGCCCGACACCCTAGCCTGGCAGCGCGGCGACGATCGCCTGGTGGTCGTCAACAAGGCACCGGCCAAGCTCGTCCTGGCCGGGCTCCGAACCAGTCTGCGTCCGGGCTGCTATCGCGAGTTGGCGACCGGCTGGCCGCTCCACGTCGAGCGTGGCGGCGGCATCTCCTCATGGCAGGCCCCTGGTCGCTGGGCGGGGCTCTTTACCTTCGACGGTCGGCCTTGATCCCGCGCTTGCAATGCGGGCCGGCAAGCGGCAGCCTGAAGGCCCGGGTCCAAGCGGGCTGGAGCGCAGCATGGGAACCGCCGCCCGCGCCAGGAAGCCTGATCCAGAGACGGCCGAGCGCATCGACGCGCTGGCGCGGGAATACCGGGGCGTCGTACGACAGACCCTCGAGCCTCTCGTCACGCAGCACTACCCCGCGCTGCTGATTTCTGGGAAAGCCGAGTATCGCAAGATGCTCGAGCTGAGCACAAAGATGACGCTGGTCGGCCATGCCTGCACCAACGTCGCCGGCTACGAGTTCGACCCTCGCCGGCAGCGGATCGCCGCCCTGTTCGGCGGCGGCTGCTTCCTGGCGGACAGCTTTCTCGACGATTTCGGGCCCGAGGCGACACGCAGCTATCTGCGCCGCTTCGATACGCTGCTGAACCAGGGCTGGTTCGAAGTCCAGAACGACCGGGAGCGCCTGTTCTACGTCACGCTGGCCCGGCTGTTCGGCGAGCGCGATGTGCTCGATCCAGTCGTCCGGCAGTCGATCTGCCGGCTGCAACTGGCGCAGGAATCCGATGTTCGCGCTCGGCTTGACGAGGCGCCGATGCTGACCGACCGGCATCGGTTGCTGCAGCTGAAGCGGTACGCGCGCGACCGCAGCGGCCACGCGATCATCGCGCTGTCGACCTTTCTCACCCCGCATCTGGCCCTGCAAAAGCTCTCGCTCATCTACTCGGCCGGGGCGCTGATCATGTACATCGACGACCATGGCGATGCGCATGCCGATCTCAAGGACGGTCGGATCACCTACATGAACCAGATGCGTGACCCCGAGCGCGCTCTTCGCCGCATCTTCAGGTCGCATATGGAGCAGCTCGACAGCGGATTGCCCTCGGGGCCGGGCCGCGACCTTCTCTTGGGCTTCCTGATGAGGTACTATCGGACGCGGGTCGCCAAGCACCGGCAGCAGAAGCTCGTCAACGGGTCCGCTTGGGATGTCTATGAATGAGGAGACCGCGCTGCTGCGCAGCCGCCTGTACGATCAGGCGGCGCTGGCGGTGCAGGAGCTTCGCGGCCAGCAGCGATTGGGCGGGCCGGATTTCCTTTTCAGGATCGACAACCGCGCCGAAGCGGCGCACGCTCCCTTCCAGTTCGACGCGGCCAACTGTATCGTACACAGGCAGGGTTGTGGTGCCATTCCGGCCAGCGCTCGATCAGCGCTCTACGGTTTCTGGAAGATCGGACCCGAAGAGCAGAAACTCGCGTGCGAGCGGTGCCGGCCAGTGCCCGATGACCAACAGCAAGCCGAAGACCGCGAGCGGGCCGATCTGCTCTACGGCTTGATTTCGGTGGTCGACCAATTCGCGGGTGTTTTGAAGGAGCGCGGCAAGGACTATCAGAACACGACCGGAGGCCAGGAGCTGGGCACCAAGCTTGGCACGTTCTACAAGCAACTGGGCCGCCGCGAGAAGGAGGTTCTCGACATCGTCCTGCGATCGCTCGAGGAGCTGGTAGATCGGGTACAGGACCTCGACGAAGGCCTGAAAAGCGCGCGGCGTCACGATGATCCTAAGGACTGAGCCGTCGCGAAGGAGAGCGTCATGCCGCGCATCAACCTGACGATCCGGCTCGGGCCGATGGTGCACTTTGAGATGCAGGGCGAAAGCTGCAAGGAGCTGATCGTCGCGCTGGAGGGCTTCGACAAGCTTAACTCGATGGTCGACTCGATGTTCTCCGACCTCGCCCAGCGCGTCTATCCGGACGGCGACGGCGAGGTGCGCGAGGGCGGTGGGCCCGATAAGGAAAAGACGGCATGAGGTTCAAGTCCCGCGTCGACGTCGCAGCGCATCCCGACCTGACCTTCACCACGCATTTCGAACCTTTCGGCGTCGAGTGCGGCGGCGAGGCCGGGCTCGACGTCAAGACGGGGACGATCGCCGGCAAGGTGGCCGCGGTCCCGGTGTCGCTGGCCGTCCCCTTCATGCCGTCGCGCCGCGGCAGGGTCGTCGTCGGCACGATCGGGCCGATCGAGGTCGAGATAAGGCCGGCCGAGGCGCATATCGGCGTCTCCGGGCTGCGGCTGAAGGGCGTCGCGGGGACCGACGGCCTCAAGGGCCAGCTGACGGCGCTGGGTAAATGCCGTGCCGAGATCGAAGCATCGGGTGAAACGCCGGCGCGTCTTCTGAAGGCGGCCGTGGAGGGGGTCTTCGATGAGGACCAATAGGCGCCAGCGGCGGCGACAGCGGCCATGATCGCTCACCGGATCGTCTGCCGGCATCGCGTCGAGGTCGAGGTCGCGCCGGCCCGCGCCACCCTCTACTTCCGTGACGAGCGCTGGATCGATCCGGTGAACACGCAGCTGCGCTTCGACGCGGTCGTCCTCAACGCCGATTCGGGCGTTCGGTGGGAGGTGATCTCCCCCGGCGGCGGGCCCGGCGCCGGCTCGATCGACGCGACCGGTCTCTACCGTGCTCCCGACAAGGGCGGCCTGGCTTCCGGTGCCACCGACGTGGTCGTCGCCACCGCCAGGGCCGATCCGCTCCGCAAAGCCTTCGCCTGGGTCACCTTGGTCGGCGAGGGCCCGCTGGCCGCGCCCGAGCCGCGCGTCGAGATCTGGCCGAAGCGCGGCGCGATCTATTACCGGAACGGGGCGGACAACGAATACATCGACCCCAGCAACAAGAAGCTGCTGTTCCAGGCGTTCCTCTTCGATGCGCCGGGATCGCAGGTCCGATGGCGGGTGAATGGAGCCCAGCAGGGCGGGACGGACCCGTGGTTTCTCTATGAGGCGCCTGCGTCCGGCGGCGAGAGCACCACGACGGTCAGCGTTGAACTCGCCGGCACGCCCGCCACAAGGGACGAGGGCAGGGTGCTGCTGCTTAACTATTCCTGGCCCGGACTGATCTAGCGGAGGGGAACATGGGCGACGTCAACGTCAAGGAAGTCCGCAACATCGACCCCGTCGAGATCAGGCGGATCGACAACATAGCGCCCGTGACCATCGACTCGATTCGGCAGGTCGAGGCGGTGGCGCCCGTCGCCGTGCACATCAAGGAGCTGAACCAGGTCGATCCGCTGCTGATCGACTCGCTTCGGATCGATGCCGTCCGCAACCTCGATCCGCTGCAGGTCGATCAGCTGAACGTCACCCGGCTGCCGGTCGTGAACCTGTCGGTCAACCAGGTGCCGAACGTCGACCTGAACGTACGCCGGCTCCCACCCGTCTCCGTCGCGGTGCATCAGACGTTCGATATGCCATCGGACTACACGGCGCGCGCCGAGTTCCTCGGCTTTGAGGTGCTGCGCATCCACCTGCGGGGCTGCACGCGTATCGTTCCGCAGGATTGCGCGCGCCGCGAGGTGGCGCATTCGCATGAGCGCAGCTTCCCTGCGGTGGCAGCCTCGGGCAACCCAGCGATCCCGAGCTATGTCGACAAGCAGACCGCCTACACGGGCAGCTGTCGAGGGGCGCACACGTCCCATCGCCACACCGGCTCGGGGATCAGTTTCGGGCCTCCGCGCTACAGCTACGGATCCGCTGGGCGTCCAGGCCTCAAGGCGGGGTGAGCATTTGCGGCACGCCCATTCCCCACGGTCTCATGCGACGCCGGGGCGCGCTGCGGTCGATGCCGTACGCGCCGCGCTCGGCATGATCTCGGGGTCGGGCTGCGTCCTCAGGCGCGGGGTCCACAGGCTCGTCTGGGGACCGTCCGATGCGTGGCCAGGCGGCAACCAGCGCCGATGCACTCGTGCCTGCGGTACGCACCGGTGTCGCGTCGTCTTCGATCCGCCAACCTACCGATGCAAGAGGTGACCGATGGCTGAGCGGACGAACGGCCGGAGCAGGGACGAGGCCGCCCCGCATCACGAGCCCTCGCCCGAGATGCTGAACTTCAAGGCGCGTCTCGACCGCATCGGCGAGATCGTCGGCAAGGGCATGGATCTCGCCGAGGCGGGCATGAACCTCGGCCTGACGATCATCAGCACCGTCGGCACGGCCGCCCAGCAAAGGTTCTCGGTTCCGCCGGGCGGGGCGACGCCGCCTCCAATGCAGCCGGGCGCTCCGGCGGCGCCGGCGGGGGCACCGGACCAGGAAGCGCAGCCCGGCTACGGGATCACCAACCGCCTGCCGCTCGCGCCGGGGGACGCGGTCAGCATCTCCTTCTCGGTCAACAATGACAGCGTGTCGGCGCCGAAGCAGGTCTCGCTGCGCGTCGAAGGGTTCGCGGGCGACAGCCCGGACGTCGTCCTTCCGCCCGACTGCCTGCGCGTGGCGCCGGCGACGGCGACGATCGCGCCCATGGATTTCGAGAAATTCGTGCTGGAGGGACAGCTCCCTGAGGAAGCCATGCCCGGCATCTATCAGGGGGCGGTTCGGGTCGTCTCCGATCTCGACATCACCATCCCGGTGTGGCTGGTCGTGCAGCCGGGGCCTGCGGCATGATCCACGACGTGATCGTCGTCGGCGCGGGGCCCGGCGGGAGCAGCGCCGCCAGCTTCCTGGCGCGGCGCGGCATCGACACGCTGCTGCTCGACAAGTCCGACTTCCCGCGCGACAAGGTCTGCGGCGACGGCCTGACGCCGCAGGCGATCTACTGGCTCGATCGTCTGGGCTGCGCCGAGGAGGTGCTGGTCGAGACCAAGGGCTGCATCAAGGCCTGCGACCTCTACATCAACGGCAAGCGGTCGCTGACCGGCGGGTTTCCGGACGGCACCGTGTATCCCGACTTCGCCGTCCTCCTCGACCGCCGCCGCTTCGACCACGCGCTCTTGCGCAACGCCCTCGACCACGGCGCCAAGTTCGAGCCGAACTGCACAGTTCGCGGCATCAGGCGCGAGGCCGACTGCGCGGCCGTGATCGCACGGACGACGGGCGGCGTCGCCGAGTTTCGCGGCCGAATCATCATCGGTGCTGACGGCGTCTCCTCTGCCGTCTCGCGCGCCATCGGCAACCAGCTGAAGCAGGGTGTGAAGGCCGTCTCGGTTCGGACGTATTACACCGGCGTCCGGCGCGAAGGCGCGCCGATCAAGGTCTACTTCGATCGGTCGTATTTCCCCGGCTATGGCTGGCTGTTCGTCGACGATGACGGCTTTGCCAATGTCGGCCTCGGCTATGCGATCGACCCGAACTTCCCGCCCCCGGAGAACCTCGGTGCATCCTTTCGCCGCTTCCTCGAGAGGGAGCTCGCCGAGCCGCTGGCGAAAGCGACGCGGTGCGGCGGCGTGTCCGGCGGCTCGGCCGCGTTCTTCCGGCCGCATGCCATCGTCGATGACCGCGTGATGCTGATCGGCGACGCGGCCAACCAGGCCGATCCCCTGAACGGCGGCGGCATCCACAAGGCCATGGAGAGCGCGTATCTCGCAGCCGAGACCGCCACCGAGGCGCTGGAGACAGGCGATTGCTCTCGCAAGGGGTTGGCGGGCTACGAGGCGTCCTGGAACCGGCATGTCGAACGCGACTGGCAGACGGCCGAGATCTTCCTCAGCATCGCCAAGAATCCGAACCTGAACGAGTTTTGCCTGTTCCTGCTCGAACAGATCGGCCAGCTGACGACCAAGGACAACCGGTTCCAGGACTTCTGCGCCGGCGTCTTCAGCGGCGTCGTCTCGCAGAGCCTCTGCCTGTCGCCGTGGATGCTCTATCGCGTCTTTCCGAAGGAGATGTCCGCCTGGCGCGACTTCCTCGAAGCGAACGGCGGCGTCGGACGGGCGCCGATCCGGCTGGCGCGGCACGCGGTCAGCTCGTTGGCGGGCGCCGGCAGCCTCGCAGCGCGCGATCCGCTGCCCAACATTCGCTGGGGGCTCGAAGTCGCCGAAAAAGCGATTAGGCTGGCTGAACGACACGTCGCCGAGTATAGTGCCCCGGGACTGCACCGGCTGGCGACCGAATAGGCTGAGGTGCTGCGATGTCGACGATTTCCGGCCGCTTGGGCCAGCTCGTCCACGACACTGCCGACGGTTTGTTGAAAAACAACGTGCCGCAGAAGCTGGCCGACACGACGAACACGCTGGTGACGTCCGGGTTCGACATCGTCGCCGACGTCCTCGGGATCGTGCGGGACGTCACCAAGCCGGAGTTGGAGTTGCCGCCTGAACCGTGAGAGGAGGAAGCGAGATGCGCCACATGGGCCACGGCTCCTGCTGCTTCCCGCCCTGCTGCCATTCATACGCCGGCCCTTATTACTACTGGTACCCGGTGCCGATGATGCCGGCGAGCCCCACCGCGACCATGGTGCGCGAGATCGAGGTCGATGCCGATACCCCGAGCAGGCAAGCGCTCGTGGGCGGCATCTCCGACGCGCGGCTGACGCTGGAATATCTGATCGAGGAGGGTGCCGACGGCCCGTCGGTGGCGGTGACCATCAGCGCCCCCGGCCAGACCGTCAACTGGACGGCAACCGACACGACGGCCGGCTATCATGTTCATGACGAGTTCGGCCCCGCGCAGCCCGGCACGAGGGTGACGCTCGAGGCGAGCGGCGCCTTGGCGCGGCTGCGCTGGTGCGAGGCGATTTGCTGCTGAATCGATCAGGCGGGAGGACGCGCCGTGTACCGAGCTGACGCATCGCACTATACCGGCGCCTGGCACGCGCATCATGGACACTTCCACGGCTGGGGTCACCCCGTCCCGCACGGCCATTGCCGGCGCTGCGGCCAGCCGAGCGGCGGCTGCCAATGCGGCTGTCGCGAGTGCCGGAAGGAGTTCGAAGGAGCTTCTGGTCCTGCCGGCACGCGGCGACCAGGACCAGGCGGGCGGCATCGCCGCCGGGCGCACCGGCGCGACCCTGCTACGGTTGATGGTCTCCGAGGGCGCCGACGAGAAGGCCAGTTTCGACACGTCGAACGCGGCGGGACTGGCCGCCGCCGCCCGCGCTATCGGCCTGGCCGAGGGCTATGTCGGCGGCGGGTGCTGTGTCTCGCTCTCCGTCGAGTACACCCCGTCCTCACCGACAGCACAGGCGATCGTCGGGCTGATCGTTCAGGACGGCGAGGGCACGGTGCTCTCGTGGGTGCGGACCGAGCAGCCCGGTACCGGCTATCGCGTGCGCGAATGCGTGATCACGACCAATCCGGGTGCGCGCCTGCTCGTGGCGGCGTTGAATGCCACGGCACGCGTTCGCTGGTGCGAGATCTTCAGCTGCTAGGAGGCGAGCTCATGAGCGACACGGGCAAAGCGGCTGGAAGCGATGGCGACGAGCTCAACGCGGCGCAGCGCGAGTTCCAGAGGTACAAGGCGCGGACAGGCGGCATGGGCGCGATGCCGGGCGCCATGCCCGGTCCCATGGTGCTGCCCTGGGCGGCGCCGGCCTGGGCGATGCCACCCTCCTTCGCGCCGATGCAGCCGCCGCCGGGCGCCGGATGGCCGCCTCCGACGCAGCCCGGCCAGGCGGGGCAAGCCGCCGGTGCCGCGGCCGGCCGCCTGGGCGAGACCTTCCGGCTGGGCGTCGACGTCCTGAACGCGGCGCTGGCCAACACGCTGGTCGCGATGGGCGGCTTCGCGGCGGCGGCGCCGGGCTGGAGCTATGGCCAGCATCCACATCATCATCATCAGGGCGGCTGTGGTTGCGGCTGCGGCTGCTCGTCTTGCTGCGAGGTGACGAGTTGTTGCTGCGACTGCTGCAGCCCGAACGTTTGCGGCTGCTGCTAGAGGGGCTACCGTCCGCTGTGAATCGCTGAGCAGGGATTCCCACGGTGCTGTGGTCGTGTCCGGGATTTGGTGGAAATTCTCGGTCGGCGTTCTCCAAGCATGATGATGTCGGCCTGATCAGGCGGCCTGGTCAAGGGCGAAGGGCTCTATGGGCTGAGAGGGTCTCCCATCCGTCGACCTTGCGCATGGTGATCTGGCCGGAGGCGAGCAGAGCCCAGAGCAGCATGGGCAACGTGTTGGCGCAGGGCTGTACGGCGACATGGCACGCTCCTGTTAAGGCGACACCCAGATTTACGAGGCGTCGCCTCCGGCTGAGGACCTTGCCGGCGCATTGTGCGCTGGGGGAGAGGGATGGGCCGGCTCGATGCGGAGGCGCGCATGGCGATCAAGGTATTGTCGGCCGGGGGATCCACCCAGAGCGCGATCGCGCGGCTTCTGGGCGTGACGGAAGGCGCGGTGCGTTACCATGCCCGGCGGATGGCGGCGGGGGCCGTCGACCGCCGGGCGCAGCAGCAGCCGAAGGCGGCGACGTTCGCGATTGCGATCGAGCATTGGCGTGCGCAGCAGGATGGCGGCGGTGTCAACCTGGCGGCGCTGCACGACTGGCTGCGGCGGGAGCATGGCTATGACGGCAGCCTGCGCACGGTGCAGCGGTATTGGCGGCGCAGCTATCCGGCGCCGGCCGTCCGGGCGCGGCGCCGGGTCGAGACGCCGCCCGGGGCGCAGGCGCTTCCGCGACCTGGCCGAGCTGCAGGCCTGGACCGACGCACGGCTGTGGCGCGGGCGGCGGAGCGGCGCTGCCCGGCGACCGGCACCACGGTCGCGGAGGCCTGGGCCGAGGAGCGCCGCCTGCTGACGCCGGAGCTATGTCCGAAGTTGGGTGATGCGGATGGGAGGGCGGCGTATCGTGGCGGGTGCTGAAGCCTGCCAGAACCTCCAGAAGGAGCGATACGCCGTGACTGACGATACCACGATCAGCCCTCTTCACCAGCCCGGAACGGTGCTCGACCCGCTGACCGAGATTGCGCGGGAAGGAGCGCGCCGCATGCTGGCGAGCGCCCTCGAGGCCGAGGTCGGGGCGTTCCTCGACGAGCTCGCCGGCGAGCGGCTGCCGGACGGGCGTCGGCGCGTCGTGCGGCACGGTCACGGCCCAGAGCGCGGGATCCAGACCGGGATCGGCGCTCTCGCCGTCCGGCGTCCCAAGGTCCGCGATCGGGCGGCGGGCACCGAGGGCAAAGTGCGCTTCACCTCCCGCATCCTGCCGAAATGGGCTCGGCGCTCGACGAGCCTCGATGCGCTCCTGCCGGTGCTTTACCTGCGCGGCATATCGACGGGCGACTTCCAGGAGGCGCTGGCCGCGATCCTCGGTGCGGACGCGCCGAACCTCTCGCCGGGCGTCGTCACACGGCTCACGGCCGGGTGGGAGGCGGAGTACGACCGCTGGCAGCATCGCGATCTCTCCGCCCGCCGCTACGTCTACATCTGGGCCGACGGGGTATACCTCCAGGCCCGGATGGAGCCCGCCGCGGAGTGCATGCTCGTCGTCATCGGCGCGACGCCGGAGGGGAAGAAGGAGCTCCTCGGCTTCCAGGTCGGGGTGCGGGAAAGCGCGCAGAGCTGGCGCGAACTCCTGGTCGATCTCAGACAACGCGGCCTCGCGGCGGCTCCCCAGATCGCCGTCGGCGACGGCGCCATGGGCTTCTGGAAGGCGCTTGACGAAGTCTTCCCCGGCACGCGGCACCAGAGGTGCTGGGTGCACAAGACCGCCAACGTGCTGAACAAGTTCCCGAAATCCATGGCTCCGGCGGTGAAGTCCGACCTGCGCAACATATGGCAGGCCGAAACCCGTGCCGCCGCCGAGATGGCCGTGGAGACCTTCGCCGAGAAGTATGGCGCCAAGTACGACAAGGCCGTCGCCTGCCTGGTCAAGGACCGGGAGGCGCTGCTGGCGTTCTTCGACTTCCCCGCCGAACACTGGGATCACCTGCGCACGGCAAACCCGATCGAAAGCGTCTTTGCCACGGTCAGGCACCGGACCGTCCGGACCAAGGGGGCGCTGTCGCAGAAGACGGCGAAGATCATGGTCTTCACCCTGGTCCGCGCCGCCTCGAAGAAATGGCGCCGGCTGCAGGGCGCAAACCGGTTGCCTCTCGTCGTTGAAGGCATCAAGTTCTCTAACGGTGTCGCCTCCAGCGACGCCGAAACCCGCGCCGCCTGATCAGGCCGCGTCACCCACTTTTCGCCATAGCTCCGAGCGCCGCTGCCCGAGACCGTGCTTCTTGTACCAGACCGTGCCCAAGCCATTCGAGCCTCGTTCCGCCCGGCAGGTCTGGCCGCGGACGGGCTCGTCGCCTTCGAGGCCGG
>CAVXNU010000013.1:0-312387 GCA_963763245.1 uncultured Bacillaceae bacterium
TTGTGGCTGAGGCCGACCGAGACGGTAACGCCGACCTCGCGTTCGATCTCGAGCGCCAGGCGCGCCATGGTCAGCGCGGGGCGGCCCGCCGAGCAGCCGGTCGGTGCCGGCGAGGTGGAGAAAGGCCTCGTCGAGCGACAGGGGCTCGACGCGCGGGGTCAGCGCCCGCATGCGCGCCCGGATGTCGCGCCCGATCGGCCTCATAGAGCTCCATGCGCGGGCTCACGACGACGGCGTCGGGCAGAGCTCGAGCGCCTTGAACATCGGCATGGCCGAGCGCACGCCCGCAACCCGCGCGATATAGCAGCAGGTCGAGACAACGCCTCGCCGCCCGCCGCCGACGATGACGGGCTTGTCGCGGATCGAGGGGTCGTCGCGCTTTTCCACGGCCGCATAAAAAGCGTCGGCGTCCAGATGCGCGATGGCGAGCCGGTTCAGCTCGGGATGCGCCAGCAGCCGCGCGCCCGCGCAGCGCGGACAGCGCAGGCCCGACGGCGCGTCGAACCAGGTCAGACAATCGCGGCAAAGCGCGGGCATGGGACCTCCGGGGGGCGCCGGAAAATATGTCACATTCCGCGCGACGGGGGAAGATCGGCCCGCAGCGCCTCCAGGCCTAACCGTCTCCTGGCCGGTAAGGACCGAGGTGCCGAGCCCATGAAATCCCTCCTGAACCTCTTCGACGACGTGACTTGGACCATCTTCCGCGATCGGGGCGCCGCGATCACCGGCTTCGAGGCAAAGCAAAGAAGGCTTGCCAAGGAGAAGGTTTCTGGTTTGCCGACCCGGATCGTTTCGATCATGTGCCCATGCTGATCATGCCTTCCTCACAACTCGGAGGCCCGATTGCCCATTCAGCGCCGGATCAGGCGCCGATCAGCACCGGGCCACGATAGTCCTCGCCGCGCGACAGCATCGCCCAGATGCCACGCGCCATCTTATTTGCCAGCACGACGGCCGCGACCGGGATCGGCTTGCGCTCCAGCATCCGGGCCAGCCACGACCCCTGCGGCGCCCCCGGCGCGAGGCCCAGCGGATCACGGCGGTCGCACCGATCACAAGCAATCGTCGGATATCCCGTTGCCCCATTTTCGAGGTCTTCCCCAGCTTCTGTTTTCCACCGGTGGAATGCTGTCGCGGCACCAGGCCGAGCCAGGCGGCGAAGTCGCGACCGCGCCGGAACTGCTCCATCGGCGGGGCGAAGGTTTCGACCGCGAGCGCGGTGATCGGGCCGACCCGGCATGTCTGCAACTGGCGAGGCATCTCCGCTTCGTTCGACATGGCCGCAATCCGGGCTTTCAGGGCGTTGATCCGGTCGGTCAGATGGGCGGTCTGCTCGAGGAGCATGCGGCAGATGTCCCGGGCAAGTTCCGGCACGTCGGTGTCGGGATCATCGACGACCTTCGCGAGGCGCGGCAAGTAGCCGATGCCCTCGGGGGCGACATGGCCGAACTCGTAGAGATGCGACCGCAGCGCGTTCACGGCCTCGGTGCGCTGCTTGACAAGCTGCTCGCGCGTCCGGAACGCCACGGCCCGTGCCTGCTGGTCGGCGGATTTCGGTTCCACGAACCGCATGGTCGGCGCAACGCCGCCTCGACGATCGCCTCGGCATCGGCCGCGTCGTTCTTCTGCCGCTTGATGAACGGCTTGACGTAGTGCGGCGCGATCAGCCGAACCTCATGCCCGTGCCGCGCCATTTCCCGCGCCCAGTGATGGGCGCTGGCGCAGGCTTCCATCGCAACGAGACACGGCGGCTGATGCGCCATGAACCGGGCGAACTGCGGCCGCGACAGCTTCTTGCGGAACACGACGGACCCGTCCGCCGCTGCGCCGTGCACCTGGAACACGTTCTTTGCCAGATCGACGCCGATGATGCTAATCCCTCCCATGGATGCCCTCTCCTTCAGCTTGTGTTTCGACACCACGAGTTTGGCACATCGCGATGCCGTCAGGGGAGAGCGGCATCCACCCCATCTCCGATCTGGCCCGATCGGATTGCACAGTCCGGGACCTGCGACTACCCAGTCCATGATCACGAGCACGCGTGTCCAAGAGAACACATGGGCAAAAGCGAACTCAGGATCCGCTCCCTCTCCAGGCTCGACAGTGTTGCTATTAGTTGCATCCATGCGGACACTTCCCAGATCGCGCACCGCTTCATGGGGTCGAACTACGGGCTTGACGATGTGCAGTCTTGGTGTGCCTCCAAGTCTCCGAATGGGACCGCGGGCGTGTCGCAGTGAGGGGCAGAATATCCGTCGGATTTATTGTAACGCGCGGACTCATTGACAAAATCTTCGTCCATCCTGATGCGCAGCAACAAGGAGTGGGTTCTTCCCTGCTCATATTGACTGAGTCGCGATAAACGACGGGTCACGCTGCACGTGTTTGATAAGAATATTCCCGCTCGACGGTTCTGTAAGAGCGTTGAAAAGGGGGATTGAACGAAACCGCTGCGCGGTAGGGGCCCTTCGCGGTCGGCGCTCCTGATTGGAAGCTCTGGGTTGTCGCGGCGCTTCGGTTCTTCTACGGCGTGACGCTCGGATTGGCGGAGGTTCCCGAACGGATCGCCTACGCCCGCGAGCCGCGCCGCCTTCCCGTGGTGCGGGGCGCTGACGAGGTGGTGCGCTTTCTCGAGGCCGTGCCGAGCCTGAAGGCGCGCGCGGCGCTGACCACAGCCTACGCGGCCGGATTGCGCGTCTCGGAGGTCATCGGGCTGCGCGTCGGCGACATCGACAGTGGCCGGATGCTGATCCGGGTCGAGCGCGGCAAGGGCGGCAAGGAGCGCTATGTGATGCTCTCCGAGCCGCTGCTCGGCATGCCTCTCGGACCTACTGGCGCCTCGCCCGCCCGGCACACTGGCTGTTTCCGGGGCGGGACGCGAGCCGGCCCATCGAGGCGACCGTGCTGCACGCCGCCTGCCGCTCGGCGCGGGCCGCGGCCGGCATCGATAAGAAGGTGACCGTCCATGTCCTGCGGCACAGCTTCGCCAGCCATCTCCTCGAGAGCGGCGTCGACATTCGCGTCATCCAGGTGCTGCTCGGCCACGCCCGCCTGTCGACGACGGCCCGCTATACGCATGTCTCGCAGGTTGTCATCCGCCGGACGGAGAGCCCGCTCGATCGGCTGCGGCTGGAGGTGACGCCGCCCGCCTGACGCTCTGGTATGACGGGCGGTCTGGGAGGTGGCGGACGTCTTCCGCCGCTACGGCCCCGCATGGCGCGCCGAGCGAGGCGACCACCTCGATCGCATGCAGCGCCGGGTGATGGGCGCGATCGAAGCCTGCCGCACGGCGCGCTCGGCGGCCATGTGCAGCGCTGCGCCGACTGCGGCCACATCGCTGTCGCCTACAACTCGTGCCGCAACCGCCACTGTCCCAAGTGCCAGGGCCAGGCGCGGGCGGACCCGCCCACATCTTCCAGCCAAACCCTGGCCACCCCGACCGATTCCAGCGGCCGGACATCCGCGCGCCACAGCGCTCCGGCGAGCTCGCCATCCGGAGCCGCGTGCCCCGCAGGCGCACCGCACCGCAGCCAGCGATGGGCCCGATCGGCGACGCGACAAAGATCACCGGCGATCAAACTCGCCGAGACACGCCAGCATGGCCGCGAAGCCCCAGGCCACCACCAATGCTCGGCGCTACTTCACCCATGGCCCCAGTGTTCCGCGGCTTCGTTCAATCCGGCTTCCATGAGGCGCCGACCGGCGTCGCGCTCGCCGCCGCCGTCCCGCCGCGCCTCACAGAACCCTCCAGATTCAAAGGGTATGACGCCGGAAAACGCATCCACGGGCGCAAGCGGCATATCCTGACCGACACCGACGGGCGGCTCCTGACGGTCGAGGTTCATGGCGCCGACGTCCAGGACCGCGATGGTGCGAAGGCAGTGCTCAAGCGGTCTCGTCGCCGGTTCCCGTTCGTCGAGCGCGTCTTCGCGGATGGCGGCTATGCCGGAAAGCTGGTGAGCTGGGCCGAGGACAAGGCCCATATCGCCATCGAGGTCGTCCGCCGGTTGCCGTTCATGACCGGCTTCATCGTTCTGCGCCGACGCTGGGTCGTCGAGCGGGCCTTCGCCTGGATCATGAAATGCCGGCGCCTCGTTCGCGACTACGAGCAACTCGCCGGGGTTGTCGAAACACTCATCACCATCGCCGTGTCCGCAACTCCGATCAGGCGCTGGCCGTGACCCTTCTTAAACACGCTCTTAGCGGTCAGCTTCCCGGTACCGGTCACTGATGCAAGGCAGGCCGGGATTGCGATCAGGATTGTTCAGGGCTCCGGAGAGCCCTTTCCCGGCGGCATCTGCCGCCCAGCCGGCGCCGATCCGTAGCATCTGGCGTGGCCGTCGGCGTCAGGGCGTGTCCTCTTTGTACATGTTGCATTTATACCAGCTTGCGGTGATCAGCACCCGTGAGCCTATTTACGGAGACCGATGCTATGATCGTCCAGGGGCGGTCGATGAGCCGGTTCCAGGCTTCGCAGCTGAGGGCGACGATGTCGTCGTAGCTGGCGAAGACGCGGTTGGAGAGCCAGTTGCCGCGGATGTACTGCCAGATGTTCTCGACGGGGTTCAGCTCCGGAGATCGCGGCGGCAGCGGCATGAGGGTGATGTTGGCGGGAACGACGAGCGCCTTCGACATGTGCCAGCGGGCCTGGTCGAGAATGAGGACGGCGTGAGCCCCCGGTTCGACGGCGGCGCTGATCTCGGCGAGATGAGCGGTCATGGCGTCGGTGTCGCAGCGGGGCATGACGAGGCCGGCGCCCTTGCCCTTCTTCGGGCAGATCGCGCCGAAGATGTAGGCGGACTGCGTGCGCTGGTCATGCGGGGCCGAGGGACGCGTGCCGCGCTTCGCCCAGCGGCGGGTGATCTTGTTCTTCTGCCCGACCCGCGCCTCGTCGGCGAACCAGAGCTCGATCTCGGTGCCGCACGGGAGCGCGTCCCGGATCTCCGCCAGGCGGGCGGGGAAGTCTTTTTAAAAGCGGCGATCCGCTCCTCGTTCTGCGCATGATGGCGCGGACGCGCCGACAGCTTCGAGTAGCCGAGCGCCTTGAGCTCCCGGCTGAGCGTCGCCTCGCTGACCGAGATGCCGAACGTCTCCCACACCCACGCGGCGAGGTCGAGCAGCCGCCACCGCACCACGCCGTCTGTCGCCGGGATCGGCCCGCGCTCGACGATCCGCACGAGCTCGGTCCGCTGGGCATCGTTGAGCTTCGAGGGATTGCCCGGCGGCTTGCGGCTGACGAGCTCGTCAGGCCCCTGGGCGTGCAAGGGCTCGACCCAGTCTTGGACGATGTGCCGCCCGACACCACCCGTCTGAGGCGGCCTCGGCCCGGCTCCTCCATCGTAGATCACGGTCAGCGCAAGCAACCGGCGCGTCTGGTCCGCATCCCGGCTCGACCGCGCCAGCCGCTTCAGATCCGCCGCAGTGAAGTCCCCTCGAAGCGCCAGCGCCCGTCCCATCCCTGCCTCCTGCCCGTTTTCGACAGAAAAGTTAGAGATCGGCGACCTTGGGAATCCCCGACGCGAGTTGGCAACACCGCAAGCCGGGTATCAATCATGTCGGGATCGCATCGCTGATACGAACGGCCCTATGCGGGTCGGACGGAAACGCCGGCAGACGAGGGTGAGCCGCGGAGCAGCGGGCGCCCTTGCCGGGAGGTCGGATCAGGCCGGCCGGGCGTCGGGCTGCAGCGGTCCAGGTTCACGGCTCCGGCAGGCTCCGTGACCTTCAGTGTGCTCCCGAGGTCCGGACCGACGCGCACAGGGGCCCCGGTCGGCGGTTCCGCGGCCCGCGAGGAGCGAGCGGCGGCAGGAGCCTGGCGGCCATTGCGGGACGCGTATGATCTCGGACATTCCGCCCCGTCCGCTGGTTTTGCGGGTCCGAGGATGTCGTCACGCGCGCCTGAGGGCAATGCCCAGAGAGGTGGTGGTCTCAGCGACAGTGGGGGGCCTCTGCGGCGGGGCCTCTGCGGCGGTGGCCTCAGCCGCCCGTCGCGCGCTTCGCGATGTCGGCGAAGATCTGGTCGAGCTCGGCCGCGAGGGCCTCGAGCTTTTCTCCGCCTTCGGCCATGTAGGGCGCGAGGACGTGGCTCGGGGTCTTGTAGGACAGCGTCGCCGTGCCGTCGGCGTCCTCGGTGACGTAGAACCGGATCGGCGCCTCGATCATCGCCGGCACGGAGAGCCGGATGACCCGCACGGCGAAGTCGTTGCGGAAGACCCCGAGCACGCGGTTGCCGGGGATCTCGACGCCGCGCTTGGCCGCCGCCTCGGTCGGCCCGGCTTCGGTGACGACGATCATCTGCCCATCGGCGACCGCCTGCTTCAGCCGCTCGAGCAGCTCCTGATAGCTCAGCTGGCTGTCGTGCACCTCCCAGCCGGGCCGCGGCTCGACGGAGCCGGCGAGAGCGGGCGAGGCGAGAGCAGGCGTGGCGAGCACAAGCGAGAGGACGGCGGCAGCAAGTCTCATCGGTGGCCTCCTGCGTTCAGACAAGGGGACGAGACGTCGGCAGCGGCGGGGCCGGCTCCAGCGCCTCGCGCAGCCTGGTTCCGGCGAAGCTGCCCGCAAAGCCCCAGAGCAGCCACCACCAGCCATGCAGCGAGCCCGACGCCACGCCGCCGAGATAGGCGCCAATGTTGCAGCCATAGGAGAGCCGGGCGCCATAGCCCATCAGCAGCCCGCCGGCGAGCGCGGTCATGAGCTCGCGCGCCGAGATGGCAGGCGAGGGACGGAAACGGCCGGCCAGCGCCGCCGCGGCCATCGCGCCGAAGACGATGCCGAAATTCATCAGCGACACCCGGTCAGCGAAGAGGCTGCCGGCGAGCTGCCCGGCGCGCCAGCCCTGCCAATACGGCCAGTCGGCGACGGCGACGCCAGCGCCCTGCAGGAGCCTGGCCCCCCAGAGCGCAAAGCCCGCGGTGATCGCCCATGGCCGGGCGAAGACGACAAAGCAGAGGACGCCGACCGCCGCCAGGGCCACCGCCCCGGCCAGGGGAGACCACGGTCCGCGCAGGAGCGACGCGGTCGGGCGCGGCGTCTCGACAGCGCCATGCGCGCGCCGCTCGACCGCGTGCGAGGCCAGGGCCACGGCACCGCAAACGGCCAGCACCGCGGCGAGCGCGCCGGGAACGCCCAGCGCCGCGATCAGCGAGGTGCCCGGCAGGTCGGGAATGCCAAGAACGTCCGGCACCCTGTCCCAGAACGTCGGCAGGTGGGCCGTGGCCCAGACCGAGCCCAGGACGAAGGCCGCGAGCACCGCCGCCATGCGGACCGAGCCGCCGCCGACGACGAAGAGCGTGCCAGAGGCACAGCCGCCGCCGAGCTGCATGCCGATGCCGAAGCCGAAGGCGCCGATGGCCGAGACGACGCCCATCGGCATGACCACCGGGTGCATCTCCCAGCCGGTCAGCGCCTGGTAGCCGATCAGCGGGTAGGTGACCGCCGCAGTCATGCCCAGGAGCGCCATCTGCGCGCGCAGGCCCGCGCCGCGCCGCTCGCGCGTCATCCGCCGCCAGGCGCCCGTGAAGCCGAAAGCCGAATGATAGAGGGCGAACCCGGCGAGCCCGCCGATCGGGGCGGCAAGCGCCAGCCGCGCCGCTCCGCCCGGCGCGAGAAAGCCGCCGAGCGCAATCGCCGCGAGCCCGAGCGCCGCGACAAGAAGGACCGCGCGCTGAACATATGCGCCCCGCCCCTCGCCGCTGCTCGGCATGCCGCGTCGTCCCCGCGATGAATAACCGCGTTTATCTTGCACGATGTTGCAGGTAACCGATGCATCTCGTCGGGTCACAACCGGGTGAGGTCATGTCGTTCGCGGGACCGGCCCCCGGTATCAACATCCGATGACGTCATCATATTCCGCAGCGCGGCGGGCGGCGCCGTTCGACGCAAGGTGCCCGGGCATCCTGGCCTGCCTCGGCCGGGAGGCCGGCGTGCCTTGCCGCCGCGCGGGCGGTGTCCGATGACCGGCGGGACCGGCGTCGTCGCCCTGCCCCGCCGCAAGCGCGACCTGCGGCTCGACTTCTTCCGCGGCCTGGCGATGTTCATCATCCTGATGGCGCACATCCCCGACAATGTCTGGACGCTGTGGATCCCGGCGCGCTTCGGCTTTTCGGACGCGACCGAGATCTTCGTCTTCTGCTCGGGGATGGCATCGGGGATCGCCTTCGGGTCAGTGTTCCTCAAGCGCGGCTGGCTGCTCGGCGCGGCGCGCATCGTCTTCCGCGTCTGGCAGGTCTACTGGGCGCATATCGGCGTCTTTCTCGTCTCGGTGCTGCTGGTCGTCCTGCTCGACCGGACGGGCATGGGAGAGCCCGGCCGGGTCTATGCCGACTGGCCGCCGGTCGCGCACTTCTTCACCGACACGGGCGCGGCGGTCGTCGGCCTCTTCACCCTGACCTATGTGCCGGGACTCTTCGACATCCTGCCGATGTATCTGGTCATCCTCGCCATGGTGCCCGTCGTCATGGCGGCCTTCCGGGCAGGCGGGCGCGAGGCCGTCTTCGCGCTCGTCGCGCTGACCTGGCTGGCGGCCAATCTGGCGGGCTATGCGCGGGGCACTGAAGGCGCAGAGGGGCTTTCGCTGGCGCAGCGCGCGGCGGCCCTGGCCGGCGCCCAGTTCGCCTGGATGAACCTGCCGGCCTCGCCCTGGGAGGCCGAGCTGACGTGGTTTTTCAACCCGTTCGCCTGGCAGCTGGTCTTTTTCACCGGCTTCTCCTTCGCCATGGGGTGGCTGCCCAAGCCGCCGGTCAACCGGACGCTGGTGGCGCTGGCGATCGCGGTGCTGGTCGTCACGCTGCCCTTCGCCTGGTACAAGATCTACGAGTACTACACGGGCTATGTGCCCGAGGCGCTCGGCGGCGCCTTTTTCTGGGATGCCCGGGTGCCGCTCGAGCCGCTCTACTGGAAGACGTGGATCGGCGGCTGGCGCTATCTGCACTTCCTCGCCGTCGTCTATCTCGCCTGGGCGGCGGTCGGCCCTGACGGCATCCGCCTGCAGACCGGCTGGACGCCCCGCCACCGCAGCCCGGCCGCGCGCCAGGCGATGCGGCTTGCGGCGGGCGCGGTGCTGCTCGCGACCCTGCCCTACACCTACATCCCCGAGATCAGGTGGCTGGCTCCCGCGCTCGACCGCTGGTTCGTCGAGCACATCCCCACCGCGCATGCGCGGTGGATCGGGCTGCACATGCTGGTCCACCTCGCGGCGCTGATCGTGTTCGTCTGGAACTCGATCGGCGACAGGGCGCGGCGCTGGCTGGTGCAGGACGCCTTCCTCGCCGCCGTGCCGGCGATCCGCCAGGTCGGCACCCAGTCGCTCGCCGTCTTCATGGTCTCGCTGGTGCTCGCCCGCTTTCTGGGCTGGTCGATGGACACGATCAGCACATATGTGGCCGGGAACGAATGGAACTATATCGCGCCGCGGGACGTCTGGCTGCACGCAATGATGAATTTGAGCGGGTTTGCCGTGCTGATAGGCGTCGCCTATACTGTGGCCTGGTTCAAGAAGCAGCCTTGGCGCGACCGGCCGCCGGTCCGCGAGCAAAGGGGCACGCTCGCCGGAGGCGAGGCGCGCGCGATGGCCGCGGAATGAGCGTCTGAAGGAGAGGGCGAGCCGTGTTCGTTGAGGCCGGACCGGGCGCGGGGGGCGTCCGCACGACCGACTACGATGCCGAGACGGCGCTTTCGCGGCTGTCACGGCAGAACGGCCGTCGGCCGGTCGTCATCGGCCAGCTCGGCCAGTCGCTCGACGGGCGCATCGCGACACCGACGGGCGCGTCGAAATACATCAACGGGCGCGAGGCGCTGCGCCATCTGCACAGGCTGCGGGCGCAGGTCGATGCGGTGATCATCGGCGTCGGCACGGCGATCGCCGACGACCCGCAGCTGACGACGCGGCATGTCGAGGGGCCGAACCCGGTGCGCGTCGTCATCGACCCGATGGGCCGGATGCCGCGGGACCTCGGTCTGCTGCGCGACGGGGCGGCGCCCGTGATCTGCATCACCGGGCCCGGCGTCCCGCCGCCGGACGGCGCCGAGGGGCTGGCGCTCGGCTGTGACGGCGACGGCCGCATCGCGCCCGCCCACATCATCGCCGCGCTCGCCGCACGGGGCCTGCGGCGGCTGCTGGTCGAAGGCGGCGCCGAGACGCTGGCGCGGTTCCTCGACGCGGGCGTGGTCGACGAGCTGCACCTGATGGTGGCGCCGATCGTGCTCGGCTCGGGCAAGACCGGGCTGAACCTTGCGCCGATCGAGACGCTCGACCAGGCCATGCGGCCCATGGTGCGGACCATGCGCTTTCGCGACGGAGACATGCTCTGCATGTGCGAGCTCGCCCGCCGGGCGCAGGCGAAGGGGATCGCCGAGGAGGGGACATGCCGCGCTATCCGCTGATCCACCGGCTGCTGCACTGGATCGTCGCCGTGATCGTGCTCGGCACGCTGACGGTCGGCATGATCTTCATGTTCCTGGGCTTCGAGGGCACGCTGGCGCGCTTCGGGCAGGCGACGACGGACCTGCTCTACAAGTACCACAAGACGTTCGGGGTCGTGATCCTGGGGCTGATGGTCCTGCGCCTGGCCATCCGGCTGGCGGCGGGCAAGCCCGAGTACTGCCCGCCGATCGCCGCCTGGGAGCGGAGCGTCAGCACGGCCGTTCACGCCAGCCTCTATGCGCTCCTGATCCTGCAGCCGGTCGTCGGCTGGGCGGCGACGGCGGCGGGCGGCTATCCCGTCCAGTTCTTCGGCTGGAACCTGCCCGGCTTCCTGTCCAAGGACGAGGCCTTGAGCGAGACGCTCTACGGGGTGCACGGGTTCTTCGGCTGGCTGATCCTGCTGCTGGTTCTGGTGCACGTCGCCGGGGCGCTGCGGCACTGGCTGATCAGGCGCGACCAGGTGATGACGCGGATGGCGCTGCCCTGAGAGATCCAAGCCGGTCGGCCCAGGACGCCTGACGCGGACGCCTGACGCGGACGCCTGACGCGGGCGTGGCAGCGCCGGCGCGACCGGACGCGCCTCACTCGGGCGGCAATGCGAGCAGGTCGAGGTGGCCGATCGTGACGCTCGTCGCCGCGGTCCGGGCGCGCCGCCACTCGGACGCGGCCTCGCGCCCAGCGCAGGCGCCACGGCATCGGCGCTGCCATGGGCCAGCGCTTCGATCAGCGCGGCGTCGCGCGGGCGATCGAGCTGCCAGTCGCTCGGTGCCGTCGCCACCCGGTAGCCCGCCGCCTCCAGCGCGATCGCAAGATGGGCGGCGGCGTCCGGGCCGAGCGCCGGCCCGAGCCCCTTGTCGCGCCGCTGGTCGGCATGGAAGGCGGCGAGCGCCGCCGCGTCGAGCGGATGCGGCGGCGCCCAGGCTTCGCGCCCGTCATAGGTGAGCACGGCGTAGAGGGCGGCGCGCGCGGCCGCCGAGCTGGCCGACCAGCCGCTCGATCCAGGCCGCGCCGCAGATGTCGAAGAAGGCCGAGGCCGTGACCAGGTGAGGTGCCGGGTCGAACAGCGGCGCGATGTCGCCTGCGAGGTCGGCGACCACGGTCTCCGCCGCCGTGCCCGCCGGGGCGTCGATGCGCGCGAGCAGGCCCGCATCGGCGTCGACCAGCCGCCAGCGCTGGCCAGGGCCGAGCAGCGGCGCCGTCGCGCGCAGCATCGCGCCCGTGCCGGCGCCGAGGTCGACGACGCGCAGCCCCTCGCGCCCGGCGAAGTGCGCCGAGAGCCGCGCGGCGAGCCCGGCGTCGCGGGCGCGGGCGTCCGCGTCAGCGCGCAGCGCCAGCCAGCCCGCGGAAAAGCTCACGCGCTTTCGCTCGCCGCCGCGACGCGGCCGAGCACGCCCGCGACGATCGCCGCCGTCTGGGGCCAGCGCAGCAGGGTCTGCGCGGCGGTCCAGCAGCGATCGGCCAGCCTTCGGCGCTCGGCCGCGTCGGCGATCAGCACGGCGAGGGTGGCCGAGAGCTCGCCCGGCGGCACCAGCCGGGCGGCGCCGCCCGTCGCCTCCTCGACGGCGGCCGAGCGCAGGCCGACGACCGGCAGCCCGTGCGCCATCGCCTCGGCGAAGGCCATGCCGAAGCCCTCGAACTCGGAGGCCAGCGCGAAGAGGTCGGCGCCCTGATAGGCCGCCGCGATGGCGGCCGGGCCGAGCGCGCCGGCCAGCTCGACGCGGCCCTCGAGGCCGAGCTCGGCGATGGCGGCGCCGAGCTCGGCGGCGACGCGCGGGTCGCGCGGCGGGCCGATGATGCGCAGCCGCCAGTCGAGCGCAGGGTGCGCCGCCAGCGTCCGGACCAGCCGGGCGTGCCCCTTGCGCGCCGTGATCGAGCCGACGGCGACGATCAGGCAGCCGGGCCCGCCCGAGCCCGGCGCCCTCGGCGCGGGGTCGGTGCCGGGCCGCGCCACGGTGATGCGCGCCGGCGGAACGGCGAAATCGCCGGCCAGGATGGCGGCGGTGGCGTTGCTGGTCGTCACGACATGGCGGGCGGTCGCCAGCGCGGCGCGCTCGGAGGCCTCGAGCCGGCGCGCCGCCGCAGAACCGAGGCCCGTCTCGAGCGCGAGCGGATGGTGGCAGAGCGCGACGATGGGCGCGGCGACACGGGCGAGCAGCGCCGGCGGCAGGGCGCCGAGCGCCAGCCCGTCGACCAGCACGGGGCACCGCGGCGGCAGGGCGGCGAGCGCCGCCTCGGTGCGCGCGAGCGCGTCAGGATCTGGGAAGGGGAAGCCGTTCGGCAAGCCGAGCGGCACAAGCTCGATGCCCTGGGCCGGCATCTCGCGCATCAGGCGGCGGGCATAGGCATAGCCGCCGGTCGGCGTCTCGACGTCGCCGGGGATGGCGAAGGGGATCTTCATGGCCGGTCCGGTCGCGCCGGGCGCCGAGCTCGAGCGGTGCGCGGCGGGCGGAAGGCCAGCCAGAGGCGGCCGGATTGCGGCAGCCGGGGGTGTCGACGCGCGGTCGGCGTGGTCAAAGCGCCTCCTCGTACCAGGCGCGGGCGACGTGGCTCTCGTTCAGCGTCACGCGCAGGCGGCGCGAGGTTCTCGGCGCCCGGGCCGAGCCGGCCGTCGCGCGCGCCCTCGGCGATGCGGTCCCAGACCCAGCGGCAGAGGAATTCCGTCGTCGTGCGCTGGCCGCGGAATTCCTCCATCGCGTCGAGATTGGCATAGCGCAGAGGCTGCAGCGCCTCGGCCAGCAGCCCATGCGCCCGGCCGATGTCGACGACGATGCCGTCGCCGGAGAGCCGCTCGGCCATGAAGCAGACGTCGACGACATAGGTGGCGCCGTGCAGGCCCTGCGCCGGGCCGAAGACCTCGCCGGGGATCGAATGGGCCAGCATGACATGGTCGCGGACCTCGACGCCGTACATCGGCCGTTCCTCCTGTCTGGGCACGCGTTCCGGAGCCGGCGCGTGCCGGGTTGGTCGGGTGGGGGCGGGCGGCGGCATCGGAGCGCGTGCCGGCCCTGCCCTCACTCCTGCCCTCAATATAGAACGCGCGTGGCGATACCCGAGGCGCCGGGGGCCAGCAAGCCCGGCAGCGCGGCGGGCAGGTCGTCGAACTCGATCTCGGCCGTGACCAGCCGATCGAGCCGCTGATCCGCCAGGGCGGCGAGCGCCAGCGCCAGCCGGTCGCGGCGCGAGAGCGCGGCGCGCCGGGGCCTGGCGACGTGGCCGACCTGGCTCGACTGGATCGTCAGCCGGTTGGCGTGGAAGGCGCCGCCGAGCGGGACCGCCACCTGCCCGTCGCCGAACCAGCTGAGCTCGACGACGCGCCCTTCGAAGGCGAGCGCCTCGAGCGCCGTCCGCAGCCCGTCGGCGCTGGCCGAGGTGTGGAAGGCGAGGTCGTAGGCCCCCGGAGCGACCTCGGCCGGCGCGAGGAACGGCACGCCGAAGGCGTCGGCGGGCGCGCCTGCCTCGGGCCGGATGTCGGCGACGTCGACCGCAAGCTCGGCGCGCGCGGCGAGGAGCGCCGCGACCAGCCAGCCGAGCAGGCCGGCGCCGACGACGAGGATCGCGGGCGCCGGCGCCGGCGCGGCGTCCCAGAGCGCGTTCAGCGCCGTCTCCATGTTCGCGGCCAGCACCGCGCGCGCCGGCGGCACGCCGTCGGGCAGCGGCAGGACGGCGTCGGCCGGCACGCGGAACCGCGTCTGATGCGGATGCAGCGCGAAGACCTCGCGGCCGACGAGCTCCGCCGGGCCCTGGTCGACGGTGCCGACGGCGGCATAGCCGTAGCGCACCGGAAAGGGAAACGCGCCCGCCTGGAAGGGGGCGCGCATCCGCTCGTGCTCGCTCTCGGGCACCCGGCCCTCGAAGACCAGCCGCTCGGTGCCGCGGCTGAGCCCGGAGAACCGCGTGCGGACCTCGACGAGGCCAGGCCGCATCGGCGCGAGCTCGACGCGCTCGATCCGCGCCATGCCGGGCGCGGCGTAGACCAGCGCCTCTGCGGCATTCTGCACGGGGGGCGCTCCTCTTGACGGTCTCGGCTGCCGGCGCAATTTAATTTCCGATTTCAGGGGTCCAGTCCACAAGGCATTCGCATGAGCCAACCCGAAGGCGCCATCGTTGCGGCGCAACAGTCGACTGCGGCGCAAGCCGACCGGGTGGTGGCGTTGCCCCTCGCGTCATACGAGCCTGGCGGCGCGGGCGAGGCCGCTGGCGGCACGCTGACGCCCGCCGGGCTGCAGGACCGCCGCGCGCTGGCGCGTCGGCGCCTGGTCGTGGCCGCGCTGAACCTCGCGACGCTGGCGCTGCTCGGCTGGGGCATCGGCGCGGCGCTCGGCGCCGGCGGCTGGTCGGCGGCGGACCTGATGATCCTCGTCTGCTTCCTGGTCGGCGCGCCCTGGACGGTGCTGGGGATGTGGAACGCGGTCATCGGGCTCTGGCTGCTGCATGGGCGACGGGAGGGGCTGGCGGCGGTGGCCCCGTTCCTGGCGGCCGGCGAGCGGGCGTCACCGCTGACGACGCGGACGGCACTGGCGATGACGGTCAGGAACGAGCCGCCGGCGCGGTCCTATCGGCGGCTGGCCGAGATGCGCCGGGCGCTCGACGCCACGGGCCAGGGGCACCATTTCGACATCGCGATCCTGTCCGACACGACGGATCCCGCGATCGCCGCCGAGGAGGAGCGGCTCTTCCACCTGATGCGGGCCGAGCTCGGCGGCCGAGCGCGCCCTCTACCGGCGGCGGACCGTCAACACCGGCTGGAAGGCCGGCAACGTGCGGGCGTTCCTGACGGGGCCGGGCCGGGCTTACGACTTCTACCTGCCGCTCGACAGCGACAGCTTCATGGGCGCGGAGACGATCCTGCGGCTCGTGCGGATCATGGAGGCCTACCCGCGCATCGGCATCCTGCAGACCATGTCGGCGGGGATGCCGTCCGCCAGCCTCTTCACGCGCGCCCTGACCTTCGGCGCGCGGGTCGCGACGCGCGCGCACCTGACCGGGGCAAGCTGGTGGCATGGCGACACGTGCTATTACTGGGGCCACAACGCGCTGATCCGGGCGGCGGCGTTCCGGCGGCACTGCCGGCTGCCGGTGCTGCCGGGCCAGGCGCCGCTCGGCGGGCACATCCTCAGCCACGACCTGCCCGAGGCGGCGATGATGCGGCGCGCGGGCTATGAGTGCCGGGTCGTGCCGGTCGAGCTGGAGAGCTGGGAGGAGAACCCGCCCTCGCTGCTCGACTTCATCCGCCGCGACCTGCGCTGGTGCAACGGCAACATGCAGGCGACCCGGTTGCAGACCTTGCGCGGGCTGACGCCGCTGTCGCGGTTCCACCTGTTCACGGCGGGGGCGATGTTCATGGGCGCGCCCGCCTGGATGCTGATGGCGGTGGCGGCGGCGGTCAAGATCCTGACGGGCGATGCCGGGATCGACGTGGCGCTGGGAACGGCGATGTTCTTCGGCATGCTGATGGTCAGCCTGGCGCCGAAGGTGCTCGGGCTGGCCGACGTCGCGCTGACGCCGGGCGGGGCGGCGCGCTTCGGCGGCGGCCGGCGGCTGGCGGCGAGCGCCGTGGCCGAGCTGGTGCTCTCGGTCCTGATGGCGCCCGTCGTGGCGTTCCAGGCGACGGTCTTCCTGGTCGGGCTCGCCTTCGGCTATCGCGTGCCCTGGTCGGGGCAGAACCGCGACGCCTACCGGGTCGGCTGGGCCGAGGCGGCTGGGCGGCTCTGGCCGCAGACGCTGTTCGGGCTGGCGCTGCTGGCCTTGGGCTGGGGGCTGGCCGGCGGCGGCGCGGTCGCCTGGGGGGCGCCGATGATCGCCGGGCTGGTGCTGGCCGTGCCCTTCGCCGTGCTCACGGCCGCGCCGAGCCTCGGCGCCTGGGCCGAGCGGGCGGGGCTCTGCGCCCTGCCCGAGGAGATCGCTCCGCCCGAGGCGCTGCGCCGGCTCGGCGCCGAGCCCGAGCCGACGGAGGAGCCGCTGAAGGCGGCTTGAGGCTCGGTACTGCGCCTAGGCGCAAAGTCATGTCCGCGGCGCCAGCGGGAATCTCGATGACTTAAAGAGATCCCGCTCAGGCGCGGGCATGACGCGGCCGCGCCGAAGCCGGGCGATGAAGGGGTGCGGCGGCTGCGAGCCCCAGTCGGGCGCGCGGCCGCGCGGTTCAGACGGAGATGCAGAGGTACTTCATCTCCATGAACTCGTCCAAGCCGTGGCGGCTGCCCTCGCGGCCGAGGCCGGATTGCTTGACCCCGCCGAATGGCGCGACCTCGGTCGAGATCAGGCCGGTGTTGATCCCGACCATGCCGTACTCCAGCGCCTCGGCCACCTTGGTCACGCGCGACAGGTCGCGGGCGTAGAAATAGGCGGCGAGCCCGAAGATCGTGTCGTTCGCCATCTCGATCACGTCCTCGACCGTCTCGAAGCGGAAGAGCGGCGCGAGCGGCCCGAACGTCTCCTCCTTGGAGAACGCCATCTCGCGCGTGGCGCCGGTGATGATCGTCGGCTCGAAGAAGAACCCGCCCAGCGAATGCCGCTTGCCGCCCGCCACGACGGTCGCGCCCTTGCCGACGCGCGTCCTTGATGTGCTCCTCGACCTTGTCGAGCGCGGCGCCGTTGATCAGCGGCCCGAGCTGCACCGGATCGCCGAGGCCATCGCCGACCTTCATCTTCGAGACGGCGGCGGCGAGCTTTTCCGCGAAGGCGTCGTAGACGCCCGCCTGCACGTAGATGCGGTTGGCGCAGACGCAGGTCTGGCCGTTGTTGCGGTATTTCGAGACGATCGCGCCCTCGACCGCGGCGTCGAGATCGGCGTCGTCGAAGACGATGAAGGGCGCGTTGCCGCCGAGCTCCATCGAGCACTTCAGCACCTGGTCGGCCGCCTGGCGCAGCAGGATGCGGCCGACCTCGGTCGAGCCGGTGAAGGTCAGCTTGCGCACCTTGGGGTTCTCGCAGAACTCCTTGCCGATGTCGGACGACTTGGACGAGGGGACGATCGAGAGCACGCCCTTCGGGATGCCCGGCCCGGTCGGCCAGCACGCCGAGGGCGAGCGCCGAGAGCGGCGTCTCGGCGGCCGGCCGGGCGACGAAGGCGCAGCCCGCCGCCAGCGCCGGGCCGGCCTTGCGGGTGATCATGGCGTTCGGGAAGTTCCAGGGCGTGATCGAGGCGGCGACGCCGATCGGCTGCTTGATCACGGTGATGCGCTTGTCGCGCTGGTGGCCGGGGATCGTCTCGCCGTAGACGCGCTTGGCCTCTTCGGCGAACCACTCGATGAAGCTCGCGCCGTACATGATCTCGCCCTTGGCCTCGGCGTGCGGCTTGCCCTGCTCGGCGGTCAGGATCGTGCCGAGGTCGTCGGCGTTGGCGACCATCAGCTCGTACCATTTGCGCAGGACCGCGGCGCGCTCCTTGCCGGTCCAGGCGGCCCATTCCTTCTGCGCCGCATAGGCGGCATCGATGGCGCGCGCCGTCTCGGCGCGGGTCAGGTCGGCGACCTCGGCGATCACGTCGCCGCGGGCGGGGTTCTTGACGGGGAAGGTCGCGCCGCTGTCGGCGTCGCGCCACTCGCCGCCCAGATAGGCCTGGGTCGCGAGCAGGTCGGGGTCCTTCAGCAGCTTGGAGAGGTCGGTGTTCGTGTCGAGCATGACGTGGCTCCCTTTCTGGTTGGGCCGGCTCGGGCGGAGCTGCGCGCAGAGGCGCGTCCCGGGATTCGACTCCCGACCTTAGCCCCACTCTCGCATGTTCGCCAAATCGCGCCGGCCAGTGCGGAGTTCAACCAGATGCAAGCGCCTGCACACCGCGTTCACGCTCGTGCACGCGTGCACGCTTCGGCAAGCCATTGGAATCATTCAGAAAGGGAAATCCGATTAACCCCATCGAAAGGTCTCGGCGGGGCCTCGCGGCACGGATTGCCGGGTCGGTCCGGCCGCACCCTGTTCTAGCCACCGCCGATCAGGATGCCGGCGGCCAGCACCAGGCCGCCGCCCAGCACCACCTGGAAGGCGGCGCGCAGGAAGGGCGTGTCCATATAGCGCTTCTGGATCCAGGCGATCGCCCAGAGCTCGACGAAGACGACGATCAGCGCGATGGTCGTCGCCGTCCAGAAATGCGGGATCAGATAGGGCAGCGCGTGGCCGAGCCCGCCGAGCGCCGTCATGACGCCCGAGGCCACCCCGCGCTTGAAGGGCGAGCCGCGGCCCGAGATCACGCCATCGTCCGACGCCGCCTCGGTGAAGCCCATCGAGATGCCGGCGCCGATCGAGGCGGCGAGGCCGACGAGGAACGTCGTCCAGGTGTCCTGCGTCGCGAAGGCGGTGGCGAAGATCGGCGCCAGCGTCGAGACCGAGCCGTCCATCAGCCCGGCCAGCCCCGGCTGGACCCAGGTCAGCACGAACTGGCGGTGGCTCTCGGCGCGCTCGATGTCGGCCGTCTCCTGCGGGCACGTGGCGCTCTTCGGCCTCGCTGCGCCGCCTTCTCGTGGCCGCGCTCGGCGAGCGCGAGATCGCCGAGCAGCTTGCGCGTCACCGGGTCCGAGCTGCGCTTGGCGGCCTTGTCGTAGAAGTCGCCCGCGGTGCGCTCCATGCGCGCGGCCTCGCCCCTGATCTGGTCGATGTCGAGGTTCTCGACCAGCCAGACCGGCCGGCGGGCGAAGTAGCCCGCGACGTGCTCGCGCCGGATCAGCGGGATCGGGCCGTCGAAGCGGCGCTCGTACTCGTCGATCAGCCGGCGGCGGTGCTGCGCCTCCTCCTCGACCATCTCGTCGAAGACGGCGGCCGTGCCCGGATAGCTCTGGCGCAGCCGGCCGGCATAGGTCGCGTAGATCCGGCTGTCGTCCTCCTCGTTGGAGATGGCGAGCGCCAGGATCTCGCGTTCGGAGAGGTCGCGGAAGTGCCTTCGGGAGGAAATGAGGGGGAGCATCGAGGTCCTGCCTGCCTTAGAATTGTTCTAAGATTACCGGGCGGCGCGCTTGCGTCCACCCCCTCCCCCTCCTCCCCCCACCAGGGGCGAAGGGGGGCGCTCCGCATCGGGATCAGCCCTGGACGGGCTCGACCCCGCACCAGTCGGCGATGAAGGCGGCGATCGTCTTGGTGACGCGCCTGACGCTGTCGAGGCTGACGCGCTCGTCGAAGCCGTGGATGTTCTCCGAGCGCGGGCCGAAGACCAGGCAGGGGCAGTCGTCGTAGAGGACGAAGACGCGGCCGTCGAGATAGCCGGGCGTCGTCAGGCTCTGCAGCTGCCGGCCGGCATAGGCCTGCTCGAAGGCGCGGGCCAGCGTCGCCTCGGCCTCGGTGCCCTCTTCCAGCACATAGCCCTTTGCGAAGAAGCCGTTGAAGGTCACGCTGGGCGGGTTGTTCGACAGGAACGGGTCGCCGGCCGCGGCCTGGCGGATCGCCGCCTCGATCTCGGCGGCGGCGTCCTTGGGCTCCCAGCCGGGATAGATCGCGGCGCGCACGTCGAGCCGGCACCAGGCCGGCACGGAGGACGCCCAGTCGCCGCCGGCGATCTTGCCGATGTTGATGTTGATCGGGTGCTCGATGCCCTCGAAATAGCGCTGGTCGCCCTTTTTCGCGTTCCACGCCCGCTCGAGCTCCTTGAGCGCGCCGATCACCGTCCAGGCGGCCAGAATGGCGCTCGAGCCCGTGGTCGCCTCGCGGACGTGAACGGGCTTGCCCTTGATCTCGACGGCGAACCACAGCACGCCGCAATTGGCGCGCACGACATGATCGTCCTCGGGCTCGGGGATGATCGCCGCCTCGGCGCGATAGCCGCGCACCAGCGCCGAGAGCGCGCCGTTGCCGGTGCACTCCTCCTCGGTGACGGATTGGAGGTAGACGGTCGCCGCGGGCTGCAGGCCGCAGGCTGCGCAGCGCGTCCATGGCGAAGATGTTGGCGCCGATGCCAGCCTTCATGTCGGCGCCGCCCCGGCCATAGAGCCAGTCGCCGTCGAGATGGGGGTCGAAGGGCGGCCTGCTCCACATGTCGTGCGGGCCCTCGGGGACGACGTCGATATGACCGTTGAGGATCAGGCTGCGCCCCGTGACCTGCCGCGGCATGTGCGTGCCGACGACGTTGACGGCGTTGTCATAGGAAACGGCGACCGGCGAAAAGCCCGGATGGTCGCGGATCGCGCCTATGTCGATCGTCCAGCGGTCCATGGCATAGCCGCGCCGCGCCAGCTCGGCATGGACGAACTCCTGCGCCGTGTGCTCGCGGCCCCGCAGCGACGGGTAGCGGATGAGCGCGCGCGTGAACTCGACCTGGGCCTCCCAGTTCGCGTCGACCGCGGCGAAGAGACGTTCCGCAAGCGCGTCCTTCGGCTCTGCCATCCTGTCCGTCCTCCCTATTGCTTTCGGCGCGCCGGCCCCTAGGATCGCGCGCATCTTTGAAGGCGCGCCCGCGGCTTGTCACCATCTTCACGCGGGCTTCACGCGGGAAACCGGACCGGCCGCGGGCCGCATGGGGCGCCCGGCAGGCGGCCCGGGCTGCGGGAAGGGGAGAGCGATGGCGCTGGGGCATCCATATTTGCTGTTCCTGGGCGATGCGCCCGACCAGCTCGCCGCCAAGGTGGCGCAGGGCGTCCGCGACTGGCGCCCGGGGGCGAGCGTCGGCCAGCTGCGGCTGCCCGGCTGCAAGGCCGACATGGGGCTGCCCGACATGACGGTGGCACAGGCGGCCGAGGCCGGCGCGCAGACGCTGGTCATCGGGGTGGCCAATCGCGGCGGCATCATCGCCGACAGCTGGACGGTCGTGCTGGTCGAGGCGATGGAAGCGGGCATGGATATCGCCGCCGGGCTGCACACGCTGCTCAACAAGCAGCCCGACCTGGTCGAGGCGGCCAGGCGCACGGGGCGGACGCTGCACGACGTGCGCGTGCCGACGGTGCAGTACCCGATCGCCGACGGCAAGAAGCGGCGGGGCAAGCGGCTGCTCGCCGTCGGCACCGACTGCTCCTGCGGCAAGATGTACACGACCCTGGCGCTGGAAAAGGCGATGCACGAGCGGGGCCTGAAGGCCGACTTCCGCGCGACCGGGCAGACGGGGATCCTGATCGACGGCGCGGGCGTGCCGCTCGACGCCGTGATCGCCGATTTCATGGCGGGCGCCGTCGAGTACCTGACGCCCGATGCCGACGACGACCACTGGGACATCATCGAGGGCCAGGGCTCGCTCTTCCACCCCTCCTATTCGGGGGTCACCTTGGCGCTGATCCATGGCGGCCAGCCGGACGCGCTGGTGCTGTGCCACGAGCCGACGCGGACGCATCTGCGCGGCCTGCCGCATTACCGCGTGCCGAGCCTCGAGGAGCTGCGCGTCCTGGCGGTGCAGATGGCCCAGATCGTCAACCCCGAGGTGCGGGTGATCGGCTGCGCCATCAACACCGCGGCGCTGTCGGATGCCGATGCCGAGGCCTGCCTCGCCGAGACCGAGGCGCGGCTGGGCTTGCCTTGCGTCGACCCCTACCGGCAGGGCGCCGGGCGGCTGGTCGACGCGCTCGTCTGACCTGCGCCTCATGATGGGTCTCGAACTCGACATCCGTGAAGAGGTCTTTCCGATCGCGGGGACGTTCACGATCAGCCGCGGCAGCCGGACCGAAAGCCGCGTGGTCACGGTCGAGCTGACTGATGGCAGGGTTCGCGGGCGGGCCGAGTGCTACCCCTATCCGCGCTATGGCGAGAGCGTCGAAAGCGTCATCGGCCAGATCGAGGCGATGCGCGGCGCGCTGGCGGACGGGCTCGACCGGGCCGCGCTGCAGGCGGCGATGCCGCCGGGGGCCGCGCGCAACGGGCTCGACTGCGCCTTCTGGGACCTCGAGGCAAAGCGGGCGGGGGCGCGCGCCTGGGAGGTGGCGGGCCTGCCGGCGCCGGCGCCGGTCGTCACCGCCTACACGCTGTCGCTCGACGTGCCGGCGGCGATGCGCGAGAAGGCCGCGGCGAACGCCCACCGGCCGCTGCTGAAGATCAAGCTCGGCGGCGCGGGCGACATCGAGCGGCTGCGCGCGGTGCGCGAGGGCGCGCCCGGCGCGCGCATCATCGTCGACGCGAACGAGGGGTGGACGGCCGAGAGCTATGCGCAGATCGCGCCCGTGGTGCTGGAACTCGGCGTCGAGATGGTCGAGCAGCCTTTGCCGGCCGGCGACGATGCGGGCCTGGCCGGCATCGAGCGGCCGCTGCCGGTCTGCGCCGACGAGGCGTGCCACGACCGCGCCTCGCTGCCCGGGCTCGCGGGCAAGTACGACATGATCAACATCAAGCTCGACAAGACCGGCGGCCTGACCGAGGCGCTGGCGCTGCGGACGCAAGCCGAGCGGCTGGGGCTGCGGATCATGGTCGGCTGCATGATCGGCTCGAGTCTCGGCATGGCGCCCGCGCTGCTGGTCGCGCAGGGCGCGGCCTTCGTCGATCTCGACGGGCCGCTGCTGTTGGCGCGCGACCGCGCGCACGGCCTGGTCTATGACGCGGCCGGCGTGCACCCGCCGGCGCCTGAACTCTGGGGATGACGATGAGCCGAACCGTCTACGTCAATGGCGAATACCTGCCCGAGGAGGAGGCCAAGATCTCGGTCTTCGACCGCGGCTTCCTGATGGCCGACGCGGTCTACGAGGTGACCGCGGTGCTCGGCGGCAAGCTCTGCGACTATGCGGGGCACGTCGCGCGGCTGCACCGGTCGCTGGCCGAGCTGCAGATGACGCTGCCCGTCAGCGACGACGAGCTGCTCGAGATCCACCGCGAGATGGTCCGCCGCAACGCGCTCGACGAGGGCGGCATCTACCTGCAGGTCACGCGGGGCGTCGCCGACCGCGACTTCGTCTGGCCGAAGGAGGCCGTGCCCGGCATGGTGCTCTTCACCCAGGCGCGCCCGCTCGTCCGCTCCGAGACGGCCGGGCGCGGCATCAGGGTCGTGTCCGTCGAGGACCAGCGCTGGGGACGGCGCGACATCAAGACCGTGCAGCTGCTCTTCCCCTCCTGGGCCAAGATGCAGGCGCGCGCGAAGGGGGCCGATGACGCCTGGATGGTCGAGGACGGGCAGGTCACCGAGGGCACGTCGAACAACGCCTATATCGTCAGGCACGGCACGATCGTCACGCGCCAGCTCTCGAACGACATCCTGCACGGCATCACGCGGGCGGCCGTGCTGAAGCTCGCCGCCGAGGCGCAGATGCGCGTCGAAGAGCGCCCCTTCACGATCGCCGAGGCGCAGGGCGCGGACGAGGCCTTCATCACCTCGGCGTCGCAATTCGTCTGCCCCGTGGTCGAGGTCGACGGCACGCGGGTCGGCGAGGGCCAGCCGGGACCGATCGCCCGCCGGCTGCGCGAGATCTATATCGAGCACGCACGCGCCACGGCGATCTGAGACCGGCAGCCGGCCCGCGCCTTGACTGCGGGCACGCTACACGGCCGAGCGCGCCCGCCTTCACCGGGGCGACCAGGGGACCCGACTGGGAAACTTGCGACAATTTGACAGCTCGCCCGCTCGGCGGCTAAGCGGGGGCAACAGCCGCAAGGGCGCCAGGAAGAGGTGACGGGACCGATGCAGGACGACATGCCGGAGATCGGTCCGGACCCCTCGCTCTTGATCGTCGACGACGACGCGGCCTTCCGGACCAGGCTGGCGCGCGCCATGGAAAAGCGCGGCTTCGCCCCCGTCATGGCGGAATCGGTCGCCGAGGGGCTGGCCGCCTGCCGCAGCGCGCCGCCGGCCTTCGCGGTGGTCGACCTGCGGCTCGAGGACGGCAACGGGCTCGATGTCGTCGAGGCGCTGCGCGAGGCGCGCCCCGACAGCCGGATCATCGTGCTGACGGGCTATGGCGCGATCGCGACCGCCGTCGCCGCCGTCAAGATCGGCGCGGTCGACTACCTGTCGAAGCCGGCCGACGCCAACGATGTCGAGCGGGCGCTGCTGAGCACGGGGGCCGACAAGCCCATGCCGCCCGAGAACCCGATGTCGGCCGACCGCGTGCGCTGGGAGCACATCCAGCGGGTCTTCGAGCTCTGCGACCGCAACGTCTCGGAGACGGCGCGCCGCCTCAACATGCATCGCCGCACGCTGCAGCGGATCCTCGCCAAGCGCAGCCCGCGCTGACGCCCCGCGCGCCCGAGTTCGGGGAGCGGTCAAGTGTGCGAAGCACGGCCGAAGGCGGCTTGCACTTGACGGCGCGCCACGACTCGGACATGCTCGCGCCCGGCCGGACGCCCCCGTCCGGCCTTCCCCAGCACGCAGAAGGCTTGGCCGAGCAGCCCGGTCCTCGGCGGTTCATCGCGACAGGTGCCCAGATGGCCAACGGGTCCCGCTCGCGCGCGGATGCGCGCGTGCGGGGGCATGTCTTGGCGCGCTCCGGCGCGCCGCCGCTTCAGTCGCGCGAGAGCTCGGCGCCGCGGTCGCGGGCCGCCGTCAGCGCCTCGGTGAGGAGGTTCTTCAGACGATCGTCCGTCCTCAGGACACGGAGCGCCGCCTCGGTGGTGCCGCCGGGGCTCGTCACCTGCTCGCGCAGCCGTCCGGGCGGTTCGTCCGCTTCGGCGGCGAGCCTTGCCGCGCCGAGCACCGTCTGGGTGGCCATTCGCCCTGCCAGCGCCTCGGGCAGCCCGAGCGAGGCGCCGGCCGCCGTCAGGCACTCGATGAAGTGGAAGAGGTAGGCCGGCCCCGAGCCCGACAGCGCCGTGACCGCGTCCATCAGCGCCTCGGTCTCGATCCAGTCGACCAGCCCGCAGGTGCCGAGCAGCGTCGTCGCCAGATCGCGGGCCGCGGCGTCCACATGGTCGTTGGCGCAGCAGACCATCATGCCGGCGGCGATCGCGGCCGGCGTGTTCGGCATGCAGCGGATGATCGGCGTCGGCCCGGGCAGCAGCTCCTGCAGCGTGGCGACCGTGGTGCCGGCGGCGATGGAGACAAAGCAGGCGCGCCCGCCGGCAAAGCGGGCATAGGCGGGCACGACCGCCGCCATCACCTGGGGCTTCACGGCGAGGAAGACGAGGTCAGGCGCAAGGTCGGCCGGCAGATCGTCGACTCCCGCGACGGCGCGCGCACCGGCGCCCCGGGCGCGCTCGCGCAGGGGCTCGGCGGGCTCGACGACGTGGACGGCGAGCGCGCTGTCCGAGGCGATCCACCCTTTCAGCAGGGCGTACCCCATATTGCCGCAGCCGACGAGCAGGACCGTTCTGGACATGGCGCTTCCTCCGCTAGCTGTGCCCCGGAAGAGGGAGGCGAGAGGGCCCTCCTAGCGCAGCGCGGCGCGCATGGCAAAAACCCATGGCGGCGCGCGCCGGGATGCCCCCGCCCAGCCGGGGCTTGCACCGTGCAGCCGCCGCCATGGCGAACGGGCTGACTGCATGGCACCAATCGCGAGCGGAGCTTCGCGCGCAGGTCGGCGATCAGGCGAGCCCGACCTGCCGCGGTCGATCAGCCCGTGCCGCCAGTGCGGGCTCGGCCGCCTCGTCGTCGGTCGCGCGCGCCACCATCAGCTCGGAAAGCATCCTGTCGAACGCGAACTGGAGGATCTCGGTCCGCCCCTTGAGCTGCACGGCCGAGATCGAGAACTCGTCCCCGGCGCAGGCGCGCTGGCCGTCGAGGACCGTCCGCAGATACGAGTTGAGGTTGACGAGCGGCAAATAGAGATGCGCCAGCATCTCGTCGAACAGCCGGTCGGCGCTGACCCGGCCGCCGATCTCGCAGATCATCTCGCGACGCAGGGCCGAGGTGTCCTCGTGCCCGAGCTTCAGCAGCGCCAGCGCGTTGCCGGTGACGCGGCGCAGGCGGATGGTGAACCGGCGCAGGCCGCCGTCCACCGTCTGCGCAAAGAGCGTGTAGCCTTCGATCGCGAGCCCGTGGATCCGGATGCGAAAATCCGGGGCGTTGACGATCTGCGTCTCGGCGCCGACGCTCTGGCAGATCTCGCGGATCGCACCCGCAAAATCGGGTTGGAAGATTTCATCAATGATCTGCGCCTTCCTGGCCGATAACAGCACATTAACAATTCCGGTTCGCAAGTCGACCGACAATGGTCGCAATCCCCCGCAAACCTTTTCGGCGATTGCGACCGTGATGTGGTCGCCTTCCACCGGGCCGGTTAGGTCGACGTCCATACTATCCTCAGCTTGTACTCGAATGGCGGCGGCAGATTGACAATTCGCCATAAAGATCACGTAAATGGAGTCGGCTTTGTCGCTGCTTCGATTTGGGCCGCCGGGCCCGGACCAGGGGCGACGGCCGCAGCCAGCGAGGATGGGACGGATGGCGATCGAGATTGACTATCTGGGCGGCCCGGCGGTCGAGGCGCTGCGCCTCACCGATGCCGAGATCCTCGAGGCCGTCGAAGCGGGCCTCGTCGCGGCCGGGCGCGGCCAGACGGTGATCGAGCCGCGCATGCATCTGCGGCCCGGGGCGGCCGACGGCCACTTCAACGTGCTGCGCGGTTATGTGGCGCCGCTCGGCCTCGCCGGCGTCAAGGTCGTGGGTGACTTCCACGGCAACTATCGCCATGGCCTGCCGTCCGAAATGGGGCTTCTGGCGCTCTTCGATCCCGAGACCGGCGCGCCCCGCGCGGTCGTCGACGCCGCCGGGCTGACCGATATGCGGACGGGCGCCGTGACGGCGCTCGGCGCCAGGTATCTCGCGCCCGAGCGGCCGCGCGTGCTCGGCCATGTCGGCGCGCGCGGCACGGCCTATTGGAACGTGCGGCTGCTCGACCACCTGTTCGACTTCGCCGAGATCCGCGTGCATTCGCGCCGGCCGGAGAGCCGCGAGGCCTTCGCCGCCCGGCTTTCCGCCGATCTCGGCAAGAAGGTCGAGGCGACGCCCGACTGGCAAAGCTGCCTGGAAGGCGCCGACATCCAGGTCGAGGCGTCGCGCCTGGCCGAGCCGCAGCCGCTGTTCGAGAGCGGTTGGGTGCGGCCCGGCACGCTGGTCATCCCCTATGGCACGATGAGCGCGCTGCCGCTCGATTTCGTCGACCGGTTCGACGCCTTCGTCATGGACGATCTCGGCCAGCTCGACGCCGGGCCCTTCGGCGCGCTCCGGCCGCACATCAATGCCGGCAAGATCGGCCGCGAGAGCTTCTACGCCGAGATCGGCGAGATTGCCGCGGGGCTGAAGCCCGGGCGCGAGCGGGCCGAGCAGACGATCCTCTTCTGGCACCGGGGGCTCGCGACGTCCGACATCGCGCTCGGCGCCTTCATGCTCGAGAAGGCGCGCAGCGCTGGGGCTGGTGACGCGGCTGCCCTATGCCTGAGCGTCGGGCCTGGGCAGCACGGCCACGGTCAGGCGCGCGACGCAGGTCAGCCGCCCGGCATCGTCGGCAAGCTCGATGCCCCAGACCTGGCTCGACCGGCCGAGGTGGAAGGGCCGCGCCGTCCCCGTGACCCAGCCCGACCGCGCCGCGCGGACGTGGTTGGCGTTGATCTCCTGCCCGACGCAGATGAAGCGCGCCTGGTCGATGCAATAGACCGCCCCGCAGCTGCCGAGCGTCTCGGCGAGCAGCACCGAGGCGCCGCCATGCACGATGCGGTAGGGCTGGACCGTCCGCTCGTCGACCGGCAGGCGCGCCGAGAGCCAGTCGTCGCCGACGTCCAGGAACTCGATGCCGAGATGCGCGACGGCGGTCCCGACATGCAGCGCCTTCAGCCCGGCCAGGCTCGGCCGCTCGACCCAGATCGACTTCGCCATCACCCCGCCACCATCAGTTCCGCCATCATCACGTATGCCATCCCCCGGCCGGCTCACGGCGGCCGCGGCATCTCGAACGCGCCAGCGGCGACGCGGGCTGCCAGCCGCTCGATCTCCTCGCCGAGCGGCCGGTCCTCGGTGACCGCGGGCAGGGAGTCGCGAACCCGGGCGACCGCCGCGGCGACGGCCGGGGCGACCGTCAGGAGCCGGCGCAGCTCGACCGCCTGGGCGCCGATCATCAGCTCGAACGCCGTCAGACGATCGACGCGCTCGAGGATCGCGAGCAGCGCCTTGGCCGGCACCGCCGAATGCGCCGAGACGTCCTCGACGCCGCTGCCGCTATAGCTGGCGACGACGGGCATCGGCTGGGCGAGGTGCACGATCTCGGCGGCCAGCGCCTCGGCCGACTTCATCGCCGGCGTGATGCCGGCGCTCTCGACCCCGGTGACGCCGAAGCCCTCGGGGAGGTCGGTCAGCCGCGGCGTCATCAGCTTGACCATCCGCGCCACCTGCGCCGCCGCGAGGTGGACGAAGGCCTGCGCCAGCGCGTTCAGCACGATCCCGAGATAGGGCGTGAAGAACCCGCCATGGCTGGCGACCTCGCCCGTCTCCTCCAGCACGGCGGGGTTGTCCGAGGCGCCGTTGAGCTCGGCCGTGACCGCTTCCTCCGCCGTTGCCAGCGCCGCCGCCACCGCGCCATGCACCTGCGCGACGCAGCGCAGCGAGAGCGGGTCCTGGACGCGCCGGGCCGCGCCTGGCCGGGTCAGGGTCGAGCCGTCGAGCAGCCGCATGAGGCCCGCCGCGGCGTCAGCCTGGCCGGGCTGCGGCCGCAGTGCCAGCAGGCGAGGGTCGAGCGGCGAGAGGTTGGCGCGGAAGGCCTCGAGCGACAGAGCGGCCGCCGTCTGAGCGCTGTCGAGCGCGCGACGGGCCCGGACGACGCCCATCGCGGCGATCCCGGCGACGAAGCTCGAATGGCTGACGAGCGCCAGCCCCTCGCGCGGCTCGGGGCGGTAGGGGGCCAGGCCCGCCGCGGCCAGCGCCTCGGCGGCCGGGCGCACGCCCTCGGGGGTGTGCATGTCGCCCTCGCCGATCAGGCCCAGGCCCATCGAGCCGCCCCACATCAGGTCCGCCGCGCCGACCGAGCCCGTCTCGCGCACGACGGGCGTCAGCCCGGCGGCGAGGCAGCCGGCGATCAGCTCGGCCATTTCGGGCCGCGCGCCGGCCGCGCCGATCAGCAGCGTGTTGGCACGCACGCACATCGCCGCGCGCACCCAGGCGGCCGGCATCGGCGCGCCCACGGAATGCGCGCGCCCGCGCACCGTGTTGAGCGACATGCGCAGCCGCGCCTCCGGCTCCAGCCGCTCGGTGACGCGCGAGCCGAGCCCGGTGGTCACGCCATAGATCGGCCGCTCCTCGGCCAGCGCCGCCTCGAGCAGCCGGCGGCAGCGGCGCATCCGCTCGAGCCCCTCCGGCGCCAGCCGGATGGCGGCGCCCGCCGCCACGGCGGCGACGCCGGCGGGCGACAGCGCCGTGCCGGTCAGCAGGATCGAGTCGGTCATGGAAGGTCCCCGGCGATGCGGCGGCACCCCACCAGATCGCCCGGGCCCCGTCAATCGCGGGGCATGATGCCGCCACGGTACCGACGCACCGCCGGTTTACTCGCGCCCGATTTCCGCTAACCAGGGGCTCTCGGGGCCGCGAGGGAGGGCGAGATGTGGCAGTTCTGGGTCGACCGCGGCGGCACCTTCACCGACATCGTCGGCCGGCGCCCTGACGGAGCATCGTCACGCACAAGCTGCTCTCCGAGGCCGAGCACTATCGCGACGCCGCCGTGCAGGGCATCCGCGACCTGCTGGGGCTCAAGGCCGGCGAGCCGATCCCGGCGGACGCCATCAACTCGGTCAAGATGGGCACGACGGTTGCGACCAATGCGCTGCTCGAGCGCAAGGGCGACCGGACGCTGTTGCTGATCACGCAAGGCTTCGGCGACCTGCTGCGCATCGGCTACCAGAACCGGCCGCGGCTCTTCGACCTGCACATCGTCCTGCCAGAGCTGCTCTATGAACGGGTGGCCGAGGTGCCCGAGCGGCTCGACGCGGCAGGCGAGGTGGTGACGCCGCTCGACGAGGGAGCAGCACGCCGGGCGCTCGAGGCGGCCAGGGCCGACGGCATCAACTCCGTCGCCATCGCCTTCATGCACGGCTACAAGAACCCCGACCACGAGGCGCGCGTCGCCGCGATCGCGGCCGAGATGGGCTTCGGCCAGATCAGCGTCAGCCACCAGGTGTCGCCGCTGATGAAGCTGGTCAGCCGCGGCGACACCACCGTGGTCGACGCCTATCTCTCGCCCATCCTGCGCCGCTATGTGAACCAGGTCGCCGACGAGCTGGGCGCCGCCCCGGCCGACGCGCCTCTGCCCGCCGATGGCTCCGGGCACGACGCCGAAGCCCGGCGCGCCGGAACGCCCTTGCCCCTTGTGGGGGAGGGTCGGGGAGGGGGCGCGGCCGCCCGCCCCACCCGCCTGATGTTCATGCAGTCGAACGGCGGCCTGACCGATGCGCGCCTCTTCCAGGGCAAGGATGCCATCCTCTCCGGCCCCGCCGGCGGTGTCGTCGGCATGGTCAAGACCGGCCAGCTCGCGGGCCATGACCGGCTGATCGGCTTCGACATGGGCGGCACCAGCACCGATGTCTGCCACTTCGCCGGCGAGTACGAGCGCAGCTTCGAGACCGAGGTGGCGGGCGTGCGGATGCGCGCGCCGATGATGAACATCCACACGGTCGCGGCCGGCGGCGGCTCGATCCTGCATTTCCGCGACGGCCGCTTCCAGGTCGGCCCCGACAGCGCCGGGGCGAACCCCGGCCCCGCCTGCTATCGCCGCGGCGGGCCGCTGACGGTCACGGACGCCAACGTCATGCTGGGCAAGCTGCAGCCGCAGCACTTCCCGGCCGTCTTCGGCCCCGACGCCGACCAGCCGCTCGACCCGGAGGTCGTCGCCAGGAAGTTCGACGAGATGGCCGAGGCGATCGCCGCCGCCACCGGCCAGCCGCGGCTGAGCCGCGAGGAGGTCGCCGAGGGTTACTTGCGCATCGCCGTCGAGAACATGGCGAACGCCATCAAGAAGATCTCGGTCCAGCGCGGCTATGACGTGACGCGCTACACGCTCAACTGCTTCGGCGGCGCGGGCGGGCAGCACGCCTGCGCCATCGCCGACGCGCTGGGGATGGAGACGATCTTCGTCCATCCCTATGCCGGCGTGCTCTCGGCCTATGGCATGGGGCTGGCCGAGGTGCGGAGCCTGCGCGAGCGCCAATACGAGCGGCCCGTCGCCGAGACCTCGGGCGCCGAGGCCGTGCTGGACGAGCTCGCCGCCGAGGCGCTGGCCGAGGTCCGCGCCCAGGGCATCGCCGAGACAGGCCATCACCACCGTCCGGCGCGCCCATCTGCGCTACCGGGGCTCGCACCAGCCGCTCGAGGTCGAGTTCGGCGCCGAGGCCGAGATGCGCGCCCGCTTCGACGCGGCGCACCGGGCGCGCTATGGCTTCTCGGCCGGCAAGCGCCAGCTGGTCATCGAGGCGCTGGCCGTCGAGGTGATCGGCGGCGCCGGCGAGATCCCCGACGACCGCCAGCCCACGACCGACGCGGCGCCCGAGCCCGTCGACGCCGCGCGGATGGTCGTCGAGGGCGCACGCCGCGAGGTGCCGCTCTACGACCGCGAGCTCATGCGCCCAGGCCAGGCGGTCGACGGCCCGGCCATCATCAAGGAGCCGACCGGCACCAACATCGTCGAGCCCGGCTGGCGGGCCGAGATCAACGCCTGGGGCCACCTGATCCTGCGCCGCACCGAGAAGAAGCAGCGCGCCGAGGCGATCGGCACGCATGTCGACCCGATCATGCTCGAGGTCTTCAACAACCTCTTCATGTCGATCGCCGAGCAGATGGGCGCGACGCTCGCCAACACCGCCTACAGCGTCAACATCAAGGAGCGGCTCGACTTCTCCTGCGCGCTCTTCGACCCGACGGGCGGGCTGGTGGCGAATGCGCCGCATGTGCCCGTGCACCTCGGCTCGATGTCCGAGTCGATCCGCACGGTGATCCGGCTCAACCCCGACATGAAGCAGGGCGACGTCTTCGTCCTGAACGCCCCGTTCAACGGCGGCACGCACCTGCCCGACGTCACCGTCATCACGCCCGTCTTCGACGAGGCGGGGCGGGACGTGCTCTTCTTCGTCGCCTCGCGCGGCCACCATGCCGACATCGGCGGCAAGACGCCCGGCTCCGCACCCCCCGATTCCGAGCGCATCGAGGAGGAGGGCGTGCTGATCGACAACTTCAAGATGATCGACGGCGGCCATTTCCGCGAGGAGGAGACGCGCGCGCTGCTGCTCTCCGGCCTCTACCCCGTCCGCAACATCGAGGAGAACATGGCGGACCTGGCCGCCCAGGTCGCCGCCAACGAGACGGGCGTGCGCGAGGTCGGCAAGATGATCCGCACCTTCGGCCTCGAGACGGTTCACGCCTATATGGGCCACGTCCAGGACAATGCCGAGGAATGCGTCCGCCGCGTCGTCACCGCGCTGACGGACGGCGCCTACAACTACGAGCTCGACAACGGAAAATACATCCGGGTCGCCATCCGCGTCGACCGCGAGCGCCGCGAGGCGACCGTCGACTTCACCGGCACGGCCGAGAAGGACCGCTACAACTACAACGCGCCGCTCGCCGTCTGCCACGCGGTCGTCATGTACGTCTTCCGCACGCTGGTCGGCAGCGACATCCCGCTGAACGAGGGCTGCTTCAAGGCGCTGAAGATCATCGCCCCGAAGGGGTCGATGATCAACGCCGAGTACCCGGCCGCCGTCATCGCCGGCAACACCGAGGTCAGCCAGCTGATGTGCAACGCGCTCTTCGGCGCGCTCGGCGTCATCGCCGGCAGCCAGGCGACGATGAACAACTATGTCTGGGGCAACCAGCGCCTGCAGAACTACGAGACGATCTGCGGCGGCACCGGCGCCGGCCCCGATTTCGACGGCTGCTCGGCCATCCAGACGCATATGACGAACACGCGCGCCACCGACCCCGAGGTGCTGGAGTTCCGCTTTCCCGTCCGGCTGGAGGAGTATTCCATCCGGCGCGGCTCGGGCGGGCGGGGGCGCCACACGGGCGGCGACGGCATCACCCGGCGGATGCGGTTCCTCGAGGAGATGACCGTGACGACGCTCTGCTCGCACCGCCGCGTGCCGCCCTTCGGCGTCGACGGCGGCAGCCCGGGCGAGGTCGGCCGCGAATGGATCGAGCGCGCCGATGGCACCCGCGTCGAGCACAAGGGCAACGACCGGCACGAGGTCTATCCGGGCGACGTCTTCGTCATGCAGACGCCCTCGGGCGGCGGCTATGGCGCGCCGGCCGGGTGACCGCGCCATGATCGACCCGGAGCACCGCCGCCTGCTGACCGGCGGCGGCCGCTATGTCGACGACGAGCGGCGGGCGGGCGCGCTGCACATGGCAGTGCTGCGCTCGCCGGTCGCGCATGGGGACATCGTGGCGCTGGAGGCCGCGGCGGCCCGCGCCAGGCCCGGCGTGGAGCTGGTCCTGACGGCGGCGGACCTGACCGAGGTCGGCCCGATCGTCGCGCGGGCGCGCGTCGAAGGCATGATCGAGCCGCGCCGGCCGGTGCTGGCCGAGGGCCGCGTGCTCTATCTCGGACAGCCGGTCGCCGCTGCCGTCGCCGAGAGCGAGGCGGCAGCGCTCGACGCACTCGAGGCCATCGCGCTCGACATCGCCGAGCGTCCCGCCGTGGTCGACGTCGAGACCGCCGCCGAAGCCTCGCCGATCTGGCCCGAGGCGCCGGGCAACCGGGCGTTCACCTGGGAGATCGGCAACGGGCAGGAGACAAGCCGGCTGATCGCCGAAGCCGCGCATGTGGTCGAGCTGGCCGTCGCGCATCCGCGCATCGCCATCGCGCCGATCGAGCCGCGCGGCTGCCTGGCCGAGCACGATCCCGCGACCGGACGGTTCACGCTGACGACGCCCAGCCAGGGCGTCGTCGCGCTGCGCACCGCGCTTTCGGCCTGCCTCGGCGTTCCGACCGACCGCCTGCGCGTTCTGACGCACGACGTGGGCGGCAGCTTCGCGGCCAAGATCTGGCCCTACCCCGAGCACGTGCTGGCGCTGCTCGCCGCGCGCGCCACCGGCCGGCCCGTCCGTTGGACGGCGACGCGGACCGACGCCTTCCTCGGCGACGCGCCGGGGCGCGGGCGGCTCGACCGGGCGACGCTGGCGCTCGATGCCGACGGCCGCTTCCTCGCCTTTCGCATCGACGCGATGGCGGATCTCGGCGCCTTCCTGAACACCGCCGGCGCGGCGGTCGTCGCGCAATACGCTGTCCGCGCCTTCGCCCAGCTCTATCGCATCCCCGGCCAGCATTATCGCGTCGAGGCCCATTTCACCAACGCCCACCCGACCGACGCCTATCGCGGCGCGGGCAAGCCCGAGACGGCGGCCACTCTCGAGCGGCTGATCGACGCCGCGGCCCGGCAGCTGGGCCTCGACCCGCTGGAACTGCGCGAGCGCAACCTCGTCCGCCCGGACGAGCTGCCGCTGGCGACGCCCATGGGCGAGACCATGGACGCCGGCGACTTCCCGGGCCTCGCCATCGCCATCCGCAAGGCCGCCGACTGGCCGGGCCTCGCCGCGCGCCGGGCCGAGAGCGCCGCGCGCGGCCTGCTGCGCGGCGCCTCGATCGGCTTTCACCTGCACGGCACCGGCGGCTCGACGGCCGAGCGCGCCGAGGTGCGGGCGCTGCCCGACGGCACCGTGCTGGTGCGCACCGGCAGCCAGGATTCGGGCCAGAGCCACCGCGCGACGCTGGCGCTGATCGCGGCGCAGGCGTTGGACCTGCCCCCCGATCGCATCCGCGTCGAGCAGGGCGACAGCGACGCGCTCGCGATCGGCGGGGGCACCGGCGGTTCCAGCCTTCTGCCCATCGCGGCCAACACCGTGCACCGAACCGCGCTCGAGATGCTGGCGCGTGCCCGCGAGCTCGCCGGCGAGATGCTGGAGGCGGCCGAGGCCGACATCGACTATGGCGGCGGCCGCGTTCCGCATCGCCGGCACCGACCGGCAGCTGACGCTGGCCGACATCGCCGCCAGCACGGATGGCGACGATAGCCCCGGCTGCATGGCCGAGCTCGACTTCGCCGGCACGCACACCACCTGGCCGAACGGCGCCTTCGCCTGCGAGGTCGAGGTCGATCCCGAGACGGGCGCCGTCCGCGTCGACCGCTTCTGCGGCGTCGACGACCTCGGCCGTGTCGTGAACCCGCCGGCGGCGGCTGGCCAGCTGCAGGGCGGCGTCGCACAAGGGATCGGCGAGGCGCTGATGGAGGGCGTGCGGTTCGATGCGAACGGCCAGCCGCTCAACGCCTCGTTCATGGACTACGCCGTGCCGCGCGCCGCCGACCTGCCCTTCATCGATATCGCGTGGCGGCCGACCGAGAGCCCGAACGCGCTGCTCGGCGCCAAGGGCGTGGGCGAGCTCGCCTCGATCGGTGCCCCGGGCGTGGTCGTCAACGCGGTCCTGGACGCGCTGGCGCCGCTGGGCGTCCGTCATCTGGACATGCCTCTGACGCCGCAGACCCTGTGGCAGGCGATCCGCTCCGCGAAGGTCGGCGCGCAGTCTGGTAAGCGGTCTGCCGAGCCGTCTGGCGAGCGGTGACCCGCTCGCGGTGCAGCGTGTAGAGGCCCGTCCCCATCACGATCGCCGCGCCAGCCACCGTCACCCAGCTCGGCACGTCGCCGAAGACGGCAAAGCCCAGCACCAGCGCCCAGAGCAGGTTCGAGTAGCGGAACGGCGAGACGAAGCCGATCTCGCCCACCCGCATCGCGGCGATCCCGGCATAATAGCCGAGCAGCAGCAGCACCGAGGCGCAGGCGAGCCGCCCGAGGATATCCCAGCGCACCGGCGCCCAGTCTTCGAAGAGCGTGACCGCCCCGGCGAAGCTGGTGATCGCGACCGAGGTCAGCACGGTGACGAGCAGGCCGGGCACCATGACGCTGAGGCCGCGCGTCGAAACCTCGCGCAGGGTGATGAACAAGACCGAGGCGAGCGCCGCCAGCGAATAGGCGTTGAACCCCTCGCTGCCCGGCCGCACGACCAGCAGCACGCCGATGAAGCCGACGCCGATCGCCGTGTAGCGCCGCCAGCCGACGGGGTGGCGCAGGAACAGCGCCGCGGCCAGCGTCACCGTCAGCGGCGCCGCCTGGATGATCGCGGTGGCGTTCGCCAGCGGCATGTTGAAGAGCGCCGTCAGGAACAGCGACGTGCCGCCGATCTCGCCGGCCAGGCGGAAAAGGATCAGCCGCCGGTCGGGACCCCTGGGCAGATGGGCCAGCGCCCCGCGGTGCCAGGCCAGCGCGCCGATCAGCGTGGTGGCGATGAGGCCGCGCAGGAAAATCGCCTGGAACAGCGGCACCTCGCCCGCGAGCGACTTCATGAACGTGTCGTTCACGACGAAGCCCGCCATGCTCAGCATCATCCACAACGCCCCGCGGGCGTTCTCGCTCACGGGCATCCGTGTGCCCCCCGCCGGCAAGAGGGGCGGCACCGCTTGCGCCCCCTCCCCCTCAAAGGGGGAGGACCGGGGTGAGGGTCCGACGCCACCCGCCGCGTCAGGCCGGATCGACCGGGCTCGGCGGCGTCCCCGCGGCCTCGATGACCGCGCCCGCGTCCAGCAGCACGTCCTCGCGATAGCGCCCGGCGATCAGCTGCACGCCGACGGGCGTGCGGCCGACCAGCCCGGTCGAGACGGTCAGCCCTGGCAGCCCCATGAAGGGCAGCCCGACCTGGATGATCTGCGCCTCGAAGCAGCGGCGGAAGCTGTCGTCGCTCTCGACGTCGAGCCCGTCCGGGAAGGGCAGCTCGGCCGAGACCGGGCAGATCAGCACCGGGTGCTCCTTGAGGAACATCTGCCATTCGCGGACGAGGCCCGCGCGGCGCTGGACGGTGTCGAGCAAGCCGTTGACGTCGGGCGCCTCGGCCACCTCGCCCAGCATGCGGTAGACGTGGTTGGCGTCAGGGTCGTCCTCGCGCTCGACCATCGCGCCGCCGCCGCGGCGCATCTCGGCCATCCAGAGCTGGATGTCGAGCCGGGCGGGCTCGCGGATCGGCGGCATCGCGGTCTCGACCACCTCCCAACCGGCATCGGCCAGCGCGCGGGCGGCCTCGCGCAGCGCCCGCTCGACCTCGGGGACGGTGTTCAGCCCCTCGGGGTTCACGCAGAGCGCCGCGCGCTTGGGCAGCTCGGCCAGGCGCGCGGGGACCGGCACCCACCAGGGGTCGCGCAGATCCTCGGCGATCATCGCCTCGAAGCCCAGCCGCACGTCCTCGACCGAGCGCGCGAGCGGGCCCGAGACGGCCATGATCTGCGCGCCGATCAGCCGGTCCGGGCCCGAGAAGTTCACCGCCGGGATGCGGCCCAGCGTCGGCCGCAGCCCGTGAATGCCGCAGGCATAGGCCGGGTAGCGGATCGAGCCCGCTATGTCGGTGCCGTGCCCGATGGCACCGATGCCCGCCGCCGTCGCCGCCCCCGCGCCGCCGGACGAGCCGCCGGGCGTCAGCCCTGCATCGCGCGGGTTCTTCGTCGCCCCGTGCAGCGAGTTGCGGCAGAACCAGCGCAGGCTGAAGGCCGGCGTGTTCGTCCGCCCGACGATGATCGCGCCCGCCTTGCGCAGGTTGGCGACGACGGGGCTGTCCTCGGTCGCGATCAGGTCCTTCTGGATGCGCACGCCGTTGGTCGTGGCGTGGCCCCGCTGATCGACATTGACCTTGACCGTCACCGGCACGCCGGCGAGCGGCCCCGGATCCTCGCCGGCCTGGCGGCGCGCATCGAGCCGGTCGGCCTCGGCCAGCGCCTCGTCCGGGAACTCCTGCACCACGGCGTTGATTGCCGGGTTCACCGCCGCCAGCCGGCCGAGAGCGCTTTCGGTCACCTCGCGCGCCGAGGCCTCGCCCGCCCTGACCCGCCGCGCGACTTCCGCCGCCGACATTTTCCAGAAGTCGCTCATCGCTGCCTCCCCTCGCCTTTGGTCGCCAGCATGGTCGCGGCGGCGGGCAAATGCCACCCCGGCGACATCGCATGGCGGATGCGTGCGCCTCGGCCCGGCGATCCGCCCCGAGACGGCGCGATCAGGCCCTATACGGGATCGGGTCGGTCGCCCGCAGCCTCTCTCAGCGCGCGCCATCAGCTTCTCCAGCGCGCGGCGCTTGCCCTCGTTGACCAGCCGGCCATCGGCATCGAACTGCTGCTTGACGGCGCCGACACTGACCTCCGGGTGCAGGACGAGCCGCACCTCGAAAGGGACGAGGAACAGGTACATCGCCGATTTCGACCGCTCGCCGCCGCCCGCGCCGTCCGCCGCCGAGACGACCGCGACCGGCTTGCCGCGCGTCGGCAGCGGCTTTGTCCGCGAGATCCAGTCGAGCGCGTTCTTCAGGACGCCGGGCGGCCCCTTGTTGTATTCGGGGCAGGCGATGACGATCGCGTCGGCCCAGAGGACCTGCTCGCAGAGCCGCTGCACCGGTTGGGGCAAGCCTTCCGCCTCGAGGTCGGCGTTGAAGAGCGGCAGGTTCAGGTCGGCCAGCTGGAACTCGTCCGGCGCAAAGGCGCGCGCCGCCTCGTGCACCAGCATGGTGTTGTAGCTGCCGCGCCGGAGCGAGCCCGATATGCCGAGAAGCCTTGACATGCGGGCCCGGGCGTCACGCCGTCAGGCGTGAATGGCGCCGAGGCCACAGGCCAGCGCCGCCTCGCGCACCGCCTCGGAATAGGTCGGGTGGGCGTGGCAGGTCAGCGCCAGGTCCTCGGCCGAGGCGCCGAACTCCATGGCGACGCAGACCTCGTGGATCAGGTCGCCCGCCGACGGCCCGATGATGTGGCAGCCGAGGATGCGGTCGGTCTCGGCATCGGCCAGGATCTTGACGAAGCCCTCGGCGGCGAAGTTCGCCTTCGCCCGCGCGTTCGCCATGAACTGGAACTTGCCCGCCTTGAACTTCTTGCCCTGCTCCTTCAGCGCCTGCTCGGTCAGGCCGACGGCGGCGACCTCGGGGCAGGTGTAGATGACGCTCGGGATCACGCCATAGTTCACATGGCCGTGCTTGCCGGCGATCTCGTCGGCCACCGCCATGCCCTCGTCCTCGGCCTTGTGCGCCAGCATCGGCCCCGCGGTGACGTCGCCGATCGCCCAGATGCCGTCGACATTGGTCCGCCAGCGGTCGGTCTTGACCACGCCCTTCTCGACCTCGACCCCGGCTTTCTCGAGGCCGAGGCCGTCCGTGAACGGCCGGCGCCCCGTCGCGACCAGCACGACGTCCGCGTCGGCGTCATGCTCGGAGTCGTCCTTGCGCAGCTTGTAGCGAACGGTCAGGCGGTTGCCCTTCTCGACCCCCTGCACGGCGGCGCCGAGCACGAACTCGAGCCCCTGCTTCTTCAGCAGCCGCTGGAAGTTGCGCTGCACCTCGGCGTCCTGCCCGGGCGTGATCTGGTCGAGATACTCGATCACCGTCACCTGCGCGCCCAGCCGCGACCAGACCGAGCCGAGCTCGAGCCCGATGATGCCGGCGCCGATGACGATCAGCTTCTTCGGCACTTCCTTGAGCTCGAGCGCGCCGGTCGAGGTGACGACCCGCTCCTCGTCGACCTCCACCCCGGGCAGCTTGGCGGGCTCCGACCCCGTGGCGATGACGATGTTCTTGGTCTTCAGCGTCTTGTCGCCGACCTTCACCTCGCCGGGCCCGGCGATCTCGCCCCAGCCCTGCACCCAATCGACCTTGTTCTTCTTGAACAGGAACTCGATGCCGGACGTGTTCGACTTGATGGTGTCGTCCTTGTAGGCGAGCATCTTGCCCAGGTCGAAGCTGACGCCGTTGGCCTCGATCCCCATCTTGCCCCAGGTGTGCTGCGTTTCGTGCAGCATCTCGGAGGCGTGCAGCAGCGCCTTCGAGGGAATGCAGCCGACGTTCAGGCAGGTGCCGCCAAGCGCGCCGCGCCCCTCGACGCAGGCCGTCTTCAGCCCGTGCTGCGCGCACCGGATGGCGCAGACATAGCCACCGGGGCCGCCGCCGATGACGACGACATCATAGTCGGACATGGGGCTACTCCCTCTGTTCCCGAAGAGCGGTCGGCACGATCCCAGGCCGTCAGAGGTCCATGAGGAGCCGGCGCGGGTCCTCGAGGGCCTCCTTGACGCGGACCAGGAAGGTCACCGCCTCCTTGCCGTCGATGACGCGGTGGTCATAGCTCAGCGCCAGGTACATCATCGGCCGGATCTTGATCTCGCCGCCCACCACCATCGGGCGGTCCTGGATCTTGTGCATGCCGAGGATGCCCGATTGCGGCGGGTTCAGGATCGGCGCCGACATCAGCGAGCCATAGACGCCGCCGTTCGAGATGGTGAACGTGCCGCCCTGCATGTCGGCCATGCTCAGCTTGCCGTCGCGCGCCCGCTCGCCCAATTCGGCGATGGTCTTCTCGATCTGCGGCAAAGCTCATCCGGTCGGCGTCGCGCACGACCGGGACGACGAGGCCCTGCGGCGTGCCGACGGCGACGCCGATGTGCGCGTATTCCTTGTAGACGAGCGTGTCCCCGTCGATCTCGGCGTTGACGGCCGGCACCTCGCGCAGCGCATGGCAGCACGCCGTCACGAAGAACGACATGAAGCCCAGCTTCACGCCGTGCTTCTTCTGGAACAGGTCCTTCAGGTCGTTGCGGATCGCCATGACCTCGGTCAGGTCCACCTCGTTGAAGGTGGTCAGCATGGCGGCGGTGTTCTGCGCCTCCTTCAGCCGGCGGGCGATGGTCTGGCGCAGCCGCGTCATCTTCACGCGCTTCTCGCGCGCGCCTTCGTCGGCGGAGGGGGCGGGCGCCCGCGCCGCCTGCGGCACGCCGCCATAGCCTGGCAGGTCCTGCACCGAGGGCTGGGCCGCGCGCGGCTCGCCGCGGGCCTCGGCCCCGCTGCCGGCGCGCTCGACGTCCTCCTTCATGACGCGGCCGTCGCGCCCGGTGCCCTGCACATCGTCGCGCGAAAGCCCCTTTTCGGCCATCGCCTTCTTGGCCGAGGGCGCGTCCTCGACATCGGCGCGGCCAGAGGCCCGCTCCTGCTTCTGCGCCGCCGCCGGGGCGCCGCCGGGGCAGCCGCTTTGCCAGCGTCCTTGCCGTTGCCGCCGCGCCCCGTCGCGGGCTTGGTCGCGGGCTCGGCCTTCAGGCGCGGCTCGTCGGGCGTCGTGCTCTCGGCTGGGGCCGGCGCCGCCTCGGCGCCTTCCTCGATCGTGGCGAGCAGCGCATCGACGCCGACCGTCTCGCCTTCCTTGGCGACATGCTCGCCCATCTTGCCCGAGGCCGGCGAGGGCACCTCGACGGTCACCTTGTCCGTCTCGAGCTCGCAAAGCATCTCGTCGGCCGCGACCGCCTCGCCCGGCTGCTTGAACCAGGTGGCGACCGTCGCCTCGGTCACCGACTCCCCCAGGGTCGGGACGCGCACTTCCACCGTCATCAGACCTGCCCTCTTCCGCTCCGAGCCGCCCCCCGCTTAGAGCGCGAGGGCCGCGTTGACCAGTGCCTCCTGCTCGGCCTTGTGCTGCGAGGCGAGGCCGGTGGCCGGCGAGGCCGAGGCCGGCCGCCCGGCATAGAAGGGCCGCGTCATCCGCGCGCCGATCCGGCTCAGCACCCATTCGACGTTCGGCTCGACGAAGAACCAGGCGCCCTGGTTCTTCGGCTCCTCCTGGCACCAGACCATCTCGGCGTTCTTGAACCGGCTGAGCTCGCGCGTCAGGCTCAGCGCCGGGAACGGGTAGAACTGCTCGAGCCGCAGGATGTAGACGTCGTCGAGCCCCGCCGCGTCGCGCGCCTCGAGCAGGTCGAAATAGACCTTGCCCGAGCACATGACGACGCGGCCGATCTGGTCGTCGGGCTTCAGCTTCATCTCCGAGCCGCCCATCTCGGCGTCGTCCCACAGCACGCGGTGGAAGCTCGAGCCCTCGGCCATCTCGTCGAGCTTCGAGACGCAGCGCTTGTGGCGCAGCAGCGACTTCGGCGTGAACAGGATCAGCGGCTTGCGGAAGCTGCGGTGCAGCTGCCGGCGCAGGATGTGGAAATAGTTCGCCGGCGTCGTGCAGTTGGCGACGATCCAGTTGTCCTCGGCGCTCAGCTGCAGGAAGCGCTCGATGCGCGCGCTGGAGTGCTCGGGCCCCTGCCCCTCGTAGCCGTGCGGCAGCAGCAGAACCAGTCCCGACATGCGCAGCCATTTGCGCTCGCCGCAGCAGATGAACTGGTCGATCATGATCTGGGCGCCGTTGACGAAGTCGCCGAACTGCGCCTCCCACAGCACCAGCGCGTTCGGCTCGGCCAACGAGTAGCCGTATTCGTAGCCGAGCACCGCGTATTCCGAGAGCATCGAGTCGATGACCTCGAGCTTGGCCTGCCCCTCGCGGATGTTGTCGAGCGGGAAGTAGCGCTCCTCGGTCTCCTGGTCGGTCAGCGCGGCATGGCGCTGGCTGAAGGTGCCGCGCACGCTGTCCTGGCCGCTGAGCCGGACCTTGTAGCCCTCGAGCAGCAGCGAGCCGAAGGCCAGCGCCTCGGCGGTGGACCAGTCGATCCCCTCGCCCTTCTCGATCATCTCGCGCTTGGCGTCGAGCAGGCGCGCCACCGTCCGGTGCGGCACGAAGTTCTCCGGCAGGCGGGTCAGCGCCTCGCCTACTTCGCAGAGCGTCTCCTTCGGCACGGCGGTCTGGCCGCGCTGGTACTCGCCCTCGGACGTCTCGAAGCCGGACCAGCGGCCGTCGAGCCAGTCGGCCTTGTTCGGCCGGTAGCTCCGCGACGCTTCGAACTCCTCGTTCAGCAGCGCCTGGAACTGCTCCTTCTCGGCCTCGATCTCGCCCTTCTCGATCACCCCGTCCTCGACCAGCCGGTCGGCATAGATCTGCAGCGTCGTCGGCTGCTTTTTGATCGCCTTGTACATCAGGGGCTGGGTGAACATCGGCTCGTCGCCCTCGTTGTGGCCGAAGCGCCGATAGCAGAAGATGTCGATCACGACGTCCCGCTGGAACATCTGGCGGAACTCGGTCGCGACCTTGGCGGCGTGCACCACGGCCTCCGGGTCGTCGCCGTTGACGTGAAAGATCGGACAGTCGACCGTTTTGGCGATGTCGGTCGGATAGGGCGAGCTGCGCGAATGGTGCGGCGCCGTGGTGAAGCCGATCTGGTTGTTCACGATGATGTGGATCGTGCCGCCGGTCCTGTGGCCGCGCAGGCCGCTGAGGCCAAAGCACTCGGCGACCACGCCCTGCCCCGCGAAGGCGGCGTCGCCATGCAGCAGGACCGGGATCACCGTCGTGCGGTCGTCGCCGAATTGCGCCTGCTTGGCGCGGACCTTGCCGAGCACGACCGGGTTCACCGCCTCGAGATGGCTGGGGTTGGCGGTCAGGCTCAAATGCACCTTGTTGCCGTCGAACTCGCGGTTGGACGAGGCGCCGAGGTGGTACTTCACGTCGCCCGAGCCGTCGACGTCCTCGGGCTTGAAGCTGCCGCCCTGGAACTCGTTGAAGATCGCCCGATAGGGCTTGGACATGACGTTGGCCAGGATGTTCAGCCGGCCGCGATGCGGCATGCCGAAGACGATCTCGCGCGCGCCCAGCGCGCCGCCGCGCTTGATGATCTGCTCCATCGCCGGGATCAGCGCCTCGCCGCCGTCGAGGCCGAAGCGCTTGGTGCCGGTGTACTTGACGTGGAGGAACTTCTCGAAGCCTTCGGCCTCGACCAGCTTGTTCAGGATCGCCTTGCGCCCCTCCTGGGTGAAGCTGATCTCCTTGCCATAGCCCTCGATGCGCTCCTGCAGCCAGCGCTTGGCCTCGGGATCGATCAGGTGCATGAACTGGAGCGCGAAGGTGCCCTGATAGGTCCGCTTCAGGATGCCCTCGATCTCGCGCATGCTCGCCGCTTCGAGGCCGAGCACGTTGTCAATAAAGATCGGCCGGTCGAGATCGGCGTCGGTAAAGCCGAAGAAGTGGGGGTCGAACTCCGGGTGCTGCCGCCCACCCTGCAGGCCCAGCGGATCGAGGTTCGCGCCCAGGTGCCCGCGCGAGCGGAACGAGCGGATGTACATGATCGCCCGGATCGAATCGAGCACCGCCTGGCGGACGCCGGCCTCGTCCAGCGCCGTCTGGCCGTTGCCCTTTTGCCCGTCCTCGCGCTCGCGGATCTTGCTCTCGATCCGCCGCGCGTCCGGCAGCCGCTCCCAGGCGCCCAGCGCGATGCTCAGCTCGTCGGCTGGCGCCAGCGGCCAGTCGGCCCGGCGCCAGGGCGCGCCGCTCGCCTCGGCCGCCACATCGCCGGCCGGATCGCCGAGCTCGGCGAAATAGCGCTGCCAGCTGGGGTCTACCGACCGCGGGTCGGCCGTGTAGCGGGCGTAGAGCTGTTCGACATAGGAAGCGTTCTGGCCCTGAAGAAACGACGATGCGTGGAAGCGCTCGTTCGTGACGGGATCTGACATGTCCACGAAGGGGCGCGTTACAGCGGCCCTTCCCCCTTGTGCTGGCGGCAACGCGCGGCGCGCAACCTCACCGGACGCTGATGTATCCGGTCGCGCGCATCATTCAAGCATTCACCGCTTTAAGCAAGGCCTCGCCGAGCGCCGCGGGGCTGTCGGCAACGGTGATGCCGGCCGCCTTCATGGCGGCGATCTTGTCCTCGGCGCCGCCCTTGCCGCCCGAGATGATGGCGCCCGCATGGCCCATGCGCCGGCCCGGGGGCGCGGTGCGCCCGGCGATGAAGCCGGCGATGGGCTTCTTGCGCCCCTTCTTGGCCTCGTCGCGAAGGAACTGCGCCGCGTCCTCCTCGGCGCTGCCGCCGATCTCGCCGATCATGATGATGGCCTGCGTCTCGTCGTCGCCCAGGAACAGCTCGAGCGCGTCGATGAACTCGGTGCCCTTGATCGGGTCGCCGCCGATGCCGATGCAGGTCGACTGCCCCAGCCCCGCGGCCGTGGTCTGGCCCACCGCCTCGTAGGTCAGGGTGCCCGAGCGGCTGACGATGCCGACATTGCCACGCCGGTGGATGTGGCCCGGCATGATGCCGATCTTGCAGGCGTCGGGCGTGATGACGCCCGGGCAGTTCGGCCCGATCAGCCGCGAGCCCGAGCCGTCGAGCATGCGCTTGACCTTCATCATGTCCAGCACCGGGATGCCCTCGGTGATGCAGACGATCAACGGCACCTCGGCGTCGATCGCCTCCATGATCGCGTCGGCCGCGAAGGCCGGCGGCACGTAGATGGCGCTGGCCGTGGCGCCGGTCGCCGCGACCGCCTCGGCGACCGTGTCGAAGACCGGCAGGCCGATGTGCTCGGACCCGCCCTTGCCGGGGGTCACGCCGCCGACCATCTGCGTGCCATAGGCGATGGCCTGCTCGGTGTGAAAGGTCCCCTGGGCGCCGGTCAGGCCCTGGCAGATGACCTTGGTGTTTGCGTCGACGAGAACCGCCATGCCCCTCTCCTAACTGCGTGCGATCGCCGGCGCCTTCGGCGCTTCGGCCGGCCGTGCGTCTTCCGGACCTTCGAACCGGTAGCCGAGCGCGTCGATCTCGCGCCGGTACCAGCGCCCCACCAGCGCCCGCGTCCTGTCGCTGTAGTAGGTCGAATAATGCGGCCGATCCGCCCGGTACTCGGACCGCGCCCGCGGCAGGTCGAGCGGCGGCAGGCCCAGCTCGCGCGCCAGCTCGGCCAGCTCGGCATCGAGCCGCTCGTAGCGCAGCACCCGGTCGACCGCGACCCGGCCGCCGATGGCATAGACGTCCCAGTTCCGCAGCCGCGTGAACTCGGTGTTGCGGTACCAGGCCGAGCGCATGTCGCGATCGAAATCAGGGCTCTTGTCGCGCCGCTTCCAGGCGCGGTGGAAATAGAGCGAGACCTGCCGGTCCCACGGGTTCCGCTCGACCGCGAACTTGAAGTAGCTGTCGAAGACCTGCCGCCCCAGCACCGCCCGCGCCTGGCGCGCCGTGGCGTGCGGATGCAGGCCGAAGACGCCCGGGAACGTCCGCTTCAGCGCGCCGTGATGGATCGGCGACCAGCGCGCCCAGTCCGGCCGGTCCAGCGTCGCCACCTCGCCCTCGCCCTCGACCAGCCGCGCCAGCGCCTCGGTCAGGCTGGTGCCCCCGGTCTTCTCCGTCCGGAGAAAGATGAAGCGATGCGCGTGGCTGACGATCACGCCGTCATCCTTTGCGCCGGCCGTCGTCGCCGGCCAGCAGGTCGAGCAGCCGCACGACCAGAACGCCCGCGCCGGCGAACGCCAGCGCGCGCCCGATGCCGCCCAGCAGATTGCTCGGCAACACCTCCACCAGCCCGTCGCGCGCCTGCTGCGCCGCGGCGCCCAGCCGGTCGCCGCGCCTGAAGCGGGCGACCGCGCTCTCGCGCGCCTTGCGGGGCGCCGGCATCTCGAGCAGATCGGGGCCCAACCGCATCAGCACCGCGCCGCAGACCAGCAACGCAACGCCGGCGATCAGCGGCGCCTCGCGCATCGGCGCGCTCGACAGCTCGGAATGCTTGCCCACGAACATCGGCCCGACCGCTAGCCCCGCACCGCCTTGACGACCTTTTCCGCCGCGTCGGCCAGGTCGTCGGCCGCGGTGACGGCCAGGCCCGACTCGTTCAGGATCTGCTTGCCGCGCTCGACATTCGTGCCTTCCAGGCGGACGACCAGCGGCACCTTCAGCCCGACCTCCTTCACCGCGGCGACGACGCCCTCGGCGATGACGTCGCAGCGCATGATGCCGCCGAAGATGTTGACCAGGATCCCCTTCACCTTGGGGTCCGAGGTGATGATCTTGAAGGCCTCAGTCACCTTCTCCTTGGTCGCGCCGCCGCCCACGTCGAGGAAGTTGGCCGGCTCGGACCCGTAGAGCTTGATGATGTCCATGGTCGCCATCGCCAGGCCCGCGCCGTTGACCATGCAGCCGATCTCGCCGTCGAGCGCGATGTAGTTCAGGTCGTGCTTCGACGCCTCGAGCTCCTTGGGGTCCTCCTCGGTCTCGTCGCGCAGCGCGACGATGTCCTTGTGCCGGTAGAGCGCGTTCGAATCGAAGTTCATCTTGGCGTCCAGGCAGACCAGGTCGCCCGTCTCGGTCAGGATCAGCGGGTTGATCTCGAGCAGGCTCACGTCCTTCTCGACAAAGGCCCTGTAGAGCGTGCCGGCCAGCTTGCCCGCCTGCTTGACGGCGTCGCCTTCGAGCTTCAGCGCCTTGGCCAGCTTGCGCCCGTGATAGGGCTGGATGCCCGTCGCCGGATCGATCGAGAAGGTGAGGATCTTGTCGGGCGTCTTGGCCGCGACCTCCTCGATGTCCATGCCGCCCTCGGTCGAGGCGATGAAGGCGATCCGGCTCGTCGTCCGGTCGACCAGAAGCGCGAGGTAGAGCTCGCGCGCGATCGCCGCGCCCTCCTCGACATAGACCCGGTTGACCTGCTTGCCTGCCGGCCCGGTCTGCTTGGTCACAAGCGTGTGGCCCAGCATCTGACGGACGTTCTGGACGGCCTCCTCGGGGTCGCGGGTCACGCGCACGCCGCCCTTGCTCCCGGCCTCGGCCTCCTTGAAGGTGCCCTTGCCGCGGCCGCCGGCATGGATCTGCGCCTTGACGACGAGGACGGGGCCACCGAGCTCGTCGATCACCTCGCGCGCATGGTCGGCGTCGAGCACGGCATGGCCCTTGGCCACCGGCGCGCCAAAGCTCCGCAGGATCTCCTTGGCCTGGTATTCGTGGATGTTCACGGGGGACCCCTCCTCGGAACGGCTGGTCTTGAAGCTGCGCTGCCTCGCCGGGCGCCGGGCCCGATGGGTCCCGTCCGGGCAGCTTTAGCCCAGCCTCGGCGGCTCCGCAACCGTGGTATACCAGAGCGCAGGCCGATGCGGGCCTGGCCTCGTGGGCCTCAGGCCTCGACCACGTCGCGCGCGCCACCGCCCGAGGGCTCGCCGGCCGGCTCGATCGGATAGTCGCCGGAAAAGCAGGCGTCGCAGAACTTCGGCGCCCCGCCCCGCCCGGCGGTCCGGCCCTCGGGATGGCCGCAGGCGCGGTAGAGGCCGTCCAGCGAGACGAAGCGCAGCGAGTTCGACGCCCAGATGATCGCGCATCTGCTCCTCGGTCATCTGCGCCGCGAGCAGCTTACCGCGCTCGGGCGTGTCGACGCCGTAGAAGCACGACCAGCGCGTCGGCGGGCTGGCGATGCGGAAATGCACCTCCTTCGCGCCGGCGGCCTTGATCATCTCCTTGATCTTGCGGCTGGTGGTGCCGCGCACGACGCTGTCGTCGACCAGCACCACGCGCTTGCCCTCGACCACCGCGCGGTTGACGTTCAGCTTCAGCCGCACGCCCATGTCGCGGATCTGCTGGGTCGGCTCGATGAAGGTCCGCCCGACATAGGCGTTGCGGATGATCCCCATGGCGTAGGGAATGCCGCTCTCCTGCGCGAAGCCGATCGCCGCCGGCGTACCGCTGTCGGGCACCGGGCAGACGATGTCGGCCTCGACCGGCGCCTCGCGCGCCAGCTCCACCCCGATCCGCCGGCGCGCCTCGTAGACGCTCAAGCCCCCGATGACGCTGTCGGGCCGCGAGAAGTAGACGTATTCGAAGACGCAGAAGCGGTTCTCGGCCTTCTCGAAGGGCCGCATCGACTGCACGCCCTTCTCGCTGACGATCACCATCTCGCCCGGCTCGATCTCGCGGATGAACTCGGCGCCGACGATGTCGAGCGCGCAGGTCTCGGACGACAGGATCCAGCCGCCGTCGAGCTTGCCCAGCATCAGCGGGCGCACGCCCAGCGGGTCGCGCACGCCGATCATCTGGCTCTGCGTCAGCGCGACCAGCGAATAGGCGCCCTCGACGGCGCGCAGCGCGTCCTTCATCCGGTCGGGGATCGTCTTCTGGATCGAGCGCGCCATCAGGTGGACGATCGTCTCGGTGTCGGACGAGGACTGGAAGATCGAGCCCCGCTCCTTCAGCTGCGCCCGCAGCGGGTCGGCGTTCACGACATTGCCGTTGTGCGCGATGGCGCAGCCGCCCATCACGAATTCGGCATAGAGCGGCTGGACGTCGCGGATCGCCGTCATGCCCTTCTGCCCGGCCGTGGAATAGCGCGTGTGTCCGACCGCCGCGCGGCCCGGCAGCAGGTCCATCACCGACTGCTTGGTGAAGTTGTCGCGCACATGGCCGATGCGGCGCACCGTGTTGAAGCCGCTCTCGGCTTCGTAGGAAACGATCCCCGCCGCCTCCTGCCCCCGGTGCTGCAGCGCGTGCAGGCCCAGCGCCACATAGGTCGAGGCGTCCTCGACGCCAAAGACGCCGTAGACGCCGCACTCCTCGTGCAGCTTGTCGTCCCAAGGTGTCGCGTCGCGGGATGTCGCATCCCAGGCTGTCGCGTCCCCGGCTGGCGCGGGGCGGTCCTCGGCGTCCGTCCCCATCTCGTCAGGGTCCTTTCTGCCTCTTGGCGCCTCGGCGCCAAGGCCCGGATATAACGCTTTGCCCGCCGCGACAGAAGGGCCAGGCGGCACCCCGCCTCACCCCTGCCCGGCGGGGGCGGCCGGCACGGTCCCCGGGGCCGCCGGGGTCGCCGGCTCGCCTTCGGGCACGGGCTCCTCAGGGGTCACCGGCGTCTGCACGCCCTCGCCCTCGCAGGGCGCGGTCAGCGCGGCTGACGCGCTCGGCCAGCCAGGCGGGCATCTCGCGCGGGCGGTTCGCCTCGATCAGCTCCGCCGCCTCCTCGAAGATGCCGCGCGACGCCGCGTTGTCGATGCGCCGGAAACTCCTCCTGACCTGCGAAGCTGGCATAGACCAGATAGCCGACCGCCACCAGCACGATGCCGCGCGCGATGCCGAACAGGAAGCCGAGCGCCCGGTCGAGCGGCCCGAGCGCCGATTCCAGCACCACCGAGGCGAAGATCGGCGTGAAGACCGCCAGGATCAGCAACGCCACCGCCACGACGAGCGAAAAGGCCGCGATCATCAGGATCAGGCAGGAATCGGCCAGTTTCGCGCCGACGACCGGGATCTCGGCGACCAGCGGCGCCACCAGCGGCGCCAGATAGAAGGCGATGATCGCCGCCAGGATCCACCCGCCGATGGCGAAGACCTCGCGCGTGAAGCCGCGCGACCAGGCCAGGAACGCTGACAGCAGCGTGACTGCCGCCACGATGGCGTCGACATAGGTGAACTGCATTCCTCCCCCCAAAGACGGCGATCGGCCGGCGATCAGCCCGCGTTCAACATGGCGATCAGCCGCCGAACAGGCCGGAGACAAGTTCGCCCAGGCCCGTGATCTCGCGCACCGTCATGCCCGATTCGTCGCGGCTGTTCATCTGCGCCGGCACGATCGCGCGCGAAAAGCCGAGTTTCTCCGCCTCGCGCAGCCGGGCCTCGGGCTGGGCGACCGGCCGATGGCGCCCGACAGGCTGATCTCGCCGAAGATCACGGTGTCGGCCGGCAACGCCTCGCCCTTCAGCGCCGAGACCAGCGCCGCGGCGGCCGCCAGGTCCGCCGCCGGGTCGGCGATGCGCAGGCCGCCCGCGACGTTGAGATAAACGTCCTGCCCGCGCGAAAGACGACGCCGCAGCGCGCGTCGAGCACGGCCAGCACCATGGCGAGCCGCCCGCTGTCCCAGCCGATGACCGCGCGGCGCGGCGTGCCGAGCGCCGAGGGCGCGACCAGCGCCTGGAACTCGACCAGCACGGGCCGCGTGCCCTCGATGCCGGCGAAGACGGCGGCGCCGGGCGCTGCCCTCGCCGCGCTCGCCCAGGAACAGCGCCGAGGGGTTCAGGACCTCGGCCAGCCCCGCCCCGGTCATCTCGAAGACGCCGATCTCGTCGGCCGGCCCGAAGCGGTTCTTGACCGCGCGCAGGATGCGGAAGCGGTGGCTGCGCTCGCCCTCGAAGTAGAGCACCGTGTCGACCATGTGCTCGACGACGCGCGGCCCTGCGATCTGCCCATCCTTGGTGACGTGGCCGACGAGGACAACCGCCACGCCCCGCCGCTTGGCGAACGTCACCAGCTCGTGCGCGCAGGCCCTCACCTGGCTGACCGAGCCGGGCGCCGAATCGACATTGTCGGCCCACATGGTCTGGATCGAGTCGATCACCACCAGGTCCGGCCGCTCGGCGTCGAGCGTCGTCAGCACGTTGCGCAGATTGGTCTCGGCCGCCAGCCTGACCGGCGCCTGCGCCAGCCCCAGCCGGCCGGCGCGCATGCGGATCTGCGCCGGCGCCTCCTCGCCCGAGACGTAGACGGTGTTGGCGCCCTGCCCGGCAAAGGCCGCCGTCGCCTGCAGCAGCAGCGTCGACTTGCCGATCCCCGGATCGCCGCCGACCAGCACGGCCGAGCCGGGCACCAGCCCGCCGCCCAGCACCCGGTCGAGCTCGCCCAGCCCCGACAGCCCACGCGCCGGCGGCGCCTCGTCGCCCGCCAGCGTGCCGAGCGCGACGACCCGCCCGCGCGCCTGTCCCAGCGTGCGAGCCGCCGGCCCCGCGGCCGACAGCCCGGCATCCTCCTCGATGGCGTTCCAGGCGCCGCAATCGCCGCACTGCCCCGCCCACTTGCGGTGCGCGGCGCCGCATTCGCGGCAGACGAACTGAGGGGCGACCCTGGCCATGCGCGGCCCCTCTAGCATGGCGCATCCGCCTCAGAAAGCGGAAGAAACGCCCCGCCCCAAAGACGCCGCCATCGCCCGCCGCGTCGCCCAGCCGACCCAGATCGAGGCGAGCACGCACCCCGTGAAGAGCCAGAGACCCCAGGCGGTCGAGACATGGCCGACGCCGACGCCCTTGACCACGACGATGTAGAGCGCGACCAGGAAGACGTCCGCCATCGAGAGCTTGCCGATCGCCTCGACCAGCGGCAGCGCGCGGGGCCCGAGCCGGCCGAACTGCACCGCCGCCAGAACGCAGGTCTTGGCATAGGGGATCACGATCGCGAACGCCGCCACCAGCGCGGCCAGCGCCGCATCCGCCTGCCACAGATCGCCGATGCCGCCCAGGATGGTGATCTCGTCACCCGAGAACCAGGGTAGGAACCCAGCCCGTGCCAGCGGCGCAGCCCAGGCGAGCGGGTAGAGGAGCAATAGCACCAGGTTCGCCGCCCGCAGCGGCCAAGGCACCATCAGCGCACCGCCGCGATCGGTCCCTCGGGCAGGCCGTTGACGAACTGGTGCACGTATGGATTGGGCGTCGTGTCGATCTCGGACACGGGCCCCTCCCACTGGATCACGCCCTCGTGCAGCATGGCGACGCGGTCGGCGATCCTGCGCACCGAGGTCATGTCGTGGGTGATCGTCATGGCGGTGATGCCGAGTTCGGTGACGATCTCACGGATCAGGTCGTTGATGACGTCGGCCATGATCGGGTCGAGGCCCGTGGTCGGCTCGTCGAAGAAGATGATCTCGGGCTCCGCGGCGATGGCGCGGGCCAACCCGACGCGCTTCTGCATGCCGCCCGAGAGCTCGGCCGGAAAGAGGTCGGCGGTCGCAGGCGTCAGCCCGACTCGGCGCAGCTTCTCGATGGCGATCTCGCGCGCCTCGGCGCGCGGCCTGCGGCGGCGCCCCTGCAGCAGCCTGAAGGCGACGTTCTGCCAGACCGGCAGGCTGTCGAAGAGCGCGCCGCCCTGGAACAGCATGCCGAACTTGTCGAGCAGCCGCTCGCGGCTGCGGCCGCGCAGGCGGCTCACATCCTCGCCGTCGACGCGGATCGTGCCGCTGTCCGGCCGGATGATTCCGAGCACGCATTTCAGCGTCACCGACTTGCCCGTCCCCGAGCCGCCGATGACGACGACCGAGGTGCCGCGCGTGACGCTGAGGTCCACCCCGCGCAGCACGCGGTTCGAGCCGAACGCCTTGGCGACGCCGCGCATCTCGATCTTCGGCACCGAGCTGCCGTTCGCACGCCCGGGCACCGCGCCGGCCGCAGGCGCCACCCCCTCCGCTTCGGAGGGAGGATGGGGGGGAGATCCCGCCGTCACGTGCTGAACAACGCCTCGGTCAGCAGGTAGTTCGAGGCGAGGATCAGGATCGAGGCCGTGACGACCGCGTTCGTCGTCGCCCGGCCGACCCCCTGCGCGCCGCGCCCGGAATGATAGCCCTGATAGCAGCCCATCAGCGCGATGATGAAGCCGAAGACCGCCGCCTTGATCAGCCCCGAGACGATGTCTCCCGCGGTGAGGAAATCCCAGGTCGCGTTGATGTAGGTGCCGGGCGAGAAGTCGAGCCGGGTGACGCTGACGAGGAACCCGCCCATGATGCCGATGATGTCGCCGACGAAGGCCAGGAGCGGCAGGGTCAGCGTGGCCGCCAGCAGCCGCGGCGCGACCAGGTACTTCATCGGGTCGGTGCTGAGCGTCGTCAGCGCGTCGATCTGCTCGGTGACGCGCATGGTGCCGAGCTCGGCTGCGATCGCCGCCGAGACGCGGCCCGCCACCATCAGACCGCCCAGCACGGGGCCGAGCTCGCGCGTCATGGCCAGCGCCACGATGTTCGGCACGACCGACTCGGCGTTGAAGCGCGTGCCGCCCGAATAGATCTGCAGCGCCAGCGCGCCGCCTGTGAAGAGCGCCGTCAGCCCGACCACCGGCAACGAGAAATAGCCGATGCGCAGCAGCTGTCGGCCGAACTCGCCCGGATACCAGGGCGGCACGAAGATGCCCGCGGTCCCTGCGCCGGCAAAGATCACCACCGCGCCCGCCGCCTGGCAGAGCCCGATCACGGCGGCGCCGATCCCGGCGAGAAAGCCCGTAAGATGCGTCAGGATCGCCATGCGCCGCCCTCGTTCCGGGGCACTGCTATAGTGGCGGACGGGGGCCCTGCCAAGAAAGGTGTCGGCCAGAAGGAAAAAGCGCCCCGCGGGGCGCTTTCTGTCGCATCGTCGCCGAGCGGGGTCGCGTCAGACCGGGGTCGCGTCCAGACCGGGGTCGCGTCAGGCGGCGCGGCGCCGCCGCGTCAGCAGGCCGAGGCCGCCCAGCCCCGCAAGCACCAGCGGCAGCGTCGCCGGCAGCGGGACATCCGTCGTGTCGCCCGGCTTGTACCAGACGTCGGCGTGCGACAGACCCTGCGTCGACCTGCCCGGGCCGGAGGTCGTCCAGTTGCCCGAGAGGGCGGACACCAGGAACGCGGCCCACGAGTTCGACTGCTTGAGCACGATCACGACCTGCGAGGCGATGCCGGTCGGGTCGGAGATGCCCCAGGTGCCCGGGTTGTCGCCGCTCGCCGGGGCGTCGGTGAACGTAATCTTGCCGGTGCCGTCGGACGAGTTCGTCTTGGTCGACAGGACGTACGTCATCTCCGTCATGCCGGGGAAGGTCAAGTTCATCGTCGACCAGCCCGTCCGGGCCTTCCGCGTAGTTCGGATTGTTGCCGACCCCGCAGACTTCGGCCGACGAAGGTGTGAGGCCGTACGCGACGCCGCCGCACGTAATGGCCGACGCCGGCTGGCTGATCGCCGCAAATCCCATGAACGCGGTCGCGAGCACGCCGGCCAACCACGCTACTCTCTTAAGCTGCACGTCCCACTCCTACCGAAAGCCGCTACCGGCAGATGCCGGCGCGAAACACCTGTTGCCGGCGTCCCTCCAATCGCGATCAGCTCGGGCCTCCCCGGAACAGGGATGCGAGAATCAGCGACGCCGGAGAGGAAATTGCCATAAGATCGCAAGATCTTGTCGTCTTATCTTGAGACGAACCGACCCACAACCATACAGGGACGGCCGCGGCTTCTGTTCTACTTTCAAGCAGCAGGTCCTGCTCCGCGCCCCTGTCCGCGCCCCTGTCCGCGCCGTCAGCCGAAATGCGCTAGGTGGTGCGCCAACAGCCCGTGCAGGTCGTCGGCATACGAGCGCATCACCAGCACTTCGTAGCGGGGCGCACCGCGGTCGCGGCGCAGCACGCGGGTGATCATGTGATGCGCCAGCGTCGTGGCGTAGGAGAGGTTGGGGAAGGCGCGCTCGCGCAGATCGATCGGCACGAGGCGCTTCAGCAGCTCGGCCGCGCCCGCGCCCTCGACCGCGATCCCCGCCTGGTCGTGGCTCATGTCGAGGACGGCGCTCCGCTAGGGGCCGCGCTCTGGGCCGCGCGCCAGCGGGCACTCCGCCCCGTCGGGGCCGATGATCCACCATTTCAGCGGCTCGACCCGGATCAGCAGCCGGTCGTCCGGCCCGACGGCGACCTGGCCCGGGCGGGGCGCCTCGGCGCGGAAGGCCGCCGCGAGCTCGCCCTCGGTCTCGTCGAAGGTCTCGGGCCAGCAGGCGACCTGCCAGATGCTGCCGCGGGCGAGCGGCGCGAGGCTGATGCCCGCCCGGCCCCCGGCGACGGCGGCGGCGAAGGGAGAGGCGCGCTCAGCCATGCATCCGCTCTCCCTGCGGGTCGAAGAAATGCTGCGAGACGACGCGCACGGGCACGTACTGGTCGTCGACCGGGCTGGCGGCGACGATCGCCTTGCCCTCCCAAGCCTCGAGCCCGCCAGACACGAAGCCGAGGCCGATCCAGCCGAGCGTCGGGCTGTCGGCGACCGAGCTGACATGGCCGAGGCCGCGGCCGGTGCGCTCGCCCTCGCGCAGCAGCACCGAGCCCGCCTTGAAGCGCGCGCCCTGCACGACGGGCACGAGGCCGACCAGCCGCGGCCGGTCCTCGCCGACCATCTCCGGCCGGCCCGCCAGCACCCGGCCGACATAGTCCTTCTTGGTCGACGCCATGCCGCCGAGGCCGATGTCGCGCGCCGTCGTCCGGCCGTCGAGCTCGCGCGCCGTCACATGGCCCTTCTCGACGCGAAGCGTGTCGAGCGCCTCGAGCCCATAGGGCACGCCGCCCTCGGCGCGGATGCGCGTCATCAGCGTCTGCCACATCAGGGGCGCGAAGTCGGCCGGGCACATCACCTCCCAGGCCATCTCGCCAGAGAAGGACAGCCGGGCCGACATCACCGGGATCGTATCGCCCTGGCCGACGCGCATGTGCCCCTGACGCACGCCCATGAAGGGAAAGGCCTCGTCGGAGAACGCGATGTCGGGACAGGCGCCGTCCAGCGCCGCCCGCGCCCGCGGGCCGGCGATGGCGACGCCGCCCCAGGCATCCGAGACCGAGGTGACGTGGACGCGCAGCTCGGGCCAGCGGGTCTGCAGCAGGTTGGCCAGGTGCAGCATCACCGGCCCGGCATTGGCGGTGGTCGTCGTCATGAACCAGTCGGTCTCGGACAGCCGCCAGGTCGTGCCGTCGTCGAAGACCACGCCGTCGTCGCGCAGCATCAGGCCATAGCGCGCCTTGCCGACCGGCAGCTTGGCGAAGGCGTTGGAATAGACGCGGTTCAGGAACTCGCCCGCATCCGGCCCCTGGACCATGATCTTGCCCAGCGTCGAGACGTCGACCATGCCGACCGTGTTGCGCACGGCGACCGTCTCGCGCCGCGCCGCCAGCGCCATGTTCTCGCCGGCGCGCGGATAGTACCAGGCGCGCCGCCAGAAGCCGGCGTCGACCCAGGCGGCGCCCAGGCCCTCGTGCTCGGCGCGCATCGGCGTGTGCCGCGTCGGACGCCAGTGCCGGCCGCGCTCCGTGCCCGCCAGCGCGCCGATCGAGACGGGCGTGTAGGGCGGGCGGAAGGTCGTGGTGCCCGTCTGCGGGATCGACCGGCCGGTCGCCTCGGCCATCAGCGCGAGGCCCACGACATTGCCGAACTTGCCCTGGTCGGTCGCCATCCCCAGCGTCGTGTAGCGCTTCAGGTGCTCGACCGCGACGAAGCCCTCACGGTGCGCGAGGCGGATATCGTCGGCGGTGACGTCATGCTGCGGGTCGACGAAGCCCTTGAGGTGCCGGCCGGGATCGCGCACCTCCCACAAGGGGCTGAGCGGCCGCTCCCAGCCATGCGCGGCCCCCGGCCGCTTCTTGCGCCGCTTGCCGCGCAGCGCCTTGGCGGCGTCCTCGCCGGCCGCAGCACCCCCGGCGACCGCGCCCGCATCCGTGAACTGGCCGGCGGCGGCGCCGGCCAGCGCGAGGGGCTCGATCCCCGTCTCCTGGATCAGGAAGGCCGAGAGCCCGTCGTCCCAGACCGGCCGCAGGCCGCGATGCGAGGCGAGGTTGATCACCGGCGTCCAGCCGCCCGAGACGCCCACCACATCGCAGGGGATGCCGTCCTCGGCGAGGTAGCACTCGCCAAAGCGTCGCCCGATGTCGAGCGCCCGCACGCCCTTGGACCCGCGCGCCTCGACCGGCACCGCCTCGGCGCGCAGCGTGACGCCCGCCGCCCGCGCGGCGGCGGCCGACGCCTCGGGCAGCCGCTCGCGGCAGTCGAGCAGCATGGTCTCGATCCCCGCCCGGGCCAGCAGCCCCGCCGTCCGGTAGGCGCTGTCGTTGTTGGTGGCGAGGATCGCCCGCCGGCCCGGCGCGACGGCGAAGCGGCCGACATAGGTCGCGGCCGCCGAGGCCAGCATCACGCCCGGCCGGTCGTTGGCGCCGAAGACGAAGGGCCGCTCGATCGCCCCCGTGGCCAGGACGATGCGGCCCGCCCGCAGGATGCGGAACCGCTCGCGCGGCAAATGGCCGGGGTTCGGCAGATGGTCGGTGACGCGCTCGAGCAGCCCGACCACGCCATGGTCATAGAGCCCGAAGGCCGTCGTGCGCGGCCAGAGGCGGACGCCGGCCGCGCCCAAGGCCGAGAGCCGGTCCTTCGCCCAGGCATCCGCCGGCCCGCCGTCGACCTCGGCCGTCAGCCCGGATAGGATCGAGCCGCCGAGCTCGAAATCCTGCTCGGCCAGCACGACGTCCATGCCCGCATCCGCCGCCGCCGACGCCGCCGCGATCCCCGCGGGGCCGGAGCCCACGACCAGCACGTCGCAATGGTCGTTGACGATCTCGTAGGCGTCGGGGTCCGGCCGGTCACTCGGCGTCCCCATGCCGGCGGCGCGGCGGATGAAGCGCTCGAAGAACATCCACTCGCGCGTGCCGCGTCCCGTGACGCCGAAGAAGGTCTTGTAGTAGAATCCCGCGCCGAAGAACCGGCCGAGCAGGTTGTTGACGGCCCCCACATCCCAGCGCACCGAGGGCCAGGCGTTCTGGCCCCAGACCTCCAGCCCCTCGTGGATCTCGGCCTGCGTCGCCTTGACGTTGGGCACGCGCGCCGCCCCCGAGCCGAGCGTCACCAGCGCGCCGCCCTCCTCGATGCCGGCCGACATGACGCCGCGCGGCCGGTGGTACTTGAACGACCGCCCCAGCACCCGCTCGCCATGCGCCAGCAGCGCCGAGGCGACCGTGTCGCCAGGGTGGCCGATATGCCGCGTGCCGTCCCAGCTGAAGCTGACCGAGCGGCCGCGCTCGATCCGCCCGCCCTTCGGGAGCCGATAGCCGCTCATTCGCGCACCGTGGCGGCCCAGCCGGGATGCGCCAGCCGCACCTCGCCGATCGCATGGGTCACGGTGTCCCGCTCGACGACCAGAAAGGCGCCGCAGCCATGCAGATGGCGCCAGTATTCGCTGATGCGGGCCGCGCGGGTTCTCGCGCAGGAAGACGGCGCCGAACCAGGCCTCCTCCGACCCGTCGAGTGCCGGATAATTCACCGTCGCGTCGCCCTCATAGGTGAACTCGGCATGGTCGCGCACGCCGCAGAACGGGCAGGGAATGCGAAGCATCTCAGGCCCTCCCCGCCCGGCGCGCCGCGCGCCCCTCTCCGGCCCTCCCCCCGGGGGGAGAGGGGGCGCGATCCGCGAGACCATCAATGGTGCTTCGGCACGGGGCCGCCTCCCGATTCGTCGATCAGGCGCCCTTGGGCGTAGCGGTCGAGCGTCAGCAGCCGGTTCGTCTCGTGCGGCTCGTCCTTGGCGATGGTGTGCGCGAACGCCCAGCCGGAGCCCGGGATCGCCTTGAACCCGCCATAGCACCAGCCGGCGTTGAGATAGACGCCCGGCACGTCGGTCTTGGTGATGAAGGGCGAGCCGTCCATCGACATGTCGACGACGCCCGCCCACTGGCGCAGCACGCGCAGCCGCCCCGCCAGCGGCAGGATGTTCATCGTGCAGCCCATCACGTCCTGGTAGACGGGCAGGTTCCCCTTCTGCGCGTACGAGTTGTACATGTCGAGGTCGCCGCCAAAGACCAGCCCGCCCTTGTCCGACTGGCTGATGTAATAGTGCCCGTGGCCATAGCCGTAGACGATGACGTGGTGCACGATGGGCTTCAGCGGCTCGGAGACGAAGGCCTGCAGCTTGTGGCTCTCGATCGGCAGCCGGCCGAGCCCCGCCTTGCCCGCCAGCGTCGAGGTCGAGCCCGCCAGCGCCAGGCCGATCTTCTCGGCCCGGATCTCGCCGCGCGTGGTGTTGACGCCCGTCACCGCACCGCCTTCGTGGATGAAGTCCGTCACCTCGCACTGCTCGATGATGTCGACGCCCAGCGCGTCCGCCGCCCGCGCATAGCCCCAGTTCACCGCGTCGTGCCGGGCGGTGCCGGCGCGCGGCTGCACGAAGGCGCCCTCGATCGGATAGCGGGCGTCCTCGCCATAGTTCAGCGTCGGGATCTCGCGCCGCAGCCGCTCGCGGCTCCACCACTCGCCGTCGATGCCGTTGCAGCGCATGATGTTGTAGCGCCGCGCCAGCGCGTCGCGGTGGCTGGGCGAGAACACCAGGTTCACATGCGCCCGCTGGCTGAACATGACGTTGTAGTTCAGCTCGTGGCTGAGGTTCTCCCACAGCTTCAGCGAGTGCTCGTAGAGCTCGGTGTTGCCCGGCATCATGTAGTTCGAGCGCACGATCGTCGTGTTGCGCCCCGCATTGCCCAGGCCCAGCCAGCCGCGCTCGAGCACGGCCACGCGCCGCAGCCCGTGGTTCTTGGCGAGGTAATAGGCCGTCGACAGCCCGTGCCCGCCGCCGCCGATGATGATCACGTCGTAGCGGGGCTGCGGCCGGGCATCGCGCCAGGCGCGGCGCCAGCCGGTGTTGCCGCGCAAGCCCTCCCAGGCGACCCTCAGCGCGCCATAGCCGCGCATGACCCTCTCCCCGAATCCCAGCCGAGCGATAATCGGATTTCTCCCGGCCCGCAAAGGGCGTTCGCGACGCAGCATGCGCTTGCAGCGGCAGCGCCGCCCCGCCTAAGGTTCGTCCCATGCCGGCGCCCGTCATCCGCTCGATCGACCATTTCGTGCTGACCGTCGCCAGCATCGAGGCGACCTGCGACTTCTATCGCCCGCGTGCTCGGCTTCGGCGTCGAGACGTTCACGTCGGGCGGCGGGCCCGAGAACCGCACCGCGCTGACCTTCGGCAGCCAGAAGATCAATCTGCACGAGGTCGGGCGCGAGTTCTCGCCCGCGCGCGCCGGTCGGCGACCGCCGGCTCGGGCGACTTCTGCCTGCTGACCGAGACGCCGATCGCCGAGGTCGTGGCGCATCTGCGCGAGCCAGGGCGTCGAGATCGAGCTGGGCCCGGTCGCCAAGACCGGCGCCACCGGGCCGCTCACCTCGGTCTATTTCCGCGATCCCGACGGCAACCTCGTCGAGGTCTCGAATCAAGCCTGAGGGGGACGGCATGGCCAAGGCACTTGATCCCGATCGCGTCGGCCCGCGCACGCTGGCGATCCATGCGGGCGAGGCGCCGGACCCCGTCACCGGCGCCTCGAGCCCGAACATCGTCATGTCCTCGACCTTCGTGACGGACGAGCCGGCCGGCTTCTCGGCCTACGAGCTGACGGCCGACAGCCCTTACGTCTACACCCGCTGGGCCAACCCCACGGTGCGCCAGCTCGAGACCAAGGTCGCGGCGCTGGAGGGCGCCGAGGACGCGGCCGCCTTCGCCAGCGGCATGGCGGCGGCCAGCGCCATCCTGCTCTCGGCGCTGGGCCAGGGCGACCACCTGGTGCTCTCGGACGTCTGCTATGCCGGCATCGCCGAGTTCGCCCGCGACACGCTGCCCCGGATGGGCGTGGCGGTCAGCAAGGTCGACACCTCCGATCTGGACCAAGTTCGCGCCGCCATGCGCCCTGAGACCCGGCTGGTCTTCATCGACACGCCCTGCAATCCGCTGATGCGGCTCGCCGACATCGCCGCGATCGCCGCGATCGCGCGCGCGGCAGGCGCGGCGGGCGCGCGCGTCGCGGTCGACAACACCTTCGCCTCGCCCGTCGGCTGCCGGCCGCTGGCGCTCGGCGCCGATTACGTCATGCACTCGGCGACCAAGTATATCGGCGGGCATGGCGACGCGGTCGGCGGCGTCGTCTGCGGCCGCAGCGACCTCATCCGTCCGCTCGTTTCCGAGGCGATCGTGCATTACGGCGGCGTGCTCAGCCCCTTCAACGCCTGGCTGATCGCCCGCGGCGCCGCGACCTTGCCGATCCGCATGGCGGCGCACCAGCAGACGGCGATGGCGGTGGCCGAGGCGCTGGAAGGCCACCCCAAGGTCGCCCGCGTCTCCTATCCCGGGCTGCCCAGCCATCCGCAGCACGAGCTGGCGCGCCGGCAGATGACGAACTTCTCCGGCATGCTGAACTTCCAGGTGCGCGGCGGCGCCGAGGCGGGCGAGGCCACCGCCCGCCGCATGGCCAAGGAGCTGCGGATCATCCACTACGCCGTCTCGCTGGGGCACCACCGCACGCTCGTCTGCTGGCTGCCGAGCGAGGCGATGATCCGCGACACCTTCAGCCTGCAGGGGCGCTCGGCCGAGGCCTATCGCGGCTGGGCGGGCGCCGGCGTCTTCCGCCTCTCGGTCGGGCTCGAGGATGCCGAGGACCTGATCGCCGACCTCGACCGCGTTCTCTGAAGCACGGCGCGCCCCCTGCCTCGGGGCACCCGTCAGGCGCCGGTCGCTGATGGCCCCTCTGCGTCGCGAGACGGTGCCGGGCCGGCGCGCGTGACGGCACCGCGGCGAACGTTGCGCATGATCTCGTCGTCGATCTCGGTATCCGGGCCGCCCTGAATGACGCTGATATCGGCCGTCGTCTCGAAGACCACCGCGCGGACGGCCCCCAGGCTCGCCACGCCGGCGCCGCGCAGCTTGGCCATCAGGTCGTCGCGCGTCATCCGCGCCTGGCGCAGGTTGGCCTCGATGACCCGCCCCCGCTCCATCAGCAGCAGAGGCCTGTTGTCCACCGCCGCCTCGAACAGGTTCGTATGCAGGCGCAACAGGGCGATGATCGCCTGGATGGCGAACAATCCGATCAGCGCCAGCACCCCGACCATCAGCGGCGTGCCCTGCCCCGCGATCGTGGTGGCGATCACCGACCCGGTGGCGACGGTGATGGGAAGATCGAAGGACGACTGCTTGGAGAACGACCGCAGCCCGTTCAGCCGCGTCAGAATCACGACGACCGTCACGATCACCGCGCTCTCGAACAGCACGTTGACGAGGTCGCCGAGATGGTCCGGCAGGATCGTGAGCATGGCGGGCTTTCCTCTGGCAGCGGCGTAGGGTCGGCTCGTCCCCCAACCGTTCGAGCGCGGCGCAGTTCCGCGCTCTACCCCGCCACGCCGCGCTCGACCGGCACTCGCATGCAGCAACCCGTGGCCTCTCGGGCTTGCGTGCTCCTCCGATGACCGCCAAACCGGAGGGACAAAAGCCCGCCGTGCCCCGCGATCGCCGACCGCGGTTGTGGACCCACGGCGGCGGGAAAGCGCGAACGGGGCCGAGGGACCGCGAGACATGACCGACCCGACGCTCCTGCCGGCCACCCGCCTCGCCGCCATGATCCGGGCGCGCGAGCTCTCGCCCGTCGAGCTGGTCGAGGCCAGCCTTGCCCGCATCGAGGCGGTGCAGCCCGTCAACAATCCCTTCGCCCTGATCCTCGCCGACGAGGCCCGCACCGCGGCGCGCGAGGCCGAGCGCGCCGTCCTGCGCGGCCACCGGCTCGGGCCCTTGCACGGGCTGCCGGTCGCCTTCAAGGACTTCACGCCGAGCAGGGGGCACCGCACGACGCGCGGCTCGGTCGCCTTCCGCGACTGGGTGCCGGACAGCGATCCCGCGATCGTCCGACGCTTCAAGGCGGCGGGCGCCATCATCGTCGGCAAGACGACGACGCCAGAATTCGCCCATTCTTCCTTCACCCGCTCGCCGCTCTTCGGGCACACGACGAATCCCTGGGACGCGACCAAGACATCGGGCGGCTCCTCGGGCGGCTCGGGCGTCGCCGTCACCACGGGCTGCGTCGCGCTGGCCGAGGGCACGGACATGGGCGGCTCGGTCCGCATCCCCGCCGCTTTCTGCGGCTGCGTCGGGCTGAAGCCGTCGCTCGGCCGCATTCCGATGGACATCCTGCCGACTGTCTTCGACGACATGAGCCATTTCGGGCCGCTCGCCCGCACGATCGAGGACGCGGCGCTGTTCCTGCGGGTCGCCGAGGGGCCCGACCCCGCCGACATCTCGTCCCAGCGCGCCCCGGTGCCGCTGCCCGACCCCATCGAGGGCGAGGTGCGCGGGCTTCGCATCGCCCTCAGCCGCGATCTCGGCTACATGGCGATCGACGCCGACGTCGCGGCCAATCTCGAGGCGGTGGCGGGCGCGCTCGCACAGGCCGGCGCGGTCGTGACGCCCGTCGAGCTGCCCTGGGGCACCGAGCCGATGGAGGCCTGGTTCCGCTGGTGGGGCGTCTACCAGGCGGCCGCCTTCGGCGACCTCCTGGCCGAATTCCGCGACCAGATGGACCCCGACGTCGTCGCGCTGATCGAGGCCGGGCAACGGCTCGACGCGGTCAGCTTCGCCCGGATCGACCAGGTGCGCACCTGGCAGTGGCAGGCGCTGGCCGCGATCTTCGCCGGGCACGACGCGCTGATCTGCCCGACGATGGCGGTGCCACCACCCGACAAGGCGGCGCGCGACTTCGACTTCGAGCGCATCGACGAGCACGGGCGCCTGCACGGGCTCGACCTGACGGCGGTCTTCAACATGGTCGGCCAGTGCCCGGCGCTCTCCGTGCCCTCCGGCATGACGCAGACCGGGCTGCCGACCGCGGTGCAGATCGTCACCGACCGGTTCCGCGACGACATGGCGCTGCGCATCGGCGCCGCGATCGAGCGGATCAGGCCCTGGCGCGCCTGGACGCCAGGGCTCCGCTAAGCCAGGCGGCTGGACGCCGGTCGAACCCCGTGTCACCGCCCGGCTCTCCGGGCATCTCCCACGGCCAACCCCGGGGCACAGTGGTTTCTTTCGCGCGCCTCCCTCCTATCGGCGCCCGAATGACGGCGCCCGCCATGCTTCGGCTCGACCGGAGCAGCTCCGAGGCATGGCGTAATGCCAGTTCAAGGGGCGCCTTCGTCATACGGCTTTCGAGAGTCCTTCCCGGTCCAGCGACCGGTCAGCGGCCGGGGTTTCGTTTTAGTTAATGCCCCGCAACAGATCGTTCATTTTCAACGACTTACGTCGGCGTGCACGCGTGCACGGCGTGCACGGAGCGTGAGCGCACCGTCATATCCGGCTCGAGGACAGCGAACCGATCCTCCGGACTCCGTATCAGGCGTCGAGCACGGCGGCGACGTTGCGCCGGTGCACCTCCTCGTAAGCGGGGTAGTAGCGGATTGCGCCGCTGGCCAGGCTCTCTGCGACAAAGCTCTTCAGGTCGAGCGCCGCCAGCTCGGGCTCCGAGCGGCAGCGCAGCAGGGCCTCGACATAGGCGCGCGTGGCCCCGATCAGCCGGGGGCCATAGCCGCCCGCGGCGATCACCTCGGGGGCGCCATGGTTCGGCAGGATGCGCGCGATCGGCAGCCGGGCGAGCCGGTCGAGCTCGCGCAGGTGCTCGACCAGCCGGTCAGCCTCGTCGACATAGGTGATCGGGTCCTCGAGCGTGTCGCCGGCCAGAAGCTCCCCGGTTCCGGGCAGCCAGGCCACCAGGCCGTCATGGCTGTGAATGTCATAGGAGCGCAGCTCGACCGCCACGCTCCCGACGCTCAGCGCCATGTCCTCGTCGAAGACCACGGTCGGCATGACCAGCGGGTCGATCGGCGGGTCGCCGTGCCGGGCGGCATTCGCCATCGCCTCCATCGCCACGACGGTGGCGGCATTGGCCAGGATCTCGCAATCGGCAAAGACCTCGTTGCCGGCGATATGGTCCTTGTGATGGTGGCTCAGCGCGACGCGGATCCGTTGCACGCCCTCGCCCGCCAGCGTCTCGCGGATGGCCCGCGCATGCGCGAGCGATATGTGCGTGTCGTAGACCAGCGCCTCGCCGCCATCGACGACCGCATAGCTGCAGACGCCCAGCGAATAGGCGCCGTCATCCAGCCAGTTCGGCCGCTCCGAGTGCAGCCGCTGCCCCTCGATCCGCCCGTCATAGAAGGCAAACAGGTGCGGCGCCGGCCGGAAGACGCGCATCGTCGCGCCGAGTCGCGAGGTCGAGCTCATGCGCGATCCTCCGCCGCGCGGCCGCCGCTGTCCACATCCGCGATGGATACCCGCCTTGCGGTCCGGCCGGTCTCGGCTATCACCGCACCGATCGCCGGACAAAGCGGCGGAACGTGGCGCCATCCGGCCCTGTTCCACTCCGGCAGACGGGCAGGGGTGCGAGGACGATGCCAGAACCGGTCAGCTCGCCGGGAACCGGCCAAGGCGACCAGGCCGGGCGCGGCGAGCCGAGGCCGCTGCCGACCTTTCGCGACGAGGCCGAGCGGCGCCGCCGCCTGCGGACGAACCGCCGGCGAGCGACAGGCCTGCTCTGCGCCATGGCGGGGACCTATTTCGCCACCCACGCCGTCGACGACCCTGGCTACGGCGTCCGCCTCCTGCGCTCGGCAGCCGAGGGCGGCATGGTCGGCGGGCTCGCCGACTGGTTCGCCATCACCGCGCTTTTCCGCCGACCGCTCGGCCTGCCGATCCCGCACACCGCGATCGTGCCGCGCAGCAAGGACCGCATCGCCTCGGCGCTCAGCCGCTTCATCGAGGAGAACTTCCTCACCCGCGACGTGCTGATCCGCCGGCTGCGCCAGGCGAGGATCGGCCACCGCGCCGCCGAGTGGCTGTCGCGGCCCAAGACCGCGCGGGCGATGGCCGACTGGATGGTGCGCTCGCTGCCGCCGCTCCTGCGCGCGCTCGACAGCCCCGAGCTGCAGGCCTTCGCCCAGCGCACGCTCGGCCGGCAGATCGCCGACGCCGATGTCGCGCCCGCGCTCGGCCGGCTGGTCGACGCGGTCACCACCAGCGGCGAGGCCGACCAGCTCTTCGAGAGCGCCCTCGACCTCAGCGCCGACTGGCTCGACCGGCACCGCCAGGACATCTACCGCATCGTGCACGACGGCACGCGCTGGTGGGTGCCGCGCGCCATCGACCGCCGCATCGCCGAGGCCGTCGTCAGCGGGCTGACCGAGCTGATCGGCAGGCTGCGCCAGCCCGAGAGCGAGGCCCGCGCCAAGTTCCGCCAGGCGCTGCGCGACGTGGTGCACGGGCTCGTCGGCTCGCCCGAGCGGCGCGCCGAGGTCAACGCCGCCAAGGACCGCCTGCTCTCGCATCCGGACGTGCGCAGCTGGGTCGCCTCGATCTGGCAGGGCGCCCGCGACTCGGCCATCGGCGCAGTCGAGGACCCGAGCCCGCGCGCCAGGGAGGCGATCGAGAGCTTCATCGGCTCGCTGGCCCGCGCGCTCGCCAGCGACGAGGCGGTGCTGGCCCAGATCGAGAGGGCCGTCGAGCACCTCTCGCTGACCGTCGTGGCCCATCGCGCCGACATCGGCGCCGTCCTCGCCGACGTCGTGCGCGACTGGGACGAGCAGTCGATCACCGATCGGCTCGAGCTGACCGTCGGCAGCGACCTGCAATACGTCCGCATGACCGGCACGATCGTCGGCGCCAGCGTCGGCGCGGGGCTGTTCCTGCTGGTCAGCGCCTTCGGCTGGCTGCATTGAGCCCGGCGCTCGGCCAGGCCCGCTCGGCCGCGCTTTGCCGCCTGGTGACCCGTCGTTAACCCTTCCCGGCGGAGAATAGGCGCGTACGACACGAACCGTCGCGATCGGCGCCGCCGCGCGATGAGGGCAGCAGGGCGGGGCCAGATGCAGGCATTCGGGCAATTCCAGCTCACGCACAAATCGGCCGTTCGGACGTGGCTGCGCGTCCCGGCCGGTTGCCACTCGGCGAATCTCGCCGCCGTGCGGCGGCGGCTCGCCGCCTGCGACGGCATCGTGGCGGTCGAGGCCAATCTCGAGACCGGGAGCCTGGTCATCAGCCACAGCCCCGCCTTCAGCTGGAACAGCATCGGCGCCGCCGCCTGGCGGCTCGGCGAGGGCAACGCGCCGCCCGCACCCGCCGGCGCCGACCGCGCCGGCACCCTGGCACCGGCGGCGCACCAGCCGTCAGTGGGCCCGCTCGAAGAGCTGCTGGCGCTGGCGCTGGAGAGCGTGATGGCGCGCCGTCAGCCCGCGCAGATCCTGCGGGACGTCGCGCTCGGCGTCATCGTCCTCGCGCTGCGCGAGTCCCGCCGCGCCTGACGCAGGGCTGCGCGCCAGCTCGCAAGCCCCGCCAAGGCCCCGCGCTACCTCAGCGACCCAGCGCGTCGATCTCGGCCATCAGCGCGGCGTCCACCGGAATGCCCTCGGCCCGCACATGCGCAGCCGTCTCGTGGCGGCGGCGACCGGGCAGGCGCGCCTCGCCATTGCCCTCGAAGGCAGCCGCCAGCGCCGCCATCCGCGCCGCCGCCTCGGCCCCGCCCAGCGCCGCCGGGTCGATGGCCAGCAGCAGCTGCCCGGTGCCGGGCGGCGCCCCCTCGGCGTCGAAAAAGCTGCCAGCATCGGCCGCGAGCGTGGCGCCGGTCAGCCCGGCCGCCAGCAGCTCGACCATCAGCGCCAGCGCCGCGCCCTTGGGACCGCCGACGGGCTGCATCGTCCCCTTGAGGGCCGCCTTGGCGTCCGTCGTCGGCCGGCCGGCCGCGTCCGTCGCCCAGCCCTCGGGGATCGGCTCGCCCTTCTGCGCCGCCGCCATGATCTTGCCGCGCGCCACCGTCGAGAGCGAGAGGTCGACCACGACCGGCGCTGCACCCGGCAGCGGCGCGGCGAAGGCGACGGGGTTGGTGCCGAACAGCGCCCGCGTGCCGCCCCAAGGCGCCATCGCCGCCGGCGTGTTGGCGAACATCAGCGCGACGAGGCCCTGCTCGGCCAGCCGCTCGACGAACCAGCCCGTCACGCCGGCATGGTGCGAGCGCCGCACCCCTGCCACCGCCACGCCCTGTGCGCGCGCCGCGCCAGGCAGCCACTCCATCGCCAGCGCCAGCGCCGGATAGGCAAAGCCGTGCGCCGCATCGACGGCCAGCGCCCCGGGTCGCGTCTGCCTCGGCGCGCGGCTCGGCGAACCCGTCCACCTTGCCCGACAGCGCCTGCCCGGCATAGCTCGGCACCCGCCGCAGCCCGTGCCCCGACTGGCCCGCCAGCTCGGCCGCGATCAGCGCATCGGCGACATGCCGGGCGTTCGGCGCGCCGGTCCGGCAGCGCGCCAGCGTCTCCATGACCAGCGCATGCGCATCGCCGACATCCAGCCTCACCGGTTGCCCTCCAGGCAGCCGAGCACCCTGTCGGCCACCAGCGCCGAGACGCGGACGTTCGACTCCTCCGTCAGCCCGGCGATGTGCGGCGTCAGGATCAGGTTCGGGCAGCCGGCGAAGACCTCGCCCGCCTGCGCGCTCAGCGGCTCGCCCGCGAAGACGTCGAGCGCGGCGCCGCCCAGATGCCCCTCGCGCAGCGCGTCGGCCACCGCCGCCTCCTCGAGCACGCCGCCGCGCGCGGCGTTGATCAGGATGGCACCCTTTCGCATCGAGGCGATCTCGAGATAGCCCAGCATGTCGCGCGTCTCGCCCGTCAGCGGCACGTGCAGGCTGACCACGTCGGCGCGCGCCAGCAGCCGCTCGAGCGGCACGTTCTCGGCATCGGCCCAGGCGGGATCGGCGGCCGGCAGGAACGGGTCGGTCGCGATCACCCGCATGCCGAGCGCCGCGGCCCGCCTGCGCCACCTCGCGCGCGATCGCGCCGAAGCCGATCAGCCCCAGCGTGCGCCCGTGCGCCTCGCGCCCCATCAGCCGCTGGCGCGGCCAGCCGCCGGCCGCGACCTCCGCCGTCGAGAAATAGGCGCCCCGCAGCAGGATCAGCATCGTCGCGATGACGTACTCGGCGACGCTGACGTCGTTGGCCCCTGTCGCCGGGAAGACGTCGATGCCGCGCCGCTCGCATTCGCGCCCGTCGATGTTGTCGAGCCCGACGCCAAGCCGCCCGACGCATTCCAGCCGCCCGGCCGCCGCCAGCAGCGGCCCCCGCACCTGGGTGCGGTTGCGCACGATCAGCGCGCGGGCCTCGGCAACCAGCTCGGCCAGCCGCTCAGGCCGATCGACCAGCTCGGGGTCATAGACCGTCCGGTGCCGCGCCGCCAGCCGCTCGACGGCCGCCTCCTCCATGAACTCGGTGACGACGATCTCGGCCATGCTCAGTCGCGGTGCGCCCGACAGCCGTTCTGCCGGCCCACCACCCCCATCCCCTCCCCACGGGGGGAGGGGAGGCGCCCACCTCGTCCGCCGCGGCCCCGGGCGTCGGCGGCGCGGCCATGATAGCCGCGTCAGGCACTGCGGTAGAGCTTGGTCATGACGAACTCGCGGTGCCCCAGCGCCTCGGCCGCCGTCGCCCGGCCGTTCGCGGTGCGCACGATCATCTCGATCAGCGCGTCGCCCGCCTGCTCGATCGTCATCTCGCGGCTCAGGATGCCGGTGACGTCCACGTCGATGTGCTCGGACATCGTGCGCAAGGTCCTGGGGTTGGCCGAGATCTTGATCACCGGCACGATCGGGTTGCCGACCACGTTGCCCTGGCCCGTCGGGAAGGTGTGGATCACATAGCCCGCCGCCGCCATCAGCGTGACGCACTCGGCCGCCGCCGAGGACGTGTCCATGAAGTACAGGCCCGGCCCCTTGGCCGGCGCCTCGGCCGGGCCCATGCGCGTCGATATAGGCGCTCGTCTTGCCGATCTTCTCCAGGTTGCCCAGCGCCTTCTCCTCGATCGTCGTCAGCCCGCCCAGGATATTGCCCTTGGTCGGCTGGCTGTCGGAAAGGTCGCTGGTCTTGAAGGGCTCGATCACCTCGTCCTGATAGGCCTGGAAGATCTTCATGAACTTCTCGCCGGCCTCCGGCGTGGCGGCGCGGCGCTTGCAGATGTGCTCGGCCCCGGTGATCTCGGAGGTCTCGCCGAAGCAGCCATAGATGCCGAGCGGCAGCAGCTTGTCATACATGTTGCCGACCGTCGGGCAGGACCCCAAGCCAGTCGTCGTGTCCAACTCGCCGCATTTGGTCGAGATCCACAGATCGCTGACCGGGCACGGCTCCTTCTGCAGCTCGGTCGCCCAGTGGACGAACTCCTTGGCCTTCCAGCTGGCCTTGCGGATCGTCTCGAAGTCGCCGTTCTGCTCGATCGAGAAGCCGGCCACCGGCTTGCCCGTCTCGGCGATGCCGTCGACGATCACCTTGGTCCATTCGGGCTCGATGCCGATGACGATGCAGGCCGCCACATTGGGGTTGGCGCCGGTGCCGATCATCGTCCGGAAGTGCAGGTCCAGATCCTCGCCGAACTGCAGCCGGCCATAGGAGTGCGGCAGCGCCATCGTGCCCTTGACGTTGTTGCCCACCGCCTCGCAGGCGGCGTTGCTGATATCGTCGACCGGCAGGATGATGACGTGGTTGCGCACGCCGACGCGGCCGTTCTCGCGCCGCCAGGCGTTGACCGTCGCGGTCGATGCGTCGAGAGCCATTGGAATTCCTCGTTCTCCGCTCAGATCGGCGGACCGGTGAACTCCAGGTCGTACTGTCCTGGCGATCTCGCGGATGCGGTCCATGTCCTTGGCCGGGTCCAGCCCCTCCGACTCGCGGAAGAAGCCGACGCCGCGCCCGGGGATCAGCTGCACCAGCACCCGCGCCGTGCCCGGGCCGAGCCCCTTGAACGTGTGCTCGGCCCGCTGCGGGATCAGCACGTGCCGCCGGGCCTCGACCTCGGCGTCGCGCCCCGAGCAGCGGAAGCGCACCCGGCCCTCCAGCACGATGAACAGCTCCTGCGCGTCGTGATGGATGTGCAGCGGCGGGCCGACGCCCTCGGGGATCTCGCTCCTCCCAGAGCGAGAAGGTACCGCCCGTCTCCTCGGGCGTCAGCCGGATCATGGCGCGTCAGCGAAGGCGTGGTTCGGCTGGCCCTCGCCGAGCCTGGTGCACCACCGCCTGCGGCCCGAGGACGCTGCTCATGCTCACCACCGCTTGGTCTTGAGGTTGTGCACGTGAACGTGCGCCGCCCTGCTCGGCATCGGCCACCATCCGGCCGATGTCCTCGCCGTACTTGATCGACCGTGTCGCCCGCCTTCAGCGGCTTCAGCGCCACCTTGTGCCCGATCGGGATGTCGGCTTTCGCCGTCAGCCGGAAGTCCGAGTTGTCATGCGTGACGACCCCCAGCATCTCGGTTCCCGCCATCAGCCCCTCGACGACGACAACGCCGACATTGTCGTCCGGGTGATGCACCAAAAGGTGCGGTGCCGGCATCAGCCGCCCTCCCCGTTTCGCGTTTCGCCGGACAGTAGGGGAGGCTCCGGGGCCTGTCGAGACCCCGGAGAACCCCGAAGAACCCCGGAGAGCACGCATCGCCGCGGCTTGCCGCCGCTACTGCGTCTGCTGTGTCGTCCCGCCGAGCGATTCGATCAGCCCGCGAACCACGTCGGTCCCTTCGGTGATCAGCGCACCTTGCTGCGCCTGGTTCGTCTGCTGCACGATGGCGACCACGGTCTGCCGGTCGAGATACCCGGTCGGCTGCATGCCGTGGCTCGACTGGTAGCTCTGGATCGCGGCGCGCGTGCGTTCGTCGAACTGGCCGTCGATCGGGCCGGGCTCGAAGCCCAGCGAGCGCAGACGCTGCTCGACCGACTGGCGGTCGCGCGCGTTCAGCCCCAGCGCCGTCTCGCCCTGCGCCGCCGCGCTCTGGGGCGCCTGGGGCGCCTGAGGCGCTTGGGGCGCCGTCTGCGGCTGCGCGCGGGCGGTGGCCTCGAGGTCCTCGAGGCGGGCGCGCGCCTCGTCGCTCCAGACGCCCTGCGGATAGGCCGAGAGATAGGCGCGATAAGCGCCGACGGTATCCGCCCGCTGCGCCTCCTGGTATTGCCGGCGCTCGTCGCTCAACTGCCGGTCGCTCTGGGCATCGGCCATGGACTCGAGCGCCGCGCGAGCCTCGGCTGCGTGCAGTCCCTGCGGATAGCGCTGCAGATAGGCCTTGTAGCCAGAGGCCGTGTCGTCGGCCCCCGTCGCCGCCCAATAGCCCTGGTCCTCGGCATCGGCGACGCGCCGCGCCTCGGCCTCGCGCTGGCGCCCGGCGGCCAGCGCCTGCTGGCCCGCCGACGAAAGGCCCTCGAGGCTCGCCCGGCTCAGATAGCCCGTCGCCGGCAGGCCTTGGGTGCGCTGCCAGTTGCGCAGCGCCTCGCGCGTGTTCGGGCCCATGACGCCGTCGGCGCTGCCAGGATCGAAGCCCGTCACGCGCAGCCATTGCTGCACCTGCCGGATGCGGTCAGGGCCAAGCTCCAGCGCCGCTTCGCCATGCGATTCCGGCGTCGCCTGGGCGGATTGGCCGGTCTGCTGGCCCGTGCCTTGCGCGGTCCCTTGGCCCGTGCCTTGACCCGCCTGCGCTTCCGCCTCGGCCAGGCGGTCATGGGCGAACTCGGCGAAGACACCGTCCGGATAGCGATCAAGATAGGCGCGATAGTCCGCGGCCTTGCCCGAGCGCTCCGCCGTCCGCCAATAGGCGAGCTCGATCTCCCGCTCGATGTCGCCCGACGGCTCGCCGCTTGCGGTGCCCGGCGCGCTCGCCGCCGCGGCAGGCGCAGGCGCAGGCGCAGGCGCGAGGACCAGCGCGTTTTCCGTCTCGCCGGTCACCCAGATCGGCGAGCCGACCTCGTTGGCCGTCGCCATCACCGCAGCGCCGGGCGCCAGAAACCGGTCGACGACGGTGCGCGCGAACGGGCTGTCCTCGCCAGTCGAGCGCCGGATCGCCTGCCCCGGCGGCGCCGCCGAGACGACCACCACCCCCTTCGGCGCCTCGATCGAGGCGAGCCCCGGCTCGACGAAGGGCGTCGGCTCGAACCCCTCGAGCTGCGCGCCGTCGATGAAGACCACGCCCTCGCCCGACCCCATGGCCGCGAGCCGGAGCACGAGCTCGAGCGGCACGCCGTCGAACAGCACGTCGACCAGCGAGCCCGCCGCCTGGTCGACCGGCGCCAGATACGTCCGCTCGCCCGTGCGCAGCGCGTGGCCGGAATAGTAGACCAGAACGTCCTCGGCCTCGGCCGCGCTCTGGGCAAAGCGGTCGAGCGCCCGGCGCATCCCGGCGCGGTCCAGATCGGTCGAGACGCTGACGTCCCAGCCCGCCGCGCGCAGCGCCCGGGCCACCGAACGGACGTCGCGCGCCGCCGTCTCGGCCGCGGGGGCGTTCTTGTAGCTGCCATTGCCGATCAGCAGCGCCTCGCGCTCCTGCGCCGCCGCGCCGCCCGCGACGAGGATCAGCGCCATTCCGGCGGCCAGCACCTGACGGTTCATCGCTCTCTCCCTATCGTCGACCCGTAATCAATGGTTAACGCGGGGATTAACGCGGGGACGGCCGTATCCGTTCGCGGGCGCGGGCGCCGCCACGCCGGCCTCATCGGCGGCCATCAGAGGCGGCGGTGGAACGGGCAGCCCGATCAACGCGCGCGCGGCTCCTGCCGCCAGGACTTCAGCGCCCGCAGCACCACGCCCGAGGCGTTCGGCCGGGCGATCGTCGCGAAGGGCAGCGGCCGGCAGACGTCCATGGCCGCGACGCCGACCCGGGCCGTCAGCGCGCCGTTCACCGCACCCTCGCCAAAGCGGCGCGACAGCCGGGCCAGCATGTGCCCGCCCATCAGCGGACCCAGGATGTCGTCGGCGACCGCCACGGCGCCCGTCGCGATCAGATGCGCGGCCACGGCGCGCAACAGCCGCCACGAGCCGATCCAGCCGGCGCGCCCGCCATAGATCTCGGCGATCTCGCGCAGCATGCGCAGGTTGCGCGTCAGCGCGATCATGACGTCGATCAGCGCCAGCGGGATCATGGCGGTCGAGGTCGCCACGTCCCGGCTCGCCCGCATGATCGCGGCCTCGGCGGCGGCGTCGAGCGGCGCCATCAGCGTCTGCTCGGCAAAGGCCAGCCGCGCCGCCGCATCCGGCATGTCGCCCGTCGCCCCGGCCAGCCGCTGGCGCCCCCAGGCGAGGTCCGGCCGGCGGCTGTAGAGCGAGTCGAGCCCCTTGACCAACGCCTCGACGGCAGCGGGCGAGCCGGTCTCGCGCGCCTCGACGGCGTGGGCCCGCAGCGTTTCGATCCGGCCGAGCCGCGCCAGCGCCGCCAGCTCGCGCAGGCAGATCGCCGCCAGCACGACGACCAGCGCCACCAGCAGCGCCAGCCCGATCGAGCCAAGCACCGGGTTGCGCTGGAAGAGCGCCGAGACGAATTCGGTCAGCGCGACCCCAAGCACCAGCGAGAGCAGCGCGCCCGCCAGCGCCAGGAAGGCGCTGCCGAGACCCCAGCGGCGGCCGCGCGCGGCGAAGGCCAGCGCCCTCTCGGCCGCCGGGGCGGGATCGTCGAGCGGCGGCGCCTCGGCGGGGCTCGGCGCCTCGGGCAGCGCGGTCTGGTCGACCTCGAGGATCACCGGTCCGTGCAGATCGCGTTTCATGGCCACGGCCGCCTCACTCCAGCTTGTCGCCGATCAGGAATTCGATCGCCCGGTCGAGGCGAATATGCGGCGGGCCCTCGTCGCCGTTCTGGCCGCCCGTCGACCAGCGCGGCGGCGAGAAGGCCGGCCGGGCGAAATCCGCCCCGTCCCACAGCGGCGGCGCCGTCCCGGGTTTGCCGCCGCCCGCCTGGGCCAGCAGAGCCGGCACGTCCTCGGGCAGCCGGCCTGGGAAAAGCGCCACCTCCTTGCCGTCAGCGGCACGGCGGCCGCGCACGACGCCCATCTGCCGACCGTCATGGGTGATCGTCTGCTCGGCGCTGGCGCGCACGGCGGCGATCGCCATGGCCGCCGTCTCGGCGCCGCGGTACTGCGCCCGGCGCGCCGCCTCGGCCAGCATGGCCTCGACCAGCCGCGTCAGCGCCGGGTGCTGCTCGTGGTGCAGGTGGTCGGCTTTCGACGCGACGAACAGCAGCTTGTCGATCCGCCGCCCCCCAGCACCCGATCGAGCCAGCTGTTCTCGCCGTGGCGAAAGCAGGCAAGCGTCGCCGCCATGGCGTCGGTCAGGTCGCCGAGCGCGCGCGGCCCCGCGGCCAGCGCGCCCAGCGCGTCCACCAGCACGACCTGGCGGTCGAGCCGGGCAAAGTGGTTGCGGAAGAACGGCCGCACCACGACGCGCTTATAGGCCTCGTAGCGCCGCTCGAACTCGCTCCAGAGCGCGCCCCGTGCAACCCGCGCCGGCCGCGGCAGCGGCGAAAAGGTCAGCGCCGGCGAGCCTTCCAGGTCGCCAGGCATCAGGAACCGCCCCGGCGCGAAAGACGAGAGGCCCGCCGCCCGCGCATGCGCCAGATAGGCGCGATAGCGCTCGGCCAGCCCCGCCGCGACGGGCTCGTCGAGCTCGCGCGCCCGCGTCGACCTCGGGCAGCCGCTCGGTGTAGACGCGGGCGAGTTCGGCCCGCGCCGGGCTCTCGGCCGCGGCCAGCGCCTCGGCCGACCAGTCGGCATAGGATTTGTCCAGCAGCGGCAGGTCGAGCAGCCACTCGCCCGGATAATCGACGATATCCAGGTGCAGCGTCCGCACGCCCGAGATGAACGAGAAGACGCCGCCCGGCTGCACCTTCATCGACAGACGCAGCTGGCTGATCTGCCGGGTCAATTCCGGCCAGTGCGGCTCGCGACCGGTCAGCGCCGCCAGATGCTCCTCATAGGCAAAGCGCGGCAGCTCGGGATCGGGCTGCGGCTGCAGCATGGCGGCGAGGATCCGCCCCTCGGCCTCGGCCTTCAACAGCCGCATGCGCCCGCGATGCAGCAGGCTCGCGACCAGCGCGGTGATGAACACGGTCTTGCCGGCACCCGAGAGCCCGGTGACGCCCAGGCGCACCACCGGCTCGAACATCTCGTCCCAGCCCCGGCGCGCCCGGTCGAGCCCGTCCAGCAGGTCGTCCGCCCAGTCGCCGATGCCCAACCGCCGCTCTCCCGTGCCCCGCGCCGGCCCTATATGCGGGCCGCCCCCGGGCGGCGCAACAGAGGCACCGGGCAGGAGCCCCGGGCAAGACCAAGGGCAAGACCCCGGGCAGGATATCCGACGACGTTCGTGCGCGCGGATTGCCGGCGCGCCCGATCCGAGGCGCGGCCGGCGGCCGGGCGACGGACGGTTCGTCAGGCCCGCCAGCCCTTCGGCATTGTAGCGGTGCACCCAGTCGCGCAGCGTCTGCCGGTCCATCCCGCAGGTCTCGGCCGCGCCCTTACGGTCGCTGCCCTCCAGCACCAGCGCGATTGCCAGCATCCGTCGCGCCGCACGCGCATCCTTCGTCTTCCCCGCCCTCGCCCGCATCTCCGCCGGCGTTAGCTCCGTCCTTCTTTTCGGCGGCTTACGTCACTGTCCACGCGTGAGCAGGTCGTCAAATTCGGCTCAGGACGGCGAACCGATCATGCGGAGTCCGGATCAGCAATTGTCGCGCGGCACTTCCTCGTCCCATTCCTGCTCGTGGACCAGCTCCTCTCCCTCCCAGGCACGCAGCCGGGCCCGCACGCGAAAGGCCCGGCCGAGCGCGTCGACACGAGCCGTCGTCTCGACCCGAGCACTCCAGTCGCCCCTTCTGTACGCCTTCTGCCAATCGGCCGAGGCCCAGGCGCTGGCCGGGTCGTCGGGCCGGATGCCGAACCGGTCCTGGCTGGCCATCGCGACCTCGAGCCCCGTCTGCTCGTGCCGCACCGTCCCTGAGTCGCTGATCCGCTCGGCCAGCGTCTCGCCGGTCGCCTGGTCGATGACGAGGCGCCGGCTGTAGCCCGCGCCCTTCTCCAGCACCGTCGCCCGCAGCGGCTCGGCGCTCTGCGGCGGATCGAAGGGCGCGAGATCGGGATCCGACGGGCGCGGCGGGCGCACGGGCAGCAGCAGCCGGCTCTCGCCCGCCTGCACCGTCAGCGTCGCGGCCTCGGGCGGCGGGAACGCGATCGGCCAGTACGCCGTCGAGAGCGCCAGCCGGATCCGGTGGCCCCGCGCAAAGCGCTTGCCGCAGGCGTTCAGCCTGACCCGCAGCGCATAGGCGTGGCCCGGCTCGACCGGGCTCGGCTCGGCATGGCTCTCGCGGTGCGCGAGGTTCAGGAGCCCATAGGAGACGCGTGTCGCCGCCCCGTCGGCGGCGACATCGTTCAGGGTCGCGGCCAGCATCGCCTGCGGCCGGTCCGCGGCGACCACGAGGTCGAGCAGCGGAAAGCCCAGCACCTCGACGTCTTCGGTCAGCGGCGCCGTCTCGAAGATCAGGCTGCCGCCGGCGTCGATCCGCTGGTCGAGGCTCAGATCGGGGTCCTCGCCATAGCCGCACCAGTTGCCGGCCGCGAGCCCGGTCGTCTGCGGCGAGCAGATCGTGCGCGCCCCCTCGCCCGCGCCGCCGAGCATGCCGCCGGGCACGCCGCCGAGCACACCGCCGAGCACACCGTCGGCGCCGAGCGCGAGCTCGCGCGCCGCGATGCCGGGGGCGGGCCAGGCCGGCTCGGCCACCCAGCGGCCGGGCATCTGGTCGTAAGAGGGCCGGGGCGGCACCGGGTCCTCGATCCAGGCGCGCAGCATCGGCTCGCGCATGACGCCCGTGTCGACGTCCTTCAGCCACTGGTCCCACCAGCGCAGACACTCCTGGAGAAAGCCGATACGCGGCCCCGGCTTGGCGAAGTGCGCGAATTTGTGACCCCAGGGGCCCACCAGCCCCTTGCGCGGCCCCTTGAGGTTGGCGAGCAGCCGGAAGACGGCATTGGTGTAAGCGTCCGCCCAACCGCCGACCGCATAGACCGGGCAGACGACGTCGGCATAGTTCTCGCAGATCGAGCCGTGCCGGTAGAACTCGTCCCGCCGCTGGTGCCGGAACCAGTCGAGCAGCCAGAGGCCGTTGCCCTCGAGGCGCTCTTTCCACATCTCGCGCCAGCGCTCGCCGACGATCGCGGGGTCGGGCGGCGTCATGGCGATCGGGAACGCCGTGCCGCCCCAGCCGAGCTTGTCCGTCAGCAGGCACCCGCCCATGAAGTGGACGTCGTCGGCATAACGGTCGTCGGTCGAGCAGAGCGTGATGACGGCCTTCAGGCTCTCGGGCTGGCGCGCCGCCACCTGCAGCCCGTTGAAGCCGCCCCACGAGATCCCGATCATCCCCGCCCGCCCGGTCGACCAGGGTTGCCTCGCCGCCCAGTCCAGCACCGCGAGCGCGTCGTCCTGCTCCTGAGCGAGGTACTCGCCCCGGCAGACGCCCTCGCTGTCGCCCGTGCCGCGCATGTCGACGCGCAGACATGCATAGCCGTGCCCGGCGAAATAGGGATGGGTCAGCTGGTCCCGCGCGACGGTGCCGTCGCGCTTGCGGTAAGGCAGGTACTCCAGAATGACGGGGACAGGGTCCTGCTCGGCGTCCTCGGGCAGCCAGATGCGCGCGGCGAGCCTGACGCCGTCGGGCATGGGGATCCAGGCGTTCTCGATCTCGCGCACCCGGCGGGGAAACTCGTGCACGACCGTGATCTCGTCGCTCATGCGGCGGGCTCCTCTGCAAGGCCCGCAAGGCCGGGCGCGCGCGGCCGGGCGGCCGTCCCGGCCGGCGCCAACCCTCTGCCATGCCGGGCGACCCCGCGCAACGCGTCAGGCCTGCCACGAGCCGGCCACGACCCTGCCACGGCCGGGTCCCCAGCGGGATCGCGTATCGACCTCGCCCTATCCCTGCCCTATGATCCCTCCCCGCGGACCAATGCATTCCAGCCCCGAGGAGCGCATGCCCGACCTGCTGCTCGGCCTGATCGGCGACAACATCGCCCGCTCGCGCGCGCCGCTGCTGCACCACCTCGCCGGGCGGCTCTGCGGGATCGACGTGCGCTATGACCGCCTGGTGCCGCGCGAGATGGGCGCCGATTTCGACGCGGTCTTCCGGCACGCGGCGACGGCCAGTTTTCGCGGCATCAACGTCACCTATCCCTACAAGGAGCTGGCGGCCGCGCGGGTGACGATCGACGACCCGCTGGTGCGCGCCATCGGCGCGGTCAACACGGTGATCTTCCCCGACGGGCCCAAGGGCTACAACACTGATTACTCGGGCTTTGTCGCCGCCATGCGCGCGGCTTTCGGCGCGGCGCCTGCGTCCCCTGCGGCGCCCCCGCCCCCAACCCTTCCCCAAAAGGGGGAGGGGAGCCGCCCGATGGTGCCGTCAGGCGAAACTCCGGGCGCTGCCCCCGCGGCTGGCACCTCCCCTTGTGGGGGAGGGCCGGGGAGGGGGGCTTGTGCCAGGCCCCGCCTGCATGATCGGCGCCGGCGGGGTCGGCAAGGCCGTGGCCTTCGGTCTCGTCGCCCTCGGCGTCGACGAGCTGCGCATCGTCGAGCGGGACCTCGCCCGGGCCGAGGCGCTGGCGCGCTCGCTCGCCGAGGCGGCGCCCGAGATGCGCGTGACCGTCACCGCCGACCCGGCCGCGGCGGCGCGGGGCGCCGCAGGGCTGATCAACTGCACGCCGGTCGGCATGGTCGGCTATGACGGCACGCCGCTGCCGCGCGAGCACATGGCGGGGGCCGCCTGGGCGTTCGATGCCGTCTACACGCCCGTCGACACGCAGTTCCTCCGGGACGCCGCGGCCGAGGGGCTGGCCGTCGTGTCGGGCTACGAGCTCTTCTTCCACCAGGGCGTCGACGCCTGGGCTCTGTTCTCGGGCCACCCCGTCGACCCGGAGGCCCTGCGCGCGGCATTGGCCGTCGAAGGCGCTGGCGCCTGATGCGCAGCTCGATTGCCACCGTCTCGATGGGCGGCCTCCTGCGCGACAAGCTGCAGGCGATCGCGGCGGCGGGCTTCGAGGGGGTGGAGCTCTTCGAGACGGACGTGCTCGCCTCCGAGCGCAGCCCGGAGGAGATCGCGGCGATGGCGGGCGAACTCGGGCTCGAGATCGTCGCGCTCCAGCCGCTGCGCGACTTCGAGGGCATGCCGGGCGGCTTGCGCGCCCGCGCCTTCGAGCGGGCGCGGCGCCGGCTCGAGCTTGCGACGCGGCTCGGCACCACGCGCCTGCTGATCTGCTCGAACGTGCACCGCGCGGCCGAGGGCGGCATCGACCGGGCGGCCGACGATCTGCGCGAGCTCGGCGGGCTCGCCGCTGACGCCGGGATCACCGTCGGCTTCGAGGCGCTCGCCTGGGGCCGGCACGTCCGTGACTGGCGCGACGCCTGGGAGATCGTGCGCCGGGCCGACCACCCCGCCATCGGCCTGGTGCTCGACGCCTTCCACATCCTGGCGCCGGGCTATCCCGGTCGAGCCGATCCGCGCCGTGCCGGCCGACCGCATCGCCTTCGTCCAGGTCTCGGACGCGCCGCGCATCGACATGGACGTGATGCAGCTCTCGCGCCACCACCGCTGCTTCCCGGGCCAGGGCGAGCTCGACCTGCCGGCGTTCATGGCGGCGCTCGGCGCCACCGGCTATGATGGCTGGCTCAGCCACGAGATCTTCTCCGACCGCTTCCGCATGGGCTCGCCGCGGCTGATCGCGGCCGATGGCGAGCGCTCGCTGATCGCGCTGCTCGGCCGGCGGAGGGACGGGACGCCCCTGCCCGCCCGGTCGGCGGCCGAAGGCGTCGGCTTCGTCGAGTTCGCGGTCGGGCCGGCCGAGGCGGCGGAGCTGGCCGCGCTCTTCCGCGCGATGGGCTTTGTCCATGCCGGGCGGCACCGCTCCAAGGCGGTCGACCGCTATGCCCAGGGCGAGGTCAACCTGGTCATCAACACCGACCCGAACGGCCTGGCCCATTCGCACTACCTGGCGCACGGACCATCGGTCGCCGCCCTCGGCCTCTGGGTCGAGAGCGCCGCCCGGGCGGTCGACCGGGCCGAGGCGCTGCTCGCGACCGTGCACCGCCAGCCGGTGGGCCCTGGCGAGCTCGAGATCCCAGCGATCCGCGGCGTCGGCGGCTCGCTGATCCATTTCCTCGACCACGCGACCGAGCTCTCCCGCGTCTGGGAGGTCGAGTTCGAGCCCGTCCCGGACCCGGCGACGCAGGAAGCCGGGCTGACCCGGATCGACCACATCGCCCAGACGATCCCCTTCGAGGAGCTGCCTTCCTGGCGGCTGTTCTACGCCGCCGTTCTGGGCTTCGACCGGACGCCGCAGGTCGACGTCGCCGACCCGGCCGGCCTGGTCGAGAGCCAGGTGCTGTTCTCGCCCGGCCGCGCCGTGCAGATCGCGCTGAACGCGGCGCAGGGCCGTCAGACCCAGTCGAGCCGCTTTCTCGACGAGTTCTTCGGCGCCGGCGTGCAGCACGTCGCCTTCGCGACCGACGACATCTTTGCGAGCGTCGAGCGGCTGCGCGCGGCGGGGCTCGATCTCCTGCCGATCCCGGCGAACTATCATGACGACCTCGAGGCGCGCTTCGGCCTCGACCAGGCGCTGGCGGACCGGCTTCGCGAGCATGGCATCATGTATGACGAGGATGACGGCGGCCGTTACTTCCAGGTCTACACCCGCGTCGTCGCCGAGCGGTTCTTCTTCGAGATCGTCCAGCGCGACGGTTACACCGGCTTCGGCGCCGCGAACGCGCCGATCCGCCTGGCGGCGCAGGCGCGGCTGTCGCGCCACCCGGCGGTGCCGCGGCGATGAGGGAGGGGAAAGGATGAGCATCAGCAACCGTCCGCCGGCCTCGGGCGGCTTCTTCGGCCGGGACCGGTCCTGGCACCCGCCGGCGCTGACGCCGCAGTACAAGACCTCGGTCGCCCGCTCGCCCACGCGGGCGCTGCTCTCTGTGCCGCAGACGCTCAGCGAGACGACGGGGCCGGTGTTCGGCCATGAAATCATCGGCCCGCTCGACGGCGACATGACGCTGAACTTCGCGCGCCCCGGCGAGAGCGCCATCGGCCCGCGCATCATCGTGCACGGCCGGGTCTTGGATGAGACGGGGCGCGGCGTGCCCGGCGCGCTGGTCGAGGTCTGGCAGGCCAACGCCGGCGGCCGCTATCGCCATGCCAAGGAGAGCTACATCGCGCCGCTCGACCCCAACTTCGGCGGCTGCGGCCGGGTCATCACCGACGAGGACGGCGCCTACCAGTTCCGCAGCATCATGCCGGGGCCCTACCCTTGGCCGAACCGCGCGAACGACTGGCGGCCGGCGCACATCCACTTCTCGCTCTTCGGCAGCGGCTTTGCCCAGCGGCTGATCACGCAGATGTATTTCGAGGGCGACCCGCTCATCTCGCTCTGCCCGATCGTCGGCACGATCCCAAGCCAGGAGGGCATCGACACGCTGGTCGCCGCCCTCGACATGGGCAACACGATCCCGATGGACGCGCGGGCCTACAAGTTCGACCTGGTGCTGCGCGGGCGGCGGCAGACCCTGTTCGAGAACCGGATGGAGGGCGGGTGATGGTGCAGCGGCTCGACCGCCTGAGGGAAAGCCCGAGCCAGACGGCCGGGCCCTATGTCCACATCGGCTGCGTGCCGAACTTCTGCGGGATCGAGGGCGTCTACCCGGGCGATCTCGGCGCCGCGATGGTTGGCGAAGGAGCGCGCGGCCAGCGCATCACGGTCAGCGGCACGGTGATCGACGGCACCGGCACGCCGCTGAGGGACGCGCTCGTCGAGATCTGGCAGGCGGATGCCGACGGCTTCTATGCCAACGACCCGCGCGGACCCGGCGACCCGGCGTTCACCGGCTGGGGCCGGCGCGCCGGCGACTACGCGACCGGCGAGTGGGTCTTCGAGACCATCAAGCCCGGCCGCGTGCCCTTTCCCGACGGCCGGCTGCCAGGCGCCGCACATCCTGTTCTGGATCGTCGCCCGCGGCATCAACATCGGGCTGAACACCCGCATGTACTTTCCCGACGAGGCCGAGGCGAATGCCGCGGACCCCATCCTGACCCGCATCGAGCACCAGAACCGCGTGCCGACGCTGGTCGCCCAGAAAACGGCCGAGGCGGCCTACCGCTTCGACATCCGCCTGCAGGGCGAGGGCGAGACGGTGTTCTTCGACGTCTAGGCAAGCCCCGGGCGGCGCCAGCCGGAGGAGAAGGAACCCTTTCCTCCGGTCCGGCGTCTCTCGTCAATGAACGGCAAGGCGCACCGGCGTCGGGCGATCGCTTTCGTCACATGGGCCATGCGCGCGGGCTATGCGACGCGCGCGGTCATCTACGCTGTGATGGGCGGGATTTCGCTGTTCGTCGGTATCCTCGGCGGCAATGCCACGGGCCTGCTCGGCTCGATCCGCTGGATCGGCCAGCTGCCGGGCCAAGCGGTCTACCTGATCATCCTTGCTGTCGGCATGGTCGCCTACACGATCTGGCGCGGCGGCGACGCCGTGGCGAACCTGGCCGGGCACAATCCGCGGCGCCACGGGCTGGGTCGTCCGCGGCGGGCATTTCTTCATCGCGGCGCTCTACATCGCCTTCACCTGGTACGCGCTGCGCGTCGCCTTCAGCCAGAGCGCCGGCGGCGGCATCGGCGGCATCTTCCAGAGCGTGATGCGCAACCCGGTCGGCCGCTGGTTCGTGGTCGTCGTCGGGTTCGGAACGCTGTCCTTCGGGTTCTTTTCCGTGTTCAAGGGCGTGACGCGCCGCTTTCACGAGCACATGCGCACGTCGAGCACGCTGAATTCGCTTGCCCTCGTCTTCGCCTTCGGGCTGGTCGTGCGCGGGACCGTGATCGCCGTGATGGGCGGGCTGATCATCTGGTCGGGCTGGGCATACGAGCCGCAGGAGGCCGGCGGCTTCGGCCAGACGCTGCGGCACATCCACGAGGCCTGGTACGGGCGCACCATGCTGGGCATCGTCGGCACGGGCCTGCTCGCCTTCTCGGCATACCTCTTCGGCGAGGCCGTCTGGCGCGTGATTCCGCGCAGCGGCCAGCAAGCGCTCGATCGATTCGCCGTTGAGCGCGCCGGCGAGGGGTGGTGGCGGCCGGTCCGGGGGAATTATGCTGCCAGGCGCGCAGACATCGGTCGCGGAAGTCGAAGGAGACAAATGGCCCGGAACGGCAGCCCGCTCGTGGTCTGGGCGATGCGGGCCGGCTATGCCGCCCGTGGGTGCGTCTACCTCGATCGTCGGCGCGCTGGCGATCGCGGCTGCGTCCCGTGGCGGGCCCGCCGAAGGGTTCCTCGGCTCGCTCGATCGGCTGCGGGAGCACTCCTGGAGCAAACCCGTCCTGTTGGCATTGGCCGGCGGCCTGCTAGCCTACGCGGTCTGGCGGGGCCTCGATGCCATCGTCGACCTGGCAGGGCATGGTCGCGGCTTTGGCTGGGTCGAGCGCTTTGGGCTGTTCTTCGTGGCCGCGCTGCACCTGCTGTTCGCCTGGTACACGCTGCGGCTTGCCATCGGCGGTCCCTGGACGCCCTGGCAGCGGCGTCAGGCTTGTGGGCCTCGTCGCCTATCTGATCGACCAGATCATCGGGCGCTGGTTCGTCGCGCTCGTCGGCATCGGCACGATCTCGCTCGGCTCGTTCTCCATCTGGAAGGGCGTGCGCAGCAGGTACCTGTCACATCTGCGCCCATCGCATCTGGTTCGATGGGCCGTGCCGTTGTTCGGCTTCGGTTTGGTCGTCCGCGGCATGGTCTTCTGGGTCATGGGCGGGTTCATCGTCTGGTCCGCCTGGAACTTCGAGCCGCGGGCGGCCGGCGGTTTCGGCGATGCGTTGGAGCGCATTCACCGCGCCGTCTACGGGCGGGTGCTGCTCGGGGTGACCGGCGCGGGCCTGGTGTGTTTCTCGCTCTACGGTTCGTCGAGTCGGCCTTCCGCGTGCTGCCCGCGCGGGGGCTCAGCGGGCGTTGATGCGCAGCGCTGCCGCCGCGGCGAAGGGCGCGAGTGCGGCGGCGAGCAGGCTGATCGCCCCGGTCAGCGCCAAGGGCGGCACCGGGTCGAGCGCCAGCAGCGACTGCTGGACCGTACGGGCGCCGAAGACCAGCGTCGGCACGTAGAGCGGCAGGACGAGGATCGAGAGCAGCAGCCCGCCGCGCCTGACGCCGACCGTGATGGCGGCGCCGACCGCACCGATGAGGCTGAGCGCCGGGGTGCCGAACGCCATCGCCGCGGTCAGCACGGGCAGCACAGGCGCGGGGAGTTGCAGCATCACGCCCAACACCGGCGCGATCAGCGTCATCGGCAGCCCGGTCGTCAGCCAATGCGCCGCGGCCTTGACCAGCACGACCTGCTCGAGCGGCATCGGCGCCAGCATCAGCTGGTCGAGCGAGCCGTCCTCGTGATCGGCCTGGAACAGCCGGTCGAGGCTGAGGAGCGCCGCGAGCAGCGCCGCGATCCAGAGCACGCCGCCGGCGATGCGCGCCAGCACCTGCCCCCCCGTGCCCCCGTCGGCGCCGATGCCGAGCGGCACGAGGACCACTGTGAGCACGAAGAAGGCAAGGCCGATGCCCCCGCCCCCGCCGAGCCGCAGCGCCAGCGCCACGTCGCGCCGGAGAAGCGCCACGAACGGGCTCACCAATCGCCCTCGAGAAAGGCGTCCCGGCCGACCACCGCCGATTGCTGGGCCGGGGCGTGCATCTCCAGGACCGGCAGAGCGCCGAGCCCGAGGTCGATATGCGTGGCGATCAGCGCGAGGCCGCCGGCCTGGGCGTGCTCGCGGACGAGCTCGGCGACGAGCGCGGTCGAGGCCGCGTCGAGCGACACCGTCGGCTCGTCGAGCAGCCAGAGCGGCCTGTCGAGCACCAGCAGGCGCGCGAGCCCCAGCCGGCGGCGCTGACCCGCCGAGCACTGGCCGGCGGGCCGCTCGGCGATCGCTCCAAGGCCGAAGCGGTCGAGCGCCGCCGCCGCGCGCCCCCGCGCGCCTCCTCGACCGTCGCCGAGGATGCCGGCCCAGAAGCCGAGGTTCTCGGCCACCGTCAGGGCCGGCTTGACGGCGTCGAGGTGTCCCGCGAAGGCGACCCGCTCCTGAACGGCCGATCGGTCGCGGGCGAGCGAGAGCTCGCCGAGGCGCACATCGCCCCCGGCCGGCGGCAGCAGGCCGGCGATGATGCGCAGCAGGCTGGACTTGCCGGCGCCGTTCGGGCCGCGCACCAGCGCCGCGGACCCTTCGCCCAGGCGAAAGTCGATGCCGGCAAAGACCGTGCGCCCGCCTCGCCGGCAGGCGAGCTGTTGAAGGACAAGCTCCATGGAGGGCGTTGGTAAGGTCCCGGCCCCGCGCAGGGAAGGCATTCCGGACGCGCAGGCCGCCATCACGCTTCCATCACCGGGGCGGCATTGCGTTCCGCCCGGAACTTGGCCAATAAGCGCAACGGAAAGCGCGCCCCTCGACGAGGCCGACCGCGGCCCCGGCCGGCGCGATGGCAACCGCCAGCACAAGGGAACCCGAGCCATGCCGATCACCGTCGGAACCGACACCGCGAAGACCCGCCGCGAGCTCGAGGCCGGCGGCCGCAAGCTGGCCTATTACTCGATCGACGCGGCCGAGCAGGCCGGGTTGGGGCGCTTTGGCCGCCTGCCCGCGGTCCTGAAGGTCGTGCTCGAGAACATGCTGCGCTTCGAGGACGGCAAGAGCGTCACCCATGACGACATCCGCGCCTTCAGCGAATGGGCCGAGAAGGGCGGCAAGAACCCGCGCGAGATCGCCTACCGGCCCGCACGCGTGCTGATGCAGGATTTCACCGGCGTGCCGGCCGTGGTCGACCTCGCCGCCATGCGCGACGCCATGGTGGCGCTGGGCGGCGACCCGGAGAAAATCAACCCGCTGAACCCCGTCGACCTGGTGATCGACCACTCGGTGATGGTCGACGAGTTCGGCAATCCGCGCGCCTTCCAGCTGAACGTCGACCGCGAGTACGAGCGCAACTACGAACGCTATCAGTTCCTGAAATGGGGCCAGGACGCCTTCGACAATTTCCGCGTCGTGCCGCCGGGGACGGGCATCTGCCACCAGGTGAACCTCGAATACCTCAGTCAGGTGGTCTGGAGCGACAAGGACCAGAACGGGGTCGAGGTCGCCTATCCCGACACGCTGGTCGGCACGGACAGCCACACGACGATGGTCAACGGCATGGCCGTGCTCGGCTGGGGCGTCGGCGGCATCGAGGCCGAGGCGGCGATGCTGGGACAGCCGATCTCGATGCTGATCCCCGAAGTCGTCGGCTTCAAGGTGACGGGCGCGCTGAAGGAGGGGGTGACCGCCACCGACCTCGTGCTGACCGTCACGCAGATGCTGCGCAAGCACGGCGTCGTCGGCAAGTTCGTCGAGTTCTACGGGCCGGGGCTCGACCATTTGCCGCTGGCCGACCGGGCGACGATCGGCAACATGGCGCCGGAATACGGCGCGACCTGCGGCTTCTTCCCGATCGACGGCGAGACGCTGCGCTACATGGAGACGACGGGCCGCGAGAAGTCCCGCATCCAGCTGGTCGAGGCCTATGCCAAAGCGAACGGCATGTGGCGGGGCGCCGACTACGACCCGGTCTACAGTGCGACGCTCTCGCTCGATCTTGGCGACGTCGTGCCCTCGCTCGCCGGACCGAAGCGGCCGCAGGACAAGGTCGCGCTGGACGACGCCGCGCCTGCCTTCGCCAAGGTCGTCGCCGACTTCCGCGAGAGCGGGCCGCGCGAAGTGCCGGTCGAGGGCGCCGACTACAAGATCCGCGACGGCTCGGTCGTGATCGCGGCGATCACCTCCTGCACCAATACCTCTAACCCCTATGTCATGATCGGCGCCGGCCTGGTGGCGCGCAAGGCGCACGAGAAGGGTCTGACGAGCAAACCCTGGGTCAAGACCTCGCTCGCGCCGGGCAGCCAGGTGGTCACCGAATACCTGCAGGCGGCCGGGCTGCAGGAGGATCTCGACGCGATGGGGTTCAACCTGGTCGGCTATGGCTGCACGACCTGCATCGGCAATTCGGGCCCCCTGCCCGAGCCGATCTCCGAGGCGGTCCACGACGCCGATCTGGTCGTCTGCTCGGTGCTGTCGGGCAACCGCAATTTCGAGGGCCGGGTCAACCCCGACTGCCGGGCGAACTACCTCGCCTCGCCGCCGCTCGTCGTCGTCTACGCCATCGCCGGCGACATGAACATCGACGTAACAAAGGATCCGATCGGCACCGGCAGCGACGGCAAGCCCGTCTACATGAAGGATATCTGGCCGACTCAGGCCGAGATCGCCGACATGGTGCACCGCACCGTCACGCGCGAGGCGTTCCAGTCGAAATACGCCGACGTCTTCGCCGGCGACGAGCGCTGGCGCGACATTCCGGTGAAGGGCGGGCTGACCTATGAGTGGCCCTCGACCTCGACCTATGTGCAGAACCCGCCCTATTTCGAGGGCATGGGGCCCGAGCCCGGCGAGATCACCGACATCCACGACGCGCGCATTCTGGCGATCCTGGGCAACTCGGTGACGACGGACCACATCTCGCCCGCCGGCTCGTTCCGCAAGAGCCACCCGGCCGGGCAGTACCTGGTCGAGCGCCAGGTGCCGGAGCGGGAGTTCAACTCCTATGGCGCGCGCCGCGGCAATCACGAGGTGATGATGCGCGGCACCTTCGCCAACATCCGCATCAAGAACGAGATGCTGCAGGGCGTCGAGGGCGGCTACACCAAGGGGCCGGAAGGCGGCCAGACCTCGATCTACGAGGCGGCCATGGACTGGAAGCACAAGGGCGTGCCGCTGGTCGTCCTCGCCGGCAAGGAGTACGGCACGGGCTCGTCGCGCGACTGGGCCGCCAAGGGCACGGCGCTGCTCGGCGTCAAGGCCGTGATCGCCGAGAGCTTCGAGCGCATCCACCGCTCGAACCTCGTCGGGATGGGCGTCATCCCGCTCGAATTCACGGGCGGCGAGGACCGGCACAGCCTGGGGCTGACGGGGGCCGAGACGATCACCATCACGGGCCTCGAGGGCACAACCAAGCCCCGCCAGACCGTCAAGGCGACGATCACCTATGCCGACGGCAAGACCCGCGAGATCGACCTGCTCTGCCGGATCGATACCGAGGTCGAGATCGCCTATGTCGAGAACGGCGGCGTCCTGCACTATGTGCTGAGGAGCCTCGCCAAGGCGGCCTGATCGCCGGGGGTGGACCGAGCGGCCGCTGACCGTCATCGGACTGGCAGGGCCGTGGTGGCGCGGCGGGGCGGTTGGCTGTATCATGATGGCGCGGTGCCGTGCAGGCCCGCCGACCAGGGGGGTTCGAACATGACGACCAAGGACCCGCGGCGCGTCCGCGGGACCGGGCTGCTGCCGGGCGCGATTTTGCTCCTGGCGATGACGGGCCCGGCCGATGCCGACGAGGCCTATGCCCGACAGAAGATCCAGGCGATGTCCGACTTCATGGCGGCGGCGCAGGCGATCTCGCTCGACTTCGATGCCGCCCTGGATGTGGTGACGGAGAATGGCGAGAAACTGACGCTGGCGAGTTCGGGCGACGTCGCCCTGAATCGGCCGGACAAGCTGCTGATCCACCGCAGGGGCGGCTTCGCCGACGTCGAGATGATCTTCGACGGCGAGACGCTGACGGTGCTGGGCAAGTCGGCGAACGTCTACGCCCAGGCCGATGCGCCGGGAACGACCGATGCGCTGATCGACGCGCTGCGCGAGCGGTTCAAGGTGCCGGCGCCCGGCGCCGACCTGCTGATGACCGATCTCGGCGACGCGCTGATGGCAGGCGTGACCGAAGTGAAGGACCTGGGCAGCGGCGTCATCGAGGGCGTCGAGTGCGACCACTTCGCGGGCCGGGGCGAGAACGCGGACTGGCAGATCTGGGTGGCCCAGGGCGAGCAGCCTTATCCCTGCATGTACGTGATCACGGCGCGCGATGTGGAAGGCGGGCCGCAGTTCGCATGGCGGGTCCGCGACTTCCGAACCGGCGCCGCAGCCGAGCGGCCGAGCTTCGCCTTCGAGAACACGTCCGGCGCCACCGAGGTCGGGATTGCCGAACTCAAGGGCGCCGGCGACCTGCCGGAGAACTTCAAGCTCGGAGCGCAGAAATGAACGTCACTTTTCGCGTCGCCCTGGCCGCCACCGTCGCGCTGATCGCGCTCTGCGGCGTGCAGGTGGGCGACACCCGTTCCGGCGGCAGCGGGATCAGCATGGTCCACGAGGCCGCGGCGATCGTCGGTCGGCCGCTGACGCCGGTCAGCATCGCTGGCGTCGGCCGCCGCACGGTTCGCCGCTGCGCCGCCGGCGTTTACCGCTGCTGAGCGCCTGATCGGCCAGGCGGCGCGCTGGCGAATGCGCCGGCGTCGCGACCGCCGCTCGCCGCCCGCCCGATTGGCCGCCCGATGGGCGTCCGAAGAAAGGCTTGCACTTTCATTGGCCCGGCCCGAGGATCGCGCCGGCCGCGCTCGGGAAAGGCGCGAGACAAGATCGGCCGCAAGAGGCCGGCGGCGGGGGACGTCACGACACGAGGAGATTGCATGTCAAGAACGATCATCGGCGGCGTCACGCGACGCGGCCTCATGCAGGGCGCGGCAGCGGGCGCGCTGCTGCTCGGCGCCGGCTTGCGGCCGGCGCGTGCGCAGGAGCAGCCGAAGCGCGGCGGCACGCTGCGCGTCGGCAAGGGGCACGGCCAGACCTCGGACAGCCCGGATCCCGGCAGCTGGGAATCGGGCTTCGTGATCCCGATGGGGTTCGCCACCTACAACCACCTGACTGAGGTCGATGCCGACGGCAGCCTGATCCCGGAGCTGGCCGAGAGCTGGGAGGCGACCTCCGACGCCAAGCAGTGGACCTTCAAGATCCGCGACGCGAAGTTCCACGACGGTTCGAAGGTGCGCGCGCAGGACGTCGTCGCCTCGATCGACCACCATCGCGGCGAGGACTCCAAATCGGCCGCCAAGCCGCTGGTCGCGCCGGTCTCGAGCATCGAGGCCAAGGACGACACGACCGTCGTCTTCACGCTGGACGCGGGCAATGCCGACTTCCCCTTCCTGCTCAGCGACTACCACCTGCCGATCGGCAAGGCGGGCGACGACGGCAAGGTCGATTGGAGCAAATGGAACGGCTCGGGCAGCTATGTGCTCGAGAACTGGGAGCCGGGCGTGCGCGCCGACTTCAAGCGCTGGGACGACAACTGGCGCAGCGACCGCGGCTGGTTCGACCGCATCGAGATGCTGGCGATCATCGACCCGGTGGCACGCCAGAACGCGCTGATGACCGGGGCCGTCGACGCCATCGACCGCGTCGACATCAAGACGGTCGAGCTGCTGAAGCGCAACCCGAACATCACCATCGCGGCGCTGGACGGCAATCAGCACTTCACCTTCCCGATGCGCTGCAACGAGGCGCCGTTCACCGACCCGAACGTGCGCAACGCCGTGAAGTACGCGATCAAGCGGCAGGAGCTGGTCGATAAGGTGCTGGCCGGCTACGGCGCGGTGGGCAATGACAACCCGATCACGCCGGCGATGCCGTATTTCAACCCGAACATCGCACAGCGCGAGTACGATCCGGAAAAGGCCAAGTGGTACCTGAAGCAGTCGGGCCTCGACTCGATCGACCTGACGCTGATCTCGTCCGAGGCGGCCTTCGCCGGCGCGGTGGACGCCGCGCAGCTGATGGCGGCATCGGCAGGCCCGGCAGGCATCAACGTCACGGTCGAGCGGGCTTCCAATGACGGCTACTGGTCAAACATCTGGAACCTGAAGCCCTGGTGCGCCAGCTATTGGAGCGGGCGGCCGACACCCGACCAGATGTTCTCGACGGCCTATGAGTGCGGCGTTCCCTGGAACGAGTCCGCATGGTGCAACGACCGCTTTGACGAGCTTTTGGTCGCCGCGCGCGCCGAGCTCGACCAGGAAAAGCGCCAGACGATGTACTGGGAGATGCAGGAGCTGGTCCACGACGATGGCGGCGCGCTGCTGCCGATGTTCGCGGCCTGGGTCATGGCGCTCTCGAACAAGATCGGGCATGGCGAGATGGCCGTGAACTGGGACATGGACGGCGAGCGCTGGTCCGAGCGCTGGTGGTTCAAGAGCTGACCGGTCCGCGCCGATCTCTGCACCGGCCTCTGCACCGGTCTCTGGGGCGAGAGGAAGGCGGGCGCACGTCGCCCGCCCATCGTCGGGCCCGCCCCGAGCTCGTGCATGCTTTCGAGGGAGCGCGGGCCGCATGATCGAGATCGGCCGCGTGCGCGGCGTCTACAGGGGCCGCAACGCCGGTACGCGCTACAACGGTTTCGCCTGGGCGGTGGCGACCGACCAAGGTAGGGCACCGGACATTCATGCCCAGACGGTGGCCGCGCTGGCCGAGATCGACCGGGTACTGGGCGAACTCGGGACCGACCGCTCGCGGATCCTGACCGCCACGGTCTATCTGACGGACATTTCGGCCAAGGACGAAATGGACCGTGCCTGGTGCGCCTGGCTCGGCGAGGACCCGGAGCACTGGCCGCAGCGCGCCTGCGTCGAGGCCGGGCTGGCTGGCGAGACGCTGGTCGAGATCGTCGTCCTCGCCGCCTGCCCATAAGGGGTTCGGCGGCTTGCGTCGCTCTGCCGCGGGAACCCGGAGCCGGACGGGCCCGCACGGGCCCAGGGCGATCGCGCGTCCCTCTTGACATGCATTTCCCGATTATCTAACTCCCGCCTTGCCGAGCGTTAGCACTCGGCAGCGGTGAGTGCTAACAGGCGGACATCAACGGCCGCCGGCCTTTTCCGCTGCACAAGAAACATCACTGGAACGCAAAAAGGGAGCGCATTCCATGGAGTTCACCCCCCTGCACGACCGCGTCTTGGTCCGTCGGATCGAAGGCGAGGACAAGACCAAGGGCGGCCTGATCATCCCCGACACCGCGAAGGAAAAGCCCCAGGAGGGCGAGGTCGTCGCCGTTGGCGAGGGCGCGCGGAAGGATTCGGGCGAGCTGATCCCGATGTCGGTCAAGGCCGGCGACCGCATCCTGTTCGGCAAATGGTCGGGCACCGAGGTCAAGCTGGATGGCGAGGACCTGCTCATCATGAAGGAGAGCGACATCCTCGGCGTGCTCAGCAACCAGCGCGCTGCCAAGGCGGCCTGAGCCAAGGCCCTCGCAGCCAACGAAATTCTGACAGGAGAAGACATACATGCCTGCAAAGGACGTGAAATTTCATTCCGATGCCCGCGACCGGATGCTCAGGGGCGTCAACACGCTGGCCAACGCCGTCAAGGTGACGCTGGGCCCCAAGGGGCGTAACGTCGTCCTCGACAAGTCGTTCGGCGCGCCGCGCATCACCAAGGACGGCGTCACCGTCGCCAAGGAGATCGAGCTTTCCGACAAGTTCGAGAACATGGGCGCCCAGATGGTGCGCGAGGTCGCCTCGCGGACCAATGACACGGCCGGCGACGGCACGACGACGGCGACGATCCTGGCCCAGGCCATCGTCACCGAGGGCATGAAGGCGGTCGCCGCCGGCATGAACCCGATGGACCTGAAGCGCGGCGTCGACAAGGCCGTCCAGGCGGTTGTCGAGGACATCAAGGCCGCGTCGCGCCCCGTTCGCGACTCCGACGAGGTCGCCATGGTCGGATCGATCTCGGCCAATGGCGAGCGCGAGATCGGCCGGCAGATCGCCGAGGCGATGCAGAAGGTCGGCAACGAGGGCGTCATCACGGTCGAGGAGAACAAGGGCCTCGAGACCGAGACCGAGGTCGTCGAGGGCATGCAGTTCGACCGCGGCTATCTCTCGCCCTACTTCATCACCAACGCCGACAAGATGGTGGCCGAGCTCGAGGACGCGCTGATCCTGCTGCACGAGAAGAAGCTCTCGTCGCTGCAGCCGATGGTGCCGCTGCTCGAGTCGGTGATCCAGTCGGGCAAGCCGCTGCTGATCGTCGCCGAGGACGTCGAGGGCGAGGCGCTGGCGACGCTCGTCGTCAACAAGCTGCGTGGTGGCCTGAAGATCGCCGCCGTCAAGGCGCCGGGTTTCGGTGACCGCCGCAAGGCCATGCTGCAGGACATCGCGATCCTGACCGGCGGCCAGGTGATCTCCGAGGATCTGGGCATGAAGCTCGAGAATGTCGGCATCGACATGCTCGGCCGCGCCAAGAAGATCCGCATCACCAAGGACGACACCACCGTCATCGACGGCGCCGGCGAGAAGGCCGAGATCCAGGCGCGCGTCGCGCAGATCCGTCAGCAGATCGATGAGACCACCTCGGACTACGACAAGGAGAAGCTGCAGGAGCGGCTGGCGAAGCTCGCCGGCGGCGTTGCGGTCATCCGCGTCGGCGGCTCGACCGAGGTCGAGGTGAAGGAGCGCAAGGACCGCGTCGACGACGCGCTGAACGCCACCCGTGCCGCGGTGCAGGAAGGTGTGGTCCCTGGCGGCGGCGCCGCGCTGCTGCATGCCTCGAAGAAGCTGGCTGACCTGAAGGGCGACAATCCCGACCAGGATGCGGGCATCGCCATCATCCGTCGCGCGCTGCAGCAGCCGGTCCGCCAGATTGCCGAGAACGCCGGCGTCGACGGCGCGGTTGTCGCGGGCAAGCTGCTCGACAGCTCGGAGACGAACTTCGGCTTCGACGCCCAGGAAGAGCGCTATGGCAACATGATGGACTGGGGCATCATCGACCCGGCCAAGGTTGTCCGCACCGCGCTCGAGGACGCAGCGTCGGTCGCCGGCCTGCTGATCACCACCGAGGCCATGGTCGCCGAGAAGCCGGAGAAGAAGTCCGGCGCTGGCGCCGGTGCCGGAATGGGCGGCATGGGCGGCATGGGCGATATGGACTTCTGATCGCCCAAGAGAACCTGACGAGGGATAGGGGGCCGCGCCGCATGGCGCGGCCCTTTCCCGTTTCGCGTCAGCCGGAGCGGCGCGGCCCGCGCATCCCCGACAGAAATGCCGCCATCTCCTCGACCGTCATGTTGTTCTGTGCGGCGCGCATCAGCTGGACCATAAGCCCGTCGAGCCGCTGCACGCCGTCGCGTAGGCCGAGCGCATGGTCGCTGCCGACATCGTCGCGCTGCGCCGCCAGATGCCTCTCGAGCATCTCACCATAGACCGAGATGGCGCGCAGCGGCGGCGCGAGCTCTTCGGCGAGGATGCGGAACAGCTCCGATTTCAGCATCAGCGCCTTGCTGACTTCCGCCTCGCGGGCGATCCTTTCTGTAATGTCCATGAGCACTCCGCAGATCATGCCGTTACGGCTGGCCTCGCCGCCCGGCATCATGACCTGGTGAACCCAGACGATCTGCCCTCCAGCATCGACCACGCGATATTCGAGCTGGTCCTCGCGTCCCGCCGCGGGCCAGTCGGCGAAGAAGGCGCGCCAGGCCTCGCCATCCTCCGGGTGGAGCCGGCCGGACCAGAAGCTCGGTCCGCACCACTCGTCGCTCGAAAAGCCCAGCAGCGCCTCGGCACTGCCGCTGACCTCGGCGAAATCGAGCGTCACCGGATCGAGCCGGAAAGCCACGACCTTGGGATCTGAGAAAAGGCCCCGGTCTCGTGCCTGCAGCACGCGATATCCCGAACCGAAGGAAACCATCTTCGCGACCCCGCCTGCCCCGCTTCTTGGTTTTTGAACTGCTCTGAGAGGGCCATCGGAATTTGACCGAAGAATGACCTGAAACGGGATTATCGGCCTGAGAGGTTTACAGCACAGGGCAGCGCCGCGCGCGATCGTTCGCGCCCGGCATCGTTCCGGGATCTGGCCGGGATCTGGCCGGGATCTGGCCGGTCTCGACGGCCGTCTCGCTGGCGTCTTGCTGGCGTCGCGCTGGCCCGTTCAGGGGCGGGCGATGCCGGCCCGCTGGTCGAGCTCGCGCCTGAGGTCGCGCAGGAGCAGGGCAATGTCGCCGCCGCGCGCCTCGATCATGGCCCCGACCACCTCGCGCTGGGTGATCGCCATCGAGATGCCTTCGACGAGGATGTCCGCGACCTGCACACGGCCCGATTGATCGGAAACGAGCCAATCGACCTCGACCGGCGCATATCCGGGCGGCGCGATCTCGGTTCGGACGAGCACCCCCTTCGCGCCCGCGTCCTCGGTGCCGCGCACGCGGACCAGGCGGCGCAGATCCTCGGCCGAGCCGTCGACCTCGCCGAAACGCCCGACATAAAGTTCTGCCAGATAGCGCGCGAGCACGTCCGTGAACGCCGCCTGCTCGCTTGCCGACATGCTGCGCCAGTAGCGGCCCGCCGCAAAGCGCGCGACCTGCCGAACCGACGCCCGTCGCTCGACGATCTGCAGCAGCCGAGAGGCCGCCTCGGGCGGCGCGGGATTGTCGGCGAGCAGTTGCACGATCTCGTCGATCGTGTCGTCGACATGCTGCCGCGCCGTCGAGGTGTCGAGCGCCCATGCACCGCCGGTCGCGAGCGCCAAAGCGAGGCAGAAGACGAGCACCGCCCGCCACCACATCCTCATCGCGTCCGAACGGGCATGCCTCGGTCCGGTCATGGCGTGGTCTCCTGCGCGCGCCTCTGCGGCGCCGCGATGGGACGCACTCCTAGTCGTCGCCGGGGGAGTCGGCAATCATCGCGAGCGGCAGGCCCCGGTGCCCGCCGCCCGCGTCCTCGGCCGTTGGCGGCTACTTCCTCCGGCAAACCATCAACGTGCTGTTGCACCAGCCCTGCAGCCCGGGGATGCGGCCGAGGAGCCGCGTCAGCCCGATCTCGATCGGCTTGAGCGGCGCCCATTCGAAGACCGTGCCGCGCAGGTAGCGGAACAGATCCCCGAGCGTGCCCTTCTCGTCATAGGAGGGGCTGAGCATCGGCAGGTAGGGCAGGCAGGAGAGGTAACCGATGCCGCGCATCCGGACCACGTCCATGCCGCGGACCACGAGCTCGTGCCATTCGGAAAGCGTGAAGCGCACCTGGTGCTCGGGATAGTGCAGATGCGACAGCTTCAGCCGATCGAGGCGGTAGAGCTGAGGCACCACCACGAAGACGAGGCCCTCGGACGAGATCAGCTCGTTGCACTGGCGCATGACGGCGACGATGTCGTGCGCGCGCCCCGGCAGGTGCTCGAGCACGTCGAGCAGCAGGATCGCGTCGGGCTGCCAGGGCAGCTTGTCGCGCTGGTCATAGACCTGGCGCACGTCCATGACGATGTCCGGGTGGAAATGCGCCTCGTAGTCGACGCCGCAATAGTCGAACTCGAGCCCGCCCATCTCGAGATAATGCCGCGAGATCGAGGTCGAGCAGCCGAGATCGAGCACGCGCGGCGGCCGGCCGAGCCGCTCGCCCAGCGCCTTGAGCTCGCGGACGACGGTGTCGAACTTCACCGTGCCGTAAAGGTTCGGCCGCTGGCCGCTGAGGCGCGCCACCAGATAGGGCGAGTGCGCCGAATCCCCGACGGCGACGGCATCGACCAGGACATTGGAAACATGGGTGTTCATCACGCAACCTCGGGAGCAAAGGAACGAACAGTACGGGTGGAAGGGGTCGGTTCGGGCTGACCGCTCTGGCGCGTCGCCGCATCGCGGAGCGCAAGCCAGAGCTCGGCGCATTCGCGCTCCTGCTCGAGCGAGATGCGGTGGATCCCGGCGGGAACTTCCGACCGCATCAGGGTCAGCAGCAGGACGACGATCTCGGCGAGGATCATCTCGACGATCTCGTCGGCGACGCTGGCCGAGCCTGGCAGGAAGTTCGTCGGGTAGCCGTCGTTGACCAGCAGCACCTGACGCCGCCCGGTCTCGCCGAGCGCGAACGCGCGTACCGCGGCGCCGAGGCGGCGGGACGGATGCTTGTTCAGATACCGGACATCGATCTCGATCTGGCGCGAGCTGCCGCTCGCGATCAGCGCGTAGTTGGGCAGGCGCTCGATCAGCTCGGGCGTGATCGAGGTATGGCCGGTGGCACCGACCACCAGCTGGCACTCCTCGATGCGCTCGGGCGTGGCGCTGGCGGCGAACCCGTCGAGCCGTGCCTCGACGATCTTGACGGGGTCGCGGTCGACGAGCTGCGGGATCATGTCGAGACGCCGCAGCGCCCGCGCGACGCCCGAGCCGATCCAGCCGGCGCCGAGCACGCAGGCTCGCCGGCCCGCCAGCGAGAGGCCGAGCTCGCGCGCCACGCCGTCGAGGCAGCGGGCGATCGTCTCGCCGCAGCGCTGCGCCTCGAGCCGCTTCAGCTCGCTGTCGGCGCAATGCAGGACAGGGATGCCGAGCGTCAGCTTCTCGTCGCGCCAGACGCCCTGCTTGGTCAGCTCGACAACGCCCTTCACGAGCCAGAGCTCGTCGGCGAAGTACCTGTGCAGCAATGGGACGACGAAGCCGCCCACTTCCTGGACGATCAGCTTCTGACCGTTCGCCTTGCAGCGCGCCAGCGAGCGCGCGATCTGCTCGACCACGATTCTCTCGAGGTCGTCCAGGTCGGCCGCCAGATGCACGCGATCGCCAAAGCGGGCGCGCCAGCGGGCCGCTAACCCGTCTCGATTGGACGAATACGAGATGCCGATGATCGCGTCCCATTCCATCACGGGCTCGAGCGCCGCGAGCATGCGCATCGTGTCGTCGAACAGGTGAGCGACCATCAGAAAGCGGTGCTGCGTATCGCGCTCGATCCCCAGCCGCTCGACGAGCCGGGGCAGCAGATCCTGCATTTCGCCTTTGAACGGCAGCGGATCGGCGGGCAGCGCCGTCGCTTCGCCGAAGAACTCGTCCTGCTTCATGACCTGACCTCTCTGGAAAACGCCACTGCAGCGGTTCTCTTGCAATTAAAATGCCAGTTCAACCTGAGAGTATTTAAACTCTAGTTCTTCGTTATTTTAACTAAAACTCGTATTTAATTCACATCGAAACATTAGTAGAGTTTTCATGATTCGAGGCGGGCGCCGGCCGACGAGTTGCAGACCAGGCGGTTGGCGATTTCCGGCTTGGTTACCGTAATCGTCGATTAACGGAGTTTTGACAGATACGAGGCTTGAGCCGTGTGCCTGGGGACGGGTCCGGAATGAGTGCGCAGAGCCAGCCAGACGCGGCAGCCAGCGGCGATGAGCTGATCGTGGATCGGCTGGAAACGGCGCTGTGGGTCTACGACTTCACCCGCGGCTCGATCGTCTGGGCGAACCGGCGGGCGCTCGCGCTCTGGAGCGCCACCACCGTCCCGGAGCTCGCGGCAAGGCGGCTCCACGACGAGATGTCACCTTCGGTGAAGGCGCGGCTCTTCCAGCACATGGAAGACTTTCGCGTCTATCCCGACCGCGAGATCCGCGAGTTCTGGACGCTCTACCCCGATGGCAAGCCCTTCAGGGTTCGCGCGCTGCTGCGCCGGCACGCGCTGCCCAACGGGCGGCTCGGCATGCTGGTCGAGGCGCACAACGAGGACATCGCCGTTCCCGAGACGATCCGCAGCGCAGACGCCCTGCTGCACACATCTGTCATCACGGCCCTGTTCGACGCCGAGGGCTTCGAACTCTATGCCAATCCGGCCTTCCGCGAGGCCTTCGGGCCCGGTCGGCACTGCTTCGGCAGCGATTTCGACACGCCGGACCTGGCCCAGGAATTCCTCGGCAAGCTGGCGGAGATGGGAGAGCATCGCGAGACGGTGCTGGTCCGCACGGCCGCCGGAAAGCGCTGGCACGACATCCTGGCCAAGCGCTGCCGCGACGCGGTGACCGGAGGGTTCGCCATCCTGGTCAGCGCGGTCGACGTGACAGTCGCGCGCGAGTACCAGGAGCAGCTGATCGAGGCGCGCAAGACCGCCGAGGCCGCCGACCGCGCGAAATCGGTCTTTCTCTCCACCATCAGCCACGAGATGCGCACGCCCCTGAACGGCGTGCTGGGGGTGTCGCATCTGCTGTCGCGGACCAATCTCGACGCGCAGCAGCAGAAGATGCTGGCGCTCGTGATGCGGTCCGGCACGGACATGCTGGAGTTCATCGAGAATGCTCTCGACGTCGTCGATCTCGACTCCGACGGTGTCGAGGTCAGGCGCGAGGAATTCGACATCAAGCTGCTCGTCAGCTCGGTCCTGGAGATGTTTGGCGAAAAGGCGCGGCAAAAGGGGCTGCTGCTTCTCAGTGATCTTCGTGGACTGTCGCATCGCAAGTGGGTGCATGATCCGGCGAACATCCGGAAGGTTCTGAGACAGCTTGTCTCGAATGGGATCAAGTTCACCGAAACGGGTGAGGTGACGGTGCGCGTCTGCAGGCTGGCGAACGACATCCTTCGCTTTGAAGTCATCGATACTGGTATCGGCGTCCCGGCCGAGGAGCGCGAAAGGATCTTCGAGCGCTTCTATCAGGTTGATGGTTCGTGGACGCGTCGGGGCGGCGGCTCGGGACTTGGCCTGGCCATTTGCCGGCAGCTCGTCTCGATGTGGAAGGGCGAGCTCGCGGTCTCGCCGAACGGCGAGAGCGGCTCGATCTTCTGGTTCACCGTGCCGGACGCGGTCCCCGCCCTGGAATAGGCGCGCGGCCGCTCAGTCGCGCAGCGGAGCGGCAGTCCAGCGGTGCCGACCAGTCGCGGAGGGCGAGAGCGGCAAGATCAGGACGGCGACGCCCATCGCCAGGATCGCTGCGACGACCGACAGCAACTCGGCCGGCAGCCCAGCATCGCCCAGGGTCCAAAGCGAAACGGCCCCGACGCCGGCACCGATCAGCGCCGGCGCGCCAGCGCGCAGCAGCACGAAGCGCCGCGTCAGCCAGACGCGCACCGCGACCGATGACACCAGAGCGGCGACGCCGGCCGAAACCGAGAGCGCCAGCGCCGCGCCGCGCTCTGCGTCCATCGAGATCAGCGCCACGGCAATCGCCGTCTGGACGGCCACCAGCGCCGCCATCAGCAGCGCGGGGGGCGCTGCGACTGCAGGGCCAGCATGCAGCTGACGTTGAGCAGGTGCAGCGACAGGAACGGGTAGCCGACCAGCATGAGGACGAGCAGCGGCTTGGCCGGCGCATAATCCGCCGGGAGCAGCAGATCCACCGCGGGCCCGGCCAACACCCAGCCGGCCAGCGCCGCCGCCGTCGTCCCGACCGTGGCGATCCGCGCGAAGTGCGCATAGAGAAGACCGGCCGAACGACCGCTGCCGGAAAAGGCCTGGACGAGGCGCGGCGTGGCGACGGCGCCGAAGGCCAGCGGCGCCGTCAGCGCCGCCTCGAAGAGCCGGGCCGCCGAACCGAACCAGCCGATCTGCTCGGCATCCTCCATCTGCCCGAGGACGAAGAACTCGACTCGCAGCGAGAGCAGCAGCAGGGCGGAGACGGCTGCGAACGGCAACGCGCCGGCCACTGCGTCCACGCATTCTCGTACCGAGAGCGTGACCGCGAGAGGGATGCGAAGCTGGCGCAGGCCGACCAGGATGACGGCGAGATAAGCGACGCTGCCGCAGCAGAGCGCCGCGGCGAAGGCCGGTCCGCCGCCGCCGGCGGCGTGAAACAACGCGCCCGCTGCGAGCTGGACGACGGCGGGCACAAGGTAGCTCGCCGCCGCGATGTCGAACCGCCCGCGTGCGTGCAGCACCTGCTCGAGCAGGATTGCCACGCTGGTCGTGGCGACGCTGATCGTCAGGAGCGCAAAGACCGGCGCCGCGCCTGGTTCGTCGAACCGGCCGGCGATGGCGACGGCCATCACGGCGTAGAGCGAGACGCTGACTGCCAGTTTCGAAGGCACCAGGACGCGGACCAAGGGCGCGGCGGTCTCGGGCCCGCGGGCGACCTCGCGCAGCAACACCCGGCCCATGCCGAGATCGGCGATGGTGTCGGCGAGCACCACGATCGTCGCGGCATAGGTCAGAATGCCGAACATGCCGACATCGACCCAGCGCGCGAGCATCAGGAAATAGGCGAAGCTGATCAGCTTGGCGCCGATCTTTGCCCCGAGATAGAGTGTAGCGTTGCTCAGACTCCGGCGGAGCAGCCCGCGCGTCGTCTCGGCCACGTCGCTCACGCGGGGGCATCCGTGCGAATCAGGGCCTCGTTGGCCTCGGCCTCGCAGCCGACATCCCGAGCGCCGCCCGCGCGGGCCGGTGCGTCGCCGGGTGCGCCGGTCGGGGCGCCGGCGGCGCGTCGGATCACGGCCAGCAGGCGGGGCGCCACGGCTTTCACGCAATACCGGCTCTCGACCCGCGCCCGGCCAGCCACTCCCATGCGCCGGCGCAGGTCGGCCTCGCGGACAAGCCTGTCGAGCGCCCCGGTCCACTCAGCCGTCGAGGAGGCGAAGAGCCCCGTGCGCCCCACGTCCAGAATGGCGAGATTTGCCCCGACGGGGCTCGCGACGCAGGCCGCGCCGACCGCCATGTACTCGATGAGCTTGAAGCCGCATTTGCCCCGGGCCTGCTCATCGTCGGCGAGCGGCATCATGCCGATGTCGAAGCTGCGCAGATCGTCGATCTCGCGGCAAAGCCGCCAGTCGCGGAACGTCACCCGGGCGCTGCCGCAATGGAAGGGTTCGGCGCCCACGACGACAAAGCGTACCCTGGGATGCGCGGCGCTGACCGCTTCGAAGACGGGCCGCAGCGGGCGAAGATAGGACGTGTTCCGCGGCGTCCCCATCCAGCCTATGGTGACCCATTCCGGATCGCGGGCCGAGGGATCGGGCGTGAAGGCGTCCGCGTCGAGAACGGTCGGCAGCACTTCGACCCGGGCGTCGTCGGCGAAGCGGCGCGCATAATCGGCGAGCACGTCGCTGCCCGGCACCACGCAATCGGCCCGCTTGATGAGCTCGGCAGGCTTGGACCAGACGCGCAGACGATCGAGGGGGTTCTCGTAGTTCGTCGCCGGCGTGTAGATCGCGTCATCGAAGTCAAAGACCATGCGGCCGGCGCGCCAGGCGAGCGCCCGCTCGAACCAGGGCGGGCCGAAAGGGAACGCCTCGCGCAGGATGTAGACGAGGTCAAAGGCGCCCGCATCGACGACGTCCCGCAGCCGCCTGAGAGCCGCCCGAAGCGTCAGAGCAGCCTTCCGTAAAGCCTGGCCGGGGGCGTAGACGAGCTGAACCTCGTCGGAGGCGAACAGAGGCCGCAGCTCTGCCTCGACACCGTTCAAGCGCAGATAGGGCAGGAACTGGCTGATGCGAAACCGCGTCGAGGGGCCTTCCACCGGGTGCGGCGCGACGAAGAGGACCCTGATCGGCCTGGTCATGAGGGGCTCTTGGCAAAGCGGCGCCGCAGGGCCGCGCTCTCGCCGATGAGCCTGATGAAGGCGACGGTCGACAGCTTGCGGTGGGCCTGCGTCCTACCGCGGGTCGCCAGCATCGAGGGCGCCTCTCGCGCCGCCGCGCCCATCCCGGAGATGACGGCGCGCATGCGCGGCCGCATCCAGCGCGGCCTGTCGAACAGGAGGGCGCCGATGATGCCGCCCGAAAATGTCGCGAGGCTCGCCAGCAGGACGAAAGGCGTCAGCGGCGCAGGCAGGGTCTTCAGGATCGTCGCGTAGACGTTCTTGGTGGTCAGCCGCACCGAAAAGTCCGAGGCGAACCCGCCGCTCGTGCCTGCGCCGGCGTGCAGGACGACGGCCTTGGGAACGCAGACGCAGCCCCAACCGGCCAGACGCGCTCTGATGGCGAGGTCGACGTCTTCCATATAAGCGAAATAGCGTTCGTCGAAGAGACCGATCTCGTCCAGCATTCGACGGCGATAAAGGGCCGCCCCGGCGCAGGCGCCGAACACCGCGAAGGGCTTTTCGGGGATGCGTGAGGCCAGGCCGCCATTGCCGATCTTGTAGGAGCGGCCGTCCCAGCGATAGCCGTCGCCGATGGTGTCGATCCGGTCAGGCTCGGACAGGTTCAGCATGGCCGACGCCGCCGAGCCCGCTGCCGCGTGCTCGTCGAGCGCCTCGACGAGCGATTGCAACCAGTCGGCGCAGGGCACCGTGTCATTGTTGAGGGCGGCGATGTATTCGGCGGTGCAGGTCGAGATTCCGGCATTGATGCCCGCCGCGAAGCCGATGTTCTCGGACAGCTCGACGATCCTCAGATCGAGGCCGCCGGCGCCGCGGCGCCGCTCCAGCAGCTCGACAGACGCATCCGTAGAGCCATTGTCAACGACGACGACCTCGAAATCCCGGAACGTCTGACGCTCGAGGGCGTCGAGGCAGGGGTCCAGCCAGTGCGCCCCGTTCCAGTTCGGGATTATGACCGAGACACGCGGCATCGTTCACTCGTCCATCGTGGCAAGGGGCGCGCGGCCAGGCGCCGATGGCATCGCTGGCATGCTCCGGGTCATGCGGCGCTTTGCTCGGCAAGCGGCATCGCATCGGCGCGCGCCCCGAGCAGGTCGCGGTAGATCCTCGCCGTGTTCTGCGCCATGCGGCGGGCCGAGAACACGGTCTCGACGCGCTCGCGCCCGGCTGCCCCGAGCCGCCGCCGCCGGTCACGGTCGACCACAAGCGCGTCGAGCCGCGCGGCGAAGTCGGCCGGCTCGCGGGTGTTGACGAGCAGGCCGACCTCGTTCTCGAGCACGACCTCGGGCACGCCGTCGATGGCGGTCGAGACGATCGGCAGCCCGGCCGCCATCGCCTCGAGAATCGCGATCGGCATGCCTTCGGCGATCGAGGGCAGAGCGAAGATGTCTGCCGCGGCCAGAATGGCCGGCACGTCCCGCCGCAACCCGGCGAAGATGACGCGGTCGGCGACCTGCCGCTCGATGGCGCGTTCCTCCAGTGCCTTGCGCAGCGGCCCGTCCCCGACGATCACCGTCCGCAGATTCGACCTGCTCGGCGCCAGCAGGGCCAGCGCATCGATCAGCATCTCGAGGCCCTTCCACGGCACCAGCCGCGCGACGTTGACGACCAGGACGTCGTCGGGCCCGGCGCCGAACTCGGCGCGCTTGGCCGCGGCTTCGGCCCGGGCTCACCCGCAAGCGGTCGGTGAGGATTCCGTTTTGCACCGCATGGATGCGGTCGGGCGGGATGACGCCGAGCCGGCACGCTTTGGTCGCGGATGGCTTCGGAGACGACGATGACGGCATCGGTCGCGGTCCCCAGCAGCACGCGGTCATAGATGCCGAAGAACCCCCGGACGACCGGATTGGAGAAGGCGATCGACCCAAGTATGTGGGCCGTGTTCACGAGGGCCGGCCTGGGGTTGACCAGCCGCGCGGCGACCGCACCAGCGAGGGCGGCCTTGGACCTGTGCGTGTGCACAAGGTCGAAGCGCCGCTCGCGCATCAGCTTGGCCAGCGACAGCACCAGCCTGGCGTCGCGCGTCGGGTCGGGCAGGCGCCGGAAGGCAGGCAGGCGCACGACCTCGATCCCGAGCGCGTCGAGCGCCGCCGCGTTGTGCGCGTCGACATCGCCCGTGACGAGGGTGATTTCATGGTCGCGCCTCAGCTCGCCGACCAGGGTCAGGATGTGATCGGGCACGCCGCCCACATCCATGCTCGTCACGATCTGGGCGATGCGCGGCGGCGAGCTCGGCATGATGACCTCCTCGGCTGGACGGGTGCGGTGCGCTACTGGAGTTCGCGGCGCGGGACGGCGGCAGGCTCGGCCGCCGCGGCAAGCTCGAGCTCTCGGCGAGGCGTCCGCCATCGCGCCGGCGGACGGGCCAGACTGTCGGCATAAGACGCGATCGATGCGGTCCCAGGCGAAATCGGCGAGCAGCCTCTCGAGCTTTCCCTCCATCGCCTCGAGATTGACGTAGTGCCTGAAACCTGGCGAGCCGCGGCGCCGGCAGCCGCGGCTGGCCGGGATCGATCTCCCAAGGGTGGAAGTAGAAGATCGGCCGCGCCCCGGATGCCACGGCACGGGAGAGGCCGGCGCGCGAGAGCGCATAGGGCAGCAGCCTGAACCAGCCGCCGCCCGAGACCGGCCAGCGGCGCCCGAGGCCCTCGAGCGCCGTCATCGGGAGCTCGAGAACGCCGGCATCCGTCGTGAAGGGCTGCCGCGGCGCCTCGGGCAGGCCGTAATGGTCATGGCGGACCGGGTTGACGCTCGAACTGTAGCGATGCCCGGTCTCGGCGAGCGCCTCATAGGCCCACCAGGTGTCCGCATCGATGGAGAAGTTCGCCGCCCGATAGCCGAGAACCGGCACCCCGCCGGCATCCTCCAGCGCGGCTTTCGCGCGTTCGATGTCGGCCCGGAACAGTTCGGGCGTCTGCTCGCCGACGCGGTAATGCGCCCAGCCATGGCTCGCCACCTCGTGGCCGGCCTCGGCGATCCGCCGGACCAGCTTGGGGTGCCGCGCCGCGATGCAGCCGAGCACGAAGAAGGTGGCGCGTGCACCGGCTGCGTCGAGAAGCGCGACGATCCGATCGGTCGCGGCCACCACGCGGCTCTCCATGCCGTTCCAGGCCGAGCGTGGCGCGACCGTGGAGAGCGCGGCCGCGTGGAAGGCCTCCTCCACGTCGATCGACATCGCGCCTGCGGCGCCGGCTGGGGCAGTCATCCGAACACTCTCCTTTCGCGCCGCCGCTTACTGGCCGAGCAGGGCGGCTGCGACGGTGCGCCTGACCTCGATGAGATCGCCGGCCTGCACCGGGGCGTTGAGGTCGGCGACATTGTCCAGCCGCTGGTCGCCGCGCGTGATCGTAAAGGTCACCTGGATCATGTCCGCCGCGGCGGCGGTCGTCCCACTGGCGTCGAGCAGCTGCGCGGAGGCGGCGACGCTGCCCTCCAGCTGACGGATCTTCTGCCGCGTCTCGGACAGCCCGTTCAGCAGGTCGATGCGCCGCTCGCTCGGCGCCTCGTCGAGCTGCAGCTCGATCTGCACCTGCTCCTCGCGAGCCTGGTTCAGCATGACGCTGGTCTGGAGCACGTCGCTTTGCGTGCGGTCCTTCTCCCGCGTCAGAGACTGCAGGCGGTCCATCGTCGACAGCCCGCGCGCCCGCAGGTCCTCGACTTCGGCGATGTCGACATCGAGGCGCCGGGCATGCTCGGCAATGGTGTCGAGCCGCGCCTCGAGCGCGTCGATCTCGTCGACGCGCGTCTGCAGCAGCCGGTGCAACAGCTCCATTCGGCTGTCGAAAGCCTCCATCGACGCCTCCTGGATCGCCCGCTCGCGCTCCTCGACGGCGGCGATCTTCTGCTTGTCGAGGCCAGGAGGTGGCTGCGGCGCGTCGAACGCCTTCCGTCCGGCGAGAGCCGCCTCGATCCGCGCCGCCCGAATGCGCGCGGCCGCGAGCTCGAAGAGCGAGCCGGCGAACTCCTCATTGGCCCTGACCGAAACCACGGTCGCCTGCAACTCGTCGCTGAGCTTGCGGCGCGCGCCGCCGGCCATGGCCAGCGCCTTGCCGAGCGTCAGGCCGGCCTGCGCGGGATAGGCGCCCGAGTCGCCGACGTCGCCCATGATGAAAAACGGCCGGCGCTCGGCGATCTCGACGCCGACGACCGGCTGCTGGATGGCGCTCGACAGCGCCTGGCGGATGGCGGCCGTCGCCTCGTCGAGCGTCATGCCGTCGAGCCGCACGCTCTGCTCCACCGGCAGCGCGATCTGCCCGTCCGCCCCGAGCAGGTAGAGGCCGGCGAAATCCGGTGCCCCCGGCAGCACGATGCGCAGCTGGTCGCCTTCGGCCAGCCGATAGGCCTGTTCGGCGGGCGTGGCGCCTGCCAACCCGCCCGCCAGCACGAGTGCCGCCGATGCGGCCGATGCTGCCTTCGCTGCTCTCATCGGTTTGGCCTTCAGCTGTGCCGAGACGTCCAGCGTGTCGCGCCACTGCGGCGCTGCCTCGGACTTGGTGAAACCGCCGCCGTACCACACGACGAGGCTGGCCCCGTGATCCACGGCGTCGTGGAGCATGGTGTCGAGCTCGGCCCGCGACGGCGGGCGTGCCCGTTCGCGCAGCTCTTGCGGGATGCGCGCAAGCTCGGCGGGAGCGTACTGGTCGGCGGGCGAGAAGGTCTGCAGCACCGCGAGGTACGTTTTGCCGGGCGCGGCCTTCCGGATGTAGTCGAGATAAGAGCCGGCAGCGTCCTCCGGGCCGAGAATGCGGTTTCCGGCATCGGGCGCGCCGACGCGCGCCATCGGTTCGGGGATCGGATAGGTGTCGAAGCCGACCATGTCGGCGGCGCGGCTGTGCTCGGCCACCTGGGCCAGATAGGCGAGCCGCCCCGGATCCTCACTTGGTGCGTCGGGCGCGACCCGCAGCGGGGCATGCACCATCAGCACGGGCATGTCGGGAGCGACGGCCTTGATCCTGTCATAGAGCGCCTGCGTCGCCTCGGGCGCGATGCCGTTGTGCGCCGGCTCGTCATAGGAGAGCACGCCGAAGACGGTGCCGTCGCCCGCACAGGCCAGCAGCGCGGCGAATGGATCGGCCTCGAGCGCCGGCAGCGGCTTTTTGGGATCGTAGAGCATGCTGGCGGGCACGATCAGCCGGACGCCCGTCTTGCGGAGCGCGACAAAGGCCGGATCGTCGAAACGACAGGGCGGCGCGAAGTCGGCCTCGAAGCCCAGCGACCGGGCCTCGGGCGCCTCCTCGTACTGGAAAGTCGGAAAGAACAGGTCGACCCCGTTCGCGGCGAGCACGTTGAAGATGCGCTCGTAATCGCGGGTGGCGCCGAGCGCATGCGGCACGCCGGCGGCGCCGATCAGCGGCCCAGTGCCGGAGCCCACCTCGCCGGAGCTGGCCTCGCCGGAGGCGCAAGGGCCGACGGATGCGCCCACCACCAAGGCGGCAAGGAGCCATGCGAGACGGCCTCACCCTGAGATCCTCCGGGAATAGCCCCCTTGGAAAGCTGCGTATGTCTGTGCTCGAGTACAGTGCTTGACAATCCTTTCGGCACGAGAAAGCCTGGGCCTGGACGGCGGCGGCAAAGATGTTGCCGCGCGAAATTAAACAATTCGTTGGGCCAATGGCGGCATTTTGAAGGCCCTGCTGCGGCACTCTCTGGAATTGGGCGGAATGCAGGATGCATGGTGCGCTTGGGGATCATGGGCCGGCCGATCGAGCGCTCGGTGCGCGGCGGATCGGCACCGCGTCGCCAAAGCTCGACTTGATGCTGGTCGAGCGCCAGTTCTCTGCGTATCTTCGACGGGCATTGTGATCTTCGGTCATCTCAGGGTTTCGATTTTGCACGCCGCTTTTTGCCTTAAGAGCAGGCTCGGGGCGCAGCGGGATGCTGCATGTGACCGGGCCGGCGAGCGCAACCCCGTCGGAGGAGCGGCCACGCCGGCTTGGCGGTTTGCTTCCGGCTGCGAGGAGCTCGCGCCATGCCTGCGCTGACGGAACGGGGGTCGGAGCGGGGGTCGGCCGGCCGCGCCCTGCTGCTTGCGGGGGTGGTGGCCGCCGTGCCGCTCGGCGGCCTGCTGCTCGTCCTGCAGCCGGGGCTCGCGGTCGTGCTGCTCGGCCTTGGTTATCTGCTGGTCGCTGTCGAGGCGCCGGTCATCGCGCTCGGTGTCTTCCTCTTTGCGCACGTCGCCTTGCCTGCCTATCTGCGGGCGCCGATCCCGGGCGGGCTCTACGCGCCGCCGATCTCGACGACGCTGTTGCTGGCGCTGGTGGCGGCCGGAGCGCTCGCCCACATCGCACGCGCCCCCCTGCCCGAGCCGCCCGCGGCGGCAGGGCGGCGGATTCTGCTGGCCCTGGCCGTCTTCGCCGCGATCACCGCCACGTCGCTTGTCGACGCGCGGACGGGGTCGGAGGCGCTGGCAATGTGGACAAAGATCTTCCTGCTGCCCTCGGCCGCCCTCGCCGCCATCGCCGCTGCCTGCCGCGGGCCGCGGGATCTCGAGCGCCTGACGAAGTTCCTGATGGCCGGCGGCGTCGCGGCTTCGGCCTACGCGGTCGTCGAGTACGCGCTGGGGCATAACCCGCTGCTCGACATGTACAGCTCCGAGATGGACGTCCGCTATTTCTCGAGCGACGTTCTGGGCGACATCGCCTATCGCTGTTTCAGCGTTTACGGCAACCCGCTCGAGTTCGCGATGGTGATGGGGATGATCTTCCCCTTCGCGGCCATTCGTGTGGCGGTCGCCGACTGTGCGCGCGACCGCCTGGTCTATGGCGCGGTCGCCCTCATGCTGGTGATCGGGATCGGGCTTACCTTCTCCCGCGGGCCGCTGCTCGCCCTGGTTGTTGCCTGCGTGCTGATGGGCGCTGTCTATCGTCAGCTGAGGCCGTGGCTGGCCGCCGCAGCCGCGGGGGTCGCGCTCGTTCTGGTCGCTGCGTGGCCGTTCATCGGCGCCGGCATCTCCGACCGGATCAACGATGTCGACAACATGACCCTGCGCTTCAAGCTTTGGGAGACGGCGCTTGCGCTCTTTTCCGAGCACCCGTTGAGGGGCATCGGCATCGGAAACTTTCCTCAGTACTATCTCGACGCGGCGCGCGCGCACCACATCGGGCCATTCCACGAGTTCGGCCCCGAGCGCGTCGAGATCATCCGCGTGGCCGAGAACACCTATCTGCAGCTTGCGGCCGAGACAGGCGTGATCGGGATCCTGTCCGGCGCCGCCGCCGTCCTGACGATGATCTTTGTCGCCGTCCGTCTGTCGCGCGCCGCGAAAGATCCGCGCGCGCGCAATCTCGCGACGGCGATCGCCATCAGCATCGTCATCTATGCGATGAACGGAGCGTTCGTGACCGCATACACGTTCTATTTCGGAACGCTGCTGCTGATCGGCTTCCTGTGCGGCTGCCTTCTGGTGATCGACAGAGCCGACAGCCGATAGCGACGGCGCCAGGCGCGCCGAGCCCGTCGGCGTGCCAATCATGTTCGCCTTGGGACGCATCCCACGCAACGTGGTCAGGAACCGGCGCTGCGACGGGCTCAGCGCGAGCCTTCCGCGAAGATGACGACCCGCATCGTCTGCAGCAAAATGAGCAGGTTCAGCATCGGGCTGCGATTCTGGACGTAATAGAGGTCGTAGCGAGTCTTTTCGATCGCATCCTCGAGGCTGGCGCCATAGGGGAAATTGATCTGCGCCCAGCCGGTCAGGCCGGGGCGCACCCGGTGGCGGTGATCGTAGAGAGTAATCTCGCGGCGCAGGGTCTCGACCATTTCCGGCCGCTCGGGCCGGGGACCGACGATGCTCATCTCGTTGCGCAGGACATTGAACAGCTGCGGCAGTTCATCGAGCCGGTGTGCGCGCAAGAAGGCGCCGAAGGGCGTCGCGCGCGCGTCGTTCTTCTGCGCCCATTGGGCGGCGCCATCCGATTCCGCGTCGGTGCGCATGCTCCGGAACTTCAGCAGAGTGAACGACCGCCCGTTCAGGCCGACTCGCGTCTGGCGGTAGAGAACGGGGCCGCCGTCCTGCAGCCATATCGCCAAGGCGATCATCGCGATGACAGGCGCCGTGAGCACGAGCAGCGAGATGACGACGGCGATGTCGATGCCGCGCTCGAGCGCGCGGTCGACGGGATGCGGCTTGGCGCTGCTGACCAGCAGACGCTGCAGGCTTTCACTGTCGTCGTTCGGCAATCTCCCGAAATTGTCGGCGAGGAAGTCTGCTACTGTTTCCACCCGCCCGCCCGCGTCGAGGCAGCGGAGCAGCGGCTGGGCAAGCCGCTGGTCGGCCAGGGCGCTGCTGGCGACCACCACCGTCCTGTTGGCGTTCGCCTTGGCGACGAATGCCTCCAGGCGCGCCACATCGGCGGCGGCGAGCTTGCCGGAGGCGTCGGCCGCCGCCTCTCCGATGACGAAGAGGCGGGTTGCCGCCCCGTGGCATTGCTGACGCAGATAGCGCTGCGTCTCGTCCGGAGCGATGATGAACAGCTGGCGCCCGAATTCCGCCGATGCCGACATCGACCTGCGAACAGCGCGCACGGCGATCATGATCGCGCCGCTGAGCGGCGCGCCGATCAGCAGGCCGTGCCGAACGTCGTCGCTGACGTCGACGAACATCGCCCCGATGATTCCGACCGCGAAGCAGAGCGCCACGGCGAGCGAGCCCCGCCCGAGCAGCTGCGCATTCGAGTTCAGCCGCCCACCATAGAGCCCGGTGGCGAAACCGATAAGGATGATGCCCCCCGGGGCCATCATCGCAATGGCGACATCTTTGCCGGCTTCGACCGACATCGAGGTCGCCCATATCATCAAGCAGAAGATTAACGATATGATGACCGCATCAACAGCCAACGACCGGCGCAACGCCTTAACAGATGAGTCCATGACCCCCGGCCCACAGAACTTGAACTAATAATCCTCAGCACAACCCACAGTTGCAGATGCGTCTCAAAAGGCTTTAAACGAATCTGCGAGCAAGTTAATACATGAGAAATCAGGGCGTGCCCTGTGTCAAGAGCAACCTACTAACCGGAACATCCTGAAGATGAGCTGATGAGGCCGTGAACAACTTTACTTCGACTAGCCTACATCTGAGAGGCGAGGCCGCTTTGTCAACGCTCACCCTGAGGATGAGGGCCTCGCGATCTGCTGGAGAGCTATCCAGTCTCGACCCGTGGGTCGAAGCACGCGCGCTCAGCCCCGAGTTCCAAGGAAAGACTTTTGAAAGACTTGCTGGATGATAGACTTCTTTGATCGTTTGGGCTACCGGCGCAGCCGTGCGAGCCTTGGCGGAGCGCCGAAGATTGTCGGCGGGCGGACCGGGTACGCGGTCGGGGAAGCAGGGACCAACCCCAGCGCGGCACTCGCGATTGCTGCGGGAGCCGATCAAGAGGGCGACTCGCCGATCCGCCGTCGCCCGACCACCTGGGAGAAGAGTCGTCGGCCGAAGGCGAAGGAAATGAGTGTGACGTTCGAGCTGTTCCGAGCATTGAGCCGGCGGCGACGGCTGATCCTGGGGCTTTTCGTGCTCCTGGGCTTCGGCGTCGTGGCGGGCGCCTATCTGAAGCCGCCGAGCTATCAGTCGCACGCCAAGCTGCTGCTCAATCTGGGCGAGCGGCCCATCTCGGTGTCCGGTGCCGAAATGCCGCCCTCCGGCGCGGCGGTGCAGACCGTCGAGGCGGTCACGACGCTGTCGGAGATCTTCGCGTCCCGCGACCTGCTCGAGCAGCTCGTGGACGAGATGGGGGTCGAAGCCTTCCAGGGGCAGCCGACGTCGAACCCGGTTCTGCGCCGCGGGCTCGAACTGGTCGAGGGGCTGAAGGACACGGCGCATCGGTTCCTGGTCGGCGCCCAGCTCGTCGAGCCGCAGTCGCCGCGGACGGCACTCGTCTCCGAGCTGGAGAAACGGCTGTCGATCTATCCGGTCCGGCAGTCGCAGGTCATCGAAGTCGCGTTCAGCTGGCGCAATCCGTCGGTCCCGCCGGTCGTGCTGCGCCACCTGCTCGACATATACGTCGAGCGGGTGAACGCGCTCAACGCACAGACGGCCGAGCAGACGGTGCTGTCCGAAGAGGCCGAGCGCGCCCGCGCGGCGCTCGACCAGGCACAGAGCCGCCTGCGCGAGCTGCGCCGCAGCACCGACATCGTCGATCCCGCCAAGGAGCGCGAGGCGCTGACCGACAGGATCGAGAAGCTCGCGCCCCTGCTCGGCAATTCGCAGCAGGACGACGGCGCGGGCGTGGCCGTCGGCGGCAACAACGGGCCGGGCGCCGAGATCTCGGCCCTGCGCCGCCAGCTGAACGAGTTGCGCATCGAGCGCGCCGGCGCCGTGGCCAAATTCACGCCCGACAGCCCGAATGTCAGGGCGCTCGACGCGCAGATCGAGGCCGCGGAACAGGCGCTCGGCGAGGAACGCGCCAAGATCGAGGCCGCGCTCGACGCCGACCGCAAGCGGCTCGAGCACGTGCTCGATGCCGAGAAGCAGTTCTCCGACGCGTTCCGCAATGTCGACCTGGCGACGCTCGCCTACCAGACGTACACCCAGGCGGCGAGCGACCGGAACGTGATGCGCCTCGCCGACGAGGAGTTCCGGCTGAGGATCATCGACGTGCCGGCGGATCAGGCGCCGGCGAGCGGCCCGAGCCGGTTGATGATCCTGCTGGCCGGGCTGATCGCCGCCGCGATGGTGGCCTGCCTCGTCGCGCTTTTGATCGACCGCCTGTCGATCGGGGCGGAGCCGATGCCGGACAGCCACGAGCCCGACCGCGAGGAGCCGTCGCAGGCGGCGCAAGCGGCACGGCTTTGGCGGGAGGAAGATGGGCCGGCGCTGAGGACCTCCGTCATTAAGCGATAGCCGTCTGGGCGCCCGCGCCGGCCGAGCTTTGCGGTGGCAACTCGCGGGCGCGCCGGGTATCCGGGCGGGGCTGGCTGCGGTCCCCCGCAGCGCCTGGAACCGGCCATTCGCGAGATTGGGCAAAGCATGTACGACGAGCGTCCCGGCCCGGATCTCGCGGCCCGGATCGAGCAATGCACCATCTGCGCCGAACGCTTCGGCGCGACGGCGACGGCGCACGCGCCTCGGCCGGTCGTCTGGTTCAGGCGGCGCCCCAGGATCCTGATCGCCAGCCAGGCGCCCGGCCTGCAGGTGCATCAGCGCGGGATGCCCTTCTGGGATCGCTCGGGCGACCGCCTTCGCGCATGGATGGGCATCGACCGGGCCACCTTCTACGACCGCTCGCTCGTCTCGGTGCTCCCGACCTCGTTCTGCTTCCCGGGTTACGACGCGTCGGGAGCGGACCTGCCGCCGCCCGCGGCGTGCTGGAACACCTGGCACCGGCAGTGCCTGGACGAGATCGAGCGGTGGGATTTGCGGCTGATCGTCGGCGGGCACGCGATCAGGCGGCATCTGGAGCTGCGCGGGTCGGTCACCGCTGCCGTCGCGCAGTGGCGGGAACACGCGCCCTCGACCTTCCTGCTGCCGCACCCGTCCTGGCGGAACAACGCCTGGCTGAAGATGAACCCCTGGTTCGACAGGGAGGTCCTGCCCGAGTTGCAGTCCGCCGTCGCCCGGGCACTGCAAAAGCCGCATCGCCAGGGCGGCCGCTGAACGGACGGCATAGGGGCAAGCGCAGGGTGCTCAGACGGCCTCCGGACGATCGGGTTCGCTGTCCCGAGCCGAAACTGACGGCCTGTGCACGCGTGCACACCGACGTAAATGATTGAAAAGAATACGATTGCTTCCGGGCCGTTCATCAAAAATTAACCGCTGGCGTCTGACCGGGCGGATCGGCGAAGGACCCTCTGGTCAGCCGCACCGCAGGTCGAGCACCCCTGCAAGCTGAAGTCGCTGCGTCCCTGCTTTGCCCTGGCAAGGAAGGACGGCCGATGGCGACGAATGCGCTCTCCTTCATCGGCGAAATCGAGCGCTGAACGGCGCGCCTCAGGTGAGCCGCTCGATCAGCGCCATGGCGGCCGCGGGATTGCTGACCTTGTGGCCGCCGATGACGAAGCAGAAGACATCGCCCGACGCCCTCTGTGCTCCGGGCGCCAGCGGCTCGACGCCGTCGGGCGCGGCGCCGCCGGCGAGGGCGGCAAGGTGAGCGGCCCGGCGGTCGAGGGCCGCCGCGTCATAGCCGAGCGGCTCGCCCTCGCGCGTGCCCATCAGCCTGACATAAGCGAAATCCGCCGTGGCCTCGGCGATCTCGGGATAGGGGGAGTCGGCCGCCCAAACGATCGCGACGCCGTGGCGCCGCGCCAGCTGCACCATCTCCGCTGAACGGAAGGAAGGGTGGCGCACCTCGACCGCGTGCCGGAGCGCCGTTCCCCGGGCGCGCTGGGGCAACGATCCAAGGAAGCCGTCCATCTCCGCGGCGTCGAAGCGTTTCGTCGGGGCGAGCTGCCAATTGATGGGCCCGAGGCGGTCGCCGAGCTCGGTGGCGGCTTCGGCGAACCGCCCGACGCTCTCCGCCGCCTCGCCCAGCTGCTTGCGATTCGTGGCGTAGCGCGGCGCCTTGAGCGCGAAAACAAAGCCCTGGGGCACCGCGTCGCGCCAGGACGCGAAGGTTTGGGCGCTCGGCATGCGGTAGAAGGTCGAGTTGATCTCGATGGCGGTCAAGCGTCCCGCCGCATAGGGCAGCTCGTCCTTCTTCGCCAGGCCGTTCGGATAGAACGTCCCCCGCCAGGGCTCGAAGTTCCACCCGCCGATGCCGATCCGGATTCTGCCCTGCGTCGCCATGGCGGGAGGCTGCCGCATTTGCGGCCTGGTGCACAAGCTGGTCGAGCGCCCGCCCGAGAGCGTGCCCCCGGGGCTCAGCCGCCGTCGCCGAGAGTTTCGGCCACCCAGCCGCGTCCGCGCGCGTAGCCGTCCGCCACGCGGGTCCGCAGATCGTCCACGCGCTCGCCATAGGCGGTGAGCGCCGGTTCGCTCTGGGGGAAGCGCTCGACGAGCCTCGGCTGCATCACATAGGCCGCGAGCAGGCCGGCGCCGACCAGCAGCACCAAGAGGAACCCGGTCAGGAAGGCGCCCGATCCCCTGCCCTCGTCGGTGCGATTGAACCTGCTGCGGCGCATCCGCTCGCGCTCGGATCTCTCTCGCGCGGCGCGCGCGTCGAGCTCGGCCATCCGCCGGCGCAGGGGGTCCTGGTGCGGCGATGCGTCGGTCCGGCTTTCCTCGAAGTCGTCTATCCGGCGCAACTCGGGCCGCGGCGTTGCTTCCAGCGGCGGGGTGGCGCCGCCCAGCCGGCCGTGCTCGCCCGCCGGCGCACGCAACGGCGGCGCGGCGGGCTCGGCCGGCGCCTCGCGCGACGCCGACCCGCCGCCGTCAGACTGCACCTGCGCGATCATCTCGCGGATCTCGACAAGCTGCGCGTTGCGCGATGGCTCGGACTGGCGGGCAGCGCGATGCTCGGCAGCGCCGGCGCTCGTGCCATCGGCGTCGTCGTCCGGCCATGCGCCTTCCGCACGTCCGTGGCGGCTGCCCGCCATCGCCATCGCGGCATCCAGCTCGACCGGCGGCACTGCCCGCCAGCCGTGACCGCAGTTCGTGCACGAGACGTCGCGGCCGTGCCGGCCGATGGCGCCATCGGGCACGCCGTAGCGGGCCTCGCACAAGGGGCAGGTCAGCTCCATCCTTCGCGTTCTCCCACCATCGGCCGCAGCGCCTTTTTGCATCTAAACCGTGCAGCGCCGGGTGGCAATCGCGCGGAGGTCACGCCTGGTCGCCCCAGGAGCCCTTGCTGCCCTGGCCATGCTCTGCGATGGTCCGCCGGCAACGCGGCCGCTCGTGCCGCCGAGGATCGGACGGCGCCCGGTGATCTCGAACCGATGATCCTGCTCGACAAGGTGACCTTCGGCTATGACCGCGACGAGACGCTGAGCGAGCTCTCGGCCGACATTCCGCCCGGCAGCTTCCATTTCCTGACCGGCCCCTCGGGCTCGGGCAAGACCACGCTGATGAAGCTGCTCTATCTCGAGCACCGGCCGTGGCGGGGACGGGTCGAGCTTTTCGGCGAGACGCCGGCGGCCGCAGGTTCCGTGCAGGTCGCCCGCATGCGGCGGCGGATCGGGATCATCTTTCAGGAGTTCCGGCTGCTCGACCACCTCAGCGTGCTCGACAACATCGCCCTGCCGCTGGTCGCGGCCGGCAAACGGGTGACGGACTATGCCGACGAGATCGCCGAGCTCGTCAGCTGGGTCGGCCTCGAGCGCCGCAGCGGCGCGCTGCCGCCGCAGCTGTCGGCCGGCGAGAAGCAGCGCGCGGCGATCGCCCGCGCCGTCGTGAACGCCCCTGACCTGATCCTCGCTGACGAACCGACCGGTAACATCGACCCCGATATGGGCGGGCGCATCCTTCGATTGCTGATCGAGCTCAACCGGCTGGGCAAGACCGTGGTGCTGGCGACGCACGATCTCGGCCTCGTCCGCAGCGCCAAGGGCGCGGTCGAGGCCCGCGTGCTGCGCCTCGCCGACGGCCGTCTGACGCAGGCCGCGGCAGCGCTGTGAGCAAGGGCGCGGCGAAGGCACCGGTCCGCCTGAGGGCGCGCCCGCGGGTGCTGCCCAATTCCGGCTGGTCGGCGGCGCTCGCGGCCTGGGTCGCCTTCGCCATGAGCTTTCTCGCGGTGCTGACGCTCGCGGCCGGCATCGCGGCGGTCAGGCTCGCGGCCGAGTGGCGCGCCGATCTCGCGGGCGTGGCGACCGTTCGCGTCGCCGGCGGCGAGGGCGGCGAGGAACGGCTGCGCGCCGTGCTCGACGTGCTGCGCACGACGCCCGGCATCGCCGCCGCTCGCCCGCTCAGCGACGCCGAGCAGGCGGAGCTGCTGGCGCCCTTTCTCGGCGACGCGGCGGCGCTGGCCGACCTGCAGCCGCGGCTGATCGATGTCACGCTCGAAGGCGCCGGCCCGGACGCGGCGGCACTGCAGGGGCGGCTCGACCTGACGGTCGAGGGCGCCGTCTACGACGACCATGCGGCCTGGCGCCGCCCGCTGATCGCCGCCGCCGACGGGTTGACGCGCCTGGCCTTCGCGGCCGCGATCCTCGTCGTGACGACGGCGGCCCTGATGATCGCGTTCGCCGCGCGGGCGACGCTTGCGGCCAACCGGCACGTCATCGAGGTCGTGCGGCTGATCGGTGCCGAGGACCGCTTCATCTCGAGGGCCTTCGTCGGCCGGCTGGCGCGCCGCGCCGCCGCGGGCGCGCTGATCGGGGCGGCACTGGGCTGCGGCGCGCTGGCGCTTCTGCCGCGCATCGACGCGGGCACCGGGCTCGCCGTGGCGCTGCGCCCGCAGGGCGGCGGCTGGGCGGCGCTCGGCCTCGGCGTACCGCTGGCCGGGGCGTTGATCGCCTGGGTGGCGGCGCGCATCGCCGTGCGGCTCGCGCTTTCGCGGATGCCATGACGGCGACGGCGCCAAGAGGGGCCGAGCTTCCGCCGCCCGGCAACCGGTCGGCGAGCGAGGCCGTGCGGGCGCTCGCCTTCATCATCGCGATGTATGCGCTGCTTCTCGGCATGGGGCTGGTGGCGCTGCCCGGATCGGCGCTGTCGCGGCGGGCAGCGCGGGGCTGGGCGAAACGCTACTGCCGCACCGTGCGCCATATGCTCTGGGCGTTCTGCCGCATCCGCTGCGAGATCCGCGGGCCCGTGCCGGACTTCCCCTGCATCGTCGCCTCGAAGCACCAGTCCTTTCTCGACGTGCTGATGCTGATCGAGGCGCTGCCGGTGCCGCGCTTCGTCATGAAGCGCTCCCTCCTATGGGTGCCGGTGATCGGCTTTTTCGCGCGGCGGCTCGGCTGCGTCCCGATCGACCGCAGCGCCGGCGGCGAGGCCGTGCGCGCGATGCTCGACGGCGTGGCGGCGCGGGCAGAGGACCGCGGCCAGGTCATCATCTTCCCGCAGGGGACGCGGGTGGCGCCCGGCGCGCGCGTTGCCTTTCGCGGCGGCGTCCTGAAGCTCTACGATGCCTTCGGCCTGCCCATCGTGATCGCCGCCGCGAACACCGGCTGGGTGTGGCCTCGCACCGGCACCCGCCGGACGCCGGGCACCGCCGTGCTCGAGTTCCTGGAGACGGTGCCGCCGGGTGCGTCCACGCAAGGCCTGCTGAGGCATGTCGAGACGGTCATGGAGACGGCGTCGGACCGCCTCGCGGACGAAGCCGCCGCCGCGTTGCGCGCACCGCCCGGGGCGGCGCCGCGTGATCTGCCCGCGGGCCCCCGCCCGTCAGCGCCGGGCGCCGAGCACCGCGACCGCCACCTTGCGGCCGTCGCCATAGGCGCGGAGCGCGAAGCCCGCCGACGTGGCGCCGGACCCGAGCAGCCGCTGGGAGTAGGCGGGCTCATCCAGCCACATCTGCAGGAACTGGTCGATATCGGCCCTGGTCGCCTCGGCACCGCAGCCGCCGCAGCTTCCGACCAGGGCCGAGGCCGAGGTCCAGCCGTCCGGCAGCTGATCCGCCAGCCGTCCCTGGCGCAGCGTCGCCGGGTTGTCCGAAGCCTCGGGCAGCAGTCGGGCCGCGGCCGTCGAAAGTTCCTCGCTCGGCTGCAGCGCCGCGCCTGAAGTCGCGCCGCGCATTCAGGGCCCGGACGAAGGCCTCGTTCAGATCGGCGGGGTCGATCGGCGCGCCGAAGTCGCCCTCGGGCGCGGCGGGCGCAGCGCTCGTCCGGCCGCCAGAGGTGCCCGGGCCGGCGAAGGTCTGGACGGCGTAGAGCGTCCCGTCGCCCGCGACGACGCCAAAGCCGAAATGGGTGATGCCGGGCAACAGGATGTTCTGGCGATGCTCCGGGCTGTCCATCCAGCGTTCCTGCAGCTGCTCGACGGTCGATGCGCGCGGCACCCCGGCACAGCCGATGCAGTTGGCGATGTTCTCGGCCACCAGCTCGTTGCGGTCGCCGCCATTGGCGATATAGCGGTCGCGCGGGCTCTCGCCGTCGGGCGAGACGTGCGCATAGTAGTCACGCGCGAGCATGTCCCGGGCGTGCTCCTGCGCCGCCGCGTTCAGCGTCTCGGAAAGGCTCAGCGGCGCGCGCCCGTGTTCCTGCCGCGCCGCGTTGACGAGCTCGAGCGCGCGTTCACGCAGGCCGGCCAGGTCACCGGTCTCGGCGGCCGGCGCCGCCCCGGCAGCCAGGATGAGCAGCGCGGCGGCGAGGACGAGCCTGCCGAGCCTCAGAGGGGTGTTCGATGCGAATGACATGCGCCACCAACGCGCCAGGGCCCGCGATTGCTCCGGCGCGGCCCAAGGCGGCTCACTGCAGCGATTTCGACCCGGTCTCGACGAAGCGCCGGCGGCGCTCGGCGCGGATGGCCTCGGCCGTCATGCCCTGGAAAGCGGCCAGCATCTCGTCGAGGGCATGGCCGACGGTGTCGATCGTGCTCGCCGGGTCGCGCTGGGCGCCGCCGACCGGCTCCGGCACGACGCGGTCGACGACGCCGAGCTTTTCCAGGTCCTGGGCGGTCAGGCGCAGCGCGTTCGCCGCCTCCTGCGCCTTGTCGGCGCTCTTCCACAGGATCGCCGCGCAGCCCTCCGGCGAAATGACGGAATAGATCGCGTGCTCGAGCATGATCACCCGGTTGGCCGTCGCCATCGCGACGGCGCCGCCCGAGCCGCCCTCGCCGATCACGACCGAGACCAGCGGCACGCCGATCTGCAGGCACATCTCGGTCGCGCGCGCGATCGCCTCGGCCTGGCCGCGCTCCTCCGCCCCCTTGCCTGGATAGGCGCCCTGCGTGTCGACCAGCGTCACGACGGGAAGGCCGAAGCGGTCGGCCAGGGCCATCAGGCGCACGACCTTGCGATAGCCCTCGGGCTTGGCCATGCCGAAATTGTGCTCGAGCCGGCTTTTGGTGTCGTGCCCCTTCTCGTGGCCAAGCACCATGACCGGCCGGTCGCGAAAGCGCGCCAGCCCGCCGATGATCGCGCTGTCCTCGCCAAAGTTGCGGTCGCCCGCCAACGGCGTGAAATCCGTGAACAGCCGCTCGACATAGGCCTTGGCGTGCGGCCGCTCGGGGTGGCGCGCGACCTGCGCCTTCTGCCAGGGCGTCAGCTCGGCATAGAGCTTGACCAGCAGCTCGCCGGCGCGTCGGTCCAGCTGGTCGATCTCGGCCGCGATGTCGAGGCTGGAGTTCTGTCCGGCCAGCGCGCGCAGCTCTTGCGCCTTGCCCTGCAGCTCGGCCAAGCCCTTTTCGAAATCGAGGTAATTCTGCATCCGCGACCGTTCCCCGCGCCCCGGCGGCACTTAAGCCGGTGCGCCGGTCAATGCAATGCAGGGCGCGCCGGTCGGAATTTCCGCGACCTTATCCGGGCGGTAACCCGGCTGCCGCAGCTTGCGGGCTGCGAGTCGAGGGCGGCGCCGGCCCGTCGGCGCGGGCGCCCCTTCGCCTGCCGCCGGGGCCCGGTGCCGTCTGTCTACCAAGTCCAGGGCGGGGCCCGGCGGCGCGCAAGCAACTGCGTGCCGCCGGCACGGCCCCGGAACCGGCGCCGTCAGCCGGCCTTTTCGATCAGCTCGGCCTGGCGGACGATCACCTGCGCCTGGCGGATCGAGGCGAGGTCGATCAGCTTGCCGTCCAGCGTCACCGCGCCCTGGCCGGCCTTGTCCGCCTCCTCCATCGCGGCGATGATGCGGCGGGCGCGCCCGACCAGCGCCTCGGACGGCGTGAAGAGCTCGTTGGCCAGCGTCACCTGGCTGGGGTGGATCGCCCATTTGCCGACGCAGCCGAGCGTGCGCGACCGCAGCGCCTGGGCCCGGAAACCGTCCGGGTCGGAGAAATCCCCGAACGGACCGTCGACAGGCAAAAGCCCGTGCTGGCGGCAGGCAGCCACCATGCGCACGATCGGCCAGTGCCAGGGGTCGGGATAGCCGAGCGCCCGGTCGCTGCCGGGCTCGCCCGGCGCCAGCGTGTAATAGCTCTCCTGCTCGCCGCCGATGCCCGTGACCTGCATGCCCATGCTCGCGGCATAGTCGGCGACGCCGAAGCTCATGGATTGCAAGCGCGGGCTCGCCGCCGCGATCTCGTCGACGCGGGCCGCGCCCTGCGCCGTCTCGATGATGACCTCGAGCCCGATCTTCTTCTTGCGCCCGACCTTCGCCTCGGCCGCCGAAAGCAGGCAGTCGACGGCGTAGACGTCGCGGGCATTGCCGGCCTTGGGGATCATGATCAGGTCGAGCCGGTCGCCGCCCTGCTCGACCAGCGCGATGACGTCGTCGTACCACCACTGCGTGTCGAGGCCGTTGATCCGCACCGACAGGGTCTTGGCGCCGAAGTCGAGCGTGTTCAGCGCCTCGACGATGTTCGCGCGCGCCGCCGGCTTGTCGGCGGGCGCGACCGCGTCCTCCAGGTCGAGGTTGACGACGTCGGCCGCGCTCGCCGCCATCTTCTCGAAGAGCTGCGGGCGCGAGCCCGGCCCGAAGAGCTGGCACCGGTTCGGCCGCGCGGGCGCCGCCGGCTGGACGTTGAAGGACATGGGCGCGCTCTCCCTCTGAAGCTGCGGGCGCACCCTAGGCGGCGGGCCAGCGGCCGGTCAATGCGGCCGCATGGCTGGATCTGGCGGGGATCGTCTGCGCCGGGCCGGACGTCCCGTCAGCATGCGCAGCCGGAGCCTCAGCCGCGCCGCGCGGCCTCGATCCTGGCGACGTCGATCTTGCGCATCTCCATCATCGCCTCGAAGGCGCGCTTGGCTTCATCGCCGCCCGCCGCCAGCGCCTCGGTCAGCACGCGCGGCGTGATCTGCCACGAGATGCCCCATCTGTCCTTGCACCATCCGCACGCGCTCTCCTGGCCGCCATTGCCGACGATGGCGTCCCAATAGCGGTCGGTCTCCTCCTGATCGCCGGTGGCGATCTGGAACGAGAACGCCTCGTTGTGCTGGAAAAGCGGCCCGCCGTTCAGGCCGAGGCAGGGGATGCCGGCGACCGTGAACTCGACCGTCAGCACGTCGCCCGCCTTGCCCGACGGGAAGTCGCTCGGCGCGCGGAACACCGCCCCGACCGAGCTGTCGGGAAAGGTCGCGGCATAGAAGCGTGCCGCAGCCTCGGCATCCTTGTCGTACCACAGGCAGATCGTGTTCCTGGCAGCTGCCATCGTTCGTCTCCTCGCTCTTGCGGCGGCACCAGCGGGTCGCGGCGCCGCATCTTGAAGACGGATCGCGCTCGCGCCGCCCGACAGGCCGGGGCCGCAACGATTGCAAAATCCTCTCCGGATTCCAGCAGTGCATGCGGGCGGCGACTGCATCGGGTGCCGCCACAGGCGACCCTCTGGCGCCGCGCCGGCAAACCGGCTATCGCTGTTGGCTCTTGCCCGAGCCTTGGAGGACGTCCGATGCCGCATGACACAAAGCCGCTTTCCAACGCGCAGACGCGCGATATCGAGGCGCTGCTCCACCCCTACACCAATCCCGCCCAGCACCGCCGCGTCGGCGCCCACCTGATCGACCGCGGCGAGGGCGTCTATGTCTATGACGAACAAGGCAATCGCTTCATCGAGGGCATGGCGGGGCTCTGGTGCGCGGGCCTGGGCTTTGGCGACAAGGAGCTGGTCGAGGCCGCCAAGGCCCAGCTCGACCGGCTGCCCTACTACCATCTCTTCGGCGGCCGGACGCACGAGCCGGCGATCGAACTGGCCGAGAAGATCAAGGACCTCTACCCGGTGCCGATGGCGCGGGTGTTCTATGGCTCGTCGGGCTCCGAGGCGAACGACACCCAGGTCAAATTGATCTGGTACATGATGAATGGGCTGGGCAAGCCGCAGAAGAAAAAGATCATCGCCCGCAAGAAGGGCTATCACGGCATCACGCTGGTGGCAGCGTCCCTGACCGGGCTGCCGCTGAACCACAACTCGTTCGACGTGCCCTTCCCGTTCGCCAAGCACACGACGACGCCGCATTACTGGCGCGAGGGCCGTGACGGCGAGAGCGAGGAGCAGTTCGCCGAACGGCTGGCGCAGGACCTGGAAGAGCTGATCCTGAAGGAGGGGCCGGACACGGTCGCCGCCTTCATCGCCGAGCCGGTGATGGGCGCCGGCGGCGTCATCGTGCCGCCCAAGGGCTATTTCCCGGCGATCGGCCGCGTGCTGAAGAAGTACGACGTGCTGATGATCGCCGACGAGGTGATCTGCGGCTTCGGGCGCACGGGCAACTGGTTCGGCACCGAGACCTTCGACATCCCGGCGACCTCGGTCTCGATGGCCAAGCAGCTGACCGGCGCCTATGCGCCGCTCTCGGCGGTGGCGATCAATGCCGAGATGGCGGATGCGATCGAGGCGGAGGCGTCGCGCCAGCCGGTGCTGGGGCATGGCTTCACCTATGGCGGCCATCCGCTCGGCTGCGCCGTCGGCTGCGCCGCGCTCGACATCTATCAGCGCCGCGACATCCTCGGCCACGTCCGCAAGGTGGCGCCGCATTTCCAGAAGCGGCTGGCGAGCTTTGCCGACCACCCGCTGGTCGGCGAGGCGCGCGGCGTCGGCCTGATGGGCGCGATCGAGGTCGCGCCGAAGCAGGGCGACCCGACCCCGTTCAAGACGCCCGGCAAGGTCGGTGCCCAGCTCATGACCGAGCTGCTCGGCCATGGCGTGATCACGCGCGCCATGGGCGACACGCTGGGCATCTGCCCGCCGATGATCATCACCGAGGACGAGATCGACGCGCTGTTCGAGCCGATGGGCAAGGCGCTCGACGCGACCTATGCCTGGGCCAAGGCGGAGGGGCACATCGCCGCCTGACGCGGCCGGGCTGCGAGAGGACCGAGCACATCCGGTGAGGGGCGCGCTGCTCTGGCTGCGCCGGGCCGTCATCGGCCGGCTCTGGATGCGGTCGGCCGTGTACGGGGTGGTGGCGCTGATGCTGGCGCTGCTCGCGCCGCCGTTGACCAACTACCTTCCCGCCTCGCTGACGAGCTGGGTGAAGCCCGACTCGGTCGAGAAGGTGCTTCAGATCGTCGCCTCCAGCATGCTGGTCGTGACGACCTTCTCGCTCGGCACCATGGTGGCCGCCTACACGGCGGCGGCCAACCTGGCGACGCCGCGGGCGTCCAAGGTGCTGATCGACGACCCGATCTCGCAAAGGGTGCTGTCGACCTTCATCGCCGCCTTCGTCTTCTCCATCGTCGCGCTGATCGGGCTGGCGCTCGGCTATTACGACGAGCAAGGGCAGACGCTGCTGCTGTTTGCCACGGCCATGGTGATCGGCGCCATCATCGTCACGCTGTTCGGCTGGGTCGACTACCTGCAGAACCTGGTGCGTCTCGGGGCGGTGCTGAACAAGGTCGAGGCCGCGGTTCAGCGCGCGCTGATGGCGCGGCGCAGCGAGCCGTTCATGGGCGCGCGCCCTCTCGTGACGCAGCCTGTGGTCGGCCATGGCATCCGGGTGGATCAGACCGGCTATGTCGCCGAGATCGACTTGGCGACGCTCGAGCGCGTCGCCGCCGACCGGCAGGGGACGATCCGCCTCCTCGTCCTGCCGGGCAAGCTCGTCGGCTCATGGACGGACCTCGCCCATGCCTCGTTCCAGCCCGATGCCGAGCAGGCGACGTTGCTGAAGGGCGCCTTCTCGCTGACGGCCGAGCGTTCGATCGACCAGGACCCGCGCTATGGCGTGATCATCCTGTCCGAGATCGCGTCGCGCGCATTGTCGCCGGGCGTCAACGACCCGGGCACGGCGATCGGCGTCATCAGCCGCCTCGAACGGCTGCTCGCCGCCTGGGCCGAGCCGCTCGAGGACGCGCCCGAGGTGCAGTTCCCGCACCTCGAGGCGCCGCCCATCGCGGCCGAGGACCTCTGCCAGGATGCCTTTGGCCCGCTCGCCCGCGACGGCGCGGCCATGTTCGAGGTCGGCGTCAGGCTGCAGAAGACGCTGGCCGTTCTCGCCGGCCTCGGGCGGCCGGATCTGGCGAAGGCGGCGGCTCACCAGTCGGACCGGGCACTGAAGACGGCCGAGGCCGAGCTGACGCTGGACAGCGACCGCGCCAATCTCGCCCGCCTCGCCGGGCGCGTGCACGCCGCGGCGACAGCATCGGGCGGCTGAGGCATTGGTCCGGGGCACATGGCAGTGGGATCGGCCCGTGGGGCGAGCGTGAACCCCGCCCGCGGCATCGGCCTGAAAGTGCTCTCGGTCGCCATCTTCATGGCGATGTCGGTCTCCATCAAGCTCGTCTCGACGCATGTGCCGCCGGGCCAGATCGTCTTCTTCCGCTCGTTTTTCGCGATTCCGGTGATCCTGGTCTGGCTTTGGTCGGCGCACCGCCTGCATGACGGGCTGCGGACCCGGCACCCGCTCGGCCATCTCTGGCGCGGGCTGCTCGGCGCGTCGGCGATGGCGTGCAGCTTCACCGCGCTGGGGCTGCTGCCGCTGCCCGAGGTGACGGCCATCGGCTATGCCAGCCCGGTGCTTGTGACGATCTTCGCCGCGGTCTTCCTGCACGAGGCGGTCAGGGTTTATCGCGTCGGCGCGATCTTTCTGGGGCTCGTCGGCGTCATCATCGTGCTGGCGCCGAGCCTCAGCGTCGTCGACGAGGCGACGCCCTGGCAGACCGTGGGCGCCTTGACGGCGCTGATGTCGGCCGTCTTCGGCGCGCTGGCGCAGATCACCGTGCGCAACCTGCTGCTGACCGAGACGACGACCTGCATCGTCTTCTACTTCTCGCTCTGGGCCTCGGTGCTGGCGCTTTTCACCATTCCCTTCGGCTGGGTCTGGCCGACGCCTGAGGAGGCGGCCCTGCTGGTGGGCGCAGGCATCCTGGGCGGCTTCGGCCAGATCGCGCTGACCGAAAGCTACCGGCACGCCGAGACGGCGGTGATCGCGCCCTTCGAGTACACCTCGATGCTGCTGGCGATCGCCGCGGGCTATTTCCTGTTCGCCGAGGTGCCGACGCACGCGACCATCGCCGGCGCGGCGCTGGTCGTGCTCGCCGGGCTCATCATCATCTGGCGCGAGCGCCAGCTCGGGCTCGAGCGCGGCAAGGCGCGCCAGTCGATGACGCCGCAGGGCTGAGCGGGCGGGGCCTGGCCACCGCGGCCGGCCCGGGGCCGGTATGCCTTGACGGCGGGAGTGCGGGCGGGCAGTGCGGGGCGATGCTGATCTTCAAGCTGCTGACCCCCGACGAGATGTCGGCCTACAATCTGGCGCAGGAGGTGCCGCTGTCGCCCGCGGATGCGCGGGACGGCTATGTCCACCTGTCGACCGCGGCCCAGGTGGCCGAGACCGCGGGGCGGCATTTCGGCGACGCGCAGGCGCTCTGGCTGCTGGCGGTCGAGACCGGCCGGCTGGGCGAGGGTCTTGATGGCGGGCTGCGCTGGGAGGAGGCGCGCGGCGGCGAGCGGTTCCCGCATCTCTACGGGCAGCTTCTGGCGCGCCACATCGTCTGGACCCGGCCGCTGCAGCGCGGCCCGGACGGACGCTTCCGCTTCCCCGAGGAGATCGGCCCGTGACGCTGATCGAGCGCGCGGGCCTCGCGCTGCTGCATCGGCTGGACCCCGAGCGCGCGCACGGGGTGGCGCTCAGCGCGCTGCGCGCGGGGCTCGCCGGCGGCGCGGGGCCCGTCACCTCGCCGCGGCTGGCGGTGCGGCTGGCCGGGCTGGCGCTGCCGAACCCTGTCGGCACGGCGGCCGGCTTCGACAAGGCGGCGGTCGCGGTCGACGCGACGCTGCGCGCCGGCTTCGGCTTTGCCGAGATCGGCGCCGTCACCCCGCGCCCGCAGCCCGGCAACCCGCGCCCGCGCCTCTTCCGGCTGGATGAGGACCGCGCGGCGATCAACCGCTTTGGCTTCAACAGCCTCGGGATGGAGGCGGTGCACGCGAACCTGGCGGCGCAGCGCCGGCGGGGCGTGGTGGGCGTCAACCTCGGCGCCAACAAGGACAGCGCCGACAAGGCCGCCGACTATGTCGCGGTGCTGCAGCGGTTCCAGGCCGACGTGGCCTTCGCGACGGTGAACGTCTCGTCGCCCAACACCGAGCGGCTGCGCGACCTGCAGGGCCGCGCGGCGCTCGACGCGCTGCTTGCGCGCGTGCTCGAGGCGCGCGATGCGGGGGCGCGATGCGGGCGCGCGCCGCATCCCGGTGTTCCTGAAGATCGCGCCCGACCTCGACGAGACCGGGTTGCGCGACATCGCCGAGGTCTGCCTGGCCCGCGGCGTCGACGGCATCATCGCCACCAACACGACGACCGCGCGGGAGGGGCTGCGCTCGGCCCTGGCGGGCGAGGCGGGCGGGCTCTCGGGCGCGCCGCTGTTGCGGCGGTCGACCGAGGTGCTGGCCTCGCTCTACCGGCTGACCGGGGGCGCCCTGCCGCTGATCGGCGTCGGCGGCATCGCGACGGCCGAGGACGCGTTCGCGAGGATCCGGGCGGGCGCCTCGGCCGTGCAGCTCTACACCGCGATGATCTTCGCGGGCGTCTCGCTGGGGCCGCAGATCGCCCGAGGGCTCGACCGGCTGCTGTCGGAGGCGGGCGTCGCGACCGTGGCCGAGGCGGTCGGCGCCGACGTGGCCCTGCGGGCAGAGGTCTGAGCGCTTGCTGACCTTCGCGGCCGCCGTCTTCTTTCTGATCGTCACGCCGGGCCCGGGCGTGCTGACGACGGCCGGCGTCGGCTCGGGCTTTGGCTGGCGGGCGGGCTTGCGCTTCCTCGCAGGCCTCTTCGTCGGCACGAACGGCGTGGCGCTGGTCGTCGTCTCGGGGCTCTGGGCGATCGTGATGGCGATGCCGGCGGTCCGCACGGCGCTGGCGCTCGCCTCGCTCGGCTATTTCGGCTGGCTCGCGGCCAAGATCGCGCTGGCGGGCGGCAGCCGCGTCGCCTTCATCGAGGCCGAGCGGGCGCCGGGCTTCGGCAACGGCGTGGCGCTGCAGTTCATCAACCCCAAGGCCTATGCCGTGAACACCTTCCTGTTCACCGACTTCCCGTTCTACCCCGAGAACCTCGGCGCCGAGGTCGCGCTCAAATTCCTGGTCATCAACGTCATCTGGATCCCCATCCACCTGACCTGGCTCGGCGCCGGGGTCGGGTTGCGCCGGCTCGAGCTCGGCCCGGGCGCGCAGCGGGCGATCAATGTCGGCATGGCGCTGTCGCTGATCGCCGTCGTGCTGCTGGCGGCCCTGGCCTGAGGCAGGCGGCTCTGCCGGCCGCTTGACGTCCCGTCGCACCGCTGTCTATATGCCGCGCTTTCGCGACGCCCGGCCAGATGGGCTGCCGAGGCGTCGCTTGGACGTTCCTCAAGGAGACCGAAATGCCCAAGATGAAGACCAAGTCGGGCGCCAAGAAGCGCTTCAAGGTGACCGCCAACGGCCGCATCAAGGTGCAGCAGGCCGGCAAGCGGCACGGGATGATCAAGCGCACGAAAAAGTTCATCCGCAACGCCCGCGGCACGACCGTGCTCTCCGCGCCTGACGAGAAGATCGTCAAGCAGTACATGCCCTACGCCTGAGGAGGACCGGACCATGCCACGCGTGAAAGGCGGAGTAGCCTCCCGCAATCGCCACAAGAAGGTCGTCGCCGCCGCCAAGGGGCATTACGGCCAGCGCAGCCGGGCCTTCAAGACCGCCAAGCAGTCGGTCGACAAGGCGCTGCAGTACCAGACGCGCGACCGCAAGCGGCGCAAGCGCAACTTCCGTGCGCTGTGGATCCAGCGGATCAATGCCGCGGTCCGGGCGCATGACGGCGAGCTGACCTATTCGCGGTTCATCGACGGGCTCTCGAAGTCGGGCGTCGATGTCGACCGCAAGGTGCTGGCCGATCTCGCCGTGCACGAGCCGGCCGCGTTCGGCGCCATCGTCGACAAGGCCCGCGCCGCCTTGGCGTGAGTTCGGCTGGCCTGAGGCCAGCTTGCATTTGACCGGGCGGCGCGCCACATGGGCGCGACCCCCGCAGGAGGAAAAGAGATGAAGATCAGGAACTCGCTGCGCTCGCTGAAGAGCCGGCACCGCGACTGCCGCGTCGTGCGGCGCAAGGGTCGGATCTACGTCATCAACAAGACGCAGCGGCGCTTCAAGGCCCGCCAGGGCTGAGACCGAACCCGCTGCCCCGGCGCCCGTCGGGGCAGCGCGACGCCCTTCAGTTCGTCGACCGGCGTCCGCCCCCGCGGCGGGGCACCCCGGGGATTGCCGCGGCCGCCTGAGCCGCGCGCCCTTTCCGCCAGACATTTCAGCGGCTACATGGACCACATTCCAAGCGGTCCGGGAATGCGCCCATGTCCTTCTTCAAGAAGATGCGCGAGCGTCTGTTCAAGTCGTCGTCCAAGCTCGACGAGGGCCTGGCGGCGATCGTCGACGAGGGCGAGGCGGTCGAGGAGAAGGTCGCGCCGGCGCCGGTCGAGGTGACGACACCGTCGGGTGACGGCTCGCCCGTCCCGGTTCATAGCCCTCCGCCACCGGGAGCTTCCCCCGCCCCCATCGTTCGCCCCGACAGGTCCTCACCCCCACAAGGGGCAGGGCAGCCGCCCGGATCGGACGCCGAAGCGTCACGGGGCGGGCTGTTCGCGCGGGCGCGCGAGGCGTTGTCGGGGACGAGGACGGTCAAAAGGCGCGTGCTCGACGACGCGATGCTGGAGGAGCTCGAGGAGCTGCTGATCACGGCGGACCTCGGCGTCGACACCGCGCTGAAGGTATCGGCGCGGCTGGCCGAGGGGCGGTTCGGCCGGGCGGTCGCGGTCGACGAGATCAAGCAGGCGCTGGCGGGCGAGCTCGCCCGCATCCTCGAGCCGGTGGCCCGCCCCCTGCCCCTCTACCCCAAGCGGCCGCAGGTGGTGCTGGTCGTCGGCGTCAACGGCTCGGGCAAGACGACGACGATCGGCAAGCTGGCGAGCCAGCTGCGCGGCGCCGGCAAGTCGGTTGTGATCGCCGCCTGCGACACGTTCCGCGCCGCCGCCGTCGAGCAGCTGCAGATCTGGGGCGACCGGGCCGGCGTGCCGGTGCTGACGGCGCCGCAGGGCTCGGACCCGGCGAGCCTCGCCTTTGACGCGATGGCGCGCGCCGAGCGCGACGGCGCCGACATCCTGCTGGTCGACACCGCGGGCCGGCTGCAGAACCGCGCCGACCTGATGGAGGAGCTGGCCAAGATCGTCCGCGTCATCCGCAAGAAGGACCCCGAGGCGCCGCACAACACCGTTCTGGTGCTGGACGCCACGACTGGGCAGAACGCGCTGAGCCAGGTCGAGATCTTCCGCAAGATCGCCGATGTCAGCGGCCTGGTGATGACCAAGCTCGACGGCACGGCCAAGGGCGGCGTGCTGGTGGCGCTGGCCGACCGCTTCGGCCTGCCGATCCACGCGATCGGCGTCGGCGAGGCGATCGACGACCTCGCGCCTTTCGATCCGGACGAGTTCGCGGCGGCGCTGACCGGCGCGGCCGCCTGACCGGCCAGCCGGGGCGGACGCGATCGCTGGAAGCGCGCGCACGGGCCCGTCCACGTTCGTCCACGCGTGGCCACAAATCCTCAAGCCATTGTTGTTGAACGGAAAGCGCTCTCCCATTTCTCACATTGAAAGGGTTTCCGGCCTTTGAGCACGCACGCATGGCCGATTTAGCCACAGGCGGACGGGCTCACATCTGGAGCTTGCCGAGGATCCAGAGGACGACCAGCGTGATCACGACGGCGAAGCCGCCGAGCATCACCTCGCCGAGCCCGCAGGCGACGCCGACGGCGCCGACCATCCACATGCTGGCGCCCGTCGTCAGCCCCTTGACCGACCCGCCCGAGGTGATGATGGACCCGGCCGCGAGAAAGGCGACGCCGGCCGTGACCGCGTCGATCAGGCGCATCGGATCGGCGCGGACATGTTCCGTCTGCAAGCGGTCGGTCTCGACCATCTCCAGCCCGAGCAGCGTGAAGAGACAGGCGGCGAGCGAGATCATCATGTGCGTGCGGAGCCCGGCCGGCTTCTCATGCGACTCCCTTTCCCAGCCGACCAGCCCGCCAAGCGCGGCGGCGACGAGCATCCGGGCCAGCGCCGTCTGCCAGGCGGTGCTGGGGAACGGGTTCGTGAAATCGGCGAGGAACTGCGTCAGCATGCGACGCAGATAGGCCCGAACGCCGCTCTTGTGAACGTTGCATGATGCGCGGTGCGGGCGCCGGGCCGCAACAGCGGCCTTGAATGCAAGCGCCGGGCCGGCATATCAGGCAGCCATGTCCGAACCGGTCGCCGCCAGACACATCAATCCGCTGCTGAAGCTGCTGCTCGAAATCGGGCCGCTCGCGGTCTTTTTCGTGACGTTCCGCTATGGCGATGCGCTGCTGCGCAACCCCACGATCTTCGGCTGGGCCGAGCTGGCGACGGGCGCCAAGGCGCTGCATGGCGACAACGGGCCGGTGCTGCTGGCGACCGCCTGCTTCATGCTGGCCATCGCGGTATCGCTGACCGTCTCGTGGTGGCTGACGCGGACGCTGCCGAAGATGGCGGTCGTCACCGCCGTCGTCGTCGCGGTCTTCGGCGGTCTCACGCTTTGGTTGCAGGACGACACCTTCATCAAGATGAAGCCGACGATCGTGAACGCGATCTTCGCGGCGATCCTGGGGTTCGGCCTGCTGCAGGGCCGCAGCTATCTGCGCTATCTGATGGGCGAGACGATCCCGCTGACCGAGCGCGGCTGGATGATCTTCACCCAGCGCTGGCTGCTGTTCTTCCTCGTCTGCGCCGTGCTGAACGAGCTGGTCTGGCGGACGCAGACGACCGAGTTCTGGGTGTCGTTCAAGACGTTCTTCTACCTGCCGTTCACCTTCGTCTTCATGGCGCTGCAATGGCCCCTGCTGCAGCGCCATTCGGCCGAGACGCCGGGCGAATAGCTCAGAGCGGGACGACCTCGGCCGCCGCCCCCGCCGGCAGGTCGGCGAGCATCTGCGCGACCGTCCGGCCCAGCACCGGGTGCGTCCAGCCCGGCGCGACCTCGGCCAGCGGCACGAGAACGAAGGCGCGCTCGTGCAGCCGCGGATGCGGCAGGATCAGCTCGGAGGGCGCGGCGCGGCCGGCCGCATCGGGCGGCAGCGCCATCCAGCGCGCGACGGTTGCCCGGTCGGGCAGGATGGCGTCGCCCATCCCGAGCAGGTCGAGATCGCAGACCCGCGGGCCCCAGCGCACCCGGCGGGTCCGGCCGAGCCGGGCCTCGGTCGCGTGCAGCGCCTGGAGGAGCCGGCCGGGCGACAGCTCGGTCGAGAGGAGCGCCGCGCCGTTGACGAAGTCATCGCCGCTGCCGGGCGGGAAGGCCGGCGTCCGGTACCATCGGCTGCAGCGCGCGAGCGCGAGGCCGTCCACGGCGCCCAGCAGGTCGATCGCTCTCGCCAGAGTTGAACTGGGGCTGCGGTCCCCTGCCGGCATGTTCGCCCCGAGCGCTATCAGCGCTTCCGTCATCGATCTGCAACATCGGATGTGGACATCGCGACGGCGGCATCCTACTTCTGACTGGATTCGTGCACTTTCCGGAATTTTTCGGGTTCGTCCGGTGGAGCGCGCGAGAGTGCAACCGGAAAGACAGGAAGTCCAGATGTTTTACCGAGACGAGAGGTTGGCTCTATTCATTGACGGATCGAACCTTTACGCGGCGACCAAGGCATTGGCATTTGACATCGATTACAAGCTCCTGCGGTCGGAGTTCATGCGCAGGGGCAAGATGGTCCGGGCTTTCTACTACACAGCGCTGATCGAGAACGAGGAATACTCGCCGATACGGCCGCTGGTCGATTGGCTCGACTACAACGGCTTCACCCTCGTGACCAAGCCCGCCAAGGAGTTCACCAACTCGACAGGCAGGCGAAAAATCAAGGGCAACATGGACATCGAGCTGGCGGTCGATGCCATGGAGATGGCCGACCATGTCGAGCACATCGTGCTCTTCTCCGGCGACGGCGATTTCAAGAGCCTCGTCGGTGCCCTGCAACGCAAGGGGGTACGCGTTTCGGTGGTATCGACCATCCGTTCGCAGCCGCCGATGATCGCCGACGACCTGCGCCGGCAGGCCGACAACTTCATCGAGCTGGACGAGCTCAAGGACGTGATCGGGCGGCCGCCGCGGCCGGCACCGCAGCCCGCCCCGGCCGAGCTCGAGGAAGAGGACGCGGAGTAGCGCCGGGCCCGGCGCGTCCCGACGCCTTCGGACCAGTGCCAGGCTGCGCGACCGAGGCGCCGGCCGACTGCCCGCTATGCCCGCGGCTCGTCGCCTATCGCGCGGCGCTGCGGCGCGAGGCGCCGGGCTGGCACAACAACCCCGTGGCGAGCTTCGGGCCGGACAGCGCCCGTCTGCTGATCGTCGGGCTCGCGCCGGGCGCCAAGGGGGCCAACCGCACGGGGCGGCCGTTCACCGGCGATTTCGCGGGCGACCTGCTCTATGCGACGCTGGGCAAATTCGGCTTCAGCCGCGGCAGCTATGCTGCGCGGCCGGATGACGGGTTCGATCTCGTCGACTGCATGGTGACGAACGCGGTGCGCTGCGTGCCGCCGCAGAACAAGCCGGTCGGGCGCGGAGATCGCCAGCTGCCGGCCGTTCCTGGCGGCGCGGATCCGCGGCCTGCCACGCCTGGCGGCAATCGTCACCCTGGGGCGGATCGCGCACGACTCGACCCTCCGGGCGCTCGGCGAGCGGCCCGCCCGGCATCCCTTCGGGCATGGCCGGACGAGCACCGTCGGCCCCTTTGCCGTCACGGCCAGCTATCACTGCTCGCGCTACAACACGAACACGGGCGTGCTGACGCCCGCGATGTTCGAGGAGGTCTTCGCCTCGGTCAGGACAGCACTGGACGCCTGACGGACCCACTCCAGGGCGACGCCGAGCGCTTTGCGACGCGCGTTGCGCGTTCGAGCGCCGTGCCGGGCCCGGGGCGCCCAGGGAGGAGACGGCGAGCGGCTGAGCGGACCGCGGCGCCGCCCGTTCAGAACGCGTCCTTGCGGCGGCGCACCTCGGCGAAGACGCTGGCGTCGTCGGCGCCGGCGAGGTTCACCGCCTGCTTGACGCTCGGCTGGGTCGCCCGCAGGAACGGGTTCGTCGCCTTCTCCTCGGCCATCGTCACGGGCACGATCGGCGCGCCCTCGGCATCGGCCTTCTTGATGCGCTCGATCCGGTCCTTGAGCGCGGCGTTGTCGGGCTCGATCGACATCGCGAATCGGCCGTTCGCCTGGCCGTAGTTGTGGCCGGAGTAGATGCGCATGTCGTCCGGCATGGCCAGGAACTTGGACAGGCTGTCCCACATCATGGCGTGCGTGCCCTCGAAGACGCGCCCGCAGCCCAGCGCCATCAGGCTGTCGGCGGTGAAGGCGGCCTTGTCGTCGTCCAGCACGAAGGCGATGTGGCCGACCGTGTGGCCCGAGACGTCGATGACGCGCGCCGTGGTCTCGCCCAGGGCGACCGTCTCGCCTTCTGACAGCTCGCGGTCGAGCTTCGGCAGGCGGGCGCGGTCCTTGACGTGGCCGACGACCTCGGCGCCATAGCGCTTGCGCAGCTCGTCGACGCCCTCGGTGTGATCGCCGTGGTGATGCGTGATCCAGATCTGGTCGAGCCGCCAGCCGCGCTCGTCGAGCGCCTCGACGATCGGCTCGACCGCGGGTGCGTCGACGAGCGCCACGCGGCCGCTGCCCTCGTCGCGCACCAGGTAGGCATAGTTGTCGGAACGGCAGGGCACGGTCACGATCTCGACGGGCATGGGAATTCCTCCGTTGATCGGCTAGACTGGGGCTGCGTACAGCAAAGGCGGTGGCAATGCACCTCGACGTCGTGGAGCTGCGGCAATTCTACACCTCGACCGGTCTCGGCCGGCTGGCGCGCGAGTCGATGCGCGCGCGGCTGAGGGCGTTGTGGCCGAGCGTGCGCGGGATGACGGTGATCGGCTTCGGCTATGCGGTGCCGCTGATGCGGCCCTTCCTGGCCGAAGCGGCGCGGACGCTGTGCCTGATGCCGGCGCAGCAGGGGGTGTGCGCCTGGCCGGGCGAGGGGCCCAACCTGACCGCGCTGGTCGAGGAGACGCTCTGGCCGCTGGCGGGCGGCTCGGCCGACCGGCTGGTGGTCGCGCACGGGCTCGAGGCGTGCGAGCGCCCCTCGGCGCTGCTCGACGAGATCTGGCGCGTGCTGGCGCCGGGCGGGCGCGCGATCTTCATCGTGCCGAACCGCGCCGGCATGTGGGCCAGGCGCGACGCCACTCCCTTCGGCTATGGCCGGCCCTATTCGTTCAGCCAGCTCGACGAGACGCTGGGGGCGCACAAGTTCACCGTGACGCAGCGGACCGCGGCGCTCTACCTCATGCCCAGCCATCGCCGCTTCTGGATGCGGCTTGCGCCGGCGATGGAGCGGCTGGGCCATCGGCTCGACGCCCGCCGGCTGGCCGGCGTCACGATGGTCGAGGTCGAGAAGCTGGTCTACATCACGCCGCATTCGGGCTCGCGCGTCGCGGCGCGCGCGCCGATCCGCGTGCTGGCCGGGCTCGGCGCCCCGGCGCCCAAGCCCGCGGGACGCTCGGGCCCGATCTGACGCCAGCCGCGGTTGGGGCTTTGGGGGGCTTGCGCGGCCCACCCGATCCGCTCAGATGATCTCCACCCGTCCGAGGAGATCACCGATGTGGCCCGACACCCGGCTGACCGAACTGCTCGGCATCGAGCATCCGATCCTCCAGGCGCCCATGGCGGGCGCCGTGACGCCTGCCATGGCGATCGCCGCGGCGAACGCCGGCTGCCTCGGCGGGCTCGGCTGCGCCTTCATGACGCCGGAGACCTTCCGCCGCTCGATCGACGAGGCCCGCGGGGCGACCAATCGGCCGATGAACGTCAACTTCTTCTGCCACAAGCCGCCCTTCTTCGATGACCAGAAGGCGGCGACCGCGCAGGCGCGGCTGACGCCCTTCTACCTCGAACTCGGCCTCGGCGAGATGCCCGAGGTGGCGCCGACGACCGAGCCCTATGGCGATGCGATCCACCAGGCAGTGCTCGAGAGCCGCCCGGCAGTCGTCAGCTTCCATTTCGGCCTGCCCGATCAGCGCTTCGTCGACGAGCTGAAAGGGTCGGGCGCGCGGATCATCTCGTCCGCGACGACGCCAGCCGAGGCGCGCGATCTCGAGGCACGCGGGGCCGACGTGATCGTCGCCCAAGGATGGGAGGCCGGCGGGCACCAGGGCTTCTACCTCACGGACCGGCCGGCCGCTATCGGCACGCTGGCGCTGGTGCCGCAGGTGGTCGACGCCGTCGGCGTGCCCGTCGTCGCGGCGGGCGGCATCGGCGACGGGCGCGCGATCGCGGCCGCTCTGGCGCTCGGCGCCGCGGGCGTGCAGATCGGCACCGCCTTCCTGACGACGGCCGAGACGGGCGTCCCGCCGATCCAGGTCGAGGCGCTGATGGCGGCGCAGGGCGCCGACACGACGGTGACCCGCGCCTTTTCCGGCCGACCGGCGCGCTACATCGCCAACCGCTACGTGCGCGAGATGGCACCGCACGAAGACAAGCTGCCCGAATTTCCGCTGATGGCGACGCTGACAGGACCCCTGCGCACGGCGAGCGCCGAGGCCGGCAGTACCGAGTTCATGTCGCTTTGGGCCGGCCAGGCCGTGGGTCTCAACCGCCGGGGCACCGTGGCCGAGCTGGTCGACGGGCTGGTGACAGAGGCGCAGGCCGCGATGCGCCGCCTTTCGGCGGCGCCCGGCTGATTCTGCGTCAGATGACGTGGAAGAGGTAGAGCAGGATGATGATCGGGATCGGGATCCCGACGAGCCACAGCAGGACTCCGCGCATCGTTCCGTTCCTTTCCAATAGCCCGGCGGCTCAGATCCTGCCCAGCAGGACGAGCACCAGGACGATGACCAGCACGGTGGCGAGGATGCCGCCGGGGGCGTAGCCCCAGCCCCGGCTGTATGGCCAGGCCGGCAGCGCGCCGACCAGCAGCAGGATGAGAATGATCAGCAGAATGGTTCCGAGCGGCATCGGCGTCCTCTCGCATGAAGTGGGCCGCGCCCCGGCGCGGCGGCCGGGGCGCATCTGATCAGCTGCGCCGGCTCAGGCGCGGCGCTCCCATTCATCGACCTGACGCCGCGCATCGTCCTTGGCGATGCCATAGCGCTCCTGGATCCGGCCGACGAGCTGGTCGCGCTGGCCCTCGATGACGTCGAGGTCGTCATCGGTCAGCTTGCCCCACTGCTCCTGGACGGTGCCGCGAAGCTGCTTCCAGTTACCCTTGATGCGATCCGCATCCATCTTGATCTCCATGGCTCGCGCGCGGGCTCGGGCGCCCGCGAGGGACACCGGCCGGCTGCTGTTTGTCTGGAACGCCGCGGGTCAAATAACCCGCGATTCAACACCTGTACGGCGCCGAGAACGCCGATCTTGCCACGGGGGTTCCGGCGGGTTCCGGCAGAGTTCCGGCAGGGCTCCGGCAGGGCTCCGGCTGTCCCGTTTCGGGTCAAGCGGTTGCGCCGCCGACCTGCCCTTCGACGCTGGCAAAGCCCCCGGCAAGCGTGTAGATGGGCGGAGCCTTAGGACGGGGACGATCTTGCCCAGCCATGCCACCATCCGCCCGCGCGCGGGCGTGCTCGACATCGCGCCTTATGTCGGCGGGTCGAGCCGCATCGCGGGGGCGAACTTCTCGATCAAGCTCAGCGCCAACGAGAACCCGCACGGGGCCTGCCCCAACGCGATCGAGGCCTATCGCTCGGCCGCTGGCGAGCTGCACCTCTACCCCGAGGGGCAGGAGGCGCTGGCCCGCGCCATCGCCGCCGTGCACGGCATCGAGGCGGGCCGTATCGTGCTCGGCGCCGGCTCGGACGAGCTGATCGCGCTGCTCTGCAAGGCCTATGCCGGCCAGGGCGACGAGGTGCTCTACTCGGCGCATGGCTTCCTGATGTACCGGCTCTCGGCGCTGGCCGCGGGCGCCACCCCGGTGTCCGCGCCCGAGCGCGAACTCACCACGGACGTCGACGCGCTGATCGGCGCGATGACCGAGCGCACGCGGCTGGTCTTCCTGGCCAATCCCAACAATCCGACCGGCACCATGATCGGCGCGGCCGAGCTCCGCCGGCTCGCCGACTCGCTGCCGCCGCGCGCGCTCCTGGTCCTCGACGCCGCCTATGCCGAGTACCTGCGTGCCTCCGACGACGATGGCGGGCTCGATCTCGTGCGCGAGCGCGACAACGTCGTGATGACGCGCACCTTCTCCAAGATCTACGGACTGGCCGCGCTGCGGCTCGGCTGGGCCTATGCGCCCGAGCACGTCGTCGACGTGCTGCACCGCGTGCGCGGACCCTTCAACGTCACGCGGCCCGCGCTGATCGCCGGCGAGGCGGCGGTGCAGGACCAGGCATGGGTCGACCGCTGCCGCGTGCTGAACGAGGTCTGGCGCGAGTGGCTGGCGCGTGAGATCGCCGGTGCCGGGCTGCCCGTGGTGCCGAGCAAGGCGAACTTCCTGCTGGTGCAGGCGGGCGAGCGCACGGCCGATTACGACGCCCACTTGCGCGGGCGCGGGCTGATCGCCCGGCGCGTCGACGGCTATGGCCTGCCCGGCCATTTGCGCATCACCATCGGCGACGAGGCGGCCTGCCGCGCCGTCGCCGAGGCGACCGCGGCCTTCGCGACCGGCGGCTGATGGCGCCCGTCTTCGAACGCGTGGCGCTGATCGGCCTTGGCCTGATCGGCTCGTCGATCGCCTGGGCGACGCGCCGGGCGGGCGCCGCGGGCGAGATCGTCGGCTATGCGAGATCCCCGCGCACGCGGGCGCGTGCCGCCGAGCTCGGCTTTTGCGACCGCGTGGCGGGCAGCGCCGCCGAGGCTGTTGCCGGCGCCGATCTGGTGATCCTCTGCGTGCCTGTCGGCGCCTGCGGCGAGGTCGCGGCGGAGATCGCCCAGCACCTGGCCGAGGGCACGGTGGTCTCGGATGCGGGCTCGGTCAAGCAGGCGGTGATCGACGCCATGTGCCCGCATCTGCCGGCGCATGTCCATTTCATCCCGGCGCATCCGCTGGCGGGGACCGAGCATTCAGGCCCGGACTCGGGCTTTGCCGAGCTCTTCGACGACCGCTGGTGCATCCTCACGCCGCTCGCCGGCACGGACCCAACGGCGCTGAAGCGGCTGACAGCCTTCTGGCAGGCGCTCGGCGCCCGCACCGAGCAGATGGACCCCGGGCACCACGATTTGGTGCTGGCCGTGACCAGCCACGTGCCGCACGCCATCGCCTACACGATGTGCGGCGTCGCCGACGACATGGCGCGGGTGACGAACCAGGAGGTGGTGCAGTTCTCCGCCGCCGGCTTCCGCGACTTCACCCGCATCGCCGCCTCGGATCCGGTGATGTGGCGCGACGTCTTCCTGGCCAACCGCGACGCGACGATCGAGATCCTCGGCCGCTTCGTCGAGGAGCTGATGTCGCTCCAGCGCGCCATCCGCACGGGCGACGCCGACCACCTGCAGGCCTACTTCACGCGGACCCGGGCGATCCGCCGCTCGATCATCGAGGCCGGCCAGGACACGGCCACGCCCGATTTCGGCCGCCCGCACGGCCACAAGGCGGCGGGGGAGTGAGCCATGTGACTTGTGTCGACTGTGAGCCCAAAGCGGAAGAGGCAGGTGATCAGGCCTTCGCAAGCCGTGCGCCCATAGCTGTCGTTCAGGCTCGGGAGCTGACGTTCAGATCACACCGAGCGACGTGAGCGGCATATTACTGGGCGGCGCTCTCAGCCAAGGCGTCCGATGAGAGCAGGTGCCTCCGGGCGACCTGCGCAACCATGGACGACAGCACCTTCATGACCTCACTGTCCGGCGTGGTCGCCTGCCAGTAAAGGGGCACCATCACCGACGCTCCGGGCATCAACTCGATCAGAGATCCTTCCTCGAAGTAAAGCTCGACGCAGGATCGGGGCACCACCCCCCAGCCGGTACCGTTCAGGCAGCAGGCCAGATACCCGGAAAAGGAAGGCACCAGATGGCCCCTAAGGCGCGCGGGAGCGCCGAAGGCGTTGATCAACCACTGATTTACCAGCATGTCTTTGCGGTCGAAGACGATGTGCGCCGAGTTCAAGAGGCTTTCGAACGACGGTCCTTGGGGGAAATGCTCTGCCGAAAACGCCGGTGTTGCGGCACCCACATATGCCATCGATCCCAATGGAACGCGACGACAGCCCGGAAGAGGGATCGACTGCGTCGTAACCGCGGCCAGCGCTTCGCCGCTCTGCAATCTCTCGGCAGTGTGCTCCTGGTCGTCGGGAATGATGTCGAAGATCAGATTCAGCTTCGATCCGGCCTGCCTGATGAGCTCCGGGAACCAGGTCGCGAGGCTGTCGCTGTTTACCGCGACCCGAATGACCGCGGGCTGATCTGAAGGGGCACCGTCGATTGTTGACAAGCTCTTCCGAAGATCATGCTCCAGCAGGTGCACCTGGTCGAGATGCCGGCACAGCTTCTGGCCGTATTCCGTCGGCACGCAGGGACGACCGCGCACGACCAGAACGACACCCATCCTCTCCTCGAGCAGCTTCACGCGCTGGCTGACGGCAGACTGGCTGATGTTCAGCGATCGTGCTGCCGCCTCGAAGCTGCCCTCGCGAATGATCGCCGCGAGCGCTTCCAGCAGAGGGTACTCGTATTGCATCTGTGCCCGACTGCCAATTAGCTCTCGCTAATGACGCTGCCGGATCGTTTAACGCCGAGCTGCAATGCATTCAAGGAAAATTAGCTAAATTTACCTGGCCGCGCCCATTAGCGCAGATGATGCAGCATAAGCCACTGCAATGACGCGATCTTCCTGGCACCTGCCGGCGGCATCGGTCGGGCCCGATTTCAACCGGAAATTACGCTGATTCCGATTTTACCACCTTTGCGACACGACCGCGCCTTCTTCCGAGTGTTGCCTCGCCTCGGACCCAGCCTGAGGAGGATTGATCATGTCTGTAAAGAGCATTAGACAGCAGTTCACAAAAGAATTCCGCGCCCTGAGGCGGAATAGCGAGGCCATCGCCGCGCTGACCGTCCTCTCCTACATCTGCCAGATCTTGCTCTCCGTCTCGATGGGATACTGGCTCCTGCAGTTGCCCTGGTCACTTGGTGCCGGAGTGATGCTGGTGGTACTCGTGCTTTTTACGGGAACACGGATGAGAGGCCTCAATAACATCGTGCACGAGTGCTCGCATTTCTCGTTCTGCGAGTCGCGCAAGGCGAATATACTGTTCGGGAGAATGTGCGCCTCCATGCTCCTCAACTGTTTTCGTGACTACCGCGAGGAGCACCTGAGCCATCACGCGCACCTCGGTGACTACGACAACGATCAAGACTTTCAGCGCCTTCGCAAGCTCCGGCTCGAGGATCCACTGACCTTTCGGACGGTGCTGCGGCATGTGCTGACCGCGTTGTCAGGGATGCATCTCCCCTACTACGTCAACATCAATCTCCGGCCAGGCGATGGCGAAGGCTTCCGCGCCCTGAAGCTTGCGCTCATGGCGGCTGCGGCAGGATTCCTCCTCGTAGCGCCCCTGGAGGCGGTCGTTCTCGTTTGGCTGCCGTTTCTTTGGGTGTACCCGGCGATCAACTACCTGACGGATTGCGTCGATCACGGGGGTCTGATGGACGCGGGGGACGACCTGGACGCGTCCCGCAACTTGCCAGTTCCGAGCCAGCTTCGTGTGCTGCTGTTCCCGCGGAACGACTGCTACCACCTGGTGCATCATCTGTTCCCGCAGATTCCGACTCGATCATCTGGGGGTCTGCCATGAGCGGCTGCTGTCTCATCCGGAATACCTGAGGCGCGCCGAAGCTACGATCCTCGGGCGCGGCGTGACAGGTCGGGCTGATGATGCAGCGTGGGGACGGCAGATTGGGACTGCTGTGACGGACTGTGGCGATCGGCTCGCAACGCGCCTTGCATCTGCTGCGGGAGTCGGCAGTTAACATCCTCTGCGCGTGAGTCGACGGCGGCACCGTCTCGGCGAAGCGAACCACCTACCGCGATCGACGGGCGCACGGCTCGGGGCACGCTCGACCTCGCGCTCCCAGGCCGGGACGCCCGCCTCGCGCAGGCTATCAAGGTCGGATTTCAATGGTCTCCGGCTGCACGAATAGCACAGTCAGAGACCCGGAATCGCTCCGTCCACCCCGACGCACACATAGTTCTTGTCCGTCGACTTTCGCTGAACCACGACGTTCACGGATTTGCCGTCTTCGAGCTGGAGCGTCACATTCTGGCCGACAGCTGCATGTCGAAGCACCAGATCGTCGCCCCACAATGTGCCGCCAGCGACGATCATGTTGCGCAGCGTGTCTTGGTAGACTCGGATGGAGTACCAGACTTCGCCGCAATAGAGGCCACCTGCTAAGAGCGCGCTGCCGCCCTCGAGATTTCCTCGGTAGACGATGCTACTCACGCGTCATCTCGCATGACGGGGCGTTCGCTGTCTGCACCTGGGGCGGCTCGCCGGACGTGGGGCTTCAAGGCCGTAAGGTCCCGTTTCGGCAGAGGTCTCGAGTGGCGGAAGCCGGAGATCATAAGGCCACCCGAAGGTACTTTAGGAAATCTTATGCAACAGTGGGCTCACGCGTCAAGCGTTTTCCGGCACTATCCGATAGGTTGCGAAGACCGGCGGCGCTGCCGGGACGACGCGCGACTTCCCGGCGACCGGAGATCTGGGGGACGGCGCTTATGGCAGAAGAAGGTTCGAGCGCTGGTATGCTCTTCTACAAGCGCTTGGTGCTGGCATACTGTTTCCCCGATGGAGCTGAGGACACTGAGCACCTACGCGGCGAGCTGGAGCCGAGACTTAACCAGCGCAGCTGGTATCAGACTGGCGACAGAGGAATGGCGGGAAGCAAAGACTGGTTTATCGCCACAGGACCGGACGGATTTTGGTCCTGCGGGCGTGCAGTCAGTGAAGCCGCAGTGCATCGGTAGTTCTTCCACCGGCGGCTTCAGGGCCACGCTCCTTCTGTACGCTGCAATGTACGTCAGCTTCGGCCGCATCCACCCCGTCCCGCAATGAGGCCGTACGTCCGTTCCAGCCCCATCCGCTGCCGTCCGGATAGAACGGCGGCGCGCCTTTCTAGCGTTCGGGCGCCGCTATCAAGAACGGTGCATCCGGACTGCTGTGGCGTCTTCCCTGCTTGGACATAATGCTGCCTGCCACCATCACGGGCTTCGCGACAGGAATGTCGCTCATCATCGCGATCGGCGCGCAGAACGCGTTCGTTCTACGCCAAGGGCTGCTTGGCCAGCATGTGCTCCTGGTTGTTCTGATATGCGCCATTTCAGATGCGCTCCTGATCTCGATGGGAGTGCTGGGGGCCGGCATTGTCGCCGCGCATGTCCCGCAGGCGCTTGAGTGGCTCGAATGGGGCGCGGCAGGCTTCCTGCTCGTCTACGGGGCCATGGCCGCTCGCCGGGCCCTCCGCCCTGAACGACTGGTGGCGAGCCAAAACCGGCAGGTCGGAAGCGCTGGACGAGTCGCCCTGATTTGCCTCGCCTTCACGTGGCTCAATCCGCACGTCTACGTCGATACCGTCGGCCTCATCGGAGCGGTGTCGACGACGTTCCTCCTAACCTCCGAGAAGGTCGCCTTCGGTGGCGGCGCAATCACGGCGAGCCTGGTATTCTTTTTCGGACTCGGGTACGGGGCACGGCTTCTCGCACCGTTCCTAAAAAGCCCTCGCTCCTGGGCGGTGCTCGAGGGCGCAATTGCGGTCGTGATGTGGTCCATCGCCGCAACCCTGATCACCGGCGTTCTCGGCTGACCCTCCAACTTTGCGGCCGGCTCAGGTCCGGGCTCCAGACTGCGCCCTCTGCGGCCCCCTGCAGTCCGGATCGGCGGGAACGAGGTGCTTCCCCGCGGTTTCGCGGACCCATGAGGAAAGTGTACGCATGATCTCTCTGCTCGATGACTGGATGTGCCCCACTGAAATGAACGTGTGGATGGGTGCATTTTCTACAAGCATTAGCCGGTCGCTTCAAGCGGCGAACTTGTCATCCACATGACTGGGACGAAGGGCGGCTTTCTCCGCGGAGCCAGGCATTCCGTGACCCTGCCGGCTCGCCTCAGCCGAGAACGGAGAAGCTCGAATTCGCGGTTGATCGGGCGCTTGCGGGAGTAGAAGCCGGCGTCGATCTCTCGGTCGAGATAGGGCAGGCGGAAGCGCAAGGGCGCTGCGTCATGGTCGGCCCCGCTTTCGCAGTGCTCGACCAGGGCCGCCATCAGCTTGCCGGCGATGGGCGCGTTCTTGTACTGGTTCCCGCTGGTGCCGCAGGCCATGTAGAAGCCGGGCAGCGACGACCGGTCATAGATCGGGATCCAGTCATCCGCCACATCGTAGAGGTCGACGACGCCGCGCATACGGCTGGGGATGCCCAGGCTCGGCACCCGCTGGGCGAAGCGCAGCGCCTGCACCTGCCACTGCTCGGTGAAGTCGCGGTCATAGCCCGCGTCGTCCTCGACCCAGACATGGCCGTCGCAGGGCGGGTCCTCCGAGCCGACGAGCACGTGGTTGCCGTGCTCGGGCCGGCAATAGCAGGCGATATCGCTGTCCGAGACGACCATCCCGTCGCGCTCCCAGTCGAAGCCCGGAGGGGCGGGCAGGTGCACGACCTCCTGGCGCAGCGCGCGGGTCGAGATCGTCATGTCGCCCGTGACGCCGGCCATCCGGTTGACATGCGCCGAGGCGGGGCCGGCGACGTTGATGACGACGGGCGCGTGCAGCTCCTCGCCATCGGCCAGCCGCACGCCGGCGACGCGGCCGCCCGAGGTCAGGATGCCGGCGACCGTCGCGCCGAAGCGGAAGCGGGCGCCATGCGCCTCGGCCGCGCGCTGCAGATTGTGCGCCGACAGCGCCGGGTCGGTGACATAGCCCGCGGTCGGGAAGAAGACGCCGCGCTCGATCGCGCCGCCCGTCGGCTCGCCGAAGCCCGGGTCCTCGGGCCGCTTGGCCGGCGCGAAGCGCGCGAGGTCCAGGATCGGCAGGCGCGCGAGGATCCGGTCGGCGTCCCACTCCTCGTAGGGGATGGTGAGCGTGTCGCAATGCGCCTTGTGCCGGGAGAGGTGCCCGTTGGCCTCGGTCTCGAAGACGAGGCACCCCGTCTGGCGGAAAGGCGCGAGCCCGCGCTCGTCCCCATGGCCTGGGCGGTGGCCCAGATAGTCCGCCCAGTCGCGCCAGTAGTGATAGCCCTCATAGGCGAAGGCGGTGCCGTCGAGCGTCGAGTAGTGCACGCGGATGATGGCGCAGGACCCGGAGGTCGACCCATGCCCCGCCTCGGCGTTGCGGTCGAGGCTCACCGTCCGGCGGCCGGCCTTGGCGAGCTCGAAGGCCGTCGCCGCGCCGATCACGCCCGCGCCGATGATGATGACGTCAGCAGTCTCCGCCATGGCAAGGCCTCCGGGTCAGCTGCCCCGAGATAGCCCGCCGGCGCGACGGATGTCCACGCCGGCCGGAGGATGTCGTCGGGCGGCATCCCCGTGCACACGATCCCCGTGCACACGGGGGATCTCTGCGGCAGCAGAGTCCCGCGTGCGCGGGAATGACGGTGTGCCTGGGACGACGTCGTGCGCGGGAAAAATGTTGTCGTGCCGGGATTGACGCCGTGTGCGGTGACCTCGCCGTCACAAAGCGGTCGCGCCTCGCGGGCCTAGCCGCGCGGCGGGGCGAGGCGGGGGACGTTGGCGACGGCGAAGGGGCCGATGCGCAGCTTGCCGCCCGAGAGGTTGAGCGGCGCCGACAGCGTCTCGCCGGTGCCGGTCAGGGCGGTGACGAACTCGATCGCCGTCTTGATCGTGTCGGCCGTGCCGGCGTCGATCGCGCCCGAGCTGACGGCGACGCGCAGCATCTGGCGCCATTGGCGCGCCTCGACGGTGATCGTGCCGTCGGGATAGCCCTGCTCGTCGACCTCGAAGGATCCCGAGACGACCAGCTTCATCTCGCCCCATTCGAAGCCGACCTCGCGCAGCGTCGCGGCGCGCAGCGCGATCCGGCCTTCCTCGAGCGTCCTCAGCGCAATCGGCTCGGCCAGCGCGGCGTGCCCGATCACCGTCAGCCGGTCGAGCTGCGGCTTCAGCCAGCCCGTCGGGTCGATGCGCGCGACCAGCTGTTCGGGCAGGCGGACTTTGTCGGCGCTGACCCGCACGTCGTAGCTGTTCGGCGGCGCGAGGTCCTCGGACCGCTCGGCGAGCCGGACGGCGGCGCTCTCGGCCGCGGCCTGCCAGCCCGTCGTCGCTTCCACCGTCAGCCCGGCGATATCGGTCGCCGCCTCGCGCAGCTCCAGCGCCGTGCCGGGCCGCACGTCGAGCAGCGTTCCCATCCGGCCTGCGCGGATCACCGCGCGCTCGCCGGGCACCGCCAGCGCCTGCTCCGGCGGCCAGGTCACGGCGATCCGCGTCGGCGCCCAGGCCTTGCTGACGGCCGACAGGAGGGGCGCGCTCCAGGCCCAGCCATTGGCCGGGTCGGCCAGCGCCGGCTCGCGCACGGCGAGGCGGAACTCGGTCGGGAAGCCCGTCACCTCGATGTCGGCCGCCTCGGCCTGCCAGCCGCGCCCGCGCTGCTGGGCGAGCCAGGCCTGAACACCCGCGCGATGCGCCTCGGCGCCCGCATACCACCAGAGCGACCAGCCCATTGCGGCGAGGACGGCCAGCCCGAGCAGGATCTTGATCAGACGTCGCATCAGGGTGTCCGGAAAGCCTTCTGGCCGCTTCTTGCGCCGACCCGCCACGCGGTATAGCTCGCAGATACGTGCGCGGGAGGCTGCATGCAACGCGATGATCCCCGGGACGATCACGGGGGCGGTTCCCGAGGTGACATCCGGGGCGATCTGGGGGGCGACCTCTGGGTCTTCGGGTACGGCTCGCTGATGTGGGCGCCGGGTTTCGACTATCTCGAGCGGCGCCTGGCGCGGCTCGACGGCTACAAGCGCGCCTTCTCGCTCGCCTCGTGGCACTATCGCGGGACGCGCGAGCGGCCGGGCCTGGTGCTGGGCCTCGACTGGGCGCCAGGCGCGTCTTGCACAGGCGTGGCCCTGCGCGTCTGCCCGACAAAGGACCGGCATGTCCGCGACTATCTGGCCGAGCGCGAGCTGGTCTCCTATGCATATTTCGAGACGCTCTACCCCGTCACCCTGCTCTGCGAGGGGCCGGGCAGCACCGTTCCCCGGGGCGAGACGCGCCCGGCGCTCTGCTATGTGGTCGACCGCTCGCACGAGCAATATGCCGGCGGCCTGACGCTCGAGGCCCAGGCCGAGCGCATCCTGGCGGCGGCGGGCTCGTCCGGGGCGAACGCCGAGTACCTGATGAACACGCTGGCCAAGCTCGAGGAACTCGGCATCCCCGACCCGGAGCTCGTGCGACTGGGCGAGCTCGTCCGCGCCCGGCTGGCGGCATGAGCCGGGCCGCCTCGGGCCGCCCGGCACCGCCGTGAGCGGCGTCTGGTTCCACCTGCCCTTCCTGCGCCACCAGGTCGGCGCGCTCGCCTGGCTGCCCGGCACGGATCCGCTGCGCTTCGTCCTGGTGACCTCCCGCCGCACCGGGCGCTGGGTCTTTCCCAAGGGCTCGGTCGACGCCGGCATGCTGCCGCCCGCCGCGGCGGCCCGCGAGGCGCTGGAGGAGGCCGGCGTCCTGGGCCAGCCCGAGCTCGAGCCGCTCGGCAGCTTCCGGGCGGTGAAGACGCGCGTGCCGATCGCCTGGCGGCTCGAGGTGGCGATCTATCCGATGCGCATCGACGACGTGCTGGACGACTGGCCCGAGGCGCGGCAGCGCCAGCGGCGCTTCGTGACGGTTGCCGAGGCGGCCGACATGCTGGACGACCCGGCGATGCTGGCGATCGCCGAGCGCTTCGCCGCCGGCCGCTGAGCGCGCGCTCAGCCCGTCTCGGCGGGGCCGCGCGCGGGGCCCTCGCCGAAGCCGGAGGCGAGCAGCGCCTCGAGCTTGCCCATCAGCGCCGCGGCATCCCGGCCGGTGCAGGTCACGTCGATCGTCGACCCGCGGGCGGCGGCCAGCATGAGCAGGCCCATGATCGAATCGCCCGAGACGGTCTGCCCGTCGCGGCTGACGCGCGCCTCGGCGTCGTGCGCCTCGACCGTCTCGACGAACTTGGCCGAGGCGCGGGCGTGCAGACCCTTGGCGTTGACGATCCGCAAGGTGCGCGAGATGGCGGTCATGCCAGGATCATGCCGCGGCACCGCTCAGCGGGCCTTGGCGGTTTCCAGGATCCCCGCGGCCGAATCGATGTATTTGCGCCCCGCCTCGAGCGCGGCGCGCACGGCCTCGGGCAGCGGCCGGTCGCGCATCTTGGCGAGCTTGACCAGCAGCGGCAGGTTGGCGCCGTAGACGACCTCGACGCCCGGCCCGGCCAGCGCGCCGTGCGCGAGGTTCGAGGGCGTGCCGCCGAACATGTCGGTCACGACGACCACGCCCGCGCCCGTGTCGACCTCGGCGACGGTGCGGGCGATCTCGGCCTGGCGGGCGTGCAGGTCGTCGCTGGGATCGATGGCGATGGCGCGCGCGCCGGTCTGGGCGCCGACGACGTGCTCGGTGGCATCGAGGAGCGCTGCGGCCAGCCCGCCATGCGCGACGACGACGAGCCCGATCAGGGCCCCGGCCGGCTCCCCCCTCACGTTTGGCTCACCGGGCATCCGCACGACGCTCGAGTTCGCGGTGGCGGACCGACACCGGCCAGCCGCGCTCGACCAGGTGCCGGGCCAGCGCCTCGGTGACGCTGACCGAACGATGGCGCCCGCCGGTGCAGCCGAACGCGATGGTGAAGTGGGCCTTCCCTTCCTTGCGATAGGCGGGCAGCAGCATCGTGACCATGTCGCAAAGCTTCTCGAAGAACTCCGCATACAGCGGATCGGCGCGGACGAATAGCTGTATGTTCTCGTCGCGCCCGTCAAGCGGGCGCAGGTCCTCCTGCCAGTAGGGGTTCTCGAGGAAGCGCGTGTCGATCACCATGTCGGCGCCGTGCGGGGTGCCGCGCTTGTACGAAAAGGACTGGATCGTCACCGACAGCCCGGCGGACTGGCCGAGCGCGAAGCGCGCCTCGAGCTCGGCCTTCAGGTCGTGCGGGGTCATCGTCGTCGTGTCGATCAGCGCGTCGGCGTGCTCGCGCACCTCGGCAAGCACGTCGCGCTCGCGCGCGATGCCGGTCGCCGGATCCTCGGCGGGGGCGAGCGGGTGCCGCCGCCGGGTCTGGTTGAAGCGCGCGATCAGCACCTCGTCGGCGCAGTCGAGGAACAGCAGGAGCGCGCCGGCGCCCCAGCTCTGGCGCAGAGTGCGCAGGGTCTCGGTCAGCGCCCGCGCCGAGAAGCCGCGCGTCCGGCTCTCGACGCCGATCGCCATCGGCGCAGGGGTGCCGACGACGGGCGCGACCAGCGCCTCGATCAGCGGCAAGGGGAGGTTGTTCACCACCTCGTAGCCGAGATCCTCGAGCGAGTTGATCGCCGTCGTGCGGCCCGCCCCGGACATGCCCGTGACGATCAGGACCAGCGGTGCCTTGCTGCGCGTGATCAGATCCTCGGAGTCCTGGCTCGGGTCCTCTTGCGTGTGCACTGGGGTCATGGCTCTCCCTGCCCGCCGGGAAGCGCTTCGGGGTCGGTCTCCCCATGCGCGTCCAAGCCACCTGAACGCAACAGCACAAAGGCGAGCGCGGCAAGCCCGACGCGACCCCGCCCCAGAACGAGCGCGCAGCGGGTGCCCAAGAGCTCGCGGCACCGCGCCGCGGGCAGCCGCTCGCCCTCGGCCGCGTCGAGGTCGACGATCAGGGCCAGCGGCGCCTCGGTCCTGGCCGGCAACCGCAAGATGCCGACGCCGCGCGCTTCGATCAGACCGGCGATCGGCGCGGGCGCCGAGAGCATCAGCGCCCCGGCGGACTTGCGGATGTCGACCCGGTCGTCGGCGACCAGCTCGGCGCCGAGCGCCAGCATCTCGAGCGCCAGCGTGCTCTTGCCCGAGCCGCTCGCCCCGGTGATCAGGCAGCCGCGCCCGTCGACCGCCACGGCGGTGGCGTGCAGCTGGGTGGCGTGCGGCTGGGTGACGGGGCCGTCGCTCATCCGGGCAGCTCGAAGACGAAGCGGGCGCCGCGCCGCAAGCACGGGTTGGCGGGATCGGGGATGTTCTCGGCCCAGATGCGGCCGCCATGCGCCTCGACGATCTGCTTCGAGATGCTGAGGCCAAGGCCCGAATGGTTGCCGAAATCCTCGCTCTCGGGGCGTTGCGAGTAGAACCGCTCGAAGATCGAGTCGAGGTTCTCGGGCGGCACCCCCGGCCCCTCGTCCTCGATGCTCACGCGCACGCCCCCCTCGCTCGTGGCGGTGCCCGTCACGGTGATGGTGCCGTCCGGCGGCGAGAACGAGAGCGCGTTGCCGAGCAGGTTCGTGATGATCTGCGCGACCCGGCCCTCGAGCCCGGTCGCCGTCAGCGCGCCCCTGGGCAGCCGGGTGACCACCTGGATGCCCCGCGCCGCTCCCTCGGCCTCGGTCACCGAGGCCAGCACCGAGACGAGCTCGCCCAGATCGAAGGGCTCCATCCGCTCGCGCACGAGCTCGGCATCGAGTCGCGAGGCGTTCGAGATGTCGGTCACGAGCCGGTCCATCCGCCTGACGTCGCTCTCGATGATGTCGTGCAGCCGCTGGCGCTGCTCGTCCGTGCGGGCATATTCCATCGACTCGACCGCCGAGCGCAGCGAGCTCAGCGGGTTCTTCAGCTCGTGCGCGACGTCGGCGGCAAAGCTCTCGATGGCGCCGATCCGCGCGTAAAGCGCGCCGGTCATGCGTATCAGCGCGCCCGAGAGCTCGCCGATCTCGTCCGTCCGGTGCGTCAGGTCGGGGATCTCGGGCTTGTCCGGGCTGACCGGGCGCGCGGCACCGGCGCCCTCTGACTGCGCCGCGCGGGCGAGCCGGCGGATGGGGCTGGCGATCATGTTGGCGAGGAGGATCGAGAGCAGCACCGAGGCGATCGCCGCCAGAAGGAAGATCTGGAACAGCGTCTTGCGCTCTTCGACCACGAAGCGCTCGATCTCGCCGCCCATGGTCGAGAGCTGCAGCACGCCGATGATGCCCTTGATCTTACGCACGGGCATCGCGACCGAGACGATGAGCTCGCCCTCGCTGTTCAAGCGCACGCTGTGGGCGACCTGCCCCTCGACGGCCAGCTCGACCTCCTCGTCCCGGCTGACGCCCGGAACGGCGATCTCGGAATGGATCTGCGCCTCGCCCGGCGGCCCCGACCTGAGCCGGTCGACGAGGTCGCCGACGCGTCGGCCGACGCCTGCGAGAAGGCCGCTCTGCGGCGGCGGGAGGGGCGAGACCTCGATCGGCGGGCCGGCCGGCCAGAGATCGAAGCTGTCGGCGGTCAGCCGCAGGGCGATGTCGTAGAGCCGCACGCGGACGCCGGTCGGCCGGGCCAGCCGGGCGAGGATCGTCGCGGCCTCCTCCGGATCGTAGACGAGCGTGCCGCCATCATCCTGCGCGGCGGCCTCGGAGATCGCGATGGCCATGATCTCGCCCTGCTTGCGCAGCGACTCGACATAGACCTCGATCAGGTTGCGCTTGCCGTTCGACAGATTGCTCATGCCGACGACCAGGAAGGTCAGGCCGATCAGGTTGAAGAAGATGATCCGCCGCTGCAGCGACGAGAAGGGCGCCGACTGCTTCAGGCCGCGCAGCAGGCGGGCACGGGCCGAGCGCGGCCGGGGCCGGTCGTCAAGCCCGACCGGTCCGAGGTCAGTCGGGCCGAGCTCGGCCCCGCTGTCCGTCCGCTTGAGCAACCCCGCCCCGCACGCCGTTACGCCTCGCGGTAACGATAGCCGACGCCGTAGAGAGTTTCGATGGCGTTGAAGTCGTCAGCGACATCGCGGAACTTCTTGCGGATGCGCTTGATGTGGCTGTCGATCGTGCGGTCGTCGACATAGACCCGGTCGTCATAGGCCGCGTCCATCAGCTGGTCGCGGCTCTTGACGAAGCCGGGGCGGGTGGCGAGCGCGTGCAGGATCAGGAACTCGGTCACGGTCAGCGTGACCTGGCGCCCATCCCACAGGGTCGCATGCCGCAACGGGTCCATCTCGAGCTTGCCGCGGCGCAGCACCTTGTCGGCCTCCGCGCGATCGGCCTGGTTCTCGATCGCCGGGTCGCGGCGGCGCAGCACGGCCCGGATGCGCTCGACCAGCAGGCGCTGGCTGAAGGGCTTGCGCACATAGTCGTCGGCGCCCATGCGCAGGCCGATCAGCTCGTCGATCTCCTCGTCCTTGGACGTCAGGAAGATGACGGGCAGGTCGGTCTTCTGCCGCAGCCGGCGCAGCAGCTCCATGCCGTCCATCCGCGGCATCTTGATGTCGAGGACGGCCAGATCCGGCACGCTCTTGCAGAGCGCGGTCAGCGCGGTCGCGCCGTCATTGTAGGTACGCACCTCGAATCCCTCGGCCTCGAGCACCATGGAAACCGAGGTCAGGATGTTCCTGTCGTCGTCGACGAGCGCAATTGTCGTCATCAGCTTTCCCGGGCCCCTTCCACTCTGCCCCACTGCTACACGAATGAGGCGAAAAATCCCATCGCAATCGCGGAAAGGTGGCGGCAACCTTTCCGCCTGCACTCTGGACGGGTTTTCGCCAGAGCGCGATCGCCCGCGGCCGGCGCGGCGGAACGCCGCTATGGACGGGGGCGTTCGCAGTGCATAGAAGGGCCGGCAAGAGGGGCTTGCTCCGCGTTGGGAGTTTCGCGCATGACCGCGCGCCGGCCCACGAAAAGGCGTTACGGCAGCCGGTCGGCCGACGGGCAAGGCCGTCAAGCGGGAGAAAGCGTCCATGGAGTCGGGTGTCGTTAACCCCAACTGCCGTGTCGATCAGGCCGGAATGACCGGGCTCGGCAAGGTGCACTACAACCTGATGGAGCCAGGCCTGGTCGAGGCGGCGCTGCGCCGGGGCGAGGGCGAGCTTGGGCGAGGCGGCGCCTTTCTCTGCGAGACGGGCAAGCACACCGGCCGCAGCCCCAAGGACAAGTTCGTCGTCCGCGAGCCCTCGGTCGAGGACACCGTCTGGTGGGAGAACAACAAGCCGATGGACCCGGCCGCCTTCGAGCGGCTGAAAGAGGACATGTTCGCCCACATGCGCGGGCGCGAGTTCTTCGTCCAGGACCTCTATGCCGGCGCCGATCCCGCCTACCGGCTGAACGTGCGCATGATCAACGAGCTGGCCTGGCATTCGCTCTTCATCCGCCACATGCTGCGCCGGCCCGAGCTCGACGAGCTGAAGACCTTCGAGCCCGGCTTCACCGTCGTGAACTGCCCGAGCTTCAAGGCGGACCCGGAGCGGCATGGCTGCCGGTCCGAGACCGTCATCGCCGTCAGCTTCGAGCAGAAGATGATCCTGGTCGGCGATTCCAGCTATGCCGGCGAGAACAAGAAGGGGATCTTCTCGGTCCTGAACTACATCCTGCCGGGACAGGGCGTGATGCCGATGCACTGCTCGGCCAACCACGCGCCGGGCAACACGGACGATTGCGCCGTCTTCTTCGGCCTGTCGGGCACCGGCAAGACGACGCTGTCGGCCGATCCGGCGCGGACCCTGCTCGGCGACGACGAGCATGGCTGGACGGACACGGGCATCTTCAACTTCGAGGGCGGCTGCTACGCCAAGACGATCCACCTCTCGCCCAAGGCCGAACCCGAGATCCACGCGACCACGACCATGTTCGCCAGCGTCGTCGAGAACATGGTCTACGACGTCCACACGCGCGAGCTCGACTTCCACGACGAGACGCTGACGCCCAACATGCGCTGCGCCTACCCGCTGCACTACATTCCCAACGCCTCGCCGACGGGCCTGGCGGGCATCCCCAAGAACATCGTGATGCTGACCTGCGACGCCTTCGGCGTCATGCCGCCGATCGCCCGGCTGACGCCGGCGCAGGCCGAGTATCACTTCCTGTCGGGCTTCACCGCCAAGGTCGCGGGCACCGAGAAGGGCATGAAGGGCGCCCAGCCGACCTTCTCGACCTGCTTCGGCGCGCCCTTCATGACTCGCCGGCCTGAGGTCTATGGCGCCATGCTGCGCGAGAAGATCGCCCGCCACGGCAGCGCCTGCTGGCTCGTCAACACGGGCTGGACCGGCGGCGGCTATGGCACGGGCGAGCGCATGCCGATCGCCGCGACGCGCGCGCTGCTCTCGGCGGCGCTGAGCGGCGAGTTGGCCAAGGGCCGGTTCCGCACCGACCCGCATTTCGGCTTCGAGGTGCCGGTCGCCTGCCCCGGCGTGCCGGACGAGTTGCTCGACCCGCGCCGGACCTGGGCCGACCCGGCCGAATACGACCGGCAGGCCCAGGCGTTGGTGAAGATGTTCGCCGACAACTTCGCCCAATACGAGCCCTTCGTCGGCGAGGAAGTCATGGCGGCCGCCCCCAAGGCCGCCTGACCGCTTTCCCAGCCGCAGCGAGGCAATCGGAATGCGGGCTGGTCGCCCGCATGCGACCTTGCGCTCGGCCTGCCGCCGCGCCAAGGCGCGGCTTTCGGCCGAGCCGCCCGGCGCGACCGGTCGGAGAGCCGACATTCGCAGGGCGATTGGAGACGGCGTTCAAGGAGGCTGCTGGGGAAGGCCGGGCGGGGGTCCGGCCGGGCCGCGAGCATCCGCGACTCGAGGCAGAGGGTGAAGGGCGAGGCGGGACGTCGCCTGCTTTGATCTCGGCGGAAAGTGCGCTAAGCCGCGCCGTCGCCCGGTCACGAGTCTTGCCATGCCCGAATTCGCCGTCGCCGCAGGACATCGCGTGACCGCCGAGGCGGCGGCCGAGGTGCTGCGCGCCGGCGGCTCGGCCGTCGACGCGGCGATCGCCGCGGGGCTCGCCTGCATGACGGCCGAGCCGGCGCTGGCGGGGCTGCTCGGCGGCGGCTTTCTCATGGTGCGCGAGCCGGGCGGGCGGACGCGGGCGCTCGACTTCTTCGTCGAGACGCCCAAACGCTGCCGGCCCGCCCACGAGCTCGACTTCCGCGCCATCGAGGCAAGCTTCGGCACGGCGACGCAGGAGTTCCACATCGGCGCCGGGGCGATCGCGACGCCCGGCGTCGCCGCGGGCCTGGCCGAGGCGCATGCCCGCTATGGCCGCGTGCCGCTGACCGAGCTCGCCCGCCCGGCCGTCGCCGCGGCGCGCGAGGGCGTGGCCGTCACCGACTACCAGTCCTTCATCTGCGGCATCATCACGCCGATCCTGAAGGCCACGCCGGCCGCCCGCGCGCTCTTCTGCCACGACGACCAGCTGATGCCCCAGGGCTGGGTCTTTCGGAACCCCGGCTTCGCCGACGTCCTCGAGGTCATGGCGCATGAGGGCGCCCGCTTTGTCACCGAGGGCGAGGTCGCCCAGGGCCTGCTGGCGCTCTGCGATGAGGGCGGGCACCTGACGCGCGCCGACCTCGCCGGCTACCGCCCCGTCTGGCGCGAGCCGCTGAAGGTCGAGCGGGCCGGCGTCCGCATCTCGGTCAACCCGCCGCCGGCGCTCGGCGGCGCGCTCGCCCTCTTCTCGCTCGAGCTCCTCGCCCGCGACCCCGAGGCGGTGGCGCTGGTGCGCGCCTTCGAGGCGACCAGCCGGGCGCGGGTCGAAGCCGACCTCGCGACCGGCGCCGAGGCCGGCGCCGCGCGCCTGCTGGCGCCGGCCCTGGTGGCGCGCTATCGCGCCGAGCTCGCCGGCCGGCCCGCCGCGACGCGCGGCACGACGCATGTCTCGGTCATCGACGCCGAGGGCATGGGCGCCGCGCTGACGCTGTCGAACGGCGAGGGCTGCGGGCTGATCGTGCCCGGCACGGGGCTGATGCCGAACAACATGCTGGGCGAGGCGGATCTCGTCCCCGGCGGCTGGCACAGCTGGGCGCCCGACAGCCGGCTCGCCTCGATGATGGCGCCGATGGCGGTCGACTGGCCCGACGGGCGCTTCGCGATGCTGGGCTCGGGCGGCTCGAACCGCATTCGCACGGCGCTCGCCCAGGTGCTCGTCAGGCTGATCGACCGGGGCGAGCGCCTCGAGCCCGCGATCGAGGCGCCCCGGCTGCATGTCGAGCCAGGCCCCGAGCCGGGCGCCCCGCCCGCCGTCGAGTTCGAGGACCTCGTCGGCGAAGCGGTCCGATCGGGACTGCTCGCGGCCTTTCCGCAGGCGCGGCCATGGCCGGACCGGTCGATGTATTTCGGCGGGGTGCACGGCGCCCAGCGGCGCCGTGCCGGCGAACTGGAGGCCGCGGGCGACCCGCGGCGCGCCGGCGTGGCGATCACCAGCTGAGGCGGGGCGCGGGCCCCTCGATCCGCTTGCGGTCGCCTCTGGCCGGCGGGAGAATCGTGCTATCCTCTGGCCGAGGGCCGACGTCGGATGAGGTGAGGTGGAGCGATGGAGCTGAACGCCGATTTTTCGCAGCGCGCTGTGGTCCATGCCGCGGCTCTCGACTGGGTGCCGTCGCCGGTGCCCGGCGTCGACCGGCGGATGCTCGACCGGATCGGCGGCGAGGTTGCGCGCGCGACGACCATCGTCCGCTTTGCGCCAGGGTCGGCCTTTTCGCCGCACACGCATGGCGGAGGCGAGGAGTTCCTGGTGCTCGACGGCGTGTTCACGGATGAGGCCGGTGATTTCCCGGCCGGCAGCTACGTCCGCAACCCACCGACCAGTCGCCACACGCCGTCCTCGGGGCCCGGCTGCACGCTCTTCGTCAAGCTGTGGCAGTTCGACCCGGACGACCGCACGGAGGTCCGCATCGACACGAAGCGCGGCACCTACGCGGCCGACGCGGCGCGCCCTGGCGTCGAGGTCCTGCCACTCCATTCCGACCGCCACGAGGTCGTGCAGATGGAGCGCTGGTCGCCCGGCAGCCGCGTGGCGCTCGATGCCGGAGGCGGGCTCGAGCTGCTCGTCGTCTCTGGCACGGCCGACGAGGACGGCGAGACGTTCGCCCGGCAATCATGGCTGCGCCTGCCGGTCGGCGCCTCGGCGACGGCCGTCGCCGGCCCGGAAGGCGCGACGGTCTGGACCAAGCGCGGCCATCTCGCAAGAGGGGTCAGCGCGCCGCGCGCCGCCTGAGGCGTTCGCCGGCATTTGCCCGGCCCCGTCGGGCGGATGCCCGATGACGTGCTGCCGCAATTGACCGCAAGAACAGGCGAGGCTAGGCCTTCGCAGCCGCAACAAACGCGTCGGAGGCCATGATGTCCGCAGAACCCGCCGCCATCCCCGCCACCGACGACCTTCTCGCCCGGACTGCGGCTGCGGTCGAGGCCGTCGAGCGGCTGAACCAGGCCGCGCGCGAGGGCCTGCGCCGGAGCGTCCTGGTCGACGGCCGCGTCTCGGGCGAGCGGCTCGATGCGGGCCAGCATGCGGCGCATGCCTTCGCCTGGATCGCCACCTATGTCGAAGGGCTGCGCCAGCTGCACCTCTGGGCCGGGCGCCTCGCCGAGGCCGGCGCGCTGGGCGAGACCGAGCGGCTGATCCTGCAGATCGGCTTTGGCGAGTATCTCGCCCAGATCCGCGGCGGCATCCCGATGAGCCAGGGCGAGATGGCCCGGCCGGGCGATCTCGGGGTCGACGCCCAGGCGCTGGGGCCGGAGGCCGAGTGGCTGGTGCGGAATGGCGCGACGGAGCAGGCCCGCGCGCGGCTCGCCGCGCTGCTGGTCGAGCAGCAGGGGGCCGCAAGCTTCGGCGCCACCGGGCTCGACGACGAGTTCGAGATGATTCGCGACCAGTTCCGCCGCTTTGCCGAGGACCGCGTCGTGCCGCAGGCGCATGGCTGGCACCTGGGCGACGAGCTGATCCCGATGGAGATCATCGAGGAGATGGCCGCGCTCGGCGTCTTCGGGCTGACGATCCCCGAGGAGCATGGCGGCCTGGGCCTGGGCAAGACGGCGATGTGCGTCGTCTCGGAAGAGCTCAGCCGCGGCTATATCGGCATAGGCTCGCTCGGCACCCGCTCCGAGATCGCGGCCGAGCTGATCATCGGCGGCGGCACCGAGGCGCAGAAGGCCGAATGGCTGCCCAGGATCGCCAGCGGCGAGGTGCTGCCGACCGCCGTCTTCACCGAGCCAAACACCGGGTCGGACCTCGGCGCCCTGCGCACCCGCGCGGTTCGCGACGGTGAGGACTGGGTGATCACCGGCAACAAGACCTGGATCACGCACGCGGCCCGGGCCGACCTGATGACCCTGCTGGCCCGCACCGACCCCGAGACGGCCGACTATCGCGGGCTCTCGATGTTCCTCGCGCCGAAGACGCGCGGCACGGACAGCGACCCCTTCCCCGACGCCGCAATCTCCGGCGGCGAGATCGAGGTGCTCGGCTACCGCGGCATGAAGGAGTACACGCTGGCGCTCGACGGCCACCGCGTGCCTGGCGCGGCGCTGCTCGGCGGCGTCGAGGGCCAGGGTTTCAAGCAGCTGATGCGCACCTTCGAGAGCGCCCGCATCCAGACGGCGGCGCGCGCCATCGGCATCGCCCAGTCGGCGCTGGAGCTGGGCCTGCGCTACGCCCAGGAGCGCACCGCCTTTGGCAAGCCGCTGGTCGCCTTCCCGCGGGTGGCGAACAAGCTCGCCATGATGGCGGTCGAGATCATGATCGCCCGCCAGCTGACCTACCACGCGGCGCGCGAGAAGGACCAGGACCGGCGCTGCGATCTCGAGGCCGGCATGGCCAAGCTGCTCGGCGCCCGCGTCGCCTGGGCGGCCGCCGACAACGCGCTGCAGATCCACGGCGGCAACGGCTTCGCGCTGGAATACCCGATCAGCCGCGTGCTTTGCGACGCCCGCATCCTCTCGATCTTCGAGGGCGCCGCCGAGATCCAGGCCCAGGTGATCGCGCGGCGGCTGCTGGAAGGAAACTGAGGCCGCGTCGAGGCAAGAAGGATCTCGGAGAGATCGCCGCGCTCTACGTCGAAGGATCGCTGCCGCGCGAGCGCTTCGCTGGCTGGCCGCGCGAGCGCAGCCTTCCTGCCTGAGCGCGTGAGTCGCCGCGCGTGACTCCGCTGCGCGCAGGCGCTATAGCGCGCGCGAATTCTCTCCTCCGAGGTTGGAAATGCCCAAGATCAACGGGAACGAAATTCGTCCCGGAAACATCATCGAGCACGATGGTGGCCTGTGGCAGGCCGTGAAGGCCGAGCACGTCAAGCCGGGCAAGGGCGGCGCCTTTGCCCAGGTCGAGCTGCGCAATCTGCGCAACGGGTCCAAGCTGAACGAGCGCTTCCGCTCGGCCGACAAGGTCGAGCGCGTCCGGCTCGAGCAAAAGGACCAGCAGTTCCTCTACGAATCCGACGGCATCCTGACCTTCATGGATGCCGAGACCTTCGAGCAGATCACCCTGCCGGCCGATCTTCTGGGCGACGCCAGGCCCTTTCTGCAGGACGGCATGACGGTGACGGTCGAGTACTTCGAGGACGAGGCGCTGTCCGTGCGGCTGCCGGAACGGGTCACCTGCACCATCGTCGAGACCGAGCCGGTCGTCAGGGGCCAGACGGCGGCGAACTCGTTCAAGCCGGCCAAGCTCGACAACGGCGTGCGCGTGATGGTGCCGCCCTTCGTCGGCGAGGGCGAGGACATCGTCGTCTCGACCGAGACCTTCGAATACGTCGAGCGCGCCTGAGGTGGCGGGCACGGCCAACCTGAACCTGATGATCCAGGCCGCCCGCCGGGCCGGCCGCCGCCTCGTACGCGATTTCGGCGAGATCGAGCAGCTGCAGGTCTCGGTCAAGGGCATCGGCGACTTTGCCAGCCGCGCCGACACCCAGGCCGAGGCGACCATCCGCGACATGCTGATGGAGGCGCGGCCGAACTATGGCTGGCTGGGCGAGGAGACGGGCGAGGCGGCCGGCAAGGACCCGACGCGGCGCTGGATCGTCGACCCGCTCGACGGCACGACGAACTTCCTGCACGGCCTGCCGCACTGGGCGATCTCGATCGGGCTGGAGCACAAGGGCGACATCGTCGCGGGCGTCATCTACGACCCGGTCAAGGACGAGATGTTCACCGCCGAGGCCGGCCAGGGCGCCTGGCTGAACGACCGGCGGTTGCGCGTCTCGGCCCGGCGCGACCTCTCGACCATGCTGTTCGGCACGGGCCTGCCCTTCGGCAGCCGGGGCGGCCTGCCCGAGATGCTGGGCGAGCTCGGCCGCATCATGCCGCGCACGGCCGGCGTCCGCCGCTGGGGCGTGGCCGCGCTCGACCTCGCCTATGTCGCCGCCGGCCGCTTCGACGGCTTCTGGGAGCGCGCGCTCAAGCCCTGGGACATCGCCGCCGGCATGATTCTGGTGCGCGAGGCGGGCGGCCTCGTCGGCATGATCGGCGAGGCGACCGAGGCACAGGACCCGATGCCGACCGGCGACATCATCGCCGCGAATCCGGAAGCCTATGGCCAGCTGGCGAAGCTCCTGGCGCCGGCAGCCGTCTCCTGAGGCCCCGCCGCGCTGCATGCGCTTGGTTTTTCGCCTCCGATTCTCTAGGGTTGAGCACAGTTCTTGCATGACCGGCGTATGACCTTCGCAGACACGCCTGACCGCATGTTCACGCAGCCGACCCGGCAGATTATGATAATGCTGCTGGTGCTGGCCGCCTTTGCCCTCGGCTGTTCGCTGATGGCGGGGCAGATCGCCAGCCTGTTCATGGCGAATGTCTACCTGAACGGCTTTATCGCCTTCGTCTTCCTGCTCGGCATCCTCGCCACCTTCTGGCAGCTCAACCAAGTCTCTACCTCCGTCCGCTGGCTGCGCAACCTGCAGACGGGCCTCAAGGGGCACGAGATCGCGCAGCCGCCGGCGCTGATCGCCTCGATGGGCCCGATGATCCGCGAGGGGCGCATCAAGAAGCGGCTGGCCACCTCGGCCACCCGCTCGATCCTCAACTCCATCGCCATCCGGCTGGAGGAATCGCGCGAGATCACGCGCTATGTCGCCAACCTGCTGATCTTTCTCGGCCTTCTCGGCACGTTCTGGGGCCTCTCGATCACCGTGCCGGCCGTCGTCGACACCATCCGCTCGCTGGCGCCCGACCAGGCGGGCGACACCTCTGACGTCTCGGTCTTCGACCGGCTGATGGGCGGGCTCGAGAACCAGCTCGGCGGCATGGGCACGGCCTTTGCCTCGTCGCTTGTCGGTCTCGCCGGCTCGCTGGTCGTGGGGCTGCTCGAGCTCTTCGCCAGCCATGGCCAGAACCGCTTCTTCCGCGAGCTCGAGGACTATCTCACCTCGTTCACCCGGCTTGGGCTGGTCAGCGAGGGCGAGGGGCCCGAGGGCGCGCTCATCTCGCTGCTCGAGCGGGTCGACGAGGGGCTCGAGCGCACCTCCTCCTTCGCCGAGATCGCCGAGCAGGCGCGCGTCGATGCCGAGAACCGGCTGGCGCTCGCGGCTGATGTCGTGGCCAAGATGGCGACCGAGATCGAGCGCGAGCGCAGCATTGTAGCCCAGCTCGTCGCCGAGATGCGCGAGGGCCGCGAGATGGAGGCCGGCCGCGACCACGCCGTCCTCGCCGTGCTGAAGCGCATCGACCAGGGCCAGAACCACCTGGCCTCTGCCCAGCAGTCCGTGGCCGAGATGCTGGAGCGCACGCGGGTCAGCGCATCCTCGAGCGGCCTCGACTCAGAGACGCGCACGCATATCCGTTCGATGGACAAGCAGCTGCGCGCGATGGCCGAGGACGTCGCCGTCGGCCGGCACGAGGCGCTGACGGCGCTGCGCGCCGAGCTGCGCGCGCTGACCAACCTGATCGACATGCGCACGCGGGAGACCCAGTAGTGGGGCTGTCGGCGCGCCGCGGCGGCCGGATGTCGGCCTCGGTCTGGCCTGGCTTCGTCGACATGATGACGGCGCTCCTGCTGATCCTGATGTTCGTGCTGTCGATCTTCATGATCGTCCAGTTCTCCTTGCGCGAGCGGATCACCGGCCAGGACAAGGCACTGCAGACGCTGGGCGACAAGCTGTCCGTCAGCGAGGACCGCATCTCCAGGCTCTCGGCGCAGCTGAGCGAGCTCTCGAACGCGCTCGGGCTCGAGAAGGAGCGCAGCACCGGGCTCGAGGGCGAGCTCGGCTCGGTCCGCGCCACGCTGCGCGACGAGCGCGACGCGCGCGCCCGCCTGGCGCAGGCGCTCGAAACGGTGACGGCGGCGCGGCAGAGCGCCGAGGCCGAGGTCGAGCGCCTGGCAGGCGAGCTCGACACCCGGCTCGGCGAGGTGCAGGCGCTGACGACGCGGCTTGGCGCCGCGCAGGACGAGCTCTCCGCCCAGGCCGAGGCGGCGCGGCTCGCCGCGGCGAAGCGCGAGGCGCTGGAGGCGATGGTCGCCGATCTGGAGAAGACCCGCGACGACCAGGCCGGCCGGATCGCCTCGCTCGACGAGGACCGCACGCGCAACTTGGCGCTGCTCGCCTCGCTGCGCGAGGACGCCGCCCGGTCAGCATCCCGGATCGACGAGCTGACCGGGCAGACCGAGTCGGCCGAGAACCGGATCGCCGAGCTCTCCAAGGCGCGCGAAGAGGATCGCGCCGCGATCGAGGGCCTGTCGGCCGAGAAGGCCGATGCGCTGAGCGCGCTGGCCTCGCTGCGCGAGGACCGCGACAAGGTGCTGGCCCGGCTGGACGAGATCGATTCCGAGAAGGCCGCGGCACTGGCCGCGGTGGCGCGTCTCGAGAAGGAGAACGCCGGCATCGTCGAGCGGGTGGAAAAGCTCGACAGCGAGAAGGCATCGGCATTGGCGCTGATCGCCCAGCTCGAGCGCGAGAACGCCGGGGCGCTGGCGCAAGTCGAGCAGCTCGATTCCGACAAGGCCGCGGCGCTCGCCCTCGTCGAGACGCTGCGCGCCGATCTGCAGAAGGCGCAGGACGCCCGTGCCGAGGCCGCCGCGCGCAACGATGCGCTGGCCGGGGATGCGGAGGCGCGCCGCCAGCGGGTCGCCGAGCTGGAGGCGGAGAACGCCAAGGCGCTGCAGGATTTCCAGCAGCTGAGCGACCAGCAGGCGCTGGCGCTGGCCACCATCGCGCGCCTCGAGCAGGAAAAGGAGACGGCCGAGGAGCGCGCCGCGCGGATCGAGGCCGAGCGCGCAGCGCTGGCGAACGCGCGCGACGACGCGACCTCCGAGGCCGAGCGCTTCCAGGTGAACCTCAAGGCGGCGCTCGACCGGGCGGCCCAGCTCGCCTCGCGCCTCAGCGAGGAGGAGAAGGGGCGGCTGGCCGAGGCCGCCGCCGCCAAGGCATTGCGCGAGCGGCTGGCGGCGAGCCAGGAGGAGCTCGACACCGCGACGCTGGCGCTCGACGAGGCGCGCCGGAACGCCGAGGAGACGCTCGAGCTCCTGGCCGCCGCCCAGGCGGCCAAGGAAGAGCTGACGGACGACGCCCGCGCCGCCGCCGAGAAGGTCGACCGCGCGGACGCGCTGCGCCAGGTGGCCGAGCAGAAGCTGTCCGACGCGCAAGCCCAGACGGTCGCCGAGCAGCGCAAGGTGGCGGCGCTGAACGCCCAGATGCGCGAGCTGAACGAGCAACTGGGCGCGCTGCAGGCGCTGCTGGACGACGCGGGCGCGCGCGACCGCCAGGCGCAGGTGCAGATCGCCGAGCTCGGCAGCCAGCTGAACCAGGCGCTGGCGCAGAAGGTCAGCGAGCTGCAGCGCTTCCGCTCGGAGTTCTTCGGCCGCATGCGCGAGCTCCTGGGCGGGCGGGAGGACATCCGCCAGGTCGGGGACCGCTTCGTGCTGCAGTCCGAGGTGCTGTTCGACACCGCCTCGGCCCAGCTCGGGCCGGAAGGCGAGACCCAGCTTTCCAAGATCGCCGAGGTCGTGCGCGAGGTCGCGGCTGCCGCCCCGCCCGAGCTCGACTGGGTGCTGCGCGTCGACGGCCACACGGACAGGCGCCCGCTGACCGGCGGCCGCTATCGCGACAATTGGGAGCTGAGCCAGGCCCGCGCGCTCTCGGTCGTGCGCTACCTCGTGCGCGAGGAGGGCATCCCGCCCGAGCGGCTGGCGCCGACCGGCTTCGGCGAGTACGCGCCCATCGCCGAGGGCGACAGCCCCGAGGCCCTCGCCGCCAACCGCCGGATCGAGTTCAAGTTCACCGAGCGCTGACCGCCCCGGCTTTGCCGAAGGCCGCATCTGGTTAGGCAATCAATTACGCAAGCATCGCGCGTGCCCGCCTTGGCAAAGGATTTGCCGAACGCCTTGGCAAACTCATTCGCCTGATCTGCCAGCGCCGAGCCCGCCGGTCACCGCGCCAGCCGCCCGATCGCGGCCGCGATCTGGCTCTCGAGCGGGAAGGACAGCATCCCCATCACCCCATAGCCGAGCAGCGGCGGCAGCACGTAGAAGCGGAGCGCGAAGAAGAACCAGGCGACGAAGAGCGGCACCACCGGCTCGACCAGGAATGCCGGCGTCACCGGCCGGAACAGCCGGATCAGCGGGTCGGTCGCGCGCACGAAGAAGCGCATGAAGAAAAAGCCGCTGTTCGCCGGCAGGAAGACGCTCATCGCCGCCCGGCCGATCAGCGTCCACATGATCGCGCCGAGGGCGTAGTCGAGCGCCAGCAGCCAGGCGGGAAAGGCGGCGACGTCCGGCTGCATCGATACCCCTCGAGCTTCGTCAGGGAGCGGCGTGGCGGCCCGCGCCAGCCATGCGCCGTCAGTGCCTCTCGCCCAGGATCGTCGGCCCGGTCGGGATCCGCATCTCGTCGACCATGGCCTGGGTCTCGGCGTCGGGCGCGCGCGTCATCAGCGTGACGGCGACCATGGCGGCCAGGCTGGCCGCCATCCCGATGATGCCAAAGCGCAGATGGTCGATGCCGAGCCAGGGCTCTATCAGGCCGGCATAGACCACGTAGAGGTAGGCCGAACCCGCGCCGAAGCCGAAGACCATGCCGGCCAGCGCCCCCGCCCGGTTCGCCCGCTTCCACCAGATGCCGAGCACCAGCGGCCAGAACAGGCCCGAGCAGGCGAAGCAGAACGCCCAGGCGACCGCGCCGAGGATGCCCGTCAGCCGCTGCATGGCGAGGAAGGCCGCGCCGACGCCGATGACGAGCAGCAGCAGGCGCGCCACGATCAGGCGCAGCCGCGTGTCGGCCTTGGGGTCGATGATCTTGTAGTAGAGGTCGTGGCTGAGCGCGTTGGCGATGGCCAGCAACAGCCCGTCCGCCGTCGACATCGCCGCCGCCATCCCGCCCGCGGCGACGAGGCCCGAGATCACGTAAGGCAGCCCGGCGATCTCGGGGGTGGCGAGCACGACGATGTCCTCGCGCATGCCGAACTCGTTGAGCTGCAGGATGCCGTCGCCGTTCAGGTCCACGATCCTCAAGAAATCGACCGCGCTCCAGTTCTGGATCCACGGCAGCGCCGCCACCTCGTCGAAGGACTTGCCGATGATCGCCGTCGGCAGGCCGGGGTCGAGCAGCTGCAGCTTGGTCAGCGTCGCCAGCGCCGGGGCCGTGAAATAGAGCAGGAAGATGAAGAACAGCGACCACGACACGGACCGGCGCGCATCGCGCACCGTCGGCGTCGTGAAATAGCGCATGAGGATATGCGGCAGCGACGCCGTGCCCGCCATCATGCAGAGCGCGAGGGTCGCGAACTGCCAGGCTTCGAACATGCCCCCCGGCGCATCGTTCGGGGTGGTCAGCACCTCCAGGCCCTCGAAGACCGCGGGGTCTGCCGGCGGCGCAAGGCCGATCTCGCGCTCGAGATCGCCGATGCGGAAGATGGCCTCGCCATAGCCGAGCTGCGGGATCAGCCCAAAGCCCTGGACGTTCGACATCCAGATCACCGGCACGAGATAGGCGATGATCAGCACGATGTACTGCGCCACCTGCGTCCAGGTGACGCCGCGCATGCCGCCCAGCATCGAGCAGAGGACGATGCCGAGCAGGCCGAACCAGACGCCGACATCGAACGGAATGTGCAGCGCGCGCGCCGCGATCGTGCCCGTCGCGTTGATCTGCGCCGTCACATAGGTGAACGAGGCCACGACCAATATGATGATGGCGACGAGCCGGGTCAGGCTGCCGCCATAGCGCAGACCGATGAAATCGGGCACCGTGTAGCAGCCCGATTTGCGCAGGTACGGCGCCAGCAGCGCATTCACCAGCACATAGCCGCCTGTCCAGCCGACGACGAAGGCGAGATAGCCGTAGCCGCCGAAATAGATGCCGCCCGCCAGCGCCACGAACGAGGCGCCGGACATCCAGTCGGCCGCCGTCGCCATGCCGTTGTAGAGCGGCGGGACCTGGCGGCCGGCGACGTAGTAGGCGTCGACCTCCATGGTGCGCGACATCACGCCGATGACGGCGTAGATCAGCAGCGTGAAGGCGACGAACAGGATGCCGATCGTGTCGGCGCCGACGCCCAGCCGCTCGAGGATCGCCATCAGGATGATGAAGACGATAAAGCCGCCGGTGTAGAAGCCGTAGATCTTCGGCAGGTTCTGGACGAAGTCGCCGCGAAACATCGCTCGGGCCTCGCCTATTCTTCGAAGCCGGAGTTCCGGTCGATCACATCCTGTCGCCAGTTATGATAGAAGATCAGGATGACGAAGACGATCAGCGAGCCCTGCGTGGCCATGTAGTAGCCGAGCGGAAAGCCGAGAAAGGTGACCTGGTTCAGCGCATCGGCGAAGCAATGGACGACCAGGGCGACGAGCGCCCAGACGCAGAGCACGAACAGCGTCAGGGTCCGCGTCCTGCGCCAATGGGCGGCGCCCGCCTCTGACGGCCCTGAGCCATCCGGCATTCCCGCGGGCCGCGCATCCATGGCCATCTGCTTTCCCCCGGCCTTCCGCCCATCCGCGCCGCGCAAGCATGCCGCCAGCGTTCCGCGGTGGCGCGGGATCGGCCAACCCCGCGCCGTCCCGAAAGAGTTAGGCGGCAAAACCGGGCGGAAGGAAAGTCCTCTCGGATGACGTCGGGCCATGCGGCCGGGCGACGGGCGGGCCTCGGGGATCAGCGGACGAGAACCACGACCCGGCGGTTGCGCCGCTCCATGGCGGCCGTGTCGATGGCAGGGTCGGCCTCGCCGCGCGCCGTCAGGGTGAAGGGCGGGCTCTCCTCGCGCCGCAGCTCATTCTCGACCGCCCGGCGCACGGCCTCGGCGCGCCGGCGCGAAAGCGCCAGGTTCACGTCCCCCGGCCCCGGGTCATCGGCAAAGCCCGCGATGATCACTTCGGCCGCCTGCCGCGAGCGCACCTCCTCGACGATGCGCAGAACCGTCTCGAACGCCTGGTCGTCGACCGCTGCCTTGGCGAAGTCGAAGTAGATCTCGAGTTCGACCGGCGGCTTCGGCCGCGCGGCGAGCGCCTCGCCGAAGGCCTCGCGGACCTCGGTTTCGGCGATGGGCAGGTCGCCGAGCTCGGCGCCGGTGGCGGCTGCCGCCCAGGGCCGGTCGAGCGTCACCGTCCTGCCCTGCCGCGTGATCTCGACGCCGCCGATCTCGCCCTCCTCGGGCAGCACCACGGCGAGGTCGCCAGGCAGCGCGGCGAGGTCCCGGACCAGCTCCATCAATGCCTCGAAGCGCGCGCGGCAGGCGCTGGTCTTCGACAGGTCCTGCGTCTCCAGCTCCCGCGCCTCATCGACCCAGCAATCCCAGCTGACCTGCGCCTCGCCGATCTGGCGGCCGGCGCGCAGCCGCGCTCCCGGCGCCGCGATGTAGCCCAGAAGCGGCTCCAGCGCGTCGCCCATTCCGGGGACGTCGGGGGCGGGACGCGGCGGCGGCGGCCGGCCCGCGGCGGCGGCGCGCGCCCGGGCGGCGAAGGCCGCGCCGGCCGCCCAGTCGTAGTCGGCAAGCTCGATGCGGGCGCGTTCGACGTATCCCTGCTGCAGAGCGTTGGCATAGGGCTCGTCGGCCGGAGGCAGCGCCACCACCGCCGCGACATCCCAGGCGGCGCCGTTGCTCCAGCCGCTCGGCAGCGCGCCGCCATCGCCGCAGGCGCCGAGCGCTCCCGCGCCGACGAGGCCGAGCAGGCCGGCGGCGCGCGCCGAGGCTCTCATTCCGGCTCGGAGACGCGGACGGCGAACTCGGTGCCCTTGACGCCGAGAACCGTGGTCGGCGTCAGCACGCGCATGGCGAGCGGGCTCGCCTCGGCGATGCCGCCCGACGCCGCCGTCAGGGTGCCGCGCGCCAGGCGGGCGTCGAACCCGGCCTCACGGCCCGGGCCGAGGGCGTATCTCTCGAGGACCAGACGCGCGTTCGGGCCGAGGCTCATCCGCGAATTGTCCGTGAAGGTCATGCCGACGGCGCTGTTCGCACCCGTCTCGACCGCGTCCTTTTCCTGCAGGGCCGCGCCGGCGGCGGCCGGCAGCACGGTGCCGTTCCGTTCGATGGTGACGGCGCCCGAGACGACCTTGACCTGTCCGATCCGTTCGGCGGCATCGCCCCAGCCAGGGATCGAGGCGACCATCACAGCCGAGATCAGGCAGGGGGCGAAAGCACGCAAGCGATGGCCTCCGATTGACAAGGAGACCGCTTCCCGCGAGAGTCCCCGCCCGGATTATGACGGGCGCGCGGCGGATAGCAAACGGCCCGTGCCGAGGGGCCTGATGCTGAGAGAGTTTCCGCTGTCGAGCGCCGGTATGGCCGACGCGTTCGACTTCATTGCCGAAACGCTGGCGCGCCGCGGCCGGGACGCGACGACGGCGCATCGTCTCTCGGTGATTGTCGACGAGGTCTGCGCCAATGTGATCAACCACGATGGCAGCCTGACCGAGGCCGACCGCTTTTCTCTCGAGCTGACCGATGACGGCGCGAGCGTCGTCATGGTGATCTGCGATGCGGGCCGGCCCTTCAATCCGCTCGAGCACCCTCGCGAAGCGCCGCGCGAGATCGGCGGACACGGGCTCGCGCTGATCAGAGGGCTCGCCTCGCGCGTCGCCTATGAGCGGGCAGGCACCCGCAACCGGCTGACCGTCGCCGTCGCGGCGGACAGTTAGAGCGTTCTATCGGCCGAACGGGCTCGCCCGCCGCCTGCGCGGGGATGACGGCCGCCGGTCGTTCAAGTCGCTCCGGCCGGCGAATTCGGGTGAGTGGATCAGGCTCCAGCGCGGCTGTCGGAGCGACGCCGTCGGCAGCCACGTCGGAGTCGACGCGCAGACGCGGTCAGAGGCGCCGCACGACGAGCGGCATTCCGCCGGCCGGGCGCAGCGTCAGCCACATCTGCGGCCGCGGCTGGAACCCGGAAGGCAGCGCGAAGGAGAGCCGTGAGAGCAGCGTCGCGAGGATGATCTGTGCCTCCAGCGCCGCAAAGCTCGCGCCGATGCAGGCGCGCGGCCCGGCCCCGAACGGCAGGTAGCTGTAGCGATGACGGCGACGCACAGCCTCGGCCGCGAAGCGGTCGGGGTCGAAGCCGTCCGGCTGCTCCCACAGCAGCCGGTGACGATGGAGCGCGTAGATCGGCAGGAAGACGAGCGCCCCCGGGCGCACGGCGCAACCGCCGATCTGGTCGGGCTCGGTGGCGCGGCGGCTGAGAAAGGCCGCCGGCGGATAGAGGCGCATCGCCTCGTCGACGATCTGGCGGATGTAGCCCAGGCGCGGCAGGTCGTCCGCCGTTGCCGCACGGCCGTCCAGCACGTCGAGGGCGACCGCGCGCGCCTGCGCCTGGACGTCCTGGTCCAGCGCCAGCAGATAAAGCGACCAGGTCAGTGCCAGCGCCGTGGTCTCGTGCCCGGCGGTGATGAGCGCAAGCAGATTGTTGCGCAGCTCGATCGCGTCCATGGCCCGCCCGGTCTCGCCGTCGCGCGCCGCGATCAGCGCGTCGAGCATGTCTGGCGGATCGGAGGGACCGGCTCGCTGCCGCTCGCCGACGACGCGGTCCATCATGCGGTCCATCGCGGGGCCGCGCCTGGCGCGAAGCTGCCCCAGGCGCGGAATCCAGCGCGGTGCGCCGAGCACGTCCAGAAGCGAAACGCGGGCGATATTGGTGACGAAGCTGGTGATCCCCGCGGCGATCTCGTCGCGGTCGATCGCCTCGCGCCCCGACAGCGCCGTGGCGCAGATCACGTCGCAGGTGGCGGCGACCATCGCGGGATAGACATCGACCGGCTCCGCGCCGGCACCTGCGGCGATCCGCTCGGCGGCGGCATCGGCGGCACACGTCATCGCCGGGGCCAGGCGGCCGAGGCTGCGGTTCTGGAAGATCGGTGTCATGGCCCGGCGCTGCCAGCGCCAGGTGGCGCGGTCGGCGGTCATCAGGCTGTCGCCTTCGCGCGGCTTCAGGATGCGCAGGGTGGCGGCGGATTTCGGATAGCTCCGCTCGCGCGTGCCCAGGACGTGCTCGATCCAGGGCGGGTCCATGACCATGACCCACCCTGCCCCGCGGCCGCCGGCGACGATCGGCTCGCGGTATGCCTGCTCGGGAATGAGCTCGAGGACGTTGCGCCGCGCCGCCCGGTACGCGGCCCAGAAGCCGAGCGGCCGCGCCGGGGCGCGAACGGTGGCGGGCAGGTCTCCCGGCATCGGGTGGTCAAGCCCCATCGACGGCTCCCGTCCGGTCAGCGACAGCAGTCTACACGCAGCTTGGCGCCGAAGGACAGGCGCGCAGCGGCGTCATCGAAGGTAGGTGAGCGGAGCGCGCCGTCGACCCTCGGCGGTCGCCTCCCAGGGCGCGCTGGCGGGCGGAAAAGCCGTCGGCCGGTTCAGGCGGCGCCGCGGATGGACGCCTTCGCCTCGTCGAGGATCCGCTTGGCCTCCGAGCCCTGGAAGCGGGCGATATCGTCCTGGTACTTCAGCAGCGCGCCCAGCGTGTCGGTCACCACCTCGGGCGTCAGCGCGAGCGAGTCGAGGGCGACCAGGGACTTCGCCCAGTCGATCGTCTCGGCGACGCCGGGGCGCTTGAACAGGTCCTCGCCGCGCAGCCGCTGGACGAAGGCGACCACCTCCTCGGAGAGCTGGCGCGACGCCTCGGGCGCGCGCACCGCCAGGATCGCGAGCTCGCGCTCGGCGTCAGGATAGTCGACCCAGTGGTAGAGGCAGCGCCGCTTCAGCGCGTCGTGCACCTCGCGCGTGCGGTTGGAGGTGATGACGACGATCGGCGGATGCTCGGCCTTGACCGTGCCGAGCTCGGGGATCGTCACCTGGAAGTCGCTCAGCGCCTCGAGCAGGAAGGCCTCGAAGGGCTCGTCAGTCCGATCGATCTCGTCGATGAGCAGCACGGGCGGGCCTTCGACATGCGGCTCCATCGCCTCGAGCAGCGGCCGGCGCGTCAGGAAGCGCTCGGAGAAGAGATCGGACTGCAGCGCCTGGCGGTCCCGGTCGCCCGCCGCCTCGGCGAGGCGGATCTCGATCATCTGCGCCGGATAGTTCCACTCGTAGACCGCCGACGCAGCGTCGAGCCCCTCATAGCACTGCAGCCGGATCAGCCGGCGGCCGAGCGCCGCCGCGAGCGCCTTGGCGATCTCGGTCTTGCCGACGCCGGCCTCGCCCTCGAGGAACAGCGGGCGGCCGAGCTTCAGCGACAGGAAAACGACGGTCGCGAGCGCGCGGCCGCAGACATAGCCGCTGCGCGACAGCAGCGTCTGCGCCTCGTCGATCGATTTCGGCAGGTCGGTCATGCCTCGCCCTCGCTCATGCGCCCACCGTTCACCTAATCCGGCCCGGACCGGGTCGCAATCCGACGCGGCGCCGCGCCTACTCGGCGGCCTCGACATATCGCTCGGGCGCGCCGAACTGCAGCTCGCGCTGGCGCGGCCACCAGTCGGGGTGGTTCTCGCGGATCCAGGCGAGCGTGTTCTCGCGCAGGCGGCAATGCATGTTCCAGGCGGTGCTGGCGTCCTTTGCCGTGCAGTAGAAGCGCACCTGCATGCCGTTGTGGTCCTGGTCGATCACCAGCACCTTCAGCATTTCGTCGGCCATGACATCCTCGTCGGCGCGGGCGATCTCGAGATAGGCTTGGCGCAGCTCGTCGACGTCGGCGCGCGGGTCGAGCACCAGCAGGAAGACGCGCGTCATCTTCTTTTCGACGACGGACCAGTTCTCGAAGGGCTTGGAGATGAAGTACTGCACCGGCACGATCAGCCGGCGGTCGTCCCAGGTGCGCAGCCGCACGAAGGTGTAGAAGATCGCCTCGACATAGGCCCAGTTGCCCTCGTACTGGACGGCATCGCCGATGCGGATCGGCTGGGTCATGGCGATCTGCAGGCTGGCGATCAGGTTGCCGAGCACGGGCTGGGCCGCGATGCCGAGGATCACGGTCAGGACGCCGGCCGAGGCCAGCAGCGACACGCCGAGCGAGCCGAACATGTCGAGCTGCATCAGCACGAAGCCCAGCCCCGCCAGGAAGGCGAGGAGCAGCACCGTGCGGCGCGCGGCATAGATCGCCGTGAAGATCTGCCGCTGGCGCTGGTCGAGCTCTTGGCTGGTGTCGCCGAGGAGATGCTCGGTCACGGCGGCGATCAGCGCGTCGATGGCACGAACCAGCGTCACCGTCACGGCGATGACCATGGCCCCGGTCAGGATCGGGTTCAGCACGGCAGTGACCGGCGCCGAAAAGGTGATGAGCTCCGAGGTCGCGTAGTGCAGCAGCCCGGCGGCTGCCAGCAGAGCGAGGGGAGTGCACGCCGCATGGCAGACGCGATGCGTCCACTGCCATGGCGAGAGCCTGACAAGCGCGCGGAAGATCCGCCGAAGCATCAGGAAGACGGCCACCGATGCCCCGACGAGCAGCGGCAGGCCAACGAGCTCCCACCGCTCGAGGGACAGCCAGCCCTGCCGCTGCCAGTCGGGCGGGAGCAGGTCGGCGAGCCAGCCAGGACCATAGTGCTGGTAGAGCGCGTCGATGTTCTCGACCGACTGGCGCGAGAAAAGCCAGACGGGGTCCCCGCCGGCAGGCTTCAGCCGGTTCAGGCGCAGCGGCACCGAGTGGCCGTCGAGATCGAGGCGCTCGACCAGCACGCTGCGGCGCACCTCGCCCGCCAGCGGATCGTTGCCGGGCCCGGCCTGCGGCACGGCGTCGGGGCGGTCCGGCAGCGCGTCCCAGTCGATCCAGACGTGGTTCTCGAGAATGACGCCCAGCTTGCGGGCCAGCTCCGGCCCGCGCCGGAGCTGGAGCTCCGGCGGCACGCTCGAGAGGTCTAGAAGGTGCGTGGCCTCGTCATAGCGCTCGGCGCGCACGGCGGCGAGAAAGCTCTCCATGGCGCCCATGGGCGTCGAGCGGTCGAGCGCCGCTGGCGGCGGGAACAGGCCGGCGTTCAGCCGCTCGACCTCGAACCAGGCCTTTGATGGGCCACTGCCGGACGACTCGTGCGAAGACGCGGTGCCGGCAGGCTGCGGCTGCGCAGCGGCAAGCGGCACGCACGCCAGAACTCCGAGCGCGAGCAGCAGTGTCCGGATCAGCGTCGCTCCGGGCATAGGGGGCGAACGCACGAAGCGCGGAAGGGTGCCATCGGCATCGCCTCAGAGCAGGACGATGGTCGCCAGCCCGAGAAAGGCGAAGAAGCCGACGATGTCCGTGACCGTCGTGACGAAGGTGCCCGAGGCCAGGGCCGGATCGGCGCCGACGCGGTCGAGCACCATCGGGATCAGGATGCCGGCCAGTCCCGCGGCCAGCATGTTGATGATCATGGCGACGCCGATCACGGCGGCGAGCATCGGCAGGCCGAACCACAGCCAGGCGACGGCGCCCATGATGACGGCGAAGGCGAGGCCGTTGGCGAGCCCGACGGCCGCCTCGCGGCCGACGACGCGGATGGCGTTGCTGCGCGTCAGGTTGCGGGTGGCGAGCGCCCGGACGGCGACCGTCAGGGTCTGGGTGCCGCCATTGCCGCCCATCGAGGCGACGATCGGCATCAGCACGGCCAGCGCCACCAGCTTGGCGATCTCGTCGTCGAAGAGGCCGATCACCAGCGAGGCAGCGATCGCCGTCAGCAGATTCACGGCCAGCCAGGGGATGCGGCGGCGGCAGATCTCCCAGACATTGTCCGAGATCTCCTCGTCGCCGACGCCGCCGAGGCGCAGGATGTCCTCGGCGCTTTCCTCCTGCATCACCTCGACGGCGTCATCGATGGTGATGACGCCGATCAGCCGCCCGTCCTGGTCGACGACGGGCGCCGAGACCAGATGGTACTGGTTGAAGGCGTAGGCGACGTCGTCCTGCTCGTCGAGCACGCCGATGGTGCGGAAATCCTGCTCCATCAAGCTGCCGAGCGTGACCGGCCGGCGCGACGCCATGATCTTGGAGAGCGGGATGGTGCCTATCGGCTTCATGCCCGGGTCGATGACGATCACGTCGTAGAACTGCTCGGGCAGGTCCTTGGCGGCGCGCATGAAGTCGATCATCTGGCCGACCGTCCAGTAGGGCGGCGCCTTGACCAGGTCGCGCTGCATCAGGCGACCGGCCGAGTATTCCGGGTAGGTCAGCGACTGGGCGACGGCCAGCGCCTCGGCGGGCTCCAGCGCCTGGAGCACCTCGCGGCGCTGATCCTCGTCGAGGTCCTCGACGATGTAGACGACGTCGTCGGTCTCGAGCTCGCGGGCGGCCTCGGCGACCTGGGCGGGCTCGAGGATGCGCAGCACGTCGTCGCGCACGCCTTCCTCGAGCTCTGCCAGCACCTCGGGATCGATGTCGGACCAGGCGAGGCCGATCAGGGCGCGCCGGTCCTCGTGGTCGATCTGCTCGAGAAGATCGGCGATGTCGGCAACATGCAGCTCGGCGATCAGCGCGACCACGCGGTCGCGATCACCGGCGCGCACGGCCTCGCGGACGAAGGCGACGATGTCCGGGTCGAGGCCGTACTCGTCCTCGCGCTGCTCGCGCTCCTGCTGGGGGAGTGCCTCGGACATCGCCGCCTCGTTGAATCAAACGCCCGCTGATAGCGTGGCAGGGCGGCCGTGCCTACGGGGGAGAGGGTGGTGCCCGTGGAACTCGCCGAGGCGCTTTCCGTAGCGGGCCGCAACTCGCGCACGGCAGGCGTACCCAGAACCGCCGCCGGCCTGTCGCACGCCGCGAGGGCGCGGCGCTGCGCCGATCGAGGGCGGTCGTCAGGGGCTCGCGACCGACGCGGCGTCCATGTTACCGGCTTTCCGTTTCTGGAGGGCGCGGCTCGGATCTATCAGCTGGACAGCGGGCTGCTGGTTCCGGTCGCCGACGGCCTGACCAACATCGTCGATCTCGCCTTCGGCCCTGACGGTAGCCTCTTCGCGCTCGAGATCGACAGCAACGGGCTGTTCACGCCGGGCGGCAGCGGCGCCTTGTTCAAGATCGGCGCCGACGGGTCGAAGACGCTGCTCTTCGACGGCCTCGTCGCCCCGACCGGCCTTGCGATCGGCGCGAACGGCAACTTCTACATCTCGACGAACGGCACGTCGCCCATGGCGGGCAGCGTCATGCGCCTGGAGCCTGGTGCCGCTGCCAGCGGCGCTGCCAGCGTTCTTGGCCGGTTTGGCCATGCTCGGCCTCACGCCGGGCCTGGCCGACAAGCTTCGGCGCGTTGGCTGGAGGCGCCGAGCTCTGGGGCCGTGCCGGCTTTCCGACTGAAACGGCGAATGGCGAGAACCTGCCGTCACGCTCCGCTCGGCCCGACGGCGGTGCGCGCATCCTGGCCGGTCGTCATCGCCCGGCTCGGCCGGGCGATTTCGCCCCGTGCCAGAGCACAGACTGCGCCGCCCCGAGGTCCGGTGGATCCTAGAGCCTAAGGGCCCGCGTCAGCGCGTCCTCGATCTCGGTGGCCAGCGCCACGCGCTCCTCGGGGGCGAGGAAGGCGCCGAGCTCGATCTCGCGGCCGCCGCCGGCGAGGGTGAGATAGTCCTCGACCTTGGCATCCTTGTGGAGCTGCAGCCGGACGCGCAGGGGCTCGGCCTGCCAGCGCAGCAAGCGGCCGTTCGGCTCGCGGCGCTCGACACGGACCTCGTCGCGCCAGAGCGTCAGCCGCTCCTGGATGCGGAGCTGCTTGCCGTTGCGGTCGATGGCGAACCAGAGCGCGCCGAAGGCCAGCGCCATGAACGGTGCCAGCCCCCAGAAGACCGGCGTCCCCGCCAGGGCGACGAGCGGCCAGGCCAGCCCGGCCGCCGCGGTGCCCATCGCGATCATGTGGCCCCGGCGCGTCAGCGACTGGTTCGGCCAGAGCGTCACGTCATAGACGGGACGGTCCCGCCGCTCGCGCCAGTTCGGCCCGATGGCCACGGCCGGAGAGATCCCGGCCGCGGCGCGTGCGGGCAAGAAGCCCATATCAGTGATGCGCCGCCCGCTGCTTGTCCCAGACCTCGGCAGTCGGCAGGGTCTCGAAGGTGTGCGCCGGCGGCGGGTTCGGCAGCGTCCACTCGAGCGTGCCGTACGGGTCGTCCCAGTAGTTGGGGTTGGTGACCCGCTGACCGCGCAGCACGGTGTAGACCATCAGGCCGAGGAAGAAGGCAAAGCTGGCCCCGGCGATGAAGGCGCCGATCGACGACCACCAGTGCCAGTACTCGAAGGCTTCCGGGTAATCGATGTAGCGCCGCGGCATACCCTGGCGCCCCAGGAAGTGCTGCGGGAAGAAGGTGAGGTTGGCGCCCAGGAACAGCGTCCAGAACTGCACCTTGCCCCAGAACTCGGGGTACTGCCGGCCCGAGATCTTGCCGATCCAGTAGTAGCAGCCGCTGAGGATGGCGAAGGCGGCGCCGAGGCTCATCACATAGTGGAAGTGCGCGACCACGTAGTAGGTGTCGTGATAGGCGCGGTCGACGCCCGCCTGGCTGAGCACGATGCCGGTGACGCCGCCGAAGGTGAACAGGAAGATGAACCCGATGGCGTAGAGCATCGGCGTCTTGAACTCGACCGAGCCGCCCCACATCGTGGCGATCCACGAGAAGACCTTGATGCCGGTCGGCACGGCGATCGTCAGCGTCGCCAGCATGAAGTAGGCTTGGCTGTTCAGCGACATCCCGACCGTGAACATGTGGTGCGCCCAGACGACGAAGCCGAGCGCCGAGATGATCAGCATGGCGGCGACCATGCCGGCATAGCCGAAGACGGGCTTGCGCGCGAAGGTCGAGACGACGTGGCTGATGATGCCGAAGCCCGGCACGATCAGCATGTAGACCTCGGGGTGACCGAAGAACCAGAAGATGTGCTGGTAGAGCAGCGGGTCGCCGCCGCCGGACGGCTGGAAAAAGGCCGTGCCGAAATTGCGATCGGTCAGCAGCATGGTGATGGCGCCCGCCAGCACCGGCAGCGACAGCAGGATCATCCACGCGGTGGCGAAGATCGACCAGGGGAAAAGCGGCACCTTCATCAGCCGCATGCCGGGGGCGCGCATGTTGAGGAAGGTGGTGATCATATTGATGGCGCCGAGGATCGATGAGGCGCCCGAGAGGTGCAGCGCGAAGATGGCGAAATCGGTCGCCATACCCTCCTCGCTGGTCGAGAGCGGCGGGTACATGACCCAGGCGACGCCCGAGCCGAACTCGCCATTGCCGCCCGGGGTCACGATCGACAGGATCGCCATGATGCAGCCGGCCGTATAAAGCCAATAGCTGAGATTATTCATGCGCGGGAACGCCATGTCGGGCGCGCCGATATGCAGCGGCATGAAATAGTTGCCGAACCCGCCGAACATCGCCGGGATGACGACGAAGAACATCATCAGGATGCCGTGGCCCGTGACCAGCACGTTCCAGGTGTGCCCGTTGTCCATCCACTCGACGCCCGTGTACATGAGCTCGAGGCGCATCCACATGGACAGAGCGACGGCGATGGTGCCCATCGTCGCCGCGGTGATCAGGTAGAGGACGCCAATGTCCTTGTGGTTGGTCGAACAGAACCAGCGGGTGAAGAAGCCGGGCCTGTGATCGTCATGGGCGTGGACGGCTGCGTCAGCCATTGCGGTTCCTCGCGAGATTCTTCCGTCGGGCGCGCGCCGCGCAACCCTTCAGGGCAGGTTTAGCCCGCAGAGTGGAGTCCGGCAACCGTCAGACTTGCCGCAGCCGCGGGTGCGGACGTGGTGGATTCTTCGAGAACGAGGAGTGGCTCGGTGCTCGGCGCGGACGTCCGGTGCCGCGCGTGCCGGCGCACCTCCCCAAGCCTTGCGACGGTCAGGCGAAGGCCTGGGCGGCGCGCAGGAGGAGCGAGAGGCCGAGGGCGGCAAAGAAGACCGCGACGCCCGCGGTGATCCAGCGGCCGGCCCTGGCGTAAGCCGCGGCCGCGGGGCGCGTGGTGAAGGCAAGCGCATAGCCGGCGTGGATCAGCCCCGCGAGAAGCGATGCGCCGAGCACCAGGGTGGCGACGGCGGCAGGAGTGGCCGATCCGGCCGGGAAGATCGTCACCAGCACCAGCCAGGTGGTCAGCGCCTTGGGATTCGTCGCCAGCACGCCGAGGGTCAGCAGGAAGGCGCCGCGCGGCGCCAGCACGCGCGGTCGGGCGCCCTCCGCCGCCCAGACCCAGGCGCGCCGCGCATAGCGCGAGGCAAAGACCAGGAGCAGCGTGCCGCCGAGCGCCGACAGGGCCGGCGCGAGCCAGGGCGCCTGGCGGAAGAGGACCGCGGCGCCCAGGACCGCCGCGGCCGCCCAGCCGAGCACGCCCAGGGCCACGGCGGGCACGACGGCGAGCGCCGTTCGCCGGCCCGAGCCGAGCGCGATGGCGATCGTGTTGAAGACGTTCGGACCGGGCGACAGCACGTTGGCGCCGAAGACGGCAAGCGCCGTGCCGATCTCGATCCAGGGAAAGGGCGGGCTGACCAGGCGGGAACTCGGCAGAGCTGCGGCGGCGCCACTCTGCCCGGGCGTCGGGGCCCGGTCAACGGCGGCTCTGCTCCCCAGTCAGAACCACCGTTTCCGCCGGTCCGCTTCGCAGCTGGGCTGCGCTAGGCCCGCTGACCCCGCCCGTGTGCGGGCGGATTGCCCGCCGCGAACGCCGTGCGGCGAGCCGCGACCTAGTGCTGGCCCAGGTAGCAGACCACCGCCTCGCGGTCCTCGAGCTTGGGCAGGCCCGCGAATGCCATCTTGGTGCCCTTCACGATCTCGCGCGGCTTCTCCAGATAGGCGACCAGATGCGTCTCGTCCCAGGTCGGGTTGGCCTGGGCATAGGCCTTCATCGCATCGGAGTAGTTGAAGTCGGAAATGCTGGCCACGGGGCGCCCGACGACGCCGTCGAGGTGCGGTCCGACCCGGTTCTTCGGCTCGTCGATGACATGGCAGGCCTGGCAGCGCTTGAAGATCTTCTCGCCGGACGAGATCTTTCCGGCGTCGCACTCGAGGGCCGAGGCGGCCGAGGCCGAGGCGGCCAGGGCAAGCGCGGCCAGGGCGCCGGTCAGAGCGTTTCGCATGGGTGTCACTCCCTTTTCCCTGCGTTCTTTTGCGCCGGTGCGGCAGCCTGGCCGACCGGCAGGACCCCTCGATATGCACCGCAGGCCCGGGCTGTCCAGTAAGTGTCAGCCGCGATGCACGCATCCATCCGCCGGGAAGAACTCGGCAAAGCGGCGCTGCAGCACGACGTCGAGGTCGCCCAGCGTCACCGGCAGGCCGAGGTCGACGAGGCTGGTCACGCCGTGCCCCGAGCCGTCGCCGGAGATGCCGCAGGGCACGATGCCGCGATAGTGGCCGAGCTCCGGTTCGACATTGATCGAGACGCCGTGGAAGGTCACCCAGCGGCGGACGCGCACGCCGATGGCGGCGATCTTGTCCTCGGCGGGCGTGCCGTCGGGCGCGGGCGCCTTGTCCGGGCGGCGGACCCAGACGCCGACGCGGCCCTCGCGCCGTTCGCCCCTGACCTGGAATTCGGAGAGCACGGCGATGACCCAGTCCTCGAGCGCGTGGACGAAGCGGCGCAGGTCGCGCCCGCGGCGTTCGAGGTCGAGCATGACATAGGCGACGCGCTGGCCGGGTCCGTGGTACGTGTAGCGGCCGCCGCGCCGCGCCTGGAAGACGGGGAACAGCGGCGCGACGAGCTCCTCGGGCCGAGCGCTGGTGCCGGCCGTGTAGATGGAAGCGTGCTCGAGCAGCCAGACGCATTCCGGGGCCGTGCCGGCGCGGATCGCGTCGGCGCGCGCCTCCATCAGGGCGACCGCGTCGGGGTAGGCGACGGGCGCCTGGCTGATCCGCCACTCGACCATGCGCCAGGGGATATGCGCCGCGCCCGGCCCCGGCAAGGCCGAGCAAGGCCGGGGCACCGAAGCGGGGCTTCACAAGGGCAGGGGCGTTTGCTACATGCGCGCTCGCACGACGTGCGGTCGTGGCGGAATTGGTAGACGCGCAGCGTTGAGGTCGCTGTGGGGTAACTCCCGTGGAAGTTCGAGTCTTCTCGACCGCACCATAGGCCAACCACCTGTGCCGGCCCTTGGCGACGACGTCGCGCCCGGTTTCAGCGATGGTTGAGTGAGGCAAGGCACGGTTCGTGCCACGTCGCCCGCAGCGTTGACCGACCTCGCCAGATGCGACTAACCTTCGCCCTGCCAGCCCGGCGCTCGAGTTCGGGCAGCGCGGAGGACTGCGACGGATGGCTTCAGTCACGATCCGCGACGTCCGCAAATCCTTCGGGCCGCACGAGGTCATTCACGGCGTCGACATCGAGATCGCTGACGGCGAGTTCGTCGTGCTGGTGGGACCGTCGGGCTGCGGGAAGTCGACGCTGCTGCGGATGATCGCGGGCCTGGAATCGATCAGCGGCGGCGAGATCCTGATCGCCGACCGGGTGGTCAACCAGGTGCCGCCCAAGGCGCGCGACATCGCCATGGTGTTCCAGAACTACGCGCTCTACCCGCACATGAAGGTCTACGACAACATGTCCTTCAGCATGCGGCTGCGCGGCGCCGACAAGGCCGAGATCGACCGGCGGGTGCGCGAGGCGGCGGAGATCCTGGGCCTTACGCCGCTGCTCGACCGCTACCCGCGCCAGCTTTCGGGCGGGCAGCGCCAGCGCGTCGCCATGGGCCGCGCGATCGTGCGCAACCCGCAGGTCTTCCTGTTCGACGAGCCGCTGTCGAACCTCGATGCCAAGCTTCGCGTCGCCATGCGCGCCGAGATCAAGGCGCTGCACCAGCGCGTCGGCGAGACCACCGTCTATGTCACGCACGACCAGATCGAGGCGATGACCATGGCCGACAAGATCGTCGTCATGCAGGGCGGCCGGGTCGAGCAGATGGGCGCGCCGCTCGACCTCTACGACGCGCCGCAGAACGTGTTCGTGGCGGGCTTCATCGGCTCGCCGGCGATGAATTTCTTGCGCGGGCGGGTCGCCCGCAACGGCTCGGCCGCCGTGCAGACGCCCGAGGGCGAGATCATCCCGGTGCCCGAGGTTCCCGGGCTCGAGGATGGCCGCGAGGTGATCCTCGGCATGCGGCCCGAGCACCTGTCGCTGGCGCCCGACGGCCAGGGCTTTGCCGCCCGCGTCGTCGTGACCGAGCCGACGGGGTCCGAGGTGCAGGTGCTGGGCAAGCATGGGGCGGACGATGTCGTCGCGCTCTTCCGCGAGCGCTTTCTGCCGGAGCCCGGCGAGACCATCCGGCTGGTGCCTAACCTGGCCCACGCCCACCTCTTCGACGCGGCGTCGGGCAAGGTGCTGAGAGCCTGACGCCCGGCGGCGAGTTTCGAAGAAGCCGGCGCAGGTCCGGCCGACAAGGGGAGGAAACGAGATGATCCTGAAGGGGATAAACCGACGCTCGCTGATCAAGGGCACGGCGGCGCTGGGCGCGGCGGCGCTCGGCAGCGACCTGATCGGCTGGGCCAAGGCCTGGGCCGCGACCGAGCTGAAATGGCAGCCGGAGGACGGCGCCAAGCTTCAGCTGCTGCGCTGGAAGCGCTTCGTGCAGTCCGAGGAAGACGCTTTCATGAAGCTCGTCGCCGCCTTCACCGAGGCGACGGGCGTGCCGGTCGAGGTGCTGAGCGAAAGCCTTGACGACGTGCAGCCCAAGGCCTCGGTCGCCGCAAATGTCGGCTCCGGCCCTGACATGTTCTGGGGCCTCTACTCGCTGCCGCACCTCTTCCCCGACCAGACGATGGAGGTCACCGACGTCGCCGAGTATCTGGGCCAGAAGCATGGCGGCTGGGTCGACTCGGCCATCAAGTACGGCAAGTCGGGCGACCGCTGGATCGCCATCCCCGTCGCCTACAACGCCAACCTGATCAACTACCGCACGTCGGCGATGCAGGAGGCGGGCTTTCAGAGCATGCCCGAGGACACGGACGGCTTCCTCGAGCTCGTCAAGGCGATGAAGGCGAACGGCAAGCCCGCCGGCATGGCGCTCGGCCACGCCAGCGGCGACGGCAATGCCTGGGTGCACTGGCTGCTTTGGTCGCATGGCGGCTCGCTGGTCGACGAGGGCGGCAACGTGACGATCGTCTCGCCCGAGACCGAGGCGGCGCTGCTCTATGGCAAGCAGCTCTACGAGAACTTCATCCCGGGGACCGCGTCCTGGAACGATTCGTTCAACAACAAGGCGTTCCTGGCCGAGGAGGTCTGGCTGACCAACAACGGCGTCTCGATCTATGCCGCCGCGAAGAAGGCCGCCAACCCGCCCGCCGATGCCGATGCGGCGACCAAGGCGGCGGCGCCGAAAATGGCCGAGATCGCCGAGGACATCGACCACTCGGTCTGGCCGATCGGGCCGGCGGGAAAGCCGACCGAGTTCCACCTGGCCTATCCGCTGCTGGGCATGAACTACACGCAATACCCCAACGCGGTGAAGGCGCTGATGCAGTTCATGATGGAGCGCGAGAACTACGAGCCGTGGGCCGAAGCCGCGGTCGGCTACCTGACCCAGTCGCTGAAGGGCTATGAGGACATGGCCTTCTGGACGGCGGATCCCAAGCTGACCCCGGCGCGGCAGGCCTCGGAGCGCACGCTGACGGCAGGCTACAAGGGCCCCGTCAGCGAGGCGGCCGCGGCGGCTCTGGCGGACTTCATCGTGCTCGATATGGTGGCGAACGTCGCTTCGGGCCGCGAGACGCCCGAGGGCGCCATGAAGATGGCCGAGCGGCAGGCGCAGCGGCTCTACCGCTGACGGCCAGGCGCCGAGATCAGGCGGGGGCCGCACGGGCCCTTGCCGTCCCCGACGGAGGTCGCACCCGGTGGCAGATGTCAGCCTGAACCGCGCACCCGGCTCGCAGGCGCCAGGCTTCGCCTGGGAGCGGCTGATGATGAACCGGAACTGGCTGGGGTTCTGGTTCATGCTGCCGGCGGCGGCTTTCCTGATCCTGTTCCTCGCCTATCCGCTCGGCTACGGCGTGTGGCTCTCGATGACGGATGCGCGGGTCGGCCGCACCGGCGAGTTCATCGGGCTCGAGAACTACGCCTGGTTGTGGGATGACGACGTCTTCTGGCTGAGCGTCTTCAACACCATGCTCTACACGGTCGTGGCGAGCGTCTTCAAATTCGCGATCGGCCTCTATCTTGCGCTGCTGCTCAACAAGCACATGCCGTTCAAGGCGATCATCCGCGCCGTGGTGCTGATCCCCTTCATCGTGCCGACCGTGCTCTCGGCGATCGCCTTCTGGTGGATCTTCGACACCCAGTTCTCGATCCTCACCTGGATGCTGCAAGGCATCGGCGCCATCGCCGCGGACTACCAGATCAACTGGCTGGGCGACGCAACCATGGCGCGCGCCAGCGTCATTTTCGCCAATATCTGGCGCGGCGTGCCCTTCGTCGCCATCACGCTGCTGGCGGGCCTGCAGACGGTGCCGGGGTCGCTCTACGAGGCGGCGGTGATCGACGGCGCCTCGCGCTGGCAGCTCTTCCGGCACATCACCTATCCGCTGCTGACGCCGATCATCGCCGTCGTCATGACTTTCTCAGTGCTCTTCACCTTCACCGATTTCCAGCTGATCTGGGTGCTGACCCGCGGCGGGCCGTTCAACGCCACGCACCTGATGGCGACGCTGAGCTACCAGCGGGCGATTCTCGGCGGTTATCTGGGCGAGGGCGCGGCGATCGCCACCGCGATGATCCCCTTCCTGCTCGCCGCCATCATGTTTTCGTGGTTCGGCCTGCAGCGCCGCAAATGGCAGCACGGAGAGGCCAATGACTGAGGCCACGGGACAGGCTGCGGTCGGCGACTTCCGCGAAGGTATGGACTATCTCGAGACGCGGCTCAGCCGGGTCGTCACGCTCTGGCTGCCGCTCGGCATCATCGTGGTGGTGCTGCTGTTCCCGTTCTACTGGATGGCGCTGACGGCGATAAAGCCCAACAACGAGCTGATCGACCTCGAGGGCACCAACCCGCTCTGGACGGTGCACCCGACCTTCTCGCACATCAGGGTGCTGCTGTTCGAGACGGCCTATCCCACCTGGCTCTGGAACACGATGATGGTGGCGATCGGCTCGACGATCCTGTCGCTGATCGCGAGCGTGCTGGCGGCCTATGCCATCGTGCGCATCCGCTACAGCGGCGCGAGCTGGGTCGGCGGCGCGATCTTCCTGGCCTATCTCGTGCCGCCCTCGATCCTGTTCATCCCGCTCGCCATGATCGTGACGCAGTATGGGCTCTTCGACTCGCCGCTGGCGCTGATCCTGACGTATCCGACGATCCTGATCCCGTTCTCGACCTGGCTTCTGATGGGGTACTTCAAGACGATCCCCTTCGAGCTCGAGGAATGCGCCCTGATGGACGGGGCCAGCCGCTGGCAGATCCTGACCAAGATCATCCTGCCGCTGTCCATCCCTGGCCTGATCTCGGCCTTCATCTTCTGCTTCACGCTGTGCTGGAACGAGTTCATCTATGCGCTGACCTTCATCTCGTCGCCAGACAACAAGACGGTGCCGGTGGCGATCGTCACGAACTTCACCGATGGCGACATCTACCGCTGGGGCTCGATCATGGCGGGCGCGCTGATCGGCTCGCTGCCGCTGGTCGTGCTCTACGCCTTCTTCGTCGAGCACTACGTCGCGGCGATGACGGGCGCGGTGAAGGAGTGACCTGTCAGCAGGCATGAGGCCGGCACAACCGCAGCACGCAGCCGTGATTGCCAATGTCGCTGGCGCGGACTATCTGTGCGCGCATGTCGCACGCGACCTTCATCGCCGGGATCGAGGACTGGCTGATCGAGAAGGCGCTCGGCGATCCCGACATCACGCTGCTGTTCGAGACGCTGTGCAAGCGGCTGCACGCCGTGGGCATCCCCCTCGACCGGGCCTCGCTCAGCTGGCCGACGCTGCACCCGCTCTACCGCTCCGAGCAGGTCTTCTGGCGGCGCGAGACCGGGACCGAGTTCCAGCAATACATCCACGGCGTGACGAAGAGCGAGGCCTGGCTGCGCTCGCCGCTCTACCATGTCGTGGCGCACGGCTCTCGAAGCCTGCGCCGCCAGCTGACCGGGCCGGGCGCGCTCGTCGACTTCGACGTGCTCGAGGAGTTCCGCGGCCAAGGCTACACCGATTACCTCGTCACCAGCTCGACCTTTCGCATCGCCGAGGTCGACCGCTTCCAGGGCAGCGGCAAGCCCGGCCTGATCGCCAGCTGGGCGACCAAGCGCGAGCAGGGCTTCGTCGATGACGACCTCGACGCGCTGAAGCGGATCCAGACGGTGTTCGCGGTGGCCTGCCGGGCGGCGATCCAGAAGCGCGTCATGGCGAACCTGGCGAACGCCTATCTGGGCGCCACGGCCGGCTGGCAGGTGCTGTCGGGCGACATCCGGCGCGGCGACGGCGCGCGCATCCCGGCGGTGGTCTGGTTCTCCGACCTGCGCGGCTCGACGCGGCTGTCGGACAGCATGGCGCCGGACGATTATCTGGCGCTGCTGAACCGCTATTACGAATGCACGGCGACGCCCGTGATCGAGCATGGCGGCGAGGTCCTGAACTTCATCGGCGACGGCGTCCTGGCCATCTTCCCCATCCAGGCCGGCTGCCCGCGCGAGGCCGCGGCGCGCGCCGAGCGGGCGGTGGCGGACGCGCTGCGCCAGTGCGAGGAAGCGGCAGCCAGCACGCCCGGCGGGGTGCCGCTGAAGTTCGGCATCGGGCTTGCCATCGGCGAGGTGATGTTCGGCAACATCGGCGTGCCGAGCCGGCTGGCCTTTTCCGGCATCGGCCAGGTCGTGAACACGGTGCAGCGCATCGAGAAGGCCACCAAGGAGGTCGGCCTGACGGTGCTGGCCGAGGCGGGCTTCGCCGCCGCCGCACCAGGGCATTGGCCGTCCGCCGGCGAGATCGAGATCCGCGACTATGGCCGCCGGATCGAGGTCTTCACCCTCTCCGGCGCGGCCGAGGCGGCACCGGTGATGCTTCAGGAAGCGGCCGAGTAGCGCACCGGCCGGCCCTGCCGCATTCTCCACGTCCGACAGGTCTGGCGCGGGATCGACCCGGCGCCTCGACCGTTGGATTCCGGAAAGGAGCACCGGAAGGAGAACGTGAATGTTTGATTGCAGAGCATCGCGCCTGCTGGCGGCATCGGCCATTGTCGCGGCGGCGGGACTTGCGGGCCTCGCGCAGGCTCAGGACACGGATTGGAGCGCGCTCGACCAATCTGGCTGGGGGAAAGAGGGGCAATCGGCGCCCGAGGCCCCAGAAGCGGCTTCACCTGCGCCCTCGCAGTTCTCTGCGGATGTTTCGGCCGCTTTCCAGAACCTCGGGATGGCCGCGGCGCGCGCGGACTGCTACGGGCGCGTCCTCAATCAGAAGGTAAAGCCAAAGCACCAGGACGACGTCGTGCAGTTGCTGCGGACGTCGGAGGAAGCGGGCGATGTCCGCAGAAAGGTCACTTCCAAGGGCTTCGACATCATCGGCGGCTTTCGCAGCGCGAGCAAGGCCTGCCCCGAGCAGACGGGCAGCTGAGCCGCACCTTCTTCAAAGACATGATGGATCGCCGGAGGGGGTTGCGGCGTTGGTGCGCCCGATGATCAACGACCCGAAGGGAACATCTTATGACCATTAGTGCGCGCATGATCGGCGCCTGCCTGCTCGCCTGCTCGGTTTCGGCGGGGGCGCTGGCGCAGGCCGGCACAGACTGGGACTCGCTGAAATCGTCCGACTGGGGTAGCAGCCAATCGCGCCAGACTCAGCCCAGCGCGCCCGAGCAGTCTTCGGGCGCGAAGGCGTCGCCCGGGCAGGACGCTGGCACATCGCACATGGCCGACTCATCCGGCAGCACCGGCATCAAGCAGGCCTTCGTGAAGCTCGGCATGGCCGAGCCGAGGGCCGCTTGCTACCAGGACGTGCTTTCGCAGCAGCTGTCGCCGGACGAGCAGGAGCGGGCTGCCAAGATCGTCAGCGAGTCGAGCGATGCCGACGAGGTGCGGACCAACGTGGTGACCGCCGGCCCGACGATCATGGGCGGCTTCTCCGCGGCAGACGCGAAGTGCCCGGAAGGCATGGGCAGCTGACGCGCTGGACCTGCCGGGCAGACCTGAAGGGCGGGTGCTCGCATCCGCCCGTCCCTCGTTCAGGACCGGTCAGAGACGCTCGATGGCGAGCGCGATGCCCTGGCCGCCGCCGATGCACATGGTGACCAGCCCGCGGTTGCCGCCCGTCCGCTCGAGTTCGGCCAGGCATTTCAGCGTGATGATGGCGCCCGTGGCGCCGACCGGGTGGCCGAGCGCGATCGCGCCGCCGTTCGGGTTGACCTTCATCGGGTCCAGCCCCAGCCCCTTGTTGACCGCGCAGGCCTGGGCGGCGAAGGCCTCGTTCGACTCGATCACGTCGAAATCGTCGACGGTCAGCCCGGTGCGCTCGAGCAGCTTCTGCACGGCCGGGATCGGGCCCAGCCCCATCACCTCGGGGCGGACGCCGGCATGGGCATAGCCGATGATGCGGGCGCGGGGCTTTGCCCCGGTCCGCTCCGCGGCGCCGGCCTCGGCCAGCACCAGCGCGGCGGCGCCGTCATTGATGCCCGAGGCGTTGCCGGCAGTCACCGTGCCGTCCTTCTTGAACACGGGCCGGAGCGCGGCCAGCGCCTCGGCCGTGGTGTCGGCCTTGGGATGCTCGTCGCGGTCGAAGACCATCTCGCCCTTGCGCCCCTTGATGGTGATCGGGACGATCTGGCCGGCGAAATGCCCGCCCTCCTGCGCGCGTCTTCGTGCGCTGCTGGCTTTGCAGCGCGAAGGCGTCCTGCTGCTCGCGCGTGATCTGGTGCTCGGCGGCGACGTTCTCGGCGGTCACGCCCATATGGCCGGTGCCAAACGGGCATTCGAGCGCGCCGATCATCATGTCGACCATCCGCGCGTCGCCCATCTTCTGGCCGAAGCGGGCGACCTGCATGGAGTGCGGGCTGCGCGACATCGACTCGGCGCCCCCGGCCAGCGCGAACTCCGCGTCGCCCATGGCGAGCGCCTGCAAGCACGAGACGATCGCCTGCGCGCCCGACCCGCACAGCCGGTTGACGTTCATCGCCGGCGTCGTGTCAGGGATGCCGGCCTCGATCGCGGCGCAGCGGCTGAGATACATGTCGCGCGGCTCGGTGTTGATGACGTGGCCGAAGACGACATGGCCGATCTGGCCCGGCTCGACGCCCGCGCGCTCCATCGCCGCCTTGGCGACGTGCGCGGCGAGCGCGATCGGCGGCGTCCCGGCCAGCGCGCCGCCGAAAGTGCCGATGGCGGTGCGCCCGCCGTCCAGGATCACGATGTCGCGGCTCATAGGGTCTCTCTCCTCGCTTCTGATCGCGCGGCCCTTGTCCGCCATCGTGCGGCGGCCGGCAAGCCATGCGGCGCCCCAGCAGGGCGATATCCGTCAGCTTCGGCCGGGCGGCCCGAGGCCCCGCGTCATCGAACGTTAGGCTTTGTCCGGCAGCATTTTCGGGCATGCGGCCGGTCGCATGCGCCGTTGGAGCGGAGGGCGATGGCCACTCCTCAACCTGGCAAATTCGAGCGCGGCGCGCCGAGGCGGCGCGTGCTGAAGGCAGCTCAAATCCTCTACGACGGCGGCCAGACCGTCATCGACTGCATGATTCGCGACATCTCCGAGACCGGCGCCAAGATCGACACCGAGGTTGCGCTGGCGCTGCCCGAGCTGTTCTGGGTCGTCCTGCCCGACGGCGTGCGGCGGCCGGCAAAGCTGGTCTGGCAGGATGCCAACCTGCTGGGCGTGCACTTCACCGATGCCGAGCAGGACCTCGGTGCCGGCAGATCAGCGCTGATCGCCCGGATCGACGAAATCGAGAAGCATCTGGCAGCCTTGCGCGCCGAGATCATGGCCGGGCCGCGCGACTGAGCCGATCGGGCGACCCGCCGCAGATCCGGCGCAGAGGCGATTGCGCGGGTCGCAGATGCCCCGTTATCCTGGCCGGGAGGATCGATCGCAGCAGATGACCGAGCAGCCATTCCCGCCGCGCAACCTGGTCTTTGTCTGCGACGGCACGCTGTCCTCCGACCGGCCGGGCGAGGAGACCAATGCCGGGCAGCTCTACCGGCTGCTGGCAGAGCTGGGCCAGGCACGCACCCAGCGCTGGAAATACGACCGGGGCGTCCAGGGCACGGGCTGGCGCCGCTGGTACAACGCGGCCTCGGGCGAGGGCGTCAACCTCTCGATCATGCGCGGCTATGGCTTCATCGCCCGGCAATACCGGCCGGGCGACCGCATCTTCCTGATCGGCTACTCGCGCGGCGGCTATGCCGTCCGGTCGCTCGCGGGCATGATCGGCCGCGTCGGCCTGCTGCGCCGGCGGTATGCCACCGAGCGCTACGTCGACCTCGCCTTCCGCTTCTACGAGATCGGCTCGAACTCGCCGGCGCGCCACGCCTTCACGGCGCATCGCTGCTATGCCGGCGTCACCGTCGAGATGCTGGGCGTCTGGGACACGGTCAAGTCCCTTGGGCTGCCCTACCCTATCCTGAACCGGCTCGCGCCGATGGCGACCGAGTTTCACGACGACGAGCTCGGTCGGCACATCCGGCAGGGCTACCAGGCGCTTGCGATCGACGAGGACCGGGACTCCTTCAGGCCCAAGCTGTGGCAGCGCAGCGCGGACTGGCGGGGTCGGCTGGAGCAGGCCTGGTTCCCCGGCACGCATGGCGATGTCGGCGGCGATGTGCGGCTGCGGCCAGAGGCGCGGCCGCTTGCGAACATTCCGCTGAACTGGATGTTGCGCCGTGCCGTCCGGCACGGACTGAATCCTGCCCGAGGACTGGGAGACGCGGTTCCCTGAAGACCCTTCGGCGCCGATGCTGGGAACCCGTACCGGCATCGGTAAGCTGTTCCTGCTGCGCAGTCCGCGCCGGGTCGGCTGCGCCGATGGCGAGACCGTCCACCTGTCGATTCGCGAGCGCATGGCGCAGGTGCCCGGCTACGCGCCGCGGGGCGAGCTCGGCGGCGACGACCGGGAGGCCGTGGAAAGCCCCGCCACCTGAGGCAGGGCGCGGGCAGGGCCGCCCCTGCCCGCGCGCCGCGATGTGGGGGGCCCCGGACTGCGGCTCAGGCGGCCGCCGACCGGCCGTGGCAGTGCTTGAACTTCTTCCCCGAGCCGCACGGGCATGGTGCGTTGCGCCCGACCTTGCCCCAGCTTTCGGGGTCGGCCGGGTCGATCTCGGCGACCGGCTGCCCGCCCGCGCCGGCGCCGGGCTGCGCGCCGGCCGTCATCGGCTGGACGCGCGCGCCGGGCGCGGGCGCCGCCGGAACGGGACCCGACATCGCCGCCGCGCCGATCTGGCGCGCCTCCTCGAGCGCCCGGTTCTGCGCCTCCATCTGCTGGCGCATCCGGGCCTCGAACTCGGCGATCATGCGCTGGCGCTCGGCCTGCTCCTCCTCGGAGAGGACGCGCAGATTGCCGAGCTGGCGCGTGACCTCGACCCGGAGCTGGCCGAGCAAGCCCTCGAACAGCTGGAAGGCCTCGGACTTGTACTCGTTCAGCGGGTCGCGCTGGGCATAGCCGCGCAGGTGGATCACCGAGCGCAGATGGTCGAGCATGACCAGGTGCTCGCGCCAATGCTTGTCGAGCACCTGCAGCAGCAGCTGCTTCTCGATGTTGCGCATCGTCTCGGGGCCGACCTTCGCCTCCTTCTCGGCGAATTGGTGGTCCGTCTGGTCGTAGAGGCGCTGGCGGATGTCGTCGTCGTCGACGCCCTCTTCCTCGGCCCATTCCTTGACCGGGAACTGGTTGCCGAGCAGGCCCGCGGCCTTCTCCTGCAGCTCGTCGGTCTGCCACTGGTCGGCATAGGCGCGCTTGGGCATGTGCGTGTCGACCAGATCGTCGATCACCTGGTGGCGCATGTCGCGGATCGACTCGGAGAGGTCGTCGGCCTCCATGAACTCGCGGCGCTGACTGAAGATCGCCTTGCGCTGGTCGTTCATGACGTCGTCGAACTTCAGCAGGTTCTTGCGGATATCGAAGTTGCGCGCCTCGACCTTGCCTTGCGCCTTCTCGATCGCCTTGTTGACCCAGGGGTGGACGATCGCCTCGCCCTCCTCGAGCCCGAGGCGCTGCAGCATGCCGTCGATGCGGTCGGAGCCGAAGATCCGCATCAGATCGTCCTGCAGCGACAGGTAGAAGGACGACCGGCCCGGATCGCCCTGCCGGCCCGAGCGGCCGCGCAGCTGGTTGTCGATGCGCCGGCTCTCGTGCCGCTCGGTCGCGATCACCCAGAGGCCGCCCGCCTCGATGGCGCGGCGCTTGCCCTCGTCCACCTCGGCGTCGATGCGCGCCTTCAGCGCGGCAAGCTCGGCCGGGTCCTCCATGCCTTTGCCCTCGTCGGCGAGGCGGAACTCGGGATTGCCCCCGAGTTTGATGTCCGTGCCGCGCCCGGCCATGTTGGTCGCGATCGTCACCGAGCCCGGCACGCCGGCCTGCGCGATGATGTGCGCCTCCTGCTCGTGATAGCGGGCATTCAGCACCTGGTGCTTGATGCCGAGCTGCTTCAGCTGGGCGGCGAGCTTCTCCGATTTCTCGATCGAGGTGGTGCCGACGAGGATCGGCTGGCCGCGCCCCTGGCCATCCCGGATCGCCTCGATGACGGCCTTGTCCTTCTCCGGCCCGGTGCGGAACACCTGGTCGTCGTCATCCTGGCGGACGACCGGCAGGTTCGTCGGCACCTCGACGACGTCGAGGCCGTAGATGGCGTGGAACTCGGCCGCCTCGGTCAGCGCCGTGCCGGTCATGCCGGCCAGCTTGTCGTAGAGGCGGAAATAGTTCTGGAACGTCACCGAGGCCAGCGTCTGGTTCTCGGGCTCGATCTTGACGTTCTCCTTGGCCTCGAGCGCCTGGTGCAGGCCGTCGCCGTACCTGCGGCCCTCCATCATGCGGCCGGTGAACTCGTCGATGATGATCACCTTGCCGTTCTTGACGATATAGTCCTTGTCGCGCTGGAACAGCCTGTGCGCCCGCAGCGCCTGGTTGACGTGGTGCACATGGCTGACGTTCTGCGGGTCGTAGAGCGAGACGCCTTCCTCGAGCAGGCCCATCTGGCGCAGCTGCTGCTCGACGAACTCGTTGCCCTCCTCGGTCAGCACGATCGTGCGGTGCTTCTCGTCGATCTCGTAGTGCTCGGGCGACAGCTCGGGGATCACCTTGTCGATCGAGACGTAGCTCTCGGTCTGGTCCTGCGTCGGGCCCGAGATGATCAGCGGCGTGCGCGCCTCGTCGATCAGGATCGAGTTCGACCTCGTCGACGATGGCATAGCGATGGCCGCGCTGCGTCATCTGGTCGAGCGCGTATTTCATGTTGTCGCGCAGATAGTCGAAGCCGAGCTCGTTGTTCGTGCCATAGGTGATGTCGCAGGCATAGGCCGCGCGCCGCGCCACGTCGTCGAGCCCGGGCACGATCACCCCGACGCTCATGCCGAGGAACTTGTAGACCGCGCCCATCCACTCGGCGTCGCGCCGCGCCAGATAATCGTTCACCGTGACGACGTGGACGCCCTTGCCCTCGAGCGCGTTGAGATAGACGGGCATGGTGGCGACCAGCGTCTTGCCCTCGCCCGTCTTCATCTCGGCGATCTTGCCTTCGTGCAGCACCAGCGCGCCGATGATCTGGACATCGAAGGGCCGCATCCCCAGCGCCCGCTTGGCCGCCTCGCGGACCGTGGCGAAAGCCTCCGGCAACAGGTCATCGAGCGTCTCGCCTTTGCCCAGCCGGGCGCGGAACTCGTCCGTCTTGGCCCGCAGCGCCTCGTCGCTCAGGCCCTCCATCTCGGGCTCGAGCGCATTCACCGCGCGGATGGCTTTCTGAGTCGCCTTGACCTTTCGGTCGTTGGCGCTGCCGAAAACCTTCCTGGCGATGGTGTTAAATCCCAGCATCGGGCCGCGTCTCCTCTGGCCGATCGGGCCACCGGCGGCCCCCGCCGACGGCCCGGGGCGCGCGCGCCGCGTCAACAGCGCCGACGCCATCGGCATGAAATTTCCCGCGCGGCCGCTTGCCGGGCCAGTGCGCACAGCTTAAAGGTGGCCCGCGCGCCGCGCGACGATCCGGCGTGAGATGTATTGGCGGCGGCCGGGGGTGTCAACGCCGGGTCCGCCGAACCCATGTCCTGGCCCCATGTCCCTGCGAGGAGACCTTCCAGTGCAGTCGAGCCTTTCGAAAATCCTTTTCGGCGTATGCGCCGCGGCGCTGCTGGCAGCCGGTCCCGCCGCCGGCCAGCAGAGCGGGCCAGCAGACGGGCCAGCAGACGGGCCAGCAGAGGGCCAACAGGCGGGCCAGCAGGCTCCCGCAGGCGGGCAGCAGACCGAAGCGGGAACGCAGACTGAAACGCCCACCGAGGGCCTGCCGGCCGTTACCAGTCAGGGGGAAATGACGGCGCCGACGGCCGAGACCGTGGTCGCGACCGTCGAGGGCACGCCGATCACGCTGGGCGAGCTGATCGCCGTGCGCAGCGGCCTGCCGCCGCAGTACCAGCAGCTGCCCGACGAGGTGCTGATGGGCGCCTTGGTCGAGCAGCTGACCGACCAGATCCTGCTCGCCGATGCGGCGAAGAAGGCCGGGCTCGACGAGCAGCGCGACGTGCGGCTGGCGCTCGAGACCCAGGCGCGCGCCGTGCTGGCCGACGCCTATATGCAGCAGGCGATGGAGGATCAGGTCAGCGACGAGGCCGTTCAGCAGGCCTACGATGCGCAATATGCCTCGGCCGAGCCGGTCGAGGAGGTGCGGGCCGCGCACATCCTGGTCGACGACGAGGCGACGGCGAAGGAGATCAAGGCCAAGCTTGACGAAGGCGCCGATTTCGCGGCGCTGGCCGCCGAATACGGCACCGACGGCACCGCCAGCCGCGGCGGCGAGCTCGGCTGGTTCGTGCACGAGCAGATGGTGCCCGAATTCGCCGACGCGGCCTTCGCCATGGAACCGGGCACGGTCTCCGACCCGGTGCAGTCGCCGTTCGGCTGGCACATCATCAAGCTCGAGGAACGCCGCGAGCGCCCCGTGCCGCCGCTCGACGAGGTGCGCGACCAGATCGTCGAGCAGCTGGCACGGCAGGCGCAGACCGAGGTGCTCGGGCAACTGCGCGAGGGCGCCGAGATCGAGCGGGGATCGAGCGCCGTGCCGCCCTCGGCAATCCGCGACGACGAGCTGATCGCCAACTAGCCATGGCCGAGCACGGACAGCAGGACCACGCGGCCGAGATCGCCCGCAAGGAGGCCGAGATCGCGCGGCTCGAGCGCGAGATCGCGGCGCATCGCAAGGCGATGGGCCAGGGGCTGCGGCCGTCGCCCTTCGCGCCGCCGCGGTTTCCCGATTTGCCGAGCGTCGCCGGACTGCGCTTCGCCGCCGCGGCGGCGGGGGTGCGCTACAAGACGGGGCGCACGGACGTGATGCTGGCCGAGCTTGCCCCTGGATCGGTGATGGCGGGCGCGTTGACGCGCTCGGCCACCCGCTCGGCGCCGGTCCTCTGGTGCGAGGACCGGCTTGCCGCGCTGGCCGCCGCCCCGGGGACCGAGCGGCTGGCGATCGTGGTCAACGCCGGCAACGCCAACGCCTTCACGGGGCGCAACGGCCGCGATGCGGTGGAGCGCGTGACGGCCGCCTGCGGCGAGACGCTCGGCATCCCCGCCGGCAACGTCTTCATGGCGTCGACGGGCGTGATCGGCGAGCCGCTGCCGGCCGAGAAGATCACCGCCAGGATCGCCGAGCTGCGCGACCGGCTCTCGGCCGAGGCGATCGAGGACGCGGCGCGGGCGATCATGACGACGGACACCTTTCCCAAGGGCGCAGGCACGACCGTCGAGCTGGAAGGCGCGACGGCGGCGATCGCCGGCTTCGCCAAAGGCTCGGGCATGATCGCGCCGGACATGGCGACGATGCTGGCCTTCGTCTTCACCGATGCCGCCATCGCCCAGCCATTGCTGCAGCAGACCGTGACCGAGCTGACGGACGAGACCTTCAACGCCACCACCGTCGACGGCGACACCTCGACCTCGGACACGCTGCTGGTCGGCGCGACCGGCGGCACCGCGATGCCGCAGATCGACGACGCTGACGACCCGCGCTACCCGGCATTCCGCGCAGCGCTGGGCGGCGTCATGCGCGACCTTGCCATGCAGGTCGTCAAGGACGGCGAGGGGGCCAGCAAGTTCGCCGCCATCACCGTGACCGGGGCCGAGGACGACCGGGCGGCCCGGCGGATCGGGCTCTCGATCGCCAATTCGCCGCTGGTCAAGACGGCGCTGGCGGGCGAGGACGCGAACTGGGGCCGCATCGTCATGGCCGTCGGCAAGGCCGGCGAAAGGGCCGACCGCGACCGGCTGGCCATCCGCTTCGGCGACATCCTGGTGGCCGAGAACGGCTGGGTCGCCCCCGGCTATGCCGAGGCCGACGGCGCCGCCTACATGAAGCGCGCCGAGCTCGAGATCGGCGTCGATGTCGGCGTCGGCCAAGGCCGAGCCATCGTCTGGACCTGCGACCTGACGCATGGCTACATCAGATCAACGCGGACTACCGCTCCTGACGGCAGTGTCGGCTCCGGGCACGCACGCCGAGGCCGGGCGACGCCGGAGCCCCCTGCCCCCTCGTGGGGAAGGGATCGGGGAGGGGGCTGCGACGCCCGCCCGCGGGCCATGAGGCTGGTGCTGGTCGCGGCCGTCGCCCTCATCGACCCGGACGGCCGCGTCCTGCTGGCCCAGCGACCGGAGGGGCGGTCCATGGCCGGGCTCTGGGAGTTCCCCGGCGGCAAGGTCGAGCCGGGCGAGACGCCCGAGGCCTGCCTGATCCGCGAGCTGCACGAGGAACTCGGCATCGAGACCTGGGCAAGCTGCCTCGCGCCGCTGACCTTCGCGAGCCACGGCTATGACGACTTCCACCTGCTGATGCCGCTCTACGCCTGCCGCAGATGGCAGGGGACGCCGCAGGCGCGCGAGGGCCAGCGCCTCGCCTGGGTGCGTCCGCAGCGCCTGCGCGACTACCCGATGCCGCCGGCCGACCTGCCGCTGATCCCCATCCTGCAGGACTGGCTGTAGCGGTGGGTTGCACCCACCCTACGCCTCCGCTCCGCCGTAGGGTGGGTGCAACCCACCACCGCCCCTATTCCTTGCGGAGCGACATGATGTAGGCGGCGAGGTCGCGGAAATCGGCCGGCGAGAGCTGCAGGTCGGGCATCGGCGGGTGCGGCTCGAACAGCCACGCCATGATGCCGCCCAGCGTCTGCCCCTCGCGGTTCGCCACCGTCGCGAACGCCGGGCCGGCATCGCCGCCCGCCTGCTCGGGCGCCACCACGTGGCAGCTCGTGCACCAGGCCTCGGCCAGTGCTCGGCCCCGCTCGGCATCCTGAGCCGAGGCCTGCGCCGCACCCAAAGCGATCAGCGCCCCAACGAGCGCGCCTCGCGCTCTGCCCTGCACCACGCACATCGACCTCCTTCGATCCTTCTTCGCCGACCGGATACCGGACACCTGGCGGAACGGCATTGCGCCAGGTCAAGGAATGATCAGGCGGCCAGCCGGCGGGCGTGTCTGGCGCGCGCCGCGTCGCCGAAGGCGCGGAACAGCGCCCGGCCCACGGGATCGTTGGCAGCGTCATACTCCGCGTGCCATTGCACGCCAATCACAAAGCTGCGGGCGCCCTCGACCGAGATCGCCTCGATCGTGTCGTCCGCCGCCCAGCCCTCGACGACGATCCGTCGGCCGGGATCGCGGATCGCCTGGCCATGCAGCGAGTTGGTCACGATTCGCTCGGCACCCAGAATCCGGGCGAGCTCGCCGCCGGGCCGCAGCCGGACGTGCTCACGCAACTCGAAGACGATCTTGGGGTCCTTGCAGCCCTTGGGCATCCGGTGGCGGTGCCGGCCCGGCAGGTCGCCGACCTCGGGCCAGAGCGAGCCGCCGAGGGCGACATTGATCTCCTGGATGCCCTTGCAGAGCCCGAGCAGCGGCACGCCCCGCTCGATCGCCGCGCGCACCAGCGGCAGAATGACGGCATCGCGCCCCTCGTCGACGAGCCCGTGCGCCTCGGTCAGCTCCTCGCCATAGTGCTGGGGATGGACGTTCGCGCGGGCGCCGGTCAGCACGATGCCGTCGACGCTGGAGAGCAAATCGCCGATGTCGACCGCGTCCGGCAGGCCGGGGATCAGCACCGGCAGGCAGTCAGCCACCTGGCCGACCGCGTCGATCGTCCGCCGGCCGGTCATCTGCACCTCGTAGGTGCTCTCGGCCAAGTGGTGGCTTGCCGCGATGCCGACCAGCGGGCGCGTCAAATCTGCTTCTCCGGCATCTGCACGACCAGCCCCTCGAGCGCCGGCGTCACCTTGAGCTGGCAGGTCAGGCGCGAGCGCACCTCGTCGGGCTCGTAGGCAAAGTCGAGCATGTCGATCTCCATGTCCTCCTTCGGCGGCAGCCGCTCGACCCAGTCCGGATCGACATAGACATGGCAGGTCGAGCAGGCGCAGGCCCCGCCGCAATCGGCGTCGATGCCGGGGATGTTGTTCGAGACCGCGCCCTCCATCACCGTCAGCCCTTCGGCAACCTCGACGGTGTGCCTGGTGCCGTTGTGCTCGATATAGGTGATCTTCGCCATAGAGTGGTCCCGTTTCCCCTTTTCGCGCGCTTATCTAACGGTTCCGTGCCGCTGATTCCAGACCATGCGGCGGCGCACCATCGGCTATTCCGCCGGTGTGGCGACCGCGGCGCGCAACAGCACCGTCTCGTTCCCCTCGCGCGGGTGGCGCGGCACCAGAAGCGCCAGCATCAGCGAGACGCAGCTCAGCGCCACCGCCAGCGCGAAGACCGCGGGCGGAGCGACCAACCACAGATACCCGAGCGCCGCCGGCAGGAAAACGGCTGCGATATGGTTGATCGTGAAGGCCACCGCCGCCGTCGGTGCCTGGTCGGCCGGATCGGCGATCTTCTGGAAATATGTCTTCTGCGCGAACGCCATGGCGAACAGCAGATGGTCGACGACATAGAGCGCGGCCGCCACATGCCAGCTCCAGTCGAAATAGTAGACGCCGACATAGAGCGAGAACACGCCGATCAGCCCGAGATACTCGACGATCAGGGCCAGTCGCTCGCCGCGGTTCTGGATGAGGCGGCCGACCGCCGGGGCGAAGATCATGTTGGCGACGAAGTTGATCGTGAACAGCCAGGCCATCTCGTGCACCTGCAGCCCGAACTTCTCCACCATCATGAAGGCGGCGAAGACGACGAAGATCTGCCGCCGCGCCCCGCCCATGAAGACGAGCGCGTAATAGAGCCAGTACCGCCGGCGCAGCACGAAGTCCTTGCGCTGGACGACGCGGCCCTGGAAGCGCGGAAAGGCCAGCCAGCAGCCGAGCGCGACCGCGACGCCGACGGCCCCGCCGATGCGGTAGAGCGCGTCATAGCCGAGGTCCAGCAGCTGGGCGCCGAGCGCGACGCCGCCATAGGCGATCAGCGAGCCGACCGAGCTCGCCGCGACGATCCAGCCGAGCGCCTGCGGCGCCCGGGCCTTGTCCAGCCACTGGAGCTGCATCGACTGGGCCGCCGTCTCGTAATAGTGAAAGCCCATCGAGCTGAGATAGGTCGTCAGCAGCAGCCCCCAGAACGTCGGGAACTCGGAGACGACCATCGTCGTCGCGCCGAGCAGGACGAGCGAGATGTAGCCGAGCGTCTGCTCGCGCATGAAGCGCAGCAGGAAGACGACCAGGAACGACAGGAACCCCGGCACCTCGCGCACGGTCTGCAGCCAGCCCATGTCGCGGCCGTCGAAATTCGCCATCTCGACCGCGAAGTTGTTGACCAGCACCATCCAGGTCGAGAGCGACAGCCAGACGCCCGCCTGCATGACCAGCAGCATCGCCTCCGGCCGGCGCCAGCGCGGCAGGTGGTCGACCTCGTCGATCAGAACGAAGGGGCGGGACATGGCGGGACGGCCCTAGCGCCGGTCCGGGCCGCGCGCCAGGACATTCACCGCGCTTTGAGCGGAAATCACCCTTGCGTTCCGGCGCATGCGTGCAGGAGCGCCCGAGTTGTTCAAGACCGGATCAATAAAGCCCGCGCTCGGCCATGATCTGCGATTGTCGCTCGTTTTCGTCGGTGGTCAGGCCGCGGACCTGGTCCAGAAGCATCGCGGGATAGCTCGGCACGGTGCTGCGGTCGATCTGGGCCGCCGGATCCCACAACCTGGACCTGACCAGCGCCTTGCCGCAGTGCAGGAAAGCCTCCTCGATGGTGATCAGCAGCCCGACCTTGGGCACCCGGCCTTCGACCGCGCACGGGGCGAGCAGGCGGGCGTCGTCGGTGACGCGCGCTGTGCCGTTTATGCGCAGCGTCTCGTTCATGCCGGGCACGAGGAAAAGCATGCCAATATGCGGGTTGGCGAGCAGGTTCGCCATGCCGTCGAGACGGTTGTTGCCGACCCGGTCGGGCAGCAGCAGGGTCCGGTCGTCGAGGATGCGGACAAAGCCCGGCGGGTCGCCGCGCGGCGAGACGTCGGCGCCGTCAGGACCCTGGGTGGCGATGACGCAGAAGGGCGAGAGGCCGATGATCTGCCGGCAATGGCGGTCGAGCGACGTCAGGACCTTGTCCGACGCCCGGCTCATCGGCCGGTGGTGCAGCGCGCGCAGCGCCGCCTCGTCGGCGATCAGGCTCGGGGTGGTCTGGCTCGGGGTGGTCTGGCTCGGGGTGGTCAGGCTCGGATCTGGCAAGATCATCGTGGCCCCTGAACATGCGAAAGGCGGCAGGCTACACCTGCCGCCCGATCCTGTCACCCGATCGGCGATGCAGCGGGATCAGCCGTTCTTGGCGTAGTACTCGACGACCAGGTTCGGCTCCATCATGACCGCGTAGGGCACGTCCTGCAGCGCCGGCGTGCGCACGAAGGTGGCCGTCATCTTGGAGTGGTCGACGTCGATATAGTCGGGCACGTCGCGCTCGGGGCTCTGCACGGCCTCGAGCACCAGCGCCATGTCGCGCGCCTTGGCGCGCAGCGCGATCACGTCGCCCTCGTTGACGCGGTAGGACGGGATGTTCACCCGCCGGCCGTTCACCTCGACATGGCCGTGGTTGACCAGCTGCCGGGCGGCGAAGGGCGTGGGCACGAACTTGGCGCGGTAGACGACGGCGTCGAGCCGGCGCTCGAGCAGGCCGATCAGCGCCGCACCGGTGTCGCCGCGCTGGCGTATCGCCTCGTGATAGATGCGCTTGAACTGCTTCTCGGTCAGGTCGCCGTAATAGCCTTTCAGCTTCTGCTTGGCGCGCAGCTGCAGGCCGAAATCGGACATCTTGCCCTTGCGGCGCTGGCCGTGCTGGCCGGGGCCGTATTCGCGGCGGTTGACGGGGGATTTCGGCCGGCCCCAGATGTTCTCGCCCATGCGGCGGTCGAGCTTGTGCTTGGCTGACGTGCGCTTGGTCACGTGCGGTCTCCTTCAAATGTTCGGGCGGCCTCCTCTTCCCCTCGGACTGACCATCCTCGGGGACGACAGGACCCCGCTTGCGCGGGCCACGGGCGCCGAATTGCGCCGCCCCAACGGACGGCGAGCGCGGGAGATAGAGGAACGCCGCGCGGACGTCAACCACACCCGCCGGCGCAACCCGGCGCAACCCCGCCGGAACCGGACGCCCGGGCAGCGCATTCATGTCGGGATGTCCTCCTGCCAAGCCGGACATAGGCGTAGCACCGCTGCGCGCGCGCCATGATTTCGGCGTTACCGCTTTGGGCGGCCTTCGGGATCTTCGCGGCGGCGGCGCTGGTCATCCTGTTCGCGGGCACGCGGATGAGCGGTCTGGCCGACCAGATCGCCGACCGCACGGGCTTGGGCGAGGCGCTCGTCGGCGGCGTGCTGCTCGGCGCGGCGACGTCTCTGTCGGGCACCATCGTCTCGTTCACCTCGGCGCTCGACGGGCTCGCCTCGCTGGCCTTCTCGAACGCGGTCGGCGGCATCGCGGCGCAGACCGCCTTTCTCGCCATCGCCGACATGCTGCACCGCCGGGCCAATCTCGAGCACGCCGCCGCGGACCTCGCCAACGTCTTCCAGGCGACCGTGCTGCTGGTGCTGCTGGCGATCCCGCTGATCGCCTACACGACGCCCGAGGTCACCCTGCTGTCGGTGCACCCCTGCTCGATCGCGCTCGTCATCGCCTACGGCCTCGGCCTCGCCGGCACGAACCGCATCCGCGAGCAGCCCATGTGGCGTCCGGTCGTGACGAAGGAGACCAAGCCCGACGAGCCCGCAGACCCCGAGGAGCCGAACCGCAGCGCGCGCGGGCCGATCCTGGTCTTCCTGGGCCTCATGGCGATCTGCGGCCTGGCGGGCTGGGCGATCGCCCGCTCGGCCGCGGTGATCACGACCGAGGTCGGGCTGTCGGGAACGCTCGTCGGCGCGCTGATGACGGCGGTCGTCACCTCGCTGCCGGAGCTCGTGACGACGATCGCTGCCGTCCGGCGCGGTGCCCTGACCCTGGCGGTCGCCGGGATCATCGGCGGCAACACCTTCGACATGCTGTTCCTGACCGTCTCGGACGTCGCCTACCGGGACGGGTCGATCTACCATGCCGTCGGGCCCGGCGACTACTTCTGGATCGCCGTCTCGCTTTTGATGACGGGCGTGCTGCTCGCAGGGCTCGTGCTGCGCGAGGCGCGCGGACCGGGGCGCGTCGGCACGGAAAGCGCCCTGATGCTCGCCATCTACGCCGGCGCCATCGTCCTGCAGATCTTCGCCGGCTGAGCCGGGGGTGAGCCGGGGGCGCTCAGCGCGCGCGCAGTTCGGGCGCGGCGTGCTCGGGCCGCACGCCCATGCCGATCAGCCGGGCCGGCCAACGCCGCGCCCAGGGCCAGGCGTCGAGCAAACGCATGGCGAGCGGCGCTGGCGGCGGCGCCTTGGCATCGAGCGCCCCGGCGATCACCGAACGCTGGATCCCGAGCTGCATCCGCTGGGTGGCCTTGGCCGGCCAGAGGCGGCGGCGCTGCACCTGACGCAGAGTCTCGACATCCGGCGCGCCGCGGCGGAGCGGCTCGGCAAGGAGGTTGGCGGTCGCAACGGCATCTTGCACGGCCAGGTTGATGCCGACGCCGGCGACGGGCGACATCGCATGCGCGGCGTCGCCGATCAGCAACAGCCCCGGGACGCACCAGTCCTGCAGCCGGTTGACCTCGACCGTCAGCAGCTTGATGTCGTCCCAGCCGCTCAGCGTGGCGAAGGCATCGCGCAGCTCGGGCTTCAGCGCCACCAGGTCGTCGCGCCAGCGTTCGAAACTGCCCGCGCGCAGCTTTGCGTCGGCACCCTTGGCGATCACATGGCCCGCCTGCCAATAGTCGCCGCGGGGCAGCAGGACGAGCATCCGCCCGGCGCCGATCGTGCCAAGCGGGGCCTCGATATCGGAGCGGCGCGGCAGCCGGAACCATTGCACGTCCATCGGCGCGCCGAAGCTCTCGACGGCGAGGCCCGGATCGGTCGCGAAGCCGCGAGCCGCGGCCGTCGCAGGCGACGACCAGGTCGGCGCGGATGGTCAGCGGCCCGCCCGGCCCCTCGGCGCGGACGCCGGCGACGCGCCCGCCCTCGCGGATCAGCTCGGTCGCCTCGGTGCGCATCCGAAGCTCGAAATGCGGCGAGCGCCCCGCCGACCTGGCGATGAAGTCGAGGAAATCCCATTGCGGCATCAGGGCGATGAACTTGCAGCGAGTCGGCAGATGGCGGAGGTCGGCGATCGTCAGCTGCACGGCCGGAAAACTCCATGGCGAGCCGCTCGATCTTCTGGTGCGGCAACCGAAGCAGCTCGTCGAGCAGGCCGAGCTCGGCCATGACCTCGAGCGTCGATGGGTGGAGCGTGTCGCCACGAAAGTCGCGCAAGAAGTCGGCGTGCTTCTCCAGAACCACGACGTCGACCCCGCCGCGCGCGAGCAGGAGGCCCAGCATCATGCCGGCCGGCCCGCCCCCGACGATGCAGCAGCGCGTGACCATGCTTTCCACTGCGGTCAGCCCCTGGCCAGCTCCCAGGGCCGCGGGAACGGCCCCAAGACCTCGCCGATCCGCGCCTCGTCGACCGGCGCCTTCGGCCGCACACGCGCGACAAGCCCGCGCGTCTTGTCCTCGAACACGTCTATGTCGGCCTCGATGCCCGCGCCCGCCAGCGCCTCGCCATAGACGCGGGCGATCGAGCGCTTGCGCAGGTCGGGCTTGAAGACCTTGCCGACGGCGGTCTTCGGCAGCTCGGGCAGGACCTCGATGTGCTTGGGGATCGCCGCGCGCTCGTGGATCTTTTCCTGGGCGTAGCGCAAGAGTTCGCCATTGCCGACGCTGACGCCGTCGCGCAGCTCGACATAGGCCGCCACCACCTCGCCGGCATGGGCATCTGGCTGGCCGACGGCGCCGACGAACGCCACCTCGGGATGGCTCGCCAGCGCCTCCTCGATGATCGCCGGGTCGATGTTGTGGCCGCCGCGGATGATCAGCTCCTTGGCGCGTCCGGTGATCCAGACATAGCCGTCGGCGTCGAGGCGGCCCAGGTCGCCTGTCCGCAGCCACTTGTCCGGGCCGTTCTCCCGCCAGGCGAACAGCCCCTTGTTGCGCGCCTCGTCCTTGTAGCCGGGGAAGACGGCGGGGCTGCGGATGCAGATCTCGCCGACCTCGTCCGTGGCGCATTCCTTGGTGATCCGGCCCTCCTCGTCGGCGTAGAGGATCTTCACCTCCGTATACGGGAAGGGCAGCCCGACCGAGCCGATCTTGCGCTCGCCATGCGGCGGGTTGATGGCGACGAGGCAGGTCGCCTCGGTCAGGCCATAGCCTTCGAGGATCTTGACGTCCGTCGCCTCCTCGAAGCGGTGGAACAGCCCCACGGGCAGCGGCGCCGAGCCGCAGAACGCGTAGTGCAGGCTCGAGACGTCCGCATCGACCGGTCGCTGCATCAGCGCCGAGGCAGCGGTCGGCACGATGGCGATGAAGCTGACCCGCCAGCGCTCGATCAGCTTCCAGAAGTTCTTCATGACCCCCTCGCCGCGAAAGCCGGCGGGGGTCGGCATGACCATGTGCGCGCCCGAGCTGACGCAGCTCATCAGGATCGGATAGGCGGCGAAGACGTGGAAGAGCGGCAAGGGGCAGAGCAGCACGTCCTCAGGCCCGAAGAGCACAAGCGAGGGGCAGAGGCCGTTGTAGAGCATGCCGCGCTGCTGGTGCCTGGCGAGCTTGGGCATGCCCGTCGTGCCGCCGGTGTGGAAATAGGCGGCGACGCGCGCGCCGTCGGCCTCCTCCTGGAAGGCGAGGCGGCGGCCGTCACGGCGCGCGACCTCGGCGTTGAAGTCGAGCGTGCGGACGCGCGCGCACCGGTCGAGCTTGGGGCGCAGGAGGGGCACGGCCCAGGCGAGCGGCGGCGCAAGGGCGCGCTTGAGGTCGACCTCGAGCACCGTCTGGACGCACGGGGCGAGCTCGGCCGCCGCATGCGCCTTCTGCGCGACGTCGGACTTGGGAAAGCTGCGCCAGCGTCACCAGGACCTTGGCGTTGGCCTCGCGCAGGATGGCGGCGATCTGCTCGGCATCGAGCAAGGGATTGAGCGGATTGACGATCCCCGCCGTGCAGCCGGCCAGCAGCGTGACCACCGTCTCGTTGCAGTTGGGCATGAGATAGGCGACGACGTCGTCAGGCCCGACGCCGAGCTCGCGGAAAAGATTGGCGGCCTGGATCACCCGCGCGCGCAGCTCGGTCCAGCTCAGCGTCTCGGCCTTGTCCTTCGGCCCCGACCTGATCTGGAAGCTCAGCGCCGGGCGGTCCGGGCAGCTCTCGGCCGTGATCGACAGGCGCTCGAAGACCGTCCGGGCGACCTCGCGATCGGCATAAGGGACCGCCTCGATCGCCGCCTTGTCGGCCAGGCTGCCAAAGCGCAGCCGCTCGGTCATCGTCCCCTCCCTCCGGCCGGCGCCGGTCCGTCTTGGCCGCGACCTTAGGGCCGGCGGCGGCGCGTCGGCAAGCGAAGTTGCCCCGCGCCGCCCGGCGAGGCAGGATGGCCCGCATGCATGTGGCTTGCGGACAGGCATGGGGGCGCGGAGGGGCGAATGGGCGATCTGGTGCGGCTGACGCTGGACGAGGTGCGTGACCTGGCCGCGCGCGCGCTCGAGGCCAATGGCTGCGATGCGCGCAATGCCGCGGCAGTGGCGCGCACCGTGACGGCAGCCGAGCGTGACGGGGCGAAGTCGCACGGGCTGTTTCGCATCCCGGGCTATGTCGGGTCCTTGCGCAACGGCAAGGTCAACGGCCGCGCCGACCCGCAGGTGCGGCGCATCGGGCCCTGCGCGATCGTCGTGGAGGGTGACCGGGGGCTGGCGCCGCTGGCGATCGAGCTCGGCCGGCCGCCGCTGATCGCGGCGGCGCGCGAGAACGGCATGGCGGCGCTGGCCATCCGTCGGACGCACCACTTCGCGGCGCTCTGGCCGGAGACCGAGGCGCTGGCCGAGGCGGGGCTGGTGGCGATGGCCTTCGTCAACTCGCCGCCCTACATGGCGCCGGCCGGCGGCAAGCGGCCCTTCTTCGGCACCAACCCGATGAGCTTTGCCTGGCCGCGGCCCGCTCGTGATGGGAAACCCGGCGGCGCCATGGTCTGGGACCAGGCCTCGGCCGCCATGGCGCGGGGCGAGATCATGATCGCCGGGCGCGACGGCCACGCGCTGCCGCCCGGCGTCGCGATCGACGCTGACGGCAACCCCACGACCGACCCCGCCGCCGCGCTGAAGGGCGCGCAGCTGCCCTTCGGCGGCTACAAGGGGGCGGCGATCGCGCTGATGGTCGACCTGCTGGCCGGACCCCTGGTCGGCGAGGTCTCGAGCTGGGAATCGGGCGAGGAGGACAATGCCGATGGCGGCCCGGCGACGGGGGGCGAGCTGATCCTGGCGCTCGACCCCGGCCGGCTGGGGGCGGCCGACGCGCTCGACCGGGGCGAGCGGCTGTTCGCCGACCTGCTGGCCATGGAGGGCACGCGCCTGCCGGGCGACCGCCGGTTCGCCGCCCGCGCACGCACGCCGGGAGAGGGCGTCGAGATCCCGGCGAAGCTGCACGCGACGATCCTGGAGCTGATCGGCCGAGGGTAAGCGCCTTGTGAGCGGAATGCGCGCTGGACGCGCGCATGAGTCCCCGCCCTCGGCCTGTCGCTCCGCTTTCGGCCGAGGACGCCCGGGCTCGACCGAAGATGCTCGATTTCGGACGATCGGGAGGGCGGCGGCGCGGCCAAGGGGTGCTGGGGAAGGCCGGATGCAGGCATCCGGCCGTAGACGAGCATGGGCGAGTCGGTCAGGCCGTCAAGGGCAAGCCGGCTGCGCCGGTGCTTCGCACCCTTGACGGCCCGCCCGACTCGCGCCCGAACGCCGGAGGGGATCGGACAAGACCGTTGCCCTGCGTCAGCGCGGGGCAACCCGCGCATGCCGGCGGCGAGGTAACGGCCGGCAGCGCTTCAGGCCGCCACCGCGCCGTCGGTGAACTGGAGGCGGGCGAGGCGGGCGTAGAGGCCGCCCTCGGCGACGAGCTGGTCGTGCGTGCCGGTGGCGACGACGCGGCCGCGGTCGAGGACGACGATGCGGTCGGCGCGCTTCACCGTGGCCAACCGGTGCGCGATGACAAGCGTCGTGCGGCCGCGGCTGACGCGCTCGAACGCCGCCTGCACGGCGCGCTCGGACTCGGCATCGAGCGCCGAGGTCGCCTCGTCGAGCAGCAGCACGGGCGCGTCGCGCAGGATGGCGCGGGCGATGGCGATCCGCTGCTTCTGGCCGCCCGAGAGCAGCACGCCGCGCTCGCCGAGGAAGGTGTCGTAGCCCTGCGGCATCTGCGCGATGAACTCGTGCGCGGCGGCAGCGCGCGCGGCCGCCTCGATCTGCGCCGCATCGGCGTCGGGGCGGCCGAACAGGATGTTGGCGCGCACCGTGTCGGCGAAGATGACGGGCTCCTGCGGCACGAGCGCGATGCGGCCGCGCAGATCGGCAAAGCGCAGGGCGCGGATCGGCACCCCGTCGAGCCGGATCTGGCCCTCGCCCGGGTCGTAGAAGCGCAGCAGCATCTGGAAGAACGTGGTCTTGCCGGCGCCCGAGGGGCCGACCAGCGCCACGGTCTCGCCGGGCTCGATCCGGAGCGAGACATCGTTGAGCGCCGAGACGGTCGGCCGCGAGGCATAGCGGAAGGTGACGCGGTCGAACTCGATCAGCCCGCGCGCCGGCTCGGCCGGGGCCGCCGGGTCGGCGGGCTCGGCCACCTCGTCCTGCATGGCGAGCAGCTCGGCCAGCCGCTCGGTCGCGCCCGCGGCGCGCTGCATCTCGCCCCAGACCTCGGTCAGCGCGCCGACGGCGCCCGCGGTGAAGACCGCGTAGAGGATGAACTGCGCCATCTCGCCCGCGCTCATCCGGCCCGCGAGGACGTCGGCCGCGCCCATCCAGAGCACGCCGACGATGCCGGCCGAAACGAGGAAGATGACGATGAGGGTCAGCAGCGACCGCGCCACGATCCGCCGGCGCGCGGCGTCGAACGACGCCTCGACCTTGCTGCCGAAGGCGCCGATGGAGACCGCCTCGTGCGTCATCGCCTGCACGGTCTGGGCGGCCTGCAGCACCTCGCCGGCATTGGCCGCGCTCTCGGCGATCAGGTCCTGGCTCTCGCGGCTGAGGCGGCGGACGCGCCGGCCGAGCACCAGGATCGGCATGACGACGAGCGGCACCAGCAGCAGCGTCATCGCGGTGAGCTTCAGCGAGGTGACCATCAGCATGATCACGCCGCCGAAGAGCAAGAGCACGTTGCGCAGCGCGATCGAGACCGTCGAGCCGACCACCGTCTGGATGATCGAGGTGTCGGTCGTCAGCCGGCTGAGCACCTCGGCCGTCATCAGGCGCTCGTAGAAGGCGGGGCTCATCGCGGCGACATGCGCGAAGACCGCCTTGCGCAGATCGGCGATCACGCGCTCGCCGAGCCAGCTGACGAGGTAGAAGCGGGCCGCGGTGGCGAGGGCGAGCGCCGCGGCGACGCCGATGAGGGCGATGAAATACTTGTCGATCAGCGCGGCGTTGTCGGCCGAGAAGCCGTCGATGACCCGGCGGAAGGCGACGGGCAGGACGAGCGTGAAGGCCGAGGCCGTGACGAGCGCGACGGCGACACCGAGGATCGTCCGGCGATAGGGGCTGAGGAACGGCACGAGGCCGCGCAGCGGGGCGACCCGCCTCGACTTGTCGCGCTCTGCCTGCCTGGGATCCGTCGCCACGCGCCTCGTCCGTCTCTTGCGCCCGACCGGCCCGGGCGCCACCCGGGGGTTTCACCAGAGCTTCACCGGGGTTTCACCGGGGCTTCACCGGGGCCTTACCCGCGCCTCTGGTGCCATATTCGCCCGACAGGCCGGTCCGAGGCGGTGCGTGATAGCAATGGCACACCGCCCGGGCAAGCACCGGCAGCCGCGTTGCATGGACGCGGGAACGCGGCCAGAGTGCGCGCCGCCACTCGGCTTTTTCGCCGGATCCCATGCGCCTCGTCATTTCCTTTGCCGCGCTCTTCATGTCGGTCTTCCTGGTGCAGCTCGGCTCGGGCTCGCTCGGGCCGCTCGATGCGCTGTCGGGCGCGGTGATGGGCTGGTCGGCGCGCGAGATCGGCCTGCTGGGCTCGGCGCATTTCGCCGGCTTTTTTCTCGGCTGCTGGGCGATGCCGCGCCTGATCGGCGGCGTCGGGCACAGCCGCGCCTTCGCGGCCGCGGCCGCGATCGGCGCCATCGGCGTGCTGCTGCACCCGGTGCTGGAGGGACCGCTCGCCTGGGCGTGCCTGCGGTTTCTGTCCGGCATCTCGATCGCCGGCGCCTACACGGCGGTCGAGAGCTGGCTGCAGTCCAAGATCGAGACGAGCACGCGCGGGCGGATCTTCGGGATCTACCGGCTGGTCGACCTGACGGGCGCGATCTTCGCCCAGTCGCTGATCGCGGTGCTCGAGCCGGCCGCTTATGTCTCCTACAACATCGTCGCGATCTTCTGCTGCCTGTCGCTGGTGCCGCTGGCGCTGACGCGGGCGGTGCCGCCCGTCGTCGACCACCCGCCGACGCTGCGGCCGGTGGCCGCCTGGCGGGTCTCGCCGCTCGCCTGCTTCGGCATCGTCATCGCCGGGGCGACGGGCTCGAGCTTTCGCATGGTGGGGCCGGTCTTCGGGCTGGAATACGACCTCGACCAGGACCAGATCGCCGCCTTCCTGATCGCCTCGGTCATCGGCGCCGCGCTGGCGCAGTTCCCCGTCGGCTGGCTGGCCGACAAGATCGAGCGCCGGCTCGTGCTGGTCGGACTGTCGGTGGCGGCGGTCGTCACCTCGCTGGCGATCGTGCTGACGCTCGGGCCCGGCGACGCCCTGGGGCTGATCGTGGCCTCGGCGGCGTTCGGCGCAACCTCGATCACGATCTATTCGGTGGCGGCGGCGCACGCCAACGACTTCTGCCCGAGCGACTTCATCGTCGAGCTGAACGCGGCACTGATCTTCTTCTACTCGCTCGGCGCGATCGCCGCGCCGCTGACCTCGGCCTGGCTGATCGAGGATTTCGGCGCCGACGCGCTCTGGTGGTTCATCGCCGCGGCGCATCTGGTGCTGATCGCCTTCTCGTTCTATCGTATGACCCGGCGCAGGACGGGGACGCCGACGACCCCCTATCGCTATCTGCCGCGCACCACCATGGTGCTGGCGCGGCTCTGGAAACGCGGGAACGGCGCGGGCGGGATGCCTGTGGCCGAGGCCGCCGCAAAGGAGGAGACACGCCCATGATGAAGCTCTACCACTCGCCGCTGTCGCCCTATGTCCGCAAGGTCATGGTCGTCGCGCACGAGACCGGGCTGCTCGACGAGATCGAGCTGATCGACGGCTCGGGCACGCCGCTCCAGCCGAACGACGAGGCCGTGGCCGCCAACCCGCTCGGCAAGATCCCGGCGCTGATCACCGAGGACGGGCTGACGCTCTTCGACAGCCGGGTGATCTGCCGCTATCTCGACCATCGCGCCGGCGCCGGCCTCTATCCGACGGGCGCGACGCAGTTCCCGGTGCTGCAGCGCGAGGCGCTGGCCGAGGGCATGATCGACGCGGCGCTGCTGACCGCCTATGAATGGCGCCTGCGCCCCGAGAACATGCGTTTCCAGCCCTGGGTGGACGGCCAGAAGGACAAGGTCCGGCGCGGCATCGAGGCCTTCGAGCGCCATATCGACGCCATGGCGGGCCACCTGACGATCGACAAGATCGCGCTCGGCTGCGCGCTCGGCTATATCGACTTCCGGCTGGCGGAACTGAACTGGCGCGACGATCATCCGGGACTGGCCGGCTGGTACAAGGAGTTCTCGGGGCGTCAGTCGATGAAGGACACGGCGCCGCAGCAGCCGGTCGCGGCCTAGCCTCCGTCAGGCGGGCTCCGGCGTCGCCCCCTTCCTAACTCTGCCCACTAACCCTCCCCCACGAGGGGGGAGGGGATCTGTCGCGCCCCCGCCTCGCCGAGGCGCCCCCCTCAGGCCGGGGCGCCCTCCTCGGCCGGCTGAAGCCCAGGGCGAAGGCGGAGGTAGAGGCAGGGTTGGGAAACGCCCGCGCACACCAGATAGGGCGGCATGAACTACGTTCTTGCCCTGCTGTTGCCGCCGCTCTCGATCCTGCTCGCCGGGCGGCCGCTCGTCGCCCTGATCGTCTTCGTGATCTGGGTGCCGGCCATCATCTTCTCGGGCGGGCTGACCCACCCGATGTTCATCCTGCTCGCCTGGTTCATCATCTTCGAGCGCCGAGAGGAGCGGCGTCGGCGCGAGTGACGCGACGGCCGCGTTGCAGCCAGCCTCAGCCGGCGCTCGGCAGGCTGACCCGGCCGCCGCAGACGGGTGCGCGGCAACCGGTCGTCGATGGCGCCGAGGTCGGCAGCCCGCGCAGGACGCGGACGGCGAGATAGGCGAAGGCCTGCGCCTCGAGCATGTCGCCGTCGAGCGGGACGCCGTCGATGCGGGCCGCCTCGACGGGCTCGACGGGCGCGCCCAGGCGCTCGGCCAGCATCAGCATCAGGGTCGCATTGCGCCGGCCGCCGCCGCAGACGAGCCAACGCGCCGGCGGCTCTGGCATGTGGCGCAGGCTGTCGGCGACGCAATCGGCGGTGAAGGCGGTCAGCGTCGCCGCCCCGTCCTCGACCGACAGGCCCTCCATCGCGGCCAGGACGGCGCGAAAGTCATTGCGGTCGAGCGACTTCGGCGGGCGGCGGTCGAGGAAGGCCCGGGCCGAGTTCGAGGCCAGCCGGTCGCGGTGCAGCCGGCCGGCCGCCGCGGCGCCGCCATCGGCATCCATGGGCGCGCCGGTCCGCGCCCGCATCCAGTCGTTGACCAGCGCGTTGCCCGGGCCGGTATCGAAGGCGATGAGCGCACCGTCCGCCTCGGGCGCCGGCTTCGCCGGGTCGACCCAGGTGACGTTGGCGACCCCGCCGATGTTGAGGAAGGCCAGCGGCGCCGCCGATCCGCCTGTCGCGCCGATCCTGCGGGCCAGCGCGAAGTGGTAGAAGGGGACGAGCGGCGCCCCCTGCCCGCCCGCCTCCATGTCAGCGCTGCGGAAATCCCAGACGACGGGGCGGTTCAGCGCCCGGGCCAGCCCCGAGCCGTCGCCGAGCTGCCATGTCCATCCCTGGTCGGGCGCGTGCGCGACCGTCTGGCCATGAAATCCTACCACCGCAGGCATCGGGGCCTGCGGATCGGCGGCGGCGTCCGCCAGCATCCGCGCCACCGCCCCGGCATGGGCGCGCAGGACCTCGCCCTCGGCCCTGGCCAGTTCATCCGCCAACGCCTCGGTTCCCGGCGGGCGATAGCGCGTCCAGTCGGCGGCCACGGCCGCGACGTGGCCGATCTCGCCCTCGCGATAGGCCAGGCCCGCGGCGGCGCCGAACGCTTCGATCGTCTCGCCGTCCGTCAGGAGCATGGCCGCGTCGACGCCGTCCATCGAGGTGCCGGACATCAGGCCCAGGGACCAGACCGGGGCGCCCGCCGCGACGTCGACCATCCGCTTCCCTTTCACGGCCCGCCCGGATAAACGCGCGGCACGTTAGGAGAGCGGGCGATGAGCTACCAGCCGAAATCCGAGTTCCTGCGCGTGATGATCGCGCGCGGCTTCATGCAGGACTGCACGGACCTGCAGGGCCTCGACGAGGCGCTGCTGGCCGGGTCGGTGCCCGCCTATATCGGCTTCGACGCGACGGCGACCTCGCTGCATGTCGGCTCGCTCATGCAGATCATGATGCTGCGCTGGCTGCAGAAGACGGGGCATCAGCCGATCGTGCTGATGGGCGGGGGCACGTCCAAGGTGGGCGACCCGTCCTTCCGGGCCGACGAGCGGCAGCTGATGACGGACGAGCAGATCGCCCGCAACATCGAGGGCATCCGCCGCGTCTTCGACAAATACGTCGACTTCGGCCCGGCGGGCTCCGGCGGCGCGGTGATGGCGAACAATGCCGAGTGGCTGGACGGGCTGATGTACATCCCCTTCCTGCGCGAGATCGGCCGCTATTTCTCGCGTCAACCGGATGCTGAGCTTCGAGAGCGTCAAGTCACGGCTCGACCGCGAGCAGTCGCTGTCGTTCCTCGAGTTCAACTACATGATCCTGCAGGCCTACGACTTCATGGAGCTGAACCGGCGCTATGGCTGCCGGCTGCAGATGGGCGGCAGCGACCAGTGGGGCAACATCGTCAACGGCATCGACCTGACGCGCCGGATCACCGGGGCCGAGGTCTATGGCCTGGTGTCGCCGCTGCTGACGCGGGCGGACGGCTCCAAGATGGGCAAGACGGCCGACGGCGCCGTCTGGCTGAACGAGGACATGCTGAGCCCTTACGAGTTCTGGCAGTTCTGGCGGAACACCATGGACGCCGATGTCGGCCGCTTCCTTCGCCTCTACACCGAGCTGCCGCTCGACGAGGTCGCCCGGCTGGAGACGCTCGAAGGCGCCGAGATCAACGAGGCCAAGAAGGTGCTGGCCAACGAGGTCACGGCCATGTGCCACGGCCGCGCGGCGGCCGAGGCGGCCGAGGCAACGGCGCGCGCAGACCTTTGAAGCGGCCAGTGGACGTCGGCAGGATCCGACTAGGATCACCGTGGCGAGGCGCTGCCGACGCTGACGCTGTCGCGACGGCGATTTCGGCGACCAGGGCATCTCGATAGCCCAGCTCTTCGTGCGCTCCGGCCTCGCCGGCTCGGGCAAGGAGGCGAGGCGCCTGATCGCCGATGGTGGCGCGCGCCTCGACGACGAGCCGGTGACCGAGGCCGGGCTGATGCTGACGCCCGACCGCTTCGCCCGGCCGGTTAAGCTCAGCGCCGGGCGCAAGCGGCACGCCCTGGCCAAGCTCGGCTGAGAGCGGCACCCGACGCGAAGATGTCATCGCCCGGCCTGACCGGGCGATCTTCCGTCTCAGAGGTGCCCCGGTCGAGCCGGGGCATGACAAGCTCGTTGGCGGGGCGGTACTGGCCTTCGCCGGCTCAGCGCACGCTCTGATCGCGGTCCAGCCGGTCGAGGTACTGCACCAGCGCGTCGTGCAGGATGCTCTGGGTGGTCCGCCCGGTGCGCAGGCGCGCGTCGAACAAAAGCTCGCGCATGGCCGAATGCACGCGCACGGTCAGGCCGAAGCGGCGCCTGAACGACCAGCCGGCATGCGCGTGCGCATCGGCCGTGGCGACCCTGGCCTCGATCGACGCGCCCCTTGGCGCCAGCCTCTCGGAGATGTCCGGCGCCCGACCCAGAAATCGCTGGGCCCTGGCGAGCGCGCTTTCGCGCAAGGGCGCGGCCGGGGCGCGGACGAAGAGCTCGGGGTCGCGCAGCGGCACCACCTTGGCCGAGGCCGGCGGGCGCGTCCGCTCGATCAGCCCGCCATGCAGGCTCGGCATCCAGGAATCCATGCTCATCTTGTCTTCTCCCTGCAGCTGGCGCACCGACGGGCCTTCCGGCGTCTCAGGTGCCGAAGGTGTCGTCGACGCGCCGGCCGAAGGTGCGGCCGACCCGTCGGGGGCCGGGGATCAGCCCGTTGGTGTTGATGTGCTCGACGACGTCGTCATCGGCCGGCATCTCGAGCCGTGCCTGCGTCTCGCGGCGGATGCGGTCGAGCCGCTCGGCGATGTATTCCCAGAGCGCGACGATCTCCTTGGCCGAGCGCGATTCCTCGCTCAGCTCCATCACGGTGCGGCCGTCGATCATGCTGGCGGCATAGTCGACGCGGTGGTGGATCATCACCGGCGCGACCGTGCCGTGCTGCGACAGCGCCACCGCCGCCTCGGCCGTGATGCGCGCGCCGCGCGTCGCGCTGTTGACGACGAAGACCATGGCGCGCTCGTGCTCCTCGACGATGTCGACGGTGGCGCCGACGGCGCGCAGATCGTGCGGGCTGGGCCGCGTCGGCACGATGACGAGGTCCGACAGGCGCACCACCTCGGAGATCGCCTCGGTCACCGCCGGCGGCGTGTCGACGAACAGCAGGCCATAGCCCTCGTCGCTCAGCCGGGTGATGACGCCCGGCAGCTGGCGCGCCGTCGCCGCGAAGACGACCGGCTCGTCCGAGCGCCGCGCCCTTCCCCAGCCGGCGATGCTGCCCTGCGGGTCGGTGTCGACCAGCGCCACCGGTCCGTTCCCCATGCGCAGCGCCTGCACCGCCAGGTGCCCGGCCAGCGTCGTCTTGCCGGCGCCGCCCTTTTGCGAGGCCAGCGCCACGACCTGCAGCCCCTTGGCCGCGCGCCGCCCCGTCCTCTCGTAGAGCGCCCCGGGCGTCTGCAATCCGAAATTCGCCATCGATCACTCCCGTGCTCGCCGCGGCCGGACAACGGCCGCTTGACTGGCGTCTGCTCCTCATGGGAGCGGCAGGACTATCGTCGCAGCCGGCTTAAGAATGCGCTGCGACTCATGGTAACGAGCCGGGTTACTTCAAAGGATGAGCAGCGCTTCTTAGCGCAATTTGACTAATTATTCGACTGAATTCGCAGGTATCAGGCGAAATTGCCGGGATCGGCCATTGGCCATCCCGGCAATTCGGCACGCGCGCCTCAGACCGGCGCGATCACCTTTCGGTAGATGTGCCAGGTGGCGTGGCCGAGCACGGGGAAGACGATCACCATGCCCAGGAAGAAGGGCAGCATCGCGACCACCGTGGCGACGACGACGACCAGCGCCCAGCGCAGCATCGCGTCGCGATTCTCCACAGCCGCGCCGAAGCTCGCGATCATCGCGGTCACCACGTCGATGTCGCGATCGACCAGCATCGGCACCGAGACGGCCGAGACGGCGAACAGCAGCGCCGCCAGCGCCGCGCCGACGCCCGTGCCGATGACCAGCATCAGGATGCCGGGCCCCGTGGTGAAGGCTTCGAGCGAGGTCATGACGTTCGGCATGTCGGCGGTGCCGAACGACACGGCGAAGATGACCCGCGCCAGCACGATCCAGACCAGAAAGGCGAAGACGGCGAAGACGGCGAAGAGGGGCAACTGCGAGTTGCGGAAGCCGGCGCCGAGAACGGCGGCCCAGTCCAGCCGCTCGCCCGTCTCGAGCCGCCGGCTGACCTCGTAGAGCCCGGTGGCGGCGAACGGGCCGACCAGCGGGAACCCGGCGGCGATCGGCAGCAGCCAGAGGCTCTGCCCGCCTTTGACGAGCGACAGCGAGATCAGGACGCCCGCGACCGAGAAGATCGCGCCGATGACAAAACCGTATTGCGGCGCGCGCGCGAAGTCGGCAAGGCCGGCGCGCAGCGCACCGGCGATGTCGGCTGGGCTGATGCGATTGACCTCCGGCATCCGCGGAGGTGCGATGGTCTCGGCCATGGCCGTCTCCTTCCTCCCATCCCCGCCTGACGTTGCGGCACGCCGGGCCGGCTTGCAAGCCCCCGCCTCAGGCCTTCTCGTCGCAGATGCCGATCTCGGCGCCGTCGCGCACCGCGGTGAAGAAGCACGAGCGGCGACCGGTGTGGCAGGCCGGCCCGGTCTGATCGACCGACATGAGCAGGCAGTCGCGGTCGCAATCGACGCGCAGCTCGACCAGGCGCTGGGCGTGGCCGGAGGTCTCGCCCTTGCGCCACAGCGCCCCCCGCGACCGCGACCAATAGGTCACCTGGCCCGTCGCCAGCGTCTCGGCCAGGCTTTCGCGCGACATCCAGGCGAGCATCAGAACCTCGCCCGTGCGGTGATCCTGGGCGATCGCCGGAACCAGCCCCCGCGCATCCCATGCGAGCGTCGAGGGGTCGAAGGGGCGGGTCTGCTCGGCCATGGCGCGGCTCCGTGGCGGGGGTTTCCGGGGAGGGGTCCGGGGGGTTTTCCGGTGGCGGGTCGGGCGCTACATAGACGGCGACAGCGGGAGACGTCCATGACGGCAGTCGGCCAAGACCTGATGAAGCTCTATTCGCAGCGCATCCTGGCGCTGGCGGCCGGCATCCCGCATGTCGGACGCCTGCCCTCGCCGGATGGCAGCGCGATGAAGCGCTCGCCGCTCTGCGGCTCGACGGTCACCGTCGACGTCGAGATGAAGGACGGGCGCATCGCCGACTTCGCGCAGGACGTGAAGGCGTGCGCCCTGGGCCAGTCGTCGGCCTCGGTGCTGGGCGCCCAGGTCATCGGGCGCAGCCGCGACGAGATCGTCCAGGCGCGCGACCAGCTCGAGGCCATGCTGAAGACGGGCGGGCCTGCGCCGCAAGCGCCGTTCGAGGAGCTCGAGGTGCTCGAGCCGGCCAAGGACTACAAGAACCGGCACGCCTCGATCCTGCTCGCCTGGGATGCCACCCTCGCCGCAATGGACGACGCCGAGGCCCACGCCAAGGCGTGACGCCCGAGTCCGGGGTTCTCGAACTTCACGGGCACGCCTCCGCTGTCGCGTCACACTGCTCCGCAGCACACGCGCGAAGCCGATAAGGCGATCGCGACGCGCATAAAGTGCGTTCCGGCCGAATCCTGCGCGCAGAGGTTACGGGTGCGCCGCAGCATGGTCTGGACAACGGGTGATTCGGCTGCCTAGGTGATGGCCGCAAAAAAAGCCGGGGACAGAGGGGAAATCTATGATTGTGGCGATCATCTTGTGCGGGGCGCTGTCGATCGTCTACGGCGTCTGGGCCGTTCGCTCGGTCATGGCCGCGGATCCCGGGAACGCCCGAATGCAGGAGATCGCCGCGGCGATCCAGGAGGGCGCGACGGCCTATCTGACGCGCCAGTACACGACGATCGCGATCGCCGGCGTCATCATCTTCGCCATCGTCTGGTGGCTGCTGGGCCTGCCGGTGGCGATCGGCTTCCTGATCGGCGCGGTGCTGTCGGGCACCGCCGGCTTCGTCGGCATGATGGTCTCGGTGCGCGCGAACGTCCGCACCGCGCAGGCCGCCTCGCAGAGCCTGGCCGCCGGGCTCGAGATCGCCTTTCGGTCGGGCGCCGTCACCGGGCTGCTGGTGGCGGGCCTCGCGCTTCTCGGGCGTCGCCGTCTACTACGGCATCCTGACCGGCATCGTCGGGCTCGACAATTCGGACCGCACGGTGATCGACTCGCTGGTCGCGCTCGGCTTCGGCGGCTCGCTGATCTCGATCTTCGCCCGCCTCGGCGGCGGCATCTTCACCAAGGGCGCCGACGTCGGCGGCGACCTCGTCGGCAAGGTCGAGGCCGGCATCCCCGAGGACGACCCGCGCAACCCGGCCACCATCGCCGACAATGTCGGCGACAATGTCGGCGACTGCGCCGGCATGGCGGCCGACCTCTTCGAGACCTATGCGGTCACCGTCGTCGCCACGATGGTGCTGGGCTCGATCTACTTCGCCGGCTCGCCCTATGTCGCGTCGGTGATGATCTACCCGCTGGCGATCTGCGCCGTCTGCGTCGTCACCACGATCATCGGCACGTTCGCGGTAAAGCTCGGGGCCAGCCAGAACATCATGGGCGCGCTCTACAAGGGCTTCTTCGCCACGGGCGCGCTGTCGCTGGTGGCGCTGCTGCCGGTGACCTGGCTGGTCTTCCCCGACGGGCTCTCGACCGTCTTCCAGGGGCCGAGCGGCACCTTCAATGGCTGGGACCTGTTCTTCTGCGGCGTCGCCGGGCTGGTGGTGACCGCGTTGATCATCGTCATCACCGAGTACTACACCGGCACGAACTATCGCCCGGTGCGCTCGGTCGCGCAGTCATCGGTGACGGGGCACGGCACCAACGTCATCCAGGGCCTCGCCATCTCGCTCGAGTTCGACGGCGCTGCCGGCGCTGGTCATCATCGCCGGCATCATCGTCACCTTCCAGCTGGCCGGCCTCTACGGCATCGCGATCGCGGTCACGACCATGCTGGCGCTGGCCGGCATGGTGGTGGCGCTCGACGCCTTCGGCCCGGTGACGGACAATGCCGGCGGCATCGCCGAGATGGCCGACCTGCCGGCCGATGTGCGCAACACCACCGACGCGCTCGACGCGGTCGGCAACACCACCAAGGCGGTGACCAAGGGCTATGCGATCGGCTCGGCGGGCCTCGGCGCGCTGGTGCTGTTCGCCGCCTACACGCAGGACCTCGCCTATTTCGCCGCGCATGCGACGCCCGGCTCCTATTTCGACGGCGTCGTCGTCGACTTCTCGCTGGCCAACCCGTACGTCGTCGCCGGCCTCTTCTTCGGCGGCCTGCTGCCGTTCCTGTTCGGCGGCATCGCCATGACGGCGGTCGGCCGCGCCGCCTCGGCGGTCGTCGAGGAGGTGCGCCGCCAGTTCCGCGAGAAGCCCGGCATCATGCAGGGCACCGAGCGGCCGGACTATGGCCGGGCGGTCGACATGCTGACCAAGGCGGCGATCCGCGAGATGATCATCCCCGCCATGCTGCCGGTGTTCTCGCCGATCGTCGTCTTCTTCCTCATCGAGTGGATCGCCGGCGCCAGTGCCGCCTTCTCGGCGGTCGGCGCCATGCTGCTCGGCGTCATCATCACCGGCCTTTTCGTCGCCATCTCGATGACATCGGGCGGCGGCGCCTGGGACAACGCCAAGAAGCTGATCGAGGACGGCTTCACCGACGCCAGCGGCAAGCTGCACGAGAAGGGCTCCGACGCCCACAAGGCGGCGGTCACCGGCGACACGGTCGGCGACCCCTACAAGGACACGGCCGGCCCGGCCGTGAACCCGATGATCAAGATCACCAACATCGTCGCGCTGCTGCTGCTGGCGGTCCTCGCGCACGGCGGGTGATCCCCGATATCCGCAAGACTGGCGACTTGCTTTTCGCGGCGGCGGCGCCTATGCCGCCGCCGCGCGCATTTCAGGAGCCAGGTCCATGCGTCTCGACGCCATTCCCGTCGGCAAGAATCCGCCCGAAGACATCAATGTCCTGATCGAGGTGCCGGTCGGCGGCGAGCCGATCAAGTACGAGATGGACAAGGAATCCGGCACGCTGTTCGTCGACCGGTTCCTCTACACGCCGATGCGCTATCCCGGGAACTACGGTTTCGTCCCGCATACGCTGTCCGAGGATGGCGACCCGATCGACGTGCTGATCGCCAACACCCGGCCGCTGGTGCCCGGCTGCGTCATGAGCTGCCGGCCGATCGGCGTCCTCGTCATGGCCGACGAAAAGGGCAAGGACGAGAAGATCGTCGCCGTCCCGACCAGCAAGATCAGCCGGCGCTGGGAGAATGTGCACGACTTCTCCGACCTGCCCGAGATCACGCGCGACCAGATCAACCACTTCTTCGAGCACTACAAGGACCTCGAGCCAGGCAAGTGGGTCAAGGTCGAGAACTGGGGCGACGCGGCGCGCGCCAAGCAGATGATCACCGAGGCGATCGAACGGGCAAAAGCCAAATAGCCGCGCGGTTGCGCCGCCGGACCGCGCCAGCCATAGTCGGCGCATGCGCCTGGCCCTTGCCCTGTGCCTGCTGCCCCTGCACGCGGTGGCGGAGCCCTGCCCCGCCTCGGACCCCGCGCTCGCCATCCAGCGGGCGCCGCTGTTCGAGGACCTGCGCGACGCGCCCAACGAGATGCGCGGGCGCGAGGTGGCCGACCAGATCTGGCGGTCCTGGCACGTCGCGCCCGACGCGGACGCGCAGGACCTGCTCGACACGGCAAAGCGTCGGCTGCGCGAGGCCGACTACCCGGAGGCCGACCGGCTGCTGAGCGCGCTCGTCGCCTATTGCCCCGACTATGCCGAGGGCTGGAACCAGCGCGCCTTCGTCCGCTTTCTTTCGGACGACCTCGACGGGGCGCTGGAGGATCTCGACCGGACGCTCGAGCTCGAGCCCATGCATTTCGGCGCGCTGACCGGCCGGGCGCTGACGCTGCTCCGCCAGGGCCGGGCCGAGCTCGGCCAGCAGGCGCTGCGCGCGGCGGTGGCGATCAACCCCTGGGTCACCGAGCGCTACCTGCTCGTGACACCGCCCGGCCAGAAGACCTGAGCGCGGGCGCGATGCCGGGCGCGATTGCTCGGGCGGGGCACGCCGGCCACGCGATCTTAACCTCCAGCGCGTATGCACCCCCGCCAGGAGGGCCGGGTGAGAGGCGGCCCTTCCGGTTTGCAAACTGCCTGGCGCCGGATGGCTGGCAACCATCGGCGGCGCCACCAAGGCCCCGCATAGGGGCAGTCGCGGCCGGCCGGCCGTGCGCTTGGGCTTCCCGGTTCGGCCCCGCTCGCCGGCGCCACCGGGTACGACAGGTCGAGGGACCGGTGCCCGCAGGCACAAATCCCTCCCGCCCGAGACTTCCGCCAGAACGTTGGCCGCCGCCAGGTGGCAGCCGCGCGTCCCGGCGCGCGTCGCTTCGGGCACAGATCCCGAGCGCACGGCCTTTGGCAACGGTACGATTCCTGCTAGGCCACGCCCCAAGGGGGCAAGCGAGGCACGATGATCTATCCGAGCGGAGCCGAGTACCTGGCCGCGCCGAAGAAGGCCGTGGCGCTCTTCGGCATGTCGGGCCTGGGCAAGACCACGATGGCGCGGATGCTGCGCGAGTTGGGCGGCTGGTTCCACTACTCGGCCGATTACCGCATCGGCACGCGCTATATGGGCGAGCACATCGCCGACAACTTCAAGCGCGCGGCGATGCAGGTGCCGTTCCTGCGCGAGCTCCTGCTCAGCGACTCGGTCTACATCGCCTCGAACCTGACGTTCGAGAACCTTGCCCCGCTCTCGACCTATCTCGGCAAACCCGGCGACCCGGCCAAGGGCGGCATTCCGTTCGAGGAATACATCCGCCGACAGCGCCAGCACCGCGACGCCGAGATCAGCGCCATGCTCGACACGGTTCACTTCATCGACCGGGCCGAGGAGCTCTACGACTACGCGAACTTCCTCTGCGACACCTCGGGCTCGCTCTGCGAGGTCGTCGACCCGGCCGACCCGCAGGACCCGGTGCTCTCCACCCTCTCACGCCACCTGCTGCTGGTGCAGATCCGCGGCACCGAAGCCGATGCCGAGGAGCTCGCCCGGCGCTTCGATCGGGTGCCCAAGCCCATGTACTACCCCGAGACCTTCCTGCGCGAGACCTGGGACGCCTATCGCGAGGAGAAAGGCGTGGCCGAATCCAAGGTCGACCCCGACGACTTCATCCGCTGGGGATTCCGGCGGCTCTTGCGACACCGGCTGCCGCGCTATGACGCGATCGCGCGGGCCTGGGGCGTCGCCGTCCCCGCCGAGCAGATCGCCGCGGTCGAGAGCGCGGCCGATTTCGACCGGGTCATCGCCGCGGCGCTGGACCAGGCGGCCGCCGGCTCCGGCTGATCCGCGGCTGGCCCGCGACCGAGCGACGAGGCTTTTCTTCGCGCGATCGAGCGCTTATTTGTGCGCGCCCGAGCTGGAAGGCTGCCGCAATGCCAATCAAGATCCCGAACGGACTGCCCGCCCATGACGTGCTTCGGCGCGAGGGCGTGATGGTCATGTCCGAGGAGACGGCGCTGCGGCAGGACATCCGGCCGCTGCAGATCGCGCTCCTCAACCTCATGCCGAACAAGGTGCGCACCGAGACGCAGTTCGCCCGGCTGATCGGCGCGACGCCGCTGCAGATCGAGCTGACGCTGATCCGCATGAGCGAGCACACGCCCAAGAACACGGCCGCCGAGCACATGGAGGCGTTCTATCGCCCGTTCGCCGAGCTCAAGCACAAGAAGTTCGACGGGCTGATCATCACCGGCGCGCCGATCGAGCACCTGCCCTTCGAGGACGTCACCTATTGGGACGAGCTGACCGAGGTGTTCGAGTGGAGCCAGACCAACGTCCACTCGACCTTCGCCGTCTGCTGGGGCGCGCAGGCGATGCTGCACCATTTCCACGGCGTGGCGAAGCATGCCCTCGAGAAAAAGGCGTTCGGCTGCTTCCAGCACCGCAACCGCGCGCCGGCCTCACCCTATCTGCGCGGCTTCTCGGACGAGTTCGCCATCCCGGTCAGCCGCTGGACCGAGATCCGCGAGGCCGAGCTGCCGCCCAGCCGCGGCCTGACCGTTCTGATGAGCGCCGACGAAACGGGGCCCTGCCTCATCGAGGACCCCGGGCACCGGGCGCTCTATATGTTCAACCACATCGAATACGACACGACCTCGCTGAAGGAAGAGTACGACCGCGACGTCGCCAAGGGCGATCCGATCGACGTGCCGGTCAACTACTATCCCGGCGACGATCCGGCGTGCCCGCCCGAGAACCGCTGGCGCAGCCACGCCCACCTGCTGCTCGGCAACTGGATCAACGAGGTCTACCAGACCGCGCCCTTCGACATGGACACGATCGGCGCCGGGCCGGCGCCGGCCAGTGCTGCCGGCCGCTCCGCCGAGGTGGCGGTTCAGGCCTCGAGCTCGGCGTCCCAGTAGAGAAAGTCCATCCAGCTGTCATGCAGGTGGTTGGGCGGGAACTTCCGCCCGTGGTTCTGCAGCTCGGACGAGGTCGGGCGCTGCGGCAGCCGGTGCAGCGTCATGCCGGCCTGGCGCACCGTCAAATTGCCTTTGCGCAGGTTGCAGCGCCCGCAGGCGGCGACGACGTTCTCCCATGTCGTCCGCCCGCCGCGCGAGCGCGGCAGCACGTGGTCGAAGGTCATCTCGCCCTTGGACCCGCAGTACTGGCAGGTGAACTCGTCGCGCAGGAACAGGTTGAACCGGGTGAAGGCCGGATAGCGCGACGGCTTTACATAGTCGCGCAGAACCACGACCGAGGGCAGCTTCATCGAGATCGAGGGCGAGTGCACCTCGGTGTCGTATTCGGCGACGACGCTGACCCGATCGAGGAATGTCGCCTTGATCGCGTCCTGCCAGCTCCAGAGCGACAGCGGAAAGTAACTGAGCGGCCGGTAGTCCGCGTTGAGCACCAGCGCCGGGTTGTCCCTCAGACCACCCGGCTGGCGAACGAACTCGCTCGCGAAATCCCCTTCCATCACTCGGCCCTGCTGCTCGTCCGTACCTCTACTTATCGCATGGGGCGCGCAAGCGGAGAAGAGACTCGCCCCAGGCGACTATATCTGGCGGCGGGTTTTCGGCAACCCTCTAGATAGGGCGGGCTCCCGCTCTGCGCGCCTCATAGCAGAGACGTGCGACAGATTCGTGTCCGCGAAGGCCGGCCGGCGCTAACCGGGCGGCGCTGGCCGGGCGGGCGCTGGCCGGGCGGGCGCTGGCCGGGCGCGCGCATCGGTCCGCTTGTGCGATCGCCCGGTGCCATGTCACCGTACCGGGCAGGCATGCAGGAGGAGGGGAGGACCGCAGGATGCTCGACGCGCCCGCCATCGACGACGCCCTGGTCGACGCCTTCCGGCGCGACGGCTGCGCCGTCGTCCGCGGCGTCTTCGCGCCCTGGATCGAGAGCGCGCGGGCGGGCGTCGAGGAGAACATGCGCGCCCCGAGCTTTCGCGAGCGGACCTACCGTCCCGAGGACGGCTCGGCGCCGTTCTTCCAGGACTTCTGCAACTGGGACCGCATCCCCGGCTATCGGGCGCTGGTGGCGGACTCGCCCATGGCCGAGATCGCGGCGCGCCTGATGGGCTCGCGGACGGCGCGGATCTTCCACGACCACGTCCTGGTCAAGGAGCCCGGCACCTCGATCGCCACGCCCTGGCACCAGGACGCGCCCTACTACCTCGTCGAGGCGCGCCAGAGCGTCAGCTTCTGGGTGCCGCTCGACCCGGTGCCGCGCGACCGCACGATCGAGTTCGTCGCCGGCTCGCACCGGGGCCGGACCTATCGCGCCCAGCGCTTCGACGGCACGAACCTCTACGAGGGCGACGAGAGCGAGCGCGTTCCGGACGTCGAGGGGCAGAAGGGCGCGCTCGACCTGCGCGGCTGGGCCGTCGAGCCCGGCGACGCGGTCGTCTTCGACTTCCACACGCTGCACGGCGCGCCGGCGAACCGCTCGGCCGACCGGCGACGCGTCATCTCGGTGCGCTGGGTCGGCGACGATGCCCGCTTCGCGGCCCGGCCGGGCCGCACCTCGCCGGCCTACCCCGACCTCGCCTATGCGGACGGCGCCGCGTTCGGGGGGCCGGAGTTCCCGGTGCTCTGGCCGCGGAGCGGCTGAGCGCGTCTGCCCAGGCGCGCTGGCGTGCCGGCCTGCTGCTCGCGGCAGCTCTCCGCCGATCGGCGCACGATCTCGGCAATGCGCGCCAGCTGATCGGCGAGCGGGCTCGACCTGCGCCAGATCATGCCCACGGTGCGCGACGGCCGGGGCTCGTCGAAGCGGGCGACCGAGACGGGCGCCGAGCGCGTCTCGACCGCCACGGCCATCTCGGGGATCAGCGTGACGCCGATCCCGGTGCCGACCATCTGGACGAGCGTCGAGAGCGAGCTGCCCTCGAGCAGCTCGCGCGGCTGCGCCGCGGGCAGGTCGCAGAAGGACAGCGCCTGGTCGCGGAAGCAGTGCCCCTCCTCGAGCAACAGCAGCCGCATCTCGCGCAGCGCCTCGCGGCTCGGCACGGGGCTGCCGGCGTCCTCGATCGGCCTGACCAGCAGGAACTCCTCGGAGAAGAGCGCGACCTCGGTGAACGCCGCCTCCGAGACCGGCAGGGCGACGACGGCCATGTCGAGCCGCCCCTCGGTCAGCTCCTGGATCAGCCTGGGCGTCAGCGTCTCGCGCACATGGATGTCGATGCCGGCGTGCAGGCGCGTCAGGTCGCCGATGATCCGCGGCAGCAGATAGGGCGCGATGGTCGGGATCACGCCGATGCGCAGCCGGCGGGCCAGCCCGTCCTGCGAGGCGCGCGCCAGGTCCGACAGCTCGTCGACGGCGCGCAGGATCCCGCGCACGCGCTCGGCGAACTCCTCGCCGAAGCCGGTCAGCCGGGCCTCGCGCGCGCCGCGCTCGAAGAGCACGGCGCCGAGCGAGCCTTCCAGCTCCTTGATCTGCATCGACAGGGCCGGCTGCGAGATGGCGCAGGCATCCGCCGCGCGGCCGAAATGGCCGTGCCGCGCCAGCGCCTCGAAATAGCGGAGCTGCTTCAGCGTGAGGTTCGCCATAGGCTGAACTTATCGCGCCGATCAGAGAATCCAAGTTCCTCTGATCGCCCGGCTTTGGTACACGAAAGGCCAGGGAGGTGACGTGTCCGATGAAAGCGGGGGTCGGACCCCGCCCGGATTGTCGCCTTCAGCACCGTGACCTGACACGAGCGCCCATGGCAGAACGGCCCAGATCACTCCGGCCCAGACCGCGCCCAGACCACTCCGGCGCCGTCCGTCGCGCGACTGACGGAGCGGCACGCCGGTTTCGAGCGCCTCGGGCGGCCCCGGCCAAGAGAGCCAATCCCGAGAGCCAATCCAGATAGCCAACGCCAGAATCGGAGGAACAGATGGACGGAAACGACGCACCGGCGGAAGCCAGATGCCCGGTCGTACGCTCGCGCTTTGGCGGCAGGTCGAGCCGCGACTGGTGGCCGAAGCAGCTGAAGCTGAACATCCTGCACCAGAACCCGGCCACGGCCAATCCGATGGGCGCCGACGTTCGACTATGCCGAGGCCTTCGAGAAACTGGACTACCAGTCCGTCAAGCGTGACCTGCACGCGCTGATGACGGATTCGCAGCCCTGGTGGCCGGCCGATTACGGCCATTACGGGCCGTTCTTCATCCGCATGGCCTGGCACAGCGCCGGGAGCTACCGCACCGGCGACGGCCGCGGCGGCTCGTCGACCGGCGCGCAGCGCTTCGCGCCGCTGAACAGCTGGCCCGACAACGCCAATCTCGACAAGGCGCGCCGGCTGCTCTGGCCGATCAAGAAGAAGTACGGCGACGCGCTCTCGTGGGCCGACCTGATCATCATGGCCGGCAACGTCTCGCTCGAATCGATGGGCTTCAAGACCTTCGGCTTCGGCGGCGGCCGCGTCGACGTCTGGGAGGCGCCCGAGGACATCTACTGGGGCACCGAGCAGGAGTGGCTCGCGACCTCCGACAAGGAGAACAGCCGCTATTCCGGCGACCGGATGCTCGAGAACCCGCTCGCCGCGGTGCAGATGGGCCTGATCTACGTCAACCCGCAGGGGCCGGACGGCAAGCCCGACCCGATGGCGGCGGCCACGGACATCCGCGAGACCTTCTCGCGCATGGCGATGAACGACGAGGAGACCGTCGCGCTGATCGCCGGCGGCCACACCTTCGGCAAGTGCCACGGCGCGGGCGACGCCTCGCATATCGGCGCCGAGCCGGAGGCCGGCGACATCGCCGAGCAGGGCCTGGGCTGGACCAGCCGCTTCCAGAGCGGCTTTGGCGACCACACGATCACCAGCGGGCTGGAGGGCGCCTGGACGTCACGGCCCACCGAATGGGACATGGGCTATTTCGACCTGCTCTTCGGCTATGAGTACGAGCTGACGAAAAGCCCGGCGGGCGCCTGGCAGTGGGCGCCGAAGAACGAGGCCGAGAAGGACCTGGCGCCGGCCGCGCACACGCCTGGCAAGCGCGTGCCGACCATGATGCTGACGACCGACCTGTCGCTGAAGGTCGATCCGATCTACGAGCCGATCTCGCGCCGGTTCCACCAGAATCCGGCCGAATTCGCCGACGCCTTTGCCCGCGCCTGGTTCAAGCTGACCCATCGCGACATGGGGCCCAAGGTCCGCTATCTCGGACCGGAGGTGCCGGCCGAGGAGCTGATCTGGCAGGACCCGGTGCCGGCGGTCGATCATCCGCTGGTCGACGCCGGCGACATCGCCTCGCTGAAGGCGAAGATCCTCGACTCGGGCCTTTCGGTCCCGGAGCTCGTGCAGACCGCGTGGGCCTCGGCCGCGACCTTCCGCAACTCGGACAAGCGGGGCGGCGCCAACGGCGCGCGCATCCGGCTGGCGCCGCAGAAGGACTGGGAGGTGAACGAGCCCGCGCAGCTGGCCAAGGTGCTGGACACGCTCGAGGGCATCCGCAAGGCGTTCGACGACGGCGCGGGCGGCGGCAAGAAGGTGTCGCTGGCCGACCTGATCGTGCTGGGCGGCTGCGCCGCCATCGAGAAGGCGGCCAGGGCCGGCGGGCACGAGGTCGAGGTGCCCTTCGCGCCCGGCCGCACCGACGCCACCCAGGAGCAGACCGACGTCGAGTCGTTCGGCCCGCTCGAGCCCGAGGCTGACGGCTTCCGCAACTACCTCAAGGCGGACTTCACCGTCCCGACCGAGGAGCTGCTGGTCGACCGCTCGCAGCTGCTGACGCTGACCGCGCCCGAGATGACGGTGCTGGTCGGCGGCCTGCGCGTGCTCGGCGCCAATCATGGCGGATCGAAGCACGGGGTCTTCACCGACCGGCCGGGCACGCTGACGAACGACTTCTTCGTCAACCTGCTCGACATGGGCACGGCCTGGAAGGCGGTGTCCGACAAGGCCGACGTCTTCGAGGGCCGCGACCGGGTGAGCAACGAGGTGAAGTGGACGGCGAGCCGGGTCGACCTGGTCTTCGGCTCGAACTCGCAGCTCCGGGCGCTGTCCGAGGTCTATGCCTCGCGACGGCAACGGGGCGAAGTTCGTCCGCGACTTCGTCACCGCCTGGACCAAGGTGATGAACGCCGACCGCTTCGACCTGGCCGCGGGCGCCTGACCGGACGCAGGGAAAAACGGAGGTGCCCCCGCCGGGGCACCTCAGGAGACGGGCATGGTCATTCCCGCGACAGCGGGAACCGCCGATGTGGCAGGAGATCCCCGCTTTTGCGGGCATGACCGGCTCTGCGGCCCGGGACGGGCGCAGGGCAGAGGACTCCGCGGAAAGTCTCGGGCGGGCGCGGCCATCGGGGGCGCGCCCGCCGCCTTCGCGCAGTCCTATGACTATCAGGCGACGCGTTCGCCCCTGACCCAGAGGCCGCGCGTGACCGGCGTGCCCTGGTCGAGCGCGAAGCGCAGCAGGTCGGCGCGCAGGCCCGGCGCGAGGCGGCCGCGGTCCGTCAGGCCCGCCGCCGCGGCCGGCGCCGCCGTCACCCGGGCCAGGCCCGCGGCCATGTCGCCGCTCTCCTGCCCCAGCCGGACGGCGCCCATCAGCAGGCTCGCCGGCGCATAGTCGGACGACAGGATGTCGAGGCAGCCGATCCCGGCCAGCTCGGCGGCCGCGACATTGCCGGAATGCGAGCCGCCGCGCAGCAGGTTCGGCGCGCCCATCATCACGGCGATGCCGCCCTCGGCCGAGCGGCGGGCCGCGACGGCCGTGGTGGGGAACTCGGCCAGCCGGACGCCGGCGCGCACCGACTCGGCCACATGCGCCTCGGTCGTGTCGTCATGGCTGGCGAGGATGGCGCCGAGCTGCCGGCGCGCGGGCGACGGCCGCTTGGCGGTGCGGCCCGACATGGCGGGCCCCGAGCGCCTGCTGGAAGGCGATGTGCTCGTCGATCCGCTGGTCCGACATCGCGTACTTGCCCTTGAGGTACTTGCGCAGCGACGTGGTGTCGGTGAACTGCCGCGCGCCGGGCGTATGGTCCATCAGGCTGACGATCCCGATCCGGTCCGCCGATCCGAACTCGTCCAGCTCCTGGGCCAGCGTCTCGGAGCAGAGCTCGGCGCGCAGATGGATGAAATGACTGATCCGAAGCGCCCCGCGCCCGCGCAGCGCGATGATCTCGCGGCTCATCTCGCGCGCGTAAGGGTCATAGCGCGACCGCTCGTCCGAGACGACCGAGCCGACGCGCAGCGCGTCGAAGACCGTGGTGATGCCGACCGAGGCGAGCTCGGCGTCGTGCGCGATGATGGCGGGCGCCAGCGGCCATTTGACGCCGGGCCTCGGCTCCTTGTGCCGCTCGAGATTGTCGGTGTGCAGCTCGATCAGCCCGGGCGAGAGCCAGTCGCCGCCGAGGTCGACCGCGCCGCGCGGCACCGCCCGGCCGGGCTCGACGGCGACGATCCGGCCGTCGCGCAGGCAGACCGACCCGATGACCACCTCGTCCGGCAGGACGAGGCGGGCATTCGCCAGGACGGTCTCGCCGGTCTCGCCGGTCTCGCCAGCTCCGCGTCTCGCCGGTGCCTGCCGGCCGTGCCTGCACCTGCGCCTGCGCCGTCCGATGTACCGTCATCCGCAATTCTCCCGATGCCGTGACCGGCATCCCATCAAACTGTCGCTATTTCGTGACGCAGGGCCGCCAGTATAAGCCTTTTGCCGGAGGTGCCATGACCCCTTTCCGCCGCTATGCGCTGTTCTGGGCCCCGCCGCGCGGCTCGGCGCTGGCCCGCTTCGGCGCGAGCTGGCTCGGCTGGGACGCCGAGGCAGGCGAACTCGTGCCCCACCCGGAGGTGCCCCGGCTGCCGCTCCCCGTCGCCGAGATCACGGCAACGCCGCGCCGCTATGGCTTTCACGGCACGCTGAAGCCGCCCTTCCGGCTGGCCGAAGGGGCGAACGTCGCCGGCCTCGACGCCGCCGCCGCGGCGGCTGGCGGGGCAGACCGTGCCGTTCCAGGCGCCGCCGCTGGCGCCCGCCCGCATCGGCGCCTTCGTGGCGCTTGTCCCCTCGGCGCCTTGCCCCGCGCTGCACGATCTTGCCGCCGCCTGCGTCCAGGAGCTCGACGGCTTCCGCGCGCCGCCCGACGCGCGCGGAGCTCGCCCGGCGGCGAGCGCACCTCCTCTCGCCGGCGCAGGAGGCGCACCTGACCCGCTGGGGGTATCCTTACGTGCTCGACGAGTTCCGGTTCCATCTGACCCTGACGGGCGCGCTCGACCGCGAGGTCGGCGACGAGGTCTTCGACGTCCTCGCCGGGCTGACGGCGCCCTTCTGCGCGGCGCCGCTGCCGGTGACCGAGCTCTGCCTCTTCGGCGAGGGGGAGACCGGGCACTTCCGCATCGTCAGGCGATTTGCCCTGTCGGGGCGCTGACCGCGCGAGGCGGCAGCGCATCGACAAAGGCGCGGATGGCGGCGGCGAGCGCGCCGCCATTGTCGACGAGGGCCACGTCCGCGCCTTCGGGCGCCGCGTAGCCGGCCCGCCGCAGGCGCTCGGCGATCGCCGTCGCATCCTCGCGCCCGCGCGACGCCAGCCGGCGGGCCAGCACCTCGGGCGGTGACGTGACGACCAGCGCCAGGAAGGGCTGGAAGCGGGCGCGCGCCGCGCCGATCGCCTGGCGCGACAGGTTGGCGAGCACGTGCCGGCCGGCGGCGAGCTCGCGCTCCACGACGGCGGGGATGCCATAGCGCAGCCCGTGCGCCTCCCAGTCGAGCACGAACCGGCCCGCGGCACGGGCACGCTGGAAGGCCGCCTCGTCGACGCTCTCGAACAGCTCCGTCGCGTCGTCGGGCGGCCGCGAGATGACCCGGCGCGCCCAGGCGAGATCGGGCCGCTCGGCCAGCGCCGCGCGGATCAGCGTGTCCTTGCCCGAGCCGGACGGCCCGACAACGGCGACGAAGGTGCCCGTCATGCGCGCGCCGGCCCGGCGCCGGAGGGCGCGAACGCCGAGACGTCGACCTCGCGGTCGGCGACCCTGGCGCGGGCGGCCGCATCATGGAAGATGCCGACGATGGCGGCACCGCGCGCCTTGGCCTCGTCGATCAGCTCCAGCACCGTCTCGCGGTTGGCCTGGTCGAGCGAGGCGGTCGGCTCGTCGAGCAGCATGGCCGGATAGGCGTGGACAAAGCCCCTGGCGATGTTCACCCGCTGCTGCTCTCCGCCCGAGAAGGTGGTGGGCGACAGCGCCCAGAGCGCCTGGGGGATGCGCAGCCGCGCCAGCAGCGCCGCGGCCCGGCCGCGCGCCTGATCGGCGGGCACCCCCAGCGCCAGCAGGGGCTCGGCGACGACATCGAGCGCCGGCACGCGGGGCACGACGCGCAGGAACTGGCTGACATAGCCGAGCGTGCGGCGGCGCAGCGCCAGGATCTCGCGCGGGCTGGCGCTGACGACGTCGAGCCCGCCGACCAGGATGCGCCCCGATGCTGCCAGGTAGTTGCCCCAGATCATGCGCATCAGCGTCGACTTGCCGGCGCCCGAGGGGCCGGTCAGGGCGACGCACTCGCCCGGCGCGACCTCGAGCCTGGCCCCCGCCATCACCCGCAGGACCGTTCCGCCCTGGTTGTGCAGCGTGAACTCCTTGGCGACGCCTAGAACCTCGATCACGGCGGCCATCAGAACCAGCCCTTCCGCTTGAAATAGACGAGCGGGACGATCGCCGAGAGCACCATGGCGCCGAGCGCCATCGGATAGCCGAACCACTCGTCGAGCTCGGGCATGTGCTGGAAGTTCATGCCGTAGATCGAGGCGATCAGCGTCGGCGGCAGGAAGACGACGGCCGCGACCGAGAAGATCTTGATGATGGCGTTCTGCTCGATGTTGATCAGGCCGAGCGTGGCGTCGAGCAGCAGCCCCGTCTTCTGCACCAGAAAGCCCGCCTGCTCGGTGATGGTGTGCACGTCGCGCATCTGCGTCTTGACCATGCCGCGCAGCTCGCGGCCGGCGGATTTGCGCGCCTCCATGACCGGGATCAGAAAGCCCAGCATCCGCTCCATCGTCAGCAGGCTCTCGCGCAGGTGCATCACCATCGCGTCCTGGCGGCCGATCTGGCGCAGGACCGACTGCAGGTCGGCCTTGCCGGCGGCATCCGGCTGGAACACCGTCTTCGACAGCGCGTCGATCTCGCGCCCGGCCTGCTCGGTGATGTCGGCCAGGCGGTCGATGACGTCCTCGATCAGGCCCAGCATGATCTGCTCGACATTGTGGCAGCCGAGCGCGGCCCGGCCCGCGCGCGTCGGGTAGGTCTCGAAGGGCCGCGGGCTGTGATGGCGGACGGTGACCAGCCGGTCAGGCGTCAGGATGAAGGTGACCGGGCCGATCTGCGTCGCGTTCTCGGCGGTGCGCGAGGGCAGCAGAACGGTCATCACCGGCGTGCCGCGCTCGACGTAGAGGCGCGAGGACTGCTCGATCTCCTCCTGATCGGCCTTGCTGGGGACGTCGACGCCGATCGAGGCCGCGACCTCCAGCCGCTCGGCATCGGTCGGCTCCAGCATGTCGATCCAGGCGGCCTGCGCGAATTCCAAGCCATCCTCGGCGACCAGCCCGTTGCCATGGATGCGATAGGCCTTGATCATGCCCTGCCCTTCCGCTGCGCCCCAGCCACAGCTAGACCTGCAGGACCGAGCTGACCAGAAGCTGCGTGTAGCCGTGCTGCGGATCGTCCAGCACCTGGTCGGTCAGCCCCTGCTCGACGACGCGGCCGTCCTTCATCACCATCAGCCGGTCGGCGAGCAGGCGGACGACGGCGAGATCGTGCGTGACAATCACGGCCGAGAGCCCGAGCTCGCGCACGAGGCCGCGCAGCAGATCGAGGAGCCGCGCCTGCACGCTGACGTCGAGCCCGCCCGTCGGCTCGTCCATGAAGACGAGGCGCGGGGCCGGTGACGAGGTTGCGCGCGATCTGCAGCCGCTGCTGCATGCCGCCCGAGAAGGCGGACGGCCGGTCGTCGATCCGGTCGGCGGCGATCTCGACCCGGCCCAGCCAGTCGAGTGCCGCGCCCCTGATCCGGCCGTAATGGCGGGCGCCCGTCGCCATCAGCCGCTCGCCGACATTGCCGCCGGCGCTGACGCTCATGCGCAGGCCGTCGCGCGGGTTCTGGTGGACGAAGGCCCAGTCCGTGCGGCCCAGCATCCGCCGCTCGGGCTCGGACATCGTCAGCACGTCGCGCGGGCCGCGGTCGCGCGTGTCGAAGACGACCCGGCCGGCATCCGGGGCGAGATGCCCGGCGAGGCAGCTCAACAGCGTCGTCTTGCCCGAGCCCGATTCGCCGACGACGCCCAGCACCTCGCCAGGCCAGAGGTCGAAGGCGACGTCGAGGCAGCCGACGCGCGCGCCGTAGCGCTTGCTGAGGCCCTCGACCCGGAGAAGCGGCAGGGTGCCGCACGGCGGCCGCCTCGGAAGCCTGGCAGGCGCGGCGCCAGTCGCGCCGGTCAGGCCGGTCACGCCCCGTCCTCCTCATAGGGCGCGCCCTGCGGCGCCGAGGTGCCCCGCCGCCCGCCGCTCGCGGCACCAGTCGGTGTCCGAGCAGACGAACATGCGCGTGCCCTCGTCGTCCATGATGACCTCGTCGAGATAGCTGTCCTCGGCACCGCAGAGCGCGCAGTCATGCGGCGCCCGGCCGCGCTCGAAAGGGTGGTCCTCGAAGTCGAGGCTGACGACGTGCGTGTAGGGTGGGATGGCATAGATCCGCTGCTCGCGCCCGGCCCCGAAGAGCTGCAGCGCCGCGCAGTCCGAAAGCTTGGGGTTGTCGAATTTCGGGATCGGGCTCGGGTCCATGACGTGGCGGCCCTCGACCTTCACCGGATAGGCATAGGCGGTCGAGATCGCGCCATGCCGGGCGATGTCCTCGTAGAGCTTGACGTGCATCAGCCCGTATTCCTCGAGCGCGTGCATCTTGCGCGTCTCGGTCTCGCGCGGCTCGAGGAAGCGCAGCGGCTCGGGGATCGGCACCTGGTAGACGAGGATCTGGTCCTCGCTCAGCTCGCGCTCCGGGATGCGGTGCCGCGTCTGGATCACGGTCGCCTCGGCCGTGCGCTCGGTGGTCGCGACGCCCGGCCGTCTTCTGGAAGAACTTGCGGATCGAGACGGCGTTCGTCGTGTCGTCCGCGCCCTGGTCGATCACCTTCAGCACGTCGCCCGGCACCAGGCAGGCGGCCGTCACCTGCACGCCGCCCGTGCCCCAGCCATAGGGCATCGGCATCTCGCGGCTGGCGAAGGGCACCTGGTAGCCGGGGATCGCCACCGCCTTCAGCAGCGCCCGGCGGATCATCCGCTTGGTCTGCTCGTCGAGATAGGCGAAGTTGTAGTCGGCGCTCATGCCGGCAGCCCCCTGACGCGCAGCTTGCCCGCCAGCGTCACCGGCTCGTCGAACAGGATGGCGTCAAAGCCCAGGAGATCGGCCATCGCGACATTGCGCGGGCCGTCGTCGACGAAGATGCACTCTTCGGCCTGCAGGCCGTTGCGCGCCAGGAAGAGCTCGAAGATCGCCGGGTCGGGCTTGACCACCCCCTCATGCGCCGAGACGACGACGTCGCGGAAGGCGCTGCCGAGGAACGCGAAGCGGTCGCGGCACTCGGCCCATTTCTCGGCCGAGAAGTTGGTGATGGCATAGAGCGGCACGCCGGCCGCGCGCAGCCTCTCGAGCACCTCGACGGCGCCGTCGATCGCGCCCGGCACCGAGCGCTGCCAGTCGCGATGGAACTTCTGCATCAGCGCGCAGCGCTGCGGATGCGCGGCGCAGATAGCGGCGATCCCGTCGGCCCAGCTCCGGCCCCGGTCCTGCTCGAGATTCCAGGCGGCAAAGCCGATCTCCGCCATGAAGGCGTCGAGCTCGGCCGCGCCGCGAAAGTCGTCCGCCCAGACGAGCCGCGGGTCCCAGCGGATCAGCACGTTGCCGACGTCGAAGACGACCGCGGTCATGCCTCCTCCGGCTTCGCAGCGACGCCGGGCCCGGGCGCGACGCCCGCACCCTCCCCCCTTGTGCGGGAGGGCTGGAGAGGGGGGAGCGCGGCGGTCACTCAGCAGCCTCGCGCGCCGCCAGCGCCGCGCGGCGGAGGCGGCGGACGAGTTCCAGCTCGGACTGGAAGTCGACGTAGTGCGGCAGCTTGATGTGCTCGACGAAGCCCGTCGCCTGGATGTTGTCGGCGTGGGAGAGCACGAACTCGGCGTCCTGGGCGGGGGCGCCCGCGAAATCCTCGCCGAGCTCCTGCCAGCGCAGCGCCCGGTCGACCAGCGCCATGGCGATCGCCTTGCGCTCGGACTGGCCGAAGACGAGGCCATAGCCGCGGGTGAACTGCGCGGGCTCGGTGCGCGAGCCGCGGAACTGGTTCACCGTCTCGCACTCGGTCAGCTCGATCTCGGCGATGGCGACGGCGAAGCCGAGCTCGGGGATCGTCGAGCTCGACCTCGACCATGCCGATGCGCAGCTCGCCGACGAAGGGGTGCGTGCGCGCATAGCCGCGCTGGGTCGAGTAGCCGAGGGCGAGCAGGAAGCCCTCGTCGCCGCGGGCGAGCGCCTGCAGGCGGAGCGCCCGCTCGGCTGGCAGGGCCAAGGGCTGGCGCGTCAGGTCCGGCGGCGCGGCGCCGGCGCCCGTCTCGGCCGCGGACTCCGGCTCCGGCTCCGGCTGGATCAGGCCTTCGCGGTCCAAGAAGCCGGTGATGTGCGGCTTGGGCGCCGCACCGGGCGCCGCATCGGCCTCGGCTGTCGCAATTTCGGGCGCCGCAGTTTCGGGCGGCGCGGTTTCGGGCGCCAGTTTCGGCGGCGCGCCCTCGGCGGCCAGCGCGAAATCGAGCAGCCGGTGCGTGTAGTCGAAGGTCGGCCCCAGCACCTGGCCGCCCGGCGCGTCCTTGTAGGTCGCCGAGATGCGGCGGATGCAGGCCATGGCGCCGGTCGCGACCGGCTCGGTCGCGCCGAAGCGCGGCAGCGTCGTGCGATAGGCGCGGATCAGGAAGATCGCCTCGATCAGGTCGCCGCGCGCCTGCTTGATCGCCAGCGCCGCAAGGTCGGGGTCGTAGAGCGAGCCCTCGGCCATGACGCGCGCGACCGAGAGCGCCAGCTGCTCGCGGATCTGCGCGAGGGAGAGCTCGGGCACCGCGCGGTCGCCGCGGCGCAGATCGGCGAGCCAGGCATGCGCCGCCTCGATCGCCCGCTCGCCGCCCTTGGTCGCGACGTACATCAGCCGACCCGTGCTGTGCGCGGCAGCGCCGTCAGGCGATCGCCGCAGGTGAGGAAGAGGTCGAGCCCCAGCGGGATAGCGCGCCCGGTTGGCGCGCAGCGCCGCGGGATCGGGGACGCTCACCCAGGCCTCGCGCGCGATGCCGGGGCCGGTCAGCCGGTGCGCCCGTGAAGCGGTCGTGGCGAGCTCGTCCAGCTCGACCACCAGCGTCGCCGAGCGGTCGGGATATTCCGGCGTGCCGAGCGGGAACGTGTCGAGCGGCATCTCCTCCCACCGGCCGAAGGCGAAGGCCGCCGCGCCGGGCGGGACGAAGGGCGCGCCGGTGTGGAAGGTCAGCCAGTCGCGCACGGGCCCGGTGTCGACCGAGGCGGCCAGCCAGAGCCCCGTGTCGTGATCGGCAAGCGTCAGCGCCAGCGCGCCGGCCGCGGGCGAGAGCGGCGCCGGCGGCCGCGCGCCCGCGACGCGGTGCACGCTGCCCGGCCGCGCCATGGCCTGCAGGGCGGCGCGGAAGACCTGCGCCGCCTCGATGCCCGGGTCGGCGAAGCCGCCCTCGAGCGCCGTTGCCCCCGCCATCACTCCTTGCCCCGCGCCACGGTGAAGAACTCGACCCGCGTCGCCGCGGCCTTGGCTGCGCGCCCGGCCGCCGCGCGCGCCAGCAGCGCCTGCATCGGCCGGACCACCCGCTCGCGCACGCGCTCGGCCGCAGGACTTTCCGCGGGGCCCTGCAGGAGCGCGTCGCAGATGGCGGCGATGCGGGCCTTCTCGGCGTCGCGCCCGGCGATATAGGCATGGCCGACGGTGCCGTCCGCCAGCCGCAGGCTCGCCCGCGTCACCGTCATCTCGCCGAGATTGAAGGGCGCGCCCGTGCCGCCCATGCGGCCCCGGACCATGACCGAGCCGAACTCGGGCGCGCGCAGCCACTGCGCCTCGGGCTCGGGCCCGAGCGCCCGGTAGGCCTCGGCCAGCGCCGGCGCCGGCGCCCGCGCCAGCAGGCCCATCCAGTCGCGCCGCTCCATCTCGCTCGACAACCCTCGTCATCTGTCTATACTACTAGACAACCATACAGCCGAAGGCGGAGCCCTACAAGCGGTGGGTCGTGAACAGTTGATGACGGCGGGACCGGTCTGGCGGCAGATCCGCGACGCGCTCGGCGCCGAGCTCGGGCAGCGCTATCGATCGGGCGACCGGCTGCCGTCCGAGGCGCAGCTCGCCACCCGCTTCGGCGTCAACCGCCACACGGTGCGTCGCGCGCTGGCCGAGCTGCAGGGCGAGGGGCTGCTGCACGCCCGGCGCGGCGCCGGCGTCTTCGTGACGGGCACGCCCGTCAGCTACCGGCTGGGCCGGCGCACGCGCTTCACGCAGAACCTGGCCGCCGCGGGGCAGACCGGCAGCCGCGAGATCCTGCGGCTCGAGACGCTGGCCGGAACCAGGGCCGAGCTCGAGGCGCTGGGCCTCGGCGCCGCGCGACGAGGTGCACGTGCTCGAGGCCATCGGCCTGTCGGACGGGGTGCCCTTCACCTATGCGAGCAGCGTCTTCCCGGCCGGGCGGCTGCCGGGGTTCCCGCCCGCCCTGCGCGAGAAGGGCTCGATCACCGCAGCGCTCGCCGCCTGCGGCGTCCCCGACTATCGGCGCCTGCGCACCCGGCTGTCGGCCGAGCGGGCGACGGGGGCGATGGCGCGCCATCTCCGCCTGCCCGAGGGCGCCCCGGTCCTGCGCGCAATTTCGCTCAACGTCGGCGCCGACGGCCGGCCGGTCGAATACGGCCGGACCTGGTTCTGCACCGACCGGGTCGAGCTGGTCGTCGAGGAGGAGAGCTTCCGCTGAGCGCGGGGGAGTGCCGCCGGAGGGCGCGCCCCGGCCTGGGGCACTCGGCGGACGTCACCCCCGCGCCAACGGCGGTCTTCCCGGTGAGCGCGGGAGATTCCCGCCTGCGCGGGAATGACGGGGATGACGGGGCGCGCATGACCGCGACCGGTCAGACTCACCGGATCGGCAGGCCGTTCACCAGCGGCCCCTCATTGGTCAGCTTGATCTCGGTCGTCCAGGCGTCCTTGCCCTCGGCGGGGCGGGCGTAGACCGTCAGGATCGCGTCGGCCATCTCGACCTGCTCGGGCGACAGCACGCCGGAACGGCCAAGCGCGCCGACCAACGCCTGGACGCCCGTCATGCTGAGCTCGATCGTGCCGAGCGGCAGGTTGATCGGCTGCAGGATCTCCAGGCTGCCCGTCGCGCGCGCGCTGGCGCCGAGCGCGTCGAGCGCGACGCTCTTCAGCTCGAGCTTCGAGACCTCGTAGGGCGGCGTGTCGCCCGCGCTCATCGCATCGATCCGCCGCGTGACGCGCGCGGTGCCGCCGAGGTCCACGGTCAGCTCGGCCGGGTCGCGCGGCAGCGCGCCCTGCGGGTCGATCGCCTGCCACGCGGTCTCGTCCAGCGTCACATCGGCGAGCGAGATCCGGATCGCCATGTCGTCGGGTTCGGGCGCCGGGGCCATCGGCATGGCATAGGTCGCCTGGACGGCGCCGGCGCGGACCTGGCCGCCGATCAGCGTCCCCGGCGTCTCGGGCACGAGCGTCCAGACACTGCCCTGGGCCTCGCCCTGCAGCTCCATCCTGCCGCTCGACAGGGTGGCGACGCCGCCGATCGCCTGGCCCTGCCAGTCGAGCGCGCCGCGCCGCTCGGCCTCGCCGCCGACGAGGTGCGCCTCGGCCGGCCCGGTCTGCACGGCGAGATCGACCTGTCCGGGCGCCCCGGCATAGAGCATCTCGGCCATGCCGGCGAGCGTCGGCACGGTCGTGCTGCCCGTCACCGACACGTCCTGGTAGCTGGCCGTCATGGTCGAGGGCGGGCCGTCGCCCTCCGCCGTCGCCGCGTCCACGCCATAGCGGCTGGCGTGCAGCCGCAGGCTCGCCTCGGTGCCGCCGGAGGTCATTTCGCCGGCAAGGGTCTCGAAGGTCAGCGCCTGCTGGCGGTTCGAGCCGGGGAACTGCAGCCGCCAGGTCAGCGACTGCGCCTCGACGCCGACGCGCTGCCCGGGGCCGCTGGCGGCGCCGGACAGGTGCAGGACCAGCCCCTCGGCCTCGCCCGTCGTGTTGACGACGGTGGGTGCCGGGGCCTCTGCGCCCTGCTCAGCGCCTTGCCCAGCGCCTTGCCCAGCGCCGGTCCTGGCGCCGCGGCCGGTGGTCATGGGCAGGTCGACCGCGAAGCTTTCGGGCAGCCGGACCAGCAGGCCCTCGACGCCCTCGTTCTCGACGGTCGCATGCGGCAGGCGGACGGCGAAGCCGCTTTGCGGCTCGGCCGCCTGCAGCTCGGTCAGCCGCATCGTGTAGCCGAAGGGGAAGCCGCCGAGCTCGCGCTCGCTCCACTCGATGCTCCAGCCGGCCGCCTGCAGACGGGCCATTTCGGCGTCGAAGCTGCGCACGAGGGCGTCGCGGCCGAGCCACCAGAAGAGGCTCCAGCCGGCCACGAGCAGCACGACGACGATGGCCCCGATCGCAACGAACCGCTTCATGCCCGCCTCCTCCGCCCGGCCGGCATCCATGACAGGCGGCGTGGCCCCGTCAAGCGCAAAGCATCAAGCGCAAAGCATCAAGCGCGAAGCATCAAGCTCAAAGCATCTGGCCGGCGGCGGCGCCGAGCGGCTCGGCGGGCTTCGAGATCATGTAGCGGGTGACCCAGATCAGACGCTCCTCGGCCCGCGTGATCGCGACATAGGCAAGCCGCTTCCAGAGCGGCACGCCCGCCTCGGCCTGCCCGGCGCGGGCGGCGGCGAAGAGGTCGGGGGCGAAGACCTGCACCGCCGGCCATTGCGAGCCCTGCGCCTTGTGGATCGTCACCGCGGCGCCATGCAGGAAGAGCGCGCCCGACGAGGCGGCGCTGAGGATCGCCGGCTCCTCCTCGTCGGGGCCCTCGACCTGGATGATCGAGGCGACCGAGATGCCGGGCTCGTCAGTGCCGTGGATGTTGACGCGGGCATAGCCGGGCTTGCGGCCGGGCCCCAGATAGGTCGCCTGCGCGCCCTTGATCAGCCCGCGCGCCTCGAGCTCCATCCGCTCCTTGCGGCGCTTCAGCGGCAGCTCGAGCCCGTCGCAGATCAGCGGCTCGCCCGGCACCAGCGCCCGCTCGGGGCAGCCATGCGCCGTGCGGAAGGCGCGGATCAGCCGCACCCGCGTCTTGTTGCGCCAGACCAGCATCGGGCTCGCGCACATCGCTTGCGCGTCGGCGCGCGCCGAGAGCTGCACCCGGTCGTCCTCGGCCGCCGCCTGCTCCACCGCCCGCTCGAAGGCCGGGAAGTCGACTTCCGGGTCGCCGAGCATGTGGGCGAGGTCGAGGATCGGGTTGTCGGCCGCCTGGCGGTGGATGCGCGCGAGCGCCAGGCGCCGGTCCTCGGGCAGCGTCTCGAAGACCATCGCGGCGCGGCTGCCCTGCCCCATGACCGGCGCGAGCTGCGCCGGGTCGCCGAAGAGGACGATCTGGCCGAAGATCTCCTTGAGGTCCGTGAGCTTGGCCTCGTCCAGCATGGAGGCCTCGTCGACCAGCGCGATGTCGAGCGGCTCGTCGCGCCGCTTCCAGCCGGTGATGAAGTCCGAGCCGCGCAGGCCCGCCGCGGCGAAGGCGCCGGCGATCGACTGCTGCTGGCGATAGAAGGCCTGCGCCCGGTCGAGCGCCGCCTCGGCCAGCCCCTCGACCGTCGGCCGGGTGGCGCGCTCGCCGGCCAGCCACTCGGCCAGCTTCTCGTATTCGGGGTCGTAGACGGGCGTGTAGATGATGCGGTGGATCGTCGTCGCCGGCACGCCGCGGGCGCGCAGCACGCTCGCCGCCTTGTTGGTCGGCGCCAGCACGGCGAAGGACCGGCGCGTCAGCCGCCGCGGCTCCCAATCGGGCCGGATGGCGGCGAGCCCCGCCTCGCCAAGCCGGTGCGCCAGCTCGGCCAGCAGCACCGTCTTGCCCGAGCCCGCCTTGCCGGTGACGGCGATCACGTCCGACCCGGCCGCCTTCTCGCCCCTCAGCTCGGCGCGCGGCGAGATCTCGCCAGCCTCGAGGTCGATGCCATAGGCGGCCAGGCGCGCGGCGATGGCCGCCCAGGCGGCCTGCTGGTCGGGCGAGAAGTCGTGGCGCTGGCGCTCGGGCTCGAACATGCGCGAGCAGGCTGGCGGGCCTGCCGCCGCGCGTCAATGCGAAGCCCGCGCGAACCCCGCGCGCGCCCCCTCGTGTCGGTGCTTGCAATCCGTTGCGGAATGATTTTTATTTGAGCGGTCAGACAAATTCGAGGGAACGATGCCGCTCGAGACCGCCCCCTCCGCACGCCGAGAGGTTCCGGACGACTGGGACCGCCGCGGCCTGCCGGCCTGGGCCTATTTCAGCGACGAGCTGCTCGAGCTCGAGCGCGAGCAGCTGTTCCGCCGGCACTGGCAGATCGTTGCCCATGTCTGCGACGTGCCCGAGCCCGGCGACTACATCTGCTTCGACAGCTGCGGCGAGCGGGCGCTGGTCGTGCGCGGCCGCGACGGCGTCGTGCGCGCCTTCCACAATGTCTGCCGGCACCGCGGCAGCCGCGTCGTCGCGCAGGACCGCGGCAACATCCGCAACGTCATCATCTGCCCGTTCCACGGCTGGACCTATGACCTGCAGGGCAAGCTGCGCGGTGTCGCCCAGCCGAAAAGCCTGCCGGCGCTCGACCCCGACGACTGGGGACTGAAGCCGCTGGAGATGGAGATCTGGCACGGCATCGTCTTCGTGCGCTTCAAGCCGGGGCCGCAGCCCTCGGTGGCCGAGATCATGGCGCGCCACGAGGCCGAGGTCGCGCCCTACGGCATCGAGGACCTGGTCGCCGCGGGCCCGCTCGACTGGGGCGAGGAGACGCCGGTCAACTGGAAGTCCGTGCGCGACGTCGACAACGAGGGCTACCACGTCGCCATGGCGCATCCCGGGCTGCAGGAGCTCTATGGCCGGTACTATTACGACGAGGCGTTTCGCGACGGCACCTCGCGCTCCTTCGCCAACTTCAACCCGGGGCCCGGCCGCATCTGGAGCGTGCGGGCCTACAAGTCGATCCTGCCCGAGGCGACCTGGCTGCCCGAGAGCCACCGGCGCGCCTGGCTCTATATCGGCATCTTTCCCAACCAGGTGCTCTCGCTCTATCCTGAACTCGGTGATGTTCTACCAGGAGACGCCGCTCGCGCTGAGCCGCAGCCGCCTGCGCGGGGCGATCTGGCGCCGGCCGGACGAGGACCGCGCCTGGCGCGCGGCGCGCTATCTGTCGGGCCGCATCGACGCGGTGACGTCGGACGAGGACATCCAGCTGACCATCTGGTCCTGCGAGGCGACGCAGTCCTCGGCCTATGACGGCATCATGCTGTCGGACCTCGAATACGGCGTGCGCAGCTATCACGACCACCTGCGCGCCGTGCTGCCGGTGCTGACGCTGGAGGAACGGCCGGCCCCGGGCGCGCTGGCCGAGCTCAACCAGCGCATGCTCGGCGCGTCATGACGGCCGAGCCGCCGCCTCCGCGCGCGCAGGCGCATCGGGCCGGTTCCCGTGACCGAGCTCGGCGCCGCAACCCCGACCGCGCGCAAGCGGGCGATCGAGGCGGGCGCGACCAGGCCCGGCGGGCGCACTGGGATGCGTGGCAGGGGCTGGCGGCTGGGGTTCAGGCGCTGGTGGGCTGGCGAGGCGGGACAGGGGCTGGCGATGGTCAGCCCCACCTTCCTCTATGCGCTGGCGATGCTCGCCGCGCCGCTGACCATGATGGCGCTGCTCAGCTTCTGGACGCAGAACTATCTCGAGCTCGACCGTACCTTCACGCTGACGAATTATGTCGAGGCGTGGACGGACCCGCTCTATCGCCTGCTGATGATCCGCTCGCTGTGGATCTCGGGGCTGACCACCTTCTTCACCGTGCTGCTCGCCTACCCGATCGCCTATTACGTCGCCTTCCACGTGCACCGGAACCGGGCGCTCTGGCTGTTCCTGATCACCATCCCGTTCTGGACGAGCTATCTGCTGCGCGTGTTCCTGTGGAAGGTGATCCTCGGCTATAACGGCGTGCTCAACAGCCTGCTGATGTGGCTGGGGCTGATCCAGGAGCCGCTGACCTTCATCCTCTACGACGCCAACGCCGTCATCCTGACGCTGACGCATGCCTGGGCGCCGTTCGCCATCCTGCCGATCTATGTCGCGCTCTCCAAGATCGACCGCTCGCTGCTCGAGGCGGCCGAGGATCTGGGCGACGGGCCCCTGCGCGCCTTCCGGCGCGTGACGCTGCCGCTTGTCCATGCCCGGCGTGATCGCGGCGGCGCTGATCGTCTTCATCCCGACCGTCGGCGACTATGTCACGCCCAAGCTCGTCGGCGGCACGGACGGGCTGATGATCGCCAACATGATCCAGGTGCAGTTCGGCAAGGCGAACAACGCGCCGCTCGGCGCCGCGCTGGCCGTCTCGGCCATGCTGATCGTCGCCGCCATCGCGCTCGTCATCGCCTTTGCCGGCCGGCGCTTTGGCGGAGCGCGGCCGTGAGCGCCGGGACAGGCCGCGCCGGCTCGCTGCGGGCCTATGCGATCGGCTATCTGGTCTTCCTCTACGGGCCGATCCTGCTGCTGCCGGTCTTCGCCTTCAACGACAGCGCCATCATCGCCTTCCCGCTCAAGGGCTTCACGACCAAGGCGTTCGAGGACCTCTGGGCGACCGAGCCGCTGCACGCCGCCGTCTGGAACAGCCTGCAGGTCGCGGTCGCCGCCTCCATCCTCGCCACCGCGCTCGGCACCTGCGCGGCGCGGGCGTCGACCCGGTTCAGCTTTCCGGCCCAGCGGCCGATCATGGGGCTGATCATGCTGCCGCTGGTGCTGCCCGAGATCATCGTCGCGGTGTCGCTGCTGATCGTGCTGGTCCAGCTCGGCATGCCGCTCTCGCTCTGGACGGTGGTGCTCGGGCATGTGCTGATCTGCGTGCCCTTCTCGGTCGCGATCCTGACCTCGGCCTTCCTGGCGCTCGACCGGAGCCTCGAGGAGGCGTCGCTGGACCTGGGCGAAAGCCGCCTCGGCACCTTCTGGCGCGTGACGCTGCCGCTGGTGGCGCCCGGCATCGTCGCCAGCCTGCTGATCTCGTTCACCATCTCGCTCGACGAGTTCATCATCGCCTTTTTCCTGACGGGCACCGACGCGACCATGCCCGTCTACATCTGGAGCCAGCTGCGCTTCATCGCCAAGCTGCCGAGCGTGATGGCGCTCGGCACCATCCTGCTGCTGGCGTCGCTCATCCTGCTGACGGCGGCCGAGTACTTCCGCCGCCGGTCGGCGCGGGCGACGGGCAACGAGACGAACTGGATATGAGCAAGCCCGTCCTCATCTCGATCGAGAAGGTGGAGAAGCGCTTCGGCGAGGTGAACGGCGCTCGACGGCGTCTCGGCCGAGATCCGCGAGGGCGAGTTCTTCTCGCTGCTCGGCCCCTCGGGCTGCGGCAAGACCACGCTGTTGCGCTGCATCGCCGGCTTCGAGGAGCCCACCGCCGGCCGCATCCGCATCGACGGGCAGGACATGGCGGGCGTGCCGGCGAACCACCGCCCGACCAACATGGTGTTCCAGAGCTATGCGATCTTCCCGCACCTGAACGTCGAGCAGAACGTCGGCTATGGCCTGCGCAAGCTGGGGCTGAAGGGCGCCGAGGCGCGCGCGCGCATCGACGAGGCGCTGGCGATGGTCGATCTCGCGGGCTATGGCGCGCGCGCCTCGACCAGGCTCTCGGGCGGCCAGCGCCAGCGCGTGGCGCTCGCCCGCGCGCTGGTCATGCGGCCGCGCGTGCTGCTGCTCGACGAGCCGCTCTCGGCGCTCGACAAGAAGCTGCGCGAGCAGATGCAGACCGAGCTGCGCCAGCTGCAGCGCCATGTCGGCATCACCTTCGTCCTGGTCACGCACGACCAGGAGGAGGCGCTGACGATGTCCGACCGCTGCGCCGTGATGTTCGACGGCCAGATCGCCCAGCTGGCCAGCCCGGAGGAGCTCTACCGCCGCCCGGTCAGCCGGCGCGTCGCCTCGTTCATCGGCGTGATGAACTTCTTCGAGGCCCGCGTCTCGGGCGAGAACGGCGCGATGATCGCCGTCGACATTGCAGGCCTCGGCCCTGTCGAGATCCCGCGCGACCAGGCGCCGGGCGGCGTCAACGGCCGGATGGCGGGAGGGGCGGCCCGCGTCGGCATCCGCCCCGAGATGCTGACCATCCTGCTCGAGGAGAGCGACCGCGCCGAGCACGAGGTGACGGGCGAGGTGACCGACACCTCGTATTACGGCGACATGACCTACTACACGGTCAGCCTGCCGGGCGCCGAGGCGCCGGCCATGGTCTCGATGCGCAACACCGCCGGCCGCCGCATCCTGCGCCAGGGCGACCAGGCGCGCGTCGGCTGGGGCCGCGACTCGGTGCTGCTGCTGTCGTAGGGTGGGTGCAACCCACCAACGCCGCCCGCCGATCGGCACGGATGGCGGGTTGCACCCAGCCTACGCCCGCCGGTCGGCGCGCGATCCGGTCTCGGCGACCGCCTCACCCAGCCGCGCCCGCACCCAGCTCTGGAAGGCGTGCACCTCGTACTCTTCCTGCATCAGCGTGCCGGCCTGGAAAGGCGCCGCCGAGAGCCCCCGCTGGTTCATCTCGCAGGCAGCGGCGTCCTCGGCGATGACGCGCCGCGCCAGCCCCGTCAGGCGCCCGACGTCCACCTGGCCGATGCGGTCGGGCGGCAGCAGCCAGGTCGCCTCGATCAGCGTCCGTTCGGGCCCGAGCGGCAGGACGCGCACGGCGCGGGCATGATCGAGGTGGCCGACGACGAAGAGCGACGGCAGCGCCACCGCATAGGTGTGGCCCCTCGCCACGTCGTCGGGTGTCAGCCCCGGCAAAGCCGGGCCAGCCGCGCGCCCGTCCGCCGTCCAGCTTTCGGCGCCGGGGCGCAGGCCGCCGGAATGGCGCGCGTCGGCGCTCTCGCCGCGCGCGCGCCAGTCCGGGTCGTCCTCGCGCACCATGATGCCGCGGCCATAGATCGGCACCAGCTCGGAGAGCTCCTTGTGCACGCCCGGGCAGTGCAGGCACTCGTTGAAGTTCTCCCAGAACACCTTCCAGTTGCAGGCGACCTCGGTCGCTTCGGCGCGCACGGGCGCGAGGCTGCCCAGCGGCCAGTTGCGCAGCAGCGCGAGGTCGGGCCCGAGGGCGGCGTCGAACGCGGCCTGCCCGCCGCCCTGCCCGCCGCCCTGCCCGCCGAACTGGCCGTTCACGAAGACGAGGCCGCCCCATTCGGCGAGCCCCAGCGGCACGAGGCCATGCGCGGACCTGTCGAACCCCTCGACCTTGCGGGCGTGCCCGGTCGCCAGAAGCCGGCCGCTGAGCTCATAGGTCCAGGCATGGTAGGGGCAGGTCAGAAGCGGCCGGGCCAGCGTGCCCGCGCCCTCGGCGCAGAGCTCGGCGCCGCGGTGCCGGCAGACATTGTGGAAGCGCGGCAAGCCCGCCCGACCGGTCGCGCACGACGAGCACGTTCATGCCGGCGATGCGCCCGGCCACATAGCCCGTGGCCGCGACCGCGTCCGCCCGGCAGAAGGCAAGCCAGCTGCGCCGCCAGATGGCGTCGAGCTCGCGCGCATGGTGGCCCGGGTCGGAATACCAGCCGGCCGGCAAGGACGGCACGGCCCTGGCGAGGCCGTGGAACCCTTCGGCGAGGGCGCTTTCGGTCATGCGATGGCTCTCTCCCGGGGCGGAGTCCCGCTTGCGCGGGAATGACGGAATGCGGCGCGGCCCGCGCCCGCGCCGCGGCGGCTTAGCGAGAACCGCGGCGCGAGGAGCACCGCGGCGGTAGGCAAGACCGCGGCGGCGTGGGCAGGGCGTCGTCCCCGCGGATGCGGCGATCTCCCGACGCAACGCTCACTTGCCGCGGCCGCCCAGCTCAGAACCCGGCCTTGATCTTCTCGAACTCGGCGATCATGCGCTCGCGCAGGTCGGCGTCCATCGGCCCCTGGACGAGGCTGTCGGCCGTGTACTGCCCGAAATTCTCGAGGCCCGCCGTCTCCATCGCCTCCTCCGGGATGGCGCTCATGCCCTTCTCGTTCGAATGGCCGTACCACCAGGAATTGACCAGATAGTCCGAGGTGCTGGGCGCCAGCCAGGCGTCGATGAAGGCGTAGACCTTCTCCTCTGGCGCGTGCCCGCCCTTCAGGCGCACCATGCCGCAGACCCAGGTGGACGAGCCCTCCTTGGTGTCGCGGTTGAACTCGACCGGATAGCCTTCCGACTGCAGCCGCGCGGCGCCGTCGTTCCAGGCCCAGGCGAGGAGTACCTGCCCCGAGCCCATCATCTGCACCAGCTGGTTGGCGTCCTGCCAATAGGACAGCACGTTCGGGTGCACCTTGCGCAGGTACTCGGACGCGGCCTGGAACTGCTCGTCGGTGACATTGCTCCAGTCCTTGACGCCGGTCGCGAGGAAGGCCAGCGCGTAGGCGTCGTCGACATTGTCGCCGATGGTGACGCGGCCCTGGTATTTCGGGTCGGCGAAGGACTGCAGGGTCGCGGCGTCCTCGGCCGGCACCTCGTCGGTGTTGTAGGTCAGGCCGGTCGCGCCCCATTCGGCCGGCACCATCCAGACCTTCCCGTCCGACTGGAAGCCCGGCATGTTCTTGAGCTTGGGCATCAGCTCGGACCAGTGGGTCAGCTTGGAGGTGTCGATCGGCTCCAGCAGGCCGGCGTTCGTCCATTTGGTCACCGACTGCGAGCAGGGGTGCGAGACGTCGGCCGTGAAGCCGGCGCGCAGCTTCTGGAACGCCTCCTCCTCGTCGCCGAAATAGGCGTAGGTCGGCATGTCGCCGTATTTCTCGACATAGGGCTTGAAGAGCTCCTGGTCGTCATAGCCCGCCCAGGTGAAGACGTTGAGCTCGGGGTCGGCGGCCTGCGCCGGCAGTGCGGCGGCAAGCGCCACCGCGGCAATGGACAGCGTCAGCAGCTTGTTCATGCGGTCGTACCTCTCCTGTCGGCAGGCACACCCGCGGCACAGGCCATGCGCAGCGGGCGCCCGCTCTGGCTTCTCTGCGGCAAGGCTAGGGGCGTTGCGCCGCGCGCTCAAGGAAAATGTTTGAGCGCTCATGCAAATTTCATGTCGCGAGGGCGCGTTGCCGCCTGTCCCGGCTGAGCAGCCAGAGAGCGAGCCCGGTCAGAAGCGCCGCCGCGCCCAGCGCCGCACCCGGCCGCTCGCCGAAGGCAAGCACGCCGATGACCACGCCCGTGGCGATGGTGACATAGCTTGAGAACGAGACGAAGACCGCGCCCGCCCTGTCGATCAGCGCGAAATAGAGGAAGGTCGATCCAAGCGAGGTGGCGACGATCGCGGCGGCGGGCCAACCGGCCCCTTGCGCCGCCTCGACCACGTCCCGAGGGCCGAGGCCCATGATGGCCCCCATGAAAACGACCCAGAGCGTCGCGACGAGGCTTTCGGCCGTCGCGACCTGCGCGACGTCGAGCTCCCTCGGCCAATTGGCCTCGATGTAGACGTCGCCCGCGCCGAAGAGCAGCGGCACGGCGAAGGCGAGCGCAACCCAGAGGACCGGGCCGCTGCTGCCCTGCCAGGCGGCCGGGCCGAGCAGGATCAGCGCCGCGGCGGTCCCGGCGACGAGCGCCGCGGCCAAAGTCGGCGTCAGCCGGTCGCGCCCGAAGGCGACCGAGATGCCGACCGTGGCGAGCGGCGTCGAGCCGGCGATCAGCGCGAAGAGGCCCGCATCGATGCGCGGCGCGACCAGCAGCTCGAAGAAGAGCGGGCCGAGGTAGCCGAGCGCCGACGATATTGCGAAATATCGGAGAATGCGCGCGGTCGGCCGGAACGCCCCGCCGCGCACGAGCGCGATGATCACGAACCCGGCCGCGGCCGACCCGATATAGAGCGATCAACAGCGCCAGCGCCTCGCGCGGGCCGTCAGCCCCGATCGCCTTGGCGAAGACGATGTGCAGGCCCCAGAGGCCGCCGAGCAGGACGAGAAGCGCGAGCGTCCCCGGACCGGGACCGCGGCGGAGGGCCGCGGGCGGCCCGGCAAGGCCGCGCGAGCTCACGAGGCCCGCCCGGTCTGAAGGGCCATCATCGTCATGCAGGGCGTCATGGCCGCCGGCTAGCACGGCCCCCGCTGGGCCCGAGGGCGGCATTCCGCCGCCCGGCGATCCTCATCTATCCGGCGCTCACATCATCTCGGCCTCGACCTGGCCGATGGCCCGGTCGAGGATGTCGAACATCACGTCGATCTGGGCGGGCGTGATGATCAGCGGGGGCGAGAAGACGCACATGTTGATCAGCGGCCGGACGATCAGGCCCATCTCCTCGCATTTGGCGTCGACGCGCGCGCCGAACTCGAAGTCGATCTTCAGCCGGTCGGCCTCGGACATGCCGGGCGCCGGCCGCCCCTCGATGCAGCCGACCAGCCCCATGCCGCGGGCGTCGCCGACGATCTCGTGCCGGGCGAGGTCGCGCAGCCGCGCCTGGAAGTGCGGGCTGATCTCGCGGACATGCTCGAGCAGCCCCTCGCTCTCGATGATCTCGATGTTCTTCAGCGCGGCGGCGCAGCAGACCGGGTGGCCGGAATAGGTGTAGCCGTTCTTGAAGGTGACGGCCGCGCGGTCCTCGGTGACGATCTCCTCGAACAGGCGATCGGAGATGATCGTGGCGCCGAGCGGCAGGTAGCCCGAGGTCAGCCCCTTGGCGCAGGTGATGATGTCGGGGACGAAGCCGAAGACGGACTCCGAGGCGAACCAGTGGCCGAGCCGGCCGAAGCCCGTGACCACCTCGTCGGCGATGTAGAGGATGTCGTGCCGCCGGCAGATCTCGCGGCAGCGCTGGTGATAGCCGGGCGGCGGCACGATGACGCCGCCCGAGGCCATGATCGGCTCGGACAGATAGGCGGCGATGCGCTCGGGCCCGAGCTCGGCGATCGGCATCCTCGAGGTCGGCGACCTTGGCGTCGCACCAGTCGTCGACGGGCATCCCCTCCGGCCGCACGTAAGGGTTGATGTTCGGCAGGATGCGGACCAGCCGGTTCTCGATGTCGAGGATGTCGCCGTCGCGCTCCTTGCCCGAGACGCTTGCCGTCAGATAGGTCGAGCCGTGATAGCTCTTCTCGCGGCTGAGAAAGAGCTTCTTCTCCGGCCGGCCGCGCAGGTTGTTGTAGAACTGGGCGAAGCGCAGCGCGCTGTCGACGGCCGATGACCCACCCGTCGAGAAGAAAACCGTGTTGAGGTCGCCGGGCGCCAGCTCCGCCAGCTTGCGGGCCAGTTTCGCCGAGGGCTCGGAGGCAAAGCTCCAGGGCGAGTGGTAGGCCAGCCGCCCCACCTGCTCGGCAATCGCCTCGCCCATCTCGCGCCGGCCATAGCCGATCTGCACGTTCCACATGCCGCCCGGCCCGTCGATGAAGCGCCGGCCCTGGGCGTCGATCAGGTAGATGCCCTCGCCCTCGGCGGCGACCAGCCGGTCGGTCGGCTCGAGCCCCATGCCCTCCCATGGATGGAGGAAATGCTCCTGGTCCCAGAGGCGCACGGTCTCGGCGCTGGCGGGCGTGGGGGCGTTGTTCTCCCGGTTCATCTCGTCCTCGTTCAAAGCTGCGGCCCGGCTCAGAGCCGGCCGGGCGGGGTGGCGCGGGCGCGCGCCGGTCGGAAGACGGCGCGTTCGGTGGGCCGGGCGGCGGCCATGCGCCGCTCCCACTTGCCCTCCTTGTTGAGGTAGATCTCCGCGCCGAGGCGGGCGGCGCCGTCGGCCGCAGCCGCGGCGATCTCGGCGAACGCGATGTTGCGCTTGGCCGTCGGCGCCCAGCAGGCGGAGGTGACGTGCCCGACCTCGCGCCAGCGGCCGAGCGAGCGCGCGTAGACGAGCGCGTTCGTCGCCGCGCGCGAGCCCTCGATGTCGAGCATGACGAGGCGGCGGCGGGGCGGCTGCTGGCTGAGGCGCAGCAGCGCCCGGCGGCCGTTGAAATGCGGCTTGTCGAGATGCACGAGCCGGCCGAGGCCGAGCTCGTAGGGCGTGCGCCCGCGCGTCGGCCGATCGGCGGCGTGGATCGACTGGAACTCGGCGCCCGTCTGCGGGAAGCCCGCCTCGATCCGGGCGATGTCGAGCGCCGCCATGCCGGCCGCGCGCAGCCCGTAGAGGCGCCCCGCCTCCCACAGCCGGTCCCAGAGGGCGAGCGCATCCTCGGCATCCGTCCAGAGCTCGTAGCCGAGATCGCCCGTGAACCCCGTGCGCGAGACCAGCAGCCCCGGCTCGGCCTCGACCATGCCGAAGGGGCGGAGCGCCGCCACGTCGAGCCCGGCCGCCTCGAGCACGGCGAAGGAGGTGGGCCCCTGCAGCGCCAGCGCGGCGACGTGCTCGGTCTCGTCGAGGATCTGGGCGTCGAAGCCCCAGGCGACGTCGTGCAGCCAGCCGAGCATCCGCTCCTGGCAGCAGAGGCGGAAGCAGTCGGGCGAGACGCGGAACAGCGTCCCGTCGTCGATGACGAAGCCGTCCTCGTCGCACCACAGGCAATAGGCGACGCGGCCCGGCGCCATGTCCGCCACCTTGCGGGTGACGAGCCGGTCGGCGACGCGGGCGGCGTCCGGCCCCTCGATCCGGTACTTGCGCATGGGCGAGATGTCGATCAGCGCCGCCGTGTTGCGGATGGCGAAATACTCCTGCCCCGCATCCTCGAGCGCGCGCGGCGCCAGCCGGCCGGCCCAGCCCTGCCAGTCCTCGAGCCGCGAGAGCGCGCGTAAGCGAGGCCCGAAGGGCGTCGGCAGCAGCCCCTTGGCCTGCGGCTCGCGCGCCGCGAGGGTCTCGAAACGGGCCTCGCGGTTCATGCCGGCGCCTCCGCCAGCGCGGCGAGCGCGGCATTCCGGCCCGGCAGGCCGGTGACGTCGCCCCCCGGATGCGCGCCGGCGCCGCAGAGATAAAGACCGGGCAGCCCCGTCGCGTACTGCGCGAGCCCGTTCGCCGGCCGCAGCGTCAGCAGCTGGTCGAGCGCGATCTCGCCATGGTGCCAGTGCCCGCCCGGCGCGCCCGTGGCCCGCTCGATATCGGCGGGGGTCATCACCACCGGCTCGCCGGCCGGCTCGAGGTCCGGGATGACCGGCGCGAGCGCCGCCAGCACCGCGCGGGCAACCTCGGCCCGGTCCGCCCCGCCCGGCACGTACTGCACCGTCGCGGAGAGGCTGGCGCCCTGCCCCGCCGACTTCCCCGCCTCTGCCGCCGCGGAAAGCGAGAACTCGATCACCGGCGCGCGCGAAGCGGCCCCGTACTTCACCGGGTCGAAGGCGCGCTCGACCGCATCGACCGAGGGCGCCAGCACGAAGCGCGCGCCTTGCAGCGACGGCTCGACGCCCGCCAGCTCGGGCCGACGGCCAAGCGGGATCTCGACGCGGGCGGTCACGCCCTCGGCCCTGATCTTGCGGACCCGTCGGCAGGTCTCGGCGTCGAAATGCTCGGGCCCCGCCAGGCGCAGCGTCGGCAGCGCGCCGAGGCTCGACAGGACCGTCGTCGCCGCGACCCGGCCGCCATCGGCCAGCGCCAAGCCGGCGACGCGGTCGGCCTCGGCCTCGATCCCTGTCACCTCGGCGCGGCAGCGCAGCTCGGCGCCGCGCGCCTCCGCCGCCGCGGCGAGCCGCGCCGCGAGCGCCGCCATCCCGCCCTCCGGCCGATGCAGCGGGCCCTGCATCGTCCGATAGAGCAGCGTCACCACCGTGCCGGGCGAGCGCGGCCCCATGCGGCAGCCGAGCACGGCGTCGAGGGCCAGCGCGCCGGCCGCCGGCCCGTCGGGCACCGCGTCGAGGATGACGTCCGCCGCGTTCGAGAGCGCGATCCGCAGGAACTCGCGCATGTCGCGAGCCCCGAGCCGGCGCAGGTCGAGCCCCAGCCGCCCCAGCCGCGAGAGCTGCGCGACGCCCGCGCGCGACCGCCAGCCGCCGAGGCGCGGCGGGGCCGTTGCCAGCAGCGGCGCCAGCACGCGGCCGAATCGGGCCAGCCGGTCGGCCAGCGCCGCGAACGCCGCCGCATCGGGGTGCGGCGTGCCGTCAGCGAACCGCAGCCCGCCCGGCGCGATCGCGACGTGCCGCCCGGCCGGATCGAGCGCCACGGTCGGCAGCGGCGGGCCGAGCCGCAGATCGGCGCGCGAGAGCCCCAGCTCGGCCAGCGCGGCCGCGTGCGGCCCCCGAACGAACTGCGCCAGCTCGACCGGCCCGCCGGCGCCCGCCGCCATGCCGCCCGGCGCGTGCGCGCGCTCCAGCACCGTCACGGGCCAGCCCTGCCGCGCCAGCGCCGCCGCCGCGACCAGGCCGTTGACGCCGCCGCCGATCACGGCGGCCGCTCCGCCCCTGTTGCGGTCGAATGCCATCAGGCGGCCCGGAAGGCGCGCTCGGGGCGCCGCGCCAGCTTGAGGTCGCGCAGGATCTCGCGCGCCGCGTTGGCGCCCGGCGCCGCCATGACGCCGCCGCCCGGATGCGCCGACGAGCCGACGAGATAGAGCCCCTCGATCGGCGAGCGGTACTGCGCCCAGCCCGGCACCGGCCGGTTGAAGAGGAGCTGGTCGAAGGTCAGCTCGCCCTGGAAGATGTTGCCCTCGGTCAGCCCGACCTCGCGCTCTATGTCGAGCGGCGTGCGCACCTCGGCATGCAGCACGCGGTCGCGAAAGCCGGGCGAGACCGCCTCGATCTTGTCGAACACCGTGTCGCGCAGCGCATCGCGCGCGGCGTCGTCCCAGTTGCCCGCCGAGGCGATGCCGTCCCGCTCGAGCGCGTAAGGCGCGTACTGGATGAACAGCGTCATCATATGCCGGCCCGGCGGCGCCATGGTCGGGTCGATAAGGCTGGGGATCAGCATGTCGAAATAGGGCTCGGCCGACCAGCGCCCGCGCTTCCAGTCGTCATAGGCGCGTTCGAGCTCGAGCAGCAACTCCGACGCGTGCAGGTCGCCCGCCAGGAACGAGGCGCCCGGCGGCGCGGCGGGAAACTCGGGCAACGCGTCCAGCGCGAGGTTGATCTTGGCCGACGAGCCGCGGATGCGGAAGCGGCGGACGGCCGCCAGGAAATCGTCCGGCAGGTCGCCCGGATCGGTGCAGCCGAGGAAGGTGCGCTTGACGTCCATGTTCGAGGCGACCGTGCGGGCGCGGATCTCCTCGCCGGTGCTCAGCACGACGCCCTCGACCCGGCCGCCGCGCACCAGGAAGCGCTCGACCTCGGCGCCCGTGCGGATCTCGCCGCCGGCCGCCTGCAAGGCGCCGGCCAGCGCGCGCGACACGGCGCCCATGCCGCCCCGCGCGAACCCCCAGGAGCCGGTCGCCCCGTCGATGTCGCCCATGTAGTGGTGCAGCAGCACATAGGCCGTGCCGGGCGAATAGACGCCGAGCCCGGTGCCGATGATGCCGCTGCCCGCCAGGTGCGCCTTGACCAGCGGATGCTCGATGAAGCTGTCGAGATAGTCGGCGATCGAGATCGTCCAGAAGCGGATCGCCTCGTTCATCTCGCGGGGCCCGAGGTCGTTGAACCGCTTGAGCAGGAACAGCAGCTCGGAGACATCGCGCGGCCGCGCCGCCACCGGATCGGGCGCCGTACGCAGCAGCAGCGGCCGGACGAAGCGGCACTGCCGCATGACGGCGTGCATATAGCGCTCGTAGCCGTCGACGTCGCGCGGGCTGAGGCGCGCGATCTCGCGCTCCAGCATGTCGTGGTCGGCTGAATAGGCGAAATAGTCGCCGCTGCGCGTGAAGCTGGCGCCGCCAGTGTAGGGGATGACCTGCAAGCCCGTGGCGCGGGAGATCTAGGTCGCGCACCACCTCGGGCCGCAGCAGCGAGCAGACATAGGAACAATTCGAATAGGTCCAGCCGGGATAGAGCTCGCGGCTGACCGCCGCGCCGCCAACGATGTCGCTGCGCTCGAGCACCAGCACGCGCAGGCCGGCGCGCGACAGGTAGGCGCCCGCGGTCAGGCCGTTGTGCCCGCCCCCCGCGATGATGACATCATAGCTCTGGACCATGCCCGCGACTCCGGCGCAACTCCGGTTTCGCGCTCAACCTAACTGGAGCGGGACGGGCTCGCAATAAGTTTGAGCGCTCAAATAAATTTTGCACGCGGCGCGCTTCCGGGTGTAGCTTGCCCGCGGGGCGGGCAGCCGGGCGCAGCCGGGCAGGAAGCGAGGGGCGATGGCACTCAAACCCAGGAAGCAGCGCGCGGAGAACGCCGCCCGCCGCAGCCTGCAGATGGTCGAGGCGACGCTGCGCTCGGTGGCCCGGCACGGGCTGAGGGAGACGACGCTCGCCAGCGTCAGCCGCGAGGCCGGGCTCAGCCAGGGCGTCGCCGTCTTCTATTTCGAGAGCAAGGACCGCCTGCTCGCCGCCGCCTTCCGCCACCATTACGAGGTCTACCGCCGCAATTGGCAGGAGGCGATCGCGGCGGCGGACGGCGATCCGGTGGACCGGTTGGCGGCAATGATCCGCGCCGATTTCAGCCCGGTCGTCTTCAACCGCGAGGCGCTGGCCGTCTGGCACGCCTATTGGGGCGAGGCGACGGCCCGGCCGATCTATGCCGAGATCGCCGAGGAGTTCGACAGCGAGCGCCACCAGGCGGTCAGCGCCATCTGCGCCGAGCTCGCCGGCTGCGGGCCCGACCAGGGGCGTGGCCAGGGGTGCGACCAGGGGCGCGACCAGGGGCGCGAGGTCGCGACCGCCATCGACGCGCTGACTGACGGCCTCTGGCTGCGCGCCCATCTCTCGCAGGTCTGGCGCGAGCCGGAGGAGGCGCTGCGGCTCACCGCCTGCGTGGTCGAGCGCCTGCTGCCCGGCCCGGAAGGGGCCCGCGTCGCGCAGCTGCTGAAGGGGGATTACGAGGATGGATGAGGGGACGCATGACGGGACGCATGAGGGCGACCTCTACGACGCGGCCCACATCGCCTTCCTGGAAAAGCTCTGGGGCGAGGGGTACCTCTCGCCCGGCGGCGCCGACGAGGTGGCGCGCGTCCTGGCGGGGCTCGACCTCGCCGGCCGGACGGTCGTCGACATCGGCTGCGGCGCGGGCGGCATCACGGCGGCGCTGGCCCGCGACTTCGGCGCCGCGCGCGTGATCGGCCTCGACGTCGAGGCGCCGGTCTGCGCCGCCGCGCGGGCCCGCGCCGAGGCCGCCGGCCTCGCCGACCGCGTCGAGATCGCCCAGGTCGCGCCCGGGCCGATGCCGCTGCCGGACGGCTCGGCCGACATCGTTTTCTCCAAGGACTCGATCGTGCATATCGAGGACAAGGACGCGCTCGCCCGCGACGTCTTCCGCGTGCTGCGCCCTGGCGGTTGGTTCGCCGCCTCGGACTGGCTGATCGGCCATGACGGCCCGCCCTCGCCCGAGATGGAGGCCTATCTGCGCTCGGAGAACCTCGGCTTCGGCATGGCGTCGCCCGCCCGCTACCAGGCGGCGCTCGAGGCGGCCGGCTTCACGGAGATCCGGCTGACGAACCGCAACGGCTGGTACCGGGGCCAGGCGCGCACCGAGCTCGCCCGGCTGGAAGGGACCGAGCGTCCCGAATTCGAGGCCATCATGGGCGAGGCCGAGATCGCCCGCCAGATCCGCACCTGGCGCGCCATGATCGTCGTCCTCGACACCGGCGAGCACTGCCCGCACCATCTGCGCGCCCGAAAGCCGGAGTGATGCATTCCGGGCAGGATGCGCTCGGGCGCGCTGCCGTCCTCTACACCGAACGTCAACCAGCCCGGCGTATCACCCCCGCCCAGGAGGGACGGTCGGAGCCGTTCCTCCCTGTCGCGCGGACAGCCGGGCGCCGGATGGCTGGCAACCATCGGCGGCGCCACCAAGGCCCCGGCATCGGGGCAGCCGCGGCCGGCCGGCCGTGCTCTTGGCTCCCGGTCCCTCCATGGCTTGGAGGTTCCCGACCGGGCACGCTATCGACCGAGGGACGGGCGCGACGCGCTTGGCCTCGCTCCCCGCAAGAGACCTTCCGGACGAACGGAGGCCGCTTGGGATCGGGCGAGCCGTTATTTCGCACGCGCCGCCCCGCGGCTCAGTCGACCCACAGCCCGCGCGCGCGATGCCAGTCCTCGATCGACTGCTCGGAATAGCGATCATAGAGCTTGTCGTTCGGGGCGGCCGCCACCGGCACCCAGTCGGGCTTGAAGTCCAGCATCATGTGGACGCGCTCGGGCGGGATGGGCAGCTCGCTGTCGATCGCGCAGGCGAACGGGTGCACCAGCTCCGGCCAGTCGTCGTCATAGACCCAAAGCATCGTGCCGCAGCGCGTGCAGAAGTGCCGCCTGGCCGGCCCCAGATAGCTGTCGTCGCCCTCGTCGATCGGGGCGCGGAAGTCGCCGATCGCCTCCCTGCCCTCGACCTTCAGCGTGCCATGGTCGCCCATGATGTTGATCGCATAGCCCGAGCCGCCGACCTTGCGGCAGATCGAGCAATAGCAGAGCTGGTAGGGATGCGGCGTGTGGCTGGCCACCGTGAAGCGGACGGCGCCGCAGCGGCACGAGCCTTTCAGCGTCACGGGCATCTGCGCCTCCTGGCCTTTGGCCCGCGGGCTGCTCGGGGCGGCGGGCCGCGGGCCAGGCTCCGGCCGCCCGGATCGCTGGGTCGGGCGGGCCGGCTGGCGCCGGCCTGGCCCTTTCCTCACGCTCGGCTCACTGGCGCGCGGCGGCGGCCTTGGCCATCTCGTCCTGCAGCTTCTTGACGTCCTCGGGCGAGAGCTGCGGGCGGTCCATCTTCACCGTCAGCTTCTCCAGCTTGGCCGTCAGCGCGAAGGGCGGCGTGTAGTCCGCGTCGTTGACCCCGGTCAGCGTGTCCGAGCCGACGTCGAAGCTCTCGTCCCATTGCAGGATGATGGGCAGCGTGTGCTCCATCTTCTTGCTGTCGACCTCCTTGCCGTCGACCTTCAGCGTGCCCGTGCCGCCGCGGCCGAGCCCGCTCATGTTGTTGTAACGCAGGGTGCCGATCCCAAGCCCGTCATATTTGAAGTCGAACTCGATCGTGTGCTTGCCCGGCGTCAGGGGCTCGGCGCCCTCCCACCTGATGCGCTCGAGGTCGATCAGGTTCCACAGGAACACCGGTTTGGAATCGAGCAGATAGAAGCCGTAGCCGGCGAACCGGCCGCCCGAGGTCAGGATCATGCCCTCGGCCCCGCCCTCGGGCACCTCGATCTCGGCGGTGATCGTGTACGAGGTGTTGAGGAGCAGCGGCGAGTCGCCCTGCGGCAGGCCCGTCATCGGCCGCGTGTAGACGAACTCGTCGCGGCCGGCCGTGATGTTCGGCCGCGGCGCGATCACGCGCGCCGCGACCGAGGCGTCGAGCGGGAAGACGCCGTATTTCTGCGCCTCGCGGATGAAGGCGTCCTTCATCGCCTGCACCTTGTCGGGATGCTGGGCGGCGACGTTGGCGCTCTGGCTGAAATCGGAGTTGAGGTTGTAGAGTTCGAGCACCTGGTTGTTCAGCGGGTCGGGGTTGGCGACCCCGAACGCCTCCCAGGGCGCGCGGTCGACCTTGGTGCTGAGGAACCAGCCGTCCTGGTAGAGCGCCCACTGACCCATCATCTCGAAATACTGAGTCTTGTGCCGCGACGGCTCGTCCGCGTTGGCTGCATCGAAGGTGTAGGCAAAGCTCGTGCCCTCGATCGGCGCCTGCGGGATGCCGTCCACCGTCTCCGGCGCACGGATGCCGGCAACCTCGAGGATCGTCGGCACGACGTCGATGACGTGGACGAACTGCTGGCGCAGCCCGCCCTTGTCCTTGATGCGCGCCGGCCAGGACACCGCCATGTTCTGGTTGATGCCGCCGAGCTTCGAGGCGTTCTGCTTGAACCACTCAAACGGCGTGTCGAAGGCCCAGGACCAGCCGGCCGACATGTGGTTATAGGTCGCCTCGGTGCCCCAGACGTCGTACCACTTCATCTGCGTCTCGACCGGCATCATGTTGACGCCGTTGAAGAACGCCACCTCGTTGGGCGTTCCCAGCGGGCCGCCCTCGGCGCTCGTGCCGTTGTCGCCGTTGATGTAGATGATCAGCGTGTTGTCGAGTTCGCCCAGATCCTCGATCGCCTGCACGACGCGGCCGATCTCGTGGTCGCTATAGGCGGCATAGGCGGCAAAGACCTCGACCTGGCGGAGGAAGAGCTTCTTCTCCTCGTCCGTCAGCTGGTCCCATTCCTTCAGCACGTCCTTGGGCCAGGGGGTGAGCACCGCATCCTGTGGGATGACGCCAAGCTTCTTCTGGTTGGCGAAGATCGTCTCGCGCAGCTTGTTCCAGCCCTCGTCGAACAGGTGCATCGCGCTGATCTTGTCGACCCACTCCTTCGTCGGGTGGTGCGGCGCGTGCGTGGCGCCGGGCGCGTACTTGATGAAGAAGGGCTTGCTCGGGTCGGTCTGGTGCATCCGCGTGACCCAGTCGATGGCGTCGTCGGCCATCGCGGTGACCAGGTTCCAGGTCCCCGGCGCCGCCCCGTCGAACGGATAGATCTGCGTCGTGTTGCGGAAGAGGTTCGGCTGCCACTGGTTGGCGTCGCCGCCGACGAACCCGTAGAAGTACTCGAAGCCCATGCCCGTCGGCCACTGGTCGAAGGGGCCGCTCTGGCTGGCCTCGAAGGCCGGCGTATTGTGGTCCTTGCCGAACCACGAGGTGTTGTAGCCATTGTCGAGCAGGATCCGGCCGATGGTGGCCTTGTCCTTCTGGATGATGCTGTCATAGCCGGGAAAGCCGGTCGACTGCTCGGATATGACGCCGAAGCCTGCCGAGTGGTGGTTGCGCCCGGTGATCAGCGCGGCCCGCGTCGGCGAGCACAGCGCCGTCGAGAACACGCGGTTGTAGCGCAGCCCGTCATCGGCGATGCGGTCGAGCGTCGGCGTCGGAATGACGCCGCCAAAGGTGCTGGGGACGGCAAAGCCCGCATCGTCGGTGATGATCAAGAGCACGTTCGGCGCATCCGTCGGCGGCACCACGCGCGGCGGCCACCAGGGCGTCGACTGCAGGGCGTCGTTCTCGATGACGCCGCCGAACTGCGGCACGGGCGGCGGCAGCTGCCGGCCGTCGAGGGTGACCGTCGAATCTGGCGCGCCTGGCGTGCCGTGGATCTGCTGGGCCAAGGCCGGCGCCGCGGCCAGCGCAGAGCCCAAAAACCCGAGAGCCATCAGACCGATGGCGGTGCTGCGCATGGAAGTCCCCCTTATGGTCGGCGAAATGCCGTTGAGATTGCATCCTATGATGTGTTCTCCCCGATGGCGACACTGATACCTGTCAAGTCGTAGCGCGCGCCGGGACGGCGCCCGGTGGCCGGACACGACAGAAAAAGGGCGGGGGCGCGGCCCGAAGAATGCCGCAGTCGCGGATCGCGCATAGTGCGCTAGACAGGACGGGCAATCTTTGGGGCGGAACGAGCGAGCGATGACCCGACCGGACCGGACTGAACGAAATGCCGCCCCAGACCTCGCCCCGCGCTCGCGGCCCGGTGCCCGCGCGTGGCGCCGCGGGACGATCACGGCCACGCTCGCCCTGTTCGCGGCAGCAGCCCTCGCGGGCTCCGGCGAGCGCGGGCAGGCGGCGTCGCCCGCGGCCGATTCGTCCGCCGCGAGCTATGTCGGCAGCGAGACCTGCGCCGGCTGCCACGCGGCAGAGTTCGAAGCGTGGTCCGGCTCGCAGCACGCGCAGGCAATGGCGCATGCGACCGAGGCGACGGTGCGCGGCGACTTCTCGGGCACGACCTTCGAGCATTTCGGCGTGCGGTCGCGCTTTTTCCGCGACGGCGACAAGTTCATGGTCGAGACTGACGGGCCGGACGGCGCGCTCGCCCCCTTCGAGGTGAAGTACACCTTCGGCGTCGAGCCGCTGCAGCAATACCTGATCGAGTTCCCGGACGGCCGCCTCCAGGCGCTGTCGATCGCCTGGGACAGCCGGCCCGCGGACCAGGGCGGGCAGCGCTGGTTCCACCTCTACCCGGACGAGCCGATCCCTTCGGACGACGAGCTGCACTGGACCAGGCTGAACCAGAACTGGAACTACATGTGCGCCGAGTGCCACTCGACGGGCGTCGCCAAGAACTACGATGCCGCCACGGACAGCTTCCACAGCAGCTGGGCCGAGATCAGCGTCGGCTGCGAGACCTGCCACGGCCAGGGCTCGCGCCACGTTGCCTGGGCCGAGGAGCAGGGAAGCTGGTGGCCGGCGAGCAAGCCCGATGACCCGATGAAGGGGCTTTTGACACTGCTGGACGAGCGGCGCGACGTCACCTGGTCGCCCGACCCTGCGACAGGCAACCCGCACCGCAGCGCACCGCCCAGGACGCTGCGCAAGGAGGTCGAGACCTGCGGGCTGTGCCATGCGCGGCGCGGCGGCACGGCGCAAGACTGGAAGCCCGGCCGCTGGCTGTCGCAGACGCATGTCGTGACGCCGCTGGACCGGGGCCTCTATGAGGCCGACGGCCAGATGCTGGGCGAGGTCTACAACTACGCTCCCTTCAAGCAGAGCAGGATGTTCGCGGCCGGCGTCACCTGCAGCGACTGCCACGACCCGCACAGCGGCAAGACGGTTCTGCAGGGCAATGCGGTCTGCCTGCAATGCCACGAGGCGCAGCGCTTCGACACGGCCGCCCATCACCACCACGACGAGGGCTCGGCGGCGGCCGGCTGCCCCGCCTGCCACATGCCGGTGCGCACCTATATGGGCGTCGACCCGCGCCACGATCACAGTTTCCGCGTCCCGCGGCCCGACCAGAGCGTCGCGCTCGGCACGCCCAACGCCTGCAATGACTGCCACCAGGACCAATCGGCGGACTGGGCGGCGGCGGCGGTCGAGGACTGGTTCGGGCCCGTGCGCCACGGCTTCCAGACCTATGCGCCGGCGTTCCAGGCGGCATGGACCGACCAGACCGACGCCCGCGCGCTGCTCGCCGCCGTCGCGGCCGACAACGGGGCGCCGTCGATCGCGCGGGCAAGCGCGCTCGGCGAGCTCGCCCCCCGCCTGACCGCCGCCGAGATCGGGCTTGCGCGCGACGGCATGCGTGACCCCGACCCGATGGTCCGCATCGGCGCGCTCGACATGATCGAGGCGCTGCAGGCGGCTGACCGGCTGGCGCTGGCGGCGCCCCTGCTGTCCGACCCGGTACGCGGCGTGCGCGTGCGCGCCGCCGAGCTTCTGGCCGACGTGCCCTTCGACCAGCTCTCGGCCGGGCTCGGCGCCCGCTTCGACAAGGCCGCCGCGGAGTTCGTGGCCTTTCAGCAGGCCGATGCCGACCGGCCGGCCTCGCGCACGGCGCTCGGCACGTTCCATGCCCGTCGCGGCATGGCGGTCGGAGGCCGAGGCGGAGCTTCAGGCCGCTCTGCGCCTCAGCCCCGGCTATCCGCCCGCGGCGGTCAACCTGGCCGACCATTACCGGCGCCTCGGCGCGGACGAGCGTGCCGAGCAGGTCCTGCGCGACGCGCTCGCCGAGATGCCGGGGCAGGCCAGCCTGCACCACGCGCTCGGCCTGGCGCTGGCGCGGGCGCAGCGCTACGATCAGGCGCTCGACGAGCTCCGCCAGGCGACCGAGCTCGAGCCCGAGAACGCGCGCTACGCCTATGTGCACGCCGTCGCGCTCTATTCGACGGGCGACGCGGCACGGGCCATGGACCTCTTGCGGCAGAACGCCGCCCGGCACCCCGGCGACCCCGAGACGCTGGTCGCGCTGGTCAGCTACAGCCGCGAGGCGGGCGACGTCGCCGGCGCGCTTGGCTATGCCGAGCAGCTGATGGAGATCTCGCCGGACGACCCGCAGGTGCAGGCGCTGGTAGAGGAGCTGCGGCAGGCCGGCCGATAGGCGGCCCGATCGTCACTCGGGCGGGAAGATCCGCGACCAGTCGTCCTTCATGCTGACGACGATCCAGCCCTTTTGTCTGGCCTCGTCCATCAGGTCCTGAGGAAAGGCGCCGAACTTGGTGTCGGGCCCGCCGGCCGCCGGGCCGTAGGCGTATTCGCGCGCCGCGTCGTCGTGGAAGACGAGGCCCATCAGCCGCGCCCCCTCGCCGGCATCGGTCCACTCCAGCATCTCGCGGTCGCCGGCCGAGTTGCCGAAGGCCAGGATCGGCCGCCGCCCGATATGCGAGTTGATGCCGACCGGCTTGCCCGCCTTGTCGTCGACGAAATCGACCTGCGGCAGCCGCATCAACACGGGCCGGCCGTCCTGCATCTCGAACTTGGTCTCGATCGACGAGCCCACCACCTGCTCGGGCGGGATGCCATAGACCTTTTCGGTCCAGGGCCGCATGAATTCGATGCCGCCCCCCGAGACGATGAAGGTCTTGAAGCCGTTGGCCCGCAGATATGCCATCAGCTCGAGCATCGGCTGGTAGACGAGCTGGGTGTAGGGCCGATCGAACTTCGGATGCCGCGCGGTCGCGATCCAGTCGGTGACGATGCCCTCGAAATCCGCCGTGCTCATGCCGGCATGGGTGACGGCGATGATCTCGGTCAGCCCGTGCATGCCCGAAGCGGCGAGCGCCTGCATGTCGCCCTCCAGCACTGCCTTGAAGGGCTGCGTGGTCTTCCACTCGGGGTGCTGCGGCGCCAGTGCGTGCACGCGGTCGAGCGCGAAGGCGAGCTGGGTATAGATCGGGTGCTCGACCCAGAGCGTGCCGTCATTGTCGAAGGTGGCGATGCGCTCGGGCTCGGGGACGAAGACCTCGCTCGCCTCGTCGGTCACGTCCTCGACGAACTCGATGATCGCCTGCCTTGGCCTCGCCGTCGTTCCATGATGGCAGCGGGTCCTGCTGGGCCTGCGCGGCGAAGCTCAGGAAAAGCAGCGCCCGAGCCCAGCACGCAAGACGACAGACGCGAAGCTGGCAGGTTCATCTTCGGACTCTCCTTCAACAGCGCTCGCCGGATCGGCGGCACCCGGGCGACTGCGGAAACCGGGCCCTCGGTCGGGCCCGGCCCATTGCCCATCTGGTGATCAGTTGCCTGTCGGCAGCCCGAGCTTGAAGCCCTGCTTCTCCAGCTCGTCGCGCACGAACTGGAAGCGCTGGAAGCCGCGAAATCGTGATCGGCCCGGTATAGGTCTCGCTCTGCAGCTTGCGCGGCGGGTACTCGAGATAGGTCTTCATGAGCTCCGCGGTCATCTGGTTGACCGGGATCGCCGCCCAGGTGCTCTCCTTGAAGGTCGTCATGAAGATGTCGTAGCGCTCCTGCGGGTCGGCCAGCAGGTCGAAGACCTGCGGCACCGTCGCCACGTATTGCGAGGCGCCCTTCCAGCCGAGATTGGTGTCGACCGCGAGGCCGCCGGTTTGCGCGCCGTCGTCGCCGCGCAGGTTGAAGACGAACTTGAAGTTGCCGTTGCGGATGGCGCCGGGGCTGAGCTCGTCCTCGGTGAAGTAGAACCAGTTCTTGCGCTCGGGCTCGCCCTCGCCCGTCATGACCGGGGTCATGTCATAGCTGTCGAAGATGATCGGCTTGCCCTCGCGGTCGTTCTTGGGCAGCTCGTGGCCTGCGATCGAGGCGAAGGTGGCCATCAGGTCGAGCCCGCCGACGATGTCGTCGCTCTTGCTGCCGGGCTTCACGTGGCCCGGCCAGCGCACCATCGAGGGGACGCGGCTGCCGCCCTCGCGCACCGTGCCCTTGGTGCCGCGGAACGGCGTGTAGCCGGCATCGGGATAGACGTCCTGCCAGGCGCCGTTGTCGACGGTGTAGAAGACGACCGTGTTGTCGGCGAGGCCCAGCTCGTCCAGCTTGTCGAGCACCCGGCCGACGCGCGTGTCCAGCTCGACGACCGAGTTCGGCGTATTTCGATTTCGAGATCGACTTCGTGCTCGAATTCCGGCGCCGGCAGGTTCGGCTGGTGGTTCTTCATGAAGTTGATGTTGATGAAGAACGGCGTGTTCGGATCCTTCGCCGCGTCTTCCAGGAACTCGACCCCCGCCTTCTCGACATAGGCGTCGAGGAAGGGGATGCCGACGACGCCCTGATCCGGCGTGTCGACGTATTCGCCGTTGACCTTCCAGTCCTCCTTCGCCTTCTCGCCGGCATTGCCGGACAGCGATCCGGTCGTGACCCGCTCGAACATCGCGCGCAGCTCGGGGTCCATCTCCGGGAACCACTTCGGGTCGGGATAGGTGTAGGCGTTCAGGTGATAGAGGAAGGCGTGCTTCATCACGTCATAGCCCTGGGCGTTCGGCAGCGCGTACTCCGCCTCGCCCAGATGCCATTTGCCCGTGAAATAGGTCTTGTAGCCCGCCTCCTTCAGCACCGAGGCCAGCGTCCATTCCGCCGCCGGCAGGCCGCCGCCCTGGCCCTGGAAGGCGACCGTGGTCATGCCCGAGCGGTTCGGGATCCGTCCGGTCTGGATCGCAGCGCGGCCCGGCGTGCAGCTCGGCTGGCCGTAGAAGTTGGTGAAGAACATGCCTTCCGAGGCCAGCTTGTCGAAGCTCGGCGTCGGCATGCCCCGCGCCGCGCCGCCGAGATAGGGGCCGAGATCCCCCCAGCCGGTATCGTCCGAGACGATGAGAAGAATGTTCGGCTTCTTGTCCGCGGCTGATTGCGATTGGGCGCTCGCCGGTGCCGCGAGGCTCGTCATGGCGAGACCCAGCGCAAGCGGCGGCAGCGCCGACGCGACCGCGCGCGCCAGTCGCCACCACGCAGTCGTGGTTCTTGGTGTCGCGGTCATCATCTCCTCCGTTCGCTTGCTCGGTAGACGCAGCAGTTTCGATCCAGCCGGGCCGCTTCGAGAGCCGGCAGAGGGCGATCGCGGGCGCGCCCGGTCAGAAGGATTGCTTGTCCCTCATCGGCAACTTCTTCGGCTCCTCCACGAAGAAGGGCGGCAGGTTGCGCCAGAGGTTTCCTTCGCGGAACAGCTCGCCGCCGACGTCGAAGAGGCACTTCATGAAGACGCGGTCGAACACCTCGCTCGGGTCCGGGCAGGGCACGGACGCCGGGATCCAGGTGACGTCGAACTCGATGTCGTCGCGCTGCGAGATCAGGAACAGCTTGTAGAGGTCGCCGATGCCGCTGCCGCGGATCAGCGAGCTGACGGCCGCGCTGCCGATGTCGGCGATGCGCGGGCGGATCTGCTGGTAGGGCGGCGCCAGGTCGTTGTTCATGATGAGGTAGAGGTGCCGGTCGAGATTGCGGCCCAGTGCCTCGATGGTCGCCATCCGGATCGGAATGTCGGGCGAGACGAAGGTGACCTGCGAGGTCGCGCCGCCGTCGACATGCATCTCGTCATAGACCTCGCCGCCCGGCGTCATCACGTCGATCAGCGCCGGCGGGAAGGCGACCGGGATCGAGGCCGAGGCGAGGATCACCTGCCGGAACAGATGCGGCGCGTCCGGGTGGCCCGAGGCCGCGATCGCGCCCATGTTCCAGATGACCGGGCGGCCCGCGTCGAGGTCGGTCGTGCCGACCAGCAGCAGGCGTCCCTTGCGATGCTCCGCGGCGATCTTGTCGAGGAACTCCGGCGTCACCTTGTCTTTGATGACCGCCTCGAGCTTCGCCGTGTCAAACAGCGAGTCGCCAGAGACCAGGCCCGAGAAGATCCGCTGCTCGACGAGCTGATCGGTGCTGTAGGTGGTGTAGACCTCTTCCAGAACGGAATCGTATTCGGAGCCGAGGAAGGCGAAGGGCGCGATGATGGCTCCCGTCGAGACGCCCGAGACACCCGTGAACTCCGGCCGCGTGCCGCTCGCTGACCAGGCCTTGAGGATGCCCGCGCCGAAAGCGCCCCACTGCCCGCCGCCCGACATGCCCAGGAAATACAGCGTCGGGATCGGCTTGCCGGACTCGACCGCCGGGCCATAGGTTTCTCTCATGCGCGCGATGCTGCTGGCGAGCCAGGCGCTCAGCTCGTCCTCGGTGAGGGAGTCGCCCCAGATGCGCAAGCCGGGGATGCCGAGCGGATTGCCCTGGTTGACGAGGGCCTCTGGCAGCGCGTTGCGCGTGATCGTCGCCCCGCAACCGGCAACGAGGCCGGCAACGAGGATCGACAGAGCCAGGGCCAGTCCGTTCAGCGCGCGGGGGTAGCGCATCTTGCAATCCTCTGAAAGGTCATCGCGGAAACAGGAAGGACAGCTGGAACTGCATCTGCCAGTCCGCGCCATACTCCGGCGTGACGGCGTTCCAGTAGGCGCGCAGGTTGGCCTGCACCGGCACGTCGGCGATCTTGGTCAGCTTGCCCACGCCGCCGCCGATCGGCACGGTCCAGGTGTCGCCGTCATCCGCCTCCCAGTTGGCGGTGATGATCGGCGCCGCGCCGATCGACCAGCCGTTCGCCAGGTTGTAGTTGACGAAGGGTTGCACCAGCAGCTGGCTGACATCGGACGCGTCGTCGTCGCCGGCATAGGACCAGACCTGGTTCACGAGCGCGCCATAAGTGAAGGGCGGCTTGGCGATGAAGGCCACGGCGCCCGGCCCGGCCGACCACTTGCTGCTGCCGAGCAGATCGTCGGTGGCGGTGGGGAAGAGCAGCGTCGGCCCGACGCCCCAGCTGATGCTGCCGATCGGGGTCTCGACCGCCGCTGAGGGCGAAAAATAGGTCTGCAGGTTGATGTCGCCCAGGCCGAACGCACTGTGCGAAGCGGGGCTGTCGAACGCCTTCGGCTGGTTGATGACGGGCACGATCGGGCGGATAATGAGGTTCCAGTCCGGCGTCAGCTTCGCCGGATAGACCGGCTGCACGTTCAGAACGTACTGAGTGACGTCGCGCTCGCCGGTGCCGAAGTTGAAGTTGTTCTGGAACGGCACGCTGATCAGATCGGCGATCGGGTTCTGCGCGGCCTCCTGCAGGCTGCCGCCGGACTGCGCGGCGCCGGGACCTCCGCCGAAGCCCAGGGCAGCGGCGAACAGGGTCCCGGCGACCCGCGCGGCCCGGCGCGTCAGCACGGCGACTGCTCCGCAAGCCTCACTGCGCGATCTTGGTGATCTTGGTGCCCTCGAGACTGAGGCCGCCGAAGAGGCCCTTCTGGTCGAGGAAGAAGACGTAGACGCCCTGCCGCATGCTGGTCGCGGACAGTTGCGCCGCGCCGCCTTTGTCCAGGATCGTGACGTTGGGGCTCGAGCCCAGGTCCCAGCCGTCCGATTTCTTCAGGTAGCTCATGGCCAACTCGTCCATGAGGAACACGACATAGGCGTACTCGGTCAGGCCGGCCTGCAGGCCGAACGAGACCGAGATCGACCGGTAATAGCCTTCGGGCTTGCCGTGGACGAGGAGCACGCCGTCGCCGCCCGAGCCGCCGACGAGGAACCCGCCTTTGACGATCTGCGGAAAGACCAGGATGCCCTTCGCCTCCTTGATCATCTTCTCGCTGACCGGCGTGCTCTCCTTCAGCTGCTTCATCGTCTGCGCGGCGGCCGCGTCGATCTCGGCGGCGCTCTTGGCCCAGACGGGCGTGACCAGAGCCGCGAGCGCCAGCGCCGCCGCGAGCCGCGTGACTGCACGCCGCGTGAAATTCTGCATTTCCAGTGTCCTCCCCCAAAAGAAAGCCGCCCGGCAAAGGCCGAGAGCCCGATGATATCAGCCCAGAGCGGCGAAAATGGCCGGACGCGAACAATTGCCGGCCAGGCGAGCGCCGCGGCGCTCGCCGAACTCGTCTAGGTTCATTGACGCGGCTCACTCGACGCGGCTCCATGTCTCGCCGTCGCAGATGAAGGCGATGCAGCCCTCGACGTCCATGGAATTGCCGTTCAGCGACATCTTGGACTTGTAGGTCTTGCCGCTTTCGGGATCGAAGACGGTGCCGCCCGAGTACCGGCCGTCGCCGTCGCTGGCCATGTTGTCGACGATCGGCTTGCCAAGATTGGGATAGGCCGGGTCAGACTGGCCCGGCGCCTTGAAGGCCTTGGTGGCGATGCCGCAGATCTTCGAGGCGTCGGCCGCGCACGGGCCGACGGTCACCTCGAGATAACCGCCGGTATCGTTCGACTGCGTTCTCCAGACGCCCTCGGCACCAGCCGCGAGCGCAAGGGTCGGCGCGGCGACAAGGGCCGCCGCAACCAAAACCTTCCGCATTGAAGTCGTCCTCCCATTTGAGTTGCCGTCATGTCAGCCAGTCCGCGCCGCCTTCGGGCGCCCTGGAACCGCAGGCCCGCACCACAGGCCCCAGCGACCGCAATGGCTCGCATCATGTCTAGAACCTGAGCGTCGCGCCGATGATGGGGCCGTAAGTGTCGAGATCGAGCTCGGCGCCGTTGTCGTCGTAGCTGATCGAGAGATAGCGAAAGCCGGCGATGCCGCTGAGACGCTCGGTGAAGGCGTAGTCCACGCCGGCATAGATCTCCCAGCTGAACTGCGAGCCTGCGTCGAAGCCGCCGATATCGGCGAAGCCGCTGGCGCTCAGCTTTTGCGTGATCGGCGCCCCGCCGCGCACGCCGATGACAGGGTCCCACCAGTTGAGGTCGACGCTCGCCTGCCGCTCGAGGCCGCGCGGCCCGCCGCCGACGATCTTGACGTCGGTGTCGAGGCTGACATAGCGCGCGCCGGCATAGGGTTCGACCAGCCAGCGGTCCTGCTCATAGGCCTTGTAGCCGAGCACGGTCGTCGACAGGAACATGTTGATGTCGACATTGACCTTGGACTTCAGCGGCCCGGAGAGGGTCCCGCTGCTGCCAAGGTCCGAGTAGACAAAGTCCTGCAGGATGCCGAACCTGCCGTAATGCAGGTCGCCTGCCGCGAATACGGCGAAGTTCAGGGATTCGATGACGTTTTCGGCGTCGACCGAGGTCGACACGCTCTGGCCGCGCCTGGTCGTGACGTCCATCTCGATCCATGGCAGCCACCCGTAGAGGGTGGCGCTGCCATTCAGCTCCTGCGCCTGCCCCGTGGCGGGGTGCAGGCACGCCAGCGTCGCGGCGACAGCAATCGCCGCGACGTCCCACTCCGTGCGCTTCATCCATGTTCCCCGGCCGACGCACGCACCGTACCGGGCACTCCAGCCCACAGCGCGTGGTCCGCCCTGTAATCATCGCCCGGCAAAACCCGGGCGAATGTTTTTCAAGCCGCGAGCACCGACCGCGCCGATGCGTGCCGCGCCACCAATGGGCGTCTTACTGGCCCATGGCCTCCTGGTACTGGTTGAATGCTTCCATCCGGCAGTTCTGGATCTCGCTGCCCTTGTTGCCGGACGTCTGGCAGTCGTTCATCGCGCTGGCCAGCGCCTGCTTGGCGGCCTTCTGCTCCGGAGTGTCGTTCGACGCGTCGAAATCGAAGTGCATCATGCCTTCCGACCCCTTGCTGGCGTGCTGCATCGATTGCTGCATCGCCATGGCGCCGAGCCAGCAGTTCATCGTCGCGTCATCGTTCTGCTTGGCGCTTTCGCAGGCGTCCATCGCGGCCTGCACGGCGTTGTCGCCGGCGGACTGCGCCAAGGCGGGGCCCGTGCAGAAGATGCCGGCGCAGATCAGCGCCGCCAGGCCGGTCATTCTCGTTGCAGACATCGTCGTCTCCTCTTTTTTTCAATGCGACCGGCAGCGATGTGGGCAGTCGCAGGTTCGTCGGCTCCGGGCCACCTCGCACGTGGAGCGTGCCGAAGATGCGGGATAACCGTGCGGGATTTTAACCATTTCACGCCACGCTAATCGGGCCGCCGCCGCCCACCTTGTGTTTGCGATAAGCGCGCGGGCTCATCCCCGCGAGCTGGCGAAAGGCGCGCGAGAAATGCTGCGGGTGGGCGTAGCCCGTTTCGAAGGCGACGTCGATGATCTTGACGCCGGGGTCGCCCAGCAGCTTGCAGGCGGCGTCGAAGCGCGCCGCGCGGACCACGTCGGAATAGGTCTGCCCGCGGCGCGCCAGCTCGCGCTGCAGGGTCCGCTTGCTCAGACCGGCGATCTCGGCGGCCAAGCCCGATCTCGGGGCAGCCATCGCCGAGATAGGACCTGATCGCCAGCCGCAGGGTCGGGACGAAACCGTCGCCGGTCAGGACGGCGCTGCGCACCACCAGCTCGCCGTCGCTGCCGACGGGATCCTCGGGCGATCGTCCGAGCCCGTCCAGCGGGAAGAGGATCGAGGTGTGCGCCTGCCCTTCGAACATCCGGCAGCCGCCGAGGATCTCGCCCGCCGCAGCGCAGAGCGCATTGCGCGACATGAAGGTCATCTCGGCGGGACACCAGCTCGGCCCGGCGGCGCTGCGGGCGATGGAGACCATGATCTGCAGGATCAGCCACTCGGCGCAGGCGAGGGCGGGATGATGCCTGAACGGCTCGAGATCGCAGATCACGCGGATCCTGGACGCCTCCCGCGCGATCGCGGCGACCAGCACCGTGTTCTCGCGCTCGGCGTGGTGCACCAGCGCGTTGAACTTCGCCAGTCCCGTGGCGGCCTGGCCGAGCGACAGCTGGAACTCGCGATGCAGGACGGCCAGGCTGATCCGCTGCGCGGCGAGCACGCCAAGCTCGGCGACAGGAGTGCCGCGCGCGGCGCGCAAAATAAAGTCCAGCGCAAACCGCACGCTGACAAAGTCGTCGGGCTCGCTCTCGACCGAGCTCGGCAGTTTCGAACGGGCGATTTCCAAGTCTACCGGCGCACCCAACTCGCGGAGCAGCTCGACATAGACCAGTAGATGCGCCGCCCGCGTGACGGCAATCTTTTCCATGCGCATCCGATCGTGAATTCGATCCAGACCCGGTCGCAACGCACGTCAATTCTACTTTTCGGGAAAACCCCTCAGGCAACTGCACGGCGCGAAATGGTCGGATTGGCCGCACGGGACGAGACAACCTAACGCTAAGGCGATTCGCTCTACTAGCACGTCGAGCGTAGCACGCATGAGATCGCAAGCCGAAGGCCGAGACGTCGATTTGAACATATTGCGGTCTGTCATCGGGCAGCTTGCGATCTCCGGCACTCCCTCGCTCGCGCGTGCCGCGTCGCGCTTGGGCACGAGCCCCCGCTCGCTTCAGCGGCATCTGGCCGGACGCCGGCTGACCTATTCCGAACTGGTCGAGAGCGTGCGCAGCGAAGCCGCGCAGGCCATGCTGAAGACCACCCCCTGCCGGTGCAGGAGATCGCCAGGCGCCTCGGCTATCGCACGCCAGGCAGCTTTGCGCGCGCCTTTGCGCGTTGGACGGGCACCACGCCCCGCGCCTACCGCCGGGACAGGGCACGGTGCGTCGATGAGGGCGATCGCCCTGGCGCGTGATGGGCAGAATTCCGGCGCGAATCCGAGTTAGCAGCCGTCTCTGCTCCGACTGGCCGGTGCGCCGAAAGATCTGATCCGGCGCCGACGAACACTGCCGGTCCGCATCTCGATAGCCGCCAGGCACTCGTGCCCTCCACCGCCGCTCTTCGCCTCAGGCGCGGAAATCATCTGGAGCCCCACCATGATCCGCTTTGCTTCCGTTAGCGGCCTTGCCATAGCCGCCGCCTTGGGGTCGGCTTGGGCCGACGTCTCGCAGGAGACCGTGGAGTCGCTCTCGGCGCCGCCGTCGATCGACACGCGGATCGGCACGCTCGAATTCGAGGATGGCGTGCCGACGGCCGAGACCGCCAGCAAGGTCTACGACACGCTCGACTTCACCAACGCGCTCAACGTCTACAACAACAGCTTCCGCGGCGCCTCGGCCTGGCGCTGAAGAAAGGCTTGGAGGGCATCGGCGCAGAAAGCGGCGACATCGATCATTTTCTACGAGCTGATGGATGCCAGCTCGCTGTTTCTCACGGCGAACGCCGACACGATCTACTACTCTCGGCTGGATCGACCTCTCGCGACGGCCCGATGGTGATCGACCAGCCGTCGGGCGGCGCTTGGCGCCATCAACGACATGTGGTTCCAGTGGGTGATCGACGTCGGCAGGCCGGGGCCCGACCGCGGCCTCGGCGGCAAGTACCTGATCGTCGGGCCGGACTATGACGGGCCGTTGCCCCAGGGCGGCTATTTCGTCGCGCATGCGAGGACCAACACCGTTCTCTATGCGTTGCGCGCGTTCATCGTGGAGGCGACGATCCCAAGCCGGCCGTCGAGAACATCAAGCAGAACCTGAAGATCTACCCTTACGTGCCGGGCAGCTTCGGCACGCAGCATCGCCGAGGCGCTGGAGGGCAAGGTGCGGCTGGCAGGCGAGCCCGAGATCCCCGAGACGAAGTTCATCGAGGGCCAGCGGCATGTCGTTCAACACCATCCCGCCCAGCGACGCCGGCTTCTTCGACATGATCAACGAGAACGTTCAGGCCGAGCCGGCGACGAGCTACGACGTCGAGCTCGCCGGCCAGCTCGCGGCGATCGGCATCGTGCACGGCAAGGAGTTCCAGCCGGACGACCGGATGAAGGCGATCCTGTCGGATGCGGCCATGGTCGGCCAGGCCTGCGGCCGCTCGCTCAATGGCACTGGGCCGACAGAGCACCCGGACTGGGCCTATTACGACGGGTCGCAATGGTGGAGCATGCTGTGGGAGGGCGGCGCCTTTTTCGAGACGCCGCCGCCGCTCTTCGAGGACGGCATGTTCAAGCCGTTTCCGGCCACCGGCGCGCGGACGCTCAATTCGCGCACGGACTTCTACTACGGCTACACGCTCGACAGCCCGGCATGATCATGCGCATTCCCGGCGTCGGCTCGCAGTACCTGATGGCTGTCCTCGATGCCGAGGGCGAAATCCTTCGACGGCGCGAAGACCTACAAGGTGACGCTGCCCAAGGACATCCCGGCCGAGGCCTTCTGGTCGTTGACGCTTTACGACAACCAGACCCGCTCGATGCTGCAGACGCCGCAGAAGATATCCCGCGCGCCGGATCGCAGAACTATCCGTCGCCCGCCGCCGAGGCAGCCGCGGACGGCTCAACCACGGTCTGGTTCGGACCCGAGCAGCCCGAGGGCGTCGCGCGCGGCAACTGGATCCAGACCGATCCTGCTAAGGGCTGGTTCAACATCCTGCGCCTCTATGGCCCGATGCCTTCCTTCTTCGACAAGTCCTGGCGGCCGAGCGAGATCGAGCTGGTTCAGTGAGGCGCGAGAGGGCAATCCGCGCCCCCGCGCGCGCCCGGGCGCGCGCGGGCTGGGTGAGCGACGTGAGGCGATGTGCTGGCGCGGAATGGGCAGAACTTCGCTGCGCCGCGGCATAGCTTCTCCTGCGGTTGGGCGCCCTTGGCGCAGGACCGCAGCTGCGCCGGATCATCTCGACCGCATGGGTGACGGGCGCCGGGGGGCGATGAATGTTGCTTTCGGCCGGCCGGAACCGCATCGGGCACGGGCTCACGCCCCGCGCGCTCATCATGTCGCGCTCGCGCAGAACGCGAGCCGGCGCCGGTGTGGCGGCGCGCGAGCAGCATGCCGCCGCCGGCGCGGCTTCATCCGATTAACTCAGCAAGACAGACGGAGATCTCCATGACCCGCTTCAATCATCACGCTCGCGTCCGTGCTCTCGGCCGCGCTTCTCGCCACGTCCGTGCCGCATGCCGCGATGGCGCAGTTCAACTCCAAAGACGCTGCCATGCAGGAGCGCAGCCAGATCTATTTCGCGACCTATGGCGCGATCTCGGATCTCCTGCAGGCAAGCACGGCCTACAGCATCGCCCGGTCGCACACGGACCGCACCGCAATGCAGATCGCCGCGGGCGAGATGGCGGCGGCGAGCAGCGAGGCCGCCTTTCTTGCGGCGGTGCTGAACGCCGCGGTTCAGGCCGAGGGCACGAACGCGACCGCCAAGGAGCTGGCGCCGAAGCTCGCCTCGCTGACCGCGCAGGTCGAGAACAGGCTCGACCCGATCGTTGCCAGCGGCGATCTCGACCAGCTCAACAAGGTCCTCGACAGCGACGAGACCGCCAACGCCCTGACCGAGCTCTTCAGCATCAACAAGCAGGTCCACCAGCTGCTCGAGGGCTGAGCCAGCCGGCCCTGCCGAGACCTGACGAAGCCTGACCTTCCGCCGCAGGGCGCCCTGAAGCCGCGCACTCGGACCAAACGATGGAGAGAATACGGATGCGCGATACCCAGGACCCGAAGCGGCCTGCCTCGACGATGCGCCGCCGCCTGATCGCGGCAGCGGCGCTGTTGCCGACACTCGCCTTTGCCGCGCGTGCTGGCGCGCAGCAGACGAGCGGCGATCAGCCGGCCCAGGACGGAAACGCCGACTTCCTTTTCGTGCAGACCGCGAAGAGCGTGGCATATGACGCGCACCAGAACCGGCTGACGCTGCGCGGCGTCAGCCCGGTCACGCTCTTCTTCACCGACAGGCCCGAGCGCATCGCCGGCAACATGAAGACCCAGCACTTTGCGGATGCGCTCTGGAGCCAGGGCAAGGACAGCTTCCTGTCCGACCCGCCCAATGCGGACCTCTCGGTGCTCGACGACAAGGGCAATCTGGTTCAGGCGGTGGTCGAGCTGCATGACCCCGTCATCGAGGGCGAGGACCTGCACTACACCGTCGAGATCATCGGCGGCGACATGCCCGAGCTCGGCGACAACGCCTCGCTCTTCATCGACATCATCGGCATGCCGCTGACGCCGCTCTCCTTTGCCGGCGCCCGGCGGCGGGTCTGGCGACGCGCCGTCTGGCGCTGAGCCGCGCCCAGCCAGGCTGACGGCCGGGTGCTGCCCAGGGGCAGACCCGGGACCACCTGTGCGCGCCACTGACGATGGGAACCGATCCCGACCGTCGCGGTTAGATGCCGTGAACGGCTAATCGGCACATCGAAAGGTCTGCCCATCGGGACTGCCCCGTCGCTCGAGGCGGCAGATCGGGCGCGGCGCTCGCGGACCGGCACCCGGCTCCAAGGGCGGTCCTTCGCATCGATGAGCCAAAACTTTCAGGCGCCGGGCGGGCGTCGGCGAAGGAGGAGGCCGAACTTGCGGCGTCCGGGCGACCGGGAAGAGGCGTTCGACAGGGCTTGCATGTCTTGCCGCCCCCGTCCTCGCCGCCCCAGTCCTTGCCTCCCCTGCGCGGGCGGCAAGGGCGGCATCGCCGCGATCCTCGCGCTGATCTCGGCGCAGGCAGCGCACGCCGCGACCGATGCCACGCCAGGCGATGCGCCGATGTATTATCTCCGCACCTTCGGCTCGCCGGGCAACGAGATCACCGAAATCCTCTGGGGCTCGATCTGGCTGTCGGCAGCCGTCGTCGTCATCATGACGGCGCTCGTCGTCGTCGGCGTCGCGCTGCGCGCGCGGCGCGTCGACGACATGCGCTCGGACGGCCACTCCGTTGGCCGCGCGCGCGACGAGAAGGCGATGCCCTGGATCTATGGCGGCATCACCGTGACCGTGGCCGTGCTCGCCTTCTTCACGACCTGGACCGTCGGCACCATGGCCGCCATCCAGACGCCGGACGAAGCGCCCGCCGCGACGATCGACGTCACCGCGCACCAATGGTGGTGGGAGATCGCCTACAAGGACGAGGACGGCTCGACGATCTTCGAGACGGCGAACGAGATCCACGTCCCCGTCGGCCGCCCGGTCCGCTTCGTGCTGCGCTCGGCCGACGTCATCCACTCGTTCTGGGTGCCGCTGCTGGCCGGCAAGACCGACCTGATCCCGGGCCAGGAGAACACGGCCTGGCTGCGCGCCGACACACCAGGCGTCTATCGCGGCCAGTGCGTGGAATATTGCGGGCGGCAGCACGCGCACATGTCCTTCCTGCTCATCGCCATGCCGCGCGACGAGTTCGAGGATTGGCTGGCCGGGCAGCGACGCCGGCAGACGGCTCGGCAGACGGGGCTCAGGCAAACGGGGCTCAGGCCGAGGCGCCGGCCAGCCCGCCAGACCCCGGCCGCTCTCCGGGACGTGTCGACATCAACGCGCCGGGGGACCGATCGTGAGCGACTTGCCGAGGCAGTACACGCAGGATCCGCAGATCGGCACCGTCACCGACGAGCTGCGCGACCGGCTCAAGAAGATCTGGGTCCGCGATCCCGGTCTCTATGGCTGGCTCGGGACCGTCGATCACAAGACGATCGGCAAGCGATACATCGCCACGGCGTTCCTGTTCCTGTTTCTCGGCGGCATCGAAGCGCTGTTCCTGCGCCTGCAGCTCGCCCGGCCGGGCCTGAACGTGCTGACGCCCGAGCAGTACAACGAGCTGTTCTCGATCCACGGCATCACGATGATCTTCCTCTACGCGCTGCCGGTGCTGTCGGGGTTCTCGATCTTCCTGTTCCCGCTGCTGCTCGGCACGCGCGACATGGCGTTTCCGCGCCTCAACGCCCTGTCCTATTGGGTGTTCCTGTTCTCCGGCCTGTTCATCTATGCGAGCTTTCTCTTTTCGGCGGTGCCGAACGACGGCTGGTTCAACTATCCGCCCTATGCGCTCAAGCCCTTCAATCCCGGGCTCAACATGGACTTCTACGCGCTCGGCATGGTGTTCCTCGGCATCTCGAACACCACCGGGTCGATGAACTTCCTCATCACGTTCCTGCGCACGCGGGCGCCCGGCATGTCGCTGAACCGCACGCCCGTCATGCTGTGGGGCACGGTGACGGCCTCGGTCGGCAACCTGCTGGCGGTGCCGGCGGTCAGCCTGGCCTTCTTCATGCTCTATCTCGACCGCCAGTTCGGGACGCATTTCTACGACGTCGGCGGCGGCGGCAAGCCGCTGCTGTGGCAGCACCTGTTCTGGATCTTCGCCCACCCTTGGGTCTACATCGTCGTGCTGCCGGCGATGGGCATGGTCTCGGACATCCTGCCGGTGTTCTGCCGGCAACCGCTGGTCGGCTACACCCTCGTCGTGCTCGCCACCGTGACGACGATGATCCTCGGCTTCGGCGTCTGGGTGCACCACATGTTCGTGACGGGGATCCCGTTCCTGTCGCTGTCCTTCTTCAGCGGCGCTTCGTTCATCATCACGGTTCCGAGCGGCATCACCGTCTTTGCCTGGGTCGCCACGATCTGGATGGGCCGGCCCGTGATCAAGACGCCGTTCCGCTATTGCGCGGCCTTCATCGTGACCTTCGTCGTGGCCGGCGTCTCGGGCGTGATGACGGCCGTCGTTCCCGCCGACTTCCAGTTCCACGACACCTATTTCGTCGTCGCCCACCTGCACTACACGCTCTTCGGCATCAACGTGCTGGCGGTGCTCGCGGCGACCTACTTCTGGTTCCCGAAGATGACCGGGCGGATGATGAACGAGCGCCTGGCCACCATCGCCTTCTGGTTCGTCTTCATCGGCATGAACCTGACCTTCATGCCGATGCACTGGACCGGGCTGATGGGCATGCCGCGCCGCATCTACACCTATCCCGAAGGGGCGGGCTGGGACTGGATGAACCTGGCCTCGACAGTCGGCGCCTATGTCACGGCCGTCGGCTTCCTGCTCGTGCTGGTCAACCTGGTACACGGGCGCCTCTTCGGCGAGCGCGCCGGCGACAATCCCTGGGATGCGCCGACGCTCGAGTGGTCGACCTCGTCGCCGCCCGCCGACTACAACTTCGCCGTCCAGCCGGTGATCGCGAGCCGCCACCCGCTCTGGGAGGACCGCATCCACGAGGGCACCGGCCGCAGCGAGGTCCGGCGCGGCCCGATCCTCGACAAGGGCAAGCAGATGCTCGTCACCAGCATGCTCGACGCCGAGCCGCTGCTGGTCGCGAAGATGCCGCAGGACTCGCTCTGGCCGTTCTTCTTGACGCTCGCCATGACCGGGTTCTTCGCCGCGATGCTCGGGCACTGGGGCTACACGGCCGGCATCATGGCCGTGACGATGCTCCTCTGCGCCTTCTTCTGGAACTGGCCGCGCGAGCGATTGGAGCAGGTCGTGAGAGCGAGACATGGCTGAGACGACGACCCACGAGATGTCCGATGAACAGGACGAGTTCACCTTCGGCCGCCTGACGCTCGGCAGCACGGATGCGCGCAGCAACGGCTGGTACGGCATGGCGACGCTGGTCGTGACCGAGGCCTGCCTGTTCGCCTATCTGCTCTTCAGCTACTACTACATGTCCTTCCACTATGGGCGCGAGTGGCTGCCCGACGAGCTGCCGGGCTTCAAGCTCTCGGGCCCGATGACGGGCATCCTGCTGAGCAGCAGCGTCGTCGTCTTCGTCGGCGAGACGGCGATCAAGAAGGGCAAGCGCTGGCTGTGCGCGGGCGCGATGGCGAGCGCGGCGCTCATGGGCCTCGCCTTCGTCGCGCTCGAGGCGAAGGAGTGGCACGACAAGCCGTTCTCGTTCGGCGCCGATTCCTACTCGTCGCTGTTCTTCACGGTGACCGGCTTTCACATGGCGCACGTCGTCGGAGGCGTGCTGATGCTGCTGGCCATCACGATCTGGACCGCGCTGGGCAAGTTCGACCGGCATCGCCGCGACCCGGTCAGCATCGCGGCCTTCTACTGGCATTTCGTCGACGTGGTCTGGATCGGCGTCTTCACCACCATCTATCTGACGCCCTACCTCTTCCATCAGGAGAAGCTCTTCACGTGACGGGCCAATCCGACATCGCGCGCTTCAACATCGGCCATCCCGCGCCCGGCCGCGAACGGGTCGGCGGGCTTCGGCTCGTCCTCTCCTTCTCGCTCGCCCCGGTCGCCTGGAGCGTCCAGATCGGCGCGATCACGGCACTTGGCGGGATCTGCCTGGGCGAGAGCGGGCGCTCGATGGTCTGGCCCGCGACCGACTGGGCGCAGCCTGCGATCATTTTGATCAATCTCGGCGCCCTGGCCATCTCCATCGCCGGCCTGCTGTTGTCGCTCCTCAACATCAGGCAGACATGGCGCGCCGCCGACGCGCCGCGGGGCGGCGTGATGAAGGCCGGCGAGGGCCGGGCGCACTGGATGGCGGTCGGCGGCTTCTTCTGCGCCCTGCTCTTCATCTTCGCCATCGCCTTCAACACGATTTCCGTCTTCTGGGGCGGGTTCTGCCCGCTCTGAGGCACCGCGTGCCGGCGGGGCTCGGCGCGCGCCGGCTCTGGCCCGCCGCGGCGCTCCTCGCCCTCTTGCTGGCGCTCTGGGCAGGACCGGTGCCCAGGCTCGCGGCGGTGTCGTTCACGGCGCATATGGGGCTGCACCTCGCCTTGGTGCTGCTCGCAGCACCGCTCGCCGTCGTCGCGCTCGCGCGCACGGGCGCTGTCCGGCACGCGCGCTTCGGCGCCGGGGCCGCGCTGGCCTTTTCAGGCGTCGAGATGCTGGTCGTCTGGTCGTGGCACGCGCCGGCGCTGCACGAGGCGGCGGCGCTGAACGATGCCGCCTTCGGCCTCCAGCAGGCGAGCTTCCTGCTTGCCGGCATGCTGGTCTGGCTGCCCGGCATCGCTGACCGCGGCCGGGGCGCGGCCGCCGCCGGGACGCTGGCGATGTTCGGCAGCTTCACGCACATGACGATGCTGGGGGTGCTGCTCGCGGTCGCGCCCGGGCTGATCTACCCGCCCGGGCTTTGCGGCGGGGCGTTCGGGCTCGATGCCGTGTCCGACCAGCGCGTCGGCGGGGCCATGATGGCCCTCGGCGCGGGGTCGGTCTATCTGGCCGCGGCGCTCGTCTTCGCCGCGCGCCTCCTGCGCGACGTCGACCCATAGGAACCAACGAGAAGGCGCCGGCCTGCGGCGCTCACTGCCCGTGCGAGGTCTGGTGATCGCCGCGGCTGGCACTCGTCGGCCCGGGCTCGTCGGCCGAGAGGCCGCGATAGGGCAGCGACGAATACCACGCCGCGAGCGCCTCGATCTGATGGTCCGTCAGGCCCATCGCCGCGAAGTGCATGACGTTGGCATAGGGCGTGGCGCCGAACGGGCGGTCGCGATAGAGGTGCAGCCAGGCCTCGAGGAAGCGCCGCTCCTGCCCGGCGATGCGCGGATAGATCGCGCGCGGCGCCACTTCGCCCGCGTCCTCGTGGCACGAGCTGCAGGGCGGCACGAAGCGCGACGCGTCGCCGTCGAGCGCCAGCTGACGACCGAGATCGAGAAGGTCCTGACGGTCCTTGTCGCCGCCGGCGCCGGCAGCCGCGGGGCGCGGCTCCGATGGCCGCATGCCGGCATAGCGCGTCGCCAGCTCCTCCATCTCGCCGTCCGAGAGCGGCGCCGCGATCGGCTGCATGATGCCGCTCGACCGCTCGTCATGGGCATAGCCGCGCAAGCGTGGCGAGCAGATACTCCTGCGACTGCCCGGCGATGTTCGGCGCCGTCCCGTCGCGGCCCATGCCGTCCTCGCCATGGCAGCGCGCGCAGTTCTGCATGGCCTTGTCGAGCCGGCCGGCGAGCCCGCCAAAGCTCATGCGGCCGCCCGGCACGTCATGCGGCTGCACCTCGCCATAGGCCAGCCGGTCATAGCCCTGCGCGTCGAGATCGCGGTACTTGCGCAGGAAGGCGACCAGGGCCCAGACCTCGTCCTGCCGGTGGTCGCCGGCCCAGCCGGGCATCCCTGTGTAGCGAATGCCGTTCCAGACGATCCAGTAGAGCTGCTTGTCGTCATAGTTCGGCAGCCGGCTGCGCAGATCCGGCGGCTCGGGCTCCATCAGCTTGACCAGCGGGTTGCGCTGGCGCCCGGGCGCGCCGTGGCAGGGGGCGCAGCCGGTCTCGAAGTGGCCCGCGCCAAGGCGGATCAGCGCCGGGTCAGAAAGATCGGCGAAGCCGGGCTTCTCCACGCCCATCGACCAGCTCCGCGTCCAGTGCTGCATGTAGGTGTGGATCACCCAGGCCACGCCGGGATAGGGCCCGATCCGCGCCGCGATGTTCAGCGGCGCGGCGACGAAGAAGATGACCCCGCCGACGACGGCCAGCGTGGCGAGCGCGGCCAGCGGATGTCGGCGAAGCAGACGCCAGAGGCGTCCACCCTGCTCGGCGCTCTGACCGGACGGAGACATCACTTCAGGGTCATCAGATAGTCCGCGATCTGAGCCGTCTCCGGCTCGGGCAGCATGTCGAACGAGGGCATGCGTGCCCCCGGCTTCAGCGCCTGTGTGTGCCTGATCCAGGCGACGAGGTTCTCGCGGCTCATCGGCAGCAGGTTCGCGCCGATCGTCTCGCGCGCGGCGACATGGCTGAGGTCGGGCCCGATCTCGCCGGCCGCTTGCGTCCCGGCGATCTTGTGGCACGCGCCGCAGCCGGTGGCCAGGAAGAGGCGAAGGCCGGGCGGCATCGCGCCATCGGCGGCGACGGCCGGACCGCCGGCAGCCATGACCGCTGCGAGACAGAATGCCTGTGCAAATGGGGATCCCACGGCCGCTATTCCTTGGGAGCGCACGGAGAATGGTCTTGTCGCCGGCATGCTTGTTCTGGCGAACGCCTGATTGCGGGATTGGTTTCCGGCGAGAAGCGGCACGCCCGGTCGGTTGGCGCTCAGCTTACCGAATAGCCGAGCGCGAAGACGAGGCCATAGATCGTCTGCGACAGGATCGTCGTCGCCGGCGTCGCGCGGCCATAGTTCAGGCCAAAGGGCCCGGGCGGCTCCAGCCGCCTCAGCGCCGAGGGGCCGTCGTATTCGCTCGCCAGGCGCGGATGGATGTAGGGCAGCAGCGGCAGCAGCACGGCGACCAGAAAGGCGCCGTGGCAGAAGCCGATGACGGCACCGACCCACCAGGTGCTGGTCCCGAGCCCCTGCAGCGCGAGCGCGTAGGCCAGAGCGAAGAGCCAGCCGCCGAAGAGATAGAGCACATAGCCGAGCACGATCGCCCGGTGCCGGTCGCCCGTGACGAAGGCGCCGAACAGAAAGGGCAGGCTCATCCGGGAAAAGCCCAGCAGCTGCGCCCCTTCCAGCGCCGTCGACATGGCGGCCGTCGCGATCAGGCCGAAGACGACGACCGACTGCCAGTGCTGCGCGACCCCATCGAAAAGCGTCATGTCTGCTCGGGCCTCCGTCCCTCCTCCGCCTCCTTGATCGCCAGCGCCGCGTTGATGAGGCTGGTGTGCGAATAGCCCTGCGGCGTGTTGCCGAGCGCCTCGCCGGTCTCGCAGTCGATCTCCTCGCTCATCAGGCCGACATCGTTCGCCGCCTCGAGCACGCGCGAGACGCGGTCCCTGGCCGCCTGCGTGTCGCCGCGCCGCGCCAGGTACTCGGCCGCCCAAAAGCCGCAGGCGACAAAGGCGCCTTCCTTGCCCGGCAGGGGATCGACGCCGTCGCGGTAACGCCTGACCTGCGCCCCCTGCCCGAGCGTTTCCTCGATCCGCTCGAAGGTGGCGACCATGCGCGGCTCGTCCGGCTCGATGAAGCCGATGCGCGGCAGGAGCAGCAGGCTGGCATCGAGCCAGTCGTGCCCGAAGGCGCCGGTGAACGCGCCGACGTCGGTCGTTCCACCCCTGCTCGAGCGTCACGCGGCGGATCGCGTCGCGCTCGCTCTCGAAGCGGCCGTGCGGATCGCGGATCAGCCCCCGCTGCTTCAGCTGGACGGCGGCGTCGAGCGCGGCCCAGCACATCGCCTTGGAATAGGTGTTGTGCTTGCGGCCGCCCGGCATCTCCCAGATGCCGTTGTCGGGCAGCGTCCAGTCGCTGCAGACGACACTGGCCAGCCCTTCGAGGCGCTTGCGCTCGGAGCGGCCGATCTCGCCGCCATGCGAGAGGAACAGCAGCGCCGCGCTCAGCACCGCGCCATAGATGTCGAGCTGGAGCTGGCTCTCGGCGGCGTTGCCCGTGTTGACCGGCGTCGAGCCGCGATAGCCCTGCAAGCGACGAGATCTTGCGCTCGGACACATCCGTCCGGCCATACGCGTCATAGACGGTCTGCAGCCGCGGCGCCGTCAGCTGGGTCGCGTGCATCAGCCATTCGAAGAACCCCTGCGCCTCGGCCAGATAGCCAAGCCCGAGAAAGGCGCGGAGGATGAACGAGCTGTCGCGCAGCCAGCAGAACCGGTAGTCGTAGTTGCGCGGCCCGCCGATCGACCTCCGGCAGCGACGAGGTCGCCGCCGCCACGACCGCGCCGGACTGGCTGAACGTCAGCAGCCGCAAGGCCATCGCGCTGCGGAAGACCTCGTCCCGGAAGGGCCCGTCATAATCCAGCCGGCCGAGCCATCGCTGCCACCAGCCGAGCGTCTCGTCGAGCTCGGCCGCGCAGGCCTGCGCGCCGATCGGCGGCACCACGCCGATGTCGCGGCCGCAGAACGAGAGCGACACGCTGCGCGCCTCGCCCGCGGCCAGCCGGGTGGTGCCCTCGAGCACGCCCTGCGACCCCGCCTCGTGCTGAAGATCGCTCTGGAACAGCAGAAAGCTCTCGCCGTCGGCCAGCGTCCAGCCGAGCTTGCCGCGCGCCTTCAGCCGCGGCACGCGGCGGCCATAGCCGGGTCGCGGCGCAAAGCGCAGCGCCACCTCGGGCTCTCCGCTCTCGGCCGCGACGATCCGGATCAGCCGTCGCTGCGGGTCGAGCGGCCGGGGCCGCGGCGCACTCGAGAGCGCCATGAAGTCGGTCACGGTCAGCACGCCGTCATCGGTCTCGAAGCGGGTCTCCAGGATCGGCGCGCCCTCGACATACCGACGGCTCACCCGCCGGCAGCGCCGCGGCCCGGTGAAGAGCGATCCGCCGCGCAGCGGGTCGAGCATTCCCGCCAGAAGCGCGTCGCTGTGGAAATTGGGCAGGCACAGCCAGTCGATCGAGCCGGTCTTGGAGACCAGCGCGCCGGTGCGCATGTCGCCGATCAGGGCATAGTCGCGGATCGGCGTGAAGCCGCCCGGCCGCTCGGGCGCATCGTTCGCTTCGGGCCCCTCTGTCGCCTGTTCGCTCACCTGCTCGCTCACCGGCGCCGGCCCGCGAAGACGGCCGCCATCAGGCCCAGCGCGGCGAGCCCCACGAAGGCCATCGCGGCCTCGTCGCGGTGCAGGCTCAGCCAGACGCCGGGCGTATAGCGCGTGACCTGGCCGCTGAAGCGGCCGCGCGCCTCGAAGTCGCCCTCGACCGGCTCGAACAGGTTGTCGGGCCGCGGCTCCTTGGGCTCGTCCGTCATCTGGCCGCTCCAGGCGCTCTCGGCCAGATAGCGGTCGAGCAGGCCCGGCGCGACCTTCTGGGCCAGCACGATCTCCTGGGACGACCGGCCGAGGAAGAAGTCGCGCCGCGGATGGTGCGCGGCATGGTGCACGGCGTTGGCGATCGTCTCGGGCTGGTAGATCGGCGCGACCGGCTGCACCCGGCGCGGCATCTTGTTGCGCGCCCAGTCGAACTGGGGCGTGTTCACGCCCGGCAGGTGCACCGCCGTGACGGCGACGTTCGACCGCTCGTGGATCAGCTCGGAGCGGATCGAGTCGGTGAAGCCGATGATGGCGTGCTTGGCGCCGCAATAGGCCGACTGCAGCGGGATCGAGCGAAAGCCGAGCGCCGAGCTGATCTGCACGATCACGCCGTGGTCGCGCGGCTTCATGCGCTTGAGCGCCGCCATGGTCCCATAGACGCAGCCGAGATAGGTGACCTCGGTCTGCCGGCGGAACTCGTCGGGCGATATCTCCCAGAACGGGCCGAAGATCGTCACCATGGCGCCGTTGATCCAGACGTCGATCGGCCCGGCCTCGCGCTCGAGCCGGTCGGCGGCGGCCTCGACCGCGCCCGCGTCGGCCACGTCGGCGGGCAGCACGACCGCCTCGCCGCCGCGCGCGCGCACCTCGCCGGCGGCCGCCTCGAGCCGCTCGGTGCCGCGGGCGATCAGGCCCAGCGTTACCCCAGGGGCGGCGAAGCGGCGCGTGATGGCGCGACCGACGCCGGCCGAAGCGCCAGTGATCATGACTGTCGGCATCGAATGGTCTCCCGTCTTCCGGCGTCCTGCCTGCCTGGACCCGCGGCGCATGGCGGCGCGCGGCGCTTACGCGGGGCTCACGGCGGCGCGCGGACGCCTCGGTCCTCCTGCCGATCCGCCCCGGCTCGTTCCGCCGCGGTCTTGCGGGGCCGCGCGGCGTCCGGGCGCCGCCGGAGCAAATCCTGTCACTCAGGGAACCACCAGACGGCGGTGCCGTTCCGATTGATGCGAAGGCCGTGCGGCAGAGCGCGGGTCAGCCCGTTTGAAACGCGCCCCTCCGAATCCCGCCCAGCCCAGTTGTCGAGGAGGATCCGAAAGTGGCGAAGACAGTCAGCGAGTTTTTCTGGGAGCGGATGCACGATTGGGGGGTGCGGCGGATCTACGGCTATGCCGGCGACGGCATCAACGACCTCATGGGCGCGCTGGCGGGCTTCACCGACAAGATCGAGTTCGTCCAGGCGCGCCACGAGGAACTCGCCGCCTTCATGGCGACCGCGCATGCCAAGTTCACTGGCGAGGTCGGCGTCTGCCTGGCGACCTCCGGCCCAGGCGCGGTGCACCTCCTGAACGGCCTCTACGACGCGCGGCTCGATCACCAGCCGGTGGTCGCCATCGTCGGCCAGCAGGCCCGCTCGTCGCTCGGCGGGCATTATCAGCAGGAGATCGACCTCGTCAGCCTGTTCAAGGACGTCACCGAGTACGTCCACATGGCGTCCTCGCCGGCGCAGGTGCGCCACCTGATCGACCGGGCGATGCGCATCGCCATCTCCGAGCGCGTCGTCACCTGCATCATCCTGCCCAAGGACCTGCAGCAGCAGAACGCCGTCGAGCTGCCGCCGCACGCGCACGGAGCCATCCACTCGGGTCTCGGCTATTCGGCGCCGCGCGTCGTGCCGACCGACGAGGATCTGCGCAAGGCCGCCCAGGTGCTGAACGAGGGCGAGAAGGTCGCCATCCTGATCGGCCAGGGCGCCAAAGGCGCTGCGCCCGAGGTGGTGCAGATCGCCGACAAGCTCGGCGCCGGCGTTGCCAAGGCGCTGCTCGGCAAGGACGTCTTGCCCGACCACCTGCCCTGGGTGACGGGCTCGATCGGGCTGCTCGGCACGCGGCCGAGCTATGACCTGATGGAGGGCTGCGACACGCTGCTGATGATCGGCTCGGGCTTCCCGTATTCCGAGTGGCTGCCCGAGGTCGGCCGCGCCCGCGGCGTGCAGATCGACATCGACGCCCGCATGCTCAGCATCCGCTACCCGATGGAGGTGCCGCTCTGCGGCGATGCGCGCGAGACGCTGCGCGCGCTGATGCCGCTGGTCGAGCAGAAGCAGGACCGCAGCTGGCGCGAGCAAATCGAGAAGGGCGTCGCCGCCTGGTGGGACAAGCTCGAGGAGCGGGCGATGCAGAGCGCCAAGCCCGTCAATCCGCAACGCGTCTTCTGGGAGCTCTCGCCGCGCCTGCCCGACAACGTCATCATCACGGCGGATTCGGGCTCTGGCACCAACTGGTACGCCCGCGACGTCAAGATCCGCGAGGGCATGATGGCCTCGCTTTCTGGCGGGCTGGCGACGATGGGGCCCGGCATGCCCTATGCGCTGTCGGCCAAGATCAATTTTCCGGACCGCCCCGTCGTCGCCTGCGTCGGCGACGGCGCCATGCAGATGAACGGCATCAACGTGCTGATCACAATGGCCGACCGCTGGAAGGACTGGGCCGACCCGCGCCTGGTCGTGCTGGTGCTGCACAACAACGACCTCAACCAGGTGACCTGGGAGATGCGCGCCCAGGACGGCGAGCCCAAGTTCCCGGCCAGCCAGGCGCTGCCCGACTTCCCCTTCGCCGCCTATGCGCAGATGCTGGGCCTCGAAGGCATCCGCGTCGACGACCCGGAGCAGATCGCGCCCGCCTTCGACAGGGCCTTTGCCGCTGACCGGCCCGTGCTGATCGAGGCGATGACGGACCCCGAGGTGCCGCCGCTGCCGCCGCACATCCGGCTCAAGAACGCGCGCGCCTTCGTCGAGACCCTGTGGGGCGGCGATCCCGAGAACGCGCATATGCTGCGCCAGACGATCAAGGACGCGCTCGCGCCGATCCTGCCGGGCCGTGACTAAGCGCTGGCAGCCGGCCCCGGGGCGTCGCCAAGGCGCCGTCGCGCGGGTGCTGCCCGGGCCCCGGCCGCCCGAGCCCAGCCGCAGGCAGGGGCCGCTGTTCGGCAGCCCCGCCAAGGTGGCGGCTGCCGCGGCGCTCAGCATCGGCGCGGGCTACCTGATCGGCCGCGCGCTCGGGGGCGGCCGGGCGCCGTCGCGAGTGCCCACTCGACCATCATCGTCCGGCTCGGCCGGACGGTCTCCCGCCGCGCGCGATCTCCCGGTCGAGCCGGGGCTTGGCGATCATCCGCCATCATCGGACCGGCGGCGGCGCGATCGGCTCGAGCGTTCGCGCAAGCTGCTGTTCTCGGGCTCCGCGGCGCTGTCGTTCAGCGCCGTCGCCGACAGCGGGCTCGAGCACAACAGGGCGCGCTACAACGACCCCTTCATGTATGTCGCGCCGACGGTCTCTGCCGTCGCCCTGGGCAGGTCGACGCTCCAGGCGACGCGGGACGCCGGGCAAGAGGCGCCGGGGCGCACGGTCTACATGATGGCCGGGGCGGCCGGGTGCGCCGGCTTCGGCTTTCACCTCTACAACATCGGCAAGCGGGTCGGCGGGTTCGACCTGATGAACCTGATGTACGCCGCACCTCTGGTCGCGCCGGGCACGCTGCTGGGCGCCGGCGCCGCAGGGCTGGCGGCCGAGGGCGCGGGCGCTCGGCTGCGGGGCGAGGACGCCGGTTTCTCGGGCCCGGCGGTGGCGCTGGGCACGGCGGGGGCGATGCTCGGCACCGTCGTCGAGGTCGGGCTCCTGCATTACCGGGGCGCCTACCAGAACCCCTATATGCTGCTGCCGGTCACGATCCCGCCGCTCGCCGCCGCGGCGCTTCTCGCGGCCACGGCGCGCCCGTCCGCCCGCCGCATCGCCGCCGCCCGCACGATGTGTGGCGCCACGGCCGTGCTGGGCGTCATGGGCACGCTGTTCCACGCCTATGGCATCCACCGCAACATGGGCGGCTGGCGGAACTGGAGCCAGATGATCCTGCAGGGCCCGCCATTGCCGGCGCCGCCGGGCTTCATCGGCGTGGCGCTCGCCGGGCTCGGCGCCCTCGACCTCATGGAGGCCGAGCGATGACGGACGACTTCATCAATCCCTATCCGGAGTATGACGTCCTCGACAAATGGGACACGCCCTCCTGGGACGACTACACGCGTGAGATCGTCGCGCTGCGGCTGGACCAGGTGCCGCCCCGGCGCTTTCTCGAGCCCGAGGAATACCTGACGCTCGAGGCCGCCTGCCACCGTCTGCTGCCGCAGCCTGACCGCGAGCACCCCGTGCCCATCGCCCCCTGGATCGACGAGAAGCTCCATGCCGACCGCAAGGACGGCTATCGCTTCGAGGGCATGCCGCCGCTGCGCGACGCCTGGAAGCTCGGCCTCAGGGGCATCGACGACGAGGCGCGGGCCCGCTTCGGCGACGCCTTCCGTGCGCTCGACGCGGGCCGTCAGGACGAGGTGCTCTCCTGCATCCAGCAAGGCGAGACCCGCTCGGCCGTCTGGGACGAACTGCCGGCCAAGAAATTCTTCAGCGACCACCTGCTGACCGAATGCGTCGCCATCTACTACGCCCACCCCGCCGCCTGGAGCGAGATCGGCTTTGGCGGCCCGGCGTCGCCGCGCGGCTATGCCCGGCGGCGCGGCAACCTGCGGGACGGCTGGGAGGCACCGCTTTCGAAGCGCTGGGACGAGATCGACGATGCCACTGCCTGAACACCCGCGCGCGGTCGACGGCCGCGCGCCCGACGTCTTCCGCAGGGGAGGCTGGGTGCCGATGCGCACCTTCGCCGAGTCCGACGAGGTCGACTTCGCCATCGTCGGCACGGGCGCCGGCGGCGGCGCGCTGGCCTGCCGGCTGGCCGAGGCCGGCTTCTCGGTCGTCGCCTTCGATGCCGGCCCCTATTTCCGGCCGCTGGAGGAGTTCGCCTCGGACGAGAGCGAGCAGCACAAACTCTATTGGACGGACGACCGCATCACCGGCGGCGACAATCCGATCTCCTATGGCAGCAACAACAGCGGCAAGGCGGTCGGCGGCTCGACCGTGCACTTCCAGATGGTGTCGCTCAGGATGCGGCCGGACTGGTTCAAGGCGCGCTCCAAGCTCGGCTACGGCGCCGACTGGCCCGTCTCCTGGCGCGAGATGTGGCACTATTACGACGAGGTCGAGGACGCGCTGAAGATCGCCGGCCCGGTCAGCTACCCCTGGGGCCCGCCGCGCGGCCCCTATCCCTACCGCCCGCACGAGTTCAACGCGGCTGCCGACGTGCTTGCCCGCGCCTGCGACGCCATGGGCGTTGCCTGGGCACCGACGCCGATCGCCACGCTGTCGGCGCCGCGCGGGCTGGCGCACCCATGCGTCTATCGCGGCTTCTGCAAGATCGGCTGCTCGACCAACGCCAAGCAGAGCGCACTCGTCACCTGGATCCCGCGCGCGCTGGCGGCCGGCGCCGAGATCCGCGACATGGCGATGGTCGGCCGCGTCGAGATGGACCGAGGCGGCCGCGCCACGGGCGTGCATTACCACCGCGACGGGCGCTGGCTGCACCAGCGCGCCCGCAACGTCGTCGTCGCGGGCTATGCCGTCGAGACGCCGCGCCTGCTGCTGATGTCGGCGAACGAGCAGTTCCCCGACGGGCTGGCGAACTCCAGCGGGCTCGTCGGCAAGTACCTGATGACGAACAGCAACCACGCCGTCTACGGCCTGATGGACGAGGAGATCCGCTGGTACAAGTCGCCGCCCTCGCTCGGCGTCTGCGAGCACTGGAACTATGACGACAACAAGGATTTCCCCGGCGGCTACTCCTTCATGAGCCAGGGCCCGCTGCCCGGCGAATGGGCGCACAGCCTGTCGTCCGGCCGCGGCTTCTGGGGCATGAAGCTGCGCCAGGAGATGGCCAAGTACAACCGCCAGGCCGGGCTGAAGATCGTCGGCGAGGTGCTGCCGCAGGAGTCGAACCGCATCGAGCTGACCGACGAGATCGACCAGTACGGCCTGCCGATCCCCAAATCGATCTTCAGCTATGCCGAGGAGGACAAACGCCTCATCGAGCACTCGATCCGCTTCATGTGGGAGGGGATGGAGCGCATCGGCGCGAAGGACATCTTCAAGGACAGCTCGACCGCCCACCTGATGGGCACCTGCCGGATAGGCAGCGACCCGCGGACCAGCGTCGTCAATCCGGACGGGCGCACCTGGGACATCCCGAACCTCTGGATCTGCGACGGCTCGCTGTTCCCGACCAGCGCGGGCACGAACCCCTCGCTGACGATCCAGGCCATGGCCTGTCGCATCGCCGACCGGATCAGGGACCTCGCCAGCCGGGGCGAGGTCTGATCGCGGCTCGACCCCCGCAGCCTTCTCCGCCGCGTTTCGGCTTCCCAGCATCGCCGGGCGGGCTATGCTGTCGCTTGGCGGCGCATGGAGCGGCGCGAAGGAGGGTGCGATGAGCTGGAGACCATGTCCCGACCCGGTGCCGGGTGACCGGCCTTCGGTCGAGGCCATCGAGACGATCATCGTGCCGCGCGCCGTCGACCTGGGCGAGATGGAGGTGCGCCGCGTCCTGCCGGCCGCGCAGCGCCAGATGGTCGGCCCCTTCATCTTCGTCGACCAGATGGGGCCGGCCGAGTTCCTGACCGACCAGGGCATCGACGTGCGCCCGCATCCGCACATCAACCTCGCCACCGTCACCTATCTGCTCGAGGGCGAGATCCTGCACCGCGACAGCCTGGGCACCGAGCAGGCGATCCGGCCGGGCGCCGTCAACTGGATGCGCGCGGGCCGCGGCATCGTGCATTCCGAGCGCACCGCGCCCGAGCTGAAGGCGCGCGGCCAGCGGCTGTTCGGGATGCAGACCTGGGTGGCGCTGCCGGCGGCGGCCGAGGAGAGCGACCCCGTCTTCATGCACCACCCCGAGGCCGACATGCCCCGTCTCGACGACGGCGCGCTGTCGCTGCGGCTGATCGCGGGCGAGATGCACGGCCTGCGCTCGCCGCTCGCCACCGTGTCCGAGACGCTCTACGCCGACATCGGCCTCAGCGCCGGCGGCCGGGTGGAGATCGAGCCCAGCCACGAGGAGCGGGCGCTCTACCTCCTCTCCGGCACGGTCGAGATCGACGGCGCCCGCCACGAGCCGGGCCGCCTGCTGGTGCTGCGCCCCGGCGCCCATGTCGCGGTCGCGGCCGAGAGCGACGCCCGCCTGATGCTCTATGGCGGCGAGCCCATGGAGGGCCCGCGCTATATCTGGTGGAACTTCGTCTCGTCGCGCCCCGACCGGATCGAGCAGGCCAAGGAGGAATGGGCGCGCGGACGCTTCGACACCGTGCCCGGCGACGAGGAGGAGTTCATCCCGCTTCCCGACGGCCCCGGCAAACCGCGCCGCGCCGTGGGCGGCCGTGCCTATTGACGGAGACGGACATGCCCACGACCATCCCAGGCCTGCACCACGTCACGGCGATCTCGGGGCCACCGCAGCCGAACGTCGATTTCTACACGCGAACTCTGCAGCAGCGGCTGGTGAAGCGGACCGTCAACTTCGACGATCCAGGCACCTATCACCTCTATTACGGCGACCGGACGGGCGCGCCCGGCACCATCATGACCTACTTCCCCTTCGTCGATGCCGGGCCGGGGCGCGCCGGGACGGGCATGGCCGATGCCGTCGCCTATGCCGCCTCGCCCGCCGAGTTCGACGGCTGGATGGACCGGCTGGCGCTCGCCGCGGTCGACTTCGACGGACCGGTCGAGCGGTTCGGGGGCCGCGTGATCACGCTGCGCGACCCGGACGGGCTGGCCGTCGAGATCGTCGAGGCCGAGGGCACCGAGCAGTCGCCGCTCGACGGCTTCTTCGGCGTGACGCTGTGGCTCGACGACCCGGCGCCGACGGCGCGACTGCTGGTCGATCATTTCGGCTACGCGCAGGTCGGCGAGGAGCCGAGCAAGCGCGGCGCGCGGTTGCGTTTTGCTGCGCAGGGCCAGTCGCGGGGCGGCGCGCGCGGTGCGGTCATCGATCTCAAGCGCGACGACGCGCCCTCGCTCGGGCGGCAGGGCGCCGGGACCATCCACCATATCGCCTTCCGCGCCCGCGACGACGACGAGCAGCGCGGCTGGCGCGAGCGGCTGCTGGCGGCGGGCTTCGACGTGACGCCCGTGATCGACCGGCAGTACTTCAACGCGATCTACTTCCGCGAGCCGGGCGGCGTTCTCTTCGAGATCGCCACCGATCCGCCCGGCTTTGCCGTGGACGAGCCCGTTGAGACGCTGGGCCGGGCTCTGAAGCTGCCGCCGCGCTACGAGTCGATGCGCGAGCGCATCGAGCGGAGTCTGCCGCCGATCAGCCTGCCGGAATGACCGAGGAGGACCCGCACGGGCAAGGCATGCTCCGCCGCGCCGGGCCGGCGCGGGGCAGGCTCGCGCTCGTCATGCTGCACGGGCGCGGCGCCGGCGCTGACGGGATCCTGCCGCTGGCGGCGGAGCTCGGCGTTGTGGACGCCGCCCTGTTCGCGCCCGAGGCCGCGGGCCGGTCCTGGTGGCCCGTCAGCTTCCTCGCGCCGATGGCCCGGCTCACGCCCTGGCTCGACTCGGCGCTCGGCGCCGTCGAGCGGGCGGTGGCGGCCGCCGCCGAGGAAGGTTTCGCCGACGACCGCATCGTGCTGCTGGGCTTCAGCCAGGGCGGCTGCCTCGCGCTCGAATACGCGGCGCGCTCGGGCCGGCAGTTCGCCCATGTCTTCGGCCTGTCGGCGGGCCTTGTCGGCACGGCGGACGCGGGCGGGGCGCCGGCCGACGACCTTTATGGCCACGCGCCCAAGCGCTTCGACTACGCCGCGCAGCTGGCCGGCATGCCCGTCCACATCGGCTGCCATGCGCGCGACCCGCACATCCCGCTCCGCCGCGTCCGCGAGAGCGAGACCGTCTTCCGGGCGCTCGGCGCGAGCTGCACCGTGGCGGTCGAGCCTGGCGAGGCGCACGGTCTGACGCCTGGCGACGTCGCGGCGCTCCGCCGGGCCTTGCTGAAAGGGGAGGATGCGACGTGACGCAACAGGGTCGCACCGCGCTCGTCACCGGCGCCAACCGCGGCATCGGCCTCGAGGTCTGCCGCCAGCTCGGCGCCGCCGGCCTGCGCGTCCTGCTCGCCGCGCGCGACCAGGGCAAGGGCGCGGCGGCGGCCGGGCGGTTGCAGGGCGAAGGCCTCGACGTCCGGGCGATCGCGCTCGACGTGGCCGACCCGGGCTCGGTCGCGACGCTGGGCGAGCGAGCCGGGCCGGTCGACGTGCTCGTCAACAATGCCGGCATCGACTACGACACCGACCAGAACGCGACGGGCGTCGATCTCGCGCGCGTTCGCCAGATCTTCGAGACGAACCTCTTCGGCGCCTGGAGCGTCGCGCAGGCGTTTGCGCCCGGCATGCGCGAGCGGCGCTGGGGCCGCATCGTCAACGTCAGCAGCGGATCGGGCAGCCTGGCCGAGATGGGCGCGGGCCCGCCGGGCTACAGCGCGTCGAAGGCCGCGCTGAACGCGCTGACCCGCCTGCTGGCGGCCGAGCTCGCCGGCAGCGGGGTGCTGGTCAACAGCGTCTGCCCCGGCTGGGTCGCGACCGACATGGGCGGCAGCGGCGGCCGCCCGGTCAGCGAGGGCGCCGCCGGCGTCTGCTGGGCGGCGCTGCTGCCGGACGATGGCCCGACCGGCGGCTTCTTCCGCGACGGCCGCAGGGTGGCCTGGTAGGATCCAACCCGGGCTCGGCGCGCCAGATCGCCCCGACCATATGCGTGTCTTGAGCCCTGCCAGGCCGTTTCCATCCGGTTAACAGAGCCATGGCTTTCGAGCGATATCAATGGCTTGCGGAAGTGTGTACGCGTGCACAAGCGTGCACGTGCGTGGACGTCCGTGCCCAAGGCCTGCATCTTCCTCCCGGATGGTCGGCCGGCGCCGGATGGCAAGAACAGCCCCTCGAGGATCAGATGTCACGCCGATGCGAGACGGCTCGAGAGCAGGTCGTCGAAATAGGCGACGGTCTTCACGAGGCCATCGTCCAGCCGCACGGTCGGCGCCCAGCCGAGCAGCTCGCGCGCCTTGGTGATGTCCGGCTGGCGCTGCATCGGGTCGTTCTCCGGCAGCGGCTTGTGGACGAGCTCGGATTTCGAGCCGGTGATCGCCAGCACCTTCTCGGCCAGCTCGCGGATCGTGAACTCCCCCGGATTGCCGATGTTGATGGGGCCGGTGATCTCGTCGGCGCTGCTTCATCAGCCGGATCATGCCCTCGATCAGGTCGTCGACATAGCAGAAGGACCGCGTCTGCGAGCCGTCGCCATAGATCGTGATCGGCTCGCCCCGCAGCGCCTGGACGATGAAGTTCGAGACCACGCGCCCGTCATTGGGGTGCATGCGCGGCCCATAGGTGTTGAAGATCCGCATGACCTTGATGCGCAGCCGATGCTGGCGGTGATAATCGAAGAACAGCGTCTCGGCGCAGCGCTTGCCCTCGTCATAGCAGGAGCGCGGCCCGATCGGGTTGACGTTGCCCCAGTACTCCTCGGTCTGCGGATGGATGGTCGGGTCGCCATAGACCTCGGAGGTCGAGGCCTGCAGGATCTTGCCGCGCAGCCGCTTTGCCAGTCCCAGCATGTTGATCGCGCCGTGCACGGAGGTCTTCGTCGTCTGGACCGGGTCGTGCTGGTAGTGGATGGGCGAGGCTGGGCAGGCCAGGTTGTAGATCTCGTCCGCCTCGACATAGAGCGGGAACGTCACGTCGTGGCGCATCAGCTCGAAGCGCGGATGATCGAGCAGACGGTCCAGCGTTGTCCGCCTGCCGGTGAAGAAATTGTCGACGCACAGCACCTCGTGACCGGCGTCGATCAGGCGCTCGCAGAGATGGCTGCCGAGAAAGCCGGCGCCGCCGGTCACCAAGATGCGCCGCGTGGACAGGGGGTAAATGGGCAAGGCCGAAACTCCAGCTCGGGCTGCGGATGATGCCGGGCGCCGCCTTAGCGCGCCGGCTCTGGGGAATCGCATATGCGAGTTAACGGCCAATTCGGCGCCCGCTGGGGCGGCGCGTCCGGTTTAGCCGAAAGCGCACGGCAGGCGAACGTCTTGCTGGGCAGCGATGCGCGCGCTGCGCTCGGCCAGCGCGTTGATGTGCGCGAGGTTGTCCATGAAGCCCGCCATGCGGGGGTCGTCGAGATCGTGCCGCGCCCGCCCGGTGTTCAACTCGGCGATGTGCATCACCCCTCCTCCCCCGCCGTCGCGATTGCCAGCGCCGGCACCCGCGGCGCGCCGAGTCTCGGCCTCGCCGCCCCCGTGCCGTCGCCCGCGACCCTATGGGAGCAAAGGCCTGCTTGCAAAGAGGTCGCGCGCGGCCGAGCGCCCGCGCAAACCCGGGCAAAGCAGTCGACCCGGACCCGATCGTTCTGCCTGACGCTACGTCCACGACTCCTTAACGCGTCCGGTGCAGCTTGCCGGTCGCCGGCCAGCGTTCCGGCCGGTGGGGGAGCCATGAGGCGATGCTCTCACGCGGGTTCTACGACGCCCTGGTGTTCTGGCCGACCGTGGCCTGGCCGCTGATCTTCTCGTCAGCGCTCTATTGCTTCCTGCGCCTCTGCCAGATGAGCCGGCGGCGCTATGGCGTGTCGCCGCTCGATCCGGGCCGGCCCACGGCGCTGGTCTTCATCTACGCCTTCCTGCCGGTCGCCGGGGTCTTCGAGCTCATGATCCACAGCTATCTGCTCTGGACGATCGGCTGGGCCTATCTGATCATGCCGGTGCCGATCTATATCGCCGGCTGGATCCTGCTGCCGTCGCTGCTCGAGGACTTCGCCCCGGCGCAGCTGCTGCTGCCGCTCGCCTATCTCTGCTTCGCGGTCGCGTTCCTGGTGCTGCTCGGCTTCCTCGACATCGATCTGATGCGGCTGCTGAACCGGCAGCTCTATTCACTTTTGACCGGCGTCTACGTCGCGATCTGAGCTTGGCGTACGTCCAGTCCCGCCTTCATTTCGCGGCGCGGCCGACGCTGCTTTCGCGAACTGCCGCCTCGGCCCTATGGAGCGCTTTCGGCGGAACGACTACAATTTGCAGGAGATTACCGCGATCTGCGGGAGGTGGAACATGCGTCGGATCTTCGGACTCGCCGTCGGCGGCGCACTGGCCCTGGTGGCGGGCTGCGCCGACCAGACGCAGCGGGCGCAGACCTCCGCCGGCGCGGGCGCGCTGCAGGCCTATCCGATCTTCACCGCCGCCGACGCCCTCGACAAAAGCTGGCTGCACTTCAAGGTCTGGCACGAGACCGAGTGGAGGCTGGTGCCCCTCGACGACGAGGTGGTGATCTCCGCCACCGGCGAGGGCTCGTCCTCGGGCCTGGCGCGCTGGGTCGAGATCGACACGGACGACTGCCCGATGCTCGACTGGACGTGGCGCGTCGACGCCCTGCCCGCGCAGGCCGACCTGTCGCGGCGCGACCGCGAGGACGTCGCCGCGTCGCTCTTCCTCGCCTTCGGCGATCCGGGAAGCCTGTCGAACCCCAAGGCCGTGCCGACCATCCGCTATGTCTGGGCGACCGAGGCCAACGCGGTCGGCGAGGTGATCGACAGCCCCTTCTTCCCCGGCACGCTGCGCAGCATCGTCGTGCGCAGCGGCGCCGACGCCCTCGGCAGCTGGGTGACCGAGAAGCGCGACCTGCGCGAGGACTACCGCCTCGCCTTCGGCGCCCCGCCGCCCGAGCCGATCCAGGCCTTCGCCCTCTTCACCGACAACGATCATCTGGAAGAGCCCGTCCAGGCCTATTACCGCTCGGCCGCGGTCCTCTGCTCGCGGCCGCCGGCGGAACTGGGGTACTGATTTCTCGTCAGACGACGACGCCCATGTCATTCTGCTCCCTGACGCCGAAGACGCGCTTGTAGCGCAGGACCTGGTCCGCCGGGCCGACCGCCTTTGAGGGGTTGTCCGACAGCTTCACCGCTGGTCGGCCGTCCGCCGAGACGACCTTGCAGACCAGCGAGAACGGATCGAGGGCGCGGTCTGGGGCCAGGCCGCGGAAGTCGTTGGTCAGCAGCGTGCCCCAGCCGAAGCTGACGTTGACGCGGCCGGCGAAGCGGCGGTGCAGCTGGCGCATCGTCTCAACGTCGAGGCCGTCTGAGAAGATCATCAGCTTGCCCGCCGGGTCCTCGCCGCGGGCGCGCCACCAGTCGATCACCGTCTCGCCGCCCACGACCGGGTCGCCCGAGTCGATGCGCACGCCCGTCCAGCGCGCCATCCAGTCGGGCGCGCCGCGCAGGAAGGCCTCGGTCGTGAAAGTGTCGGGCAACATGATCAGCAGATTGCCGCCATAGTCGCGCTGCCAGTTCTCCAGCACCTTGTAGGGGGCGCGCGCCAGCTCCTCGTCGCTGTCGGCCAGCGCGGCATAGACCATCGGCAGCTCGTGCGCATTGGTGCCGACCGCCTCGACCTCGCGGCGCATGGCGATCAGGCAGTTCGAGGTGCCCGTGAATTTCGGCCCAAGCCCCTCGATCATCGCCTGCACGCACCAGTCCTGCCACAGGAAGCCGTGCCGGCGGCGCGTGCCGAAATCGGCGATGCGCAACCCGTCGAGCTGGCGCAGCTCGGTCACCTTCTCCCAGACCCGCGTCATGGCGCGCGCATAGAGCACCTGCAGCTCGAACCGGCCCATGTGCCGCAGCACCGCGCGGGAGCGCAGCTCCATGATGACGGCAAGCGCCGGGATCTCCCACATCATGCTCTCGGCCCAGCGCCCGGCGAAGGTCAGCTCGTACTGCTCGCCCTTGCGCTCGAGGTGGTACTCGGGAAAGCGGAACCCCTCGAGCCATGCGATGAAGTCGGGGTCGAACATCCAGCGCTTGCCGTAGAACGTGTTGCCGCGCAGCCAGGTCGACTCGCCGCGGCTGAGACGCAGCGTGCGGATGTGGTCGAGCTGCTCGCGCAGCTCGCCCTCGTCGATCAGGCGGGCCAGCGGCACGCGGTCCGAGCGGTTGATCAGGCTGAAGGTGACCCGCGTCTCCGGGTTATGGCGCAGGACGCTCTGCGCCATCAGCAGCTTGTAGAAGTCCGTGTCGATGACCGAGCGGACGATCGGGTCGATCTTCCAGGTGTGATTGTAGACGCGCGTCGCAATGTCGGTCATGGCCCGATCCCCCTGCCCGGCATGATGCACAGAATCCCGCACCGGTCGACCCGAGCCCCGGTCGATCTCCGCCGATCATCCGCATGATGGATCAGCCAGCCATTGCCAAATGTTTAAGCATCTTTCCAGACTGATTAATTGTTGAGCAACCGCTCTCGCAGTGACGGGCTCTCTCGTCGGCTGATGCCAGCGTAGAGATCTGACATAAAACGAAAATTCTCCATGCCTTCTACGGTGGCACGCTCCTTGAATAACGTTAGGCGGGCAAGACAGACGGCGGTGGGGAGAGTGATGAAGCTGATCATCGCGGTGATCAAACCTTACAAGCTCGAGGAGGTCAGGACGGCGCTGTCCGGCGCGGGCGTCCAGGGCCTGATGGTCTCGGAGATCAAGGGCTATGGCCGGCAGAGCGGCCACACCGAGATCTATCGCGGGGCCGAATACGTCGTCCAGTTCGTGCCCAAGCTGCGGCTCGACATCGTCGTCAACGACGAGGAGTGCGACGGCGTCGTCGAGACGATCCGCCGCCACGCCCACACCGGCAAGATCGGCGACGGCAAGATCTTTGTCATTCCCGTCGAGCAGGCGGTCCGGGTGCGGACCGGCGAGCGCGACATGGAGGCCGTCTGAAACCGGGCTCCGGCGCCGCAGCACCAGGCAGATCTGGCAGGGCCCGACCCGCCGACAGCAATGAGAGGGAGACCATGAGGAAACTGACATTCACATCGGCCGTCATACTGTCGGCGCTCGCCGCCTGTCAGGCGCTGGCGCAGACGACCGACACGACCGCGGCGGAGGCTGTGGTGCAGGTCACGGAGGCCGCCGCGCCCATCCCCGACAAGGGCGACACGACCTGGATGCTGCTCTCGACCATCCTGGTCGTGATGATGACGATCCCGGGGCTCGCGCTGTTCTACGGCGGGCTGGTGCGCGCCAAGAACATCCTGTCGGTGCTGATGCAGGTGTTCATCGGCTTCTCGATGATCTCGCTCCTGTGGATGGTCTATGGCTACAGCATCGCCTTCACCGGCGGCACCGAGGGCGAGGCGAGCTGGATCACGCCGTTCTTCGGCGGCCTCTCCAAGGCGTTCCTGATCGGGGTCGGGCTCGATTCCGTCACGGAGACCTTCACGCCGGGCGTCGTCATCCCCGAGCTGAGCTTTGTCATCTTCCAGCTGACCTTCGCCGCCATCACCCCGGCGCTGATCGTCGGCGCGACGGCCGAGCGGATGAAGTTCTCGGCGACGCTCGCCTTCCTGGCGCTCTGGTTCACCTTCGCCTACCTGCCGATGGCGCATATGGTGTGGTGGTCGGGCGGCTTCCTGTTCGAACTCGGCGCGCTCGACTTCGCCGGCGGCACCGTCGTCCACATCAATGCCGGCGTTGCGGGCCTTGTCGCCGCGATCATGCTCGGCCGGCGGCTCGGCTATGGCCGCGAGAACATGGCGCCGCACAACCTGCCGCTGACGCTGATCGGCGCCTGCCTGCTGTGGGTCGGCTGGTTCGGCTTCAACGCGGGCTCGAACCTCGAAGCGAACGGCCTGACGGCCGCGGCGGTGCTCAACACCATCCTGGCGACGGCCGCGGCCGCGATCGCCTGGTCTGCGGCGGAGCAGATCATGCGCGGCCATGCCTCGCTGCTGGGCGCCGCCTCGGGCGCGGTGGCGGGCCTTGTCGCCATCACGCCGGCGGCCGGCCTTTCGGGGTTCGTGGGCGCGGTCTTCCTCGGTGCCATCGCCTCTATCGTCAGCTACTGGGCGGTCGTCTCGCTGAAGTCGATGTTCCGCTATGACGACAGCCTCGACGTCTTCGGCATCCATGGCGTCTCGGGCATCGTCGGCGCAATCGGCACGGGCATTGTCGGCGCCCCGCTGCTGGGCGGCTTCGGCGCCTTCGAGAGCATCCCGGCGCAGGTCGTCATCCAGGCGCAGGCGGTGGCGGTCTGCATCGTCTGGACGGCCGTCGTCTCGTTCCTCGCGCTCCTGCTGATCAAGAGCACGATCGGGCTTCGGGTCAGCGAGGCCGACGAGCGCGAGGGCCTCGACCTCAGCAGCCATGGCGAGAGCGCCTATGGCCCCTCGCTGCTGGCGCGCGCGGTTCCGTCGCATGCCGGCGGCGACGAGAGCGGGCACCTGGCATACCGGCCCGAGCCCAAGCCCGCGCACAAGAGCATGCCGTGACCTCGTCCGCTCCCGCCGGACGCCAAGCGGCGCGGCGGGAGCGGGTCTTCGGGATGATGCCGTGACATGACGTCTCCCCGGCGGGCGCGTTGAGCGCCGCCAGACTTGAGCCCGGGCTCGCGCCCGGGCTCTTTTTGCGTGGTGCCCGCATCGACCGACGTCGCCTCAGCGCCCGGAGGTGCGTGCGCCGCACGGCGAACTACTTACCTGATCTTGCACGCGTGCAAGGGCGTGCCACGCGGCGGTCGTCCGCTCACGGACGCCGCTCAGCCCGTCACCCACACTTCAGCCCGTCACATCGCCGCTGCGGTCTCCCGCTGCTGGATCGCGAAGATCGAGGTGTAGCCGCCGCTCCAGTCGGGCGGCACGCGATAGCGGCCAGGCTCGTGGTGGACGTGCGTCGCGGGCTTTCCGCGGACGATGCGTTGCTCGTAGCGGCTCTTGAGAGGCTGGGCCGTGTAGGGCGCGGCGTCGGCCGCCGAAAGCACATAGAGCAGCAGCGGCCGGCCGAGGTCGCTCTGGTTCGGCCGCGAGCTGTGCACGGTGATGTAGTTGTGCACCGTCATCGACCCGGCCGGCGCCGTCAGCTCGACCATGCCCGACACGTCCAGCCCCGCGGCATCCGTGTCGCGCAGCTCGCCCCGCCAGGTGTCGCCGGCATCGTAATGATCGTAGATCGGCCCGCGCTGCGAGCCCGGCAGGATCTGCAGCGGACCCTGCTCCGGCCCGCAATCGTTCAGGTAGATGCCGAAGGTCGCCACCGCGTGGTTGGTGTGCGGAAAGAACGGCTGGTCCTGGTGCCACTTCACCTCGGCGCCGCCCTTCGCCCATTTGAAGTTCAGCTTGGACTGGTAGAACTTCACGTCCCCGCCCAGCAGGTCGGCGGCGATGTCGCCGACCGGCCCCTCGGCCACGACGCGCCAGAAGACGTCGTCCTGGTCCGCCGGGCTCGACACGCGGCGCAGCCGCGGCGCGTCGGCGCGGTGGCCCGGCTCGAGGTCGAAGACGGCGTCCGACTTCGTCACGGCGCGGCTGCGCTCGACCAGCCGGTCGACGCCGGCGCGCAGCGCCGCCAGCCATTCCTCGCCGATGGCGCGCTCGACACAGATGGCGCCGTCGTCCAGGAACCGGTCGCGGTCGGCCTCGCTCAGCGTGCGGCAGGGTGTGCTGCGGATCTCGTCGGGCGTCATCTCTATCTCCTCACTTGAAGCCCAGCAACTGGGCTGGCAGCCAGAGCGCCAACTGCGGGAAGGCGGCGACGATCCCCAGCGTCACCACCTGGATGACGATGAACGGCACCACCCCCGCATACATGTGCCGAAGCGTGATCTCGGGCGGCGCCACGCCGCGCAGGTAGAAGATGGCGGGCGCCATGGGCGGTGTCAGGTAGCTCGTCTGGATCATGATCAGCACCAGCATGCAGAACCAGACCGGGTCCATGCCCGCCGCCAGCACGAAGGGCATGAAGATCGGCAGGAAGATCAGCAGGATCGAGATCCATTCGAGAAAGAACCCGGCCAGGAAGACGAGCCCGAGGAACACGGCCAGCAGCCCCCAATGGCCGACGTCCAGCGTCTCGATGACGTCGCGCATCAGCGTCATGCCGCGATTGCCGACGAAGACGCCGGTGAACAGGCTGCCGGCCATCAGGATGAACATGATCATCGAGGTGACGACGAGCGTCTTCATCAGCGCCTCGCCGAAGGTCCTGAAGCTGAACTTGCCGTAGACGATGGAGAGCAGCAAGGCGCCGAGCGCGCCCAAGCCCGCCGCCTCGGTCGGCGCCGCCCAGCCGAGCATGATCGATCCCAAGACGGCGAAGATCATGAAGAGCGGCGGCCACAGCGCCTTGACCGTCAGGAGCACCTTGTCGCTGAAGGGCATCTCCGGCTCGTCGGTGACGCGCGGTGCCGCCTCCGGGACCAGGAAGCAGAGCCCGATGATATAGACGATGTAGAGCGCCGCCAGGATCAGTCCGGGAAAGATCATGCCGACCATCAGGTCGCCGATCGACACGTCGGCGATCGGCCCCATGACGACGACGACGACCGAGGGCGGGATGATCGTCCCCAGCGAGCCGCCGGCGCAGATCGTGCCCGAGATCAGCGGCTTGGAATAGTTGTGCTTCATCATCGCCGGGATGGCGAGCAGGCCGACGACGGTCTCGGTCGCGCCGATCACGCCGGTCGAGGCGGCGAAGATGATGCACATCACGACCGTGCCGATGGCGAGACCGCCGGGCAGCCGCTTGGTCCAGAGGTGCACGGCGTTGAAGAGCTGCTCGGCGATCCCCGACCGCTCGAGCATCGAGCCCATGAAGACGAAGAGCGGCACGGCGGCGAGCACGAAGTTCGAGGCGACGTCCTCGACCTTCTGCGTGAACTGGAAGAAGACGGCATCGCCGAAGGCGTAGACGCCGAAGGCGAAGGCGACGCCCAGCAGCGCGAAGGCCACCGGAAAACCGGCGAAGATCAGCGCGAAGAGGGCGGGGAACATGAGCAGGCCCGCCATGGCTCAGCCCCGCGGATAGGCGGCGCGGCCGCGGATGGCGTCGAGCGCCTTCAGGCACTCGGCCACGACCTGCAGGCCGAGCAGCACGAAGCTGAGGAGGATGAGCGCCCGGAACGGCCAGATCGGCGGGTTCCAGGCCGACATGCCGGACTGCTCGCCCGAGAGGTACGCTGAGAAAGTGTAGTCCCAGAAGCGCAGGCAGAACATCACGATCGCCGGCAGCACGAGCCCGAGATAGAGGACGAGGTCGATGATCGCGCGGCGCCGGTCGGGCAGCCGGGCATAGATCAGGTCGATCCGCACATGCACCTGGCGCTTCAGCGCGATGGCGCCGCCCAGCAGGAAATGCACGCCCATCAGCATGTAGCCGAGCTCGAAGGCCCAGATGGTCGGTGCGCCCAGCACATAGCGCGAGAACACCTCCCAGCAGGTGGCGAGCGTGAGCGGGACGACGAGCAGTGCGCCCGCCGCCCCGACCCATTCCGTCAGCGCCTCGATCACGCGGACGGCGGCGTTCACGCTATTCGCTCGGCCGGGTCTTGACGTTTCGGTAGCGCGACGAGTCCTTCCAGAGCTCCTCGAACTCCTTCTGGCTGTCGTAGACGCGCTTGAACCACTCGTTCTCGGCCGCCACCTGGTCGGCCCATTTGCGGCCGATCTCGTGCGCCTGGTACTGCACCTCGGGGTCGAGCTCGATGATCTCGTTGCCCTGCTGGCGGTAGAAGTCGAGCGCCTTGGCGTCCTCCTGGCCGATCGTCAGCCACGAGTTCATCGTCACGTCGAAGGCGGCGTCGCGGATCAGCTTCTGGTCGGCCTCGGAGAAGTTCGCCCAGACGTCCGGGTTGATGACGAGCTCGAAGGGCGCCGTCGGCTGGTGAACGCCAGGGATGATCACGTACTTCGTGACCTGGTGGAAGCCGGGCGAGATGTCCTCCCACAGCGTGCCCCACTCGGTCGCGTCGATCGTGCCACGCTCGAGCGCGGTATAGACCTCGCCGCCGGGCATCGTCACGGGCGCCGCGCCCAGGTCCTTGGCCATGTCGAGCCAGGCGCCGGCCGTGCGCAGCTTCAGCCCCTGCAGATCGGCCAACGTCTGCACGGGCTTGCGCGAATGGAGGAACACCTCGGCCGTGCGGATGAAGAGCGGCATCGAGACGAGATTGAACTTGTCGTGCCGCCACTCGTCCATCAGCTCGGCGCCGCCGCCGCGATAAAGCCAGTGCAGCATCTTCTCGGTATCGAAGCTGCCGGCATAGCCGCCGAACAGCACGGCGGTGGGATCCACGCCCCAATCATAGCCGATCCAGGTGTGGCCCATGTCGGCGACGCCGTTCTGCACCGTCTCGGCGACCTTCAGGCCCGGGCCGAGCGTGCCGGCCGGGAAGACCTCGATGTTGATCCGGCCGTCCGAGCGCTCGCGAACCGCGTCGGCAAAGGCCTGGGCGCCGATGTCCATCAGCGGCCCGCCCGACCAGCCGGTCGCCATCCTCAGATCATAGCTCTGCTTGTCCTGCGCCCCGACGAGGCCGGTCGAGACCGCGAGCAGCGCGCCTGCCAGCGCGACGGTCAGCTTCATGGCGTCTCCCTCCCTTTGGTTTTGCGGCGCTCCGCGCCGTGATCTATCTATTGTATATCAGGCTCGCCGTGGCAACCTCGGACCGTCACTGCCGGCGCCTGAAGACGGGACAAGCGGCATCACCGGTCGTGATCAATTCAGATCGGATCACCTGGGCAAACGTCTGGGTAAACACCTGGGCAAAAGGCGCAGCCGCTCCGGCGCTTGCGACGCCATGCTCGGTCGGAAGAGCGGAAGGCCTTCCATTGCCTCGACGCGGGCAACCCTGAGCGCTTCGCCAGAGTTGGTCCCAGACATCGAAGGCCTCTGGCTGGTAAATGAACGTTCGGGGCGCGCATCAGAGGGACGGGCACAGATCCGCCCTCGCCGCAGACCGGGCGGGGAGGAGTGCGCGATGACCGGCGACAGATCGAAGATCCGCGAAGACGCGCACCCGAACGTGCCGGAAATCGATCAGTCTGACCGCAGGGTCCCGATCAACCTCCGCCAGAGCGGTCCGACGCCCGTCGAGATGCTGATCTCGACGCGCGTGCGGAAGTCGCCGTTCTGGCACCTGTCGGTCGAGGCGGGCGCCTGGCGGGCCACGGTCTACAATCGAATGTACCATCCCAGGGGCTATGTCCGGCCCGAGGACGGCGGGGCCATGGCCGAGTACCGCGCTCTGGTCGATCGCGTTACTCTCTGGGACGTCGCGGTCGAACGTCAGATCCAGGTCAAGGGTCCGGAGGCCGAGGCGTTCGTGAATTTCGTCATCACGCGCGACGCCACCAAGTTGCGGCCGATGCACGGGAGGTACTGCATCCTCTGCAACGAGGCGGGCGGCATCCTGAACGACCCGGTGCTGCTGCGCCTGTCGGAAGACGAGTTCTGGTTCTCGATCTCTGATTCCGACCTGATGCTGTGGCTGCAGGGCGTCAATGTGGGCCGGCGGTTCGACGTCGGGATCACCGAGATCGATGTCGCGCCTCTGCAGGTCCAAGGGCCGCTCTCCGAGCAGCTGATGGCCGATCTCGTCGGCGATGCCGTCCGGGACGTGCCGTACTACGGGATGATGTATGCCGAAATTGGCGGTGCGTCTGTGATGGTCAGCCAGACGGGCTTCAGCGGCGAAAGGGGCTATGAGGTCTATGTGCGCGACGCCAGCGTCAACGCAGAGGCTGTCTGGCACGCGATCCGCGGCGCCGGGGCCCGCTACGGCCTGCGCGTCACCGCGCCCTCGCATCATCGCCGGATCGCGGCAGGCATCCTGTCCTGGGGCCAGGACATGGATGCCGAGACATCGCCTTTCCAGGTCAACCTCGCCTACCAGGTTCCCCGCGAGAAGAGCGCCGGGTACATCGGCAAAGCGGCCTTGGAGCACCAGCGTGCCCGGATCGAGGCCGGCGACTATCCGTTCCGCATGAAGCTGGTCGGCCTGAAGCTCGGCGGCAAGCCGATCACCGACTACGCGCCCGATTTCTGGCTGGTGCAGGATAATGACGCAGCGCGCGTCGGGTACGTGACCTCGCCCTGGTGGTCGCCCGAGCTCGGGCACAACATCGCGCTGGCCCATGTGCCATGGCAAAGCGCGGCCGTCGGAACGCCGCTGAAGGTGGAACTTCCCGAGGCGTTCTGCGAGGCGGCGGGCCGGCCGGTCGATGCCGAGGTCTGCGACGTTCCGTTCCGACCCTCGGAGCATGCAAGCGCCCGAGAGCGAGCCATGGCAGACCACCGCGACTCTAGTGAATGATGGCCTGCGATGGTGGGCGCGACAGGATTTGAACCTGTGACCCCTACGATGTCAACCGCGACAGGATTTGAACCTGTGACCCCTACGATGTCAACGTAGTGCTCTCCCGCTGAGCTACGCGCCCCCAGAGGGTGCACTGGCTATAGGCATGCCGCCTCGGCCGCGCAAGTCCCTTCCGCCCGTCGCCGGGACCTTGGCCCAAGCCTTTCCCGGCGGCGATGTCGCATCGCCCCAAAACGAGTGCAAAGCCGGCCGCTTGCGCCTAGATTGCCGCATGATGCCGCCGCCCTACCGCTTGCTCGAGCCGCCGCGCCTGACGACAGGGGCCGTGTTCAACTCGCCGCACAGCGGCAATGACTATCCGCCCGCGCTGATCGCGCGGACCCGGCTCGACCGGTGCAGCTGCGCGCCTCCGAGGACGCGCTGGTCGACCGGCTGTTCGCGCCGGCGGCGCTATGCGGCGCGCCGCTTCTCGCTGCGACCGCGCCGCGCGCCTGGGTCGACCTCAACCGCGGGCCCTCCGAGCTCGACCCGGCGCTGATCGACGGCATCCGCGCCAGCGGGCTGAACCAGCGGATCGCCGCGGGCCTGGGCGTCGTGCCGCGCATCGTCTCGGAGGGCGCGACGATCTACGACGGCAAGATCTCGCTGGCCGAGGCGCAGGAGCGCATCCGCGCCGTGCACGCGCCCTATCACGCCAGACTCGAATCGCTGCTGATGCGCGCCCGCAACGAGTTCGGCGCGGCGATCCTCTTCGATTGCCATTCGATGCCGTTCGGACGCATTGCGCGCCGCGCCGCGGGTGCGCGGCCGGATCCCGGAAGATCGTGCTCGGCGACCGCTTCGGCGCGGCCGCGGCCGCGACATCGTCGCCGAGACGCAGGTGGCCTTCGAGGCGGCGGGGTTCGTCGTCGCCCGCAATGCCCCTTTCGCGGGCGGCTATATCACGCAGCGCTATGGCCGGCCGTCGCGCGGGCTGAACGCCGTCCAGATCGAGATCGACCGCGGCCTCTATCTCGACCAGCGCCGGGTCGAGCCGAACGCCAACTATGCCGAGATCGCGCGCCGGCTCGAGCGCGTGATCGCCCAGCTCTGCGCGATCGAGCCCGGCGTTTCCTCCCTGGCCGCGGAATAGCCGTCGCGATTCGGCCCCCCTTACTGCCGCGCGGCCGCAGACACTGCATAGGCCTCGTCGCGCAAGCCCAGCATCGGGTCGGCCGCTCGATCCCCTCCGGGTGATGCCCGGCAGGAACGCCAGCGCGACGTCCTGCCCGGCCTGGTCGCCCGAGAGCCCGACGATCTCGACCGTGCCGAGCGGGACGAGCTGCCGATCCTCGGGCCACGGCGTCGAGGGATCGTCCGCGCGGTCGCCCGGCGCCGCGATCTGCGCGAGCCAGTCGAAGGTGACGGGACCGTCCGCGAGCCTCGCCACGATCTCGTCGCCGAGATAGTCGTGCCCGGCCGTGGCCGCCGCCGCCGGCTCCAGCAGCCGGATGCCCGCCCGCGGCACCAGGCGATAGCGGACCGTCGTTCGGTCGCCGGCCGCGTTGGCGAAGTCGAAGGCGTTCACCCCGAAATATGCGAGCGTCGCAAAGCTTTCCGGCGGACCCGCCTGCTCGCCGAGAAAGGCCGCGGCCTTCGGGTGCTCGGCGAGGAAGCGCTCGAGCTCGGTCGGCTTTGCCGCGTCGGGGCCGCTGGCGGCGATGGCGCGGAAGAGCGCGCCGAACTCGTCGGCGGTTGCGACCGGGAACCCGTTGAAGCTGTGCATCACGACGTCCATCGGCGCGTCGCCGTCGGCATCGAGCCGGAAGGCGAAGCCGCGCGGGCTCGTCCCCGGCGCCGGGTCGGCGCCGTCCGGCAGGCCGCCCGAATTCGAGAAGCGGCCGATGAGGGGTACCGGCCCGGCGGCGAAGATGGCCGCGGTGCTGAGGCCGCGCGCCTCTGCTGCGGGCGTGAAGCTGCCCTCGACCACGATGCCCTTGGCATGTGCCGGCCGCGCATGGTGCTCGCCGACCACCGCCTTGAGATCGGCGACCAGGCCGGCCCCGTCCTCGGCCGACGCCGCACCCGCCAGGCAGACGACGGCGAGCGCCGGCCCCAGATAGCTTGACTTGCGCATGAGCCCTCCCCCGCGTTCAAGCACACTCTACAGCTCGGCGAGCGCCGGTCCATTGCGGTTGGCCGCGTCTTGCCGACTTGCCGAAGCTGAACGGAGTTGATCGGTTCGGGCTCCGCGGCCGGCGCCGGTCCCCCGCGCCGGCCGCCGAGACGGTCCGCACCTGTGCAAAAAAAAGGGCCGCGTTGCCGCGGCCCGAGTTCAAGGGAGGAAACGCCCAGGATGGGCGAGCGATACGAATACCGCCGCCGCAGAGTTTAGGTGTGCGCCGCAAAAAATCAAAGGTGCAGTGCAGCACGCAAAGCCGCTATGCATCGCCTGTGACCCATTTGCACCAGATGCAGCGGCCGGGGCTGGCTGGGGCCACAGCATCTACGTGCAAACCCTGATGTCCCCCGCGCGGCAGAGCCAGGTGCGTCCTGCCGTACATGTGGCGCCGCAAGGCGTAGCTTGCCTCATAAGCTGGCAGCGAGGCCTATGGAGAAGCCCGTGAGATGCTCCCATGGCGCAGCGCCGGCGCCGTTCAGGCGGCCGTCCGCCGCCGTCGACCATCAGGGTCGTGCCGGTGACGAGCGCGCCGGCACCCATGATGTCCGGCACCTCGCCCAGCCGCAATAGACGGCGCGCTCGGGTCCGCCGACCACGCCCATCTGCGACGACAGGGTGATGATCGATCCCGGCCGCCCGGCCGCGACCAGCCCGCGCGCGACCGCCCGGGCCAGGAAATAGGCGCCGCGCAGGTTGACGGCCATGACGGCGTCTTAGTCCTGCGGCGTCGTCTCGAGGCAACTCGTGTGCCGAGCCGTGCCGGCCCAGTTCACCAGCACGTCGAAGGGCCCGCGCGCGGCGACCGCCGCTTCCGTCGCCACGACATCGGCGACGTCCAGCACCAGCGCCTCGGCCCGCCCGCCCCGACCCGCCCGCCCCCGGCGCGCACGGCGGCAACCGCCGCGGTCAGCTCGGGCGCCCGGCGCGCGGCCATGACCAGCTCGGCGCCCGCCCCGGCCAGCGCCGCCGCTGCGCCGAGACCCAGGCCCGAGGAGGCGCCGGCCACCAGCGCACGCTTGCCCTCGAGCCGGAACGACGGCGTCCGCGGCAGCTCCATCGGCTCAGCGCAGCGCCCGGCCGCGGATAATCGCGTCCTTGCCGAAGCGGCCGCGGATCCGGTCGGTCGCGGCCTCGACGCCGGCCTGGGCGTCGCTGCGGTCGGCGAAGAGGCGCGCCGGCTCCGCGCCCGCGGCCAGATCGGCGAGCGCGCTCAAGCCCACGCCGATCAGCCGGAACGGACCCTGACCGAGCTCGCGCACCAGCATCGGCTCGCCACGCGGTAGATCGCCTCGGTCAGGTTGGTCGGCTCGAGCAGCCGCGCCTGCCGCGTGACGATGCGGAAGCGGGCGGTCTTGAGCTTCATCACGACGGTCCGCCCGCCCATCCGCTTGGCCTTGGCCCGGTCCGAGGTCACGACCGCCAGCCGCCAGAGATGCCCGATCAGCCGGTCGGCATCGGCGATGTCCTCGTCGAAGGTGGTCTCGGACGAGATCGACTTGACCGGCTGGTCCGGATTGACGCGCCGGTTGTCGATGCCGAGCGCCAGCTCGTGCAGCCGCCGCCCGATCCGACCATAGCGCGCGACCAGCTCGCCTGCGTCTACCCGGCGCAGGTCGGCATTGGTGCGCAGCCCGTCCGCCTCCAGCCGCTCGGCGAGCGCCTGGCCGACGCCCCAGATGCTGCGCACCGGGCGGGGCTCGAGAAAGCCAATGTCTCGGAGCGGCCGATGACGGCGAAGCCGCGCGGTTTGTCGAGGTCGGACGCGATCTTGGCGAGTACTTGTTGTGGCTGAGGCCGACGGAGACGGTGACGCCCACCTCGCGCTCGATCTCGAGCGCCAGCCGCGCCATGGTCAGCGCGGGCGGCCCGCCGAGCAGCCGGTCGGTGCCGGCGAGGTCGAGAAAGGCCTCGTCGAGCGACAGGGGCTCGACGCGCGGCGTCAACGCCCGCATGCGCGCCCGGATGTCCCGCCCGATGGCCTCGTAGAGCTCCATGCGCGGCCTGACGACCACGGCGTCCGGGCAGAGCGCGAGCGCCTTGAACATCGGCATGGCCGAGCGCACGCCCGCCACCCGCGCGATGTAGCAGCAGGTCGAGACGACGCCTCGCCGCCCGCCGCCGACGATGACCGGCTTGTCGCGCAGCGAGGGGTCGTCGCGCTTTTCCACGGCCGCGTAGAAGGCGTCGGCATCCAGATGCGCGATGGCGAGCCGGTTCAGCTCGGGATGCGCCAGCAGCCGCGCGCCAGCGCAGCGCGGGCAGCGCAGGCCCGACGGCGCGTCGTACCAGCTGAGGCAATCGCGGCAAAGCGCGGGCATGGCACCTCCGGGCGGACCGCCGGAATCTGTCACATTCCGCGAGACGGGGGAAGATGAGCCGCAGCGCCTCCAGGCCTAAGCGTCTCCTGGCCGATA
>CAVXNU010000014.1:0-72819 GCA_963763245.1 uncultured Bacillaceae bacterium
GCCAGCGCGGTGAGAAAGCGCTCCGTCTCGTCGGCGGCGATCAGCGCGATGTTGTAGTGGTCGCGGAAGAGGCCCGTGACCTGCTCGGCCTCGCCGGCGCGCATCAGGCCGGTGTCGACGAAGACGCAGGTGAGCTGCTCGCCGATGGCCTCGTGGATCAGCACGGCGGCGACCGAGGAGTCGACCCCGCCCGAGAGGCCGCAGATGACGCGCTCGGAGCCCACCTGGCGGCGGATCGCCTCGATGGCCTGGTCCTTGTAGGCGGCCATGGTCCAGTCGCCGGAGAAGCCGGCGATGCGGTGCGTGAAGTTGCGCAGGATCTCGGCGCCGCGCGGGGTGTGCACGACCTCGGGGTGGAACATCAGGCCGTAGAAGCGCCGGGCCGGGTCGGCGATGATCGCATAGGGCGCGTTCGGCGAGGCGCCCTGCACCTCAAAACCCTGGGGCAGTCGGGTGACGCGGTCGCCATGGCTCATCCAGACCTCGGCCTGGCCGCCGGCTGGGGCGATGCCCTGGAAGAGCTCGGACTCGACGTCGAGCCGGACCTGGGCGCGGCCGAACTCGCGGTGGTGCCCGCCCTCGGCGCGGCCGCCGAGCTGGTGCACCATCACCATCTGGCCATAGCAGATGCCGAGCACCGGCACGCCGGCCGCGAAGACGGCGTCGTCGGCGCGGGGCGATCCGTCGTCCTCGACGCTGGCCGGGCCGCCCGAGAGGATGATCGCGCGGGGCCTGAGGCGCTCGACCAGAGCGGCGTCGACGCGGTCGAAGGGGTGGATCTCGCAATAGACGCGGTTCTCGCGCAGGCGCCGGGCGATCAGCTGCGTCACCTGGCTGCCGAAGTCGACGATCAGGCAGAGTTCGTGGGCTGCGCTCACGGGCCGCGTCCTGCGCTGGGAGGTTGCGATGCGCCCGTCTAGCGCAGTTTCGTCGCGGATGACATGCCCGAAGCTGCGCGATCGCGTGCGCCGGGCAAGCCACCCGACGGGGCGGCTGGACTGGCGTCAACCGCCCGCGGCGGCGTCGAGATGCCTGGAGAGGAAGCGCAGCGCCAGCGTCAGGCCGTCGGGCGCGATGCCGTGGCCGACGCCGCGGCTGATGTGGCTGGCGACATCGAAGCCGGCGGCGCGCAGCGCCGTCTCGGCGGCCGAGAGCTCGGCCACCGGGATCATCTGGTCCTGGTCGCCATGCACCAGCAGGACGGGCGGCCTGACCTTGGCGGCGGTGGCGAGGTCGTCGTTCGCGACCAGCCGGCCGGAGAAGCCGACGATGCAGGCGAGCGGCTCGGCGCGACGGGGCGCGACGTAGAGGCTCATCATCGTGCCCTGGCTGAAGCCGACGAGCGCCGTCTGCGCGGCCGTGACGCCCTCCTCCTCCATCGAGCGGGTCAGATAATCGTCGAGCAGGCCGACCGAGCGGCGGAACGAGGTGTCGCGCTCGGTCTCGCTCGAGCCGTCGAGCCAGGGGATCGGAAACCACTGGTAGCCCATCGGGTTGACGCGGCTCTGCTCGGGGGCATTCGGCGCGCGGAAAGCCGTGTCGGGCAGGTGCTCGGAGAGCGGCGCGGCCAGGCCGAAGAGGTCGTTGCCGTCCGCGCCATAGCCGTGCAGCAGGATGACGAGGGACCGGGTCCGGCCCGATCGCGCCGCCGCGCGCGGTCCGCTGAGGGTGCCAGTGGGCGTCGTCATGGGGGCCTACTCCGCGATGCCTTCGCGCTGCTTCGCGGCCCGGTAATAGGCCCAGAGGATGCGCGCCGCAACCGCGCGCCAGGGCGACCAGGGCTCGGCGAGCAGGCGCAGCGCCTTGTCGCCGGGGCGGGCGGGCAGGCCGAAGAGGAGGCGCGCCGATTCCTGCAGCGCCAGGTCGCCCGCGGCCAGAACGTCGGCGCGCCCGACCGAGAACATCAGGTAGATCTCGGCCGTCCAGACGCCGATGCCCTTGACCGCCGTCAGCGTCGCGATGGCGTCCGCCTCGGGCAGGTCGGCCAGGCCCGGGTAGTCGATGCCGGCCTCGGCGAGCGCCCGGGCATAGCGGATCTTCTGGCCGGAGAGCCCGCAGGCCCGCAGTGCCGCATCATCGAGCGCCAGCAGCCGGTCGGGCAAAGTGGCGCCAGCCGCCTCGAGCCGGTTCCAGACGGCGTCGGCGGAGGCGACCGAGAGCTGCTGCGAGCAGATGGTGCGCAGGAGCGCCGCATAGCCGCCCTCGCGGCGGCGGAGCGGCAGCGGGCCGACGAGCTCGAGCGCATGGGCGAAACGGGGTTCGCGGCCGACGAGCCAGGCCGCGCCCTCGGTCAGGTCGTGCTCGGTCTCGATGAGGCGGTCGGACATCCGGCGCTTCTTGGCGGCGCCGGACGCCCGGGTCAATGGCTGGTCAACTGGGGTTTCAGGCAGGTCAGCAGGCGTCAGGACTTGAAGGGCGCGAGGCCATAGTGCTCGACCAGCCGCTGCAAAGCGAGCTTCAGCACGACTTTCCCCGAGCGGGCCGACCAGCCGAGCCGGCGCTCGCAGCCCTCGAGGCCTTCGAGAAAGCAGCAGGTGCGGAGCGCCACGTCCGAGAGGCCCGGGCCCAGCACGGCCAGCGCCCGGGTGACGCGCTCGCGCGCGGCGGCCGGGCCCTCGCCCGGGCCGGACGAGCGCGGCGTGCCCGAGAGCCGGTCGCCCGGCGTCAGGAATTTGCGCCAGTCCTGCGCGACCGAGGGACCGATCTGCGCGGCCTCGAAGTCGGAGCGCAGCTTCTCGGCGGCATCGACCTCCTCGGGCGTCAGGAAGGCGCGGCCGTCGGGCCCCTTGCGCCGGGCGAGCCAGCCGATCGGGCTTTCGCCGATGTTGACGGACAGGGCTTCGGGCTCGCCCGTCAGCGCGTCGGCGAACAGGCGCTCGCCCATCTCGCGGTGCTGGGCCAGGAAAGGCGACGGCGCCTCGGCAAAGCCGGCTGGACGGCGCGCCTCCTGCTCGTCGAGGAGCGCGCGCTTCAGATAGGCGCGGCCCGCCTCGGTGATGCGGTAGCGCACCGACGACGTTCCGCGCGAGACGACGCGGATCCAGTCCTCGCGCAGGAACTCGACCGCCACCGTGACCGGCAAGAGCGCGATCGGGCGCCGGTGGCCATTGGCGGCGCAGAAGATGCCGGCCTTCTCGGCGCCGGGCGCGATGATCAGGAAGGCGCCCGGCTCGGACAGCCGGCGCAGGAAGCGCTTGGCGGCGCGGCGCAGCTCGTCGGCGCCGATCGGCGGCGCCGCCGGGCGCTCGGCGGGGGCGTGGTCGCCGGCGGGCGTGTGGGCGTCGTCGCGGCTCTGCATGGTCTCGATCTCGGTGACAATGCGGTCGAAGAGCGGATCGTCGCGCCGGCTCTCGACGCGCTGCACTGCGCGGGTCACCGTCGATGGGTGAGAGCCGGAGGCTTCCGCGAGTTTTCGGATGCCCGCGCCGAACGCGGTATGCGCCAGGTAGAGGGCCGCATCCCTGACAGGTCCCTTGTCGCCGGCCGTCGGCATCATGCCACGCACCTTGGCCGTGCAGCTCGCGAGTATGTCCTGGGTGTTGTCCACGTGGTACGCCTGTTTTGTGAAAAGTTTGAGTGAAATTCCCATTAGGGTTGAATCTTGAAGGGTTAGTTAATCGGGGATAACGCCAATTTCTAAATCAAAACAGACAATTAACAGCGGATAGTTTATCCACAGGCAAGCGCACGATGCGCGTGACTGTCGCGCAACGGTTGTGCGACCCGATGATCATTGCCCTCGCGTTCAACGGAGGGATCGATGACCCACAGCGACTTGATCGGACAGATTTTTCCCATGAGCCGGCCGCGCATCCTGGCCGACACTGCGCAGATCGGCGCGCGCCGCTATCGCCGCGGCCGCGACCTGCCGAGCGCGGTGCCCGGTCTGCTGGCGGGGGCGGCCGATGCGATCCTGCCGCGGCTGGCCGACGAGGAGCGCCGCTGCGAGGAGGCGCGCCGCACCCGCAGCGCCGCCTACCGGCCCGGCCAGCATGTCCAGATCCTCTCGGCGCTCCTGGCCGAGGCGGCCGCCACTCAGGCGAAGGCGTCGGGCTCCGACGCCTTGCGCCCGGCGATGTAGGCCTGCAGCGCCTCATCCACGCCGGGGTCGATCGGCGGCGCCTGGTACTCGGCCAGCATCCGCTGGGCGCGCAGATGGGCGAGGTGGGCGCTGTCGCGCCCGCCCTCGTCGGCCCAGGTCTCGAAGGGCTTGTAGTCGAGCACCGAGGACCGCCAGAAGGCCGTCTTGAAATTGGCCTGGGTGTGGGCGCAGCCCAGATAGTGCCCGCCCGGGCCGACCTCGCGGATGGCGTCCATCGCCTGGGCGTCCTCGGACATGTCGACGCCCTCGGCGATCGAGTGCAGCACGCCCAGCTGATCGGCGTCGAGCACGAACTTCTCGATCGACGAGACGAGCCCGCCCTCGAGCCAGCCGCAGGAATGCAGCATGAAGTTGACGCCGCCGAGCAGGGCGGCATTCAGCGTGTTCGAGGTCTCGTAGGCCGCCTGCGCGTCCGGCAGCTTGGAGCCGCAGAGCCCGCCGCCCGACCGGAAGGGCAGGTTGAGCCGGCGCGCCAGCTGGCCCGCGCCGTAGAGGATCTTCGACGCCTCGGGCGTGCCGAAGGTGGGCGCGCCCGAGTTCATGTCGATCGAGGTGACGAAGGCGCCGAAGATGGCCGGCGCGCCCTTGCGCACGAGCTGGCTGTAGGCGACGCCCGCCAGCACCTCGGCCAGCACCTGGGTCAGCGTGCCCGCCACCGAGACGGGCGCCATGGCGCCGCCGACGATGAAGGGCGAGACGATCGCCGCCTGGTTGGCCGCGGCATAGACCTCGAGCGCGCCCATCATGGTGGCGTCGAAGGTCAGCGGCGAGTTGATGTTGACCAGCGAGGTCAGCACCGTGTTCTGGCGCACGAAATCCTCGCCAAAGAGGATCTCGCACATCCGGACCGAGTCCTCGGCCCGCCCGCGCTCGGTCACCGAGCCCATGAAGGGTTTGTCGGACCAGCGCATATGCGCGTAGATCATGTCGAGATGGCGCTTGTTGACGGGCACGTCCGTCGGCTCGCAGACCGTGCCGCCGGAATGGTGCAGCCATTTCGACATGTAGCCGAGCTTCACGAAGCGCTCGAAGTCGGCCATGGTCGCATAGCGCCGCCCGGCCTCGTAGTCGCGCACGAAGGGCGGCCCGTAGACCGGGGCGCAGACCAGCGTCTTGCCGCCGATCTCGACCGAGCGGTCGGGGTTGCGGGCGTGCTGGGTGTAGCGGCTCGGCGCCGTCGAGCAGAGCTGGCGGGCGAGGCCGGGCGGGATGTGCACCCGCTCGTCGCGGATCTCGGCGCCAGCCTCGCGCCAGAGGACGAGCGCGCCGCGGGTTCTCGATGAAGTTGACGCCGATCTCCCACAGCACCGTCTCGGCGTTCGCCTCGATGATCGAGAGCGCCTCCTCGTCGAGGATCTCGAAGTTCGGGATGCGCCGCTCGATGTAGCGCGCCGCCTCGTGCCGCGGGGCCGTGCGCTCGGCCCGGCGCGCCGCGCCCCCGCCGCCGCCCCGGCCGCGCCGGGATGCTCGCTCGATCCGATCGTCTTCCATCGTCCGCCTTGCCCCTTTGGTGTGCCTTCCTCCTAGCGGAAAGCCGAAAGGCGCGGCCAACATTTCCGCCGAAAGAGACCGCGAATCCGACATCCGGCATGGCGTCCGGCCGTCTCGACGCCCCGTTTCGGCAATTGACCCACGTCAAGGCCCGATGGCGCAGCGCAATGCGAAGGGGACGCATGACGCCAGCACGCACATCCCTGCGCCGCCTCCGCCCGGCGCGCGCGCGCAATGCCCGCTGACCTCGGCTCGCCCGCGGACTGGACCGCGCGCTTCCCGGGGCTGGCGGCGCTCGACCGGGCGCTGAGGGCCGAGCTGGTCGAGCGCAGCCGCGTGCTGCGCGTGCCGGAGGGCACCGTGATCTTCGGCCCCGGCAAGGCGCCGGAGAACCTGCTGCTGCTGATCGAGGGCACGGTGCGGGTGCAGGAGGTCGGCGAGGGCGGCCGCGAGATCGTGCTCTACCGCGTGCATGCCGGCGAGAGCTGCGTCCTGACCACCGCCTGCCTGCTGGCCTATGAGGACTACACGGCCGAGGGCATCGCCGAGACGGACCTGCTGGCCGTGGCGATCCCGCGCGCGGTCTTCGACGGCCTGATCGCCCGGTCGGCCGAGTTCAGGCGCTTTGTCTTCACCGCCTATGCCCGGCGCATCACCGACCTGTTCGTCGTGATCCAGGAGGTCGCGTTCGGCCGCGTCGACCTGCGGCTGGCGCAGAAGCTGCTGGAGCTGGCCGGCCCTGGCGACCTCGTCGCCCGAACGCACCAGGCCCTGGCCAACGAGATCGGAACGGCGCGCGAGGTCGTCTCGCGCCAGCTGCACGAGTTCCAGCGGCGCGGCTGGGTGACGGCGGGCCGCGGCGAGATCCGGCTGACCGATCGCGCCGCGCTCCAGGCCTTTGTCGATGGCGCGTGACCAAGTCACCGACGAGGGCGGCCCGAATCGGGCATGTCGACCGCGACAGGGGCCAAGGAGGAGAATCGGAGATGCAGACGAATATCGGGGCGGTGGACCGCGCGCTTCGCGTCCTGCTCGGGGTGGCGCTGATCGCGCTGGCGTTCGCCGGGATGGTGCCCTGGTGGGTGGGTCTGATCGGGCTCGTCCCGCTCGGCACCGCGGCGCTCGCGTCCTGCCCGCTCTACACGGTGCTCGGCATTCGGACCTGCCGTGCCCCGACGCGCCCGTGATCGGCGCCTCTCGGTGACCCGCGTCACCGCTGCGCAGTCGACCGTTGCGATGGGAAGGCCATGACCGAGACCGCATTCACACCGCTGCTCTCGCTCGGCGGCGGCGCTGCTGATCGGCGCCGCCGCCGTGCTCTTGATGCTGCTGCATGGCCGCATCATGGGCGCGACGGGCATCCTCTCGGGCGCGATCTGGCCCGTTGGAGGCTCGGGCGGCGGCCCGCGCGGCTGGCGCGTGGCGTTCCTGGCGGGCGCCGTCTCGGCGCCGGCGCTGTGGCTCGCCGCGACGGGCGCGTGGCCGGAGATCACCGTCCCGGTCGGCTTCCCGGCGCTGATCCTCGGCGGCTTGCTCGTCGGGGTCGGCGTGACGCTGGCGAACGGCTGCACCTCGGGCCATGGCGTCTGCGGCATGGCGCGCGGCTCGCGCCGGTCGATCGCGGCGACGCTGACCTTCATGGCGACGGCGCTGGTGACCGTGTTCCTGATCCGGCACGGGGGCGATTCTGATGCGCGCGCTCCTCGCCTTTCCGATCGGGCTCGTCTTCGGCATCGGCATCGTGCTCGCCGGCATGGCGAACCCGGCCAAGGTGCTGAACTTCTTCGACGTGGCCGGCGCCTGGGACCCGAGCCTCGCCTTCGTCATGGGCGGCGCGCTGGCCGTGACGGCGCTGGGCTATCGGCTGGTGCTGCGCCGGCCCCGGCCGGTGCTCGACGCGGAGTTCCAGCTGCCGAAGGCCAGCCGGATCGATTCCCGCCTGATCGCCGGTGCCGCCATCTTCGGCGTCGGCTGGGGCATCGCGGGCTTCTGCCCGGGCGGCGCCATCCCGGCGCTCGGCACCGGGCTGCCGCCCGTCATCGTCTTCGTCCTCGCCCTCGTCGCCGGCATCGCCGGCACGCGGGCGGTCCTCGACATGCTGGGCCGCCGCGCCGCGCCGGCCCAGGCGCACCCACCCCGGGCGCACCCACAAGGAGGAAAGCCGTGAACGACTACGCCGCCAACATCACCGCCAAGCCGTACCCGATCGACCTCTCGGTCAGGCCCGAGGTGACGGGCTTCTTCGACCCGCAGACGAACACGATCAGCTATGTCGTGAAGGACCCGAAATCGCCGGCCTGCGCGATCGTCGACAGCGTCATGGACATCGACTACGCGGCGGGCCGCATCTCCTTCGAGCATGCCGACGAGATCATCGACCATCGTCCGCAAGAACGGGCTGACGGTCGAGTGGCTGATCGAGACGCATGTGCACGCCGACCACCTCTCGGCCGCGCCCTACATCCAGGGCAAGCTCGGCGGCAAGCTCGGCATCGGCAGGAACATCACCGTCGTGCAGGAGACCTTCGGCAAGGTCTTCAACGAGGGCACCGAGTTCCGCCGCGACGGCAGCCAGTTCGACCGGCTGTTCGACGAGGGCGACAGCTACACGATCGGCTCGATGACCGGGTTCGCGATCCACACGCCCGGCCACACGCCGGCCTGCATGACGCATGTGATCGGCGACGCGGCCTTTGTCGGCGACACGCTCTTCATGCCGGATGGCGGCAGCGCGCGCGCCGACTTTCCGGGCGGCGACGCGGGCGTGCTCTACGACTCGATCCAGAAGGTGCTGGCGCTGCCGGACGAGATGCGCCTCTTCATGTGCCACGACTATGCGCCGGGCGGCCGCGAGATCCGCTGGGAGACGACGGTCGGCGAGGAGAAGCGCAGCAACATCCATGTCGGCCAGGGCCGCGCGCAAGGAGGAGTTCGTCAGGATGCGGACCGAGCGCGACAGGACGCTCGAGCATGCCGCGGCTGATCATTCCCTCGCTGCAGGTGAACATGCGCGCGGGGCAGATGCCGCCGGCCGACAAGGACGGGCGGACGTTCCTCAAGGTCCCGGTCAACACGCTCTGAGGGCTCAGGTCATGGACATCAAGCGGCTCACCCCGGAGCTTTCGGTCAGCCCGCAGATCGCGCCGGCGGACGTCGGCGCCATCGCCGAGGCGGGCTTCCGGGCGATCATCTGCAACCGCCCCGACGGCGAGGGCGCCGACCAGGCCACCGTCGAGGAGATCGAGGCGGCGGCGAAGCCGCTCGGCCTCCAGGTGCGCTACCTGCCCGTCAACACCGGCATGGTGACGGACGAGGCGGCCGAGTTCTTCGGTGCCGCGATGCGCGAGCTGCCGAAGCCGGTGCTGGCCTATTGCCGGTCGGGCACGCGCTCGGTGACGCTGTGGGCGCTGTCGCAGGGGGCGCGGCGGCCGCTGCCGGAGATCCTGGAGACGGCCAAGGCGGCGGGCTATGACATGAGCGGCGTCGTGCGGCGCATCGCCAGCGGCGGGCGGACGCCGACCAGCCAGGCGGACGCGCGCTACGACGTCGTGATCGTCGGCGGCGGCGCCGCCGGGATCGCCGTCGCCTCGAGCCTGCGGGCGCGCGACGCCGGGCCTCGAGATCGCCATCATCGACCCCGCGGACATCCACTATTACCAGCCGGGCTGGACCATGGTCGGCGCCGGCGTCTTCGACGCCGCGGTCACGGCGCGGACGATGGCGTCGCTGATCCCGGCGGGCGTGCACTGGATCAGGTCGGCGGTCGCCGCCTTCGAGCCAAAGGACAACGCCGTCATCCTCGACGGCTGCCGGGTCGTGGAGTACGGGCGCCTGGTCGTCTGCCCGGGGCTGAAGCTCGACTGGCAGAAGGTCGAGGGGCTGGTCGACACGCTCGGCCGCAACGGCGTGACCTCGAACTACCGCTATGATCTCGCGCCCTACACCTGGGAGCTGGTGCAGAACTTCCGCGGCGGGCGCGCCGTGTTCACCCAGCCGCCGATGCCCATCAAATGCGCCGGCGCCCCGCAGAAGGTGATGTACCTCTCGGCCGATCACTGGGCGCGCCAGGGCGTGCTGCAAGCGAGCCGAGATCGGCTTCTACAATGCCGGCCCCGTGCTGTTCGGCGTGAAGGAGTATGTCCCGGCGCTGATGGAGTATGTCGAGCGCTATGGCGCCAAGCTGAACTTCCACCACAACCTTGTCCGCGTCGACGGGCCGGCGAAGAAGGCCTGGTTCGAGGTGAAGAAGCCGGATGCCGGGCCGGAGACGGTCGAGGTTTCCTTCGACATGATCCATGTCTGCCCGCCGCAGACGGCGCCGGACTTCGTCCGCGTCTCGCCGCTGGCCGATGCGGCCGGCTGGGTCGACGTCGACCAGACGACGCTGCGGCACAAGGCGTGGCCGAACATCTGGGCATTGGGCGACTGCTGCAGCGCACCGAACGCCAAGACGGCCGCGGCGGCGCGCAAGCAGGCGCCGGTCGTGGCCGAGAACCTGATCGCCGACCTGCGCGGGCTCGACCAGGCCGCCGCCTATGACGGCTATGGCTCGTGCCCCTGACCGTCGAGCGCGGCAAGATCGTGCTGGCCGAGTTCGGCTATGGCGGCAAGCTCCTGCCGAGCTTCCCGAGCTGGCTGATCGACGGCACGCGCCCCAGCCGCCTCGCCTGGCTGCTGAAGGAGCGGCTGCTGCCGCCCATCTACTGGAAGGCGATGCTGCGCGGCCATGAATGGCTGGCCAAGCCCGAGCGCGTGACCGTGGCAGCGGACGCCGCCCCGTCCGGCTCGGAAGCCAAGCCCAAGGTCGCGGCCTGAATCTCGGCGGGCGATCTGCTCGCCCGCCTCCCCCTCCCCGGAGAGTCCGGCATGCGCGCCCGCGGCGTGACGAAATACCTGCCGATCCTCGATTGGGGCCGGCGCTACCGGCGCGCCGACCTGGCCGGCGACGCGCTGGCGGCGCTGGTCGTGACCGTGATGCTGATCCCGCAGGGGCTGGCCTATGCGCTGCTGGCCGGCATGCCGCCCGAGACGGGGCTCTACGCCTCGATCCTGCCGCTGGTCGCCTACACCTTCTTCGGCACCAGCGCCGCGCTGGCGGTGGGGCCGATGGCCGTCACCTCGCTGCTGACGGCCGCCGCGGTCGGCCGGCTCGCGCCGCCGGGCAGCGAGGCCTATGTCGCCGGCGCGCTGACGCTTGCCATGCTGTCGGGGCTGGTGCTGGCCGGGCTCGGGCTTCTGCGGCTGGGCGTGATCGCGAATTTCCTGAGCCGGCCGGTGGTCTCGGGCTTCATCACCGCCTCGGCCGTGATCATCGCGCTCAGCCAGCTCGGGCACCTGCTGGGCATCCGCGTCAGCGGCTCGGCCCTGCCGGAGCAGCTCGCCTCGCTCGTCGCGAATTCAGGCGCAGTTCAACCCCGCGACGGCGGCGATCGGTCTGGGCTCCATCGCCTTCCTGCTGGCCGTCCGGCGCCTGTTCGGCCCGCTTCTGCGCAGGCTCGGCGTCGCCAATCCCGGCCTGTTCCTCAAGGCGGGGCCGGTCGTCGCCGTCGTGCTCGCGACCCTCGCCGTCTGGGGGCTCGGCCTCGACAGGCAGGGCGTGGCGATCGTCGGAGAGGTTCCGGCCGGCCTGCCGCCGCTGACCGTTCCGCCCTTCGACCCGGCGCTCTGGCGCGAGCTCGCCGCCTCGGCGGTCCTGATCGCCATCATCGGCTTCGTGGGCTCGATCTCCGTCGCCCAGACCTTCGCCGCCCGCAAGCGGCAGACGGTCGACCCCGACCAGGAGCTGATCGGCCTCGGCGCCGCCAACATCGCGGCGGCGCTGACCGGGGGCTTTCCGATCACCGGCGGCCTCTCGCGCTCGGCCGTGATGGTCGACGCCGGCGCCGAGACGCCGGCCTGCGGCGTGCTGACCGCCATCGGCATCGCGCTCGCGACGCTGACGCTGACGCCGCTCCTGCGCTTCCTGCCCGAGGCGACGCTGGCCGCCACCATCCTCGTCGCGGTGCTGTCGCTGGTCGAATTGCCGGTGCTGCGCCGCGCCTGGACCTATTCGAAGGCCGACTTCGCGGCCGTCGCGGTGACGATCGTCGCGACGCTCGGCCTCGGCGTCGAGGCCGGGATCTCGGCCGGCGTGCTGGTGTCGCTGCTCCTCTTCCTGTGGCATTCCTCGCGCCCGCACGTCGCCGAAGTCGGGCTCGTTCCCGGAACGCAGCACTTCCGCAACATCCGCCGGCATGCGGTGCTGACCAGCCGGGGCGTGCTGACGCTGCGCATCGACGAGAGCCTCTATTTCGCCAACACGCGCTTTCTCGAGGGCACCGTGCTGGAGCGGGTCGCGGCCGACCCCTCGATCCGGCACGTCGTCCTGATGTGCTCGGCGGTGAACGAGATCGACCTCAGCGCGCTCGAATCGCTCGAGGCGATCAACGCCAGCTTGCGCGACATGGGCGTGACGCTGCACCTCTCCGAGGTGAAGGGGCCCGGTGATGGACCGCCTGCAGCGCAGCCGCTTTCTCGACGAGCTGTCCGGCCGGGTTTTCCTCTCGCAGTACGCGGCCTCCGTGGCGCTCGACCCAGAGCTCTCGGCCCGCGGGCGCGGCATGCGGCCGCTCGACCTGGGACGGGCCGGCGCGGCGGAGGTTGACCGCTCGCCCGCGGCAAATCAGGGCGGCAGTGCCGACGCCGAGCCCTCGGCCGGGCTGGAGCTGCGCGCCCGACGCTGACGCGGCTTCAGGGCCTTTCGCGCCTCGACGGTCATCGCGCTCGGGGCAGCCTTGCCCCTCCGATCGGGTGCGGCGCATTTGCCTCCATACCCCTGCCGCGATCACATCGCACGCGTCACCCGCAAAACTTGCCTTGCGCGACTCTCGCGCTGTTCCCAGATTCACATGAAACGCGATGCGATTTGAACCGTTCAGACAAGGCGGGGGGGTTCGTCCCCGTGACGGCTAGCGCGATCGAGGCAATTTTGGTGGAATCGTGCGGAAAGCGCGCCACCTTCACGCCATGGTTACGCCTTAGCGTGCCAGTATGGTCGAACGCCGGGAGAAACAGACGAAGAGTCCGCCGGTCAAGGCGGCGAAAGGAGATGAAGCAGGAAAAGGGCAAATGGAGATCTTCACCAGGTTTGCGGAAGCGTATGACCGCCTTAAGGTCGATGAACTGAGCCTGCAAGACTACCTGCTGGGCTGTCGCGAGGACCCGATGATGCGGGCAACGGCAGCCGAGCGCATGGTCGCCGCCATCGGCGAGCCCGAGATGATCGACACCAGCCAGGACCAGCGGCTCGGTCGAATCTTCCTCAATCGCACGATCAAGCGCTACAGCGCCTTCAAGGAACTCTACGGCGCCGAAGAGACGATCGAGCGGATCGTCGGTTTCTTCCGGCATGCGAGCCAGGGGCTGGAGGAGCGCAAGCAGATCCTCTACCTTTTGGGCCCGGTCGGCGGCGGCAAGTCGAGCCTTGCCGAGATCCTCAAGCAGCTGATGGAGAAGGAGCCGATCTACATCCTCAAGGCCGGGCGACCAGCTCAGCCCGGTCTTCGAATCGCCCCTCGGGCTGTTCGACCGCGACCGCTTCGGGGATCTGCTCGAGGACAAGTACAACATCCCCCGCCGGCTGCTGTCCGGGCTGATGTCGCCCTGGGCGGTGAAGCGGCTGGAGGAGTTCGGCGGCGACATCTCCAAGTTCTCGGTCGTCAAGGCCCATCCCTCCAGGCTGCGCCAGCTCTGCGTCGCCAAGACCGAGCCTGGCGACGAGAACAACCAGGACGTCTCGACGCTGGTCGGCAAGCTCGACATCCGCAAGCTCGAGCACCTCAGCCAGAACGACCCGGACGCCTACTCCTACTCGGGCGGGCTGAACCGCACGACGCAGGGGCTGCTCGAGTTCGTCGAGATGTTCAAGGCGCCGATCAAGGTGCTTCACCCGCTGCTGACGGCGACGCAGGAAGGCTCGTACGCCGGCACCGAGAACATCGGCGCCATGCCCTACCAGGGCATCATCGTCGCGCATTCCAACGAGTCGGAATGGCAGCAGTTCAAGACGAACCGCAACAACGAGGCCTTCCTCGACCGGATCAGCGTCGTCAAGGTGCCCTACTGCCTGCGCGCCACCGAGGAGACCAAGATCTACGAAAAGCTCATGCGCAGCAGCTCGCTGAGCGAGGCGCCCTGCGCGCCGGAAACCCTGCCGATCCTCGCCCGCTTCAGCGTTCTGACACGCCTGCGCGAGCACGAGAACTCGAACCTTTATTCCAAGCTGCGGGTCTATGACGGCGAGACGCTGAAGCACACCGACCCCAAGGCGCGCTCGTTGCAGGAGTACCGCGACACCGCGGGCGTCGACGAGGGCATGACCGGCATCTCGACCCGGTTCGCCTTCAAGGTGCTGTCCGAGACCTTCAACCACGACACCGAGGAGGTCGCGGCGGACCCGGTGCACCTGCTCTACGTGCTCGAGCAGTCGATCAGGCGCGAGCAGTTCCCGGAGGAGGTCGAGAGCCGCTATCTGGATTTCGTGCGCACCGAGCTGGCGCCCCGCTATGCCGAGTTCATCGGCGAGGAGATCCAGAAGGCCTATCTGGAATCCTACTCGGACTATGGCCAGAACCTCTTCGACCGCTACATCGCCTATGCCGATGCCTGGATCGAGGAGCAGGACTACAAGGACCCCGATACCGGCCAGATGTTCGACCGCAAGATCCTCGAGGCCGAGCTCGCCAAGATCGAGCAGCCGGCCGGCGTCTCGAACCCCAAGGACTTCCGCAACGAGGTCGTCAAGTTCGTGCTGCGCGCCCGGGCCGAGCACGAGGGCAAGAACCCCGACTGGTACAAGTACGAGAAGCTGCGCCGCGTCATCGAGAAGCGGATGTTCAGCCAGGTCGAGGACCTGCTGCCCGTCATCAGCTTCGGCGCCAAGCGCGACAAGGATACCGACGCCAAGCACATGGAGTTCGTCGACCGCATGACCGAACGTGGCTACACGCCGCGCCAGGTCCGGCGGCTGGTCGAGTGGTACATGCGCGTCAACAAGGCCGGGTGAGTGGTCTGACGGCATGGTCAACTTCATAGACCGGCGCCTGAACCCGAAGGACAAAAGCCTCGGGAACCGCCGCCGCTTCATCCGCCGGGTCCGTTCTTACGTGAAGCGGGCGGTGGATGAGGCGGTCCGCGAACGCGGCATCGCCGACGCGGACCGCAGCGAAACGGTCACCGTTCCGACCGACAGCATCCAGGAGCCGCACTTCCACCACTCGTCCGCGGGCGGGCGGCGCGAGCGCGTGCTGCCCGGCAACAAGCAGTTCCGGACCGGCGACCAGATCGCCAAGCCGCCCTCCGGCGGCGGCGGCGGGCGAGGCCAGGAGGGCTCGCCCGACGGCGAGGGCGAGGACGATTTCGTCTTCGTCCTCTCGCGCGACGAGTTCCTCGACATCTTCTTCGAGGACCTCGAGCTGCCCGACCTGGTCAAGAAGAGCCTGCAGGAGATCAGCGCAGCCAAGCCGCGCCGCGCCGGCATCTCGGTCAGCGGCGCGCCGGCCAACCTGAACGTCGGGCGCACCATGCGCAACGCGCTCGGCCGCCGGATCGCGCTGCGCCGGCCGAGCGATGCGCAGGCGGCGGAGTTGCGCGAGCGCATCTTCGCGCTCGAGGCCGTGCACGACCCCAGCCGCCGAGCAGCGCGACGAGCTGATCGCGCTGCGCGAAGAGCTCGAGACGCTTCTTCGGCGCCAGAAGCTGATCCCCTGGCTCGACCCGCTCGACGTCCGCTACAACCACTTCGAGCCGCAGCCCGAGCCGAACTCGAACGCGGTGATGTTCTGCCTGATGGACGTCTCGGCCTCGATGGGCGCAGCGCGAGAAGGACCTCGCCAAGCGCTTCTTCATCCTGCTGCATCTTTTTCTGACGCGGCGCTATGACAGGGTGGAGCTGGTCTTCATCCGCCACACGCACCATGCGAGCGAGGTCGACGAGGACACCTTCTTCCATGCCCGCGACACCGGCGGCACCGTGGTCAGCACGGCGCTGACCGAGATGAAGCGCGTCATCGACAGCCGCTATTCGCCATCCGAGTGGAACATCTACGCCGCGCAGGCCTCGGACGGCGACAATTATTCGGGCGACTCGGCCAAGTGCGCCGGTCTCCTGAGCGAGGGGCTGATGAAATTCTGCCAGTACTTCGCCTATGTCGAGATCATCCGCGAAGAGGAGGCGCGCTTCCTGAAAAGCGACGGCAGCGGCGCCGAGCTGTGGCTGGCCTATCGCACGGTCGCGCGCGAATGGCCGAACTTCGCCATGAAGCGGATCGCGAAGCCCGCCGACATCTACCCGGTCTTCCGCGAGCTGTTCGCCCGCCGCCAGGCGGAGGGCGCCAATGCCTAAGCGCAAGCGCAGCAAGCTGTTGTTCGAGGGCGCCGACTGGGACTTCGACATCCTGCGCCGGACCTATGACGCGATCGACCAGATCGCCCGGACCGAGCTCCAGCTCGACTTCTACCCCAACCAGGTCGAGATCATCTCGTCCGAGCAGATGCTCGACGCCTATTCCTCGACCGGCATGCCGCTGATGTACCGGCACTGGTCGTTCGGCAAGCACTTCATCCACCACGAGCGGCTGTACCGGAAGGGTCTGCGCGGGCTGGCCTACGAGATCGTCATCAACTCCAACCCCTGCATCAGCTATTGCATGGAGGAGAACACGATCGCGCTGCAGGCGCTGGTGATCGCGCACGCCGCCTTCGGCCACAACCACTTCTTCAAGAACAACCACCTGTTCCGGCAGTGGACCGACCCCGAGGGCATCCTGCCCTATCTCGAATACGCCAAGGGCTTCGTGCAGAAATGCGAGGAGGCGCACGGCCACGCCGAGGTCGAGCGGCTGCTCGACTCGGCGCACGCGCTGATGCCGACCAGCGTCTTCCGCCACCGCCGCCCGCCCGAGCCGTCCCTGCGCGAGGAGCGCGAGCGCGACCGCAAGCGGATCGAGGAGGAGGAGCGCGCCGTCCACTATCTGTGGGACGCGCTGCCGGTCGCGCGCCGCGCCGCGCCCGACGATCCCGAGATCGCCGAGCGCAAGCGCCAGATGCGGCTGCCCGAGGAGAACCTGCTGTTCTTCGTGCAGCGCTACAGCCCGGCGCTGAAGTCCTGGCAGCGCGAGATCCTGCGCATCGTCCGCAACATCGGGCAGTACCTCTATCCGCAGCGGCAGACGCAGGTGATGAACGAGGGCTGCGCCTGCTTCGTGCACTACTACATCATGCACCGACTGCACGAGCAGGGCCTGATGGACGACGGCGCCATGCTCGAGATGCTGCACAACCACTCGAACGTGCTGACCCAGCCCGATTTCGACGATCCGCGCTTTGGCGGCATCAACCCTTACGCGCTCGGCTTCGCGATGATGCAGGACATCCGCCGCATGTGCGAGACGCCGACGGACGAGGACCGCGCCTGGTTCCCGCAGATCGCCGGCTCGGGCGACTGGCGCGGCGTGCTGAAGGACGCCTGGGCGAATTATCGCGACGAAAGCTTCATCCAGCAGTTCCTCAGCCCGGAGGTGACGCGGCGCTTCCGCATGTTCTCGCTCGAGGACGAGGCGGAGGAGCCGTTCTACACCGTCTCGGGCATCCACGACGAGCGCGGCTATCGCGAGATCCGCGAGAACCTGGCCCGCACCCGCGACATCTCGATCTCGGAGCCGGACATCCAGGTCGTCGACGTCGACCTGCTGGGCGACCGCGTGCTGCACCTGAAGCATTACGAGCGCGACGGCATCCCGCTCGAGGCCAAGACGCGCGAGGCGACGCTCGCGCATGTGCAGAACCTCTGGGGCCACCCGGTGGTGATGGACTGAGGCAGCGCGCGCCGGGCGCCTAGCGCCCGGCCAGTGCGGCGTCGCGCGCTGTGCCGCAGCCCGGGACCGCTGATGGCGATGCCCCCGCCACGGCCGATCACGCACCGACCGCGGCGAATGGCTGGCGCGGCGCTCAGGCCGGCAGCAGCCCGGCCTCGCGCGCCTTGATCTGCTGCGCCAGGTACTTGGAGAAGATCCGGCACTGCGCGAGGCTGCCGGCGATGAACCACAGGCCCGGCTGGGCCGTCGCGGTGAACATGTTGCGCAGCTCGATGCCGTCGCCGAAGCCCCAGATCGGGCCGACCCGCGCCGCGACATCCGGGCCCGAACAGCCGCTCGACCAGCTCCTCTTGCGGGCGATAGCCGGTTGCCAGGATCACGACGTCCGCGGGGATCGTCCGGCCGTCCCCCAGGCGCGCGCCACGAGCCTCGAAGCGTCTCGATATCGGCGAAGCGGACCAGCCCGACCTCGCCCTCGGCGATCAGCTCCGAGCAGCCGACGTTGAAGTAGTAGCCGCCGCCGCGCTCGAGGTACTTGAACTGCCAGCCGGAGCCGTCCGCGCCGAAATCGAGCGCGAAGCCGCGCGCCTCGAGGCGGTCGAGCAGCGGCCGGTCGATCTCGGCGGCCCTTTCCGTGAACTCGATATGCGTGCGGCGGACCAGCGGAAAGGGCGTGCCGGTGACGATCAGGTCGCATTCCTCGAGCGACCGGTCCTCGTCGTAGAGCGAATAGGGCAGCTGCGCGCTCGGCTCGATGTTGACGACCAGCGTCGGGCTGCGCTGGACCAGCGTCACCTCGGCGCCGCTCGACGCCAGGTCCTGGGCGATGTCGTGGCCGCTGTTGCCCGTGCCGATGACGATGGCCGACCGGCCCGCCCAGTCGGCGCCGTCGGTGTACTCGCTCGAGTGCAGGACGGGGCCGCCGAACGCCTCGAGCGACGGGATGCGCGGTCGGTTCGGGATTCCGCTGACGCCCGTCGCCATGACGACATGGCGCGGCCGCATCATGCGCTCGGATCCGTCGGCGCGGCGCAGCCGCACCGTCCAGCGGCCCTCGCCCTCGTCGTAGCTGCCGCCGAGGAACTCGGTCCCGGTCCAGAAGTTCAGCTCGAGCGCGCCGACATAGGCCTCGAACCAGTCGGCCAGCATGTCCTTCGGGATGTAGGTCGGCCAGCTCGGCCGGGAAGGGCATGAGGGGCATGTGGTTGACCTGCACCTGGTTGTGCAGCGTCAGCGCGTGGTAGCGGTGGCGCCAGTTGTCGCCGACCCGCGCCTCGCGGTCGACGATCAGGGTGTCGACGCCCAGCACGCTCAGCCGCGCCGCGATCGCCAGCCCCGCCTGGCCGCCGCCGACGACCAGCACGGCCGGGTCGCGGTCGGCATAGGCCGCGGCCGCGCGGCGCTTGTCGGCCCAGTTCGGTCCCGAGAAGTCGCGCGAGTAGGACTGGCCGCGCGGCCGGTTCTCGCCCGATCCGCGCCTCGTGCCCCTTGATCTCGTCGAGCGCGGTCAGCAGCGTCCAGGCCAGGCTGGCGCCGGCGCCGGCGATCTCGGGCGTCAGGCGCAGCACGCCCTCGCCCCGGCCGGTCGCGGTCTCGAAGGGGAAGAACGCCTCGACGCACTCCTGGCCCGCGCGGACGACCATGGCCGGCGCCAGGCGGCGCGGGTCGAGCCGGAAGCCGGAGCCCTCCGGCGCCGTGCCGCGCCAGCGCCGCGGCGATCGCCTCGCGGCCCTCGACGGTCTGCAGGCGCCCAGGTGAAGGCGACCGCGTCGCGCCAGTAGCTGTCGGGCGTGGAACAGCGCGCCGATTGCCCGGCGGTCGCCGCCCTTCAGCGCCGGTCTCGAGGCTGCCGAGCCAGTCCTGGGCCAGCGCGCTCAGCCGTTCGGGGGTCGTGTCGAGCATGCGTGGTCTCCGCAGCCGGTCCGGGGCGTCACTCCTTCAGCTTGGCCCAGAGGCCGCCCTTCATCACCTCCGACGCCCGCCGGCCCCAGATGATGCCGCCGTCGACGACGATGTCCTCGCCGTTGACGAAGCCCGCCTCGTCGCTGGCCAGGAACAGCACGGCGGCGGCGATGTCGTCGGTCAGCCCGGCGCGCGGGATCGCCTGCATCGTCGCCATGAGCTCCTTGACCTTCTCGACGGTCGCGTCCGCCGCGTCGTCGGCCAGCCCCATGGCCTTGCCGAAGATGCCCGTCGCGATGCCGCCCGGCGAGACCGAGTTGACGCGCACCCCCTCCTCGCCCAGCTCCATCGCCGCGCAGCGCGTCAGGTGGATCACCGCCGCCTTGGCGACCGAATAGATCATCGAGGACGAATAGCCCGCCCGGTGCCCGGCGATCGAGCCGATGTTGACGATGCTGCCGCTGCGCGCTGCCCGCATCGCGGGGGCGGCGTGCTTGATGTGCGCGAGCGGCCCGCGGACATGCACCTCCATGGTGCGGTCGAGGCCCTCCATCGGCAGGCTCCTCGATCGGCCCGACCGGCGCCGGCCCGCCGGCATTGTTGACGAGCACGTCGATGCGGCCGTGCCCGTCGAGCGCACTGCCGATGACGCGCTCGGCATCCTCCTCGCTCGCGGCATCGGCCTCGAGAAAGCTCGCGCCCGTCTCGGCCTCGACCTGCGAGCCCAGCGCGGCGCGGCGTCCGGTGAAGATCGACCTCCGCCCCTTCCTCGCGGAACCGCGCGACGATGCGCCGGCCGATCCCGCTGGTGCCGCCGGTGACGACGGCGATCTTGGACTGCAGCCGCATGGCTTCTCCTCGCAGGCTTCGCGTGCCGATCCTAACGCGGCGCCGTGGCGCCGTCACCCGCCACGAGACGCTCTTTCCCAGTCATCAGGACCATGTGCTCCGGGCGGGCTCCGGGGGTTCTCCCGGGGGCTCTCCGGGGTCTCCGGGGGTCGGAAGCCGAGCTTCTTCAGGAACTAACGCGTTGGGTGCGGAGTTCTTTGGCCATGCCCGAGATACCCGCCGCCCTTGCAAAGTTCACCGCGCCCCAGAGGCGCCTCGTGGTCGTCTCGAACCGCACCGCGGCGCCTGGCGAGGCCAGGGCAGGGGGGCTGGCCGTGGCCCTCGGCGACGCCCTCGGCGAGCGCGGCGGGCTGTGGTTCGGCTGGTCGGGGACGCTGTCGGCGAATCGGCGGCGTCCGCATCGAGTCGGACGGCGCGATCGAGTACGCGCTGACCGACCTGACCCCGGCTGAACACGCGGGCTATTACCTCGGCTATGCCAACCGGGTGCTCTGGCCGCTGCTGCATTACCGTGTCGATCTGGCCGAGTTCGACGAGGCGGCCTTCGCCAGCTACACGGCCGTCAACCGCCGCTTTGCCCGGCAGCTCGCGCCCCTGCTGCGGCCGGACGATCTCGTCTGGGTGCACGACTACCATCTGATGCTGCTCGGGCGCGAGCTGCGGCTTGCCGGCTGGCGCGGCGTCGCCGGCTTCTTCCTGCACATACCCTTCCCGGCGCCCGAGCTCTTCGCGACGCTGCCGCAGCACGCCGAGCTGGCGCGCGCGCTGGCCGAGTTCGACCTCGTCGGCTTCCAGACCGAGAGCCACGCCGAGAACTTCCGGCGCTACATGGTCGAGTTCCACGGCGCCGCCGAGCAGGGCGACGGCGTGCTGGGCTATCGCCGGCGGACGGTGCGCGTCGGCGCCTTTCCCGTCGGCATCGACCATGACGACTTTGCCGGCCTGGCACGGACCCCGACGGCGCGGGACGCCGCGGCCAAGCTCCGCGAGGCCATCGACGGCCGGCTGCTGGTGCTCGGCGCCGACAGGCTCGACTACACCAAGGGGCTGGCCCAGCGGCTGCGCGGGTTCGAGCGCTTGCTGCGCGACCATCCCGACCTGCGCCGCCGGCTGAGCCTGCTGCAGATCGCCTCGCCCTCGCGCTCGGAGGTGCCGGCCTATCGCGCGCTCGCACGCGAGGTCGACCGCATCGCCGGGCGCATCAACGGCGCCTATGGCGAGCTCGACTGGACGCCGGTGCAGCACCTCGCCCGCTTCTACCCGCGCGACGTCATCAGCGGCTTCTGTCGCCTGGCACGGGTCGGCCTCGTCACATCGCTGAACGACGGCATGAACCTGGTCGCCAAGGAGTATGTCGCCGCCCAGGACCCGACGGATCCCGGCGTGCTGGTGCTCTCGCGCTTCGCCGGCGCGGCCGACCAGCTGGACGCAGCGCTGCCGGTGAACCCGCACGACCCCGACGAGGTCGCCGCCGCCATCCGCCGCGCCATCGACATGCCGCTGGCCGAGCGCCGGCGCCGCTGGGAGGCGCTCGACGCCTGCGTGCGATACGAGAACGCCGGCTGGTGGCAGCGCAGCTTCATGGGCGCCCTGCAGACCGCGCGGCCCGCCGTTGTCCCGCTGGCGCGGCCGCGGGCCGGAGACTTCGCAGTGGCAGGCTGAGCCCGCGCCGGCTGCGCGCCGCGCAAGGAACCCTCGCCCGCCGCGCGCGGTTCTTTCGGGCACGGGACTTGGAGGACGGCATGGCCAGGAAGTTCGGCGTCGGATCGAATGTCGAGTGGAACTGGGGCCCCGGCGTCGGGACCGGCAAGGTCGAGGAGGTGTTCACCTCCAAGGTCACGCGCACCATCAAGGGCAAGGAGATCACCCGTGATGCGAGCGACGACGAGCCCGCCTACCTGCTGCGCCAGGACGACGGCGACCGCGTGCTGAAATCCGAGAGCGAGCTGCGCAAGGCCGGCTGACGCGAAAGGAGACCGCAATGGCGAAGAACCACGGATCCAAGGATCACGGGCCACAGGTCAAGAAGGACGACACCTACGACGCGCTGCGCGACCAGGGTGCCAGCAAGGAAAAGGCCGCGCGCATCGCCAATGCGCAGGCGAACAAGGACATGCATCCCTCCGAAGAAGGGCGGCAAGGCGGCCAAGTACGAGGACTGGACCGTCGACGAGCTGCAGGAGAAGGCCAAGGAGATCGGCATCGAGGGCCGCTCCAAGATGAAGAAGGACGAGCTGATCGACGCGCTGCGCAACCACTGAGCGGCTTCGCCGGCCCGCGCCGCGAGCGGGTCAGTCGGTGCCCGAAGGCCGGTTCCGCCGCGGCATCGCGGGCACGGCGCGTTCGGCCGAAAGCCGGCGGCGCTCGTCGTTGCTCTCGCGCAGCTCGGCGTCGAAGGCCGCGGGCGCCTCGGGAACCGCGCCGGCGCCGTGCGCCAGGGTTGGTCGCGCCGAGCGCGCCCCCCGCTCGCGGCGAAATATCAGGACGGCGCGGTGCACCACCTGCCGCCGGCTGAACAAGCCCGGCCTTCTCCTCGACCGGAACGAGATCGGTGCGCAGATATTCCCAGCCATCGGTCGCCTCGGCGACGATGATCTCCTCCATGGCGAGGGCCACGCGTTCGGAGCGTGAAGCACCGCGCAGGCGCCCGGGTCGTTCGGGGCCGCCAACGCACTTGTAGTCGAAGCTCATGTCGTCCCCTGCCGCGTGCCGATTCGTGCGGTGGCGCCAATCATTTCCGGTCGGGCAGAGGGGCACAAGGGCCCGGCGCGAGCAACGAAACGCGGCGACGGGCGTTCATTGCGCGCTCGGCGGCTGTGGACGTAGCTGTCCCCTCAGACCGCCCCTCATCCCATCAGGAATGGCCATGCGCATTTTCCAGTGCCCTGTCTGCGACGAGGCCCTGTTCTTCGAGAACAGCGCCTGCGCCTGCGGCGCCCAGGTCGCCTACGACCCGGAACGGCGAGCTTTCGTCGCGGCGTTCACGCCCTGCGCCAATCGCGCAGAGCATCGGCTGCAACTGGATCGCCGAGGCCGAGGGCGGGCTCTGCCGTGCCTGCGCGATGACCGAGGTCATCCCTGACACGACGACGCCGCAGAACGTCGCGCTTTGGGCCGATGCCGAGCTCGCCAAGCGCTGGGTGCTGGCGAACCTGGCCCGCTGGGGATGGTTCACGTCGAGCGATGACGGGCCCCGCCCGGTCTTCCGACTGCTCTCGGAGCAGACGTCGGCGGGCGAGACGGCGGTCACGATGGGCCATGCCGATGGCGTCGTGACGATCAACGTGATCGAGGCCGATCCCGCCGAGCGGGTGCGCCGGCGCGTCGAGCTCGGCGAGCCGCTGCGCACCATGATCGGCCATTTCCGCCACGAGCTGGGGCATTTCTTCTTCACGCGGCTGGCCGAGCGGCCCGAGTTCCTCGAGGCCTTCCGCGCCATCTTCGGCGACGAGCGGGCGGATTACGCCGCGGCGCTGCAGCGGCATTACGCCGACGGGCCGCCGGCCGACTGGCGGCATCGACATGATCTCGGCCTATTCATCGGCGCATCCGCACGAGGACTGGGCCGAGTGCTTCGCGCACCTGCTGCACCTGACGGACCTGGTCGACAGCTTCGTCGCGGCCGGGCTGAAGTCCGACGATGCGCCGGCGCCGGACTACGACCCCTATGCCGAGCGCGACGGCGGACCGGCTGATCACCTTCGGCGCCGAGCTCGGCATCGCGCTCAACCACATCAACCGCTCGATGGGACTGGCCGACATCTACCCGTTCGTGCTGACGCCGAAGATCCGCGAGAAGCTGGCCTTCGTGCATGCGCGGATGCATGCGGCGCGCCCTGAGCGCCGAGCGCGACGGCTAACGCTTTCCGTAGCCGGAGAATTTCGCCGCCGTCTCGGCGATGGCGGCATCGTCGAGGATGACCGGGTCGCCGATCTCAACGCCAGTATGTACTGCTTGGCGAGCGTCTCGAGTTCGTTCATCAGCCACATGGCGCGGCCGAGGTTCGGCCCGCAGGCGATAGCGCCGTGATTGGCGAGCAGGCAGGCATTGCGGCCCTCCATCGCCGTCAGCGCCATGTCCGACAGCTCCTGCGTGCCGAAGATCGCGAAATCCGAGCAGCGCACCGTCGGGCCTCCGAAGGCGGCGATCATGTAGTGCGCGGCCGGGATGTCTCGGCGGCAGATCGCCAGCGCCGTGCAATGGATCGCATGGGTGTGGACGATCGCCTGGAATTCGGGCCGGGCGGCCAGGATGTCGCGGTGGAAGCGCCATTCCGACGACGGCTTGATCGGCCCCCTCCAGTTCTCCGGGTCGTCGAGCGGCACGGCGCAGATCGATCTCGGGCGTCAGCTCGTCATAGGGCACCGAGGACGGCGTGATCAGCATGTCGGCCCCGTGCCGGACCGAGATATTGCCCGACGTGCCCTGGTTGAGCCCGCTGGCGTTCATCCAGAGGCACTGGTCGATGATCGCCTGGCGCAGCGCGCGTTTCGTCCGAGGTCATGGCCGCAAGGCTAGGCGGCGGCGCCGCCGAATTCCAGCCCCCGATTGCGATACGGCCGCCGGTGAAAGGATGACGATTGCGGAGAGAGGATCTCTTGCGACGGTCGTCAGCTGCCGGGCAGAGCTCCGCCGAGTCCGTTAGCTGGGGCGTGAAAATCAGGTTAACGCCGAGGACGTTGTCATTCCAGATCAATGGGTTAGCCGAGCGTGCACGCGTGCACACCCGTGCTCACTGCGTGGACGACCTAGACGCAGCGTGGGCGGCGCGCCTCCGGTCGAGATCCGCCCTAGCCGAGCGCGGGGGCGTTGGCGAGGCGGCGGCCGGGGGTGAGGGATCTCGGCGGCCTCGGCGATGGTGCCGGCGTCGATGCCGAAATGGTGGTAGAGGTCGGCGACCGTGCCGGTCTGGCCGAAATGCTCGACGCCGAGCGGCACCGTGCGGTGGCCGTGCACGGCGCCGAGCCAGCCGAGCGTCGCCGGGTGGCCGTCGATCACCGTGATCAGCGTGCAGTGCGGCGGCAGCTCGGCGAGCAGGCGCTCGACATGCGCCTGCGCCGTCTTGACGCCGCGCCGGCGGGCGCGCTGGGCGGCGGTCCAGCCGGCGTTCAGGCGGTCGGCCGAGGTGACGGCCAGCACGCCGATGTCGCGCCGGTCGTTGCCGATCAGGCCGGCGGCGGCGATCGCCTCGGGCGCGCAGGCGCCCTGGTAGGCGATGACGATCTCGGCGTTCGGGCCAGGGCGGCGCCACCAGTAGGCGCCACCGATGACGCTGCGCCGGAAGGCTGGCGTCGGGCTCGCGCGCGCGGCTGCTGCGAGGGGGCGCGTCGAGAGGCGCAGATAGACCGAGCCGCCTTGCTCGTCGCGCAGCCAGACGCGCTCGTCGGCATGGCCCTGCGGGTCGGCCTCGCCCTCGCGCTGCAGATAGTCGAAGGCCCAGTCCATGACGATGGCGAGCTCGTCGGCATAGGCCGGCTCGAAGCTGGCGAGCCCGTCCTGGCGCATGCCGATCAGCGGCGTGCCGATCGACTGGTGCGCGCCGCCCTCCGGCGCCAGGGTGACGCCCGACGGCGTGCCGGCGAGCAGGAAGCGGGCGTCCTGGTAGCAGGCGTAGTTCAGCGCATCGAGGCCGCGGGCGATGAAGGGGTCGTAGACGGTGCCGACCGGGATCAGCCGCTCGCCGAAGAGCGAGTGGCTGAGGCCGGCGGCGCCGAGCAGCAGGAAGAGGTTCATCTCGGCGATGCCGAGCTCGATGTGCTGGCCCTGCGGGCTGAAGCGCCACTTCTGGGCCGAGGGCACGCGCTCGTCGCGGAAGGTGTCGGCGAGCTCGGCGCGGGCGAAGAGGCCGCGGCGGTTCACGAAGGCGCCGAGGTTCGTCGAGACGGTGACATCGGGCGAGGTGGTGAGCAGGCGCTCGGCGAGCGGCGACTGTGCCGCGGGCGAGCTCGTCCAGCACCTTGCCGAAGGCGGCCTGGGTCGAGATCTCGGCGTCCTTGAGCGCGACCGGGCTCCGGCGTCTCGATGCGCGGCGCGGCGTGGCGGCGGGTGCCCTCGGCGAAGAAGGGGACGCCGGCCAGGAAGCGCTTCAGGCCCTCGGCGTCCTCGACGGCGGCGAACGGCTCCCACTCGGCGCCTTCGGCCACGCCCATGCGGCGCTGGAACGCGGCCATCTGGTCGGCGGTCATCAGGCCGGAATGGTTGTCCTTGTGGCCGGCGAGCGGCGTGCCCCAGCCCTTGATCGTGTAGGCGAGAAAGCAGGTCGGGCGGTCGTGGTCGGATCGCGTCGAAGGCGTCGGCCAGCGTCTCGACGCAATGGCCGCCGAGATTGGTCATCAGCTCCTGCAGCTCGTCGTCCGCGCGCCGGTCGAGCAGCGCCGTCACGGGGCCCTGGTCGCCGATCTCGTCCATCAGCCGCTTGCGCCAGGCGGCGCCGCCCTGGAAGGTCAGCGCGCTGTAGAGCTGGTTCGGGCAGCGGTCGATCCAGTCGCGCAAGGCCGCTCGCCGCCGGGCTCGGCGAAGGCGGCGCGCTGCAGCGCGCCGTGCTTGAGGCGCACGACCTCCCAGCCGAAGGCGCCGAAGATCGCCTCGATGCGCTGCCACAGGCCCTCGCGGACGACGCCGTCCAGCGACTGCCGGTTGTAGTCGATGATCCACCAGACATTGCGCAGGTCGTGCTTCCAGCCCTCCTGCAGGCATTCGTAGATGTTGCCCTCGTCGAGCTCGGCGTCGCCGACGGTGGCGACCATGCGGCCGAGCGGGCGGTCCGAGTCGCCCAGCCAGCCGTGCGCGGCGATGTAGTCCTGGACCAGCGAGGCGAAGGCGGTGACGGCGACGCCGAGGCCCACCGAGCCGGTGGAGAAGTCGACGTCGTCGGCGTCCTTGGTGCGGCTGGGATAGGACTGCGCGCCGCCATAGCCGCGGAAGCGCTGCAGCTTTTCCAGCGGCTCGTTGCCCATCAGGTACTGCATGGCGTGGAAGACGGGCGAGGCGTGCGGCTTGACCGCGACGCGGTCCTGCGGCCTGAGCGCGTGGAAGTAGAGCGCCGTCATGATCGAGACCATGGAGGCGGAGGACGCCTGGTGGCCGCCGACCTTGACCTCGTCCTTGGGGCGGAGGTGGTTGGCGTTGTGGATCGTCCAGCAGGCGAGCCAGAGCAGGCGGCGCTCGACCTGCTTGAGACGGCTCAGATCGTCCGGGCTCATGGCACCCCCCTCTCTAACCCTCTTCCCCGAGGGGGGAGGGGATCCGCCGCGCTCGTAACGCATGTTGCGCCCGGAGCGAACAAGGTCACAGCCCCGCTCAGCCGTTGCGGAAGGTATAGCTGTAGCCGTTCAGCGCCGGGGCGCCGCCGAGGTGGACGTAGAGGATGCGAGCGCCGTCGGCGAAGAAGCCGCGGCGGACGAGGTCGATCATGCCCTGCATGGATTTGCCCTCGTAGACCGGGTCGGTGATCATCGCCTCGGTGCGGGCGGCGAAGCGGATCGCCTCGACGGTCTCCTTCGACGGGACGCCATAGGCGGGGTAGGCGTAGTCCGGGTTGATGTGGACGTCGTCATCGGTGATCTGGTCGGGCAGGCCGATCAGCGCGGCGGTGTCGCGGGCGATCCGGGTCACCTGGGCGCGGGTCTGCTCGAGCGTGCCCGAGCCGTCGATGCCGATGACGCGGGGCGCGCGGCCGTCGGGCTTGAAGCCGACGATCATGCCGTCCTTGCGTCGAGCCGGTGACGGTGCAGGTGACGATCCAGTCGAAGGTGAAGCCGAGCTCGGCCTCCTGGGCGCGCAGCTCCTCGGCGAAGCCGACATAGCCGAGGCCGCCGAGCTTGTGCACCGAGGCGCCGGCCGGGATGGGGTAGGGCGTGCCGCCGGCGGCGCGGACCTCGGCGATGGCGTCCTCCCAGCTCTGGCGGATGCCGATGTCGAAGCCGTCATCGGTGATGCGGCTGTCGGCGCCCATCAGGCGGGTCATCAGGATGTTGCCGACGCGGTCGTAGACGGCGTCCTCGTGCGGCACCCAGCTTTCCTGCACCAGCCGGCATTTCAGGCCCAGTTTCGCCGCGACGGCGGCGACCAGCCGCGTGTGGTTCGACTGGACGCCGCCGATCGAGACCAGCGTGTCGGCGCCCGAGGCGAGCACGTCGGGGACGATGTATTCGAGCTTGCGCAGCTTGTTGCCGCCCATGGCGAGGCCCGAGTTGCAGTCCTCGCGCTTGGCCCAGATCTCGACCTTGCCCCCGAGGGCGGCCGTCATGCGGCGGAGCGGCTCGACCGGGGTCGGGCCGAAGGTGAGGGGATAGCGCTCGAACGACTGCAGCATCTGGGCCTCGGCTTTCGTGCGGGGCATGATTCGCGGGGGCATTATAGCGGGGCCGCGCGCGCGGTTCTTGCGAAGGCGGGCCGTTCGCGGCAGGAGATTGGCAGGATCTGCCAAGGAGGAGCCGTTGGACGCAATAGACCGCCGGATCGTGCGTCTCCTGCAGCAGGAGGGGCGCATCTCGAACCAGGAGCTGGCGGACCGGGTGGGGCTTTCGCCCTCGCCCTGCCTGCGGCGCGTTCGGGCGCTGGAGGCGGCGGGCGTGCTGACCGGCTATGCGGCGGTGGTCGACCAGGAGCGGTATGGGCTGCCGGTCAACGTCTTCGTCTCGATCAGCCTGGAAAGCCAGCGCGACGAGGCGCTGGCGGCCTTCGAGCGCGAGATCCAGCGGCTGGACGAGGTGATGGAGTGCTACCTGATGACGGGCACGCGGGACTATCTGCTGCGCGTCGTCTGCGACGGGCTGAAGTCCTATGAGCGATTTACGCGCGAACACCTGGCGCGGCTGCCCGGCATCCGCTCGATCGAGTCGAGCTTTGCGCTGAGCGTGGTGAAGAAGCGCACGACGTTGCCGGAGTTCTGAAGATTTCCCTCCCCCGGGCGGGGGGAGGGAAGGGGTTTCGCTCTGGCCGCGGGTCAGGAGGTCGGCGGCAGGATCACCTTGTCAATGACGTGGATGACGCCGTTCGAGGTCTCGATGTCCGCGGTCGTGACGGTCGCGCCCTCGACCATGACGGCGCCATTCGTCGCGTCGATCTCGACGGCTTCGCCCTGCACGGTCTCGGCCTCGACGGTCTTGCCGGCGAGATCCGACGACATGACCTTGCCGGGGACGACGTGGTAGGTCAGCACCTCGACCAGCTGGGCCTTGTTCTCAGGCTTCAGCAGGGTCTCGACCGTGCCCTCGGGCAGCGCCGCGAAGGCGGCGTCGGTCGGCGCGAAGACCGTGAACGGCCCCTCGCCCTTCAGCGTCTCGACGAGGTCGGCGGCCTGCACCGCGGCGACGAGCGTCGAGAAGCCGTCGGTCGACGCGGCGGTGTCGACGATGTCCTTCTTCATGGCGCCGGCCATGGCCGGCGTGGCCACGAGCGCGGCGGTGGCGAGGCAGGCGGCGAGAAATTTCTTCATGCGTCGTCTCCTGTCGGATGTTGATCTCGCGGTGTTCCGCGATGGTCGGGAACTAAGCCGACGCGGCGCCGATCAACGCTTGACGCAAGGTCAGACCGCGCTATCCGCGGCGCCGCCGCGACGCCCTGCCGCACTTATTTGCCGGCTTTCGGCCGCGCCGTCTTGCAGGGCCGATTTTCCGGGGCCGGTCTTTCGGCGCCGACGGTGCAGAGCGACCTTGCAGTGCCGAGCTTGCGGGGCAGGGCGATCCGCCCTATCAGGCGCGCGGGCAAAAAAGGGGGAGTCGATGTCCAAACCTCGCCGGGTCGTGCTGGCCTATTCGGGCGGGCTCGACACCTCGATCATCCTGAAATGGCTGCAGGTCGAGATGGGCTGCGAGGTGATCACATTCACCGCCGATCTCGGCCAGGGCGAGGAGCTGGAGCCGGCGCGCCGCAAGGCCGAGATGAACGGCGCGCGGGCGATCTATGTCGAGGACCTGCGCGAGGAGTTCGTCCGCGACTTCGTCATGCCGATGTTCAGGGCGAATGCGCTCTACGAGGGGCAGTACCTGCTCGGGACCTCGATCGCCCGGCCGCTGATCGCCAAGCGGCTGGTCGAGATCGCGCGGGCCGAGGAGGCCGACGCCATCGCGCATGGCGCGACCGGCAAGGGCAACGACCAGGTGCGCTTCGAGCTGGCGGCCTATGCGCTCGAGCCCGGCATCCGGGTGGTGGCGCCCTGGCGGGAGTGGGACCTGACCAGCCGCACGCGGCTGATCGAATGGGCCGAGGCGCACCAGGTGCCGATCCCCAAGGACAAGCGCGGCGAGGCGCCGTTCTCGGTCGACGCCAACCTGCTGCACACCTCCTCCGAGGGAAAGATACTGGAGAACCCGGCCGAGCCGGCGCCGGACTTCGTCTACCAGCGGACGGTCAATCCCGGAGGACGCGCCGGACAAGGCGGAGATCATCGAGATCGGCTTCGAGAGCGGCGACCCGGTCAGCGTCGACGGCGAGCCGCTGTCGCCCGCGGCGCTGCTGGCGCGGCTGAACGAGCTCGGCGGGCGGCACGGGGTGGGCCGGCTCGACCTGGTCGAGGGCCGCTATGTCGGCATGAAGTCGCGCGGAATCTACGAGACGCCCGGCGGCACGATCTGGCAGGCGGCGCATCGCGGGATCGAGTTCGATCACGCTCGACCGGGGTGCCGCGCACCTGAAGGACGAGCTGATGCCGCGCTATGCCGAGCTGATCTACAACGGCTATTGGTTCAGCCCGGAGCGCGAGATGCTGCAGGCGCTGATCGACCGCAGCCAGGGCCATGTGGACGGCTGGGTGCGGGTGAAGCTCTACAAGGGGCAGGCATCCGTGATCGCGCGGGGGTCGCCGAAGTCGCTCTATTCCGAGCAGCACGTCACCTTCGAGGATGATGCCGGCGCCTATGACCAGAAGGACGCGGCGGGCTTCATCAAGCTCAACGCGCTGCGGCTGCGGCTGCTGGCGATGCGCGACCGGCGGTCCTGAGCGGGCCGGGGCGGCGCCTGCGGCGAGCGGCGCGGAACGCCGCTTTGAGCGGCGGCCGGGCGGTCAAGCCGCCCGGCACTGCTCGATAGGTTCTTGCCGAAATGAACCTGCCTCAAAACCAAAGGGCGAGGGCCCGGTGGATCGACGGGGCGACTTTGCGGCCCGGCGTACGCGGCGTTGGCCGTGGCGCCCGCGGGTTCAGGGTGAGGTGCCGCTCGGGCACGGGTTCGGGCGTCAGAGGAGGCCGAGAGCGTGCAGCGCCACGCCGGCGGCGATGCCGAAGCCGACGAGGCCGAGCATGCCGAGGCGGAACACGAAGACGAGCACCAGGGCCACCGCGAAGAGCGCGATCTTCGGCCATTCGGGAGCGGCGAGGCCCGCGGGCAGGAAGGCCGCCTCGGCGAGGAAGACGGCGAGGTTTGCGACGACGCCGACGACCGCGGCCGAGATGCCGGCCAGCATCCGGCGCGCCACCCCGATGGTGTGCAGGCGCTCGACACCCGGCGCGAAGGCGAGGATGAGGGCCGTCGACGGCGCGAAGGTGTAGAAGGTGGCGAGGAGCCCCGTATGCGCGCCGGCACCGAAGGCGCCCGAGCCCGAAGCTGCGGCGGCGGACCAGCCGGCGAAGAAGCCGGCATAGGTGTTCACGAGGATCAGCGGCCCGGGCGTCGCCTCGGCGATGGCGAGGCCGTTCAGCATCTCGGCGGGCGTCAGCCAACCCGAGGCGACCGCCTGGTCGGCGACGAAGGGCAGCACGGCATAGGCGCCGCCGAAGGTGACGAGCGCCGCCGTGGTGAAGAGCGCGGCGACGGCGTCATAGGGCGGGACGCCGAAGAACGCCCGGTTGGCCAGGTAGACCGCCGCGATCAGCGCCGCGGCCGCGGCCAGCGTCAGCGCGGCGTGGCGCCAGACAGCCGGCCCGGGCGGAACCGGCGCGCTCTCGCCCGAGGGCAGAGCGAGCCCGGCCAGCGCGGCCAGCGCCACGACGATGGGGAAGGGCACGTCGAAGACGGCGAGCGCGACGAAGGCGGCGCCGGCCAGCACCCAGGCGAGCGGTGCCTTGAGCGCGCGGCGCGCGATCTTGTCCATCGCGGCGATCACGAGCGCGATCACCGCCGGCTGCACGCCGGCGAAGACGGCGGCGACGATCGGCACTTGCCCATGCGCCGCCGCCACCCAGGCGAGCAGGATCATCAGCGCCGCCCCCGGCAGCACGAAGGCGGCGCCGGCGATCAGCCCGCCCGCGACGCCATGCAGCCGCCAGCCAAGCCAGGTGGCGAGCTGCTGCGCCTCGGGACCCGGCAGCATCATGGCGAAGGCGAGGCCGCGATCGAAGCTGGCGGCCGGGACCCAGGCCCGGCGCGTCACCACCTCGTCCTGCATCAGCGCGATCTGCGCCGCCGGGCCGCCGAAGGACAGGAGCCCCACCTTGCCCCAGATGCGCGCCGCGTCGGCGAGGGTGGGGCGTTCGGCCGATTGGTCGCCCGAGATCGCTGAACGGTCGTTCAAGCCGGCACCCGGCGCGCCGGACGGCGCGGAAGCCGCGGATCGGGCGTCCCGCCCCTCGCATTGCGCGCCGATTGGCGAGCCGCGGACTTCGATGAGGCTGGCATCGGAGGTCAAGGAACGCGACGCTTCGGCTGGCATGTCAAGTCCCGCAGCAGCGATCGTCCGGCAGGGCGCATCGCCGGTCGAAGCACGCGGCGAGCCAAGGAACGCAACCCGCAGAAGTACAGTGCTTGCTCGGGATAGGGCGCCTTCGGAGAATCAGCCCGGAAGTGATAATCTCCGGCGGCCGTCGGCACGGGCGGCGGAGAGCCGGGGGAGAAGCAATGCTGCAGAAATTGGACTATTTCGATCTGGGCAGCTATCGGCGGACAATCACCACCACCTCGCCTGACGCGCAGATTTGGTTCGACCGGGGCCTGAACTGGCTGTTCGGCTTCAATCACGGCGAGGCGGTGAAATGCTTTCGCCGGGCGCTGGAGCACGACCCCGGCTGCGCCATGGCCTATTGGGGCGTCAGCTATGCTTCGGGGCCGAACTACAACCTTCCCTGGTACCTTTACGACCCGCATGGCCGTCAGATGGCGCTCGAGGCGTCCTTCGACGCTATGCAGGGGGCGTTGGCCAATGTCGAGGGCGTGACGCCGGTCGAGCAGGCGCTGATCCGGGCGCTGCCCGCCCGTTATCCGCAGCGCGAGCCGATCGAGGACATGGGCCCCTGGGACAAGGCCTACACGCGCGAGATGCGCAAGGTCTTCGAAAGCCATCGCGACGATCTCGAGGTGCGCTCGGTGTTCGCCGAGGCGATCATGAACGAGACCCCGTGGAAGATGTGGGACCTCAAGACCGGCAAGCCGGCCGAGGGCGCGGGCACGGACGAGGCGGTGGCCGTGCTGGAGCAGGCCTTTGCCGAGATCCCCGCGGCTTGGGACCATCCGGGGCTCCTGCACCTCTATGTGCATCTGATGGAGATGTCGCCCTTCCCGCAGCGGGCGCTGCGCGCCGGCGACCGGCTGCGCGCGATCATGCCGGATTCGGGGCATCTGATCCACATGCCGACGCATCTCGACGTGCTGTGCGGCCAGTACCACGACGTGCTCTTGTATAACCAGAAGGCGCTGGTCCCCGACCGCCGCTTCCTGGCCTATTCGGACGATCCGGGCGTCTATCTGATCTACATCATCCACAACTTCCATTTTGCCATCTACGGCGCGATGTTTCTCGGCCAGTACGGGCCGGCGATCGCGGCCGCCGAGGAGCTGATCGCCACCGTGCCCGAGGCGGCGCTGCGCATCGAGTCGCCGCCGATGGCCGATTTCCTCGAGGCGTATCTGACGATGAAGCAGCACGTGCTGGTGCGCTTCGGCAAATGGCAGGAGATCATCGCGCAGACGCTGCCGGCGGACCAGGAGCTCTACTGCTCGAATGTCGCGATGATGCATTATGCCAAGGCGGTCGCGCATTCGGCGCTGGGGCAGGTCGCCGAGGCCGAGAGTCGAGAAGGCGCAGTTCATGGCCGCCAAGGCGCGGGTGCCCGAGAGCCGCCGCGTGCACAACAACACGGTCGTCGACCTGCTCGGCGTGGCGGAGGAGATGCTGCTGGGCGAGCTCGAATACCGCAAGGGCAATTACGACGCGGCCTTTGCGCATCTGCGCCGCTCGGTCGAGCTGGACGACAACCTGCCTTATGACGAGCCCTGGGGCTGGATGCAGCCGACGCGGCACGCGCTGGGCGCGCTGCTGCTCGAGCAGGGCCGGGTCGAGGAGGCCGAGGCAGTCTACCGCTCTGACCTGGGCTTTGACGGCAAGCTCAGCCGGGCCTGCCAGCACCTGGACAATGTCTGGTCGCTGCACGGCCTGCACGAATGCCTGGCGCGGCGCGGCGAGACGGTCGAGCGGCCGCTGGTCAAGCAGCGGCTGGACCTGGCGCTGGCGCGCTGCGAGGTGCCGGTACGGGCGTCGTGCTATTGCCGGACAAAGGTCGCGGCCTGAGGCGGAGGCGATCGGGTCGAGGCGCCGCACTGGGGATGCCGGGCGGGCGACCGCGTTCCGGAGACGAGCGGGAGAGCCCGCGAAGTGCTCCGGGGCCGCTCCCCGGGCCGCGAGGCTAGAGCGCGCCCAGCGCCTCGATGCGCGGCACGAGCTCGGCCGCGTCGCCGGCGATCGCGACCGTCTTGATCCGCGCCGTCTCGCCGGCCACCAGCGTCAACGACGATTTCGGCAGGCGGAGCGCCTTGGCGAGCAGGGCGATCACCGCCGCGTTCGCGGCGCCGTCGACCGGCGGGGCCGCCACCCGCACCTTCAGCAGGCGCTCGCCATCGGCGTCGATCCAGCCCTCGATCCGGTCGCGCCCGCCGCGCGGGGTCAGCCGGACGCGCAGGCGCAGCGGCATCGCCGCACCGTTCAGTAGACCAGGGCCGGTGCGATGTCGCGGTTGAAGAGGATCTGCAGGAACGAGATCGCCAGCAGCACGATCAGCGGCGAGAGGTCGAGCCCGCCCATGCTCGGCAGGAAATTGCGGATCGGACGGTAGACGGGCTCGGTCAGCCGGGTCAGCCCGTCCCAGATCGACCGGACCAGCGGCTGGTAGAGGTTGATGACGTTGAAGTTGATCAGCCAGCTCATGATGACCTGGACGATCACGATCCACCAAGCGATGCTCAGAAGCGCGTTGACCAGCCAGATGATGGCGTACATGCGGAGTTGCTCCCCTGTACCAAGCCCCTGTACCAAGGCCGTCCAAGACCCTGGGCCAGGCCCCTGTGGCCAGGCCGTCGCACAGGTAGCCTTCCGCCCCCGGCGGCGCAAGGCGGGCCCGCGCGTTCCGCTTGACAGGTCACCCCGCTCGCCATAGCTCTGCGCGGGCGTCGGGGCCGTAGCTCAGCTGGGAGAGCGTCGCGTTCGCAATGCGAAGGTCAGGGGTTCGATCCCCCTCGGCTCCACCATCCCGCACTTCGAGGTCGAAATTTCCGCTGAGTTGCGCTCGCGGTGCGCGGACGGAGCCTTTCTGCCCGACCAGGAACTGCTCCAGATCGCGGGGGTGCCCGGCCGTCGCCGCTTCGGCCTGACATGCCTCACATCCTGCCCTTCCACGGGACGAGGCGCCGTTCGAGCCATCGCATCAGCAAGTCGAAGGCGTAGGCGATCGCCGCGATGATCACGATGCCCATGATAACGGTCGGCGTCTGGAGGAACTGCGAGGCGGTCAGCACCATGTAGCCGAGGCCATGCGTCGCCGCGACCATCTCGGCCGCGACGAGCGTCGTCCAGCCGAAACCGATGCCGATGCGCATGGAAGTCAGGATCTCGGGCATCGCCGCCGGCAGGATCACGTGGATCAGCACCTGCCAGCGCGATGCGCCCATCGAGTAGGCGGCGTGGATCTGCTCGATCGCCGCCGACCGGACGCCGGCGCGGGTGCCGAGGGCGAGGGGTGCGAAGATCGAGAGAAAGATCAGCAGCACCTTCGAGAGCTCGCCGATGCCGAACCAGATGATCATCAGCGGCAGGTAGGCGAGCGGCGGGATCGGCCGGTAGAATTCGATCGGCGGGTCGAAGATGCCGCGGGCGATCCGGCTCATGCCCATGGCGAGCCCGAGCGGGATGCCGACCGCGCAGGCCAGCAGGAAGGCGCCGAAGACGCGCAGGAAGCTGACCCAGGTGTGCTCGAACAGGGTGCCGCCGGCAAAGCCCTCGGTCGCTGTCGTCAGGAAGGTGTCCACCACGGCGGCGGGCGAGGGGACGAAGAGCGGCTTGACCCAGCCGAGCCCGGTGACGAGCGACCAGAGCCCGAAGAGGATCAGCGCGCTGACGGCCGAGATCAGCAGGCTGTCGCCCGAGCCGGGAACGCCGTAGGTTTCGCCCGGCCGGGCCGGCCGCGCCCGCATGAGCGCGCCGAGCCGTCCGCGCGATGCGACCTTAAGGCCGGCGACGGGCTGGGTGCCGGCGGCCGGCGCGGCGGCGCGCTCGGCCAGTTCAGAACGCTCAGACATGGTCGCCTCCGACGGCGCGCTCGTCACCGAAGATGATCGCCAGGACCCTCTCGCGCATCTGAATGAAATCGGCCGAGGCCTTCACCGCGCGGGCGTCGCGGCTTTCGAAATAGCGCTGGCAGAAATCGAGCGCGAAGGTGTGGGTGACACGGCCGGGCCGCGGCGACATGACGACGAGGCGCGAGGCCATGAACAGCGCCTCCTCGACGCTGTGGGTGATGAAGAACACCATCTTGCCGGTGTCGCGCCAGATCGACAGGATCAGTTCCTGCGCGTTCTCGCGGCTGAGCGCGTCGAGCGCGCCGAGCGGCTCGTCCATCAGCAGGATCTGCGGGTCGCTGGTCAGCGCGCGGGCGATGCCGACGCGCTGCTGCATGCCGCCGGACAGCTCGTAGACCGGGCGCTTCTCGAAGCCCTCGAGGCCAAGAAGCTCGAGGTAGCGGCCGGCCGTCGACAGGCGCTCGGCGCGCGAGACGCCCTGCAGCTTCAGGCCGAAGGCGACGTTATCGATGACGTTCAGCCAGGGCATGAGCGCGTGCCGCTGGAAGACCACCGAGCGGTCGGCGCCGGGCCCCGTGACCGGCGCGCCGTTCAGCCTGATCTCGCCCTCGGACGGCGCGAGAAAGCCCGCCATCAGGTTGAGGAGCGTCGATTTCCCGCAGCCGGAGGCACCGAGCGCCACGACGAACTCGCCGCTCTCGATCGTCAGCGAGATATCCTTCAGGGCCTGCACCGTGCCGGTGTGCGCGCCCGCGGGGAAGATCAGGCTGACATTGTCGATGTCGAGATGCGACATTGGCGCCCTCCGCCTCGCCTGGGGCTGCTCCCCGGACGTGCCGGGGAGCAGAGACGGGCGCGCTAGTTCTGCGCGGCCTTCAGGAACTCGGGATCGACGAACTTGGAGTAGTCGTCGAGTGCGGCCGGGATCTTCTTCTGCGCCTTGAGGAACTGTGCCGTCGACCCGATTGTGCCGGCGACGCCGCCACCGAGCCAAGCGTCCGAGAGCTGCGTCTCCATGTCCGGATACTTGTAGCCGGCCAGGATGTCCGGGATCTCCTCGGCCTTGGCGCCGCTCCGCTCGGATATGGTCTGCACCTCCTTCGAGCTCGCATCCCACGCATCCGGGTTTGAGTTGTACTCGTCGAACACCTGGGCGATCGCCTTGACGAAGGCGACCATGAAGTCGGGGTTCTCGTTGGCGAACTCGGTGTTGACGACCCAGCCGTCGAAGGTCGGCTTGCCCTCCACCTGGTCGGCGGTGATGAGGACCTGGCCGTTCTCCTTCATGCGGGCGAGGGTCGGGCCCCAGACAAAGCCGGCATCGATCTGCTCCTGCGCCCACGCCGCGTTCATCTGGTCCGGGCTCATGCCGAGGATGGTGACCTCGGCCGGATCAACGCCCGCCTGCTCGAGCGCGCCGAGCAGCGAGAAGTGCGCGGTCGAGGCGAGCGGCACGGCGACCTTCTTGCCCTTGAGGTCGGCGATCGTCTCGATTCCGGTGCCGTCGCGGGCGACGAGCGACTCGGCGCTGCCGATCACGTCGGAGATCATGAACAGCTCGATCGGCACGCCCTGCGTCAGCGCGATGGCGATCGGCGACGAGCCGAGCTCGGAGAGCTTGATGTCACCCGACGCCATGGCGGCGATGACGTCGGTGCCCGCCTGGAACTTGCGCCAGTCGATCGTCCAGCCCGTCTCCTTTTCGAGCTGGTCGGAGGCGGCGACCAGCTGCATCGGCGTCGGGTTGCCGAAATGGCCGATGGTGATCGTCTTGTCGGCGGCCAGCGCGGCCGCGCCGCCCAGGGCGACGGCGACCGCCGCCGTCGCCACGCCGCGGATGAGTTGTCCCAGCATGATCCTCTCCTTGTTGCTGCACATCTTCCGCCCCCCCTCTCCTCCGGGTGCCGTGGGCGGATCATGCCACCCCGGAGTTTTGCTCGCGCCCAAAGGCGTCGCGGGCACCTGCCCGACCGATCTCTGGCCGTTCACCTAAGCTCGGTCATCGCACCTGCGGCCCCCCGGCCGGGCGGTGCCCGGCGCTTTGCCGTCGGCTTCTCCGGCGTCAACGATAGGGACAGAAGGTGCGGATAACAAACGCAGAGTTTCCCGTTCGATGTGCCGCGCCCGCGGAGGCTCTGGCGGCATGCGGGCGCGTTCCACGGGCGCTCAGGCCGAGCGGTAGAGCTTGGTCATTGTGAACTCGCGGTGGCCGAGCGCCTCGGCGCAGGTCAGCCGCCCGTTCGCCACGCGCTCGATCATCTCGATCAGCGCGTCGCCGGCCTGCTCGATCGTCTGCTCGCGCGTCAGGATGCCGGTCACGTCGACGTCGATGTGCTCGGACATGGTTCGCAGCGTCCGCGGATTGCCCGAGATCTTGATGACCGGCACGATCGGGTTGCCGACGACGTTGCCCTGACCGGTCGGGAAGGTGTGGATGACGTAGCCGGCGGCGGCCATCAGCGTGACGCATTCGGCCGCGGCCGAGGACGTGTCCATGAAGTAGAGGCCGGGGCCCTTCGCCGGCGCCTCGGCGGGGCCCAGCGCGTCTATGTAGCTCGACGCCTTTCCGATCTTCTCGAGGTTGCCGAGCGCCTTCTCCTCGATCGTCGTCAGCCCGCCCAGAATGTTGCCCTTGGTCGGCTGGCTGTCCGAGAGGTCATCGGTCTGGTGGGCGAAGATCACCTCGTCCTGGTAGGCCTGGAAGATCTTCATGAACTTCTCGCCGGCCTCGGGCGTCGCCGCGCGCTTGACGCAGAGATGCTCGGCGCCGGTGATCTCGGAGGTCTCGCCGAAGACGCCGGTCAGGCCCTGCGGGATCAGCTTGTCGTACATGTTGCCGACGGTCGGGCACGAGGCGAGGCCCGTCGTCGTGTCCGACTCGCCGCACTTGGTCGAGACCCAGAGCTCGCTGACCGGGCAGGCCTGCTTTTGCAGCTCGGTCGCCCACTGGACGAACTCCTTGGCCTTCCAGCTCGCCGCCCGGATGGTCTCGAGGTCGCCCTTCTGCTCGATCGAGAACTCGGCGACCGGCTTGCCGGTCTCGCGGATGCCGTCGGCGATCTTCTGCGTCCAGCCGGGCTCGATGCCGATGACGACGACAGCCGCGACGTTCGGGTTCGAGCCCGTGCCGATCATCGTCCGGAAATGCAGCTCGAGGTCCTCGCCGAACTGCAGCCGGCCATAGCCGTGCGGGATCGCCATCGTCCCCTTGATGTTGTTGGCGACCGCCTCGCAGGCGGCGTTCGAGATGTCGTCGACGGGCAGGATGACGACGTGGTTGCGGACGCCGACGCGGCCGTTCTCGCGCCGCCAGGCCATCACCGTCGTGTTGCTTGCATCATAGGGCATCGGGGTCACCAGCGCTTGGTCTTGAGGTTGTGGGTGTGGACGTGGCTGCCCCGGTCGACGGGGGCGACGAACTTGCCGATGTCCTCGCCGTACTTGATGGCGGTGTCGCCCTCGGCCAGCGGCTTCAGCGCGACCTTGTGGCCGATGGGGATGTCGTCGCGCACGGTCAGGCGGAAGTCGGAGTCGTCCTCCGTCACGACGCACAGCATCTCGGTGCCGGCCTTGAGGTTCTCGACCACGACGACACCGACGTTGTCGGCCTTGTCGTGGACAAGCAGATGGGGTGGTTCTCGCATGTCCGTCTCCTTTTTAGGGTTCGAGAATGATCTTCGGGGCGGCGGCGCGCCCCGCCTTGATGTCGGCGAAGGCGCGCGCGCCCTCGGCCAGCGGCCGGATCTCGGGCCAGTCGAGCGCGCCGAGACGGTCGTCGAAGATCGCCGCGGCCGTCTCGCGGAAGTCGGCCGCGGTGTAGGTGTAGGTGCCGATGAAGGTGATCTCCTGCAGCGTCATCCGCCGGACATCGAGGCCGCCCGCGGCCGAGCCGAGCCCGATATGAACAATAAGGCCGCCTGGCCGGACCGCACGCGACGCGGCCGCGCGCGTCGCCTCGATGCCGACGCCATCGACCACCAGATCGGGCGCCTCCGGCAGCGGCCCGGCCGCCGGATCGACCATTCGGATATCGGCCGCCCGCGCGACGATGGCGCGGCGCGCGGCGTTGGTCTCGGCCAGCCACACCTCGCCCGCGCCCTTGGCCAGCAGCACCAGGGCCGCGCCCAGCCCGATCGCGCCGCCGCCCAGCACCAGGCAGCGCGCCTCGCCGAGCGGCCGGTCGAGCGCGCGCTCGGCCAGCCGGACGCCATGCCAGCCGCAGGCGATGGGCTCGGCAAGCGCCGCCTTGGCCGTCGGCACGCCGTCGGGGATCGGCACGAGGTTGCCGGGGGGCATGGCGAGCAGCTCGGCGAAGGCGCCCTCGCGGGGCGGCATGGAGATGATCTGCCGCGTCGCGCAGAGGTTCTCGCGCCCGGCCCGGCAGGCCGGGCAGGCGCCGCAGGTGACGAGCGGGTTGACCGTCACCCGCGTGCCGGCGCCGGGCCCGGCGACGACGGTGCCGGCCGCCTCGTGGCCCAGGATCAGCGGCGCCGGGCGCCGGTCGTCATGGCCCGCCCAGGCGTGCATGTCCGAGCCGCAGATGCCGACATGCGCGATCCGGATCAGCGCGTTGCCGTCCGCCACCGGGTCGGGCACGTCGCGTAGCTCCACCGCCTCGGGGCCGGTATAGACGAGCGCCTTCATTTCGCTGTGAACCCCCCGTCGACGTAGAGGACCTGCCCGGTCACGTAGCGGCTCGCCTCCGAGCAGAGGAACAGCGCCGGGCCGACCAGGTCGGCCAGTTCGCCGTTGCGCCCGATGCAGGTCTGCGCGGCGTGGCGCGCGGCCAGCGACGGGTCGCCGAAGACCGGCCCCGTCAGCTCGGTCGGGAAGAAGCCCGGGGCGAGCGCGTTGGCGTTGATGCCGTGGCGCGACCAGGCCTCGGCCATCGCCCGCGTCAGCTGGCCGACGCCGCCCTTGGACGCGCCATAGGCGAGCCCGCCCGGAAAGGCGCGCTCGGTCTGCAGCGAGGCGAAGTTGACGATCCGCCCCCAGCCCTTCTGCCGCATCGCCGGGACCAGCGCCTGCGCAAGGAAGAAGGGCGTCGCGAGGTTCAGGTCGATGGTCGTTCGCCAGCCGTCGAGCGTCACTTCGTCGGCCGGCTGGCGCATGTTGACGCCGGCGGCGTTGACGAGGATCTCGGGCGGCCCGAAGGGCTCGGCAGCGGCGCGCGCGATCCCGGCCATGCCGGACGGATCTGACAGGTCGGCGGGAATGGCGGCGGTCTCGCCGCCCGCCTCGGCCTGCCAGTTTGCCAACGCCTCGGCGCGGCGGGCAAGTCCGACGACGCGCGCGCCGGCCCCGGCCAGCGCGGTCGCCAGCGCCCGGCCGAGACCCGAGCTCGCGCCCGTCACGCAGGCGACGCGCCCGCGGACGCTGAACAGGCCGTCGGGGAGGCGATCGCTCACCCCTTCAGCCCGCCGCCGTCAGATCGAACCGCTCGCCCGGGAAGTACTTCTCCAGACGGATGTCGGCGGTCCTGGCGTGGCCCTCCATGCCCTCGAGCCGGGAGATGCGGGCCGTCGCCTCGGCGACCGGCCTCGCTCCCTCGCGGGTGGCGCGCTGCCAGGTGACGAGCTTCATGTACTTGTGCACCGAGAGCCCGCCCGTGTAGCGCGCGGCGCCCGAGGTCGGCAGGACGTGGTTCGGGCCGGCGGCCTTGTCGCCGAAGGCGACCGTCGTCTCCTCGCCGAGGAACAGCGAGCCGTAGCAGCGGAGCCGGCCGAGAAACCAATCCAGGTCGGCTGCCTGCACGTGCAGGTGCTCCGGTGCGATGGTGTCGGCGACCTGCGCCAGCTCCTCGCGGTCCGCCACGACCATGACTTCGGCCATGTCGCGCCAGGCGGCGGCGGCGTTCTCGCGGTTGAGCTCGGGCAGCGTCGCGATCAGCTGAGGGACCAGCTCCAGCACCTTTTCGGCCAGCGCGCCGGTGCGTCGTGGCGAGCCAGACCGGCGAGTTGTAGCCGTGCTCGGCCTGGCCGACCAAATCCCAGGCGACGATGTGCGGGTCGGCCGTCGCGTCGGCCAGGATCAGGCTGTCGGTCGGCCCGGCGAACATGTCGATGCCGACGCGGCCGAACAGGATGCGCTTGGCCTCGGCGACGAACTGGTTGCCGGGGCCGACCAGGATGTCGGCCTTGGGCAGGCCGAACAGGCCGAAGGCCATCGCCGCCACGCCCTGCACGCCGCCGAGCGCCAGGATCGCGTCGGCGCCGCACAGATCGGCCGTGTAGACGATGGCCGGCGCGATGCCGACGCCCGGCCGCGGCGGCGAGCAGGCGGTGATGTGGCCGCAGCCCGCCACCTTGGCGGTCGTCACCGTCATCAGTGCGGAGGCGATGTGGCTGTAGCGCCCGCCCGGCGCATAGCAGCCGGCCGCCTGGCAGGGGATCGCCTTCTGCCCGGCGACCAGGCCCGGCTGGAGCTCGACCTCTATGTCGCGGATCGTGCCTTTCTGCGCCTCGGCAAAGCGGCGGATGTTGTCGTGCGCGAAGCGGATGTCGTCCTTCAGTCTTGCCGGCACGGCCTCGGCGGCGGCGGCGATCTCGTCGCGGGTCAGGACCACGTTGCCGTCATAGCGGTCGAACTTTGCGGCATAGCGCCGCGCCGCCTCGTCGCCGCCGGCCTCGATCTCGTCGAGGATGGCCTGCACCGTCGCGCGCACGTCGCCGGCGTCGTCGGTCGACTTCTTCGCAGCCTTCTTGAGGTAATCTACAGCCATGTCGGACCTCACTTGTAGATGTCGGGCAGCAGTGTGGTGGACAGCGCCGGCCAGTAGGCGATCATCAGCACCACGATGAGCATGAAGAAGACGAAGGGCACGGCGCGAACGGCGATCTTCAGGATCGACTCGCCGGTCAGCCCCGAGACGACGAAGAGGTTGAGCCCGAGCGGCGGGGTGATGAAGCCGACGCCCAGCGCGGTGATCATCATGATGCAGAACTGGATCTCGTTCATGCCGATCTGATCGGCCAGCGGCTTCAGGATCGGCGCCAGGATCACGATGTTCGGCGTCGTCTCCATGACGCAGCCCGCAGCGATCAGGATCGCGATCATCAGAAGGATCAGCAGATTGGGGTCGTCGGTCAGCGAGGTGATCGAGACCACGAAGCCTTGCGGGACGCCCAGAGCCGCCATGGTCTGCGCCAGCGGCAACGACATGGCGACGATCGGCAGGATGACGCCGTTCACCTTGGCCGAGCTGACCAGCATCGACGGGAAATCCGCCAGGCGCAGCGTACCCAGGACGAAACCGAGAAGGATGGTGACGATCACCGCCGTCGCCCCCGCTTCGGTCGGCGTCAGCCGGCCCGAGAAGATGCCCCAGAAGAGCACGGCCGGCACGATGAACGCGTACCATCCCAGGCGAAGCGCGCGCCCCAGATTGCCGGCCCATTCGCCGAACGAGATGGCGCCGCCGGCCTCGTAGGCATAGCGGCGGTTCATGACGATGTTGGTGACGAGGATCGAGACCAGGATCAGCAGGCCTGGGATCAGCGCCGCCTGGAAAAGCGTCGATGCCGAGATGCCGAGGACGAGGCCGATGATGATGTAGGCGATCGAGGGCGGGATCAGGATGCCCGTGCAGGCGCCCGCCGCGACCAGGGCGCAGGCATAGGGCTTTGGGTAGCCTGAATCGACCAGGCGCTGGATGGTCATCCGCCCGACCGCGGCGGCGCCGGCGGCGTCCGAGCCCGAGATGGCCGAGAACATGCCGCAGACCAGCACGGTCGCCGAGCCGAAGCCGCCCTTGGTCCAGCAGGTCAGCGCCTCGGCGACGTCGAGGAACTTGCGGCTGAGCCCGGTGCGCACCAGCACGTCGCCCGTCAAGATGAAGAGCGGGACCGCAGTCAGGGCGAAGGCGTCGATGCCGTCGAACAGGCTCTCGCCGAAGAGCGACATCGGCAGCACGCCCGAGACCAGCAGCATGACCACGGCGCCTGCGCCGATCGAGGCCCAGACGGGCACGCCGAGCGCGATGAGAAAGACAAAGAGCAGGACGGGACCGTAGAAATCCCAGCCGATCCCGGCGGCTTCCTGCTCCATTTGCTGCCAAAGCATGTGCGCCGCCTCCTCAGTCGTAGAGCCGCTCGCCCTCGTAGACCGGCCGGCCTGCGCGCAGGTCGGACAGGTCGCGGAGGAGCGACTGGATCAGGCGGAAGACCATCAGCGAGAACCCCAGCGGCACGGCGGCGAGGAACCAGACCATCGAGACCCGCAGGCCATGGCTGACGGAGCCGAACCGCCAGGAGACGGCGAGCGTCTCGAAGGACCAGTAGACGGCGATGACCGCGATGCAGAGCATCACGAGGTCGCCGAAGATGTAGAAGGCTGCCTTCGCCCGCGGGCCGAGATAGGCGAAGAGCACGTCGATGCGGATGTGCGCGCGTTCGCGCACGGCCGCGGCGGCGCCGATCCAGACGAGATAGATGAAAGCGTAGCGCACGATCTCCTCGCCCCAGATCGACGAGTAGGCGAAGACCTCGCGGCGGATCACCTCGACCGCCATCGTCGCGACCAGCATCGTGTAGAAGCAGAGCAGCGCCCAGCGTTCGGCGTTTCTGTTCAGGCTGTCGAGCACGGGCCCTCCTTCGCCGGAACTTGCCGGCGGGCGGCGTCGATCGGTCGTTGCGTCGGGGTCGGGTCGGAGGCGTCGGCGCCCCCGGCCCGGCGTCCGGTCAGGCGTCCGGTCAGGCGTCGTGGACGTGGTAGCGGCAGGTGTCGGTGCCTGCCGCCTCGACCATCTTCTCGAAGGCGTCCATCGAGCCGGCCAGTTCGTTCTTGAAGCTGTCCCATTCGCTGCGCTGGTAGCCCGCCGCGTCACGCCACTGGGCGAGCTCGTCCTCGGTCGGCGAATAGAACTGCACGCCGGCCTTGGTCATCTCGGCCATGGCAAAGTTTCGTGCCGCAGGCACCTTGGCGAGGTTCTGCGCGAACGTGATTTCCGACGCGAAGTCGATCGCCTCCTGCACGTCAGCAGGCAGCCCGTTGAACCATTCGAGATTGCAGGAATAAACTTGGCTGTCGGGCACGGCCCTGGTGAAGCTGACCGAGCTCAGAATGTCCTTGAACCCGAAGACGTAGAGCGCGCCCACCGACGGATCGAGCGCGTCGGCGACGCCCTGCTTGATCGCCGAGGGGGTCTCGCCCCACGCGACAGGCGTCGGGTTTGCCCCGACCATGCGGTAGTATTGCTGCAGCATCTCGGAACCCGGCACGCGGAACTTGATCCCGGCGATGTCCGCAGGTGTCTTGGCGGGCCCGCCAATGCCCTTGCGCAGCGCGACCGTGCGCGGGTCGATGACGACATACCAGAGCGGCTTGAAGCCCTTGGCCTCGACCTGGGGGTTGACCGTCGTCTTCCAATGGTCGGACGTCACGAGATTCACGAAGCGCTGGTTCGCCCCGCAGAGGTAGGGGAGGTTGATCAGGTCGACGACCGGAGCGAACGGCGCGAAGTTCGACAGCGAGTGCTGCGCCGCCTGGATGGTTGCGCCTTGCACCTTCTGCACGAGCGCGCCGCCAGCTCCGAGCTGCCCGCCGGGAGAGAGCTTGACGTAGACCTTGCCCTGGCTGGCGTTCTGGATGTTTTCCTTGAAGTCGAGCTGCATGATCGGATAGCTGCGATCCGCCGTGAGCACATAGGCGGTGGCGATCGTCATGACGTGCTCGGCCGCGCGCTCGCGCTCGGCCTCCTCCTTGCCCATCTGGGCGACCGCCTCCGAGGACGAGAGCACGCCCGCCGCCCCCGCGACCATCGCCGTCGTGAAGCCGCCGGCGGCGCTCAGCCTCAGGAAATTGCGCCGTTCGACCGAGGCGATCTCCCTCGCCATCTTGCGGTCCTGCATTGGTCTTCCTCCCTGTTTGATATCAGTCCTGCCGTCCGGGCCGGCCTTCCGCCGCCTCGCGCGCAAGCACGCCTGCAACGAAGAGGATGGCGGCGGCGAAAAGCGTGAGCATCTCGGCGATGTCGCCGAGCAGCACGCTGTGCCCGGCCGCGCCCAGCGCGACATTGGCGAAGAAGGCGAGGAAGCAGAGAAGCGCCCCGAAAAGCGCAGGTCCGCCGGAAGCGAACATTCCTATCCTCCCTTGTTTGCGTCGCGGTTGAGTGCGAATCGCTTGTTTCCATGCAGTGTAAGCGCTTGCATATGATATGCAAGCGCTTACATCGATAATGTAAGCGCTACCACTTGCCCGCACCGACAGTTTGACCTTAGGTCGGAGCGGTTTGCGGCTCTGCTCGGACATGCCCCATGAAGCCAGCACCCACGCTCAAGGACGTCGCGCGGCTGAGCGGCGTGTCCACGGCGACCGTTTCGCGCGTGCTGAACGAACCTGCGCGCGTTCGCGCGCGAAACGCGCGAGAAGGTCGAGGCGGCGGTGGCAAGCCTCGGCTACACGCCGCATTTCGGGGCACGGATGCTCGTCTCGAACCGGACCCAGACGATCGGGGCCGTGATCCCCACGATGGAGAATGCCATCTTCGCCCAAGGCCTGCAGGCCTTGCAGGAAACCCTGGCGGACGCCGGCGTCACGCTGCTGATCGCGACATCGAACTACGATCCCGCGCGCGAGGCCAGTCAGATCCGCACTTTGCTCGGGCGCGGCGTTGACGGGCTGGTCCTGATCGGCGAGTCGCGGGCGGCGGAAGTCTACGACATGATCGTGGATCGCGGCGTGCCCTTCGTCCTGGTCTGGACGTGGCGCGCCGACAGCCCCTGGCCTTGCGTCGGCTTCGACAACCGCGCCGCGGCGCGGGCCGCGGCACTGCGCGTGCTCGATCTCGGGCATCGCCGGATCGCCATGATTGCCGGAATCACCCGCGCGAACGACCGTGCGGCGTCTCGCGTCGAGGGCGTCCGCGACGCTCTTCTGTCGCGGCGCCTCTCGCTCTCTTTGGTCGAAGCGGCTTATTCGCCCGATGCGGGGCGCGCAGCCGCGGCCGAGCTGCTTGCCGGCGAGCGGCGACCGACGGCCATCATCTGCGGCAACGATGTCATCGCGGCGGGGGCGATGCTCGCGATCTCCGAGCAAGGTCTGCGGATCCCGGAAGACGTCTCGGTCGTGGGGTTTGACGACATCGAGCTGGCCCGCCTGCTCCACCCGCCGCTGACGACGGTCCATGTGCCGCATCGGCGAATGGGTCAGGCCGCGGCACATTTGCTCCTCCGGCTGCGGGATCCCATGGCGACAGTGCAGAGCGCCGTATTCAGCACCGAGCTCGTGGAGCGGGGCTCGCTCGGGACCGCCCCTCTGACGAGTTGATCGCGCTTTGCGTGGCGGGCCTGGCGCGCCGCTCTCGTCATCAGGCCTCGCCGAGGAGCAGCAGGCGGTCCGCCGGGCTGACCGGCGCGCCGGGGACGTGAAAGGACGCCGTCAGAGCGCCGGTCGCCCCGCTGGCCGTTCGCATCGTCAGCGTCGCGCTGTCCTCGCCCCGCACCGCCGGAGAGAGGCGGCAAAGGGCAGCAGCGCGCATCTCCAGTGCACCGAGGACGCTGGCGAGCGCGTCGAAAGGTGGACGAGCAACTCCCAGACGATCAGGCGGTCGATCTCGGCGAGGAACGGCTGGCGAACCAAGGAGGGCAGGGGTCCGCCGCCGGCCGGCGGACAGGGCCCGCCCCCCCTCGACCGCGAGGCGGAAAAGGCGGCGTCGCCCGATCTTGCCTGCCGCCACCCAGGCGGGGGCGGCGCGCCATGCCGGTCGGAAGCGGCGAACCAGCCGAATTCGCCCGGCGCAGGCAGCAGCCACTTCCTCGGCCTCGGCAAACGTCGGCATCAGCGGCTTCTGGCACAGCACGTCGATCCCGCGCCGGGCGGCCTCGCGCACGACCTGACCGTGTGCCGCTGGCTCGATCCCGAGATCCTGCATGCGTTTTTTTTTCGTAATAAAGATCAACGGTCCAAGCTTCGAGCGGAAAGCCGTAGACGCCGTCGCCATGGCTCCAGACCTCCCCTTGGCCCAGGGCTCGATGTTGTCCCAGTGGAGCGTGTCCGAGAGGTCGAGCAGCAGATTGTTGTCCATGTGCTCGACCTGGTCGAGCTCGGCAGTGCGGCGTAGAGCGCGTCCTTCTGGTCCCAGGTGATCTCGATATCGACGCCGGGATGCGCCTCCTCGAAGGCCTTGGCTTCGCCTTCCACGAAGTTCACCTTCAACTCGTGGTCGGCCCAGTGGCTCCAGAGCGTGATCGTCTCGGCCTGGGCCGACGAGATCGGCCCCAGCGCCGCCAGGCCCGCGAGCAGAGTTGCCGCCGCGACAAGCCCTCGCCGCGCGATGGCCCAGTCAGATCGCGCGCTCGGAAGCGACGTCGCATGCTCGGGGGGCTCCAGGCCAAGAGCGCCTGCGTCTAGGCGCGGGAGATCGAATCGCTGCCGAGCGTCGAAGAGGACAGCTCGATGATCTCGGTCGTCATTTGCTCTTGGCGCGCCTGGCGGAAGTCGCGGGCCAGGTCGGTCGATATGCGGCGGACGTTCGTCTGGGCGCGGGCCATTGCCGCGGCGCGAGCGGCGCTCTCGGCGGCGAAGCCGAGCATCAGCGCCTCGCAGACCTCGGTGAAGACGTATTCCTCGGCGAGCCCGGCCAGGAGCTCGTCGCGCGCCAGCGTGGTCAGCGGCGGATGGCCGCCGGCTGGGGGGAAGCGCGAGAAGTCGAAGGGCACGAGGCTGCGCTGGACCAGCCGCGTGCCGTCCGGCAGCGCGTCGGCGAAGACGATGCCGACCCGGTCGTGCGATGCGCGCGCGATCAACGCGAAGGCGGCATCGACGATGCGACTGGCGAGCGCCGGGATCTCGGCCGCGTGCGGCGCCATGTCGGTCGACCAGACGATCTGGACCGGGCGGGCCGTCTCCGAAAGCGCCTGCAGCGTGCGCGTGCCGACGACGATCAGGTCGCGGTCGGGCTGTCGCCCTCGAGCGCCGCGGCGGCGATCCGGTCGCCATAGTCGCCGCTGAAGCCCTGCGCCGCGCCGACGACGATCAAGAGCGCCCGCCCGCCGGCGCGGGCCTGCGGCGCTGGGCCCTCGCCGAGCGCACGCGCGAGCGCGGCGGCGACCGTCGCCTCGTGTGCGCGGACGGCCTCGAGGTGGCGCCGCGCCTCGTGCTGGTGGGCGGCGGCGATGGCGCGAAGCGCGCCGACGATGCCCTCGATCTGGCGGATGTTGTCGAGCCGCGCCTCGATGTCCTCGGGGCGGCGGCTCATGGCGGCGGCGCCTGTGCATCCTCGTCCCCCGGCGGGCCTTCTCCCGGCGGCTTGTCGCCGGCGACGGCAGTCTGCGCGGCGGCGCGCACGCAATCGACCAGCGCGGCGCGGGTCGCTGGGTCGAGCTCGTCCGGGTCGCGTCGGAACGCGGCGAGCGACGGCTCGGCCGCGACGATCGGCCCGAGCGCATCCTTGAGGCGTGCGACCGCAGCCGGCGGCACGTCGTCCAGCGCGCCATCTTCGACGCCAGCCAGCAGCGCCACCTGCTCGGCCGTGCCGAGCGGCCGGAACCGCTCCTGCGCCAGCACCGCGCCGATCCGCTCGCCGCGGGCGATGCGCCGCTTCATGGCGGCGTCGCCGAAGCCGCCGAAGCGGGCGAACATCCGCAGCTCGAGATATTGCGCGTAGTCGAGCCGCACACGGCCGGCGACCGCCTTCAGCGCGCCCGTCTGCGCCTTGCCGCCGACGCGGCTGACCGACAGGCCGACATCGACGGCCGGACGCTGGTTGGCGGCGAAGAGCTCGGCCGAGAGCACGATCTGCCCGTCCGAGATCGAGATCAGGTTCGTCGGGATGTAGCCCGACAGGTTGCCGGCCTCGATCTCGGCGATCGGCAGCGCGGTGATCGAACCGCCGCCGAGCGCCGGCGACAGCCGCGCCGCGCGCTCGAGCAGCCGCGCGTGCAGGTAGAAGATGTCGCCCGGATAGGCCTCGCGCCCCGGCGGCTGGCGCGAGAGCAAGCGCCAGCTCGCGGTGGACGGCCGCGTGCTTGGTCAGGTCGTCATAGACGATCAGCGCGTGCCCGCCGCGGTCGCGGACCCGTTCGGCGATCGCGGTGCCGGCGAAGGGCGCCAGCCAGCGCAGGCCCGGCTCGGCGGTCGCCGGCGCGACGACGAAGATGGTGCGGCCGAACGGGCCCCTGTCGCGCACCGCCTCGATGACGCGGCGCACCGCGGTCGCGCGCTGGCCGATCGAGACGTAGACGCAGACGATGTCGCTGTCCTTCTGGTTCAGGATCGCGTCGACGGCGATCGAGGTCTTGCCGGTGGCGCGCTCGCCGATGATCAGCTCGCGCTGGCCGCGGCCGATGGCGAAGAGCGCGTCGACGACCAGGAGGCCGGTCTGCAGCGGCTGCGAGACGAAGTCGCGCTCGATGATCGAAGGGGCGGGGCGCTCGATCGGGGCCATCTCGCGTGCCGTTGATCGCCGGGCCGTCGTCGAGCGGCCGGCCGAGCGGGTCGACGACGCGGCCGAGCAGCGCCTCGCCGACCGGCACCTGCAGGAGCTCGCCGCCGCGCTCGACCGCGCTGCCGGCCGCGACGCCCTGCATAGGATCGAGGAAGACGGCCTGGAAGCCGTCCTGCTCGAGCGCCAGCACGAAGCCGCGCCGGCCGCCCTCGAAGAGGACGACCTCGCCCAGCCGGGCGGATGGCAGCCCGGAGACACGCGCGATGCCGTCCGCGACCTCGCCGACCTCGCCGCGCTCCTCGGCCTCGGCGCCGAGCGGCGCGTGCTGCGAGCCGCGACCGCAGTCGGGCCGAGATCGCGTGTCAGCGCTCATCGGCCATCGCCTCGGCGATGCGCGTCAGGTCGTGGCGGAGCGAGTTCTCGACGACGCCGTGGCGCCCGCGCAGCTCGAGCCCGGCGATCAGGCCGGGATCGACCTCGATCCGCGGCTCGGCGGCGAGGTGCGGGCGCCAGGGCCGCGCGCGCCTGCGGCCAGCTCCGCCTCGCTGAGGGGCCGGGGGGCGACCAGGCGCGGAGCCTCGGCGTCGAAGAGCAGCGCTCGCGCTGCCGGCCCGGGCAGCGCGGCCAGCGCCGCGGCCAGCCGTGCGGCATAGCCGGTGACGCGGCCGGTCTTCGGGCAGGCTCTGCATCAGCCGCTCGGCGATGGCGAGCGACAGGTCGCGGGCCCGCGCCAGCATCTCGGCCCGCGCCTCGTCGCGCACGGCCTCGGCCGGCCGTACGGGCCTCGGCAACGATCGCGGCCGCCTCGTCGCGGGCCTGCTCCAGAAGGGCGGCGCGCTGCGCCTCTGCCTCGCTGGCGCGCCGTGTCGAGCAGGTCGCGGCGGGCCGCCGCCGTCTTCCCGGCCTCCGCCCTGGCCTCGCTCTGCCGCGGCCGCGGCCGCGGCCTTGGCGGCCTCTGCCTCGGCCAGCGTGCGCGCGACCGCCGCCTGCCGCGCCTCGATGATGCCGGCGACCGGGCGGAACAGGAAATGCCAGAGGATCGCCAGCAGGACAAGGACATTGACGAGCTGGAACGCGAAGGTCGTCCAGTCGAAGCCCATGCGCGGTCAGCCGACGTAGGGGTTGGCGAACAGCAGCAGCAGGGCGACCACCAGGCAGTAGATCGCCATCGTCTCGATCATGGCGAGGCCGACGAACAGCGTGCGCGAGATCGTGCCCGCCGCCTCGGGCTGGCGGGCGATGGCGTCCATCGCCGCGGCGACCGCGCGGCCCTCGGCCAGCGCCGGGCCGATGGCGCCGAACGAGACCGCGATCGCGGCCATGATGACGCTGAGCTGCTGGACGTGTCATGCGGGTTCCTTCTGGGTCTTGTCGCGCCGGGTGCCCTCGCCGACGGCGGAGGCGATGAAGACGATCGCGAGCGTCGCGAAGATGTAGGCCTGCACGGCGCCCGGTCAGCAGGTCGAGCGCCATCAGCGGGATCGGCACCAGCAGGCCCGCGAGCGAGAGCACGATGCCGATGACGAAGACCCCGCTCATCACGTTGCCGAACAGGCGCACCATCAGCGAGAAGGTGCGCGTGATCTGCTCGATCAGGTTCAGCGGCAGCATCACCCAGGACGGCTCGGCGAAGCCCCGCAGATAGCCGAGCACGCCGCGCGCGGTGACGCCGTACCAGATGGTGGCGAGAAGACGATCGCGGCCAGCGCGGCGTCGGTCTCGAGATGCGCGGTCGGGCGGCTCGACGCCGGGCACCAGCGAGGACCAGTTGGCGGCCAGGATGAACAGGAAGAGCGTGCCGATCAGCGCGCGGAACCGGGCCGGCTCCTGGCCGACGGCCGCCCGGATCTGGTCGTCCAGCGCGGCGATCACGAGCTCGAGCACCGACTGGCCCCGGCCGGCCCGCAGCCGCAGGCCGCGCGTCAGCAGGATCGAGCCGAGCGCCAGCACGGCGATGATGCCCCAGGTGGTCACGACGGGCTGGGTGACGGGGACCGGGCCGAGGGAGAAGGCGATCTGCGCCTCGAGCGGGCTCTCGATCATCGCCGCACCTCGCGGAGCGCGCGGGCGCGGCCGAGCAGCACGCCCGCGGCGGCGGCGATCAGCACCGCTGGCGCCGGCGAGCGCGCAGAGCCAGAGAAACGCCCCGAGGGCGACGAGCCGCGCCATCTGCAGGCCGACCGCGGAGAGGCGGCCGGCCAGCATGCGCTCGGCGACGGTCGCGAGAGAGCGGAAATGCAGGAGCCCCGCGCCGAAGCCCGCGGCAAGGGCGAGAAGCGCCTGCAGGGCGAGCGGCCAGGCGTCGAGGCTCATTGCTCGTGCATCCAGCGCAGCGCCAGCCAGAGGCCGAGCGCCGCGCCGAGCAAGGTCAGCGCGGCGGCCAGGGTGATGCCGGAGCCGAGCAGCCGATCGAGCCAGCCGCCGAGCACCACCCCGAGCAGCGTCGGCCCGACGATGATCCAGCCGAGCACGCCGATCTGCGCGAAGCGCCGGCCGAGCGACGGCTCGGGATCGCGCTCGCCTTCGGCCTTGCGGCGCTCGGCGCGCCGCGCCGCCTCTGCCATCCGGTCGGCGCCGGGCCGACCGCCATCGGGGGCGTCGCTCACTCGAAGATCTCCCGGAAGGCCTTGTCCTCGCGCGCGCCGGCGCCGACCATGCGGCCCATGATCTGGCGGATGGCCCGGGCGTGCAGGCGCGTCTGCTGGCTGCGGGCGCTGCGGGCGGCCTCGGCGCCGGCGCCGCGCTCGGCCGAGATGCGCGCCTCGAGCCCGGGCAGGTCGGTGCCCGTGACCGCCTCGCGGCAGGCGATGCCGACCTCGTTTCCGCCCGAGACGAGCATGACGCCGCCGCGCACCGCGCAGAAGCGCCAGGGGCCGGTGCGCGCCGCGCCAGCGCACGACGCCGGCCGCGAGCACGGTCAGGAAGTCGGCATGGCCGGGCAGGATGCCGAAGCCGCCGCTGGAATCCTCGGCGCGGAGCGAGGCGACCTCGTCCTCGCGCACGACCGTCTGCAGCGGCGTGGTGATTGTCAGCGTCATCGCCGTCATGCGGGAGTCTCCGCGCCGCCGGCGCCGCGCGCCTTGGATCCTGCGTCGGCGCTGCGCGCCGCGGCCTCGCGCTGCCTCGCCTCGGCGAGGTCGCCGATCATGTAGAGCGAGCTCTCCTGCCAGTCGTCGCATTCGCCGTCGAGGATGGCGCGGCAGCCCGCGACCGTGTCGGCGACCGGCACCGAGCGCCCCTCCATGCCGGTGAAGGCGGCGGCGACGAAGAAGGGCTGCGTCAGGAACCGCTGCAGCCTGCGCGCCCGGCCGACGATGATCCGCTCCTCGGCCCCCAGCTCCTCGACGCCCAGCAGCGCGATCACGTCGCGCAGCTCGCGGTAATGCTCGATCACCTCGCGCACGCGCGCGGCGGTGCGGGCGTGCTCGTCGCCGACGACCAGCGGGTCGAGCAGCACCGAGGTCGTCGCGATCGGGTCGATGGCCGGATAGATGCCCTCGGCGGCCAGCTCGCGCGACAGCATCACCTGGCTGTCGACATGGGCGGCGATGGCGCCGACGGCGGGATCGGTGAAGTCGTCGGCCGGGACGTAGACGGCCTGGATCGCGGTCACCGCCGCGCGGCCTACGGAGGCGATGCGCTCCTGCAGCTCGGCCACCTCGGTCTCGAGCGTCGGCTGGTAGCCGACCCGCGAGGGCATCCGGCCGAGCAGGCCCGATACCTCCGCGCCCGCCTGGACGAAGCGGAAGACGTTGTCCATCAGCAGCAGCACGTTGCGCCCTTCGTCGTCGCGGAAGTGCTCGGCGATGGTCATGGCGGTCAGCGGCACCCGCCAGCGCGCGCCCGGGGGCTCGTTCATCTGGCCGTAGACAAGCACGGTCTGGTCCAGCACGCCCGAGGTCCGCATCTCGTTCAGCATCTCGTGGCCCTCGCGGCTACGCTCGCCGACGCCGGCGAAGACCGAGATGCCCTCGTAGCGCGCGACCATCGCGTGGATGAGCTCCATGACCAGCACGGTCTTGCCGACGCCGGCGCCGCCGAACATCGCCGCCTTGCCGCCCTGGGCCAGGGGCGCGAGCAGGTCGAGCACCTTGATGCCGGTCGAGAACACCTCCGTCTGGCCGGACTGGCGCGACAGCGGCGGCGCGGCCCGATGGATCGGCCGCCTGGCCATGTCGTCGGGCAGCGGCGGGCCGCCGTCGCCCGGCTCGCCCAGCACGTCGAGCAGGCGGCCCAGAACGGCACGCCCGACCGGCACCGCGATGGGGCCGCCGAGAGGGTACGCCGCGATCCCGCGCCAGAGGCCATGCGTGTCCTGCAGCGCCAGGGCCCGGACGGCGTGCTCGTTGAGATGGGCCTGGACCTCGAGCACGATGCGGCGCGCGCCGTCGCGGATCTCCAGCGCGTCGTGGAGCTGTGGCAGGGGTCCGTCGACGCGCAGGTCCAGAACCGGACCGCGCACGGCCACCACGCGCCCGGGCTCCTGTGCGAGATTGCCCCGGTCCTGAAGTCATGAACGCCCTTCCTCCGGCACGCTCCTAAAGAGCCCGCGAAACCGGGAGACGCGTTGACCTCGGTCAATCCGCGCGAGCAGAGCAACGGTCTTGCCAAGGTGCGGCGCCGCAGCGTTCGATGCCGGGTGCGGACCGGGCTGCCCGCATGACTCGGCCGGTTTTCTCTTGAAGAGCGTCGCGTCGGAGGACATCCCGCTGGAGGAGACCCGCCACGCCACCCTGCTTTGTCCGGGAAGGCGGCGGGCGGAGGATGCGACAGGAAAAGACGCAATGACGAGAAAGACCCCCGACCAGCTGCGCAGCGCCCGCTGGTTCGCGCCCGACGACCTGCGCTCGTTCGGGCACCGTTCGCGGACCATGCAGATGGGCTATGGCCCCGAGGACTGGGAGGGCAAGCCGGTCATCGCGATCGTCAACACCTGGTCCGAGGCCCAGCCCTGCCACATGCACTTTCGCGACCGGGCCGAATGGGTGAAGCGCGGCGTGCTGCAGGCGGGCGGCTTTCCGATGGAGCTGCCGGCGTTGTCGCTGTCGGAGAGCTATGTGAAGCCGACCACCATGCTCTACCGCAACATGCTGGCGATGGAGACCGAGGAGCTGCTGCGCTCGCACCCCGTGGATGGCGCCGTGCTGATGGGCGGCTGCGACAAGACAACGCCGGGGCTGGTGATGGGTGCGCTCTCGATGGGGCTGCCGTTCATCTACGTGCCTGCCGGACCGATGCTGCGCGGCAATTATGCGGGCGCCGCGCTCGGATCGGGGACGGATGCGTGGAAGTACTGGGACGAGCGGCGCGCCGGCACCATCAGCAAGGAGCAATGGCTAGGCGTCGAAGGCGGCATCGCCCGCTCGTATGGCCACTGCATGACCATGGGCACCGCCTCGACCATGACGGCGATCGCCGAGGCGCTGGGCCTGACGCTGCCGGGCGCGAGCTCGATCCCGGCGGCGGATGCCGGCCATCAGCGCATGAGTGCCTCGGCCGGGCGGCGTGCCGTGGAGATGGTCTGGGAGGATTTGACGCCGGACCAGATCATGACGCCCGCGGCCGTGCAGAACGCGGTGACGGTGGCGATGGCCACCGGCTGCTCGACCAACGCGATCATCCACCTGGTCGCCATGGCGCGGCGCGCGGGCGTGCCGCTGGGGCTCGACGATCTCGACCGGATCGGGCGGACGACGCCGGTCATCGCCAACGTCCGGCCCTCGGGCAAGGACTACCTGATGGAGGACTTCTTCTATGCCGGCGGTCTGCGCGCGCTGATGTCGCGCCTCGTGGGCAAGCTCGACGACAGCGCGCATCTGCGTCACCGGCGCGCCCGCTGACCGAGGGGCTGGAGGAGACGCCGATCTACAACGAGGACGTCATCAGGCCGCTGGAGAACCCGGTCTATCACGAGGGCTCGCTGGCCGTTCTGCGGGGCAACCTCGCGCCCGACGGGGCGGTCATCAAGCCGGCGGCCTGCGACCCGAAGTTCTACCGGCACGCCGGCCCCGCGCTGGTCGCCGACAGCTATCCCGAGCTGAAGAAGATCATCGACGACGAGACTCTCGACATCTCGCCCGACACGGTGCTGGTGCTGCGCAACGCCGGTCCGCAGGGCGGCCCCGGCATGCCGGAATGGGGCATGCTGCCGATGCCGAAGGCGCTGCTGAAGCAGGGTTACCGCGACATGCTGCGGCTGTCGGACGCGCGGATGAGCGGCACCTCCTATGGCGCCTGCATCCTGCATGTGGCGCCCGAGGCCTATATCGGCGGGCCGCTGGCGCTGCTGCGGACGGGCGACATCGTCGAGGTCGACATCCCCAACCGCCGGCTCGACATGCGCGTCAGCGAGGACGAACTCGCCCGCCGGCGCGCCGCCTGGACGCCGCCCGAGCCGCGTTACGGCCGCGGCTATGGCTGGATGTTCGCCAAGCACATCGAGCAGGCCGACAAGGGCTGCGATTTCGACTTCCTGCGCCGCGAGTTCGGGCCGCCGGTCGACGAGCCGGTGATCTACTGAACGGGACAGGCACGCACGAGGACCCAAGACGATGACGACACTTTCCGACGCGACGCGGCAGAAGCTGATGGGCGTCAGCACGGCGACGATCGCGACCGCGCTCTTCAAGCGCGGGCTGCGCAACCAGATGATCCAGGGGGTGCTGCCGGTCGGCGCGCCCAAGGGCCGCAACATGGTGGGTCCGGCCTACACGCTGCGCTACATGCCGGCGCGCGAGGACCTGAACCGGATCGAGGTCTTCCAGAACCCCGAGCACCCGCAGCGCAAGGGCGTCGAGGCGTGCCCGCCCGGCCATGTCTTCGTCATCGACAGCCGCAAGGACCCGCGCGCCGCCTCGGCCGGCTCGATCCTGGCGACGCGGCTGATGGTGCGCGGCTGCGCCGGGATCGTCACCGATGGCGGCTTTCGCGACAGCGAGGAGATCGGCCGGCTCGACATGCCGAGCTATCATGTGCGCCCCTCGGCGCCGACCAACCTGACCTTCCACCAGGCGATCGACCTCGACGTGCCGATCGGCTGCGGCGACGCCCCCGTCTTTCCGGGCGACGTGATCGTCGGCGACAGCGACGGCGTCATCGTGATCCCTGCCGAGATGGCGGACGAGATCGCCGACGAGACGGTCGAGATGACCGCCTTCGAGGATTTCGTCACCGAAGAGGTCCGCGGCGGGCGGAGCATCGTCGGGCTTTACCCGGCAACCCAGGAGCAGACGCGGACCGATTTCGCCGCGTGGCGACGAAAGAACAACCGCTGAGCCCGCGAAGATGCGAGCGTCTCGACATATTTGCGACGATCATCGCTCCGTCGCATGAGCAGGGAGACGCGCCATGAAGATCACGGTCAACATCGACTGCACGCCCGAGGAAGCGCGCACTTTCCTGGGCCTGCCCGACGTCAAGCCGATGCAGGATCAGCTGATGCAGGAGCTGCACGATCGGATGGCCGCGAACATCCGCTCGATGGCGCCTGACGAAATGATGAAGGCGTGGCTGCCGGCCACCATGGCTGGCTACGACCAGATGCGGGACTTTTTCGCAAAGATCGCGGCAGCCAAGAAGGAGTAGAGGCGCCTTCGCGGTGGACCTGCCACAGCGTCCTCGCCACTTCTAGTTGTCTCCAGCGCGCCGGGCTGCTCGAGGATCTGCCAGCCCGGCGCGACGCGTCCCTGCCGACCGCCCAGCCTCGAGCTCTGACCACCAGCGGCAAATACGCCGCCCGCGATCGGCGCTTTTGCCGCAATGCAGCATATTCAGCACGCGTCGGGTGCGTGATAGATTGAGCGCGCTTCGGGAATCGTTCGAAGGGCGATCTGGAGCACTGGGGGAGTCAATGCGCAGTTTAAAGACGGGCGGGTGCGGCCTCCTTTTGGTCGTGGCGCTGCTCGGCTGCGATCGCGAGGAGGAGGCCGCGGCGCCGCCGGTGCGTCCCGTGCGGGTTGCGGCTGCCGTGGAGCGGGAGGCCTCCGAGACGGTTTCGCTCTCGGGCGTGGTCGAGGCCAAGACGGAGGCGGATCTCGGGTTTCGGATAGGCGGGCGGCTGCTCGAGCGTCTCGTCAATGTGGGCGATACCGTCCAAGGCGGCCAGCTGATCGCGCGCCTCGACCCCGAGGACGAGGAGAACGCGTTCCGTGCAGCGCAGGCCGAGCTGGTCGCCGCCGAAGGGCGGATGATCGAGGCCGAAGCGAACTACGAGCGCCAGCGCCAGCTGCTCGACCGCGGCTTCACCACCCGGCAGCGCTATGACGAGGCGGCGCAGGTTCTGCGCACGCTGCGCGCGCAGGTCGACGCCGCTGAGGCGCAACTTTCGATTGCGCGCCGGCGGCTCGACGACACTGCGCTCTACGCCGACGCGAGCGGCGCGGTCACCGCGCGTGGCGCCGAGCCCGGAGAGGTGGTCCAGGCTGGCCAGATGGTGGTGCGGATCGCGCGGGACGGCGGGCGCGACGCGGTCTTCGATGCGCCGGCGGATCTTGTTGCGACAGCCTCCGCCGACGTTCCGGTCGAGGTCTCGCTGTCGATCGACCCGGCCGTCGTCGCGACTGGGCGCGTGCGCGAGGTCTCGCCGCAAGCCGATCCCGTGACAGGCTCGTTCCGGGTGCGCGTCGGGCTCGACGACCCGCCCGAGGGCATGCGGCTCGGCTCGACCGTGACCGGCCGCACGCAGCTCAGCCGCGAGGCCGGCATCACGGTTCCGGCGAGCGCGCTCGGCCGAGCCGAGGGCCAGCCGGCCGTCTGGATCTTCGATCCCGAGAGCGAAACCGTCGCGCCGCGCGCCGTGGAGGTGCTGCTCCACCGTCCGAGCGAGGTGGTCCTGGCGGGCGGCCTTGCGCCCGGCGAGCTTGTCGTGACTGCGGGGGTCCAGACCCTCCGCCCGGGGCAGAAAGTTCGGCTGCTGGGCGACGTCTGATGATCGGGCCGAATCTCTCGTCATGGGCGGTCGGGCGCCGCTCGGTGATCTACTATTTCATGGCCGTCGCGCTCGCCGCCGGGATCGGTGCCTTCATCGGTCTCGGCCGCGCCGAGGATCCTGTCATCACCATCAGCACCATGCTGGTCCGCGCCGACTGGCCGGGGGCAACGCTGGAGGACACGCTCGAGCAGGTGACCGAGCGCATCGAGCGCAAGCTGCAGGAGACGCCGGGCCTCGACACGCTGCGCAGCTTCACCAGCGCCGGAACGACGACGATCTTCGTCGACATCAGGGGTGAAGTCCCCTCCTCGGAGCTGCCGGACATCTGGTACCAGGTGCGCAAGAAGGTGGGCGACATCCGCCACACCCTGCCGCAAGGCGTGCTGGGCCCCTTTTTCAACGACGATTTCGGCGACACCTTTGGCTTTGTCTATGGCTTCACGGCCGACGGCTTCACCCATCGCGAACTGCGCGACTATGTCGAGGACATCCGCTCGAAGCTTTTGACCCTGCCCGACGTCTCCAAGATCGAGGTGATCGGCGCGCAGGACGAGACGATCTTTCTCGAGCTCGCCCCCGACCGCGTCGCGGCGATGGGGCTCGACTACCCGGCCCTCTTCCAGGCGATCGCGGCGCAGAACGTCGTTCGCCCGGCCGGCGTCATCCGGACGGGGGCCGAGAACGTCGGGCTGCGCGTCTCTGGCGCGTTCGAGAGCGAGGCGGACATCCTCGAGGTCAACATCCCCGTTGGCGACCGCGTCATACGGCTCGGCGACGTTGCCGATGTGGTGCGCGGCTATTCCGACCCGCCGGCCCCGCTCTTCAGGGTGAACGGTAAGCCGGCGATCGGCCTCGGCATCGCGATGCGCGACCAAGGCGACATTCTGAGCCTCGGCAAGAACATCAAGGCCGAGATGGCGCGGATCACGGCCGAGCTGCCGATCGGCATCGAGCCCGTGCTGATCGCCGACCAGGCAGTGACCGTGGACGATGCCATCGGCGAGTTCACCGCGTCGCTCTGGCAGGCGGTCGCGATCATCCTGGCGATCAGCATCGTCAGCCTCGGACTGCGCCCCGGGGCGGTCGTGGCGGTCGCGATCCCGCTGACGCTCGCCACCGTCATGGTGGTCATGGATCTCGTGAACATCGACCTGCAGCGGATCTCGCTCGGCGCACTGATCATCGCGCTGGGGCTACTGGTCGATGACGCCATGACCACGGTCGATGCGATGCTGCGCCGGCTGGCGGCCGGCGACCAGGCGGACGCGGCGGCGAGCTTCGCCTATTCGAACCTCGCGGCGCCGATGCTGATCGGCACGCTGGTGACGATCGCGGGGTTCGTGCCGATCGGCTTCGCGGCCAGCAGCGCGGGCGAGTACACCTTTTCGATCTTCGCGGTGGTCGGCATTGCGCTGATCGTCTCGTGGTTCGTCGCGGTGCTGTTCGCGCCGGTGGTCGGCGCCTTGGTGCTGAAGCGGCCCGAGGAGGGGACCGAACCCGCCCGTCCGGGCTGGACGATGCGCGCCTATGACGCGCTGCTCGGGGCGGCGATCCGCGTGCGCTGGCTGACGATCCTCGGCACGGTCGCGGCCTTCGCCGCGGCGATCTGGGCGCTGCAGTTCGTGCCGCAACAGTTCTTCCCGTCCTCCGACCGGACCGAGCTCCTCGTCGACATGACGCTGCCGCGCAACGCCTCGATCCGAGCCAGCGAGGACGCCATCCGCCGGCTCGATGCGGTGTTGGCCGAGGAGCCGGGCATCGAGCGCTGGAGCGGCTATGTCGGGCGGGGCGCCATTCGCTTCTACCTGCCGCTCGACGTGCAGATGCCGAACGACTTCTTCGCGCAGGAAGTGATCGTCACGACCGATGTCGCCGCACGCGACCGGCTGCGCGAGCGCCTGGAGGCGGTGCTCGAGGACGAGTTCCCGGACATCGTCGCGCGCGTCTACCCGCTCGAGCTCGGGCCCCCTGTCGGCTGGCCGGTGCAATACCGGCTGGTCGGGCCCGACATCGACCGGCTGCGCGACCTGGCGCCGGGCCTGGCCGACGTCGTGGCGGCGCATCCCGACACGCGCCGCACGGGCTTCGACTGGATCGAGCCTGCGCGCGAGCTGCGCATCCGGGTGGACCAGGACCAGGCCCGCCGCTTGGGGCTGTCGAGCCAGAGCCTGTCGGCGGCGCTGAACGCGGCGGTCAGCGGGAGCACGATCACGCAGCTCCGCGACGGCATCTATCTGGTGAACGTCGTCGTCCGGGCACAGCAGGCCGACCGGGTGGCGCTCGACACGCTGCGCACCTTGCAGGTGCCGCTGCCCTCGGGCCGGACGGTTGCGCTCAGCCAGATCGCCACCTTCGAGGCCGACCAGGTCCAGCCGATCGTCTGGCGGCGCGACCGGATCCCGACGCTGACCGTGCAGGCCGACGTGGCGCCTGGCGCGCTGGCCGAAAGCGTTGTCGCCGACCTGCAGGACGATGTCGACGCCTTCGCCGCGACCCTGCCGGCCGGCTACCGGGCCGAGCTCGGCGGCGTGGCCGAGGAGAGCGCGGCCAGCCGCGCCTCGGTGCTCGCCGTCGTGCCGCTGATGCTCATGCTGATGCTGACCTTCCTGATGCTGCAGCTGCAGAGCTTCCAGCGGCTCGCCATGGTCGCCGTGGTGATGCCGCTCGGCATCATCGGCGTGGTCGCGATCCTGCTCGCCGTGCAAAAGCCGCTCGGCTTCGTGGCGATCCTCGGCGTGCTGGCGCTGCTCGGCATGATCGCCAAGAACGCCGTCATCCTGATCACCCAGATCGAGGACGAGCGCGCCGGCGGCGCGCCGGTGCGCCAGGCGGTCAAGACGGCATCCGCCTCGCGCTTCCGGCCGCTGATGCTGACGGCGCTCTCGACCGCGCTCGGGCTCGCGCCGATCGCGCCCACCGTCTTCTGGGGGCCGATGGCCTTCGCCATCATGGGCGGGCTGATCGTCGCGACGCTGCTGACGCTCGTCTTCCTGCCGGTGCTCTACGTGACCTGGTTCGAGCGCGGCGAGCGCCGCGGCGCGGCGGAGGCCTGATGGCGGAGGGTAAGCAGAGCGAGGCGCTGGCCAAGACGACGGGCCAGGCGCCAGGCGGGATGGCGGGCGAGACGGCCTACCGTTGGCTGTTCGCCGCGCACGCGACGGGCCTGATGGCGACCGGGCTCGCCACGGTGGCGCTGGCGCTGCTCGCCTTCGAGCTGGCCGAGGACGATGCAGGCGCCGTGCTCGGCACGGCGCTGGCGGTCAAGATGGCGGCGAACGTGGTCGTCACGCCGGTCAGCGCCGCGTTGTTCGGCGGGCTGCCGCGCCAGGGCTGGCTGACCGCGCTGGCGCTCTTCAGGGCGGCGAGTCTGCTGCTGCTGCCGTTCGTCGACGCCGCCTGGCAGATCTGGGTTCTGGTCGCGGTCTTCCAGGCGGCCGCCGCCAGCGCCGCCGCGGTCTACCAGGCGACGGTGCCCGAACTGCTGCCGGACGAGGCGGACTATGCCCGCGCCGTCTCCAAGTCGAAGATCGCCTCGGAGGCCGAGACGCTGCTCAGCCCGCTCGCGGCCGCGGCTCTGCTGCTGGTGGTCGGCCACAGAGAGGTCTTCATCGTCTCGGTCGTCCTGTTCGTCCTGTCCGCCATCCTGCTGCGCAGCGCCACCCTGCCGTCGGCCGTGCACGCGCGCGGCCGCGGGCTTGGCGAATCCGCCCGTGCGGTGCTGCGGCTGATCGAGCCGCCCGCCATGCGCGGCGCGCTGCTGGTTGCCGCGGCCGGCGTGACGGTCGCGGCGATGGTCACGGTCAACACTGTGGTGCTGGTGCGCGGCCTCTTCGGGCTCGACGACAGCGCCACCGCGATCGCCCTCGCCGCCTTCGGCGGCGGCGGGATCGCGGCCGCGCTTGCCTTGCCGGCGATCCTGGCAGCGGTCGGCGAACGCATGACCATGCTGAGGGCCGGGACGGCCGTGACGGCCCTCCTGGTCGTCGGCGCTCTTCTTCCCGGCTATATCGCGCTCCTCGCCCTCTGGTTTGCGCTCGGCGCGGCGACGACGCTGGCGCAGCTTCCGGTCTTTGCCCTGATCAGAACGATCTGGCCGTTGGCCCGGCAGGGGATCTATGCCGCGCACTACGCCGTGACGCATGCCGTCCAGCTCGTCGCCTATCTGGCGGCCGGATGGGTGGGCGCCGAGGCGGGACTGACACCCGCCTTTCTCGGGCTCGGCGCCGTCGCCCTCGTCCTCGTCTCGGTTGCGGCCTGGGTCTGGCTGCCCGACCGGCGAACGCCAGGGCTCGCGACGGCCGCCGCCGCGTCGCCGGCAACCACCGCAACGAGCAACAGGGGGAACGGCGCATGAACGACAGGCCGAAGTCCGCGCGCCGGCCCGCCGCAAAATCGGGCGGCGCGGCGAGCGGCGAGGCGCGCGCGCCGACGCTGATCGACATCGCGCTTCAGGGCGGCGGGTCGCACGGCGCGTTCGCCTGGGGCGTGCTCGACCGGCTCCTGGACGCCGAATGGCTCGACGTGGAGGCGATCTCCGGCACGTCGGCCGGTGCGATGAACGCGGCCATCTTCGCGCATGGCATGGCGGTCGGCGGCCGCGAGGCCGCGCGCGCCGCGCTCGAGGATTTCTGGCGTCGCGTCTCGCGCGCCGCCGCCTTCAGCCCGTTCCAGCGCAGCCCCGTCGACCGGATGCTCGGGCGCTGGACGCTCGACATGAACCCGCTCTACATCGCGACCGACCTGATGGCGCGGCTCGTCTCGCCTTATGCGCTGGGGTCGGGGCATAACCCCCTTCGGTCGATCCTCGAGGAGACGATCGACTTCGAGCGGCTGGCCTCGGGCCCGATCAAGCTCTTCATCACCGCGACCAATGTGCGCACGGGCCAGGGCCGGGTCTTTCGCAAGGACGAGATCACGCCGGACGTGCTGCTCGCCTCGGCCTGTCTGCCGACGATGTTCCAGGCGGTCGAGATCGACGGCGAGCCCTATTGGGACGGCGGCTTCTCGGGCAACCCGACGCTGACGCCGCTCGTCAACGAATGCCAGTCGCACGACACGTTCCTCGTGCAGATCAACCCGGTTCAGCGCGACGAGACGCCCCGCTCGGCCCGCGAAATCCTCAACCGCCTGAACGAGATCTCTTTCAACGCGACCCTGCTGAAGGAGCTGCGAATGATCTCGCTGCTGCGACAGGTGGTCGACCCGGGCAACACCGAGGGGCGGCTCTGGGGCGAGATGCGGATGCACCGGATCTCCAGCCCGATGATGAACGAGCTCGGCTCGTCGTCGAAGCTGAACGCCGAATGGGAGTTCCTCACCATGCTGCGCGACGAGGGCCGACGGGCCGCGACCGAGTTCGGCGAGAAGCATGCCGACGACATCGGCGTCCGCGCGACGTTCGACTTCGAGACCCTGACGACGGGGAACTGAGCGATGGGTCTTCTCGGCATCCTTCTCGGCCTGGTTCTGCTGATGGCGCTTGCCTTCAGGGGCTGGACGATCTTGCTGCTCGCGCCCGCTGCGGCGCTCGTTGCGGCCGCCTTCGCGGGCGAGCCGCTGCTCGCGCACTGGACGCAGACCTTCATGACCTCGGCCGCGGGGTTCGTCGCGCAGTTCTTCCCTTTGTTTCTTCTTGGCGCGCTCTTCGGCAAGCTGATGGAGGACAGCGGCTCGGTCGCGAGCATCGCCGACTTCATGACGCGCAAGCTCGGTCCGTCGCGCGCGGTGCTGGCGGTGGTGCTGGCAGGCGCGCTGGTCACCTATGGCGGCGTCAGCCTCTTCGTCGCCTTCTTCGTCATCGCGCCGATGGGCCTCGCGCTCTTCCGGGCGGGCGCCGTGCCGCGGCGGCTGCTGCCGGCGGCGATGGCGCTCGGCACCTCGACCTTCACCATGTCGGCGCTGCCCGGCACCCCCGCCATCCAGAACGCGATCCCCATGCCGTTCTTCGGCACGACCCCGTTCGCCGCGCCAGGGCTCGGCATCATCGCGGCGGCGCTGATGCTGGGATTCGGCCTCTGGTGGCTGTCGCTGTCGCAAGCGCGCGCGCGACGGGCGGGCGAGGGCTTCGGCGGTCCGGAAGACGCCGTGGCACCCGCTGACGTGGCGCAGGACCTCACGGTGCGCGAGCTCGCGACGACGGCGCGGGAGTTCGACCCGGCCGAGATCTGCCGCGGCGCGTCGGCCCGGCGTCACCCGCCGATCGCGCTCGCCGTGCTGCCGCTCGCGACCGTCATCGTCGTCAACTTCGTCATGACGCAGCTCGTGCTGCCGTCCTTAGACGCGACCTTCCTCGTCGAGCCGCGCTGGGGTGCGACCTCGCTCGCAGCGGTCGGCGGCGTTTGGTCGGTGGCGGTCGCGCTCTTCGCCGCGATCGTAATTCTCGTTGGACTGAATATCGGCCGATTGCCGGATCTGCGCGCCTCGGTGGACGCGGGAGCGAACGCCGCCGTCCTGCCGGTGCTGAGCGTCGCGAGCCTGGTCGGCTTCGGCGCGGTTGTCGCCGCGCTGCCGGCCTTCGAAGCGGTCCGGGACTGGGTGCTCGGCATCGGCGGCGGGCCGCTCGTCTCGCTCGCGGTCGCGACCAACATCCTCGCCGCGCTGACGGGCTCGGCCTCGGGCGGCATGACCATCGCGCTCGATGCGCTCGGGCCCACCTTCATGCAGATCGCCGCCGAGACAGGGCTCGACCCCTCGCTCATGCACCGCGTCGCGGTGATCGCCTCGGGCACGCTCGACAGCCTGCCGCACAACGGCGCCGTCGTGACCATGCTCGCCGTCGCCGGCTGCACGCACCGCGAGAGTTATCTCGACATCGTCATGGTCGCGGTCGTCGGCGCGCTGCTCGCGCTGGCCGTCGTGATCGGCATCGGCTCGGCGGTCGGCTCGTTCTGAGAGCCTGATCCGAAAAGAGTTGAGTGATTTCAGCAGGATGTGATTCCGTCCGGTTTCGAGACGGAACGGAGGTCACGATGCCTTGGACTGAAATCACCCGGCCGCAGTATGAGCGGCGCGGGCGTCGATACGCAAGCGATGCGACCGACGCGGAATGGGCGCTGATCGAGCCATTGATGCCGGCACGAAGGCCGGTGGGTCGGCCGCGCACGACGAAGCTGCGCGACGTCTTCGACGCGATCCTCTACATGGCAGGCAGTGGCTGCCAGTGGCGGATGCTGCCGAACGATTTTCCGCCGGTCTCGACGGTCCGGCGCTATTTCTACGAGTGGCGCAACGGCGGTCTGCTGAGGAAGATCAACCATCACCTGGTGATGGCAGCGCGCGAGGCGGCGGGCCGGGAGGCCAGCCCCTCGGCGGGCGTGATCGACAGCCAGAGCGTGAAAACCACCGAGAGTGGCGGCTTGTGCGGGTATGACGCCGGGAAGAAGATCAAGGGTCGCAAGCGGCACATTCTTACCGACACCACCGGACTGCTGGTCGGCCTCGCCGTCCACGGCGCCGACGTCCAGGACCGTGACGGTGCGCCCGCGGTGCTGCAATCCATCCGCTCCAGCTCTCCATGGCTGCGCCATGTCTTCGCTGACGGCGGCTATGCGGGGCCGAAGCTGCAAGCCGCGCTGGAGAAAATCGGGCGCTGGACCATGCAGATCGTGAAACGCTCCGATACGGCCACGGGATTCGAGGTGCTCCCCCGTCGCTGGGTGGTTGAGCGCACCTTCGCCTGGCTCGGCCGATGCCGCAGACTGGCCAAGGACTGGGAAAGCACCATCGCCAGCGCCGAGAGCTGGCTGCTCATCGCCCATATCCGGCGCGTAACCCGCCTCTTGGCAAAACCTTGAAATCACCCAACGAGTTTTGAATCGGACTTCGAGACGTGCCGAACGCGCAGGGCACGAGGCGAGTCCACGATCGGCATGACGGCCACGGCTTGAAAACCGCTGCCCCGGGCGGTACATCACCCCCGAGTGCCGCCTTAGCTCAGTTGGTTAGAGCACCAGATTGTGGATCTGGGGGTCCCCGGTTCGAGCCGGGGAGGCGGTACGAGATAAGCTGCTGATCCAGAAGCGTTTTTGGGACCGGAGCGTCCGCTTCGAGGCCCCGATCTGCAGCGAAATCGGCGGCATTTCGCAGGTCATTTCGGAGTTTTACCCGCGACCGGCCGGGGTCGCGGCGCCGATTGCCGCCATGCGACCGGAGCGGGCCGGCGCGCCCGCCGCGCCCGCCGCGCAAAAAATCTGCCCTTTCGATTTCCGCGCGCCGGCGCCCGAACGGACCTCCTGCCCGAGCCGAGGATGGCTCGGAATGCCGGAGCCGCCGGTCGATGGCAACCCGGGCGTTGATTTGCGCTGAGAACTGACCCGGGTTTTCCATCGAGAAGTGACCCGCCTGAAGGTTATCGTGCTCGGTTCATGCCTGGGTCAATGCCGGTGATGCCTCCTTCCTGCTGCGTGCCGCCTCGGAGCTGGCCCTGAAGCGGAAGCTGTCGTTTCCGGTCTCGAGGATGTGGCAGCGGTGGGTCAGGCGATCGAGGAGCGCGGTGGTCATCTTGGCGTCGCCGAAGATCGTGGCCCATTCGCTGAAGCTGAGATTGGTGGTGATGGCGACGCTGGTGCGCTCGTAGAGCTTGCTGAGAAGATGGAAGAGCAAGGCCCCGCCCGTGGCGCTGAACGGCAGGTAGCCGAGCTCGTCCAGGATCACGAGGTCGGCGCGCGTGAGGCTCTCGGCGATCTGCCCGGCCTTGCCCTTGGCCTTCTCCTGCTCGAGCGTGTTGACGAGCTCGATGGTCGAGAAGAAGCGGACCTTCTTCCGGTGGTGCTCGACGGCCTGGACGCCGAGCGCCGTCGCGACATGCGTCTTTCCCGTGCCAGGCCCGCCGATCAGGACGACATTGTGGGCGCCGTCGATGAACTCGCCAGCGGTGCAGCTGGCGGACCAGAGCCTCGTTGATCTCGCTGGCGGCGAAGTCGAACCCTGCCAGGTCCTTGTAGGCCGGGAAGCGCGCGGCCTTGAGGTGATAGGCGATGGACCGGACCTCGCGTTCCGCGACCTCGGCCTTCAGCAGCTGCGACAGGATCGGCACGGCCGCCTCGAAGGCGGGCGAGCCCTGCTCCATGAGATCGGCCACGGCCTGGGCCATGCCGTACATCTTCAGGCCGCGCAGCATGATGACGATGGCGGCGCTGGCGGGATCATGACGCATGGCGCACCCCCGTCCGGCCGCGCAGGCCGTCATAGCGCTCGACATTCGCCTTGGGCTCCTCGAGTCAGCGCCAGACCCGTTGGCGGGGCGACCTCGGGCGCGCCTGCAGGGCTTTCGTCGATCAGCCGGTGCAGCAGATTGAGCACATGGGTCTTGGTCGGCACCCCGGCCTCGAGGGCCATCTCCACCGCGCAGAGCACCGCCTCTTCGTCGTGCTGCAGCACCAGGGCGAGGATCTCCACCATCTCCCTGTCGCCGCCCGGGTGCTTCAGCAGATGATGCTGGAGCACGCCGGAAGGCCTCGGGCAACTCGGCGAACGGCGCGCCGTTGCGCAGTGCGCCGGGCTTTCGCTGGATGACGGCCAGGTAGTGGCGCCAGTCGTAGATCGTCCGGGACGGCAGGTGATGCGAGCGCTGGATCACCCGCGGGTGCTCGCAGACGATCTGCCCCTCGGCCGCGACGACGAGCCGGTCGGGGTAGATCCGCAGGCTGACCGGGCGGTTGGCGAACGACGCCGGGACGCTGTAGCGGTTCCGCTCGAAGCTGATCAGGCAGGTCGGCGACACCCGCTTGCTCTGCTCGACGAAGCCGTCAAAGGCCGGCGGCGTCTGCATCAGGGCCGTCTTCTCCAGCGCCCAGACCTCCGCGATGGTCCCCGGCAGCGTGCCATGCGGCGTGCGCTCCCACAGCTCGATGCAGCGCTGCTCGAGCCAGGCGTTCAGTGCCGCCAGGTCGGGGAAGTCCGGCATCAGCTGCAGGACCAGGTGACGCGCATCCTGCACGTTCTTCTCGACCTGTCCTTTCTCCCAGCCCGCGGCCGGATTGCAGAACTCGGGCTCGAAGACGTAGTGGCTGGTCATCGCCAGGAACCGGGCGTTGACCTGGCGCGCCTTGCCGGAGCCGACCCGGTCCACCGCGGTCTTCATGTTGTCGTAGATGCCCCGCCGCGGCACGCCGCCGAAGACCCGGAATGCGTGCCGGTGAGCATCGAACAGCATCTCGTGGGTCTGCAGCAGATAGGCCCTGAGCAGGAACGCCCGGCTGTGCGAGAGCTTGACGTGGGCGACCTGGAGCTTCGTGTTCTCCCCGGCAATCGTCGCCCAGTCCTCGCTCCAGTCGAACTGGAAGGCCTCCCCGGGCTCGAAAGGCCAGCGGCACGAAGGTGCCGCGCCCGGCGGTCTGCTGTTCGCGCTGGCGGTCGGCCTTCCACTTCCGCGCGAAGGCCGCGACCCGGCTATAGGAGCCCTCGTAGCCGAGGGCGACCAGATCGGCGTGGAGCTGCTTCAGGGTCCGCCGTTGCTTGCGGGACTTGCCCGCCTCCGTCTTCAGCCAGGCCGACAGCTTGTCGGCGAAGGGATCCAGCTTGCTCGGCCGCTCCGGAACCCTGAACGCCGGCTCCACCGTCCCGGACCGCAGGTACTTGCGGATCGTGTTCCGCGACAGCCCCGTCCGCCGTGCAATCTCCCGAATGGAGAGCTGATCCCGCAATGCCCACCGTCGGATCACGCTCAGTAGCGCCATGTCGATCACTCCGTTGCCCCCGCTTCTCCAGCCAGGGGACGTTCGAACATGGGTCACTTCTCAGTGGAAATCTCCCGGCCGCCCGGGTCAGTTCTCAGCGCAAATCAACACCGGTAGGTGATCGGCAGGCTGGCCCCCGCGTTCGCGACGGAGAGGGAGACCGCGACCTGACAGTTGTCCTGCTTGCCGAGCTGGCCCGAAGACTGCCGGGTAACGCCCACCGAGTGCGTGCCTTTCTTCGGAAAACTCGTGTCGTCGATGATCCAGGCCTCGATCGGCTCGCTCGACGTGATCGGGGGCAGCGTCAGCTCCAGCACCCTCGCGAGCACCCGCGCGTCGGACCAGGGCGACTGGGCCACGAAGTGAAGCAGCGACTGGTGTTGCGCCGACACCCGCGAGGGAGCGGTCACCGCCGCGAGCGGCTCGACGCTCTTTCGCTCCGCCGGCGTCAGCAGGCCCATGCAGTAGTCCCGCAACGGCCTGACCCGGTCCGCATGCCCGATCACATCCGCCAATGCGTCCACAAAAGCCTCAAACCGTTCCGCGCCGCCGTCGTTCATCTCAACCGCTCCGATCCCCTCGCCTGTCGGAGCCTATGCCTCGCCTGCGCGCCCGCACCACGCGGCGTTCTGACTCAGTAGGATTAGCCTCCTGCAGAAATTTCAAACCCAGTGCCGTGTCAGCACTATGTCAGCGTGGGCCTGCAGGTTCGAGCCGCTGCGGCAATCTAGAAGGCGGACTTCTAATCCGCAGGTTGCAGGTTCGAGTCCTGCAGGGGTCGCCAAATATAACAAAGGCTTAGGCGCCTCCGGGCGCCTTTTTCATGTCGCGCCGTGTTGCACACGACTCGCGGCGTTTCCGTGCGACATGCACGCGACATACACGCGACATGAACCGCCTGCATCGGGGGCTTAGGCCGACCGCATCGGTGGCCAGCACCGAGCCGGGCATGTCGCAGTATGTCGCGTGCGGCCCGGGTCGGCGAGGCGGCGACCTCGACCTCGGGGCCAGGCGACTAGCCCGCGCGCACTGGGCGGCCCCTGGGACTGCCGAACGGCCGGCGCCGCTGCCACCCCACCCGCCGGCGCGTTCCGGCCATGGGCGACTCGCTCCAGGCGCACGACGGGGCGAGCCGGATCACCGGCGGACCATTGGCGTGGTGCAGCCTCGGGCCTATCTGCGCGCCGTGAACCGCCACCTGCCGACCGCCCCAATGCTGCTGACCCAGCGCCGCGAGCCCTTCGACGGCGACGGCTGGTTCTTCGAGCCGAAGTGGGACGGCTGGCGGTGCGTCGCCGTAGTGCGACACGGCCGGGCCCGGCTGCTCAGCCGGAACGGCAACGATGTCAATCGGCGTCAGAAATTGACCGCCAATCGGCGTCGAATATTGACCCCCTTTGAGGTGAGGAGCCGGACCTGATCCGGTGGAGCTGGTCGGGGTTGCGGAGCCGGATCAGGTCCGGCTCCGGGGCAAGCTGACGGAGTTCAGGCGCGGTTCTTGAAGCGCCAGCTCTCGTTGCCCGTCTCGACGATGTCGCAGTGATGCGTCAGGCGGTCGAGCAGCGCGGTGGTCATTTTGGCGTCGCCAAAGACCGCGGGCCATTCGCCGAAAGCGAGGTTGGTCGTGACGATGATCGAGGTCTGCTCGTAGAGCCGGCTGACCAGGTGGAAGAGCAGCTGGCCGCCGGACTGCGCGAAGGGCAGATAGCCGAGCTCGTCGAGGACGACGAGGTCGAGCCGGGCGAGGTGGTCGGCGATGCGGCCCTGCCGGCCGGCGCGGGCCTCCGCCTCGAGCTTGTTTACGAGGTCGACGACGTTGAAGAAGCGGCCGCGGGCGCCGTTCCGGATGCAGGCCCGAGCGATGCCGACCGCGAGATGCGTCTTCCCGGTGCCGGTGCCGCCGACGAGGACCAGGTTGCGCTGATGGGCGAGGAAGTCGCCGGCGGCGAGGTCGCGGACCAGCGTCTCATTGATCGGTGTGCCGTCGAAGACGAACTCCTCGATCTCCTTGGCGAGCGGCAGCTTGGCGATCGTGATCTGGTACTTGATCGAACGCGCCTGCTTCTCGGAGATCTCGGCCGAGAGCAGGTCGCCGACCACCCGCTGCGGCTCGTGCTGCCGCTTCACCGCGGTCGCGACGATCTCGTCATAGGCGGCCTTCATGCCGAAGAGCTTCAGTCCGCCCATGGCTTCC
>CAVXNU010000015.1:0-381933 GCA_963763245.1 uncultured Bacillaceae bacterium
GCTTTGCCCTCTACTTCGTTCAGTTGGTGTTTGCTGAAGGGTTTCCGCCATCAGGGCTTCATTCTTCATCCGGGGCCCGCCCACCGCTCGCAGCACTGCAAGTGACTGACGCCTGATCTCCTACGGGAAGGAACGATCTGTAGGCTTCAATGACGGTCTTAACGCCGTACTCGCGTTCCATCCGCTGTCGGCCAGCCTTGCCCATACCGCGTCCTTCCGAGCCCATCTCAATCATACGCATCATTGCTCGAGAAAGATCGGCTGCGCTTCGGGCCGCGCAGAGGAGACCGGTCACATTCTTCTCAACGACTGAACGGCATCCGGGAACATCTGAAGCGATCACTGGCCAAGTCATGGCTGATGCTTCCATGAGCGTCCGAGGTGCGCCCTCGCGGTACGGGGAAGCACAACGCAGTCTGCTGCAGCGATGTGCGGCCGAACGTCGTCTACTGCTCCGAGATATTGGACCACTCCTCCGCGACCCACCTCCGTATCGTGGCGCCATCGATCGCTGATCTGTTCTCTGCACCCGCCGGACCGATGAGGCAGAATTCGGAATTGGCGTATTTTTGCCGCACTAGCTGGGCGGCCTTGACAAATTCGACCACGCCCTTGTCGCGGAGCATCCGCGCGATCAGCACAAATCGCACTCCCGGCCGATCCGGAGGTCGCACGGGTAAAAAGTGCTGAAGGTCGATCCCAGAGCCCGGCAGTATCTTCGTGCGTTCGCTTCCTACTATTCCGCTTTTCACAAACAGTGCCTGATCCTCATCGTTCTGAAAAAAGACAATTGGCGAACGATGGAATGCAATCCGATACAGGGCAGTAGCTATTTGTTGCAGCCAAGCTCCCGACAGAAAGGCCGTTCCTAGCCCGGAAACGTTCGGAATCAGGGGGATGCCCACCGCACGCGCGGCAAGCGCGCCATATATGTTGTTTTTGATTGTGTACGCGAAGATGATATCAGGACGTTCGCGCAGCTGAAGATCCAATGAAGCGAAGAACAAGGATCAAATCTCTCATGGCGAGAGCCCTTTGGTATCCATAAGGAGAGGGATGTGCAGGCACCCATCATTTCAATCTGCTCGGAGGTCTCGTCCGTTGGCGCGAGCACCGTGACGCGATGTCCATCAGTCAAGGAAGGCCGATATAAGGTGCCGTCTGAAGTTCGCCGAATTCCAAGACGTCTTGGCTGTTAGGAAGATATGCCGTCCCCTAAGTGATGCCGTATGCGTTTCGATCGGTCCACGAGGTCGACCCGCGTCGGCGGGCAGATCGGAGTTTTTGCGGCCGGCGATTGCTCTAATGGCCGCGTCTTTCCCTCATTCCTGAACTCGCGGTGGTCCTCGAGAATATCGTGGTGATCATTTCGGGATGAACCGCGGAAACTTACCGACTGTTGACACAAGCAATCGTCTGATCCTTGCGTCTGCATTGCCTTCGGGCTCGCCGGGTAGGATAGGCGTAACGTATCGAACGAGAGCACCATCCGTGCGGCCACGGATCAAGCCGTCCCACTTCACGAGGAGGCGCGCCTTTCGCTCCATCACGACGCTCCGCTGACGGCCCTCGAACCAATAGTAAACCAGCGCCTCCGCTTCACCCTTTCGTATGACTGCTCGGTTCAGCGTAAGGGCCTTTTCCCCACCTTGTCTGAGGGGTACGTCTGAAGAGCGGAGGGAAACAATGTTCCACCCGTCAAGAGGTAAGCAGGTTTGGGGAGAGTGGATTCCGCCGATGTTTTCGGTCCTGACGGTAATAGTAGGCGGCCCAAAAATTAACAGCGGCGGCCTCCTCCGCATTGGAAAAGTCAATGAGAATGTAGTCGTCGGCATCCAGTACTCCCTCCGTCGATGACGGAATATCGCGTCTGCTGCCTGACCAACCTTCGACCTCGAGCGGGAACATCTCGAAGTCGTCACGCTCAATGGCAACCGTGGGCCGCGACAGACCCATGACAAAAACCGTTGCGACGGCAATCGTCGCGAATGCGGTCGCAAGGACCGGAGCCGCAGGCCGTATTGACTGCAGCTTTTTCACCTGGATGGCGGAACTCCGGACGTCGATGTCAAACCGCCCGCGGAACATCTCGTGACTCCCAGTTGCGCTCTGCGCCAAGCACGAGGGAAAGAAGAACAATGACACTGAGCGCGAAGAACCCCCAGTCACCACTCGCCCATAAGAACCGCTCTGCTGTTAGCTCGTCGTAGTGGTACAGAACCCCCCCGAGAACGACGACCCTTGCAGCTGCAAGAATAATCATGATTGGGCCAGCCAGCACGGGGGATAAGACAGGTCCAGGAGGACCTTTGTAAAAGGTGGCCATGAAAAAAAGCACGAGCATAACTGGGAGAAAATTCGAAAGTACTTGCATCGCCTCCTGGGTGCGCACACTATACGAGCCGAAATCAAGGATTTGCCCATCTATCAGTGCAGGAATGCCCAAGAATGTGAGGCCTGAAATCGCCGCTTCCCCTGCCATACTTTCAAGCGACTGCTGAAAGGGGGCGAGCAAAAAGTGTGGCAGCGGGAACATAAGGATCAGCGTCGTGAGCGGAGCCCAGAATCGAAGAGCGCCAGGAAGACCAAAGAAGACGACGACGAGCGAAATTGCCCATCCGACAATCGCAAAAAACACAAAGTCGTCTATCTGGATCGCGTTGCCGAGCACTGCCAAAGCGAGCGATCCGCAGATCCCAGCAACTCCGATCCAATTGCTACTGTCGCGCTTGGCCGGGGCCGGTGCGCTGCGGAGCACCTGGAGGAAGAAGAAGGAGAGCGATAAACGGTACCGCTGCCTTAAAGCGGAAGGCGGGGTTCGCCCATTCTTGAACAAGTCCCTCGAAACCGAACCAGAACAGGGGCACCGTCGCGAGCACAGAGAAGAACAGCAAAGCCGGTCCGTGCCAACGCGCTCCTGCTGGATGAACCGCGTCTTGCTGCACCGCGGCGGGGCGCGGCCGGATCGCCGTTGCGCACCCGACGCGCCCTTGCGGTTGCCTCAACGATATCTCCATCAAAGTCGCCCGTCGCTCTCGTGCTTGCCGAAGGCGCTCTTCACGTCGAAGAACACGGCAGATCGCTTGCCGAAGCCCCGGATCCGCTCGGGCCCGAGCTCCACGAAGTCGCGGTGCGCGACGGCGAGGACGACGGCTTCGTACTGCCCTTGCTCCGGCGGCTCCGCCAGCACTTCGAGGCCGTATTCTTCCCAGGCCTGCTCGGGGTCGACCCATGGATCCCAGACGTCGACACGGGCATGCAGGGAGCGGAGCTCTTCGATGATGTCGATGACGCGCGTGTTCCGCAGGTCCCGGCAGTTCTCCTTGAAGGCCAGCCCCATCACCAGGACGCGGCTGCCGACAACCGGGAAATTGCGCTGCATCATCTGCCGCATGACGCGGTCGACGACATGCGCGCCCATCCCGTCATTGATGCGTCGCCCGGCGAGGATGATCTCGGGATGGTAGCCGATCTGCTGGGCGCGGTGCGTCAGGTAGTAGGGGTCGACGCCGATGCAGTGCCCGCCGACGAGCCCGGGCCGGAAGGGCAGGAAGTTCCACTTGGTCGAGGCCGCCTCGAGGATCTCCGTCGAGTCGAGGCCCAGCTTGTGGAAGAGGATGGCGAGCTCGTTCATGAGCGCGATGTTGAGGTCGCGCTGCGTGTTCTCGATGACCTTGGCGGCTTCCGCCACCTCGATCGAGGCGGCGCGGAAGGTCCCCGCGGTGACGATCTGGCCGTAGAGCCCGTCGATCGCCGCGGCCGCCTCGGGCGTCGAGCCGCTCGTCACCTTGGTGATGTTGACCAGGCGATGGTTCCTGTCGCCCGGGTTGATGCGCTCGGGGCTGTAGCCGACCCAGAAGTCGCGATCGAGCTCGAGGCCGGAGAAGCGCTCGAGCAGCGGCACGCAGACCTGGCGCGTGCAGCCGGGAAAGACCGTCGATTCGTAGATCACGACCGCGCCGCGCTGCATGACGCGGCCGACGGTCTCGGAGGCGCGCTCGAGCAGCGAGAGGTCCGGGCGCTTCGCATCGTCGACAGGCGTCGGCACGGCGACGATGAAGACCTGGCAGCCCTCGAGATCGGCCGGATCATGCGAGAACGACAGGTGCACGGCCTCGGCGAGCTCGGCCGGGTCGACCTCGCCCGTCGCGTCCTGCCCGCGGCGGAGGCTTTCGACCCGGTCCGGCTTGGCGTCGAAGCCGACGACCGCGCGCCGCTTGCCGAACTCCACGGCGAGCGGCAGGCCGACATAGCCGAGCCCGACGACTCCGATCCGTGCGTCGCGTAAATCCATCACTCTACCTTGCGTCCTTCAATCGTTCGGCGCCGCCGGGTTCGACGACCGAGGCCTTAGCGCGTTCGTAATGGGGTGCCGCATCTCAATGGATGATTACGGCAGAAATCGGAGCGCTCTGCCCGCGCCCCTGAGCCCGCCGCCCGAGGGCCCGCGTATCGCCCCGATGCGCGATAACGCCTCACGACGGAGATGGTCGGTCACGCCCGACAGATCACAGCCCGGCGCAATTCTCCGGACACGCGTCCAGCCAGCACCTCGCCCAGCACCTCGCATTGCCTACTGCATGCCGCCAATCGCTGCGCCGTGGCACGTCTTCGGGAGCATGTGTCGCCCCTGCTGCGCTCTCTGAAGCACCAGTCGGGATCCCAGGCTTTCGGACAGGGCGCCGACGAGCCCATTGGCTCAGTCGCACGGTCGAGGCCGTCCCGGGTGCAGGTCTTGTCCGAGCGTGGTGCGGGCCGCCGGAGCGGCGTATTGAGGGGCCGGCTCACGACGTCGCAGCAATCGGTCTGTTCATTCCTATTCGGCTCACACCGCCGTCGACGAAACCGGCGAGGCCCGACGCCGATCGAACCGTCGGCCACGGGATGACGCCCCTTGTCAAAGCGGTGCTTGTGAGGGCGGCGGGGAGCAATTCTACTGGGCAACTCTGACCAAAGGATCGCTCTATGCCGCACCGCGCTATCACCGCTCTCCGGGGGATTCTGCGTCCCCACCTCAACCTGAGCGAGAGCAGAACTCGAGACGCTTTGCCTGATGGTCATCGGGATGATCAGCGCGCGCACGGTGAACCTCAGCTATGTGGCGAGCGAACGGCCGAGTAAGGCGCTGATCGCCTCGACCTACCAGCGGTTGCAGCGCTTCTTCCAACACGTCAGGCTCGCCCGACTGGTCGGCGCCGCTGGTGATCCGGCATCTCGGGCTCAAGGGGCGGTGGCGGCTCGCGCTCGATCGCACTAGTGGAAGGTCGGCGCAAGGACGTCAACATCCTGATGCTGGCCGTCTCACCACGCGCTTCCGGGTGCGGCTGATGTGGAGCCTGATCGAGGGGGCCGGCACTAGCGACAGCGAGGCGCGCATCGCGCTGATGCGGCGCTACCTGGCGCTCTTCGGCGCCGCGTCGGTCGAGCTCCTGCTCGCGGACCGGGAGTTCATGGGCGTGCGCTGGCTCGGATTTCTCAACGAAAGCAAGGTCCTCTTCGCAGTTCGCATGAAGGGGAAGCTCATCGTCACCACCGAGGACGGCCGGGCGCTGCGCCTGAACTCGCTCCTGCGCACCTGCCGCAAGAAGCGAGTGTTCCGCGCCGATCTGTCCCGCGATCCGGACCACCCGTTGACGCTGAATGTCGCCGCCAAGCGCCTCAAGGATGGCGAGCTCCTGATCGTCGTCTCCAACACCCCGGCCCGCGCAGCACTCGAGGCCTACCGGCAGCGCTGGGCCATCGAGTGCCTGTTCGGCGACACCAAGACCCGCGGCCTCAACCTCGAGGACACGCGCCTCACCGATCCCCGCAAGCTCGACCTCCTGCTCGCCCTCGTCGCCCTCTCCGTCGCCTGGGCCGGGCGCGCCGCTGTGCTGCTCCTCGGCCGCCGCGCTCCCAAGCGCAAGTGCCACGGCTATTTCGCCAAGTCTGGTTCCGCACCGGCTTCGACCACCTCCGCAGCCTCTGCGCACGATACTCAACGCGTAGTCACCTGGGAAACATCCCAGAAACACACTAAAATGCCTGGAGTTGTATGTGCACAATGCGGGCAGCCGCGAAGTCCATGAGCGTCGTGCCGACCGCGGCACCAGACGCTTCGGCCCTCCATCACCCGCTCAGCTGGCCCGAGGCGCACTCGTCCGCGCAAGGCGAAGCCCGTCTGTCGCACGTTTGTCCCATCTCACGCGAACGCTACCGCACTCCGGGTGACCGGGGCCCCCAGGCGTCTTCGCAAAGGCGCGCAGAGGAGCGCGCCAGGTCCGCCCCCGTTCAGTCGCGCGCGGGCAGGAGGGTGTCGGCGGCGGCGGACACGACCCGGACTGCACCCATGATCTCGAGCAGCACCGCGACCCGTCCGGTTTCATCCATGTCGACGAGGCGACCGATCTTGTCAGCGAACGGTCCGGAGAGAAAGCGGACCTCCTCGCCGCGAACGAGCCGCCGGCTGAAGTCGAAGCCGCCGCGTCCGTCCGCTGCCGAAGCGAGCGCCTCCACGATGCCGCGAGGCACGGGCTTGGGCCTCTCGCCTTCCATGATCAGCGTGGCGACGCCATAAGCGCCGCGCGCCGACCGCCAGCGATCCCTGGCGAGATCAAGGGAAAAGAACAGATAGCGCGGGAACAGCGGCCTGAGAACGCGGCGCACCCGGCGCGCGTGTCGCACCGTCCGGGCTATACGAGGAACGAACGTCTCGAAGCCGATGCGCTCGAGGTTCTCGGCCGCAAAGAGCTCCTTCTGCGGCTGGCTTTGAGCAACGTACCAGCGGCGGCCCGCATCGCCTCCGTCACCTGCAATCATGGCGAGGTCTCCGGTCCCGAAGACTGAGTGCGTCGCGCCACATCAAGGCGCGCGCAGAGGATCGGACGACTGGCCTCGTCGCCGGCCCGGCCTCTGCCTCGCCTCCCATCAGTCCATGACGCGATCCGTCCGGTCCGGTCCGAGATGGACGGCAACGGTGCACTGAGGCATGCATTCGACCTCGAAGGTTCACAGACGTGCCGGACCTGATCCCGGACCCAGCCGGATGACAGTGAACCCTCTTCTCCTGGACGCCATCCCCGCAGATTGCCGCACGACGTTTCTGCCACAGCACGCCTGACCCTTGGAGACTTCGGGTTCGGCGCCATGGCTCCGTCCGAGCCAAATTCCGACAGCTGCGTCACAGCATGCATCTTACTCACCCACGCCATGCATCACACAAGACAATTGCAAATCCTCGGCCTTCTTGCAGGCCCTCAACTCGAAGGTCCATAGCAAATCAGGAGAGATAACCCCTGTTCGCCCGAGTGTAATAGAATTTGTTCTTGACCTGATAAGCAGCGCCGGCCTCGCTGATGAGCGTCAAAGCGATGCCCGCGACCCTCGCATTCACGGATTCGAGCTCGCGGAGGCCGTGAGCCACGGCGCTTTTCGCCGTTGCCTTCCATGCAACGATGTAGACGACAGCGTCCACGAATTGAGCGACCACGCGTGCATCGGTGACGGCGAGAACCGGCGGCGTGTCGAAGAGGATCAAGTCATATGTCCCCTTCAGTTCCTCGACGATGTCGCGAAAGCGCTGCGAGGAGAGCAGATCGGCGGGATTTTTCGGCATCCGTTTGCTCGGCTCCATGGCGAGCACATGGATGCCGCTCTCCTGATGCACCTTGATCGCCTGCTCGAGCGATGCCGTGCCGTCGAGAAGCGCCAGAAGACCCTCGCCTTGTGCGTCGCCAACCAGGTGCTTGGCCAGCGTCCGGCGCCTGAGATCGCAATCGACGATCAATGTCGCCCGGCCCATCTGGCCGCTCAGGGCAGCCATCACCAGCGCCGTCGTCGTCTTCCCCTCGCCAGGAAGCGACGAGGCGAACATGATCGTCCTGGGATTGCGTTCGGCCGTCTGCAGAAGCAGGCTCGTCCGGAGGTTGCGGACGGATTCCGCAAGCGCATTGTCCGATGTCCGCAGAGCCCGCTTGAGCAGGCGCTTCGGGCGGCTTCGCGAGCCCGTCGTCGGAATCGATGCAAGGACTGGCAGGCCCGTCGCTGCCTGGATCTCGTCCGGCTCCCGGAAGCCGGTGCTCATCATTTCCAAGAGGAAGGCGAGAGCGACGCCCGCCGCAAGCCCTGCAACGGATCCCGCTGCGACCAACAGCAGGGGCGACACACTGTCCGGGTCGACCGGGATCGACGCCCTGGTCAGAAAGCTCGCATCAGGCGTCTGCAGGTTGGCCTGCTCGCGCGTTTCCTGAAGGCGGTTCAGGAACGTTTCGTAGATAACGCGCGCAGCCTGCGCCTCACGCTCGAGCCGGCTGATCCGCATTTCGCTGCGTGCGTGGTCCACCGCACGGTCCTCGAGCTCGCTGAGCTTCTCATTGAGCGCCGCTTCCCGCTTCTCCGAGGCCGCGATCTCCATCGCCAACATCTTCTCGATGTTTTCGGCCTCCATTTGCATATTGTGGCGCAAGCTGTCGAGACGTGCATTGAGCCTGATCAATTGCGGGTTCTGCTGATCCGCCATGATCGCTCGAATACCGGCGATCTCCTCCGAAATCTCCCGCTCGCTTGCCATATATCCGGAAATCACTTGCGACTCGCGAAACTCCGGAATGAGCCCGTAGCGATCGGGTGTCGCAACGGCATCAGCCACACGTTGATGCTGCTCCTCGAGACCCGAACGCTTGAGGCGCTCCTCACTCAAGGCTTCGTTCAAAGCCTCCAGCTGGTTGGTGATGAGCGTCGTTCCATATTTCGAAGTCGATCGTCAGCTCCAACTGCGCCACTCGAACGGCTTCTTCTGCCGACTGCAGCCGATTTTCCAGATCCCTCACCCGCACGCTCAGAGTCTCTGACGCCGCTGCGATCGCGTCCCGCTTCCTTTCGGCCTGTACGACGATGTACTGCTCCCCGACAGCGTTCGCGATGCTTGCCGCCATGACCCGATCACGCGACGAGTACGAAATCTCGATCACACGCGAGTTCCGCAGCGGCTGCGTCTTCAAATGTTCGTCGAGTACCTCGAGCGTGTGCGCGCGAAGCCGCTCCGATCGTTCTTCCGGGGTCAGATCGTCGGGCTCGGCAGCGCGAATGATCCCAAACTTCTCGAGGCGATCGACGATCGGCAGCGGGGAGACCGAGCCTGGCAACGGCTCGTTCCAGAAGAGTTGGCGGCGATGCGACGAGGGCTGGATTGAACTCCGGGGACTTGTTCAGGCGCAGGATATCGGCGACGCGATCCAGCAAAATCGCCGACCGGAGGATCTCGACCTGGTTTTGCAGCCCGATCGTGGTTTGATCGGGGCTGACGATCACACTGTCGAGGTCGATTATGCGCACCCGCTCAGGCTCGAAAAGCACGCGAGCCGACGCCGTGTATCGCTCATTTATCAGGCCCGCGGCCGCGAAAGCAAGGGCTGCGCCGGCGAGTGCGGTCAACAAAACAAGCCACTTGCGCTGCCAGACAGCGAGCAAAGTCGCACGTAGGTCGATCAACTCCTCTTCCGGGCCTGAAGATAAAACCGATCTTGCCCGGAGCCCATGCGGGTCCAGGGCACTCTCACGCCAATTCAGCGGGAAATTCATCTACAAGCCGCCATAACCAACAGCCAAACCATCAGAAGCTTGCAACACTTCACACCGGTACCATCTCGTACTGTACGCTATCGACCACACTCTTTCCTTGACCACCGGTAGGGCGCTCGCCCCGATGAGCAACTCTGTCCTTTGTCTTTGCGACCAAATTCTCCCTGTGCCGGACTTGACCTGGGGCAGCAGACCACCCTGGCCCATGTTCGCGACCGATGTTATCGAGCGCCATATCCGGTGATCATCACCACCACTGTACGCCAAATGATGAAGAGGTCTAGAAGCGCACGGGACTTCCGGACATAGAACCGGTCCAGGCGCGCCTTCCGGATGACGGCACGCTCGGTATCGGCATAGCCGCCGCACACCTGCGCCAGGCCGGTCACGCCGGGCCGGACCCGGAACCTCTCGCGATAGTGCGGCACGACGGCGATGTAGGCGATCGCATGGGCGAACGCGTCCGGGCGCGGCCCGACGACGCTCATCTCGCCGGTCAGCACGTTGATGAGGTTCGGCAGCTCGTCGATCCGCGTCCGCCGCAGGAAAAATCCAAGCGGCGTGATCCGGTCCTCTTCGAGCCGATCATGCGCCGCTCTCGAGAGATCGTCGCCCGGCGTCATGGAACGGAACTTGATCATCCGGAAGCGTCTGCCGCCCATGCCCATGCGATCCTGCACATAGAACACCGGGCCCGGGTTGAAGAACGGGTTGAGTGCAAGAAGAGCAAGCGAGATAAGACCGATCACCGGCATTGCCGCCAGTGCGAAGCCTTTGTCGAAGAGGAACTTGAATGTGATGAACTTAGCTGACCAGCGGCTGATCGGAGCCGGCAGTCCGCGATACTCGATTTCCCCATGAAAGAGGAACGCCCCAGGCTGGAAGGTCTTCAATTCCATTAAGCCGCCCCTTACCCTCACCCCACGCCTGGAGATGATTCGACTCCTCCCAGTAGCGATACCCTAACCCTCTCGTCTGGAGATTTGAAGTTAAATCCGGGAATTCAGGCAAATCTTCCGGGAAGTGTCTGGAGTGTCACCCGCACAATCAAGAGTTGTACCTCCTTATTCGACCTTAATTGCCGACACGTTGCCACAGTCTTGCCGCTTTTCGACGCAGGTCTTGACTTCGATCAAATCACATCAGAAGCGAACGCCTAGCCGAGTACCGCGCGCTCACGATCCAGCGAACGCCGAGAATAGCTGATAGGACTTGGCTTCAGCCACGTTAAGCGGCAGAGAAAAACGCTCGACGTCGCAAAGGACAGTAACCGCGTTGCCGAGAGGGGCCGAGCGCTCCCCTGAGCCTTGGCAAACTATTGACGAGTGGCCCCGCTCGCCGGTGCAGCATCCGGTCCGGCCGCCGCAATCTCGGCAATCCGCTCACGCGCGGTCTGCATTTGCGGCAATGCGGTGTCCTCGCCAGCGATCTCAAGCGCCCGTGACAGCGCCTCGCGCGCCTCGTTCCAGCGCTTTAGGTCGAAATAGGTGATCCCGAGATGATACTGGGTGAGGGGATCGTTGGTCAGCGCCTTGGCCGCCGGCTCGAGATAGGTCAGCGCCTGCTCGGCATCGCCCCGACGGGTCAGGATCCAGCCATAAGTGTCCTGGTAGTAGGGATTGTCGCTACCGCGCAGACGCCGCGCTGCCTTGAACGCCTGCTCGAGGCTTTCCGCGTCGTCGCGATGGGTCGCGAGCAGCGTGGCGAGGTTGTTGGCGATCACGACGTTGGAGGGATCGCGCGCGTAGAGCTCTTCATAGAGTTTGATCGCCTCCTCGAACTGCTCCTGCAGGATGAGGAATTCGGCCTTCATATTCAGGAGGCTGGGCGCACGGTTCGTCCCCTCGATGCCTGCGTCGAGCGCGGCGCGCGCCTCGTCGGGACGCCCGGTACGGTTCAGCAGCGAAGCCAGCCCTTCATAGGGCGCAGGAAGGGCCGGGATCTCGGTCATGAGGTCGCGATAGATCTTCTCGGCCTCGGCAGTGTCGCTGCCGAGCGCCAGGATATTGGCGAGCAGCAGACGAGCCGCCTGGGCATCCGGGAACTCCGCCAAGACCTTGCGCGCCTCCGCTTCGGCGCCGGCGATGTCTCCCGACCTTGCCATCGCCTCGACGATGGCGAGGCGCGGCCGGATATCCTCGCCCGACTGGGCTGCAGCATCGCGCAGCTCGGTCAGCACCTCGTCGGTCTTGCCCTGTCGCTGAAGCGCCGCGAGCTCGAGGCTGCGCGCCAGGCTCTTTGCCCGCGCGCCCTCGAGTTGGGCGATGGTCTCGGCGGTTTGGCGCGCCCGCGTCCAATCCTCGCGCTGCAGATAGCTCTGGCCGAGCAGAGCCAGGAGGTCGAGATCGTTCGGCATGCGCCCGAGCGCATCGAGAAGGACGCCCTCCGCATCGGCGTAACGCTGATCTGCCAGCAGAAACCGGGCATAGCGGGCAGATTCCTCCCGACCGAAGCTCGACGCCTGCACGGCCTGGGCGAGCCGCTGGCCGGCCTGGTCGTGCGCGCCCTCGCGCTGGTGCGCGGCGGCCATGATCGTGAAGGTTTCGGGGTCGTTCGGCTTCTCCTGGTCGGCGACGCTCAGGTCGCGCAGTGCCTCCTCGGGAGAATCGTTGTCGATCAGGCGTCGCGCCCGCAGCTTCAGCGCCTCGGCATGCCGGTCATCTTCCTTCAGCACCTTGTCCACGAGAGCGTCGGCTTCGTCTTGCTGCCCGCTCTGAATCAGCATCTTGGCCAAGGTGATCTGAATGTCGCGCTTTTCGGGCGACGTTTCGTCCCCTTCCGCCAGCGTGCGCAGCGAGGCGATCGCCGCGTCGCGATTGCCGAGCTCGAAATCGAGCTGCGCCAGCGCCTGGATGAACGGCGCCGGCTTGTCGCGCGTATCGACGAGATGCTGCAGCTCCTGGCGCGCCGCCTCGGGGCCCGAGGTCTGCAGGATCAGCTGGGCTACGTTGAGATAGCCGGTCGGGTCGTCCGGCGTCCGGTCGGCGATCTGGCGCATCAGCGCGACCGCGCCTTCGACGTCCTTCTGGTTCAGATACCATTGGAGGAGCGCCCGGCGGAAGCCCTCGTTGTCGGGAAACCGCTTGACCATCTCCTGCAGCTGGCGCCCGACCGCATCGGCGTCCCCCTCGTTCTCGAGCGAGGCAAGCCGCGCCAGATGCAGATCCTGGCTGTCGGGCACGAGCGCCAGGCCCGCATCCGTGCTCTGCAGAGCCGCCGCGAAATCCTTGGCCTGCATGCGGTCGGCCACGACCACGAGGCGCGCGACGATGCTGTCGGGTGCCTCGGACAGCACCTCCTGCGCCATTTTCACGCCGGCGTCCTTGTCGCCCTCGCGGAACTCGACGCTCGCCATCAGGGCGCGCGCCGACGGATCCTGAGGCATCAGCTCGAAGGCGCGTCGCGCATAGGTCGCGGCCGATTGGAAATCGCCCATCGTGACGGCGAGGCGCGCCAGCGCCAGGTTCGCGCTGCCGTTCTTGTCGTTCCGCTGGACGACGGCCATGTACTGGCCGATTGCGCCCCGCGTCTCGCCCGTCTGCTCCAGGACGTGTGCGAATTCCAGACGCGCCCCTTCGTGCGCGTCGTTTTCCTGCAGGGCGTTGCGGAATTCGATGCCGGCCTGCGCGAGCTTTCCCTCCTGCAGGAGCGCCAGGCCGTTCTGATAATGCTCTTCGGCCCGCTCTTCCGGGCTGTCGCAACCGCTCAGGAAAAGAGTGAGGGCAATAGCAACGAGAATGGGCTTAATCAACGTACCCACAAGCGTATCCTTTTACAGCGAGGTGTGCCCGCCAGACCACTTCCACAAGGAGCGCAGTGCGAGAGATGATGATCGGCCAGCGTGTGGCCCAGTTCCGCAATGGTTGCAGCGGCCCGCAATACCGAACGCCGTTGACCGAATTTCCCGCTTCCTCACCCAAGCGGACCATCTACGGAAACCGCGCTTGGAGTTCAAGGATGCCAACGACATCCGATCGTGTTGCCAGCGCTGTCACCGGAGTTGCGCGACCCCGAAAGGCGCTGCAAAAGCGGCCTCCGGCCCGGTCCCTTCCTGAGAGAGCATCCTGGTCGGCATCGTCATCGTCTGCCAGTCGGTCTCGACCGATGTCGTCGACCACCTTGCCGAATACGCCACGCTCAAGGCGATCGGCCATAACCAGCAATCCTCGCCGACGAGCCGACCGCGGCCCTCGACCGTGAGGGCGGGCACGAGGTCGTCGCACTGCTGCGCCGGCTTTCCCGGCGGCGCAGGACCAGCATCCTGATGGTGACGCATGACAACCGGGTCTTCGACCTCGCCGACGGGATCATCACCGTGGAGGAGGGACGGATCGTCCGCGAGGAGCGCAGAGGCGCAGGCCGCCCATAGATCGGCTTTCAGGCGCACAGTTCCGGAGCCTTGCCGAGCTTGCGCGCGTGCATGCTTCGCAATTACTTGGATAGGCAAGCAGGTTATTCGTCGAGTTTTTTGTACTGGCCACGGTGAGGCGAGGCCGATCGGGCGAAAGTCGCTGTCGTCTCGGGCGGCGCGCCGGCGCTCAGAGCAGACCAAGGCTCTTGAACGAGGCGTCGCGCTCCTTGCCGATCACCACATGGTCGTGGACGGTGATCCCCAGCGCCTTGCAGGCGCGGTCGATCTGCCCCGTCATGTCGATGTCCTGCTTGCTGGGCGTCGGGTCGCCGGACGGATGGTTGTGCACCAGGATGATCGCCGAGGCGTTGAGCTCGAGCGCGCGTTTGGCGATCTCGCGCGGATAGACAGGCACGTGGTCGACCGTGCCCTTGCCTTGCGCCTCGTCGGCGATCAGCACGTTCTTGCGGTCGAGGAACAGGACGCGCACCTGCTCGGTGTCGCGGTGCGCCATCACAGTCTTGCAATAGCTCATCAGCTCGGACCACGAGCTGATGACCTCGCGGTTCAGCACCTTGGCGCGCGCCATCCGGGCGGCGACCGCCTCGGCCAGCCGGAACTGGACCCACACCTTCTCGGTCACGCCCGGCACCGCCAGCAGCCGCTGGCGCGGCGCCGCGATCACGCCGTTGAAGTCGCCGAAGATCTCCAGCAGCTGCTTGGCCAAGGGCTTCACGTCGATCCGCGGAATGGCGTTGAAGAGCACGAGCTCCAGCAGCTCGTAATCCGGCAGCGCCTCCTGGCCGCCGGTGACGAAGCGCTTGCGCAGCCTTTCGCGATGACCCCAATAGTGCGGCCGCCAGTCGGGCACCGGCCGCCCCGTCCTGGCATAGGCGCCAGCATCATCGGCGAGCTGCCGCTCATAGACCTCGGGCGGCGGCAGCTGCGCCTCGAATTCGCGCAGGGCCTGCAGCGCCTCCTCGGAAAAGCCGTACTGCGTGTCTTTGTCGGTCATCGGCGCGCCCCGGCATCGCTGCCGGACCGTGCTGGCGCATCGCGGTTGACGGCGCCTTAACGCAGGGCGGCACCGGCCGGCCGGCATTTTCACGCTCGTGATGCGATCGGGCACGGTCGTGGGTGGCGCCGGCGCGCGCGCCGTGCTGATCTGGCGCCGAACTGCGAATGCGGGAGTCGCGCGAATGAATGGTGCCGAAAGCCTGGTGCGGACGCTGCTCGGCGGCGGCGTCGACGTCTGCTTCACCAATCCGGGAACGTCCGAGATGCACTTCGTCGCCGCGCTCGACCAGGTGCCGGGCATGCGCTGCGTGCTGGCGCTTTTCGAGGGCGTGGCCACGGGCGCGGCGGACGGCTACTGGCGGATGACGGGGCGGCCGGCGTCGACGCTGCTGCACCTCGGCCCCGGGCTCGCCAACGGTCTGGCCAACCTGCACAACGCCAAGAAAGCGGGTTCGGGCATCGTCAACATCGTCGGCGAGCACGCGATCGACCACATCGCGCTCGACGCGCCGCTGACGGCCGACATCGCCGGGATCGCGCGGCCCGTCTCGCACTGGGTGCACAGCTGCACGCGGGCCGAGGAAGTCGGCGCGGACGGCGCCCGGGCGATCGCGGCCGCCATGATGCCGCCCGGCCAGATCGCCACGCTGATCCTGCCCGGCGACGCCGCCTGGAACCCGGGCGGCCGCGTCGCCGAGCCTCTGCCGATCCATCCCCGCGCGCCGGTCGACCCCGAGGCCGTCGAGGCCGCGGCCCAGACGCTCGGCGGGCCCGAGACGCTGATGCTGCTCGGCGGCGCGGCGCTGACCGCCGATTGCCTGGAGCTTGCCGGCAAGATCGCCGCCAAGACGGGGTGCAAGCTGCTGACGGAATGGTCGAACGCCCGCCTCGAGCGCGGTGCGGGCCGGGTCTCGGTCAGCCGCATACCCTACCCCGTCGACCAGGCGCTGGAGGTTCTGGCGCCCTACCGCCGCATCGTCCGGGTCGCGGCGCGCGAGCCCGTCGCCTTTTTCGCCTATCCCGACAAGCCCGGCCGGCTGACGGCCGAACACGTCGAGTTCGTGGAGCTCGCGCCCGAGGACGCGGACATCCGCGGCGCGCTCGACGCGCTCTGCTACAGCGTGGGCGCGCATGGCGAGCGGCCCGCGGGCGTGGCCCAGGCGCATCGGCCGGAGATCGGCTCCGAGCCGCTCGATCCCGACAGCATCGCCCGCGTGCTCGGCGCGACGATCCCGGAGAACGCCATCGTCGTCGACGAGTCGGTCACGACGGGGCGCGCGTTCTTCAACCAGACCGCCGGCGCGCCGCCGCATGACTGGCTGAACAACCGCGGCGGCTCGATCGGCTATGGCCTGCCCGTCGCCATCGGGGCGGCGATCGCCTGCCCCGACCGAAAGGTATTGGCGCTCGAGGGCGACGGCAGCGCCATGTACACGCTGCAGTCGCTGTGGACGATGGCGCGCGAGGGGCTGGACGTCACCGTGCTGATCTTCGCCAACCGCAGCTACCGGATCCTGCATGGCGAGCTGACCAATGTCGGCGTCGCCAATCCCGGGCCGCGCGCCGTCGACATGCTGACGCTCGACCGGCCCGAGCTCGCCTGGGTCGATCTCGCCCGCGGCATGGGCGTCGAGGGCTGCCGGGTCGACAACGCGGCCGACCTCGCTCACGCGCTTCGCGCCGGGCTGGCCAGCGGCGGTCCGTATCTGATCGAGGCGATGCTCTGATTTGAGCGCGGACACGCCCTGCGGACGCGCACACGATCGGGATGACGGTTGCCGAGCGCGCGACCGCGTCGCCTCCGGTTGCAGCGCGGCGCGCGGCGCCCCGGGGTCAGCCCGGCCGCCGGGCCTCCGCCGCCCGCCGTAAGGCGCTGATGTTCTCGCCATAGGGCGCCGGGTCCGCGACCGATCCGCCGCGGAATACGGCCGATCCCGCGACCAGCACGTCGGCGCCCGCCGCTGCGACCAGCGGTGCGGTCTCGGCCGTGACCCCGCCATCAACCTGTAGATGGATCGGCCGGTCACCTATCATCTGCCGCAGGGTCCGGATCTTGGGCAGCATGGCGGGGATGAAGCCCTGCCCGCCGAAGCCTGGGTTGACGGTCATCGCAAGCACGAGATCCGTCCGGTCGAGCACCCATTCGATGGTCTGCGGTGGCGTGCCAGGGTTCAGCGCCACGCCGGCCCGTAGCCCCAGGTCGCGGATCGTCTGCAGCGTCCGGTCGAGATGCGGCCCCGCTTCGGGATGCACCGTCAGGATGTCGGCCCCGGCATCGGCGAAGGCCTGCAGAAAAGGATCGGCCGGCGCGATCATCAGGTGCACGTCGAGCACGGTCGCGACATGCGGGCGGATGGCGCGGACCAGCTGCGGGCCGAAGGTGATGTTGGGCACGAAATGGCCGTCCATCACGTCCACATGCACCCAGTCGGCGCCCTGCGCCTGGATGGCCCGGCACTCGGCGCCGAAGGCGGCGAAGTCGGCTGAGAGGATCGACGGCGCGATCCGGATGCGGCGGTCAAAGCTCATGCGCCGCTCCTCGGGCAGATGCGGGCCGATTGCAAGCGCACCCTTCGCCCCGCCCGCGCAGGGGTGTCAGCCCGCGTCGCCGCCGCACTTGCGGAACGGCACGCGCTCGGCCAGCACGGCGGCCTCGCAGTCGACCGCCTCGCGCTCGCCCTCGAGGTACTGGGCGACGGCGCGGCGAAAGTTCGGATTGGCGATCCAGTGCAGGCTGTGCGTGGTCACGGGCTCGTAGCCGCGGGCGAGCTTGTGCGCTCCTTGCGCGCCGGCCTCGACGCGGGCGAGGCCATGCCGGATCGCATAGTCGATCGCCTGATAGTAGCAGACCTCGAAGTGCAGGCAGGGATGATCCTCGACGCAGCCCCAATAGCGGCCGAACAGCGTCTCGCGCCCGATCAGGTTCAGTGCACCGGCGATCCAGCGGCCCTTGCGCCGGGCCAAAACCAAGAGGACGTCCTCGGGGAACCGCTCGTGCACCAGGTCGAAGAAGGCCCGCGTCAGGTAGGGGCGGCCCCATTTGCGCGAGCCCGTGTCCTGGTAGAAGCGCCAGAAGGCGTCCCAGTGCTCGGCGCCCAGCTCGGCGCCGCTCAGCCATTGGATCTCGATCCCGTCTGCGACCGCCTCGGCGCGTTCCTTGCGCAGGTTCTTGCGCTTGCGCGAGGCCAGCGCCGCCAGGAACGCGTCGAAGGTGTCGTAGCCGCGGTTGATCCAGTGAAACTGCTGGTCGGTCCGCTGCAGCAGGCCGTGCGCCCCGCCGAAGCGCCACTCCTCCTCCGTGCAGAACGTGACGTGCAGGGACGAGATGCCGTGCCGCTCGGTCAGCTGCACCGCCCCCTGGACCAGCGCTGCGCGCGCGGTCTCGGCCGGTACAGGGCCGTCCGGCCGCACGAGCAGCCGCGGCGCGGTCGCCGGCGTGAACGGCACCGCGCACTGCAACTTTGGGTAATAGTCGCCGCCGGCGCGCTCGAAGGCGTGCGCCCAGGAATGGTCGAAGACGTATTCGCCCTGGCTGTGGCTCTTGAGGTAAAGCGGCATGACGCCGGCGATCTCGCCGCCGACCGAGGCGACCAGATGGTGTGGCGCCCAGCCGGTGCGCCGGGTCGCCGACCCGCTCTCCTCCAGCGCCAGCAGGAAGCGGTGCGTCGTGAACGGGTAGAGCGCGCGCCCGCCGCCGGCCGCCTCGGGTGCGGCGCAGGCATCCCAGTCGCGGGCCGGGATCTCGGCCATGCCAGGGACGACCGTGATCTCGATAACAGATCCGCCGTCCATCCCGACCTCGCCGCCCGCTTCCCGCCCAGCATTTGGGCGGCCGTGCGGCGAGGTCAAGCGGCCTTCCAAGTCGCGCACCGCCCAGGGGATCTCCAGAACCCGCGGCGGCCGCCGCGGCGCGCGGGCGACCTCAGTCCTCGCGCATGGCGCGGTTCAGATAGTCGCTGACAGGCTTCATGAGGTAGTTGAAGGGCGTGCGCTCGCCTGTTTGGATATAGACCTCGACCGGCATGCCAGCGACCAGCGCCTGGTCGTCCAGCTTGGCGAGTTCGCCATCCTTCAGCATGACCTCGGCCTTGTAGAAGGATTCGCGCGTCTGCTGGTCGGTGATGATGTCGGGCGCCACCGTCACGACACTGCCAAAGATCTCGGGCGTCGTCCGGCTGTGCAGGGCGGAGAAGCGCAGCACCGCGTCCTGCCCGCGATAGACCTGGTCGATATGGATGGGCTTCACGCGGGCGTCGACGACCAGCTTTGTGTCGTTCGGCACGATGTGGAGGATCGGCTCGGCCGGCGCGAACGACGCTGTGCAGCGCGTGGACCTGCATGTCGAGCACCACGCCCGAGCGCGGCGCCCGCAGGTCGAGGCGCGCCAGCCGCTCGCGCAGGCCCAGCCGCTTTTGCTTCAGCTCCATCTCGCGGAAGCCGATCTCGCGCAGCTCCGAGATCGCCTCCTCTCGATCGTTTGTCGTCTTGCGCACGCGCTCGATCTCGTTCTCGGAGATCTCGCCCCTCAGCCGCGCGATCTCGGCCCTGAGCTGGCCCGCCTGGCCCTCGAGGCGCGACGCCTCGCGCTGCAGCGCCAGCACGCGGCTGGCCTGAGCGAGCCCCTTGTCGAGCAGCGTCTGCTGGTCCGCCAGCTCCTTGGCGATCAGCTCGGACTGGCGCACCTGGGCGGCAAGCTCGGCCTCGGCGCCGATGATCTGCTCGCGCAGCTGGACAATCTTCTCGCCCAGCACCTCGAGCTCCTTGGCGGTCGATTCGCGCTTGGCATAGAACAGCGAGCGCTGGCCCTCGATCAGCTTGGCGACCTCGCGGTCGCTCTGGGCAACCTCGACGATCTCGGGGTCAAACTCGAGCGCGTCGGCATTGACCTGCGCCGCCTCGAGGCGGCCGCGCCGGGCGATGATCTCGTAGAGCTGGCTCTCGAGCGCGGCGAGCTCCGAGCGCAGCAGCGTGTCGTCGAGCCGCAGCAGCACCTGGCCTTCCTTCACGACATCGCCGTCCCGCACCAGGATTTCGCCGACGACGCCGCCATCTGGATGCTGGACGACCTGCTTGTTGACCTCGACGCGCAGCTGTCCGGGGGCGATGACCGCGCCCGACAGCTTGGCCGTGGCGGCCCATGTGCCGAAGCCGCCGCCGAGCAGCAGCACCAAGAAGAGGCCAAAGCGGATGAAGCCGCGGCCCGCCCAGCCATCGTCGGGCAGGCGCGCAGGCCCGCTGCCCTTTGGTCCCGGCAACTGGGGTCGCAGACCGCTCATGCTTCGTCTCCTCCGGTCAGCAGCGCCGCCGCCTGGCCTTGGCCGACGGCACGCACCTCGCCCGACCCGCCCTCGACGGCCGCCGGCTGCTGCCGGGCGACCAGCTGCGGATAGTTCCGGGTGCGCTTCTTCAGCACTTCGTCGCGCGGCCCGAACTCGATCTGCTGGCCCTTGTCGATCATCAGCAGGAAGTCGCAGGCGGCGATCGCGCTCGGCCGGTGCGCCATGATGATCACGGTGCGCCCCCGGCTCTTGGCGTCGCGGATCGCGTCGACCAGCGCCTGCTCGCCCTGCGCGTCGAGATTGGCGTTCGGCTCGTCGAGGATCAGCACCGCCGGGTCGCCGTAGAGCGCGCGCGCCAGCGCCACGCGCTGACGCTGCCCGCCCGAGAGACGCTGGCCGGCCGCGCCGATCTCGGTGTCATAGCCGTTCGACAGGCCGAGCAGCAGCTCGTGCGCGCCCGCCCGCTGGGCCGCGAGCACGATCTCGCCGGGATCCGGCTCGGGATCGAGCCGGCTGATGTTCGCAGCCACCGTCCCTGAGAGAAGCCCGATTTCCTGCGGCAGATAGCCGATGTGCCGGCCGAGAATGTCGCTGCGCCACTGGTCGATCGCCGCGCCGTCGAGCCGCACCTTGCCGCCGGCCGGCATCCAGATGCCGGTCAGCACCTTGGCGAGCGTCGTCTTGCCCGCGCCGGACGGCCCGATCACGCCCAGCGCCTGGCCCGGATCGATGCTGAAGTTTATGCCGCGCAGGACCGGAACCTGCTCGCCGGGCGCAATCACGGCCAGGTTCTTGGCCTCGATGAAGCCGCGCGGGGCCGGCAGCTCCGTCCGCTTCGGCTCCGGCTGCGTCTTCTCGAGCAGCTCGGACAGCGATCGCCACCCCTTGGCGGCGCGCTGCACCAGGCTCCACTGCCCGATCGCTTGCTCGATCGGCGCCAAGGCGCGGCCCATCAGGATCGACGAGGCGATCATCATGCCGGCCGAGATCTCTTGCTGGAGCACGAGCCACGCACCGACCGCGAGCAGCAGGCTCTGCAGATAGAAGCGCAGCGCCTTCGAGGCCGAGCCGTAGCTCGCCGTCCGGTCCGAGGCGAGCAACTGGCTGCCCATCGCCCGCGCGCGCAGGCTCTCCCACCGCGCGACGCCGATCCGGCGCATGCCGAGGCCCTGCACCACTTCGGCGTTCTGACGCAGCGATTCGCCGAAATTCTCGGCCTCCGCGCCGATCATCGTCGACTCAGAGTTCGGGCGGCGCGAACGCATCTGGTTGAGCAGGGCCAGGACAACGAGGAGAATGCCGCCGGCGGTGGCGACGAAGCCGAGCAGCGGATGGAAGACGAAGATCGTCGCCAGGAAGATGGGCGTCCACGGTACGTCGAAGACGGCGAAGGGGGCCGGCCCCGACAGCAGCGTCCGGATCGAATCGAGATCGCGCGCCGCCGTGTTCGGCCTGGCCCGGTCGGCGGGCACCACGGAGCGCCGCAGCACGGAATCGAAGACCCGCACATCGAGCAGCGACTGGAAACGGGCGCCCGCCCGCGCCAGCACCCGGCCGCGGGTGAACTCGAGCAGGCCGTACATCAGGTACAGGAATGTGATCAGCGCCAGCAGCGCGACCAGCGTCTCCTCCGACCGGCTCGCGAGCACCCGGTCGTACACCTGCAGCATGAAAAGCGGCCCGGTCAGCATCAGCAGGTTGACGAAAAAGCTGAAAACTCCAACCGCCATGAAGTGCGAACGGCACTTGGCCATCGAATCGCGCAACTCGGCGCGGCCCTTGTCGTACCTCACAGTCGACACGTTACTAACCCGCGAGACGTGCTTGAGCCCATGTCGCTCACCAAGAAGTTGAAAAACAATGCAATACCCCGCCGATTCGACCGCACGACTCCTACAATCTTATGCTTTTTATTCCAAGTCAGCGAGAGAGATACGGCTGCTTATTCCGGCACCGCGAAAGACCGAGTAAACGAGATCCGACATCCGCGCTGGCCGCGGGACGCTGTCGCAGCGTCGCGCGGGCATCGGATGCCCACATTGAAGCGACGGTCTGCGCCGGAGAGTTAACCCGACCGCGCCGGTGGCCTATATGCGCCGTGACGACGCGGCTGCCGGGGCGGATTTCCGGCGAATCGACCGCGGCACAGAAACTTGAGACAGGGAGACCACGCGATGCCTTTGAACAGACGCACACTACTCGCGGGCGCCGTCGCCGGAGCCGGCGTGGCGACGTTTCTCGGCGCCGCGCCGGCTTGGGCGATGGCCGCCGACCAGGCCAAGGCCGTGGTGCAGGCAACGATCGACGAAATCATCGCCATGCTGCGCCAGCCGGGCCCCGCAAGCAGCCGCGCGTCGGAGCTGCGCCGCATCATCGAGACCCGGGGCAACGTGCCGCAGATCGCCAAGTTCTCGGCGGGCCGCGTATGGCGCGAGATGACACCCGACCAGCAGCAGCGCTTCGTCGACGCCTTCTCGCACTACCTGGCGGTGACTTATGCGCGGCGCTTCGACGAGTATTCCGGTGACGACCCTGGCATCTCGCTCGGCCGGGTGATCGATGCCGGCAACAAGGGGTTTCTGGTGGAATCCCCGATCCGCCAACCTCAGGGCGAGCCGATTGCTGTCGAGTGGCTGGTCAGCGACCGTGGCGGCAGGCCCGAAATCGTCGACCTCATCATAGAGGGGGTCTCGCTCGCGACGACGCAGCGCGAGGAGATCGGCGCCAAGTTCCAGAGCCGCGGCCAGGATGTCGAGGCGCTGATCACGGATCTCGCGGCGGCCAGCTGAGCCTGCGCCGCCCCGGCGGGGCTGCCGGCTCAGACCGCCGATCAGGCCCGGCGCCCGACCGGCAGCCCGCGCGGCGCCGCCGCGCGCCGGACCCCGAGCGCGGCGAGCGTGCCGACGACGCCCCGCGGCATGTAGATGATGAACAGCACCAGCATCGCGCCATAGATCAGCACGTCGAGCCCGTGCACCTCGTTGCCGAAGGCCTGGCGCAAGCCCTCGCCCAGCAACAGTGTGATCAGCGCGCCGACCGTCGGCCCGAGCTGGACGAAGATGCCCCCCGCGATCGCCGCGAAGACGATCTGCAGCGAGATGCCGATGCCCGACACCGTCTCGGGGTTGATATAGAGCTGGTATTGCCCGTAGAGCGCGCCGCCCACGGCCGCCATGGCCGCCGAGACGGCCGTCACGACCAGCTTCAGCCGGGTGACGCGGATGCCGAGGGATGCCGCGGCGTCCTCCTCCTGGCTCGCCGCCTCGAGCGCATAGCGCATCATCGAGCGGTCGACGGCGCGCCAGACCAGCAGCCCCGCCAGCCAGACGGCGAAGATGACATAGTACCAGACGGTCTTGTCGGCGAACTGCAGCGCGTAGAGCGAGACCGGGTTCTCGGGCCCGACTTCGCTCGCGGGGGTGACGCCGAGCGAGCCGCCCGTCCAGTCGCGCAGCGCCACGATCAGGAGCCGCGTGACCTCGGCCAGCGCCAGCGTCACCAGCGCGAAATAATGCCCGGTGATGCGGAAGCGAAAGCAGGGAAAGCCGATGGCCAGCGCCACCGCGACCGAGATGACCACGGCCACGGGAATGCCGATCCATGGCGTGACGCCTGCGTGGTTCCACAGCATCGTCACCCCATAGGCGCCGATGCCGACCAGCGCGCCGTGACCGAGCGAGGTCAGGCCGAACCGCCCCATCACCGCCCAGCCGGTGTAGATGAAGCCCCAGAGCAGCACCAGGATGGCGACGTGCAGCATGTAGTCGTCGGCGACCAGGAACGGCACGGCCAGCAGCGCGAGCAGCCCGATAACCTTGGCGATGCCGGCCCCCACCGCTCAGCCCCGCGTGCCGAGAATGCCCTGCGGGCGCAGGAACATCATGACGATGAAGAAGGCGAAGGCCAGCACATAGCCCCACTCGACCGCGGTGTAGAACCCGCCGATGGCGATGAACTCGGCGAAGATGAAGGCGGCGATGAAGCCGCCGAACATGTTGCCCAGGCCCCCCATCACGCAGACCATGAAGGTGATCGGCCCGAAGCTGAGGCCGATCGCCGGGTGGATGTCGTAGAGCATGGCGAGCAGGCAGGCGCCGAGCCCCGCCAGCCCGCCGCCCAGCGCCGAGGTGACCAGGTAGATGCGCGCCGGGTTCACGCCCATCAGCGGCATGACCGCGCGGTCCATCGAGATCGCCCGGATGGCGACGCCGAGATAGGTGCGCTTGAGAAACAGCCACAGCCCCGCCACCGCGACGATCGAGGTCAGGAAGGCGGCGATCCGCGTCCAGGGAAAGAACATGTCGCCAACATTGACCGAGCCGAGCGAGACGCCGAGCGTGCGGAACTCGACCGAAAAGATCATCGTCGCCGCGCCCTGCAGGAAGAACAGCACGCCGCCCGTCACCAGCAGCTGGTTGATCGGCTCGGTGTGCAGGATCGGCCGGATGACCACCCAGTGCAGCACTGCGCCGAGGCGCCGCGACCACGACGATGCCGAGCGCCATGGCCAGGACCAGCGGCAAGCCCATCGGCACGTGCATCCACCAGATCGCGTACATGCCGATCATGACGAGCTCGGCATAGCAGATCCAGACCACGTCGATGACGCCGAAGACCAGGTTCAGCCCGAGCGACAGGAGAGCCAGGACACCGCCGAACAGCAGCCCCTGGATGACGGTCTCCCACAGGAACGGGTCGGTCAGGAACTCCACGGCACTCCTCCCCTGCCCTTTCCGGGCGAATGCGGCGCCGCGATGCCGCCGGGCGCCACCTCAGATCCCCACATAGGCCCGCCGCACGTCCTCGTTCTGCAGCAGGTCGGCCGCCGGCCCGTGCATCCGGATGCGCCCGACCTCGAGCAGATAGGCCCGGTCGACGACGCGCAGTACCTGCTGGATGTTCTGCTCGACGATCAGCACCGTGAAGCCCTCGGCGCGGATGCGGCGCACCAGCTCCATCACCTGCTGCACGATGACGGGCGCCAGCCCCGCCGAAGGCTCGTCCAGCAGCAGAAGCTTCGGCCCCGACATCAGGCCGCGGCCGATGGCGCACATCTGCTGCTCGCCGCCCGACATGGTGCCCGCGAGCTGGTGCCGCCGCTCCTTCATGCGGGGGAAGAGTTCGTAGACGAAGGCCAGCCGCTCGTCGAAGAGGTGGCGCGCGGCGGGTACGAAGGCGCCCATCTTCAGGTTCTCCTCGACGGTCAGGCCGGGGAACAGGCGGCGGTTCTCGGGCACATGCGCGATCCCCAGCTCGATGACCTTGTGCGCTGGCACGCCGTCGAGCGAAACGCCCTCCATCTCGATGTGGCCCGAAGTCAGCGGGATGACCTTCGAGATCACCCGCAGCAGCGAGGTCTTGCCGGCGCCGTTCGGGCCGATGACGGCGACCGCTTCGCCGGCATGCACCTCGAGCGACACGTCGAACAGCGCCTGGAAGGCGCCATAGCCGGCCGAGACGTCGCGCAGGACCAGCATCAGGCGGGAGCCGCGCCGAACTGGCCCGGCTGGCCCGTCGATTGGCCCGTCGATTGGCCCGCCACCTGGGTCTGCACGGCCTGGGCGTCCGAGCCGAGATAGACCTCGATCACCTTCGGGTGGTGGGCGACCTCGACCGGCAGCCCCTCGGCGATCAGCTCGCCGTGGTCGAGCACAATGCAGCGGTCGACGACGCGCATCAGCACGCCCATGATGTGCTCGACCCAGATGATGGTGATCCCCTTCTCGCGGCGGATCGAGTCGAGCATGTCGGCCGCCTGCTCCATCTCGCGCTCGTCGAGCCCGCCCAGGGACTCGTCGGCCAGAAGAAGGCGGGGCTGCGTCGCCAGCGCCCGCGCGATCTCGAGCTTCTTCAGCCCCGCCGCGCCGAGCTGGTCGACCCGCGCGCCCGCATCCGTCGGCAGCTGCGCCAGCGCCAGCGCCTCCTCGGCCCGCTTCCAGGCCTCGTCCCGCCCGATCCGTCCGTCCGCGCCGTAGAAGGCGGCCAGCGCCACGTTCTCGAGCAGCGTCAGCTTCCGGAACGGCCGCGGGATCTGGTAGGTGCGGGCGATCCCGGCATGGCAGATCTCGGTCGGCGCCATGCCCCCGATCGAGCGCCCCTCGAGGCGGATCGTCCCAGCCGTGGGCGCCAAGGCGCCGGCGATCAGGTTGAATGTCGTGCTCTTGCCCGAGCCGTTCGGCCCGATCAGGCCGAGGATCTCGCCCTCGGCCAGATCGAAGCTGACGCGGTCGACGGCGATGAAGCCGCCGAACCGCTTGGTCAGCTCGCGCACCTCGAGCATCGCCGCCATCGGCGGTCTCCCCCCGCCGGCCGCGCCGGCCTCAGTCGGCCGCGTAGGCGTGCCCCTCGGGCAACGGCAGCACCGGATCGGCCGTCGCGATCTCGTCCGGCCAGACGACCTTGGTCTCACCGCCGATGTACTGCATCACGACCGGGCTCGAGAGCTCGTTCTGCCCGGACATGGGCGTGCCCGGCGGGAAGAACTTGACACCATAGCCCTGGATGGTGCCGCCGACCGGGATGTCGGTTTCGAGCGAGGCCTGGCGCAGCGCCTCGGGGTCATAGCCGCCATGCGTCTCGATCGCCCGCGGCAGCACGTCGGTGAAGAAGATCCAGGCCTGGTTGAAGCCCATCGAGACATGCGTCGGCACCTGGTCGGCGCCCGTCTCGGCCTTGTAGCGCTTGACCATCTCGGCCGTCAGGTCGCCCAGGCCCGGCTTCAGCGTCGCCGGGTCCAGCAGCTGCGCCGCCACCGGGTCGACGTTGTAGATGTAATCGGCGTCGTCGCCGAAGGTCTCCTTCAGCTTGTCGATCTGGCCATAGCCCGCGCCATGGCCGATCAGCGCCTTCCAGGTCAGCCCCTGCTCCTTGGCCTGGCGCAGGAACAGCGTGATGTCGGGGTTGTAGCCGGTGTGCAGGATCACGTCCGGCCGGGCGCGCCGCAGCTTGGTCACCAGGCTGGAAAGGTCGGGCGCAGTCGCCGAGTACCCCTCCTTCAGCACGATATCCATCCCGATCTCGCCGCAGGTCTTCTCGTTGCCCTCGGCGACGCCCGAGCCATAGGGGCCGTCCTCGTAGATGATCGCGACCTTCAGCTCCTCGGGCGCGACCCCCAGCTTGTCCTGCGCGTTCTCTTTCAGGAACAGGCAGGACGCCTCGCCGAACTGGTCGGAATGGACCTGTGCGCGGAAGACGTATTGCAGGTTCTTGTCCTTGAAGACGGCGGAGGACACGCAGACGTTCGCCCACATGAACTTCCTCTGCTGATCGATCTGCTGGGCCATCGGCACGCAATGCGCTGACGAGAAGACGCCCATGATCAGATCGACCTTCTCCTGCTCGAGCAGGCGCGTCATCTCGCTGATCGCCACCTCGGCCTTGGACTGTGCATCGGCAATCACCGGCTCGAGCTTGTGGCCGTCGACCCCACCCTGCTCGTTGATCATGTCGAAGGCGATCTCGGTGCCGATGGCCGCCGCCTTGGAGCCGCCGGCGGCGAAGGGCCCGGTATAGTCGTAGATCACGCCGATGCGGATCGGCGCCTTCTCCTGCGCCTGCAGCGAGAGCGGGATGGCGGCTGCCCCGATGCTGGCCGCAGCGGCGATGGCAAGGCGCGCGACGGCGCGCCGCGTGAGCGTTGATCTCATTGAAGTCCTCCCCGATGTCGCGCCGCCGGCATCCTCCGGCTTCGGCGCGCAGCCCTGACGCCGGGACAACTGTTCCGGGTGGCCTGCCTGCTTGTCAAGCCAAGGCTCGCCGCCCACCCGTTCGCCCGCTCACCCCCAGTCGGGCGCCCAGGCGTGGCGCGGCTCCAGCCGCGGCTTGTTGCGGTGCCGGCGCAGCTCCAGCCGGCCGATCTGGTTGCGATGCACCTCGTCGGGCCCGTCGGCGACGCGCAGCAGCCGCGCCGTGGCGAAGGCCGCACCGAGGCCGTAGTCGTTGGCCGTGCCGACCCCGCCGAAGACCTGCATCGCCCAGTCGATCACCTTGCAGGCCATGTTGGGCGCCGCGACCTTGATCATGGCGATCTCCTGGCGCGCCGCCTTGTTGCCGACCGTGTCCATCATCCAGGCGGCCTTCAGCGTCAGCAGCCGGCACTGCTCGATGGCGATCCGCGCCTCGGCGATGCGCTCGAGCGTCACCGTCTGCTCGGCGACCGGGCGCCCGAACGCCACCCGTTCCTCGGCGCGGCGGCACATCAGCTCGAGGCAGCGCTCGGCCAGCCCGATCAGCCGCATGCAGTGGTGGACGCGCCCCGGCCCGAGCCGGCCTTGCGCGATCTCGAAGCCGCGCCCCTCGCCCAGCAGCATGTTCGCGGCCGGGACGCGGACGTTCTCGAACACCACCTCCGAGGCGCGATCGGGCATCCCGTAATAGTTGAAGACCGGGATCGGCCGCAGCACCCGCACGCCGGCCGCGTCGCGCGGCACCAGGATCATCGACTGCTGCTTGTGCCGGTCCGCGTTCTCCGGGTCCGACTTGCCCATGAAGATGAAGACCGCGCAGTTCGGATGCGTCGCGTTCGTGGTGTACCATTTGTGGCCGTTGACGACATATTCGTCGCCGTCGCGCCTGATCTGGCTCTCGATGTTGGTGGCGTCCGACGAGGCGACCGCCGGCTCGGTCATGGCGAAGGCCGAGCGGATCTCGCCCGCCAGCAAGGGCTTCAGCCAGCGCTCCTGCTGCTCCGCCGTGCCATAGCGTGCCAGCACCTCCATGTTGCCCGTGTCGGGCGCGCTGCAGTTGAAGACCTCGGGCGCGAGGAACGACCGCCCCATGATCTCGCAGAGCGGCGCGTACTCCAGGTTCGTCAGCCCCGCCCCGTGCGCGCTCTCCGGCAGGAACAGGTTCCACAGGCCTGCCTCGCGCGCGCTGGGCTTCAGCTCCTCGACCACCGGCCAGACCGCCCAGGGCCCCAGCGTCATCGCCTCCTCGAAATGGCGCGCCTCGGCCGGGTAGATGTGCTCCTCGATGAAGGCCTCGAGCCGCCCCTGCAGGGCGCGCACCTTCGGGCTCGTCTCGAAATCCATCCTTCCCTCCCTCAGCCGATCGGCAGCGTGTACTCGTCGCCCAGAAGCTCGGGCTCGGCATAAGCCCAGAGCCGGGCGCGGTGCTGGGCGGCATCCTCGACGAACAGGTCGCGCGCGATGGCGCGGGCCAGCCGGTCCGCCCCTTCGCTCGCCTGCGGTATGTCGTTGGCAAGATTGCCGAGCGAGGGCTGCGCCGCATGGGTGAAGCAGCGGATTCGCGCCAGCCCCTCGGGATCGGCGCCCGGCCGCGCGCGGAACTCGAAGCCCGGCCCGAGCGCCGGGCAGTCGAGGAATTCGTCGCCCGCCGCGGCGCCGCCGCCGTCCAGCTCGCGCCAAAGCAGCACCCGGTCGGCGACCCCGGCCAGCTCCGGCGCGGCGGTCAGGTCAAAGCCGAACCCCGTGCCCAGGATCACCTCGTCGGCCGCGAAGGCGCCCTTGGGGGTGCGCAGGTCCAGGGCGCCGTCGCCCCGGCGCGTGACCGCTTGCGTCTCGACGCCCAGCACGATTCGCACTCCGGCCCGCATCGCCCGCTGAACGGTGTGGCGCGGCGGCGCCACGCGGGCCGCGGCGACATGGCGCAGCCAGGCCAGCCGCTCGGCGTCGGGCAGGTCGGGAAAGCCGTGGGCGAAGCCCGGATAGACCGTCTGCTTCATCTTGTTGACCGTCGGCAGCCGGTCCGCCCGGCCCAGCAGCACGACCTCGGCTCCGGCCTCGGCCGCAACGCAGGCATTGTCGAAGGCCGAGGCCGACAGCCCGACGACCGCCACCCGGCGGCCCCGCAAGCCGGCCGCCTCCAGCGGCTCCGAGCTGTGCCGCACGCCCTGCGCCATGAAGGGGGCGAAAGCCGCGGGAATGCGCGGCCGCGCCTGGCCCTCGCGCCCGGTCGCCAGCACCACCTGGCGGGCATAGACCGTTTCCTCCCCGCCCGGCCCCGCCAGCCGCGCCGCCACGAGCCGCCCGGCGGGCGTCAGGCCGACCAGCCGCACCCCGCTCTCGACGGCCGCCCCCGTGACCCGCGCATACCAGCCGAGGTACCGCGCCCAGTCCTCGCGGCGTATATAGCCCAGCCGCTCCCACCCCTCGGCCCCGTGCTGCGCCTCCCACCAGGCGCGGAAGGTCAGGTCGGGCAGCCCCAGCGCCGGCCCGGCCAGGTGCTTGGGCGAGCGCAGCAGCTCCATGCGCGCATAGCCCAGCCACGGGCCCTCCTGCCCCGCCGGCCGCGCATCCACCTGCCGCAGGCGCCCGATCCCGAGCCGGCGCAGCGCGAACGCGGCGGCGAGCCCGTTCATCCCCGCCCCGGCGATCAGCACGTCCATTGCCGGCCGCCCGTCGGGGCCCGGCACCTCGGGCACCCAGGCCGCCGGCGGATGGTTCAGCCGGGCGAGCCCCTGCGCCAGCGACGCCTCGAGCGTCGCCAGCCCAGCCCCTGCCGATCGCCTGCCCTCCATGGAGGGCGAGGCTAGCCGGCCGCCCGCCCCCCGGGCAATCGCCATCGCGCCGCGGCACGCGACCGCGCCCGTCCGCCTCCCGAGGGGAGCCGCGCTTGCATCATCTCCGACCGCCTGTATATACGCGCCATCGCGGTGGGGGCCCTCCCCCGGCCCGCCCGTGCAATGCAGGACAAGCCGAGGGGCGACATGCTGATCACACCCGCCTATGCGCAGGCCCCGGGGGCGGGCGGCGCCGACTTCCTGACCTCCCTTGTCCCGCTTATCCTGATCTTCGTCATCTTCTACTTCCTGCTCATCCGCCCGCAGCAGAAGCGCGCGAAGGAGCACAAGCAGATGGTGCAGAACCTCAAGCGCGGCGACCAGGTCGTGACCGGCGGTGGCATCCTCGGCAAGGTCACCCGCGTCAAGGAGGGCGAGGAGATCGAGGTCGAGATCGCCGACAACACCCGCGTCCGCGTCTACCGCTCGACGATCACGGCGGTCCTCGCCAAGACCGAGCCCGCCAAGGAAAGCTAAGCCGGCCATGCTCTACTTCCCAACCTGGCAGAAGATCGCGGTCATCGCGATCTGCCTGCTCGGCTTTCTCTTCGCGCTGCCGAACGTCTGGTACCAGCGCGCCGACACCGCCGCGCGCGCCCAGGCCACCATCGAGGCCGGCCGCTATGGCGGCGAGGGCCAGCCGGACCTCGCCACCCTCGAGAGCCAGGCGGCGCTCTGGCCCGACTGGCTGCCCGGCAGCGTCGTCAACCTCGGCCTGGACCTGCGCGGCGGCGTCCACCTGCTCGTCGACGTCCAGGTCCAGGAGGTCTTCGCCGAGCATCTGCAGGGCCTGCGCCGCGCCGCCTTCGACGCGCTGCGCGAGGCCGGCATCGACCGCCGGATCAAGGTCGAGGACAACCGCGTCGTCGTCGAGATCACCGACCCGGCCGACATGGCTCGCGCCGAGGGCGTGCTCCAGGGGCTGGCCCGGCCGACCGGCGGCTTTGGCCTGGCCGGCGGCGGCGCGGCCGACACGGTCGTGACGCCGATCCAGGGCGGCTATGCGCTGGCGCTGTCCGAGCCCGGCATGACCGCGCTGACCGACCGCACCATGGCGCAGTCGCTCGAGATCATGCGCCGGCGCATCGACGAGACGGGCACGCGCGAGCCGGTCATACAGCGCCAGGGCGACCGGCGGATCCTCATCCAGGTTCCGGGCCTCGGCTCCTCGCAGGAGCTTCTCGACATCATCGGCAAGACGGCCAAGCTTTCCTTCCACGACGTGAAAGCGGCCGGCGCCGAGGCGCGCAACCCCGGCCCGAACGAGATGCTCCTGCAGGACGAGAAGGGCGAGCGTTACCTGCTCGACCGCACCTCGGTGCTGACGGGCGAAAATCTCGCCGATGCGCAGCTCGGCTTTGCGCACGACACCGGGCTGCCGATCGTCAACTTCCGCCTCGACTCGGGCGGCGGGCGCATCTTCGCCGACTACACCGCCGCCAATGTCGGCCGGCGCTTTGCCGCCGTGCTCGACGACGTCGTGATCACCGCGCCGACGATTCGCGGCATGATCCCTGGCGGCTCGGGATACATCGAGGGCAACTTCACCACCGAGAGCGCGACCCAGCTCGCCATCCTGCTGCGCGCCGGCGCCCTGCCGGCCTCGATCAAGGTGCTCGAGCAGCGCACCGTCGGGCCTGACCTCGGCGCCAACTCGATCCAGGCCGGCACGATCGCGTCCATCGTGTCATCGATCGCGGTGCTCGCCTTCATGGCGCTCAGTTACCGCATGTTCGGCCTGTTCGCGAACGTGGCTCTCATCGTCAACATCGTGCTGATGTTCGCCATCCTCTCGGCGATCGGCGCCACGCTGACGCTGCCCGGCATCGCCGGCATCGTGCTCACCATCGGCATGTCGGTCGACGCCAACGTGCTGATCTACGAGCGAATACGCGAAGAGCTGCGGCGCGCCCGCAGCGTCACCCAGGCCGTCGAGACCGGATATCGGCAGGCCTTCTCGGCCATCATCGACGCCAACGTCACGACGCTGATCGCCGCGGTCATCCTCTTCGCGATCGGCTCGGGGCCGATCAAGGGCTTCGCCGTCACGCTGTCGATCGGCCTCGTCACCTCGGTCTTCACCGCCGTGACGCTGACCCGGCTCATGGCCTCCGAGTACCTGCGGCGCGTCCGCCCCAAGACGCTGCAGGTCGAGCGCATCAAGTACATCCCCGACCAGACGCACCTCAAGGTCATGAAGTGGCGCCGGCCGTTCCTGATCGGCTCGGTCGTCGCGATCGTCGGCGCGTTCGCGCTGGTGCCGACGGTCGGCCTGAACTACGGCATCGACTTCCAGGGCGGCTCGCTCGTCGAGCTGCGCACGCCTGGGCCCGCCGATATCGGCCAGATCCGCACGATCGCCAACGGGCTCGGCCATGGCGATGTCCAGGTCCAGGGCTTCGGCGCCGAGAACGACGTGCTGCTGCGCGTGCCGGCGCCGGCCAACGCGTCCGGCGACGATCAGAATGCCGCCGCCGAGGCGGTCGCCGCCGGGCTGGAGCAGGCGATCCCCGGCACGGAGGTGCGCCGCATCGAGGTCGTCGGCCCCTCGGTCTCGGCCGAGCTCCTGCAGTCGGGCGTGCTCGCCGTCGTGCTCTCGGTCGCGGCCATCCTCGTCTACATCTGGCTGCGCTTCGAATGGCAGTTCGGCATCGCCGCGGTCGCCTCGCTGGTGCACGACGTGGCGCTGACGATCGGCATCTTTTCGATCCTGCAGATCGAGTTTAACCTGTCGATCATTGCCGCGCTGCTCACGATCATCGGCTATTCGCTGAACGACACAGTCGTGGTTTTCGACCGGGTGCGCGAGAACCTGCGCAAATTCAAGGCGATGGAGCTGGCCGACCTCATCGATCTGTCGATCAACGAGACGATGGCGCGCACGATCATGACCTCGGCGACGACGCTGATCGCGCTGCTCGGGCTCTACTTCCTGGGGCCCGAAGTGATCGCCGGCTTCACCTTCGCGATGATCTGGGGCGTGCTCGTCGGCACCTACTCGACCAACTTCATCGCGACGCCGCTCCTGCTCTACATGAACCTCAAGCGCGACTGGTCGGCCTCGACCGAGAACAAGGCCGGCGTCAAATTCGGCGGCGCCCAGGTCTGAGACACCGCAGCCCCTCCTGCCGCCCGCGGGAGGCGCAGAATCACCTCGCGTTCCCGACCAGCGCCAGGGGGAGGGCCGGCGAGAGGGGCGCGGCGGCCGCCCGCAGCCCGCCCCTCGCCAACTCGGCCGTCGCGCCAAACACCGGGGCACCCCTCCCCCTCGTGGGCAAGGGCCGGGGAGGGGGCGACGCCTGCGCAACCTCAAGGAGGGACGCCCATGCGCATGACCGAAATCCCGCTCGAGGGCCAGCGCCCCGTCGACGGCTACGGACCCGGCGGCTTTCGCATCGACGGCGACTGGCGCGAGGGCTCGCTGATCCTGCTCCCTTCCGGCATCAGCCGGTTCGACGGGCCGCCCTCCGTCGGGAACCTCGCCCCGGTGCTGGCCGCGCGGGGTGAGTTCGACGTGCTGCTGGTCGGCATGGGTGCCGAGATCGCCCCCCTGCCCCGCCCCGTGCGCGCCGCGCTCGAGGCGTCCGGCATCGGCGTCGAGACCATGTCGACCCCCTCGGCCTGCCGAACCTGGAACGTGCTCCTCGCCGAAGACCGCCGCGTCGCCGCCGCCCTGGTCGCGCTCTGAGCGCTGATCAACCCCTCGTTGCTCTCCGCGCCCTCGCATTCGCCCGCGCCTGTGCGCACCTCAGGGCAAAGCAGGCCGGAAGGGAGTCCCCCTGCGCTGGATCTTCGCCGCCGCCATTCTCGCCGCGACCTTCGGCCTGCCCGCCATGGCGGCGATGACGGTCGACACGACGGACCGCTTCTGCATCCTCTGCCCCTGGCGAGGGCGCGCCGTGTCCGCAAAGCTGACGAAGCTCCGACGCAAGCGCCTTCGATGTCGCTTGTCTCCCTGCTGCAACCGGGCGCTTAGACTACCGGTCCTTCTACGGGACGTTTGCCCACACTTCGCGGGCGCGAATGCGGCATCCGGTCAGCAAACCTCGACGGCACGGAACCGGGGCGCTAAGAGTTGCCCAGAAGACCGCAGAAAGCAGCTGACGGAGAGGACCCATGGCGTTCGAACTGCCCGACCTTCCCTATCCGCACGACGCGCTCGCCTCGCGCGGGATGTCGCGCGAGACGCTGGAATACCACCACGATTTGCACCACAAGGCCTATGTGGACACCGGCAACAAACTGCTGGCCGACTCACCGCACAAGGACAAAAGCGTCGAGGAGATCGTCAAGGCCACCTACCAGGCCGGCGCGGTCAAGCAGAACGGGCTCTTCAACAATGCCTCGCAGCACTGGAACCACTGCCAGTTCTGGGAGATGATGAGCCCGAAGGAGCAGAAGATGCCTTCGGAACTGGAACGCCGGCTGGCCGATGCTTTCGGCTCGGTGGACAAGTTTCACGAGGACTTTGCTGCCGCCGGCGCCGGCCAGTTCGGCTCGGGCTGGGCCTGGCTCGTGCGCGACAAGGACGGCTCGCTCAAGATCACTTCGACCGAGAACGGCGTGAACCCGCTGTGCTTCGACCAGCACGCGCTGCTGGGCTGTGACGTGTGGGAGCACAGCTACTACATCGATTTCCGCAACAAGCGGCCAGCCTATCTCAAGAACTTTCTCGAGAACCTGATCAACTGGGACAACGTCGCCGAGCGTCTCAGCAAATCGGGCGGCTGACGATCGAAATCACAACCTGCTATGGAGGGTGGGGGTTAGACCCCCACCCCCTTCCTCACCGGGCGGCCAGCAGCCGCTCGACGGCGTCGACGGCCGCCTGAGACTCCGGAACGACGGTCAGAAAGGCCTTGAACCGCGCCTCGGCAAAGCCATGCGCGATCGTATGGTCGATCAGCGCCAGCAGCGGATCCCAGTAGCCGGCCAGGTTCACGACCACGATCGGCTTGTCGTGCAGCCCCAGCTGGCGCCAGGTCAGCACCTCGACCAGCTCGTCCAGCGTGCCCGTACCGCCCGGCAGCGCGATCACCGCATCCGAGCGGTCGAACATCAGCTTTTTGCGCTGATGCATCGTTTCGGTGACGAAGTATTCGTCGATGTCCGCCTTGCCGACCTCCCAGTCGACGAGGTGCTGAGGGATGACGCCGAGGATGCGCCCGCCCGCCTCCTGCATCGCCCGCGCCGCCTCGCCCATCAGCCCGCGGTCACCCGCGCCATAGACCAGCCGATGCCCATGCGCAGCAAGACAGCGCCCGAGCCGCCGCGCCTCGGCGACATAGAGCGGGTCGCCGCCAGTGCGCGATCCGCAGAACAGACAGACTGAACGAGCTTGAGATTCCATGCCTTTTTCCGAAAGGCTTTGACCTTTCCCTGTTTACACGACAAAGATGACGTTCAGTAAAGACGGGTGACGAGGATCAGGCCTCTAGGGCCATGAAGCTTGGTGTGATCGGGGCGGTCGTGGTCAGCACCACCGCCATCGCTGCCGTCGCGTGGATCCAGTTTGGCCGCGCCCCCCAGCCTCCGCCGACCTTTGCGACCGCCTCGAACGCCGCTCAACGGCTTGGCGACATCGCGCCGGAGAGCGCTCCTAACAGCGCAACGGCCGAGGTCGCTGCCACGCCGCCGCGGACCGCCGAGCCCAGGGCCGCGGACACAGCGCCGCCGAGCTTCGACATCGTCCGTGTCGATCCCGACGGCCAGACGGTGATCGCCGGCAGAGCCGTGCCGAACGAACCCGTCGACATCCTTCTCAACAATCAGACTGTCGACACGGTGCTCGCAGATGCCAGCGGCCGATTTGTCACCGTCGTCACCGCGCCGCCCTCCCCCACCCCGCAAGAACTCCGTCTTCGGGTTCGCCTGCCGGATCGAGCGCGGGCCGAGCCACCGGACCGACTGGCCGCGGCGCAGGCCGAAGGAAGCGTCAGAGATACCGCGGCGTCGGTGAGGGAGTTGACGGCGGGCCCGACTGGCCCCGTCATCGGCGCGGCGAGCCCCATGCCGGAGATGCCGCGCGTGGGCCCCGCCGCGGGCGCCGGTTCTGGACCGGTGTCAGGCGTCGCCATCCCCGTCCCGGCTTTGCGGCCCGACGCGGACGTCGACCGGCCGGACGATGCGGACCGGCGAGCCGCTGCCGCAGGCCCGCCTCTTGCCGCGGCCGGGCAGCTTCTCAGCGACCCTGTCCTCATCCTTCCGCAAGGGGAGGCGGGAGAGTCCCCGGCCTTGGTGCAGCCGAGGGACGAGGAGCTCGCGCTTTTGCAGCATGCGGGGCCGCCGCCCGACCGCGTGGTCCTCGATCAGTTGACGCAATCCCCTGACGGACACCTCATGCTGCGCGGCAGGGCGCGCCCGCGCCACGCCGTGCGCGTCTACGCCAATGGGCGCGAGATCGGCACGGTGCCCGTCGATGACGGCAGCTGGAGCATCGCCGTGCCGGGCGGGCGGGCCGAGGACATCCGGCTCTTCCGCATGGACGAGATCGGCCGGACGGGCGAGGTCGAGAGCCGCATCGAGGTGCCGTTCGCGCCAACCGACGCCGCCTCGCAGGTCCTGCGCGACCGCAAGATCACGGTGCAGCGGGGCGACAACCTCTGGCGCATCGCCGAGCAGAACTACGGCGAGGGCCTGCGCTACAGCCTGATCTTCGGCGCCAACAGCGATTTGATCCGCGACCCCGATCTCATATATCCAGATCAGGTATTTACGATCCCCGAGCTGGTCGAGGCAGAGTAGCCCGAGCCGGCCAGCGAGGCCCTGGATGCGCCGAAACCGCCGATCGCCCGCCGGAGCCCCGGATCCGGCCAGGTCCGGCATGACGCCCGATCTGAGCACGGTCGTCCGGGTGCTGCCCGACCTTTGGCCGCAGGGTCAGCCGGGGCTGCGGGCACGCGTCGTGATCTCGCTCGCGCTGCTGGTGCTCGCCAAGGCCGCGACGCTCGGCATCCCCTTCGTCTACCGCGCGGCCGTCGACAGCCTGACCCCCGGCACCGCCGCGCTGATCGCGGCGCCCATCCTGCTGGTCTTCGCCTATGGCGCGACGCGGTTTCTCGCGACGGCGCTGCAGCAGCTCCGCGATGTCGTCTTCGCCCGGGTCGGTCAGCACGCGCTGCGCCAGCTGGGAATTCGCATTTTTCGGCACGTCCACCAACTCTCGCTCGGCTATCACATCAGCCGCAGGACCGGGGCGCTCAGCCGCGTCATCGACCGCGGGATCAAGGCGATCGATTTCCTGCTGCGGTATCTGCTGTTCTCGATCGTGCCGCTGGGCCTCGAGCTGCTGGTCGTGGCCGTCATCTTCTGGGTGGAGTTCGGCGCCTGGTACATGGCCGTCCTGCTGGCGACGTTTGCAGCCTATGTCGCCTTCACCTTCAGGGTCACCGAGCTGCGCGTCTCGATCCGCAAGGAGATGAACGACCAGGACCAGGATGCCTTCCAGAAGGCGGTCGACAGCCTGCTGAACTATGAGACGGTCAAGTACTTCTCGGCCGAGGAGCGCGAGACCGCGCGCTATGACCGCGCCATGGCGGCCTACCAGCACGCGGCCGTGCGCACGCAGACGAGCCTCGGCTTTCTCAACTCCGGGCAGGCGCTGATCCTGACGGCGGCGACGGTCGCCGTCATGGCGATGGCGGCGCGGGGCGTCATGGCGGGAGAGATGACGGTGGGCTCGTTCGTGATGGTCAACACCTTCATGATCCAGATCATGGTGCCGCTGAACTTCCTCGGCACCGTCTACCGGGAAATCCGCCAGTCGCTGGTCGACATGCGCGAGATGTACGAGCTGATGGAGCAGCCGGCCGAGGTGATCGACCGTCCCGACGCGCCGGAGCTGCACGTCGCGGCCGGCGAGGTCCGCTTCGAGAACGTCGCCTTCGCTTATGGGCCGAACAGGCCGATCCTGCACGATGTCGGCTTCACGATACCGCCCGGCCGAACGCTGGCCGTGGTGGGCCCATCGGGCGCCGGCAAGTCCACGATCGCGCGGTTGCTGTTCCGCTTCTACGATGTCACGGGCGGCCGGGTGCTGATCGACGGTCAGGACGTGCGCGACGTTTCGCAGGCCTCGCTGCGTCGCGCGATCGGCGTCGTGCCGCAGGACACCGTGCTGTTCAACGACTCGATCGGCTACAACATCGCCTATGGCCGGGACGGCGCCACGCAGGACGAGGTGGTGGCGGCCGCCCGCGCGGCGCGGATCCACGACTTCGTCGCGGCGCTGCCGGATGGCTATGACACCGTGGTCGGCGAACGGGGGCTCAAGCTGTCGGGCGGCGAGAAGCAACGGGTCGCGATCGCCAGGACGATCCTGAAGAACCCGCCGATCCTGATCCTGGACGAGGCGACCTCGGCGCTCGACACGGGGACCGAGGCCGAGATCCAGGCCGAGCTGCGCCGCCTCGGGCGCGGCCGCACCGTGCTGATGATCGCGCACCGGCTCTCGACCGTGGTCGACGCCGACGAGATCGTCGTGCTGGAAGACGGCCGCGTCGCCGAGCGCGGCAACCACGATCGCCTGCTCGCCATCGGCGGCCGCTATGCCCAGCTCTGGAATCGGCAGATGGCGGAAGAGGCGGCCTGATGCGGAATCGGGATGGTGCGGTCGCTTTCCAAGCCGGGTCTGGTGGCCTGCTCACGTCCTGTGCACGCGTGCACACCTGCGTCCATGATTGATTGCAAAGGACTTTTCCGGGTCCGTTAACCAGAATGAAACGGTTGGCCGTCGGCTGGCCGCTCGGGCTTCCAGGCGCCGAAGGACTGTTTCCGAGGTCGTCCGAGGCCCGCTGCTGCGGTGACGGAAACGGTGGCCGCGGCCGCGCAGCTGGGGTATCGCGACCGCATCGGCTGGTCGCTGAAGCCGCAGGAGGGCGTCCCCGGCGCCGTCCCGCAGTGGCGAAGCGGCCGGCGACCAAGCCCCGGGAGGCCGCCGAGAGATGACCGCCGCGCCCAAATCCGCCGCTCCGCGCGATCTCGTCCCCATCCGCCGAGCCCTCATTTCCGTCTCGGACAAATCGGGGCTCGTGCCGTTCGCCCGGCGGCTCTCAAAGCTCGGGGTCGAGCTCATTTCCACCGGCGGCAGCGCGAGGGCGCTGCGCGAGGCGGGGCTCGACGCGCGCGACGTCTCTGACGTCACCGCGTTCCCCGAGATGCTGGACGGCCGGGTCAAGACGCTGCACCCGATGATCCATGGCGGCCTGCTCGCGCGGCGGGGCGACCCGGCCCACATGGCGGCGCTGGACCAGCACGGCATCGCGCCGATCGACCTGCTCGTCGTCAACCTCTACCCCTTCGAGGCGACGGTCGCCTCGGGCGCGCCCTATGCCGAGTGCGTCGAGAACATCGACATCGGCGGGCCGGCGATGATCCGCGCCGCCGCCAAGAACCACGACGACGTCGCCGTGCTGGTCGAGCCGCGCGACGGGGACGAGCTGCTGCAGGCGATCGAAGCCGAGGGCGGCACCCGGTTGGAGCTGAGGCGGCGGCTGGCCGCCCGCGCCTATGCGCTGACGGCCGCCTATGACGCCGCCATCGCCGGCTGGATGGCGCGCGAGACGGGCGACGAGATCCCGTACCGCCGCGCCTTTGCCGGGCGGCTGGCCCAGCCGCTCCGCTATGGCGAGAACCCGCATCAGCGTGCGGCCTTCTACCTCGACGGCAGCGCCCGGCCAGGGCGTGGCCACCGCCCGCCAGCTGCAGGGCAAGGAGCTGAGCTACAACAACATCAACGACACGGACGCCGCCTTCGAGCTGGTGGCCGATCTCGACCGCGCCGGCTCCGGGGCGCCGGCCGTCGTCATCGTCAAGCACGCCAATCCCTGCGGCGTCGCGACCGCACCGACGCTGGCCGAGGCTTACGCGCCGGGCCTATGACTGCGACCGGGTCTCGGCCTTCGGCGGCATCGTCGCGCTGAACCGGCCGCTCGACGGCCCGACGGCGGAGCGCATCGCGGAGATCTTCACCGAGGTGGTGATCGCTCCCGACGCCGACGAGGCGGCGCGGGCGGTCTTCGCGGGAAAGAAGAACCTGCGCCTTCTCGTCACCGGTGCGCTGCCCGATGCCGCGGCACCCCGCCTCGCCTGGCGGCAGGTGGCTGGCGGCTTCCTGGTGCAGGACCACGACACCGGGCGCGCCGCCGACGCCGATCTCCGCGTCGTCACCCAGCGCGCGCCGAGCGCGGCCGAGCGCGCCGACATGGCGTTCGCCTGGACCGTCGCCAAGCACGTCAAGTCGAACGCCATCGTCTATGCCAAGGGCGGGGCGACCGTCGGCATCGGCGCCGGCCAGATGAGCCGCGTCGATTCGACCCGCATCGCCGCCCGGAAGGCCGAGGACATGGCCGCCGCCCTGGGCCTGGCCGAGCCGCCGACCCGCGGATCGGCCGTCGCCTCGGACGCCTTCTTTCCCTTCCCCGACGGGCTGATCGCCGCCGCCGAGGCCGGCGCCACGGCCGTGATCCAGCCCGGCGGCTCGGTGCGCGACGACGAGGTGATCGCCGCCGCGGACGAGCGCGGCCTGGCCATGGTCTTCACCGGCATGCGGCATTTCCGGCACTGAATGCTGCAGCGCAGCAGGCTCGGTTAGCGAAATCTTCACGGCGGGCGCCTAGCCACTTGCATGGCGGGTCCGGAGGCAGTATCTGCCCGCTTCCACAGGGTCGCCGATCCCAACCTCGCGGGCTTCAAGCGGGGGGGTGCTAAGGGGCCTCTGGGTATCACATCTGCTGGTAGGGGAGGCGTTGCCATGAGCAACCAGGCACACCTCTTCCAACTGGGGATGGACCTGGAGACAGGCACCACCCATGCGGAAGATCCGCGCGAGACGCGCGCTCGACTGACCGTCGTTTCCGACGCCGGCCGCGACTCGATCCGCGACCCGCTCGACGAGACGCGCGACGACCATTTCATCCGCCGCGACGGCAAGATCTTCGCCGGCACGCACCTGATCATCGAGGTGGTCGAGGGCGAGGGGCTGGACGACGAGGCGCGCATCCAGCAGGCGTTCCGCGACTGCGTGACGACCTGCGGGGCGACGCTCCTGCACATCCACACGCACAAGTTCTCGCCCCAGGGCGTCAGCGGCGTGGCGGTGCTGGCCGAGAGCCATATCTCGGTGCACACTTGGCCCGAGATCGGCTATGGCGCCTTCGACGTCTTCATGTGCGGCGAGGCCCAGCCCTGGCGGGCGGTCGACGTCCTGCGCCGGGCGTTTGCGGCGCGCGAGGTCCGGGTCAAGGAGCTGCTGCGCGGCGAGGGTCTCGTCGCGGCGGTGGGCTAAGCGTCGGCGGAAAGGCGCCGCCCCGCGGGCGGCGCCTGGAACTGCGGATCAGCCGAGCTCTTGGATCACCGTGACGCGCGCCCGGTCGCAGGTGTCGGCCTCGATAAAGAGCTGGTCGCCCTTGCGGAACTGCTCGCGCGCCACGAGCGGCAGCTGACGGCCGTCATTGGTCACGACGAGATACTGGATGGCGTTCGGCTGGCCGCCGCCCGACTGGATCTGGCTGGTGTCGGTCACCGCGACATAGCCCGGCGCAAAATCGCCGGTGTAGGTCACAGGCCGTGCGTCCCTGACCTCGGCATAGACACCCGGCAGAGCCTGGCACTGAGGCGCGGCCGGCGCCGGCGCCGCTGCGACCGGCTCTTCATTGCCGCCGCAGGCGCTGAGCATCACCACGGCGCCTAGGCCGGCTATGCTAAGCAATGATTTCATGGACATCGAAGGACCTCCTTGCTCGCTTCCCATAACGGCCGAAACTCCCCCACCTGAATTTGGTTGCGGCGAGTCCGTGCTCCAATCTCTGAAATAACGGCGCGTTCCCCTTCGGCTACAATCTACCACGCCAGCGCTTTGCAGGGTATGCTCAAATTCGGGATACCCCGAGCTTTACAACAGCGGGGTCGCTCGCGTTTCTTGATAGACGACCCGGTACGCAACTGCGGCAGCTCAGAACCAACGCAAATTCAACGGAGAACGCGATGAGCGACGATCCCGGCAACAGCGAAATGGCAGGCTGGGCGGTCGAAAAGCTGCACGCGCACTATCGCCAGTGTCTCGAGATCGGCCGGCTCCTCTATGACAGCGAGACCGAGCACCAGCGCATCCGCGTCTTCGAGAACCCCCGCTTCGGCCGCGTGCTGACGCTCGACGGCGTCGTGCAGACGACCGAGGGCGACGAGTTCATCTATCACGAGATGCTGGCGCATGTCCCGATCCTGGCGCATGGCGCCGCGCGTCGCGTGCTGATCATCGGCGGCGGCGACGGCGGCATGGCGCGCGAAGCGCTGCGCCACCGTTCGGTCGAGCACGTCACCATGGTCGAGATCGACGCCGGCGTCGTCGAGTTCTCGAAGCGATACCTCCCCTCGCTGTCGGCGGGCGCCTTCGACGACCCGCGGCTCGATCTCGTCATCGCCGATGGTGCCGAGTTCGTCGCGGGCACGGACCGCCGGTTCGACGTGGCCATCGTCGACTCCACCGACCCAGTGGGGCCGGGCGAGGTCTTGTTCACCGACACGTTCTACGGCCGCACGAAACGCTGCCTGGCCGAGGGCGGCATCCTCGTCACGCAGAACGGCGTGCCGTTCATGCAGGGCTCGGAACTCTCCGGCACCATGCGCGCCTTTCGCTCCCTCTTCGCCGACGCCGCCTGCTACCTGGCGAGCGTGCCGACTTACGTCGGCGGGCCGATGGCCTTTGGCTGGGGCACCGACGGCCAGGCCAGGGCAACGTCCCTCGACACGCTGCGGGCCCGCTACGAGGCGAGCGGCGTCAAGGCGCGCTATTACACGCCAGAGGTACACAACGCCGCCTTCGCCCTGCCGGCCTATGTCCGCAAGCTGCTCCAGACAGGATAGCCCCCCGCCCGAGAGCTGGCGGCCAGTGCTGCCCTGTCCGGCACTCCATCCGGCGGCCGAAGCGATTTTCTCTCCCCTTCGCGGATTCTCGCCTTAAGGTGGATGCTGTTCCAGCAAGGGGACATGCATGGACGCGCCATTCTACGTGCCGGTTTTTGGCGACGACTTTGAAACCGCCCGTAGGTCGCGCGGCGCCGAAGCCAGAGCCCGACGGAACCTCCGGCAGAAATCGAGATTTCCATGAGGCTCGCCACCCTGCCCGACGGCACGCGCGACGGCCGGCTGGTCGTCGTTTCGCGCGACCTGACGCGCTGCGCCGATGCCGAGCGCGTCGCGCCCACCCTGCAGCACGCACTCGACCACTGGGATCAGGTGGCGCCCGAGCTCGAGGCGCTGTCGCGGACGCTCGAGGCCGGGGCCATCTGGGCCGAGCGGTTCCGCGAGCGCGCGGCCATGAGCCCTCTGCCGCGCGCCTATCAGTGGCTCGACGGCTCGGCTTACGTGAACCACATCCGCCTGCTGCGGCGGGCGCGCGGCGCGGAGATGCCCGACCGGTTCGAGACAGACCCGCTGATGTACCAGGGCGGCTCGGACGGCTTTCTCGGGCCGCGGGACCACATCGGCTGTGCCGATCCCGACTGGGGCCTCGACTTCGAGGCCGAGGTCGCCGTCATCACGGGCGACGTGCCCCGCGGGGCGGACCGGGCGACCGCGGCAGCCGCGATCAGGCTGGTCATGCTGGCCAACGACGTATCGCTGCGCGGTCTGGCCGGGCCAGAGCTGGCCAAGGGCTTTGGCTTTGTCCAGTCGAAGCCCGCCGGCAGCTTCTCGCCGGCCGCCGTGACGCCTGACGAGCTGGGCGAGGCATGGGACGGGAGCAAGCTCGCGGGCGTGCTCGCGGTCGATCTGAACGGGCAGCCGATGGGCCGGGCCAGACCGGAGGACGGCATGACGTTCGACTTCCCGGCGCTGGTCGTGCACGCCGCCCGGACGAGGGCCCTGGGCGCCGGGACAATCATCGGCTCGGGCACGGTGTCGAACGCCGATCCGGAGGGGGACTCCGGCCGAACAGTCGCCGAGGGCGGCCGCGGCTATTCCTGCCTGGCCGAGCAGCGAATGGCCGAGACGATCCGCGACGGCGCGCCGAAGACGCCATTCCTGCGCGACGGCGACATCGTGCGGATCGAGATGAAGGACGCGCAAGGCCATTCGATCTTCGGCGCCATCGAGCAGCAGGCGCAGATCGGGTGAAGGTCCACCGAGTCAACGCCGGCGTCCTCGAGGTCGCCTATCTGGAGTATGGCGCCCCCGATGGCTGGCCCTGCATCATGGGGCACGGCTTTCCCTATGACGCGCACGCCTATGCCGAGGTCGCGCCGATGCTGGCCGAAACTGGGGCGCGGGTGGTCGTGCCCTGGCTGCGCGGCTATGGACGCACGCGGTTCCTGTCGGCCGACACGCCGCGCTCGGGCGAGCAGGCGGCGCTCGGCGCCGACATGCTGGCGCTGATGGATGCGCTCGAGTTCGAGCGCGCGGTGCTGGGCGGCTATGACTGGGGCGGACGCGCGGCCTGCATCGTCGCCGCGCTCTGGCCCGAGCGCGTGACGGCGCTGGTCTCGGGCAATTCCTACAACATCCAGAACATCGCCCGGTCCTGGGAGCCCGCCGCGCCCGAGCACGAGGCCGCCTATTGGTACCAGTGGTACTTCGGCACCGAGCGCGGTCGCCGCGGCCTTGCGGCAAACCGGCGCGAACTGACCGAGCTGCTCTGGCGCATGTGGTCGCCCGAGTGGAGTTTCGACGACGCGACCTTCGCGCGGTCGGCCGAGGCGTTCGACAACCCCGATTTCGTCGACGTCGTGATCCATTCCTACCGCCACCGCTATGGGCTCGTGCCGGGCGATCCGAGCGTGGCCCACCTCGAGACGCGGCTGACGGCGCGGCCGCCGATCACGGTGCCGGCGGTGACCGTCGACGGCGCCGCCGACGGCGTCAGCGGCACGACGCAGCACCATGCGCGGCACTTCACCGGTCCGCACCGCCATCACATCTGGCCGGGCGCCGGCCATAACCTGCCGCAGGAGCGGCCGCGCGACTGGGCCGATCTGGTGATCGAGGCGCTGGCGCTGGCGGAAGGCGCCGGCCGGCGCCGCCTGATCCGCGGCGCTACTCGACCGTGACACGCGCGCGGGCCGCGCGCCCCTGGGCATCGATGACGGCGATCGAGACGAAGCCGGCGGCCGCATCGGCGGCGATCTCGCGATCGATGCCGCCGGTTTCGACCGGAGAGCCGTTGAGAAGCCAGGTGAAGGGCGGCGCGCCATTGCGGATCTTGACCGCCAGCGGCAGCCCCCCGGTCAGCGCGACGCGCGCGCCGTCCGGCGGGTAGACGATCTCGGGCCCAAGCGGTCCGGCGCCGCCGTCGCGCGCCCGCACGTGGCGGAGCGGTGCCGGCAACTCGGCGTTCGCGACGGTGAGCACGTCGCTCGGCGGCGCGCGCAACGGCACGGGCAGCGGCTCGAGCCGTGCGAAGGCCTCGAAGAGCAATGGCGCGGCCTGGCCGATGCCGGTGATGCCGGGCACGGCCGCCGCGTCCGGGCGCCCGACCCAGGCGCCCACGACATACCGCCCGTCGAAGCCCACCGCCCAGGCGTCGCGGTGGCCATAGGAGGTGCCCGTCTTGAAGGCGATCCGTCCCGCCGGCGCCGCCACGGGCGGAGGCGCGCCGGCCAGGATGTCGGCGACCTGCCAGGCCGCACCGGGCGCGAGCACGCGCGCGCCCGCCGTGGGCGCTTGGCCCGGAGCCTCATGCAGCGCGACCGCCTCGCCGCCGCGAGCGATCGCGGCGTAGAGCTGCACCAGATCGCGCAAGCTCAGCCCGATGCCGCCGAGGCCGATGGCGAGCCCCGACGCCCGGCCCGGCGGCAGCGCCCCGGGCGTCCCCGCCCGGCGCATCCGGGACAGCAGCTGCGCCGGGCCGACGGCGTCGAGCAACATCACCGCCGGCACGTTCAGCGAACGCTGCAGCGCCTCGCGGACGCTGACCGTGCCGTGGTAGTCGTCGTCGAAATTCGTCGGTGTCCAATGGCCGAAAGTGACCGGCCGATCATCGATCAGGCTTTCGGGATGGGCCACGCCCAGCTCGAAGGCGAGGCCATAGATCAGCGGCTTGAGCGTCGAGCCGGGCGACCTGATCGCCACCGTCATGTCGATCCAGCCCGACCGGTCCGCGTCCAGCAGGCCGGGCGAACCGACGCTGGCGAGGATTTCGCCCGAGGCGTGGTCGGCGACAAGCAGCGCGGCCGAGACCCCGGCCGGCAGGGCGCCCGCGCGGTCGGCGACCAGCGCCTCGAGCCGCCGCTGCAGGTCACCGGCGATGCTGAGGCGGTGCGCGGCGAGGCTCGGCTCGGCTGCGACGATCCGGTCGGCGATGTGCGGCGCCACCGCGGGAAAGGCTCGGCGCTCGGCCGGCACCGGCTCGCGCCGGGCGGCGCGCGCGTCTGGTTCGTCAAGCGCACCCGCGGCGACGGCGCGGGCCAGGACCCGATCGCGGGCGGCTCGGGCCGCTTGCGGAAAGCGATCGGGCCGCCGTGCCTTCGGGCGATTGCGGCAGCGCGACCAGCAATGCCGATTCGGCCGGGGTCAGGCGCCGCGGTTCCTTGCCGAACCAGACCAAGCTCGCGGCCCGCACGCCTTCGACATTGCCCCCGAACGGGGCCAGCATGAGGTAGAGACGCAGGATCTCGGCCTTGCTCAAGCGCCTCTCGAGCGCCAGCGCCAGCCGGATCTGCGCGAGCTTGGCGCCGAGCGTGTCGGTCGGCCTCTCCTGCAACAGGCGCGCGACCTGCATGGTGAGCGTCGAGGCGCCCGAGACGGCGCGGCCGTGCCGGACCGCCTGCCAGGCGGCACGGGCCATCGCCCGCAGGTCGACGCCAGCGTGGTCATAGAACCGGCGGTCCTCGAAGGCGAGAAGCTGGGCGAGATAGCCGCGGTCGACCTCGGCCGGGTCGACGGGCAGGCGCCAGCGCCCATCAGCCACCTGGTAGGCGCGCAGCAGCTGGCCGTCCCGGTCGAGCACCGTCGCCGAGACCGCCGGCACCAGTCCCGGCATGGGCGCCGTCGCGATCCACCGGTCGAGCGCAGCCCCGCCCGCCCCGAGCAGCACCGCCACGGCGATCGTGGCGCCGACCAGCCGGCGAAAGCCTCCCCCTCGGTCTGCCTCGGACGCGGCGGGGGAGGCGCCAGCGGCGCCGCCGGCGCGTCTGCCCGGATGCGACCCGATCGCCTCGGTCGGCGCGGAGCCCTGCCGTTGTTGCCGCCCCTCCTCATCAGAGAAGGGCAAAGGGCAGGTCGGGCCCACGCGACCGCGCCGCCCGCCATGCACCGATGCGGCGGCGCAGGCGCATCATCGCGCTGCCGGGAGGACCTCGATCCGGCCAGTGTCGGTCCAGGCCCGGAACTCCGGCCGATACATGTCCTCGACGGTTGCCGCGGGCAGGTGGAAGCGCCCGGGCGAGACGGCCCGCACGATGTAGGCCAGCCGGAAGCTGCCGGCCGCATCGCTGTCGAGGGCCGCGAGGAAGCGGTCGGCGCGGAACTCGGACATCGCCACCTCGTCCTCGGTCTCGAGCCAGTCGAGCGCCGCGATCGCGCCCGACCGGAGCAGGTTCGGGTTGTCGATCTCGAAGCCCGCCGGCAGCGGATCGTCGACGATCAGCCGTGCCTCGCGGTCGCTCTCGGCGGTCACCGTCAGCACCGCGGCGAGCCGGGTGTTCTGGTCGACCGTCTGGGGCGAGACCGGCTGGCCGTCGAGCGTGTACCAGGCCCGCTCGATCCGGTAGCCGTTGCCGCCGGCGGGCACCGGCTCGGACGGCACGCCCCAGGTGGTCAAGACGGCCGGCACGGATGCCGCGCCGGCATTCTCGACGACGACGCTGGCGTCGTCCACGGCCTGCGCGTCCACCAGCCGGACCAGCGGGCCGGCGACGGGGGCGCCATCGAGCGTGACGTCGGCGGTGCCGGCTTCCACCAGCGCACGGGCGGCCAGGAGCAGCCAGGCCTTCTCCTGCGTCGATGTCGGGCCTTGCACGGCGGCGGCGATCTCTTCGGCCAGGCGCATCGGCGCGACGGCCTCGGACCGCGCTTCGGCGGCCAGCGCCAGCACGGCGGCGGCATCGCGCAGATGCGAGCCATAGTCCGGCCGCCAGCCGCGGTCCTCGCCGGCCTGCGCGCGGAGCTGCTCGACGGCCAGCCGGAACATGGCGTCGGCCCGACGCTGCTCGCCATAGGACGCGAGCGCGGCGCCGAGCTGCGCCTTCGCCATGGGGGTCGCCAGGTCCTCGGCCTTGGCGTCCGCGTAGTAGCGCAGGTCGCCGATCGAGGCGAGACCCTCGCGCGCCAGCACCATCAGCGCATAGGCGATGTCCTCGCCGCCGTCCTGGAAGTCGCCGGCATAGGACAAGGCGCTCCGCAGATTGTCGAGCGCCGCCTGCAGCGCCCGCTCGGGGACCGCATGGCCCTGCGCCTTTGCCCTGACCAGGAAATCGGTGACATAGGCGTCGAGCCACAGATCGCCGGCGCCGGGCTGCCACAGACCGAACGAGCCGCTGCCCGTCTGGTTCTGCAGCACGCCCTTCACGGCGGCCTCGATCCGCTCGGGGATGTCGGCACCCGCCGTCAGGCCCATCTTCGCCGCGAGCTCGCCGAGATAGAGCAGCGGCATGGCGGTGGAAACCAGCTGCTCGCTGCAGCCATAGGGATAGCGGTCGAGCGCAAAGAGCAGCCCCGGCACGTCGAAGAGCGCCGCCGGCCCCACGGCCAGGGTGGCGTGACCGGTTCCGGGCTCCAACCCATCGAAGGTTCCCGCGTCGACGACCAGCCGCCCGCCAGGCGCGAGCTCGATCCGATTGCGCCGGGCGATCTCGGGATCGTTCAGCCGCACCGGCAGGGTGACGGTCTTCGTCAGCTCCTCGCCCGCCGGCGTCGTCGTCCGGATGCGCAGCTGCGGGTCGCCGATCTCGACGGCGGTCAGCGGCAGCGCGATCCGTTCGATCCGTCCCTCCTCGAGCGTAACCGTCTGGCGTGCCGCCTCGGGCGGGATGGCGATGCCGCCGTCGCTCTCGACCGCGACGGTGGTCTCGCCGGTCGGCCCCTCGGCATGAGCGAGTTCGATCAGCAAGCGGCTCTCGTCGCCGGGCGCGAGGAAGCGCGGCAGCGCCGCCGACACGACCACCGGGTCTCGGACGAGCACGTCCTTGGAGGCGTGGCCGACAGCCCCCGCCGTCCAGGCGATGGCCATCACGCGCACGGTGCCGTTGAAGTCGGGCAGATTGAAGCTGGCGCGCGCGGTGCCGTCCGGGCCGACGGGGACGACGCCCGAGAAGAAGGCGACCAGCTCCTCGGTCGGCGGCGGCGCGTTCAGCCGCGCCATCTCGGCGTCGCCGCCCTGGCGCAAGCGGCCCGGAACGCCGGCAAAGCCGTCGATCAGCCGGCCGTAGAGGTCGCGCATCTCGACCCCGAGCGCCCGCTGGCCGAAATAATGGTCGTCCGGCGCCGGCGGCTCGAAGCCGGTCAGGTTCAGGATGCCGAGATCGACCGCGGCGATGGTGACATAGGCCGGCTCGCCGGCCGCGCCGCCGACGTGCACGGCCGCCTCGAAGGGGCCGCGCGGCTCGACCTGGTCGGGGGAGGTGACCTCGACCGAGAGCTCGCGGGCCCCTGGGTCGACGCCCGCCCAGGCGAGGCCGAGCGCGCGCGAGGGGTTGCGGCCCGCCGCGACGTCCATCGGCCGCACCAGCGTCGCCGTGATATAGGCCCCCGGCCCCCAGGCCTCGGTGACGGTCAGGTCGACCGCGGTCTCGCCGGCCTCGACGTCCAGCACGCGCGTCTCGATCAGCCGGTTGTCGACGACGGCGAGCAGGAGCTTGCCGGCATAGCGCGGCTTCAGCCGGACCTCGACCGTGCCGCCGACGGCGTAGCTTTCCCGGTCAAGCCCGATCTCCAGCACGTCGGGCGTATCGGTCGACGCGCTCGGCTGGTACCAGCCGGCGCTGAACGTCAGGCTTGCGGCGGCATGCGGCTCGCCGGCGGCGGCGAGCTTCAGCTCGTACTCGCCCCAGGTGACCGGCACCTCGATCGCGGCGCGGCCGCCCGCCGCCAGCTCGACCGTGCCGCTCGCCACGCGCTCGCGGCGGGTGATCGGCTCGTAGTTCCAGTTGCCGTCGATCTCGTACCACTGCCACTCGCGATTGACCCGCGCGACGGTCCAGCCGACGCCCGGCAGCGCCGCCTGCCGCCCGTCCGCGCCGACCGCGACGATCTCGAACCGCGCGTTCGAGCCCTCATCGGCCGCGCCCTCGAAGAGCGGGCGGATGCCGATCTTCGGCGCCTCCGGCGCCAGCGCCCGCGTCAGCGTGCGCTCGACCGGCCGGCCCGAGCCGTCGACCACCTGGACGATCGCGGTCAGCTGCAGCGGCGTCGTGACGGGATCGAGCTGGGGGATCGGCAGCGTGAAGGAAAGCGTGCCGTCGGCACCGGTTGTCAGCGGCGGCAACGCCTCGGCGCGCGTGCCAACCTGCTCGTCGGCGAGGCCGAAGCGGAAACCGGGGAAGCCAGGCATGCCGTCAGCCTTCGCGACCTCCACACGCCCCTCGACGGGCAGGTCCGCAGCGGGCGCGCCGTAGAGGTACCGCGCCTGGAGGCTCACCACGGGCGGCTCGCCCCGCGTCACCATCCCCTCCGGCGCCTCGAGCTCGAAAGCGACGCGCTCGGGGACGAAATCCTCGACCAGAAAGGCCTGGCGCGCGACGGGTTCCGCCGCGGGATCGGTGTAGAGCCTGAGCGTCCACCGGCCGCGCGGCACGCCAGCGCCGAGGCGCAGCGAATAGGCGCGCCCGCCGGCGCCCTCGTCCCGCAGCACGGCGCGCGCGTATTCGACGCCGTCGGGGCGCGTCACCACCGCCGTCATCGGCAGATCGGCGATCGCCTCGGCCTGCGCATCGCGGGCGAGCACCGTCGCGTTGACCACCTCGCCGGGGCGATAGACGCCCCGGTCGGTGGTCACGAAGACGTCGACCGGCCCCGGCGCGGGCCGCCCCTCGACGCCGCGATCACTGAGATCGAAGGGCGGCTTCGTCAGGTCGAGGAAGGCGAAATCGCCCGCCAGCTCGGCCGTGACCAGCGCCGGGGCGTCGCCGCCCGTGCCCCGCGTCGAGCCCGGCCCAAAGCTCGCGAAGCCGCGCGCGTCCGTCACGGTTTCGCCCAGCACCTGGTTGTTGCGCGCGAGCAGCCGCAGCTCGACGCCCGCGACCGCCGCGGCATCGGACAGCGCGCGAACGAAGACATGGACGCCGTCGGTGCCGCTCATCGCGGCGAGGCCCAGATCGGTGACGATGAACCACTGGGTCGCCGCGTCCTCCCAGGCTTCGCCCTGCCCCGGCACGCGCGCGGTCATGACGTAGACGCCTGGCTCGAAGCTGCCCACGGCCTCGCCGACGGGCAGCGCGGTGGTCACGTCGGCATTGACCGGCCCCGAGACCTCGGCCGTGCCGGTCCAGATCGCCTGGCCGATCCGGTCCTTCAGCCGATCCTCGGTCCACTGCCCGATCGCCCGGTCGAACAGGTCGTCATCGATCGCCGGCATCAGGCTGCGCTCGCCGATGCGATAGATGCTGAGGTCGACCTCGGCGAGGTTCGTGGTCACGATGGGGATCGACGCCTCGGCGCTGCGCGGCAGGACATAGGCGCGCCCGACGAACCGCACCGAGGCCGAGCGGTCGCGCACATAGGCCTGGATCTCGGCCGTCCGGCGCAAGGTCTCTCCCTCGGCCGAAGGAAGCCCCTCGCGCACCGCCAGCTCGTAGCGCTCGCCATGGACCACGCCCTCGACGCAGAGCTGCGAGCCCTCGGCCTCGACCGGCAGGTCGGGATGCCCCGCCACGCGGACATAGGGCGCGTAGTCCACGCCGGCCTCGGCCAATGGCTCGGAGAACGCCACGCAGATGCGCGGGTTCGCCGGTTCGGAATTCGACGGAATGGTCGACGACGCGGAACCCGTAATTGGAGATGGCGTAGTCCAGCAGCTCGGCCGTTTCCTGGCGCGGATCCAGCTGCTGCGCGAGCCTGAGCGCCGGGATCATCTGGCGGCCCATGCCCCGGGCCTCCAGCGTGCGCGCCAGCAGCGCCAGCGCCGAGGCCCGCGCGGCGTCGCCGTCGCTGCGCAGGTAGGCGTTCAGGGCGGCCGCGGCTGCCTCGCGGCCAAGCCGTTCGCGCTGCTCGGGCGAAATGGGCTGCGCCATGGCAGGCTGGTCCGGCGCACCCGCCATCGCAAGCCAGACGCGGCCCAGATCGCGCCAGCCGTCCGCGTCGTCCGAAAGCGTCACGGCGGCGGCATAGCCCTGCGCCGCCACCATCGGGTCGCCGGCCTGCTCGGCCGCCGCGGCGGCCGCGATCGTCTCGGCCGGGCCGCGGTCCGCCGCCACCCGGCCGCCCAGCGTCGACGCGAGCTCGCGCGCCTCGTCGATCATCCCCTCGGGCAGGAAGTCCAGATCGGCCGCCCTTATCGCCGCCAAATTGCGGGTGGCCTCCGGCGTCTCGACCATGCGCGCCGAGATCGCGGCCGCGAACGGCTCGACCCGCTCGACGCCCGATTTCAGGAAGCAGGCTCCCGCCTTGGTGTTGAAGGTCAGCGCGGTGCAGGCGGGATTGCGCAGGCACGTCGCCTGGCATTCGCCGAGATCGGTGTCGAAGATCGAGCCGATATCGCCGCCATAGAAATCCTGGCCCGACACACTGACCATGCGACGATCGGGGACCGGGTCCGCCGCCGATGCCGATGACGCGACGAGCGAAAGGCAAAGCACGGCAAGGATGCGGCGCAGCATGGCGGGCGGTCTCCCCCTCGAGCGGATACCGCAGTATCTCACGCGCGCCCATGCGGCGTCGACGAGGCCAAATCAGGAATTTCCGTGCAGAATTCAGGTGCTGAGGCGGCGCGCTGGAAAAGCCCCGCCGCGGTGCCGAAGGCGACGAGCCCCGCCAGATCGCGGGCGAGTTTAGAATGATTCTCGATTTTCCCGACTGCTACGGTCATCTATTGGCCCCAGCCAAGGAGGCGCGCATGTTCATCCAGACCGAAGCAACCCCGAATCCCGCGACGCTCAAGTTTCTGCCGGGGCAAGCGGTCATGCCGTCGGGCTCGGCCGACTTTCCGACCGCCGAGGCGGCGGCGGCATCGCCGCTCGCTGCCGGGATCTTCGCGGTCGGCGGCGTGGTCGGCGTGTTCCTCGGCCCCGATTTCGTCTCGGTGTCCAAGAACGACACCGTGGATTGGGCGCACATCAAGCCGGCGATCCTCGGCGCGATCATGGAGCATTACCAGTCGGGTCAGCCGGTGCTGGCGGGCGAGGCCGGCGCGGCGCTGGCGACGGAGGCGGGGGGCCATGCCGAGCATGACTGGCCCGGACGCCGAGATCGTCGGTCAGATCAAGGAGCTGCTCGACACCCGCGTGCGCCCGGCGGTGGCGCAGGATGGCGGCGACATCACCTTCCACGGCTTCGAGCGCGGCGTCGTCTATCTGCACATGAAGGGCGCCTGCTCGGGCTGTCCGTCGTCCACGATGACGCTGAAGCACGGGATCGAGAACCTGCTGCGCCACTACATCCCCGAGGTGACCGAGGTGCGCCCCGTCGGGGTCAGCTTCTGACGCAGGGCCTTCGGGCGCCGTGATGCTGCCGTGATCCTGGGCATCGACACGTGCGGGGCACGCTGCGCGGTCGCCGTCGTGTCGGGCGCTTCGGTGCTCGTCAGGCGGTCGGAAGCGATGGAGCGCGGCCATGCCGAGGCCCTGATCCCGATGATCGAGGCCGCGCTCGGCGCGGCGGAGACCGACTATAGCGGCCTGGACCGGATCGCCGTCTGCACGGGGCCGGGCTCGTTCACGGGCATCCGCATCGGCATCGCCGCCGCGCGCGGCCTGGCGCTCGGCCTCGGCATCCCCGCCATCGGCATCACCCGCCTCGAGGCGCTGGCCGCAGAGGCTGCGGCGGGCCGTCCCTGCACGGTCCGCGTGTCTGGCCCAGGCGAGTTGAGCTATGTCCAGACATTTGGCCGCGCCGGTCAGCCCGAGGCGCCGCCCCGGCTGGTCGGGCCGGACTGGGTGCCGGCTGCGGCAGGCCTCGTTGTGGGAACGGGCGGGCTGCTGCCCGACGCGCTGCCCGATCCGGCGGTCATCGCGCGGCTGGCGGCGGGCCGCGAAGCATCCGCGCGGCCAGCGCCTCTCTATCTCCGCGATGCGGGCGCCGCACTGCCGCGCGAGGCGCCGCCGCCGCTGCTCGACGCGTGATCGAGCGGCTGTCGGGCATCGTCGCACCCGAGAAGAGCGACGCCATCGCCCGGATTCTGGCCCAGGCGTTCGATGCTCCGGACCTGCGGTGGAGCGCCCAGGCCGTCGCCGGCACGCTCTCGTTGCCCGGGACGGTCGCCTTCCTGGCCGGCGGGCAGGCCGACGCGCAGGCCTGCGCCATCCTGCGGATCATCGCCGACGAGGCCGAGCTCCTGACGCTTGCGGTGCTGCCGGACGCGCGCCGACAGGGGCTCGGCACCAAGCTCCTTGCCGCCTGCCTGAGCGAAGCGGCGCAGGCCGATGCGGTCCGCCTGCACCTCGAGGTCGGCGCATCGAACGCCGCGGCGCGCGCCCTCTACGCCCGGGCGGGCTTTGCCGAAACGGGCCGTCGGGCCGGCTACTTCCGCGCGGCGGGCGGGCGCGAGGACGCCGTGCTCATGACCTGCGACATGAGCCTGATATGACGCCGCCGGTGCCGCCCTTTGCCACTCGATCCCTTGCCCGCCCCTGCGCCCGGCGGTAGGAAGCGCGCGGAGGAGAGACCCCATGACCGCCAAGACGCTCTACGACAAGATCTGGGACGCCCACGTCGTCCACGAAGCCGACGACGGCACCTGCCTGCTCTACATCGACCGCCACCTGGTGCACGAGGTGACAAGCCCTCAGGCTTTCGAGGGGCTGCGCCTTGCCGGCCGAAAGGTGCGTGCCCCCGAGGCGACGATCGCGGTCCCCGACCATAACGTCGCGACGACGATGGACCGCCTCGAGGGCATCAAGGAGGAGGAGAGCCGGATCCAGGTCGAGGCGCTGCGCCAGAACTGCAAGGAATTCGGCATCGAGCTCTACGACGTCGACGACGTCCGCCAGGGCATCGTCCACATCATCGGGCCCGAGCAGGGCCTGACCCTTCCCGGCATGACCATCGTCTGCGGCGACAGCCACACGGCGACGCATGGCGCCTTTGGCGCGCTGGCGCACGGCATCGGCACGTCCGAGGTCGAGCACGTGCTGGCGACGCAGACGCTGGTGCAGAAGAAATCCAAGAACATGAAGGTCGAGGTCCGGGGCTCGCTGCCGCCCGGCGTCACGGCCAAGGACATCACGCTCTCGATCATCGGCAAGACCGGCACGGCCGGCGGCACCGGCCACGTCATCGAGTACACCGGCGAGGCGATCCGCGCCCTCTCGATGGAGGGCCGCATGACCGTCTGCAACATGGCGATCGAGGGCGGCGCCCGCGCCGGGCTGATCGCGCCCGACGAGACGACCTTCGCCTATCTCAAGGGGCGCCCCAAGGCGCCGCAGGGCGAGATGTGGGACAAGGCCGTCGCGCACTGGCGCTCGCTCCGCTCGGACGAGGGCGCGCATTACGACAAGCTCGTCACGCTCGACGCCGCCGAGATCGCCCCCGTCGTCACCTGGGGCACCAGCCCCGAGGACGTGCTGCCGATCACCGGGCGGGTGCCCGACCCCGCCTCCTTCGCCGATCCGGGCAAGCAGGCGGCGGCCGCGCGGTCGCTGAAGTACATGGGGCTGGCGCCCGGCACCCCGCTCAGCGAGATCGCCATCGACACGGTCTTCATCGGCTCGTGCACCAACGGCCGCATCGAGGATCTGCGCGAGGTCGCCAAGGTCATGGAGGGACGGCGCGTCAAGGAGGGCATCCGCGCGATGATCGTCCCCGGCTCGGGCCTCGTCCGCAAGCAGGCCGAGGAGGAAGGGCTGCTGCAGAAGCTGGTCGAGGCCGGGTTCGACTTCCGGCTGGCCGGCTGCTCGATGTGCCTCGGCATGAACCCCGACCAGCTGAGCCCCGGCGAGCGCTGCGCCTCGACGTCGAACCGCAACTTCGAGGGGCGGCAGGGCCGCGGCGGACGCACGCATCTCGTGTCGCCGGCAATGGCGGCGGCCGCAGCGGTCACGGGGCGGCTGACGGACATCCGGACGCTCTGATGCGGCTGGCAGCGGCCGCGGCCGGGCTGGTGGCCTTTGCGGCAGCCGCGCAGGAGGCGCCCGAGCCCCGCTGGGGCCCGGTCGCCGAAAGGCTCGGGACGGGCAGCGGCATCTGCCTCGATGGCGATGACATCGTCTGCGCGGTCGTCCTCTGCGAGAGCGGCACGCTGGCGCTGGGCCTGCTCGGCACGGGCCGGCCCTCGGACGAGCCGGCGATTCGCGGGCGCATCGACGTCGACGGCCAGACCGTCGAGCGCGACATGCAGGGCCAGGCGCTGAACGACGATCTGGTCTACGTCCGCACACCGGTCGAAGCCGGCGAGCCGCTCTGGCGGCGCCTGCGTGCCGGCAGCCAGCTGTCGCTTTCAACCTCGGACGGCGACCCGCACGACTTCTCGCTGCGCGGCTCGGCCGCCGAGCTCGAACGGGTCGCCGCCGGCTGCCGCTGACGTCCGTGCCGCCAGAACACGTCGGCCGCGCATTCAGCTCCCCTCGCTGACAAGGATGACGAACCAACCGGTGGAGGGGATGGCGGCAGCGCGCACGGCCCGCCCGGCGGCCTCGAACGCTTGCGCCCCGTCGCCGCCCGCCTTGCCCTCGCCCGCGATCACCCGGTCGACGACCTCGTTGACCCAGCCGAACGTCGACGACCGCGCCGCCCCGATGGCGAGCCGGTCGAGTTCCGCCTCGCTGCGGTAGAACAGCGATGCCGAGCCCGCCTGGCTGTTGACCTGCTCGATCTCCGCCCGGAGGTCCGGCGCCGAGGCGCCGATCGCAACACCGCGCCCGTCGACCAGCAGCGCCGTCGCACCGCCGGACTGCGCCAGCCGCGCCAGCACGGTCATCGAGAGCTCGTCGAGCGTGATGTCGCGGGCCGCCACGCCGATCAGCTCGTCACCCAAAAAGACGGGAGAGGACGCAGTGACCATCATTCCGGCGCCGACCAGATCGAGATAGGGCGGCGTCCAGCCGACCGCCCGCCGCCCGATATCGGCGGCCGTGTAGAAAACCTGCTGGGTCGGCGGATCGTTGTTCACCGCCTCGTCGAGCGGCACATAGGGATAGATCAGCATCAGCCCGTCAGCCGTCGTCAGGTAGACCCAGGCGAAGTCGAAGCTGCGATGCGCCGCGCGCAGGACGGGCACCAGCGACCGGAGCGCGGCAAGCCTGGCCGCCCGCTCGGGCGAGACGGCGCTCTCGCCATAGCTGTAGAGCGCGGGCGCTGCGGCGGCGTGCAGCGGGGCGGGCGCAGCCGCGGGCCATGTCCGGAACGCGGTGGTCCGCCTCTGGGTCTGGGCGCGGGCCTGCCACTCCGCCGCCTCGGCCTCGCTCGCCGGTGCGAGCGCGCCGAAAGCGGCGGCGAACTCATGGCCGACGGCTTCCGTGCTGGCCGCCACGTCGTCCAGCACCTGGCCGATCCATCCGGCCGCCAGCCGCACGTCCATCGGCGCCGGCTGGCTGTCCTGCGCCGCGGCGCCCGACGACGCCGCGAGAGCGATCAGCACGGAGGCGGCCAGGCGAGGCAGGTAGCTGAAAACACCCATGATTTTCTCCCAGATGCGGCGCGCAGGCGATGGAGGCCGCCGCCGGCGTCTGACCTCTTCGACGCCGGCAGTATCGTCCGCGCCGGCAGGGCGATCCACCGATTTCCAGGCGCGCCGGGCTTGCGCGACCCGGGCGCGCGTGCTTTCTATCGCCGCCGAGGAGGAGCTGTTGATGGAAAAGTTCACCCAGCTGACCGGCGTGGCGGCGCCGCTCGACATGATCAATGTCGACACGGACATGATCATTCCCAAGCAGTTCCTGAAGACGATCCAGCGCACCGGCCTCGGCAAGCACGCGTTCACCGAGATGCGTTATCTCGACGACGGCTCCGAGAACCCGGATTTCATCCTGAACAAGCCGGCCTATCGCGACGCCAAGATCCTCGTTGCCGGCGAGAACTTCGGCTGCGGGTCAAGCCGCGAGCACGCGCCCTGGGCGCTGCTCGACTTCGGGATCCGCTGCGTCATCGCGCCGAGCTTTGCCGACATCTTCTACAACAACTGCTTCAAGAACGGGATCCTGCCGATCGTCCTGCCGCAGGAAGAGGTCGACAAGCTGCTCGACGACGCCTCGCGCGGCGCCAACGCGACGATCACGGTCGACCTCGAGAACCAGAGGATCACCGGTCCCGATGGCGGCGAGATCCGCTTCGAGATCGACCCGTTCCGCCGGCACTGCCTGCTGAACGGTCTCGACGAGATCGGGCTGAGCCTGGAGAAGCAGGAGCATATCGCCGGGCACGAGGAGCGCCGCCGGGCACAGACGCCCTGGCTCGACGCCGCCACCGTTTAGTGGGGACCGGGCGTACCGCAACCGCATGACGCGGCCAGCCCGGGCGCTCCACAGCCCTGCCGGGCCGTTTGGAGGCCGGTGGGCAAGATGCCTCGCCCGGCTCTTGGCGATCATGATGCTTCCGGCGCTCGCCCTGGCACAGCCGGTGGCCGAAAAGCCGGCGGGCGCCGTCCGGATCGCCACCTTCAACGCCAATCTGGTGCGCCAGGGGGCGGGCGTGCTGGCGCGCGACATCGCCAAGCGCGACGAACAGGTCATGGCCGTCGTCGAGATCGTGCTGCGGGTGCGGCCAGACGTGTTGCTGCTGAACGAGTTCGATCATGACCCCGAGGGCGTCGCGCTCGGCCGCTTTGCCGCGCTGCTGGCGCAAGGGATGGAGGGGGTGCCCGGGCTCGACTACCCGCACCTTTTCGCAGCCGAGCCGAACAGCGGGCGTGCCGAGCGGGCACGACCTCGACGGCGACGGCAGGACGATGGGTGCGGGCGACGCGCTCGGTTTCGGCCGGTTCCCCGGGCAATACGGCATGGCGATCCTCTCCCGGTTCCCGCTCGGGCCGGCGCGCACCTTCCGGACGCTGCCCTGGGCCGCCCGGCCGGGGGCCGAGGCGCCGCTGAAGCCGGACGGCACGCCGTATTGGCCCGAGGCGGTCTGGCAGGCGCTGCCGCTGAGCTCCAAGAGCCATTGGGACGTGGCGGTGGCGCTGCCGGACGGGCGGGCGCTGCACCTGCTGGCGAGCCATCCGACGCCGCCCGTCTTCGACGGGCCCGAGGACCGGAACGGGCTGCGCAACGCCGCCGAGATCGGCTTCTGGGCCGACTATCTCGACGGCGCAGCCGTGCCGGACGATTCGGGCGAGACGGCACCGCTGGCGCCCGACGCGATCGTCGTGGTGCTGGGCAACCTGAACCTCGACCCCGAGGATGGCGACGGGCGGCGCGACGCGATCCGCCGCCTGCTGGGCCACCCGCGGCTGCAGGATCCGCGGCCGGCGAGCACCGGCGGAACTGCGGCGGCGGCCCGCCAGGGCGGGGCGAATGCGGGCCAGACAGGCGACCCCGCCCGCGACACGGCCGATTGGCAAGACGACGCGCCGGGCAACATGCGGGTAGACTTTGTGCTGCCCTCACGCGGGCTCGAAGTCGCCGGGGCTGGGGTGTTCTGGCCGACGCCCGACGATCCGCTGGCGCGGCTTGTGGCCGAGCGCGCGCGCGAGCGGGCGAGCTCGGACCACAGGCTGGTCTGGGTGGACATCGAGCTCGCCTATTGAGGTCACCGACAGCGCCGCGAGATTGGCCGCGGAAGCAAGGACATGGCCCGGGGCGTTGCTGCGGGCACGCACCGCGCCCTTCAGTTGATCCAGACGAAGTAGCTGAAGAAATCGCCGCCGAAGAGCGAAAGGATCTGCTCCCAGGCCTGCGCATCCGACAAGGGGCCGTCCTCGAGATAGGGCACGGCCGCCGAGCCCTGCGCCAGCAGCACCGCGTCGAAGGTGCGCGGCTCGAGGAACATGCGCCTGAGATTGATCCCCTGCCGGAAGCGCCAGTGCGCCACCAGCTTCTCGCCCTTCAGGATCGCGTCGAACTCGTCGAGAAAGGCCGACCAGCCCTGCAGCACGGTCTCGTCGATGCCGATCCCGGTCAGCATGCCCGTCTGCGCGGGCGCCGGCAGCCATTCGCGCTCGTCGTCCGTCTCGGCCAGCACCCGCGCCCAGGTCTCGCGGCTGCTCGCCACCATCGCCTCGAGGTGGCCGAGCGACGAGGCCATGCGCTCGGGTGCCACGACCGGCCAGCGCATCAGGTGCAGGAAGGCGATCGCATCGGCAATGCCGCCGCCCTCGACGGCGATCTGCAGCCAGGCCGCCTCGTCCCAGGCCGCCGCCTGCTCGGCCTCCCAAAGGGCGAAGCGCTGCTGGCAGTCGGGCGTCGCCGGGTCGCAATCGGGCTGCGGGCCGATCGCGCCCATGATGCCCTCGAGCCGGGCCGCAAGCTCGGCCGTCGCCCCGGCCAGCGGCGTCCGGGGCGTGAAGCTGTCGGGGAACAGCCCGTGGAACGTCGCCGTGTACGCCTCCTCCCAGTCATGCGCGAGGAGGAAGTCCGTCAGCGCCATCAGCAGGTGCGCATAGCCGCGAAGCCACGCCACGTCGGCCGCATCGAAGCGGAACCTCAGTGGCTCCTCGATGTCGTCGCGCAGCGACACGGGCCCGGCGACGGCAAGGAAGACGGCGAAGAGGTTGACCTCGCCGCCATCGCCATCGCTCGCATCCAGCCTGACCCGCATCAGGTCGAGCGGCAGCGCCACCGGCCGGTCGCCGACCGCCGCCAGCGCCTGCTCGGCCACCGCCAGATCGGCGCCGAAGCGCTCGAGCATGGCGCGCAGATCGGCATAGGAGACCGGCTGCGGCGAGGCGTTCGGCAGGACCGGCAGGCGCAGGATCGGCAGCCCGGACAGGGTCTCGGGGCCCAGAAACTGGCTCTGCAGCCCATGCCGGTGCAGCGTCTGCAGCAGTCCCTCGACGGCGCCGAGGAACCGGGCGACGCCCAGCGCGAACTCGGCCGTGCCCTCCGCCTCGCCCGCCGCGATGGCCGCCTCGGCGCGCGCCGCGGCGCCGGCCGTGTCTGCCGCGTAGAGGTGCGCCGCCACGTCCTCGGCCAGTTCCGCCCTGGCGCCGGGCGCGCACAGAAGAAGGGCCCCGAGGGCCCATCCGACTAATCTCATCTCCTAAAACCCCCGAACCGGGGCGCCGGCTGGCGCCCGCTCCGCATGACCCCGCCGCCGGGCAGCCTTGTAGCGCTGCGCTGCGCGACGGCCCGGCTCGCGCCCATCTATCTGAAAATGATGCGCGAATCAAAAGCCTCTCTCACCTCGGCCGCGCCGCGCGGCGTCCCCAGCCATGCGGCGGCGCGGCCCCCGTCAGCCCTCGTCCCGGGTCAGCCCTCGTGCAGGGATCCGGCCGCTTCGGCTGCGGCGCGGCCGAGGCCCAGCCAGTCCGGCAGCGCCGAGATGTCGGGCAGGACGACATCGGCATGGGGTGCGAGCTCGTGCGCCGCGGCGGGGCCGCTCAGCACTGCGACGGTGCAGAGCCCGGCGGCGCGGCCCGAGACCAGGTCGTGCGTGCTGTCGCCGACCATCGCCACCTCGGCCGGCGTCAGCCCGACCGCGCGGCAGAAGGCGAGCCCCATGCCCGGCTGGGGCTTGGCGCCAAAGCCGCTGTCATAGCCGGCGACGAAATGCAGCCGGTCGAGGATGCCGGCGCGCGCCAGATGCGCCCGCGCCGGCTCCTCCCCGTCATTGGTGGCGACCCCGATCGCCAGCCCGGAGGCCGCCAGCCGGTCAAGCAAGGGGACCAGCGGCGTCACCGGCACCTGCTCGGCGGCCGCCGTCGAGGCGGCGATCTCGTCGCGCAGCGCCGCCTCGTCCAGGTCGGGCCGGACGGCGAGCACGGCCTCGACCACCACTTCCATCGTGCCGGCGATCATCGGGCTCGACCGGTCGAAGCGCTCGGCCGCGAGGTCGAGGCCCAGCGCCCGGGCCAGTTCCTCGGCCTTCGCCATGTCGCCATCGGTGATCCGCCGGACAAAGCCGGCGCCCCAGCCGCCCCAGCTCGCCTGGAAGTCGAAGAGCGTGCCGTCCTTGTCGAGCAACAGCCCGCGCAGCCCGGCCGGCGCCCGCGCGACCACGGCGGGCTTGCCGGCTTGCTCGGCGCCCAGTCCCCCGGCACCCGAACGCTCGCTACCCTGTTGGGCAGGCATGAACTCCTCCGATCCCTGATCGACGGCGGCGGAGCGACCCTAGTGCCAAGGCGCGCTCGTGAACAGCAGGCCGAGTGTGAAGGGTCGCCTGCCCTATTCCTCCGGCTCGGTCGTGAACATCAAGGGAAAGCCCGCCTGCCGCCCGGCATCCGTCGCCTCGGTCGCCTTGGTCTCGGCGACGTCGCGCGTGTAGACGGCGACGACGCAGCAACCCCTGCGGTGCGCCGTCAGCATCACGCCATGGGCGCGCTCCGGCCCCATGCCGAAGACCTGCTTCAGCACCAGCACGACGAACTCGCGCGGCGTGAAGTCGTCGTTCAGCAGGATCACCTTGTGCATGCGCGGCCGCTCGACCTTGGGCCGCGTCTTCGCCTTCGGCTCGAGCACGCGCTGTTCGCTCATCGCCCGTCTTCCCGCATCTCGGCCACAGCCAGTTTTCAGCGCCAGTGAAAGGCGATCATCGCCAGCTGCGTGCCGGCGACCCGCTCCGAGCCGCGGCCGAGCGGCCGCCCGCCCATCGCCTGGTAGAAGCGGCAGGCGGGCTCGTTCTCGGCCAGCGACCGAACGATCAATCCGCGCAGGCCGGCGCAGCGCAGCTCGTCGCGAGCGGCGCTGAACAGCTGCCGCCCGAGCCCCGCGCCATGATATTCCGGCCGGAGGTAGAGCTCGTAGATCTCGCCCTGCGCGCCCCCCATCCGGCCAAAGCGGCCGCGCCCGAATGTGGCATAGCCCGCCGCTTCCTTGCCGAACTCGAGGATGGTCGTCGTCCCGCCGACGGCGTGCATCCGGCGCCACCAGCCTGGCCCGCGCCGCGCCACCATGCGCTCGAGCACCAGGCCCGGAATGATGCCGCGATAGGCATAGCGCCAGGCCTCGGCATGCAAGGCCGCCAGGGCCGCGGCGTCGCCGGACGTCGACCGGCGGATCGCGATGTCGACCGTCGCCACAGAGCAGGCTCCGCTCAGACCTTATCAGACTCACGAGATAGCACAGCGGCGCGCGCGCGGCGATGCGCTCGCGGTCGCGGGTTCAACCGCTGCGCGCACACCACGGCGGAATTCAACCCGGGCCTTTCAATCTTCCGCGTGCGGCCGCGCCGAGGTTTTGGCGTGCCTGCAAGCACGCCCCCAAAGCCATATGCGGGAATGGGGCAGGTCCGGCGGCCATCGCCTCCGGGGACGCCGTTCGAGATCGTCTCGGCTCAGGCACCGTCGCCCGCGGCGAGCCATCCGCGGTCGAGCAGCACCTGGCGCGCCCGGTCGTCGGCCGGCAGATGCGCGGCCACCTCGGCCAGCCCGCGCGAGATGCTCTCGCGCTGGCCGCGGCTTGGCGATTTCGCCTCGATGGCGTCGAGGGCGGGGCCGAGCGCCGCCGCATCGCCCAGCACGAGCTCTGCCGTCGCCGCGGTCGCCCTGCTCCAGATGCTGTCCTCGCGGTCGTGCTCGAGCCGCTCGAGCACCTGCGCATAAACCTGCCGCGCCTCGGCCAGCTCGTCCCGCGCGACGAGGCTCTGCCCCAAGAGGTCGCCGATATAGAACGAGCCCGGCATCGTGCGGTAGGCGTCCCGCAGGAATGCCAGCCGGCCGAGCTCGTCGCCCGAGCGCTTCTGCCAGCGCGCCTTCAGCGCCGCGTTCTCCGGGTTCGACAGGAAGGCGCCCTTGTCGAGCGATTCGATCTCGTCGATCACCGCCTTGCAGCCCGCCAGATCGCCGCGGTCGAGCTTGATCTTGCCCAGGCCCCTGAGCGTGAAGATGTCGCGCGGCGCCGCCCGCCGGGCGAACTCGTACTGGCGTTCGGCGTCGACCCAGCCGCCTTCGCCCGCCGCATCGAGCAGGGCGGCCAGCCGGCGGTGAATGCGCAGGTCGAGCGGCGGCTCGCTCTTGTCGTTCGAGCGGCCGAAGGCGACGTTGATCCATTGCTCGTAGACGCGGGTCTCGGCGAACCGGCCCTGGCGCTTGAGATCGTCGAGCCGGTCGATCCACTCCTGGATCGCCGCCTCGGTGACGCTGATCGGCAGCCGCGGCAGGATCGCCTCGACCGCGAGGGTGTAGTCGCGGATCGCCGGGTCCTGCGCGCGGCCGAAATCGCGCGCCTCGCTCGCCGTGAAGCGGTCCTCGTAATGGGAATAGATCCGGTCGACCAGCTTGCGGATGTCGGCCTCCTGCCCGCCGCGCACCGTCTGCAGGCGCGACATCGGCCCCGGCACGGTGCTGCTGTCCATCCCGTAGACCAGCGGGATCAGCGGACGCGGCCGGGTGCCCTCGGCCAATGAGAGGGCGGCGCCGGCCGCGGCGCCCGCCTCCCAGATGACCCAGGGCTTGGCGACCGAGTTCGGCGTCAGCATCAGCAGGACGAAATCCGCGTTCTGCACCTGGTTGACGATCCAGCCGAACCATTCCTCGCCGGGTTCGATGCCGCCCGAGCTCTCCTTGCGGCTCGAATAGTTCACGGCGCCGATCTTGGGGCCGAACAGGCGCTCCAGCATGGCCGCCAGCGCGCGCACCAGCGGCTCGTCGCTGTGGGCGTGGCTGACGAAGACGCCGGTCACGGCCTGGCCTCGGCGCGCGCCTTGGCGACGACGTCGGCGACGCCTTCAACCTCGCGCAGCATGTCGGCCATCCAGCCGCGGTTCTCGACCGAGATCGTCTCCTCGACATCATGGACGAAGTCGGACCAGACGGCCGGGTCAAAGCGCAGCGGGTCGGCCTGCCAGCTGCGGGCCAGCGCCTCGAGCCTCTGCGCGTGCTGGGCATAGCTCTTGGCGTTGAACTCATAACGCTCGACCGCCGAATGCGCGGCGAAGGCCGCGGCCAGCGTCGTCAGCACCGGCACCCAGATGCCGAGGGTGGCGATGCCCAGAACCGCCATGGCGATGCTCAGCACCGTGCCGACGCCGGCCGCGGTGATGGCGAGATTGCGGTAGAGATCGGCCCGCCCCTGGTTCTTGCGCGCCTGCGGCGCGTAGTAGCGGCTGATCTGCTGGTCGACCCGGGCTTCCAGATAGGTCGCTGGCGTCAGCGGCCCCGGCGGCTCGGACGGCTTGGCCGCGGCGGCGGGCAGCAGGTGCGCCAGGTCGCCAGCCGAGCTCTCGAGCTCGGCCGTGCGCTGGGCCAGCAGCGTACCGTTCGGATCCGCCTCGTACGGCCTGGCCCTGGCGCGGAACCTGAAGACCTCGGACTTCAGACCCTCGCTGGCCGAGCGCAGGCGCGCCCAGGCCGCGACGCGCTCGCCCTTCAGGAAATGGAACTGGATGAAGCCGACCATTGCCAGCGCAACGGCGCCGAGCAGGGCCGCCGCGCGACCGGCGCCCTGACCGATCGCGCCGTCCGCCGTCTCGACCGCCCCCCCGGCGGCCACGTCGGCACCCGAGAGCCAGCTTGCCGCCAGCGCCGCCAGCACCGAGCCCGCGACGGCCAGGGCCAGCTGCGCCATGCGCCAGCGCCGGACCCGGTCGCGCGAGGCATTGGCCGCCTCGGACCATCTGCACCGGCTGGCCCAGATGCGCCGGATCAGCGCCTCGACATCCGCCGCCTCGGCCGGCCGACCGGCCGTTGCCGCCGGCGGCCCCTCCTGCGCCACGCCTGCTTCCGACACGTGCTCCCCCCCGAAGTCGCCTCCGGGGTGCAATTCTGCGCCCGAAAAGCGCCGAAGGCCAGCCGTTCGGTGGCGCCGCCGTTGCGGTGCGCCGGCGGCGCGCAAACCCATGCGCTTTTGGCCCGACACGCCGCCGCCGGGAACCCTGCCGGCCCGTCGGGCGCTATGACGGCGTGATGACGGCGTTTTCTCTTGCGGCGGCGGTGCCGCTGGGTCACCATGTAGTGGTGCGAACCGGATCGGAGTCAGCATTTCGTGCAGCTTGCCGCCGGCGGGGTCAGCGCGTTGCCTGAAGCGCTGGGCGAAACCCTTGTCGAGTTTCCCGACAACAGGCTCCTCATCGATCTCTGCGGCCAATACGACCGAAACCTCGCTCAGATCGAGCAGGCGATCGGCGTCGCCATCGCCAGGCGGGGCAACCTCCTGGTGCTGCATGGCTCGGCGGATGCGCGCGAGCAGGCCGCCGCGACGCTGTCCGAGCTCTACGAGCGGCTGGAGGACGGCCGGCCCGTGCAGGCCGCCGACATCGACCGGCTGATCCGGATGGGAACGGCGGCCGAGGAGGTCGCCCGCCCCGACCGCGACGAGGGCGGGCAGCTCGACATGTTCCCCGGTGGGCGGGTCGAGATCCGTACCCGCCGCCGCGTCGTCGAGCCGCGCACCCCGACGCAGCGGGTCTATGTCCAGGAGCTCTTCAACCGCGAGATGGTCTTCGGCATCGGCCCGGCCGGCACCGGCAAGACCTATCTCGCCGTCGCCGCCGCAGTGGCCATGTTCCTCGACGGCCAGGTCGACCGCATCGTCCTCAGCCGCCCGGCGGTCGAGGCGGGCGAGCGCCTGGGCTTCCTGCCGGGCGACATGAAGGAGAAGATCGATCCCTACCTCCGCCCGCTCTACGACGCGCTCAATGACATGATCCCCGGCCGGCAGGCCGCCAAGCTGATGGAGGAAGGCAAGATCGAGGTGGCGCCGCTCGCCTTCATGCGCGGGCGCACCCTCGCCCACGCCTTCGTCGTGCTCGACGAGGCGCAGAACTGCACCGAGATGCAGATGAAGATGTTCCTCACCCGCATGGGCGAGGGCAGCCGGATGGCGATCACCGGCGACCCCAGCCAGATCGACCTGCCGCGCGGCATGCGCTCGGGCCTCGTTCAGGCGCTCGACTTCCTGCGCGGGGTCGAGGGCATCGGCTTCGTCACCTTCTCGGCTGCGGACGTCGTGCGCCACCCGCTGGTCGCCCGGATCGTCGAGGCCTATGGGCGCGGCGGCGGGTGAGCGGGGCGGACGACCCGCTGGTCGACCTGGTCGTCGAGGCGCCGGAATGGACGAAAGCGCTGCCCGAGCTGCAAGCCGTGGCCAGCCGCGCCGTCGAGCTCGCGCTCGGCGCGGGCGGGGTCTCGGCCGAAGGTCATGCCGTGACGCTGCTGGCCTGCGACGATGCGCGGATCGCGGCCCTGAACGCCGAGTTCCGCGGCAAGGCGCGTGCGACGAATGTGCTCTCCTGGCCGACGTTCGAGCTTCGGCCCGCCGCCGAAGGGGTGCGCCCTGCCCCGCCGCCGGCGGGCGAGGCAGGGCCTCGAATCCCGCTCGGCGACGTGGCGATCGCCATCGAAACCGTGCGGCGCGAGGCCGAAAGCGCGGGTCTGCCCTTGAAAAATCACGTGCTGCACCTGATTGTCCACGGTAGCCTGCATCTGCTCGGATACGATCACGAGCGGGATGGGGATGCGGCGCTGATGGAAGGGCTCGAGCGGCGGGCGCTCGCCGAGCTGGGGATCCCCGACCCTTACGCGTGAGGAGGTGCGGAGCACCGCACTGCATGGATCGAACCATGGACGGCGATAACAGTACCGGCCCTTCGGCGGAGGACAGCCCCCAACGGGCCCCCGCCGAGCCGCCGCCTGCCCCGGAGCCCCAGACCTCGCTGCTCGGCCGGTTGCTCGGATGGTCCGGCAATGGCGACGGGCACGAGCGGCCCGTGCGCGGCCGCGCGGCGCTCGGCCCAGCCTTCCGCGAGAGCTCGCCCGCCGAGCTGGCGATGGTCGCCAACATCCTGCGGCTGCGCGAGCTGCGCGTCGAGGACGTGATGACGCCGCGCGCCGATATCGAGGCGGTGCCTGCGGATGCGGCCCTGGCGGACGTCATCGCGGCCTTCGAGCGCGGCTCGTTATCGCGGCTGCCCGTCTATCGCGAGACGCTGGACGACCCGATCGGCTTCGTCCACCTCAAGGACCTGGCGCTGCACTATGGCTTCGGCCGCGCTGACGGAAAGGATTTCCGGCTGGCCGATCACATCCGCACGGCGCTGTTCGTGCCGCCCTCGATGCGCATCGCCTCGCTGCTGCAGAAGATGCAGGGCGACCGCGTGCACATGGCGCTGGTGATCGACGAATTCGGCGGCGTCGACGGGCTCGTCACGATCGAGGACCTGGTCGAGCAGATCGTCGGCGACATCGAGGACGAGCACGACATCGACGACGCCGCGCCTTGGACCAAGGAGGCCGAGGGCGTCTATCTGGTGAACGCGCGCTCCGACATCCGCGAGTTCGAGAAGGCCGAAGGCGTGCGCCTCCTGCCCGACGATTGGGAGGAGGAGGTCGAGACGCTCGGCGGCCTCGTCTTCATGCTGGCCAACCGCGTGCCGGCGCGGGGCGAGGTGATCACGCACCCGATGGGCCACGAATTCGAAGTGATCGACGCGGATGCGCGGCGCATCAAGCGGCTGCGCCTCGCCATCGGCGGCACGGCGGCGACCGCCCCGGATCATATCGGCCAGGCCGCCGAGTAGCCGTTCTCGTGGAATCGCGGACAACGGGGCTCGGGACCGCGGCATCCCGTCTGCCGGTCGTGCGGGGACGTTGGGCGCCGCTGGCCCTCGCCCTGCTCGCCGGCGCGTCGATGGCCGCGGCTCACGCGCCGGCGGGCCTGCCTTGGGTGATGTTCCTGGCCGTTCCGGCGCTGGTCTGGCTCGCGGCCGGCGCGACGACGGTGCGCGCCGCAGCCGCGCTCGGCTGGTCTGCTGGCTTCGGCTATTTCGTCGCCGCGCTGCACTGGATCGGCAACGCCTTCCTGGTCGACCCCGATCAGTTCGCGCTGCTGATGCCGCTCGGCGTGATCGCCCTGCCGGCCTATCTGGCACTCTACTGGGCGGCCGCGTTCGCGGCCGCGCGCTGGCTGTGGCCGGGCGATCTCGTCAGGGGCACGCTGCTGCTCGGCGGCGCTCTGGACGGCGGCTGAGGCTGCCCGGTCCTTCGCCTTCACCGGCTTTCCCTGGGCGCTGCCCGGCTATGCCTGGATCGACCTGGCCCCGATGCAGGCCGCCGCCTGGGTCGGCCCCTTCGGCATGACGCTGCTGACGCTGACGCTGTGCGGCCTGCCGCTGGCCGCGGCGCTTCAGCGACGCTGGGCGGTGGCCGCGCTGGCACTTGCCGCCGGGGGGGCGATCTGGGCCGCCGGCGTCGTTCGACTCGAAGCCCCGACGGCCTATGCGCCCGACGCGCCGGTCCTGCGGGTCGTCCAGCCGAATGCGCCGCAGCGTCTGAAGTTCCAGCCCGGCTATCGCGAGGAGTTCTACCGCCACACGCTGGAGGCGACCGCGGCACCGCCCGATCCCGCGCTCGGGCCTGCCGACATCGTCATCTGGCCCGAGACGGCCGTGCATTTCGTGCCCGCCGCCCGGCCGCAGGAGGTGGCGCGCATCGCCCAGGCAGCCGGCGGCGCGACCGTCATCCTGGGCGCCCTGCATGGCGAGCGAACGCCGGAAGGCGACCGCTGGACCAACGCGCTGGTCACCGTGCTGCCGGACGGGACGCTCGGGCCGCGCTATGACAAGCACCATCTCGTGCCCTTCGGCGAATACATGCCGCTCTGGTCCGTCCTGCGCTATCTCGGCCTGCCGCAGTTCACGACCGGCTCGGGCCTGGCGCCCGGTCCCGGGCCGCGCACGCTGAGGCTCGACGACGTGCCGCCGTTCTCGGCCCTGATCTGCTACGAGGCGATCTTCCCGCGCGAGGTCGTCGCGCCGGGCGAGCGGCCCGCCTGGCTGGTCCAACTGACCAACGATGCCTGGTTCGGCAGCTTTGCCGGCCCGCAGCAGCACTTGGCCCAAGCGCGGATCCGGGCAATCGAGCAGGGGCTGCCGGTTGTTCGCGCGGCCAATACCGGCATCTCTGCGGTCATCGATTCGCAGGGCCGTTTAATTGCATCCCTGCCGCTAAACAGCTATGGCGAAATAGACGCCAAGTTGCCGGCCGTCTTGCCACCCACACTCTACAGCAGAATTGGTGATCTCCCGACGCTAATTGCGGTTGTAATTGTGGCTTTTTTTGGAGCTGTTTGGCACAAAAAAGCCGTAAGCCGTTGACAGGGAAGGCCCCTCGTGGACTCAATTAGCTGGCGAGGGTCAGCTATTGGCCATCGTGGCGCCCCAAGGGGCGTGATGTTCTTGAGTTTTTGGGGTGGCGCGCCTTTCCGATCAGCCGGTTGGCCGGCGCGTCCGGGAGCGGGCATAAGTTGCGATCAGCGGACGAAGTTGACGCGCATGTCGGACGCAGGTTGCGTCAGCGGCGCATAGCGCTCGGCATAAGCCAGGAGCAGCTGGGCGAAGAGCTTGGGCTCACGTTCCAGCAGATACAGAAGTACGAGAAAGGTCAAAATCGGATCAGCGCCGGCCGCTTGTACAAGCTGTCGCTGATCCTGTCGGTGTCCGTCGGATATTTCTTCGAGGGGATCGCGACCGATCAGGGCGCCGGCAAGGAGGGACGGGCGCCGCGCGAGATCGAGATGCAGGCCTTTCTCGCCTCGCCCGAGGGGCTGGCGCTGACGGCCGGTTTCATGCGCATCTCCGACGCCGCGACGCGGCGGCGGATCATCGACCTGGTGAACACGATCGGCGACGACGTCGGCTGAAACGGGTCTCGCGCGGGCCACGGCGCGCCCGCGCCGGCTGTATTGACCCATCGGGGCGTGCATGCGAAAGGGTCCGCCGACCGTTCGCCGCCACGTTCAGACCAGGAGCGCCGATGTCCCGCAGCGACTATCTCTTCACGTCCGAATCCGTTTCGGAGGGGCATCCCGACAAGGTTTGCGACCAGATCTCTGACGCCATGATCGACATGATCCTGTCGCGCGAGCCCGAGGCGCGCGTCGCCGTCGAAACCGCGGCGACGACGAACCAGGTCGTCCTGATGGGCGAGATCAAGGTCAGCCCCGACAACGCCGTCTCGGACGAGGAGATGATCGAGAAGGCGCGCGAGACGATCCGCGAGATCGGCTACATGCAGAAGGGCTTTCACTTCAAGACCTGCAACATCGACTGCTATGTGCACGAGCAGTCGGCCGACATCGCGCAAGGCGTTGACGCCGCCGACAACAAGGACGAGGGCGCAGGCGACCAGGGCATCATGTTCGGCTTTGCCACGAACGAGACGCCCGAGCTGATGCCCGCCCCGATCCTCTACGCCCACCGCATCCTGCGGCTGATGGCCGAGGCGCGCCACGCCGGCAAAGCCCCGGAACTCGGCCCTGACGCCAAGAGCCAGGTGACCGTCGAGTATCGCGGCGGCCAGCCGGTCCGAGCGCACACCATCGTCGTCTCGACCCAGCACGCCGAAGGGCTCGAATTGGGCGACGTCCGCAGGATCGTCGAGCCCTATGCGCTGAAGGCGCTGCCCGAGGGCTGGGTCGACAAGCAGACGATCTGGCACGTCAACCCGACCGGGCGCTTCGTCATCGGCGGGCCCGATGGCGATGCCGGACTGACCGGCCGCAAGATCATCGTCGACACCTATGGCGGCGCCGCCCCGCATGGCGGCGGCGCGTTCTCGGGCAAGGACCCGACCAAGGTGGACCGGTCGGCCGCTTACGCGGCGCGCTATGTCGCCAAGAACGTCGTCGCCGCCGGCCTGGCCGACAAATGCTGCATCCAGCTGGCCTATGCGATCGGCGTCTCCGAGCCTCTGTCGATCTATGTCGACGCCTATGGCACCGAGAAGGAGGACATCGAGCGCATCGAGCGGGCGATCCGCGAGGCGATGAGCCTGACGCCGCGCGGCATCCGCACGCGCCTGGGGCTGAACAAGCCGATCTACCGGCGCACCGCCGCCTATGGCCATTTCGGCCGCGAGCCGGAGGCCGATGGCGGCTTCTCGTGGGAGAAGCTCGACCTGGTCGATGCGCTGAAGGCAGCCATCTGATCGGGGCCGCCTGAAAGGGTGCGCCGCTTGCCTGCTGGGAACCGCTTGACCGGGGGCACGGCCCCGCGGTCATCGCTGCGCCGCGCCCATGTCCTCGATCGCACCCAGCCAGTTCGCGACGCCCTTGGCGCCGAGATCGTCGACCCCGCCGATATAGGTGGTGCGGATGGGCGCGATGCCCGACATCCAGAGGATGCCGTTGCGCAGGCTGCGCACGCCAGCCGCGCCGAACATCACCCGATAGGCGGGCGCGGGCATTCCCATCGTGACGATGAGGCGCGCCGAGCGGCCGCGCAGCTTGCGCTTCGGCCACTTGCCGCCGGCGGCGGAGAGCGCGAACTCGCCCCGCGCGAGCTGCTCGAAGAACGCCTTGAGCGCCGCCGGCATGGTGCCGAGCCAGAGCGGGAAGACGATGACGAGGTGATCTGCCGCGGTGACGGCCGCCTGCGCGGCGCGCATCGGCTCGTCGGGCGGGGTCGCGAAGTCGGCCGGGTCCGTCAGCGGCGCCGGCGCCAGCCGCCCGACGTCGAGGCGCGAGACCTGCGCGCCGCGCCGCGCCGCGCCCTTCTCATAGGCGTCGGCCAGCGCGTGGCAGAAATGACCGCCCGCCCCGTGCGGATGCCCCTGAATGATGCAGATCGCCCGTGCCATCTTGCGCCCTCTCCCCGTGCCCTGCTGACGCGTCAGAACGGGCGAAGCCTTGATCGCGGTCAATGGCCGTGATCGCGGGTGGTTCCGATCCTTGTCGGCCGCGCGTCTCCGGCCTGGGTCGGCGGGCATGACAGCGCCCGAGCGCGAGGACGGCGCCCCTTGGCGCAATTTCTACGGACGCCGCCACGGCAAGAAGCTGCGCGCCGGGCAGGCCGCGCTGGTCGCGCGCCTGGCCGAGCTGGCGCCGCCCGGCATCGGCCGGGACGAGAACCCCGGTCGCCGGGCGCTCGACCTCGGCCGGCTCTATCCCGGACGGCGCGCGGTGTGGCTCGAGGTCGGCTTCGGCGGCGGCGAGCACCTGCTGGCGCAGGCCGCGGCCAATCCGGACGTGCAGATCATCGGCGCCGATCCCTTCATCAACGGCGTCGCCAAGCTGCTGGCGGCGATCGAGCGCACCGGGCTCGGCAACGTCGCCGTCACCGACCGGGACGCGCGCGACGTCATGGACGTGCTGCCGGCGGGGTCGATCGGCCGCGTCTTCCTGCTCTACCCCGATCCCTGGCCGAAGGCACGCCATCACCGGCGGCGCTTCGTGAACCCGGCCCAGCTCGACCAGCTGGCCCATATCATGGCGCCGGGCGCCGAGCTGCGCATCGCGACCGACATCGAGGACTATGTCCGCCACAGCCTCGAGGTTCTGGCGCGGGACCGCCGCTTTGCCTGGACGGCCGAGCGACCGGCCCATTGGCGCCGGCCCTGGCCCGACTGGCCCGGCACCCGCTACGAGGCCAAGGCGCTGCGCGAGGGGCGCCGGCCGCACTATCTGACCTTCGTCCGAACGGCGGCGCCTGGCCCGGCCCCGGCCCCGGCCCCTGCCCCAGGCGACGTGACGCTGGACGCGCCGCGGGCCGCGGCGTTAGATGCCGCGCCAGCTTGGAGGGGCGCCGATGTCACATGCCAGCGCTATGCCGCTGACCGCCCGGCGCAGCGGCCCCTTGCGCGGAACCGCCGAGATCCCGGGCGACAAGTCGGTCAGCCACAGGGCCTTGATCCTGGGCGCGCTGACGGTCGGCGAGACGCGGGTGACGGGCCTGCTCGAGGGCGAGGACGTGCTCGCCACGGCGCGCGCCATGCGCGCCTTCGGCGCCGAGGTGACGCGCACGGGCGAGGGCGCGTGGTCGGTGCACGGCGTGGGTGTCGGCGGCTTCGCCGAGCCCGCCGACGTCATCGACTGCGGCAATGCCGGCACCGGCGTCCGCCTGATCATGGGCAGCATGGCGACGAGCCCCATCGCGGTGACCTTCACCGGCGACGCCTCGCTCCGCCGGCGGCCGATGGGGCGCGTGCTCGACCCGCTGCGGCTGTTCGGGGCGGAAAGCCTCGGCCGCGCCGGCGGCCTGCTGCCGCTGACCCTGCGCGGTGCAATCGACCCGGTCCCCGTGGAATACCGGCTGCCGGTCCCCTCGGCGCAGGTGAAGTCCGCCGTGCTGCTGGCCGGGCTGAACGCGCCCGGCGAGACCGTGGTGATCGAGAGCGAGGCGACGCGGGACCACACCGAGCGCATGCTGCGCGGCTTCGGCGCGGCGCTGAGTGTCGAAGACCTGCCCGAGGGCCGGGCCATCCGGCTGACCGGCCAGCCCGAGCTGCTTCCGCAGGCGATCGCCGTGCCGCGCGACCCCTCCTCGGCGGCCTTCCCGGTGGCCGCGGCGCTGATGGTGCCGGGCTCGGAGATCGTCGTGCCGAACATCTGCCTGAACCCGACGCGCGCGGGCTTTTACCAGACGCTGGCCGAGATGGGCGCCGACATCGTCCAAGAGGCCCCGCGCGAGGAGGGAGGCGAGCCTGTCGCCGACCTGCGCGTCCGGCATTCGGGGCTGAGGGGCGTCGAGGTGCCGCCCGAGCGCGCGCCCTCCATGATCGACGAATACCCGGTCCTGGCCTGCCTCGCAGCCTTCGCCGAGGGGCGCACCGTCATGCGCGGCATCGGCGAGATGCGGGTCAAGGAATCCGACCGCATCGCCGCCACCGTCGCCGGCCTGCGCGCCAACGGCGTCGAGGTGGACGAGCACGAGGACGGCATGACCGTGCATGGCCGCGGCGCCGAGGTGCCCGGCGGCGGCACCGTGGCGACCCATCTCGATCACCGCATCGCCATGAGCTTTCTCTGCCTCGGCCTGGCGTCCGGCCGCCCCGTCACGGTGGACGACGCGGCGCCGATCGCGACCAGCTTTCCCCGCTTCATGGACCTGATGGCCGAGCTCGGCGCCGCCATCGCGCGGGACGCTCGCCCATGAGGTTCGTCGTCGCCATCGACGGCCCGGCTGCCGCCGGCAAGGGCACGCTTTCGAAGGCAGTGGCCGAGCAGTTCGGCTTTGGCCATCTCGACACCGGGCTTCTCTATCGGGCGGTCGGCAAGCGGGCGCTCGACCAGGGCCGCGGGGCCTTGGACGAAGGGCTTGCCGAGCTTGTGGCGCGCGAGCTGCGTGAGGAGGATCTGGTCGGCCCAGACCTGCGTGGCCAGATGGCCGCGCGCGCCGCCAGCCGGGTGGCGGCGATGCCCGGCGTGCGCGCGGCCTTGCTCGATTTCCAGCGCCGCTTTGCCGAGCGCGATGGCGGGGCGGTGCTCGACGGGCGCGACATCGGCACGGTGATCTGCCCGGACGCGGACGTGAAGCTCTTCGTCACGGCCTCCACCGCGGCGCGCGCCGGGCGCCGCCATGCCGAGCTCTGCCAGCGGGGCGAGGAAGCGACGCTCGAGCGCGTCGCCGCCGATCTGGCGGCCCGCGATGCGCGCGATGCCGCGCGCGACGCGGCACCGCTCCGGCAGTCCGAGGATGCGCACTTGCTGGACACGACCGACTTGTCTATATCCGACGCCGTCGCCAAGGCGGCAGAGATAATCGAGCAGGCACTGGAACGGGTTCGCGGGCAACGCGCCTGACCAGGGTCTGTTTTCGCGTCTCGGCCCGATCTGAAGCGCCAAGACCGCCGGAGACAACCGGCTGGCCGGAAATGAACGAAAGCTAGGAGAACAGATGCCAGCTACGGCAACGATGGAAGACTTCGAGGCCCTGCTTCAGGAGAGCTTCGAGCACGACACGCCCGACGAGGGCTCGGTCGTCAAGGGCAAGGTGATCGCGGTCGAGAACGGCCAGGCGATCATCGACGTCGGCTTCAAGGTTGAAGGCCGCGTCGACCTCAAGGAATTCGCCAGCCCCGGCCAGGCGCCCGAGATCAGCGTCGGCGACGAGGTCGAGGTCTTCCTCGAGCGGGTCGAGAACGCCCGCGGCGAGGCGATGATCAGCCGCGACAAGGCGCGCCGCGAGGAGGCGTGGGACCGCCTCGAGAAGGCCTACGAGAAGAACGACCGCGTCGAGGGCGCGATCTTCGGCCGCGTCAAGGGCGGCTTCACCGTCGACCTCGGCGGCGCCGTGGCGTTCCTGCCCGGCAGCCAGATCGACGTGCGCCCCGTGCGCGATGTCGGCCCGCTGATGGGCGTGCCCCAGCCGTTCCAGATCCTCAAGATGGACCGCCGCCGCGGCAACATCGTCGTCAGCCGCCGCGCGATCCTCGAGGAAAGCCGTGCCGAGCAGCGCGCCGAGATCGTCTCCAAGCTCAAGGAAGGCGATGTCGTCGAGGGCGTGGTCAAGAACGTCACCGATTACGGCGCGTTCGTGGACCTCGGCGGCGTCGACGGCCTCTTGCACGTCACCGATATGGCGTGGCGGCGCGTCAACCACCCCTCCGAGATCGTCTCGATCGGCGAGACGCTCAAGGTGCAGGTCGTCAAGGTCAACAAGGACACCCAGCGCATCAGCCTCGGCATGAAGCAGCTGCAGGCCGACCCTTGGGACTCGGTGGCGATCAAGTACCCGATCGGCGCCAAGTTCACCGGCCGCGTGACCAACATCACCGACTACGGCGCCTTCGTCGAGCTCGAGCCGGGGGTCGAGGGCCTGGTCCACGTCTCCGAGATGAGCTGGACCAAGAAGAACGTGCATCCGGGCAAGATCGTCTCCACCTCTCAGGAGGTCGAGGTGATGGTGCTGGACGTCGACTCCAACAAGCGCCGCGTCTCGCTGGGCCTGAAGCAGATGCCAGGGCAACCCGTGGGACAACTTCGCGGCCAGCCACCCGGCCGGCACCGAGGTCGAGGGCGAGGTCAAGAACATCACCGAGTTCGGCCTCTTCATCGGGCTCGATGGCGACATCGACGGCATGGTGCACCTGTCGGACCTCGACTGGGACCGCGCCGGCGACGAGGCGATCCAGGACTACCGCAAGGGCGACCTGGTCAAGGCGGTGGTGCTCGATGTCGACGTCGAGAAGGAGCGCATCTCGCTCGGCATCAAGCAGCTGGGCGGCGACAAGTTCGCGACGGCGGCCCAGGGCGTCAAGCGCGGCAGCGTCGTCACCGTGACGGTGACGAAGATCGAGGAGGGCGGCATCGAGGTCGAGTACGAGGGGATGAAGGCCTTCATTCGCCGCTCGGATCTCAGCCGCGACCGTCAGGACCAGCGGCCCGACCGCTTCCAGGTCGGCAGCCGCGTCGATGCGAAGATCACCAACATCGACAAGGCTCAGCGCCGGCTCGGCCTCTCGATCAAGGCGCTGCAGATCGCCGAGGAGAAGGAGGCGGTCGAGCAGTACGGCTCGTCGGACTCCGGCGCCTCGCTCGGCGACATCCTCGGCGCGGCGCTCAAGCAGCGCGGCGGGGAGTAGCCCTTGGCCGCGACGGCCGACATGATCATCGAGCGGCGCCGGATTCGGCGCCGTCTCGCCTTTTGGCGCATACTGGCGATCGTCGCGATCGTGGCGGCCGTGATCGGCTTTCTGCCGCGCGGCAGCACGCTCGGCCAGCATGTCGCCCGGGTGGACATCGACGGCATCATCCTCGACGACGCCGACCGCGAGCGCGCATTGCTGGCCATCGCCGACGACGACAGGGCGCAGGCGCTGATCGTGCATGTGAACAGCCCCGGCGGCACCGTCGTCGCTTCGGAATCGATCTATCTCGCGCTGCGCAAGGTGGCGGCCAAGAAGCCGGTCGTCACCGTCATGGACGAGTACGCGGCCTCCGGCGGCTATGTCACGGCGCTGGCCGGCGAGCACATCATCGCGCGCGGCAACACGCTGACGGGCTCGATCGGCGTGGTGATGGAGGCGCCGAACATCGCCGGCCTTCTCGACAAGATCGGCGTCGAGGTCATGCGGGTCAAAAGTGCCCCGCTGAAGGCCGAGCCGTCGCTGACGACGCCCCCCAGCCCCGAGGCGCTGCGCGTCCAGGAGGAGCTGATCGCCGATACCTTCGGCTGGTTCCGCGGCCTGGTGGCCGAGCGGCGCAATCTCGAGGGGGCGGCGCTGGAGCGCGTCACCGACGGGCGCGCCTTCACCGGGCGCCAGGCGCTCGAGCTGGGGCTGGTGGACGAACTCGGCGACGAGGAGACGGCGCTCGCCTGGCTGCGCGACACGCATGGGATCGACGGCTCGCTCGGCGTGGTGGAGCGCAGCTGGGACGACGGCGCCCTGCCCTGGCCGTTTTCCGCGCTGGACGAGGGCGCGGCGGCTCTCGGCCGTCTGCAGCAGCTGGCCGCCACGGCGCCGCGACTTTACGCTCTGATCCAATAGGACTATGTCGCCGATCGTTGACGCCGCTGGGGGCGCGTGAGACCGTAACATCCAAATGTGCCACGAAGAATCAAATCGCGGCCGGGCGCGGGGGGACGGGGATGATCAAGTCGGAGCTGATCCAGAAGATCGCCGAGGACAATCCCCATCTTTACCAGCGGGACGTCGAGCGCATCGTCTCGACCGTGTTCGAGGAGATCACGGCGGCGCTGGCGCGCGGCGACCGGGTCGAGCTGCGCGGCTTCGGCGCCTTCTCGGTCAAGCAGCGCGACGGGCGCATGGGCCGCAATCCCCGCACCGGCGAGACCGTGCCGGTTCCCGCCAAGTCGGTGCCCTTCTTCAAGACCGGCAAGGAACTGCGCGAGCGAATGAACACGCGCTGACCAGATTTCCCAAGACGAGCAGAGCATGCGGACCCTGAAACTGGTAATCGCGGTGATTCTCGGCCTCGCGCTGATGATCATCGTCGCCGCCAACATGAACCCGGTCGAACTTCACCTGCTGCCGGAATCCCTCGGCATAACGGGCGACAGCATCTCGGGCGTGCCCTTGGCGCTGGTCATCCTCGGCACGTTCCTGCTCGGATTCCTGGTCGGCGAGCTTGTCGAGTTCACGCGCGAGCGCAAGTACCGGGCGCAGCTCGGCGCAAAGCGGCGCGAGCTCGCCGCCGTCCGTGCCGAGAACGAGCGGCTCGCCAGGCAGGCGGGCATCAAGGACGACGACCTGGCGCTGATCCGGCGCTGACGGCTGCTGTGCGGGTAAAGATCTGCGGGCTGGTCCGGCCGGAGGCGGTGCGTCACGCCGCGCGTGCGGGCGCAAGCTATGTCGGAATCGTGCTGTTCCCGCCGTCGCCCCGCAACGTCGAGATCGAAGCAGCCGGCGAGCTGATCGCCGTGGCGCCGCCGGGCGTCACGACCGTGGCGCTGCTGGTCGACCCAGACGACGCGCTGGTGCAGGGGGCGGCGGCGCTCGGGTTCGGCATGCTCCAGTTGCATGGGAACGAGACGCCTGAGCGTGTCGCCCAGATTCGCGAGCGCGCGGGCCTGCCGGTGATGAAGGCGGTCGGCATCGGCAACGCGGACGACCTGCCCCGAATCGCCCGGTACGAAACCGTCGCCGATCAGATCCTGGTCGACGCCCGGCCGCCCGAGGGCGCCAGCCGGCCGGGTGGCAATGCGGCCGCCTTCGACTGGGGGCTGATCGCCGGCCGGCGCTGGGCGCGGCCATGGATGCTGGCGGGCGGCCTGAGCGCGGGGAACGTCGCCGAGGCGGTGCGCCGCACCGGAGCCAGGCAGGTCGACATCTCCTCGGCCGTGGAGAGCGCGCCGGGCATCAAGGACCCCGGCAAGGTCACCGCTTTCATCGCCGCGGCGCAAGCCGCCGGCTGATCGCGCACGCCGTCCCTTCGGATCGGTCAAATGGCGCGGACCGGCGAGGCCGATCCGGCCTTTTCCCCCGGCCTGCCTTAACCTATGACTCGCGCGCCAACCGCGGGAGTCGCCCATGCCGTCCGAGATGCTCAATTCCTATCGCACCGGCCCCGACGAGCGCGGCCGGTTCGGCCAGTTCGGCGGCCGCTTCGTCTCCGAGACGCTGATGCCGCTGATCCTCGAGCTCGAGGCGGAATACGCCAGGGCCAAGGAGGACCCGTCCTTCTGGGCCGAGATGGACGACCTCTGGAAGCACTATGTCGGCCGGCCGAGCCCGCTCTATTTCGCGCCGCGCCTGACCGAGGAGCTCGGCGGCGCCAAGATCTACCTCAAGCGCGACGAGCTGAACCACACGGGCGCGCACAAGATCAACAACGTGCTCGGCCAGATCCTGCTGGCCCGCCGCATGGGCAAGACCCGGATCATCGCCGAAACCGGCGCCGGCCAGCACGGCGTCGCCACCGCGACCGTCTGCGCCAAGTTCGGGCTGAAGTGCATCGTCTTCATGGGCAAGACGGATGTCGAGCGCCAGCGCCCGAACGTCTTCCGCATGCGCCTGCTCGGCGCCGAGGTCGTGCCGGTGACCGCGGGCCGCGGCACGCTCAAGGACGCGATGAACGAGGCGCTGCGCGACTGGGTCACGAACGTCCGCGACACGTTCTACTGCATCGGCACGGTGGCGGGCCCGCACCCCTATCCGGCGATGGTGCGCGACTTCCAGTCGATCATCGGCAAGGAAACGCGCGAGCAGATGCAGGAGGCCGAGGGCCGGCTGCCCGACGTGCTGGTCGCCTGCATCGGCGGCGGCTCGAACGCCATGGGCCTCTTCCACCCCTTCCTCGACGACACGGCAGGTGCGCATCATCGGCGTCGAGGCCGGCGGGCACGGCGTCGACGACCGCATGGAGCACTGCGCCAGCCTGACCGGCGGGCGTCCCGGCGTGCTGCACGGCAACCGCACCTACCTGCTGCAGGACGAGGACGGGCAGATCCTGGAAGGGCACTCGATCTCGGCGGGCCTCGACTATCCCGGCATCGGTCCCGAGCATGCCTGGCTGCACGACATCGGCCGCGTCGAATACGTCTCGGTCACCGACGCCGAGGCGCTCGAGGCGTTCAAATTGTCGTGCCGCACCGAGGGCATCATCCCCGCCCTTGAACCCAGTCACGCACTGGCCCATGTGGCGAGGCTCGCGCCGACCTTGCCGCCCGAGACGCTGATCGTCATGAACATGTGCGGCCGCGGCGACAAGGACATCTTCACCGTCGCCGAGGCGCTCGGACGTCCAGATCTGAGGCGGCATGACCAGGAAGGAGCGGGGCTCGAGCTGCTCGGGATCTGGCTGGCGGTCTACCCGTCCGTCCTCCTGATGAGCTACCTGTTCGAATGGCTCCAGCTTGGCTGGCCGATGTGGGGCGAGATCATGTTCTCGACGGCGCTGACGGTCCCGCTGATCAGCTTCGTCGCGGTCCCCAAGGTGCGCGGCGCCATCGCGACGGCCGAGAACACCACGGCGTCGGACCTGGCCCGGCGCGAGGCGCAAAAGGCGGAACGCAAGGAAGGCGCCAGGGCGCCCGGAGAGTGAGATCATGGCGAAGTTCAATGTGGGCGACCTGGTGGTGCTGAAATCCGGCTCGATGCGGATGGTGCGTCGAGGAGGTCTCGGCAGACGATGCCGGCGACGAGACGGTGCAGACCGTCTGGTGCAACGAGGGCGTGATCGGCCGCGACCGCTTCAGCCCTGCCCTGCTGAACAAGTGGGAGCACCGCGAGGACTCGCCGCGCTCCGGCGGCCCGGACCGCGGCGGCGACCGGCCGCGCGGCAAGCCCTATGGCGGTGACCGCGAGGGCGGCGGCAAGCCCTATCGCGGCGGTGGCGAGCGGCGGCGGCGAGCGGGGCGGCGAGCGAGGGTGACCGGCCGCGCAAGACCGGCTGGGACGGCAAGCCGCGCGAGAAGAAGTTCTACCGCAAGGACGACTAGCGCCGGCACAGCCGCTCGGCTCCCCTTGTGCCGAACCCGCAGAGGGGGTTAAGGCGCCGCGACTGCAGCTTGCGCCCCCTCCCCTTGCGGGGAGGGTCGGGGAGGGGGAATGTCCCGCATCGACGATCGCTTCGCGGCGCTGCGCGCCCAGAACCGCGCCGCTTTCATCGCCTTCGTCATGGCGGGCGATCCCGACCGCGAGCGGTCGCTCGAGATCGTCCGCGGCCTGCCCGGCGCGGGCGTCGACCTGATCGAGCTCGGCATGCCCTTCACCGATCCCATGGCCGACGGCCCCGCCATCCAGGCTGGCCGGCCAGCGCGCCCTGGCGGCCGGCCAGACCATGGCCGACACGCTGGCGATGGTGCGCGCCTTCCGCGAGGGCGACGACCGAGACGCCGATCATCCTGATGGGCTACTACAACCCCATCTACTCGATGGGGGTCGAGCGCTTCCTCGGCGAGGCGAAGGCGGCCGGCGTCGACGGGCTGATCGTCGTCGACCTGCCGCCCGAGGAGGATGACGAGCTCTGCCTGCCGGCGGCGGCGCGCCGGCCTGCACTTCATCCGGCTGGCGACGCCGACCACGGACGACCGGCGCCTGCCGGCGGTGCTGCACGAACACCAGCGGCTTCGTCTACTACGTCTCGATCACCGGCATCACCGGCGCGGCGGCGGCCGTCGCCGACGAGGTCGCGCCCGAGGTCGCGCGCATCAAGCGGGCCACGGCCCTGCCCGTCTGCGTCGGCTTCGGCGTCAGGACGCCCGAGAACGCCGCCGCCATCGCTCGGGTCGCCGATGGCGTCGTCGTCGGCTCGGCCATCGTCAATCAGATCGGCGATGGCAAATCGGCCGCCGAAGTGCTGGAGTTCGTCCGCGGATTGGCCGACGGGGCGCACGGCGCACGCGGCTGATCCCCCGGCACCAGCACGCGAGGGAACTCCCCATTGGCCATCCTCCAGATCGACGGCGAGAACGAGCTCTTCTACCTGCACACCCCGCCGGCCAGGGCCGGGGCGCCGACCTTCGTCTTCGTCAACGCGCTGACCGGGACGACGGACCATTGGGAGGCCGTCGTCGCCCCGTCGCTGCGCGCAAAGGGCTTCGGCACGCTCAGCTACAATTTCCGCGGCCAGGCCGAGAGCCCGTTCGCCCCCGGCACCGAGCTCACGCCGCAGCTGATCGTGGACGACGCGGTTCGGATCGTCCGCGACCTGCGGCCGGCGCGCCCGATCCTGGTCGGCCTGTCGATCGGTGGCCTGTTCGCCGCCCAGGCGATCCAGGCCGGTGCCGAGGCGGCCGGCCTCGTCTTCCTCAACACCATCCGCGAGATCGGGCCCCGCATCGCCTGGGTGAACGACGCCCTGCCGGTCTTTGCCCGCACAACCGGCATACCGACCTATATGGACGCGACCTTCCCGATGCTGGTGAACCCCGATTTCCTGCGCAAGGCGCGGCCGAACGCGCTGAAGGGCCAGATCGCACCGCTGCCGCCAGAACACGGCCACATGAACCTGATGCGCAACTCGCCAAAGGCGGATTGGGCGTTCCCCTGGCAGTCGCTGACGCTGCCGGTCCTGAACATCACCGGGCATTGCGACCGCGTCTTCCTCGACGTCGAGGTGCTCGATCGGGTCACGCGGGCCATGTCCGATGTGCGCCGGCTCGACTGGCAGGATTGCGGTCACCTGATCCCGCTCGAGCGGCCCGAGCGCTTGGCCGGCGCACTGGCCGAGTTCGGCGCCGAGATCGAACGTCCCGCCTGATGGGTGCCCGAGGCCTGCGCGGGCGCCAGCGCGGCGCCTTCAGACTCCGTTCAAGCGCGCGCTGGTGCAGCGCCGCCGGGCGGCATATATCCCGTGCAGCGTTGAAGCGGCCGGGGCGAACCGGACAGACATGAACTGGATCACCGACTACGTGCCCTCGAAGATCAAATCGATCTTCACCCGGCGCGACATGCCCGAGAACCTCTGGTCGAAATGCGACGAGTGCGGCCAGATGGTCTTTCACCGCGAGCTGACGGACAATCTGAACGTCTGCCCGAATTGCGGGCACCACATGGCGATCAGCCCGCGCGAGCGCTTCCGGCACCTGTTCGACGGCGGCATCTTCGTGCAGATCGAGGTGCCCGACCCGGTCGCCGACCCGCTGCACTTCAGGGACGAGAAGCGCTACACCGAGCGCCTGCGCGACGCGCGGCGCAAGACCGGCGAGCACGAGGCGATGCTGGCCGTCGAGGGCCGCATCTTCGGCCTGCCGGTCGTCGCGATCGGGCAGGATTTCGCCTTCATGGGCGGCTCGATGGGCATGGCGGTCGGCAACGCTCTGCTCAGGGCGGCCGAGGCGGCGATCGACCGCAAGGCGCCGCTCGTCGTCTTCGCCGCCGCCGGCGGCGCGCGCATGCAGGAGGGCATCCTCAGCCTGATGCAGATGCCGCGCACGACCATGGCCGTGCAGATGCTGCGCGAGGCGGGGCTTCCTTACGTCGTCGTGCTGACGAACCCGACGACCGGCGGGGTCACGGCGTCCTACGCCATGCTCGGCGACATCCATATCGCCGAGCCCGGCGCGCTGATCTGCTTCGCCGGCCCCGGGTGATCGAGCAGACCATCCGCGAAAAGCTGCCCGAAGGCTTCCAGCGCTCGGAATACCTGCTCGAGCACGGCATGATCGACCGCGTCGTGCAGCGCAAGCATCTGCGCGAAGAGCTCGGCCGCATCCTGCGGCTGTTGATGAAGGCGCCGCCGATCGTGCATGGCGACCTGCCGGCGCCGCCGCCCCCCGCCATCACCGCGCCGCCCGAGGAGGCCGCCACGGGGTCGAGCGGATCGGCCGCGTGACCACGGCGGCGCCCAGCGACGTCCTGCTCGATCGCCTGCTGACGCTGCACCCGAAGGTCATCGACCTCTCGCTCGACCGCGTCTGGCGTCTGCTGGCGGCGGTCGGGCACCCCGAGCGCGCCCTGCCCCCTGTCGTCCACATCGCCGGGACGAACGGCAAGGGCTCGGTGCTCGCGATGATCCGCGCGGGCCTTGCCTCGGCAGGGCTGACGGCGCACGCCTACACCTCGCCGCACCTCGTCCGCTTTCACGAGCGGATCCGGGTCGCCGGCGAGACCATCGGCGAGGCGGAGCTGGCCGAGCTGCTGGCCGAATGCGAGGCGGCCAATGGCGGCGCACCGATCACGTTCTTCGAGATTACCACCGTGGCCGCGCTGCTGGCCTTCGCCCGGACGCCCGCGGACTACACGCTGCTCGAGGTCGGGCTCGGCGGGCGGCTCGACGCGACCAACGTCGTCGATCGGCCGCGGCTGACCGTGATCACGCCGGTCTCGATCGACCACCAGCAATATCTTGGCGAGACGCTGGCCGAGATCGCCGGCGAAAAGGCCGGGATCCTCAAGCCCGACGTGCCCTGCGTCGTCGGCCAGCAGACCGAGCAGGCGCTCGACGTCATCGAGGCGCGCGCGGCCGAGGTCGGCGCGCCCTTGCTGGTGCACGGTCGCGACTGGCTCGCGCGGACCGAGCATGGCCGCCTCGTCTACCAGGACGAGCACTGCCTCTACGATCTCGACCCGCCGCGCCTGAGCGGCCCGCATCAGATCGCCAATGGCGGCATCGCCATCGCCGCCCTGCGGGCGCTCGGGCTCGGCCAGCAGGCCGCCCAGGCGGCGCTGCGCGACGCGCTCTGGCCGGCGCGCATGCAGCGGCTGACGCGCGGCCCGTTGGTCGATGCCCTGCCGGCCGGCGCCGAGCTGTGGCTCGACGGCGGGCACAACGCATCAGCGGGCGAGGCGATCGCCGCCGTGCTCGACGAATGGCGGGCGCGGGCGGCTCTGCCGGTTCATCTCGTCGTCGGCATGCTCGACACCAAGGCGGCAGCGGACTTCCTGCGCCCGCTCGGGCCCCGCTGCGCCAGCGTTCAGACCGTCACGATCCCGGGCGCCGAGGCAAGCTATTCGGCCGATGCGCTGGCCGAGGCCGCGCGAGACGCGGGCGTCAAAGCCCAGCCGGCGTCGTCGGCCGAGGCCGCGATCAACCTGATCGCAGAGACCGAGGAACCGCCTTTCAGGGTGTTGATCTGCGGATCGCTCTATCTCGCCGGCCAGATCCTGGCCGCCAACGGCTGAGCCGCAGAGGCCGGGCGCACGAAGGGCGCGCCTAGGCGCGCCCTTGCCGACGAATCAGAAGCGAATCAGAGGGCGCTCTCGATCCAGCTCTCGATGCCCCGCTTCGAATCGGCCCCGACCTTCTTGTCGACGATCTCGCCGTCCTTGAAGAGCAGCAGGGTCGGAATCCCCCGCACGCCATAGCGCGACGGTGCGTTCGGGCTCTCGTCGATATTGACCTTGGCGACCTTGACGCGGCCGTCCATCTCCTGGGCGATCTCCTCCAAAGCCGGGCCCTATCTGCTTGCAGGGGCCGCACCATTCCGCCCAGAAGTCGACCACCACCGGGCCGTTGGCCTGCAGAACATCGGTCTCGAAGCTGTCGTCGGTCACGGCAAAAGTCGCCATGGCGCTGTTTCCTCCGTTGCTGCTGCGCCGTCCGGCCGCAGGACGCCAAACCTAGGTCGGCCCCCGGATTGAATCAATGATCGGCGGCAGACGCCCCCGCCAAGCTCTCGTGAAAGGCCCTTTGCGTCAACCAGGGGTTGACCTGCATCAGACTGGGACCGGCGGTCCACAGCAGGGCCGTCTCGACGGCGCGGCCGGGGAATGCGCCTTCGATCGCCGCCGCATAGGCGCCGAGCTGGGCCAGATAGGCCATCGGCACCGCCTCGGGACCGGGCGGCGGCACCCGGTCGGTCTTGATGTCGACGATCAGCGCCCGGCCCTCGCCGAGCACGAGCCGGTCGACCCGGCCCGTCATCCGCGTCCCGCCGGGCCCCGGCATCACGACCGCCACCTCGGCCAGCGCATCAGGGCCGAAGATGGCCGTCGCCGCGGGCATCGCCATGACGCGCTCGGCCTCGGCGACGGCGAGCCGGCGGTGGTCTTCGTTCAGCTCCGCAAAAGCGGCCAGCAGCCGCTCGGCCAGCGCCGGCCGCGCCGCTGCCGGCTTTTCCGCCAGCCGCTCGAGGAGCAGGTGCACCGCGCGCCCCAGCGCGAGCGCCGCCTCCCGGCCCATGCCCGCCCCACCATGCGCCTCGGAGGGAGCGAGGGCCGACGGGCTCACCCGCGGCGGCCGTGCCTCCCGCGGCGCCGGCCCGAGCCAGCCCGGCAGCGGCGAGGGCGGGCTTGCAGCGACGGCCGCTGTCACGGTCGCGGGCACCGGCGGCGCGCCGCTCTCGACGCGCAGCATGTCGCCAGCCCCTGTCGGGCTCGGCAACCGCACCGCGCCGGGGCACCTCGCCATGCCGGCCTCGAGCAGGTCGTACCAGCTCTCCTGGTTCGGCCGCCGCTGGCCCGCGCCGCACAGGATCAGCCAGTCCTCGGCGCGGGTCAGCGCGACATAGAGCAGCCGCTTGCGCTCGGCCCGTTCGCGTGCCTCCGCCGCCTGCCGTGCCCGGCTGGCGACGGGGTCGTCATCGGCCTTGGCCCCCGGCCACAGCGTCAGCTCGGGCAGGTTGCCGCCCGACGACGTCGCGAGCAGCGGGCCGCCGCGGCGACCGCCCGACACAGTGTCGGGAACGATGACGATCGGCGCCTCGAGCCCCTTGGCGCCATGCACCGTCATCACGCGGACAAAATCGCCGCCGCCCTCCATCTCGCGCCTGACCTCGACGTCGCCGGCCTCGATCCAGGCGATGAACCCGGCCAGGGACGGCGCCTCGCTCGTCTCATAGACCAGCGCCTGCGCCAGCAGCTCGTCGATCGCGTCCTCGGCCTCCAGGCCCAGCCGAGCGAGCAGCCGGCGCCGCCCGTCATGGCGGACCAGCGCGTGCTCGAGAAACTCGTAAGGCCGCAGGAAATCCGCCCGCCCCGCCATGTCGCGCAGGAACGCGGCCACCGGCTGGTGGCGGCTCGAGCCGAGCAGCGCCTGCCACAGACTGCCCGTCCGCGCATGCGCAAGCTCGAAGAGCTCGTCCTCGCCCAGGCCGCAGAGGGGCGAGCGGAGAAGGGCCGCGAGCGACAGGTCGTCACCGGGCATGCGGGCCACCTTGGCGAGCGCCAGCAGGTCCTGCACGGCGATCTCGTTGGTCAGCCGCAGCCGGTCGGCGCCGGCGACCGGAACGCCCAGCGCCTTCAGCCGCCGGACGATCCCGGCCGCGAGCGGATAGCGCTTGGCGACCAGCACGAGGATATCGCCCGGCCGCACGCGCCGGGCCGGCACCTCGCCCCGGGCCCCCAGCCACTCCTCGCGCAGCAGCCGCCCGATCTCGTCCGCCACCATGCCGGCCAGCCGCTCGCGCGCGTCCGAGGGCGGGACCAGATCGACGGGCTTCCACCATTCGGGCGGGTCCGGGGCGTCCTCCGCCTCGATCAGCGGCCAGAGATCCACCCGGCCGAAGGCGTGGCTCCGGTGCGCTTCGTGGCGCACCGCCTCGTCCGTCACCGTCAGCCCCGCAGCCGCGTCGCCCTGGAAGACGAGGTCGACGAAGTCGAGGATCGCCGGTGCCGAGCGGTACGAGGTCCGCAGCGCCGGCCGGCCCAGCGGCGCGCCCACCGCCCGGAAGCGCCGGTCGAAATGGCCGAGCATCTGCCCGAACGCCTGCGGCTCGGCGCCCTGGAACGAAAAGATCGACTGCTTCTCGTCGCCGACGACGAAGATCGAGCGCGGCCCGGTCTGCGCGCCCGCGCCGGCCAGGAACTCGTCGGCGATGGCCTGCACCACCTGCCATTGCAGCGGCGCGGTGTCCTGCGCCTCGTCGACCAGGATGTGGTCGATGCCGAGATCGAGCTTGTAGAGCACCCAGGCGCGCATCACCGAATCCGTCAGCAGCGCGCAGGCGCGATGCACGAGATCGTCGAAATCGAGCAGCGCGCCGGCCGCCTTCGCCACGCCATGCCGGTCGAGCAGCTCGCCCGCGAAGCGATGCAGGTCGCGCGTTCGCGCGGCGATCCGCGCCGCCCTCAGCCTGTCGCCGGTCTCGCAAGCCCAGCTCGTCAGACGGGCGATCTCGTCCTCGGCGCCAGGATGCGCCCGCTTGACCTCCAGCGTCGGAAACCGGCTGGGGTTCCGGGCCCCGCCATCCGCCTTCAGCACGGCGCGGATCAGGCCGTTGACGCGCCGTCAGCGCCGCCGCGCCCCTCGGCCGCTCGACCGGCAGCGCCTCGCCGAGCCGACGGTCCTGCTTGCCGCCGCGGGCCAGCAGCGCCGAGCGCAGCGCCGGCGAGGCCAGCCAGGCGAGCGTGTCGAGCGCCGCCTCGGCAACCGAGACCTCGTCCTGCGCCGGCCCGAAATGCGCGGCGATCCGCGCCTCGGCATCGCCCGCAAACGACGTCCGGCGGGCCAGCACCGCCGCCGCCAGCTCGTCGATGCCGTTCTCGTCGAGCAGCCTGGCGGCGCAGTCGAAGGCGTCGCCGCAGCCCGCCGCCATCGCCTCGCGCACGGCCGCGAGCAGCAGGGCGGCGCGTCGGTCGTCGGCCACCTCGTAGCGGGGCGAGACGCCCGCCTCGAGCGGAAAGCGCCGCAGCAGCGCCTCGCAGAAGGCATGGATGGTCTGGATCTTGAGCCCGCCCGGCGTCTCGAGCGCCCGGGCGAAAAGCTGCCGTGCCCGCGCCAGGGTCGCTGGGCCCAGGCCAGGCGCCGCCCCGCCGGCCCCGCCGGCCCCGCCGGCGAGGTCGGCCAGCTCGCGCCCGAGCTGGTCGTCATCCGCCATCGCCCACCGGCCGAGCAGGCGGAAGAGCCGCGTCTGCATCTCGGCGGCCGCCGCCTTGGTGTAGGTCAGGCACAGGATCTTGTGCGGCTCGGCGCCCTGCAGCAGCAGCCGCGCGACGCGCTGCGTCAGCACATGCGTCTTGCCCGAGCCGGCATTGGCGCCGACCCAGTTGGAACTCGCCGGATCGGTCGCGGCGATCTGCGCGGGCGACGGCCGAAGCCAGGTCATTCGTCCGCTCCCCACCACTCGGCCCGGCGGGCGAGGTGATCGTAATCGCTGCGGGTCCGCACGCTCTCGACCCGGCCGAGCGCGATGTAGGGGGCGCCCGCGTCATAGGCAGAGAGGAGCGCCACCACGCGCGCGCGGTGTTCCTGGATCTTCTCCTGCGCGGTGTCGACCTTCGTCACCCTGCCGCCATCGCCCGCGCCGGTCAGGCCGATATAGGCACCGCAGGCCGTCTCCATCGCCGGCAGGCCGTCGAAGCCGCCCTGCGCCAGCATCGCCGCCTGCAGGTGGATCTGCTGTGCGAAGCCCGTCTCGACCTGCTTGCCGGTGGGCGGGCTGCCGGTCTTGTAGTCGTAGATCGCCGCCCGCCCGTCCTGCTGCGTGTCGATCCGATCGGCGCGTGCCGTGATCTCGAACGGACCTCCGGGCAGGTCGAGCCGCATGCGGCCAAAGACCTCGCACGCGATCGACGGCCCGCCCGAACGCCGCGCTTCTTCGCTCACCACGAACCAGTCGGCGAACCGGGCGATCCTGGCGCGCCAGGTGCGCCGCAGGTCCGGCCAGGGCACCTCGTCGGCCAGGATCTCGTCGGCCGCTTGCATCAGGATCGCGCGCGCCGCCGCCGCGCCCGGCCAAGGACGGGTGCGCGCCGTGAATCGCTCCATCAGCCGGTGGACAAGGCTTCCTCGTTCGCGCGCGTCAGGCGGCCGCCCGAGCGGCTCGAGCGGCTTCAGCCGCAGCACGTGCTTGGCATAGATCGCATAGGCATCCCGGATCAGCCGCTCGATGTCGGTCACCGAGAGCCGGCGCGGCCGGGCATCGAGCGGCGGCGTCGGCTTCGGCCGCGCCGCGGCCGCAACGGTGCCCTCCGGCCGGCCGAGCCGCTCCGCAAGCGCCAGATACCGCCCGCCGCGCGCCCGCATCGCCTGCAGCGCGTCGGATGCGCCGATCCCCTCGACCAGCGTCTCGAACCGCACGAGCCAGCGCGAGGCGACCGTCGGCACCCCGTCGACCTTGCGCGCCCGCGTCAGCAGCGCCCGCCCCTGGCAGGCGCCCTGCAGAAAGTCGTGGGCGGCAAGCCCGATGGTGCGCTCGGGCTGGGGCAGCCCTGCAGCCTTGTGCATGGGCCGGCTGAGCCAGGGCCCTGGGTCGGCGGCCGCCGGCCAGACGCCGTCGTTGAGGCCTGCCAGGATCATCAGGTCGGCGCCCTGGACGCGCGCCTCGCGCGGTCCCCAGATGGCCACGCGCGGGTGCGGCCGCTCGGGCGAGGGACGCACCTGCCGCCCCCGCATCAGGCCGAGCAGCAGTGCCGGGAAGTCGCCGACCGGCCCGTCGCCAAAGGCGTCGGCGTGCCGCTCGAGCTCGGCCGTGAAGGCGTCGAGCTCCTGCCCGGCGGGGCCGGCCCAGATCTCCGGGCCGCTGCCCGCATCGGTCAGCCGCCCGGCCGCCGCGCGAAGCGCCCCGACCATGCCGCCGAGCGGCGCCGGGCCGGCGATGGCCTCGGCGAGCGGGGCGAGTGTCGCCTCCACGCCGGCAAGCCAGGCCGCACCCTCCGGCGGCGCGTCGGGCCAGGCGGGCAGGCAGCCGGCGCCCGCGCGCGCGCGCCCGCGCCGCGGAGCACCCGGGCCTCGTAGCGCCGCGCCAGCGCAAGGTGCTCGGCGCGCGCCATTCCGGGCCTGACCAGCGGGTGGTGCAGCAGCGCCGCGACCTGCACGGCGTCGGCGCGACCGGCCGCCGCGGCTGCGATCAGCCGCAGCAGGACGGCGGGCGGAGCGAGCGCCAATGGCTGCCCCAGCGTGTCGTCAGGCACGATGCGGAACCGGTCGAGCGCGGCGGTCACCCGCCGGGCGAGGCCCGCATCCGGCGAGACGAGGCCGACCGTGGCCCCGGGCGTCTCCAGCGCCTCGCGGATCGCGACCGCGATCGCCTCGGCCTCGTGGCGGGGCGAGTCGGCTTCGATCAGCGCCAGCCCGGCCGTCGCCTCGCCGATCGTCCCGATCAGATGCGCCGCCGCCTCGCGCCAATGGTCGGTGACAGGGGCCGGGCGCAGCGCCTGCGCGAAGAGCGCGCGCCGCGGGCTGTCCGGACCCCGGTGCCACAGCCGGACCTCGCCCGGCGCGATGCCCAGCCGCTGCAGCAGCGGCCGGAAGATGCCGGCAGGATGCTCGGGCCCGGCCGCATCCCAGATGGCCGGCTCGATGCCCGGATCGAAGCCCGGCAGGACGAGAGCCCCCTGCGGCAGGGCGGCAACGGCCGCCATCAGCTCGCGCGTCGAGCCGACCGAGCCCGTCGAGCCCGCGACGATGATCGGATGGGCCGGCGGCTCGGCCCGCCATCTCTCGGCGAGCGCCGCCACCGCCGCGCGCTGCCGCTGCCGAGGGTCCGGTGCCCCGCCTTCGGCCTCGGCGCAGATCCGGGGCCACTGATGCCGGACGATGTCGACGAAGCGCAGCGTCCGCTGCCAGTGCATCGCCGCGCCTTCACCGACCTCGGATCTGTCGAGCAGCCCGTCGAGGCAGTCGCTCGCCAGCCCCTCGTCGCAGAACCGGTCGATCAGCAGCGCCAGCTCTTCGGCGAGGTCCGGCGCGGCCGACGCCGGCGCCACCACCTCGCCCGATGCACGCTCGGCCGCCAGGAAATGCTCGACCAGCCGCGTCAGCCGCAATTGGCGCCGCAGGGGCGAGATCGCCTCCGGCAGGTCCGTCGCCAGCGGATCGCCATAGAGCTCGGACATCAGCTCGAGCCTCGGCAGCAGCCCGGGGCCGGGCGCGAGCTCGGCCAGCGCGTCCTCGATGGCACGCAGCGCCCGGCGCGTGTTGACCAGGACGACCGTGCGGCCGGCGATCTCGGGCGCGGCAAAACGGGCGTGAAACCCGGCCGCGAAGCGGCGCGCGAACGGCACGCCCGGCGGCAGCGCGAAGACCCGCGGGGCGGGGCCGTCCAGGCTCATCCTGCTGCGCTCATCGACCGGTGGCCGCCAGCGCGCGCTCGGCCTCGCTCAGCCCCTCCGGGGTGCCGACGTCGACCCATTCATCTTGGTAGCTGATGGCGGCCAATCGCCCAGACCCGATCAGCCGGTCCCAGACCAGGTTGAGCGAGAACGGCCCGCCGGGGGCGCCGACGAAGGCGCCCGGCGTCAGGATCTGCGCGCCGCTGAACACGAAGGGCGCCGCAGCCGCCGCACCCCGCCGCCACGGTCGATCCCCCTCGGCGTCGAGGAAGAAATCGCCCGCCCGGGTATAGGCGAGGGCTCTGGCGGCCGGCACCAGCAGCAGCAGCGCGTCCATGCGCCCGGGCGCCCAGGCCGCCGCCAGCGCCTTCAGCGGGTTGCGCCCGACGAACAGCGCGTCGCTGTTCAGCCCGAAGAAGGCGCTCGGCCCGAGCAGCGGCAGCGCGTGGACGATCCCGCCGCCGGTATCCAGGATCTCTGGCGTCTCCTGCGAGAAGACGACCTCCGGCGCGCGCCGCTCGGCGAGGTGCGCCCGGATCTGTTCGCCGAGGTAATGCAGGTTGACGACGGCGCGGCGGACGCCCGCGCCCTCGACGGCGTCGAGCGCATGGTCGATCAGCGCGCGTCCCGCCACCGTCAGCAGCGGCTTCGGCCGCGCGCGGGTCAGCGCGCCCATGCGGGTCCCGAAGCCCGCCGCCAGCACCATCGCCGTGGTCAGGCTCACGCTGGAACCGCCGCGCCCGCCCTGGCCAGGACCGCCGCCTCCGGGGCCGGCGCATGCCGCTCGATCCAGGCGGCAAGCGGAGCCAGCGCCGGATGCGCCAGGTCGCGCTGCAGATGCCGCCAGACGCGCGGGATCAGCCCCAGATAGCGCGGCTTTCCATCCCGCCGCGCCAGCCGCGCGAAGATGCCGATGATCTTCAGGTTCCGCTGGGCGCCGAGAACGGCATAGGCCGCGCGAAAGCCGTCCGCATCGAGCTCGGACCGCGCGCGCAGGTATCGCTCGACCATCGCCGCCTGAAGCTCGGGCGCTGTGTCGCGCCGCGCATCCTCCAGAAGCGAGACGAGGTCATAGGCCGCGTGCCCCGCCAACGCGTCCTGGTAATCGAGCAGCCCCACCCGTGCCGCGCCCGCGCGCCCCGGCAGCCACAGCAGGTTCTCCGCATGGTAGTCGCGCAGCACCAGCACGTCCCTGGCGCTTTCGACCGCCGCCGTCGCCTCGGCCACCAGCGCGGCATAGTCGGCCGCCATCCCCGGCGAGACCGTCGCGACCGCCGGCAGCCACCAGCCGGTGAAAAGCCCGGCCTCGCGCGCCAGCACGGCCGCGTCATAGGGCGCCAGCTCCATCGCGACCGCGCCGCCGCCGAGCCGGGCTGGGGGCGGCGAGCCGGCAAGCCGGGCCAGCAGGTCGACGGCGGCGCCGTAAAGCGCCGTCTCATCGGCCGGGTGCCGCGCCAGGTGGCGCACGAAGAGATCGTCGCCCAGATCCTCGAGCAGCAGCAGCCCGGCCTCCAGGTCTGATGCGAGCGGCCGCGGCGCCGAGAGGCGGCGGTCACGCAACCACTCGGTGACGGCGAGGAACGGCCGCACGTCCTCTCCCCGCTCCGGCGGCGCATCCATCAGCACGGCCGTGCTCCCCGCCCGCGAAAGCCGCAGATAGCGCCGGTTCGAGGCGTCGCCGGCCAGCGGCGCGATCACGGCGTCGCCCCAGCCGGCATCGGCCAGAAAGTCGGCGATGGCGGCGTCGCGCGCCGTCACTGCGCCAGGCCCAGCGCCCGCAGGGCGCTCTCCCAGCCCTGGCCCTGCGGCGTCAGGGCCAGGCTGCGGCCGCCGTCTTCGGCGAAAGCGATCGCGATCTCCAGGCGCCGTGCCGGAAGCCCCGGCCAGCGGTCCGCCCATTCGACCAGCAGGATGGCGTCGGGCGGCGCGTCAGCCAGCCCGAGCTCGGCCATCTCCTCCGGGTCGATGCGGTAAAGGTCGGCATGCCAGATCTCGACATCCCCCGACTCGACATCGGCCTCGTAGATATTGACGAGCGTGTAGCTCGGCGACGGCACCTCGGCCTCCGGATCGCCAAGCCGGGCCCGGATCACGGCGCGGGCGAGCTGCGACTTCCCCGCCCCGAGCGGCCCATGCAGGGCAACCACGTCGCCCGGCCTCAGCACCGCGGCCAGCCTTCGACCGATGGCATCGGTCTCCTCCGCCGCGGCGGCGTAAAGCGCAAGAGCGGGCGGGGCGAGGCAGGCGATCATCACTCGTGAACGGGGCTGTGAACGGGGCTGCGGACGGGGCTGCGGACGGGGCTGCGGACGGGGCTGTGCCGGGACTGTATCGGGGCGCCGAGACTAGCCGCATTCGGCAAAGCTTGCCAGCATCCCGGGCCAAGAAAGCTCAGCTGGCGCGCGTCTTCAGCTCGTGGACATTGTCGCGCCGGACGACCGGCGCGGCCTCGCTGCCGCCAGGGACCAGGTCCGCACCCCTGTTCATCGGGCCGCGCGCGACGAAGTGGCAGACGACCCGGCTCCAGCCCGCGCCAGGCTCCTCCTCGATCTCGACCCGCCCGTTCTCCTTGCTGACGAGCCGCTGGACGAGGCGCATCACCTCGGTCTTGGTGTCCTCTTCATAGGTGCTGGCGACCCTCGGCGCGGACTGCGTCGTCCGGCACTCGGCATAGAGCAGGAACCGGTCTGACTGGCCCTCGGCGCCCAGCGTCACCTTGAAGCCCGGCTGCGCCCGGCCGATGGCGTCGATCGCCAGCTGGAAGGCGATCTGGCGCAAACGGCCGGACGAGCAGGCAAAGGCGCCCGGCGCCCTGGCATCGTCAAGGACGAGCTCGACGCCCGCATCCTCGGCCCGCGGCGCCGCGATGTCGCGCACAAAGCGCAGCACCTCGCCGACATCGCAGCTCTCAGCCCTGTCATCGCGCGGGTCGGCCGGGCGGGACGCGATTCTGAGCGCCTGATCCAGCGACCCACGCAGCTCGGCCGACGCGCCGGCGACAGTTGCCGCGACGTCCCGCGCCTCCGGCGGCAGGCCCCCGGCGCGCTCGAGCTCGGCCAGCCGACGCCCGATGTCGTCGAGCAGCGGCGCGGGCGCGCGCTCGAGCAGCCGCACGACGGCGCTGCGCGTCGTCTCGGCCATCGAGAGCGAGGCGCTGCGCTCGATCAGCGCCTCGGAGATCCGCTCGGACTCGCTGATGTCCGAGAAGACGGCCATGGTCGAGCCGTCCGGCAGCGGCGCAAAGCGCGCCGTCAGCACCCGGCCCGACCCCATGCGCAGCCGCGCCGTCCAGACCCGGCGGTTGTCGTCGCCCGTGATGAAGCCGTGCAGCCGCTGCCAGGTCTCGGTCTCGCCGGCGATGCCTTCGCACAGCGCGATCAGCTGCCGGGCGTGCATCGCCGCATAGACCGTGTCGCCGTCGGTGCCCCAGATCTCGTGAAAGGCCTGGTTGACGAACTGCAGCAGGCCGTTGGCGCCGAAGACGGCGATGCCCTCGGTCAGCCCGTCAAGCGTGGCGCGGCGCAGGTCGATCGAGTGGCGATAACGCTGCTCGAGCCGCATGCGCTCGGTCACGTCGTCGAAGTTGAAGGCCAGCGAGCCATGCGGGTGCGGCCGCGCCAGCACGCGGATGTTCGACCCGTCCGCCAGGTGCCACAGCTCCTCGTAATCCGCCGCCTCGGTGTTCTCGAAGAGACCGAGCAGCTTCGAGCGCCATTTGTGGAAGTCCTCGACCTCGGGCAGGCGCCGGATGGCGCGCAGCTCGTCGAGGATGTCGCGCAGCGAGGGCCGGCGCGCCAGCCAGGCGGGCTCGACCTGCCACATCTGCACCAGCGCCGGGTTGAAGAGCGCCAGCGTCTGGTTGCGGTCGAAGATCGCGAGGCCGACCGTCAGATGCGCGAACGTCTCGGTCATCGTCTGGACGAAGCGGGTCAGCGTCCGCTCGGCCGAGGCCGCGGTGCCGGCGTCGGTGGCAAAGCCGATGCGCGACCCGTCCTGCCGGACGATCTCGATGACGTGCAGCGAAACCGTCTCGGCGCCATCGTTGACGACGATCTCGATCCGCGACTTCTGCGGCTGGCCGGCGAGCGCCGGCTGCCGGTTCAGACGCGTGCGCGCGACGATCAGATCGACCGTCTGCTCGGGCGTGACGGCGCCGTTGCGCGTGCGGATCTGACCGGCCGACCAGTTCACCTGGCCCTCGGCCGTCCTGTGCCAGGCGATGATCGGCGCCTCGGAGACCAGGCCATGCAGCGTCTCCTGCTCCCAGTTGTGGTTGCGCAGGAGGCTCTCGGCAGCCTCGACGCGGGCCTCGGCCTCGCGCAGCCTGCCGTCGACATAGCTGGCATCGCGCAGCGTCAGCCGGATCAGCGCGCCCGAAGGCTCGCCGACCAGTTCGAAGGCGCGGCCATCGGGCGTTCGGGCCAGCATGTCCAAGGGCTCGCCCAGCACCTCGAGCCGGCTCACCGCTTCGCGCGCCCGTACAGCGTCAGGTCCGAGGAGCTCGTCGAGAAGGGGACCAAGCGACTGGCCGGCGCACTCGCCGAGCAGCCCGCGCGCCTCGGGCGAGGCCTGCTGGATCACGCCCTCGGCGGTCAGCAGAACGGCGCCGTCCGTCAGCGCCTCGGCATCGCCCGCGCGCGGTGCCGAAAAGAACAGGCGCCAGATCGCGAAGATCAGCAAGACGAGGCCGACGGCCGTAACGACCAGCGTTATGTCAACGGCCGATGCGCCGATCGCGCCCGCACTCAAGGCCGCAATGCCGTGCTGACTGGCGTCACTTCGCTCGCCCCCCAGAGTTCGACTTAAAGTTGTTTGCCAACACGGTTAAGATGTCAATTCCCTTATCTTACGGCCGCCTTGGCAAATCGTTAATTTATCCCCTCGAATCGGAGGTTCGGCCCCAGCGCGCGACGCGTCTCGCCGTGCGGTGCAACCAGGGTTCCATTGGGCCAGACCATCTCGATGATCGCGCCGGGCGGGTGGAGATGCTCGAGAGGCGTACCGGTCTCGCGGCGCTCCCGAGTATCGCTGCCATTCGCGAAGGCGACCCGGGCGCCCGTCCGCTCCAGCAATGTGCGGGCGATGAAGAGGCCGAGCCCCATTCCCTCGTACTGCCCGTCCGCCGCGCGGCGATCTCCCCGTGCGCGCGTCGAGACATAGGGCTGCCCCAGGCGCGGCAGGATGTCCGGGCTGAAGCCCGGTCCGTCGTCGCCGATCGCGATGCGCAGCGACTCGTCCGCGGTCTCGGCATCGACCCAGACCGTCGACGCGGCAAAGTCGACGGCGTTCTGGATCGCGTTGCGCAGCCCGTGGATCAACTCCGGCGAGCGCGCGATCGTCGGCTGGCTGGCATCGGCCTCGTCGGCGGGCGCCCCATCGATCCGCACGATCAGCGCCTTGCCGCGATCGGCGTGCGGACGCGCCGCCTCGGCGATCACCGCGGAAACAGGCGCGAGCTTCACATGCGAATCGTCGCGCCCGCCCTGGCTCAGATCCCGCATGATGGCGCCGCACCGCTCGGCCTCGCGGCGGATCAGGGCGGCATCCTCGGCCAGCTCGGCATTGCCGGTCAGCTCGCGCGCGAGCTCGCCTGCCACCAGCTTGATGGTCGCCAGAGGCGTCCCGAGTTCGTGCGCCGCGGCAGCTGCCATGCCGCCGATCGCCGCCAGCCGCTGCTCGCGCGCCAGCGCCAGCTGGGTCGCCGCCAGCGCCTCGGACATGGCATGGCTCTCGACCGAGACGCGCCGCGCATAGAGGCCCAGGAACACCAGCCCGATCGCCAGCGCCGCCGCGATCCCGTGCCGGTAGATCTCGGGAACGGCCAGCACCAGGCCCTCGGAGGTGACCAGCGGCACGTGCAGAAAGGACATCAGCGGAATGCTGAGCAGCGCCGGCACGCCCAGGATCAGCGTCGAGCGCAGCCGCAGGGCGGTCGCGGCGACCGTCACCGGCGCCAGGATCAGCATCGCGAAGGGGTTGTTCAGCCCGCCCGTCAGCATCAGCATGCTGACGAGCTGCGCCAGATCGAAGAACAGGCAGGCCAGCGTGCCGCGCTCGCTCAGCCGCTTCTCCGCCGGATGGACCATCTGCGCCGCGACGTTGAACGACACCGAGGCCGAAATCACCAGCGCGCACAGCGCGACCGGCAGCTCGAAGCCGAACCACCGGGCCGAGATCAGGACCGCGCCAACCTGCCCCGCGATGGCGATCCAGCGCAGCACCACAAGCGTGCGCAGCCGCACCCAGTCGCCGCGGGCGCGCATGTCGAAGAAGGATCGCTGCTCGATGACAGCCATTGACGGCACCATTCCGCACGTTCACGTGACTGCAAGGCGCAAGTCGCGGCCGCAGCCTTGCATTGCCGCGGTCAAGACCTTTCTCTCGCACGGATCATGCCAGGAGCAAAGATGAGAGCCATCGCCCTCGCCACGGCCGGCGCGCTGGTCGTCGCCATCGCCGGGGTCGCGCTGTGGCTCGGCCTTTCCGAACGCCCGGTCGAGCTGTCGCCCTCCATGGTCAACGTTCAGGGCGCCGACATCGGCGGCCCGTTCGAGCTGACCGAGCAGACCGGCCAGCGCATCACCTCCGACGCGCTGATCGACGGGCCGACGCTGATCTATTTCGGCTATACGTTCTGCCCCGACGTCTGCCCCGTCGACACGCAGATCATGGCCCAGGCCGTCGACATCCTCGACGGGCAGGGGATCGACGTGACGCCGGTCTTCATCACCGTCGACCCCGAGCGCGACACGCCCCAGGCGCTGGCCGATTACGCCGCCGCGGTGCACCCCAAGATGATCGCGCTGACCGGCACGCCCGACGAGATCAAGAAGGCCGCCGACGCCTACAAGGTCTTCTACCAGAAGGTCGAGATGCCGGACTCGGCCGTCGGCTATCTCATGAACCACACGAGCTATTTCTACCTGATGGTGCCCGGCAAGGGGCTGGTCGCGCTCTTCCGCCGCGACGTCACGCCTGAAAGCCTCGCCGCCGACATCGCGCGCGTGCTCGCGGCGGTCTGACGGCCTTGCCTCCGCCGCCCCGGGCGGCCAAGCTGCCGCCTAAACCGAGGCAGGAGGCGACGATGGACGACAAGCTGTTCGAAACGGGGCTGCAGCAGCGCAAGGCGACGCTCGGCGCCGACTATGTCGACAAGGCGATTGCCAGCGCCGACGAGTTCAGCCGCCCGTTCCAGGAGGCGATGACGGCCTGGTGCTGGGGCTTTGGCTGGGGCGACGACACGCTGCCCGCCAAGACCCGCTCGATGATCAACCTGCCGATGCTGGCGGCGCTCAACCGCATGGAGGAGTTCGAGCTCCACTTCCGCGGCGCCATCCGCAACGGCGTCAGCCGCGAGGAACTCCGCGCCCTGCTGCACGTTATTGCGATATACTGCGGGGTGCCCGCTGCGGTGTCATCTTTCCGCATCGCCAAGCGGGTTTTCGCCGAAACGGATGGTAAATCGTAAGCGGGCGTTCATCTTTCGCGTGCAGCCATTTGCGTTATGCGCTTAACGTCGGTCTGGAGAAGCCGGGCTCAACCGCTCTCGACTGTCCGAAGGACAGCGGCCGCCAAGGGCCGCGACGAGGCAGGCAACGAAGGGGCAGGCATGGGTATGCGGGTCGGACTGGTCGCAGCGGCGATGGGTGTGCTCGCGGCCAGCGCGCAGGGCGGCGCGGCCGCCGAGGCGAAGACCTGGTACGTCTACTGCGAAGGGGCCAATGCCGACGGCCACTGGGCCGTCTTTTCGGAAAACTTCTGGCCGCACCCCGAGACGGCGGATTACGGCCATCGCGTCGGCAGCGCTGCAAAGGCGTTCTTCGAAGAGCGGCACGCCGTGTCGCTCGAGGGGTGCGCCGGCGTCAACTTCCGCGATGACGGCCTGGCCGAGCACAGCCGGCGGACGACCGCGCAACTGCATCGCCGGATGGGCGACCGCGTCTACTTCTTCCCGCTGCCGAACGAGGTGCTGCGCGAAGACGCGGTGCCGGACCCCGAACCCGCTTTCGCCCTGAGAGCGTCAGTCTACCGGACCGATGCCTCCGACATCTCCGGTGCGTCCGTCGGTGCATCTGCCGGCGACCGCGACGACGCCCGGTGGCCGACAGCGCCACGCTGAGCCCAACCGGCAGCGCCGACGGCTGAGGCCCCTCCCTCTTGGTCAGATGTCCAGGTTGACGACCGAGAGCGCGTTCTCCTGGATGAACTGGCGCCGCGGCTCGACGACGTCGCCCATCAGCTTGGTGAAGATCTCGTCCGCCTCGGCCATGTGGTCGATGCGCACCTGCAGCAGCGTGCGCGCCTCGGGGTCGAGCGTCGTCTCCCACAGCTGCTCGGCGTTCATCTCGCCGAGGCCCTTATAGCGCTGCAGCGCGATGCCCTTCTCGCCCTCGGCCATGATGACGTCGATCAGCTCGGAGGGCGCGCGGATCGCCACCTCGCGATCCTTGCGCACCAGCTTGGCGGGCGCGCCATAGGTCTCGGCCAGCGCCGAGCTTTGGCGCGCCAGCTGCCGCGCCTCGGCCGAGCGCAGCGCCATGCCGTCGATCGAGCGCACCTCGGCCACGCCCCGCACGACGCGCGTGAAGCGCACGCCGCCATCGGCCGCGACATCGCCCTGCCACCCGCGCTCGGTCTCGGGCGCGAGCCCGTCGAGGCGCTGCGCCACCCTGGTCACGACCTCGGGAGACGGATGCGGCGCCACCGCGCCCTCGATCGCCATCTGCTCCAGCACAAATCGCGGGTAATGCGTCGGGAAGGCCCCCAGCACCTGGCGCACGCGCCGCGCCTCGTCGACGACGCGGATCAGGTCGGGCCCGGCCAGCTCGGCGCCGCCGCCGAGCCGCAGCACGGCGCCGTCGGCCCCTTGCGCGACCAGGTAGTCCTCGAGCGCCGGCTGGTCCTTGAGATAGACCTCCGACTTGCCGCGCGTCACCTTGTAGAGCGGCGGCTGGGCGATGTAGAGATAGCCGCCCTCGATCAGCTCCGGCATCTGCCGGTAGAAGAACGTCAGCAGCAGCGTGCGGATGTGCGCGCCGTCGACATCGGCATCGGTCATCACGATGATCTTGTGATAGCGCAGCTTGCCGATGTTGAACTCGTCGCGGCCGATGCCGGTGCCGAGCGCCGTGATCAGCGTGCCGATCTCCTGGCTGCCGAGCATCCTGTCGAAGCGGGCGCGCTCGACGTTCAGGATCTTGCCGCGCAGCGGCAGCACCGCCTGGTTGTGGCGCGAGCGCCCCTGCTTGGCGCTGCCGCCGGCTGAATCGCCCTCGACCAGGAACAGCTCGGCCCGGGCGGGGTCCTTCTCCTGGCAATCGGCCAGCTTCCCGGGCAGGTTGGCCACGTCCATCACCGACTTGCGCCGGGTCAGCTCGCGCGCCTTGCGCGCCGCCTCGCGCGCCAGCGCCGCCTCGACGATCTTGCCGACGATGATCCTCGCATCGGCCGGGTTCTCCTCGAACCACTCGCCGAGCTTGTCGTACATCAGCCCCTCGACGGCCGGCCGAACCTCGGAGCTGACCAGCTTGTCCTTGGTCTGGCTCGAGAACTTGGGGTCCGGCACCTTGACCGACAGCACGCAGGTCAGCCCCTCGCGCGCATCGTCGCCGGTCAGCGTGACCTTCTCCTTCTTGGCCAGCCCCGATTGCCCGACATAGGCGTTGATCGTCCGCGTCAGCGCGCCGCGGAAGCCCGCCATATGCGTGCCGCCGTCCTTCTGCGGGATGTTGTTCGTGAAGGGCAGCACGTTCTCGTGGTAGCCGTCGTTCCACCACAGCGCGGCGTCCACCGTCACGCCCTCGCGCTCGCCGCGGATGACGATGGGGTTGCCGATCAACGGCTGCTTCGAGCGGTCGAGATAGCGCACGAAGGCCTCGACGCCGCCCTCGTAGAACAGCTCCTCCTCCTTGACGTCGGCATGACGCTGGTCGCGCAGCAGGATGCGCACGCCCGAGTTCAGGAAGGCCAGCTCGCGCAGCCGGTGCTCGAGCGTGGCGTATTTGTACTCGATGTTGGTGAAGGTCGCGGGCGAGGCGTGGAATTTGACCCGGGTCCCCTTCTTCCCCTCTGACGGGCCGACGACCGTCAGCGGCTGCACCGTCTCGCCCATCTCAAACCGGGCGAAATGCTCGTGGCCGTCGCGCCAGATCGTCAGCTCCAGCCAGTCCGACAGCGCGTTGACGACCGAGACGCCGACCCCGTGCAAGCCGCCCGAGACCTTATAGGCGTTCTGGTCGAACTTTCCGCCGGCGTGCAGCTGGGTCATGATGACCTCGGCGGCGCTGACCCCCTCCTCGTGCATCTCGGTCGGGATGCCGCGCCCGTTGTCGGTGACGCTGACCGAGCCGTCGGCGTGCAGCACGACGCGCACCTTGTCGGCATAGCCGCCCAGCGCCTCGTCGATGGCGTTGTCGACGACCTCATAGACCATGTGGTGCAGGCCCGATCCGTCATCGGTGTCGCCGATATACATGCCCGGCCGCTTGCGCACCGCCTCGAGGCCCTTCAGGACCTTGATCAACTCCGCGCCATAGGCGCTCGGGATCTGCTCGCTCTCTGCCACGTTCTTTCCGTCGTTGTTATCGGCCAAGCCCGCACCGGGCACGCTGACGCAGGGTCAGCGCCGTGCAGCCTCAGCTCGTTGCTATATAGGCACCCGCGCCGATCAGCGCACCGCCCGACATGCGGTCGACCCGGCGCAGCATGCGCGGCGTACTCAGCCACCGCCGCGCGCTGTGCGCCGCCGCCGCCCACAGCAGATTGCCCACGAACAGGACGCCGGCGCTCATGGCGACGATGACGACGACATCGAGCGGGGTCAGCGAGGCGATGTGAAAGAAGGCGGGCAGCAGGCCCATGAAGAAGAAGATCGACTTCGGGTTGCCGAGGTTGACCAGCAGCCCCGCCGTGAAGGCACGCCCGCTGTCGCGGCGCATCAGCGCCGGGTCGGGCTGCTCGGCCAGCGCCTGGCGCGGCCGGGCGATCAGCCGCCAGCCCATCCAGATGAGGATGCCGGCGCCGACATAGTGCAGCACCTGCATCAGCTGGCCCCAGACCTCGGCAATGGCCGCAAGCCCGAAGATGGCGAGCAGCGGCCACAGCATGTCGCCGATCGCCACGCCGGCCGCCAGCGGCAGGGCGGCGCGCATGCCGCCGGACAGCGTCCGGGCAATCGTCGCCACCACGACGGGACCGGGGGTCGCGACCAGGATCGCCAGCGCCACGGCATAGCGCACCAGGTCCCAGGCGTCGGCGTTCATCGTCTCTCGCTCTCCAGGTTCAGGCCCGGGTTCGGGCCCAGGTTCAGGCCAGCTTCAGGCGCTGCACGAGGGCCGAGGCGCCCCCGGCCTCGCGCACCGCGATGCGGCGCGCCGCGAGGCCCTCGAACAGCTCCTCGGAGGTGCTGGTCAACCAGGCCTGGACGCCGAGCGCCGCGATCTCGTCATAGAGCGCCCGGCGCCGGCCGCTGTCCAGGTGCGCCGCGACCTCGTCCATCAGCAGGATCGGCGCCGCCCCCGTCGCCTCGGCCAGCGCCCGCGCATTGGCAAGGCACAGCGAGATCAGCAGGGCCTTCTGCTCGCCCGTCGAGCAGGCGCGCGCCGGCATGTTCTTCTCGGCATAGACGGCCTCCAGATCCGAGCGGTGCGGGCCCTCCAGCGTCCGCCCCGCGGCAGCATCGCGGGCGCGGGCCTCTTCGAGCTGCCTGCCGAAATCGGCGGCGGCCTCGGACTCGGCGGCATCCAGGTCGACGGCGGCGGCACCGTCGCGAATCCTCTCGGCAAATCGGGCTTCCATTGGCCCGAGAATAGAGAGGTCGGCCCTGGGAAACAATGATGGCGCGCCGTCCGCTGAGGTCTGGGCCGAGGTCTGGATCGGCGCCTGGGCCGCGCTCAGCCGGGCCAGCGCCTCGGCCCGGGCGCGCGCCATCCGGGCACCCGCCTGCGCCATCTGCCCTTCCAGCGCCGCCAGCCACGCCCGGTGGCCTGGCCGCTCCTTCAGCAGCCGGTTGCGCTCGCGCATCGCCTTTTCATAGGCCAGCGCCGTCTCGGCATGGTCTGGCGAAAAACCCATCGTCATCCGGTCGAGAAAGCGACGCCGGTCGCCAGGCCCCTCGACCCACAGCCGGTCCATGGCAGGCGTCAGCCAGACCTGCCGCACCAAGGCGCCGAGCGCCGTCTGCGGCGCCGCCTTGTCATCGATAGTGACCGTGCGGCGCGTCGCTTCCGGTCCCTCGGCCGCCGTGACGATCTCGGACGTGCTGCCCGCCGTCGCCACCTCGGCCGAGACCTTCCAGCCCAGCCGCTCTGGCAAGCGGATCAGCTCCTCGGTCGCCGCACGGCGCAGGCCCCGTCCAGGCACCAGCAGCGACGCGGCCTCGAGCAGGTTCGTCTTGCCGGCGCCGTTCGGCCCGAAAAAGGCAACCGACCCAGCCCCCGCATCCAGCACCGCCGAGCGGTACGAGCGGAAGTGCGAAAGGCGCAGCGTGAGAATGGCGGCCTTGGTCATGCCCGGCCATCTCCCGCGCACGAGCGGCCGCGAAGGGTTATGATGGCGTTAACGCCGCCGGCAATTTCGTTTAGTATCAGTGACTTGGGCTTCTGTGCACGCGTGCACAGCCCCTGGTGGGATGCGTGCGTGCGCGCGTTCTCGATGGCAGCGATGCCGACCGCCCGATCACACCCGCATCGGCATGACGACATAGACGGCGCTGTCGTCGTCGCCCTCGCGGACCAGGGTCGGCGCGTTGGGGTCGGCGAACAGGAAGACGGCGTTCTCGCGGTCGACCTGGCTCGCGATCTCGAGCAGGTAACGGGCGTTGAAGCCGATCTCCATCTGTTCGTCGCCATAGGCGACCGCCAGCTCCTCGGCGGCCGACCCGGCATCGGGCGAGTTGACGCTCAGCGTCAGCTTGTCATGCTCCATGGCCAGCTTCACCGCGCGCGAGCGCTCCTGGCTGACGGTGGCGACCCGGTCGACGGCGGCGGCGAAGTCGGCGGCATCGACCTCCAGCCGCCGGGTGTTCGCGGTGGGAATGACCCGGCTGTAGTCGGGGAAGGCGCCATCGATGACCTTGGAGGTCAGCACCAGCCCGTCGACGGCGAAGCGGATCTTCGTCTCGCTGACCGAGACGGTGATCTTGGCCTCGTCATCCTCGAGCAGCTTGCGCAGCTCGTTCACCGTCTTGCGCGGCACGATCACGCCCGGCGCGCCCTCGGCCCCCTCGGGCAGCGCGGCGTCGATGCGTGCCAGCCTGTGCCCGTCGGTCGCCACCGCGCGCAGCTTCCGCGCGCCGCCCTCGTCGACGACGTGCAGGTAGACGCCGTTCAGATAGTACCGCGTCTCCTCGGTCGAGACGGCGAATTTCGACTTGTCGAACAGCGTCCGGATGACCGGCACCGGCGCCTCGTAGGTGCACTGGTACTCGCTCGACGCCATGACGGGAAAGTCCTCGCGCGGCAGCGTCGCCAGCGTGAACCGCGACCGCCCCGCCGAGATCTCGAGCCGCCCGGTGCCGGGATCGACCCGTAGCTTCAGCTGCGCGCCCTCGGGCAGCTTGCGGACGATCTCGTGCAGCAGATGCGCCGGCACCGTCGTCGTGCCGGCCTGCTCGACCAGGGCGGGCAGTTCCTCGATCACCTCCAGGTCGAGATCGGTTGCGCGCAGCAGCAGCCGGTCGCCCTCGGCCTCGATCAGCACATTGGCGAGGATCGGGATGGTGTTCTTGCGCTCGACCACGCCCTGGGCCCGGCCCATGGCCTTGAGCAGTTGCGCCCTTTCGACGGTCACCTTCATGGCTGCGCTGCCCCCAACCCCGCCTCTCCCTGCACCCGCAGGGAGAGCTAGACTATATGAATTCGGGGTCCGATCAATCGTTCTGTCGAGGCGAAGCCCCAAGATCTTGGGGCTTTACGACAAGTTCCGCACCCGGGATCGCGTCGACCCGGTCAGCCGCCTTCCAGCTTGCGGCGCAGCAGCTCGATGTCCTCGTTCAGCTGGCTGTCGATGGCGCGCAACTCTTCGATCTTGCGGATGGCGTGGATCACCGTCGTGTGGTCGCGCCCGCCAAAGCCGCGGCCGATCTCGGGCAGCGACCGCGCGGTCAGGTTCTTGCACAGGAACATCGCCACCTGCCGCGGCCGGGCGACGGCGCGGGCGCGCCGCGCCGAGATCAGGTCCGTCATGCGCAGATTGTAGTACTCCGCCACCCGGCGCTTGATCTCGTCGATGGTGACCTTCTTCTCCGACGAGCGCAGCACGTCGGCCAGGCACTCCTGCACCATGTCGAGGTTGATCGGCCGCCCGACCAGCGTGGCAAAGGCGAAGAGCCGCGTCAGCGCGCCTTCCAGCACCCGGACGTTCGAGCTGATGCGCTGGGCCAGGAACTCCAGTACCTTGTAGTCGATGTGGATCGACGGCTCCTCGCGCATGATGCGCTCGGCCTTGGACTGAAGGATGCCGAGGCGCAGCTCGTAATCCGTCGGGTGGATGTCGACGACCAGCCCCCATTGCAGGCGGCTGGTGATGCGGCTCTGCAGCCCGTCGATCTGGTCGGGGCTGCGGTCGGCCGAGATGACGATCTGCTTCTTCTGGTCGATCAGCGCGTTGAAGGTGTGGAAGAACTCCTCCTGCGTCGAATCCTTGCCGGCGATGAACTGGACGTCGTCGATCATCAGCACGTCGACGGCGCGGAACTGCTGCTTGAAGGTGATCGTGTCGCGGAAGCGCAGCGCCTGGACGAAGCGGTACATGAACTGCTCGGCCGAGAGGTAGAGCACCTTGCAGTCCGGCCGCGTCCGCGGGATCTGCCAGCCGATGGCGTGCATCAGGTGCGTCTTGCCCAGGCCCACGCCGCCATAGAGAAAGACGGGGTTGAAGCTCGCATCGCAGTGCTCTGCCACCCGGCGCGCCGCGGCATGGGCGAGCTCGTTCGGCTTGCCGACGACAAAGCTGTCGAAGGTGAAGCGCGGGTCGAGCGGCGCCGACTGCAGCGAATGCGTCGGCGGCATCTCGGGCGGCAGCGCGAACTCGACATCCGGCTCGGCCGCGGCCCGTTCCGCCACCTCGACCGTCAGGCGGCGCACCTCGCGCAGCTGCGCCTGGAGGTAGCGCAGCAGGTGCAGCCCGTAATTTCGCTCGACCCAGTCGGCGATGAAACTCGACGGAGCGGTCAGCACGACAAGGTCGCGGCGAATCTCGGACAGGGCGACAGGCTGCAGCCATTTCTTGACCGGGTCGCGGCCGAGTTCGCGCTCGGCCGATTCCGTCACCTTCCGCCAGATTCCGGCGAGCTTGTCCGAGTCGGAGCCTCTGCCCTCTCTCTGGTCGTGCATAATCTCCCCGTACATCTTTTCCTTGTCTCTGCTGTGGCCGATTTCTTGGCTTTGCGTGCGCCAGGTCAGGTCTGGCGCCAGGGCAATCCCTGAACCTTCCAGCCGTTCCGCGAGCCGCGGTGCCGGCGGTCGTCGAGGTCGCCTTCGAACCCTTCTGCGACGTTCGTGCAGTGAACGGGTCGGCCGCGAGCCTCGCCTTCCGCGGCGACGGCCCGGGCGGCCGCCATGGACCGCGCTCCGGAGCGGCAGATGAAGAACAGCCGGTCGGGCAGCGTGCCCCCGGATTTCGCCAGCACCTCCTCGTAGAATTGCGGATTGGGCGCCATCGACGGGAACGAGACCCATTCGACGGCGAGCACTTCTTTGCCGAGATCGGACAAATCCGGCATGCCGGTGAACGCCCACTCGGCGCGCGTGCGCACGTCGATCAAAGCGCTGGCGCGATCCGCGGCCAGGGCCGAGTGGGCTTCCCGCGGGGTGAGCTCGTCAACAATCGATCTGCTCCTCGCCGGCATTCCCGGTCTCCCCTCGCCCGCTTCGCGGCGCGCCAAGAACTATTCACCCCACCAGATTCGGCACAAGATGATTCCGACAATCAGCCGAGACATTTTTTAAATATTAAGGAGTTCTTAATATTTCTGTTCAAGCGGCACCAAGCAACACTCCCGACTACTGCCGGGTGGCGAAGACTGCTCGACGAGAGAACTTCAAAAGAGGGCGCGCAGGAACGAGTCACGCAGCTGCCAATTCTAGGCAAGATTCCGGCCCGCCGACAACGGGGCGAAAGCAAGAACATTACAAACGTGCAACAATCATCTGACACGCGGAAGAAGGACGCTGGGCCCAGTCGCCCAGCATCCTTGCGCTGTCAGCAATGGTGGCCGAGTCAGGCGCTCATCGACCGGATGCGATGGCTGAGGCGCGACACCTTGCGGCTGGCGGTGTTCTTGTGCAGCACGTGCTTGCCCGCGCCGCGCATGATTTCGGGCTGCGCGACGCGCAGCGCCTCGCGCGCCGCGGTCTGGTCGCCGGCGGCGATCGCCTCCTCGACCTTGCGGATGAACGTCCTGATGCGCGAGCGGCGCGCCTTGTTGACCGCCGTGCGGCGTGCCGTCTGGCGGACCCGCTTCTTGGCTTGCGGCGAGTTGGCCATGCCTGTTCCGTCTGTCTGATGCGGTGGACCCGGATGGGGTGAAGGCGCGCCTTTAACGGATTCGCCGAGGGGCGTCAACGCCGGACTCCAGGCCTGCGGTCGGCGCCCGCGATCGGCGCGCGACCGGCCGACGATCGGCCCGCGCTCGGCCGCCGCGAGACCGCCTCAGGAGCCGCGAAACTGCGGCGTCCGCTTGTCGACGAAGGCCTCCATTCCCTCGGCCCTGTCCTCGGTCGCGAACAGCGAATGGAATACGCGCCGCTCGAAGCGCAGGCCTTCGGCCAGCGTCGTCTCGTAGGCGCGGTTGACCGCCTCCTTGATTGCCATCGCCGCGAGCGGCGCCTTCTCGGCGATCTTCGCCGCGGTGGCGACCGCCTCGTCGATCAGGTCGTCGGCCGGCACGATCCGGCTGACCAGCCCGCCCGCTCGGCCTCCTCGGCATCCATGAAGCGGCCGGTCAGGTTCATCTCCATCGCCTTGGACTTGCCGACGAACTTGGTCAGCCGCTGCGTGCCGCCGATCCCCGGCATGACGCCGAGGTTGATCTCTGGCTGGCCGAACTTCGCCGTGTCGGCGGCGATGATGAAATCGCACATCATGGCGAGCTCGCAGCCGCCGCCCAGCGCATAGCCCGCGACCGCGGCGATGATCGGCTTGCGAATGCGGTTGATCGCCGCCGTCTCCGCCTCGAAGAAGTCCTCGCGGAAGACGTCGACAAAGCTCTTGGCCTGCATCTCCTTGATGTCGGCACCCGCGGCGAAGGCCTTCTCGTTGCCGGTCAGCACGATGGCGCCGACCTCGTCGTCGGCGTCGAGCTTGGCAAGCGCCTCGCCCAGCTCGCGCATCAGCGTCATGTTGAGCGCGTTCAGCGCCTTGGGCCGGTCGAGCGTGATCAGCCCGACATGGTCGCGGGTCTCGACGGTGATGCAGGTATAGGCCATCGGTGGCTCCTCGCGGCGGCGATTCGGTCGCGAAGTCTCTCCCCGCGGGCACCCGCGGTCGAGTCACCTCGGCGCATCATTCGCAGAGCCCGGCCCCCTGCGTGTCGGCGAAGAGTGCGGGCGCAGCCGATCAGGAGCAGACGGTCAGGCCCCGCCGGCCCGCCCGGATGCACGCTTCGCGCGCTTCGCACGAGCTCCTCGGCGACCCGCTCGACGAGCGACTCGAGATGGTCGATCTGCGCCCGAATATCGCCCGGATGCATGGTCGGGGGCAGGTTCGTGAACCCCGCCGCACGGCGGGCGCTGTCGAGCATTTCCGCCGCGCGCAGCACGCGGTCGCGCGTCTCGGAGTAGTCGTGCTGCGCCGTCATTCGCCACCTTACGGTTCCCGCTCTCGCCGACCATGAACCGACATGGTTTCGATCGACCTAATCCGAACGCCCGACGCAAACAGCCCGTTCCGGCCCCAGTTCAGGCCGATGCAGGCGTCGCGCCGGATGTCTGTGAGAGGCGACTCAATACGTCTGCGCGAATCGTGGTACGATTCTCCCGCATGCGTTGATCATCCGCATGCAGTTCGCTTCAGGGAGATAACCGATGGCGAAACACCACGGCCTTGCCGAATTGAAAGGGCTCGCCGCGTTTTGCAGGCGCGGACATCAGCACACCCGCGATGACCGCTTCGGCCGCATGTTCCCGCAGCTGGCCCCGGCCTACGCCTCCGCCGAGGTCCTGCGCGCGATCGGCCGGGCGGGCGGGCCGATGGATGGCGGCGCGGCGCCAGAGCGCACCAGCACGGTGCCGGTCGGCCAGGTTTTCTTCGGTCAGTTCGTCGATCACGACATCACGCTCGACGTCACCTCGAGCCTGACGCGCGTCAACGACCCCGGCTCCACGCCGAACGTCCGCACGCCGACGCTCGACCTCGACTGTGTCTATGGCGCCGGCCCCGAGGCGCACCCCTACCTCTACCACGGCGCCGCCTCCGGGCCCTTCGCGAGTGCCAAGCTGCTGACGGGCGCCGATGCGCCGCCCAGCGGCGACGCCGCCGTCGACGCGCTCCGCGCGCACGATCTGATGCGCGCGCCGCACGGCGTCGCGATGATCGGCGACCACCGCAACGACGAGAACCGCATCATCAGCCAGCTCCAGCTTGCGATGATCCGCTTCCACAACAGGATGTGCGAGGATCTGCACGCCGCCGACGGCGGCCTCACCGGCGCCGACGCTCTACGAGCGCGCGCGCGAGGAGGCGACCTGGCATTATCAGTGGTCGGTCGTGAACGACTATCTCGTCACGATGTGCGGCGGCGCGGTGGTGCATGACATCCTGGCCTGCGGCCGGCGCTTCTACTGCCCGGTCGAGGCGCACATCCCCATCGAGTTCGCGGTCGCCGCCTACCGCTTCGGGCATTCGATGGTGCCGATGAAGCTGCGCATCCGCGACGGCGGCGCCGAGCACGAGCTCTTCGGCCCGGTGCTGGGCGAGGGCTTTGCGCCGATCACCGACTCCGCGTCGGTCGTCGAGTGGACGACCCTGCTTTTCCACCCCGACGCCGACGAGGACGACGTCCAGCGCGCCGAGAAGCTCGACACCACGATGGCGGGAGATCTGCTGCAGCTGCCCTTCGTGGCGCCTCCGGGCGAGAACTCGCTGGCCGACCGCAACCTGCTGCGCGGCAACAGCTTCCTGCTGCCCGGCGGCGACAAGGTCGCCGAGGTCATGGGCCGGCCGAAGGACGAGATCGAGGACGTCGTCGAGAAGATCGCGGATCTCTCCGACGACGCCATCACCGAGGGCGTGCCGCTCTGGCTCTACGTGCTGGCCGAGGCGCGGCAAGATCGGCCGCGAGACGCGCCCGGCAGCTTCGACAAGGGCGAGGGGCTCGGCCCCGTCGGCGCGCGCATCGTGGCCGAGGTGATCATCGGGCTGCTGGAGCTCGACGAGCGCAGCTATCCTCGGCAGCAACCGCAACTGGCTGCCGCGCCCGAATACGACACGATCGGCAAGATCCTGACGGCAGCCTCGCCGGCCGTGCCGGTCTGAGCCGCAAGGCCGCGGTGCCCGCCCGCACCGCGGCCTCTCCGAAGCGTAACCGGGGTCTCGCCGCGGCCTCACCGCTGGCAGCGCGGGCAGTAGAAGGTCGACCGGCCCGACTGCACGATCCGGCGGATCGTGCCGGGGCAGCCCGGCGTCGGGCAGGGCGCGCCCTCGCGGTCATAGACGCGGAAGGCGTGCTGGAAGTAGCCGAGCTCGCCATCCGTGTGGCGGTAGTCGCGCAAGGACTGGACCCGCCCGCCGCGATCGCGTCGAGCAGCGTCGCCCGGATCTCGGCCGCCAGCCGCTCGACCCGCGGCGCGCGAGATCGTCGCCGCGATCCGCGCCGGGGTGGATGCCGGCGCGATGCAGCGCCTCGCAGACATAGATGTTGCCGAGCCCCGCCACGGTGCGCTGGTCCATCAGCACCGCCTTGACCGGCGACTGCCGCCCGGCGAAGGCCGGCGGCCAGCGCGCGCGCCGTTGAACGTCGTTGCCCAGCGGCTCGGGCCCCAGCCCCGCCAGATGCGGATGCGCCGCCAGCTCCGCCGTCGGCCACAGGTCCATCGCCCCGAACCGCCGCGCATCGTTGTAGGTGATCGTGGCGCCCCGGTCGGTCGTGACGACGACATGGTCGTGCTTGGCGTCCTTGCCCGCGGCGTAGACATAGTCCCCCAGCACCACGCCCGTCTCGACCGCGCCGCCGGCTGCAGCCCTCCGCCCCTCGCCGGGGGGGGGCCGGGGCGAGGGCGGCGGGGGAGCGCCGGGACGGTCGCCGCCCGACACCAGCACGCGCCCCGACATCCCCAGATGCACCATCCAGGTCTCGCCCGCTCGTCGCAGCCCGATCAGCAGCCATTTCGAGCGCCGCCCGACGCCCTCGACCCGCCGGCCCGTCAGCCGCTCGGCAAAGCGCTCGGGCAGCGGCCAGCGCAGGTCCGGCCGGCGCTGCTCGACGCGCGCCAGCACGCGGCCGCCGAGCACAGGCTCGAGCCCGCGCCGCACCGTCTCGACCTCCGGCAGCTCCGGCATCCCCGCTCCTTCCGCGCACCCGCTCGACTCCCGCATCTGTGCCGAGTCACTATGCGCCGCCGCGCCGGCCAGGCAACGGCCATCCCCGCGGACACCAGCGGTACGCCATCGGCCAGGGTGACGCAGACGGTTCCACTTTCCGGCGGCCGCGTTATGTCTCGCCGCCATGACGGAGCAGCCCCCCGACGACGAGTCCCCCCGACGAGCGCCGCCGATGAGCGCCTCCGGCGAGCCTCTCCGGCAACAGCCCCGGGCGAGACCCGGACGCATTTCGGCTATCAGGAGATCCCCGAGGCGGAGAAGGCCGGCCGCGTGCGCGGCGTCTTCTCGTCGGTCGCCGGCCGCTACGACCTGATGAACGACCTGATGTCCGGGCGGCGCGCACCGGCTCTGGAAGGCCGCGCTCTGGTCGACTGGCTGGCGCCGCGGCCGGGCATCCGCCTGCTCGACCTCGCCGGCGGCACGGGCGACGTCGCCTTCCGCGTGCTCGACCGGGTGCGCGGGCAGGGCGAGGCCACCGTCTGCGACATGACCGAGGAGATGCTGGCCGAGGGCCGCGCCGGCGCCGCCGCGCGCGGGCTGCCGTCGACTGGGTCAGGGGCGACGCCATGCAGCTGCCCTTCGGCGACCGCAGCTTCGACGCCGTGACCATCGCCTTCGGCATCCGCAACGTGACCCGGCCCGAGGCCGCGCTCGCCGAATGCCTCCGCGTGCTGCGCCCCGGCGGCCGCTTCCTCTGCCTCGAATTCGGCCAGCCCGCCGTGCCGGCGATCGAGTGGCTCTACGACCGCTATTCCTTCAACGTCATCCCGGCGCTCGGCCAGGTCGGTGACGGGCGACCGGGCGAGCTACCAGTATCTGGTCGAGTTGATCCGCCGCTTTCCGGACGCCGAGAGCTTCGCCCGCATGGTCGCAGGCGGCCGGCTTCGGCCGGGTCCGGGTCCGCACCGCTCAGCTTGGGATCGTCGCGCTGCACTCGGGCTGGCGCCTGTGAGCCTGGGTCCGCGCGCCCTACCACCTCTGGCGCCTCTTCCGCACCGGAGCCACCTTCGAGCGCACCGGCGCGATGACCGTGCATCCTCGACGCGCTTCGAGGTGCGCGGCTGGCCGCGCTTCGCCGTGCGCGCGCTGGCCTGGCCCGTCGGCATGTTCGGCCGCCCCGGCGACCCCTCGCTGCCGCCGGTCGCCCGCGCGCTGCAGGCGATGGGGCCGGCCTATGTCAAGTTCGGCCAGGTGCTGTCGACGCGCCGCGACATCGTCGGCCCCGAGCTCGTCGAGCAGCTCCGCTTCCTGCAGGACCGGCTGCCGCCCTTTCCGCTGGCCGAGGCCCGTGCCGAGATCGAATCCGAGCTCGGCCCGCGAGATCTGGCAGCGCATCGGCGATCTCGGGCCCGCCGGTCGCAGCCGCCTCGATCGCCCAGGTGCACCCGGCGACCTGGCTGCCGACCGGCGAGAAGATCGCCGTCAAGGTGCTGCGCCCGGGCGTTCGCGAGCAGTTCCGGCGCGACATCGCCGCCTTCCACTTCATCGCGCGCACGATCGAGCGGCTGGTGCCGCTCGTCCCGCCGCCTCCGGCCGACCGCCGTCGTCAGCCATTTCGAGGGCGTCGTCACGTCCGAGCTCGACCTGAGGCTCGAGGCGGCGGCGGCCAGCGAATACCGCGCACAACACGCTCGAGGACCCCAAGCTGCGCATCCCGATCGTGCAGTGGGAGGGCACGAGCCGCCTCGTGCTGACGATGCAGTGGGTGGAGGGCACGCCGATGGACCCCGAGCGCGCTGCGCGCCGCCGGCCACGACCTCGCCGAGCTGTCGCGGCACGTGCTGCGCACCTTCCTGCTGCACGCGCTGCGCGACGGCTTCTTCCATGCCGACATGCACCAGGGGAATCTGCGCGTCGCCGCCGACGGCACGCTGATCCTGCTCGACTTCGGCATCATGGGCCGGCTCGACCCGTTGACCCGCCGGCACTATGCCGAGATCCTCTACGGCTTCCTCAACCGCAACTACCGTCGCGTCGCCGAGGTGCATTTCGAGGCCGGCTACGTCCCGCCCGACCGCGACGTCGACCAGTTCGCCCAGGCGCTGCGCGCGATCGGCGAGCCGATCTTCGGCCAGGACGCCTCGCACATCTCGATGGCGCGCGTGCTCGCCTACCTGCTCGAGACGACCGAGCGATTCGGCATGGAGACGCGGACCGAGCTGATCCTGCTGCAGCGCACGATGGTCGTCGTCGAGGGCGTCGCGCGCACGCTCGACCCGCTCGCCAACGTCTTCGAGGCGGCCCGCCCGGTCGTCGAGGACTATATCCGCGAAAACCTCGGGCCCGCGGGCGCTGGTCTGCGCGACGCGGCGCAGACCGTCATGATGCTTGGTCCGGCTCGGGCACGCGGATGCCGGGGCTGGCCAACGAGCTGCTGATGCTGGCCGAGGAGGCGCGCACCCGCCGCTCGCGGCCCGTGCTTCAGGTCGAGGCGCGCGTCCGGATCTGGCCCTGGGTGGTGCTCGGCATCACCTTCGGCGGCATCGTCGGTTTCATCCTGGGCACGCTTTAGCCGGCGACCGCCCGACCTGGACCGGGCGGCCGCTGCGGGCGGCCGGCGCTCAGACGAGCTCGAGCGCCGTTTCGCGCCCCTGCCTGCCGGCGATCAGCGCGGCGGGCACTCTCGGCCGCGCCGGGGCGTTGGTCGGCCGGCGGTAGACCTGCAGCTCGTACTCGCCGCGCTCGACGCCCGCGCGCCGGCGCAGCCGGTCGCACATCTCCTCGTTGACCTCCCAGAGGCAGGCGCAGATCTCGCCGTCCGGCTCGGCGCGCCGGCCGATCACTTCGGCCGGCCAGCCACAGGCGTGAAAGACGCGGACCATGTGCGACGCCGTCACGCCGACATAGAACTGGATGCCGGCGCGCAGGCCCAGCTGGCATCCCGCCCACATCAGGGCCGCCGCATTCCTGCGGCTCTCGGCGCCGCGCTTGGCGATGAAGAAGCGCGTCGTCTCCCAGATCAGCGGGCTCTCGATCTCGACGCCGTCCGTCAGGTCCGAGAAATGGTCGGCGATCATCGTCCGGCCCGGTGGTCGGCAGGACGCGGCTCGATCCCAGATGGCCGCCGTTCGCATCGCGCAGAATGACGTAGAGCGGGTTCAGCAGGTCGTACTCGTCGATCTCGCGGCCCAGCGTATCGACGGCCAAATTCCAGCCGAGCGCCTCCTTAAACTGGGCGCGGCGGTCGTAAAACATCTCATTTGCCAATTGAGGGAAGTCAAAGAGATCATCACCATAGACGAGAGTGAACATTTCCGTCCGCCTTAACTAGCTCTTCTGGCGGAGTTTTCTAAGACAAGATGCTTAAATTTCCGTTCAATTCGTAAAGACGAGAAACCCGGTCGTCCCGGATGACCCGGGCCGGGGCAGCAGATCGGATCTGTCGGGCCGCTCTGAGTGGCGGCTCACTGTCCCTGTGCGTCTAGGTCGGCGGTATGATCCCCCTATGGGCCGCGAGCGCGACCGCGTGCGGTATGTTGAGCGCGCACAGCTTGTGCCGCGCGCTGTCGATGTAGACCCGGAACGTGTTCTCCGAGATCCCCAGCTTTTCGGCCGCCTGTCCGCGGCTCAGCCCGGCTGCGATCATGCGCAGCGCCTCGCGCTCGCGCGTCGAGAGCGGCCGCGTCGGCGCCGCCTCCTCGTGCCCGGCCAGCTTCAGCACGCGCTGATGCGTGAAATGGGCAAGCAGCATGAAGTCGGTGCGATGCTCCTTCAGCAGCTTGTGCCACACGTCGCGCTAGCAGGTCTTGTTGATCGTGAAGATCGCGAACTGCCCGGACGGGCCGCGCACCGGGCACCGTGTAGCCCTGATTGCCGATCGCCGAAGGCCGTCCGCCTCCTCGCGGAAGCCGTGCCGGTCCGCCTCGCTCCAGTCGAGCTCGGCCCAGTCGACCGGGTCGAAGCTGGCGGAGGCGCCCAGCACGACCGGATCGAAATTGAAGAACTTCTCCTCCATGTAGCGGTTCATCCACGCCGGCGAGTAGGACATCGCGGCGAGCTGCGCCCGGACTGGCGGAGGATGCCGTCCACCTCCGGCAGGGCGGCGACGCGCTACGGTCCGGCGCGCGACCGCGCCTCGAGCCCCAGCGAGATCGGCACGTAATAGACGTGGTTCGACTTCGTAGGTCGCCCGGATCGCCTCAATGGTATCGCCGAACAACTCCAGCTGTGGCAGGCTCGAAAGCTTCTCCAGGATCGCATTCAGCCGATCTGACATCTACCGTGCCCAGGTCTCTCAATTCACGGCCGTGACTTTCTTCGGCGGCAATCAGGATGGCGACGTCCATCTCCTCCGCGAGCGCGACCATACCGCTCTTGGCCGCCATCTCCCGGATCGAGACGAGGACCTGGACGAACCAGTCGTGCATTGGCACACTCCATCAATCTTCGTTAATGGCCCGTTAATTGCCGTCCCATCCAGAGTGTCAATTTTTAACCGTTTTACCATTCACCAATTTCGTCTCCCCAGAAACTGCGAGGCGATCGCGATCGTCGGCTCGGCCGGACGGGTAAAAATCCACCCTTGCAAGCGCGCCGGCGCCCGATCTACACCGCAGGTGCGGGCTTCTGGCTGAACCGCAGGCGGGGCCGGGTCGTGAAGGGCAAGCGCATCCTCCTGATCATCGGCGGCGGCATCGCGGCTTACAAAAGCCTCGAGCTCGTGCGCCTGCTGCGCAAGGCCGGCGCCGGCGTCACGCCCGTGCTGACCCGGGCCGGCGCCGAGTTCGTCACGCCGCTGTCGCTCGCCTCGCTCGCCGGCGAGAAGGTCTATCAGCGACCTCTTCAGCCTGACCGACGAGGCCGAGATGGGCCATATCGAGCTCAGCCGCGCCGCCGATCTTCGTGGTCGTGGCGCCCGCCACCGCCGGGCTGATGGCCAAGATGGCGACCGGCCAGGCCGACGACCTCGCCTCGACGCTGCTGCATGGCGACGGACAAGCCCGTGCTGATCGCGCCCGCCATGAACGTGCGCATGTGGCTGCACCCGGCCACTGCAGCGCAACCTCGCCACGTTGCGCGCCGACGGCATCGCGGTGGTCGGCCCGAACGAGGGCGACATGGCCTGCGGCGAGTTCGGCCCCGGCCGCATGGCGGAGCCGGCCGAGATCCTCGACGCCATCGCGCTGCGCCTGCCCCCGGCGGGGCCGCTCAAGGGCCGGCGCATCATCGTCACCTCGGGGCCGACGCACGAGCCGATCGACCCGGTGCGCTACATCGCCAACCGCTCCTCAGGCACGCAGGGGCTCGCGATCGCCACCGCGCTGCGCGAGCTCGGCGCCGAGGTCGTGCTGGTGACCGGCCCCACCGCTCTGCCCCTGCCGACCGGCGTCCGCGTCGCCCGGGTCGCAGACCGCGAGCCAGATGATGGCGGCCGTCCGCGACGCGCTGCCGGCCGACGCCGCGGTCTTCGCCGCCGCCGTCGCCGACTGGCGCGTCGCCACGCCTTCCGAGCGCAAGATGAAGAAGGACGGCTCGGGCACGCATCCCGCCGCTGCAGCTTGTCGAGAACCCGGACATCCTGAAATCGATCGCCCAGCTTCCGGCCGACCGCCGCCCTGGGCTCGTCGTCGGCTTCGCCGCCGAGACCGAGAACCTCGTCGAGAACGCCCGGGCCAAGCTCGCCGGCAAGGGCTGCGACTGGATCGTCGCGAACGACGTCAGCGAGGGCACGGGCATCATGGGCGGGCCCGAGAACACCGTGACGCTGATCACCCGCGACGGCGCGCGAGGCCTGGCCGACCGCGTCCAAGGCCGCCGTGGCCGGCAGGCTGGCCGCCCGGATCGCCGAGGCGCTCGGCCGGAGAGGGATCGGCATGACCGCCGACGCTCGGCATCCGCAGGCTGCCGAATCACGACCCGGCGCTGCCGCTGCCGGACTATGCGACCGAGGGCGCCGCCGGGCCTCGACCTGCGCGCCTGCCTGGCGCCCGACGACCGGCGCAACGGGCTCAAGCTGCCGACGCTCGGCCGGGTGCTGGTGCCGACCGGGCTCGCGATCGCCCTGCCGGACGGGCACGAGGGCCAGGTCCGCCCCCGCTCCGGGCCTCGCCGTGCAGCACGGCATCACCGTGCTGAACAGCCCGGGCACGATCGACGCCGACTATCGCGGCGAGCTGCGGGTGCTGCTCGTCAATCTCGGCGCCGAGACGGCGACGGTGCGCCATGGCGAGCGCATCGCCCAGCTCGTCGTCGCCCCCGTCGCTCGCGTGCGGCCGGTGGCGGTCGATGCGCTCGACGAGACGCCGCGCGGCGCCGGCGGCTTCGGCTCGACCGGGACGCGCTGAGATGCTGCGGCTGTCGCGCAAGACCATGCTGGCGCTCGAGGCGGTGCTCGACGTCGCCTACAATGCCCGGCCCGATCCGGTGCAGTCCAAGGACATCACCCGCCGCCAGGGCATCCCGCAGCGCTATCTCGAGCAGGTGATGCAGCAGCTCGTCCACAAGGGCATCCTCAAGGGCGTGCGCGGGCCGCGCGGCGGCTACACGCTGGCGCGCGAGCGGCGCAAGATCACCGTCGGCGACGTCGTGCGCGTCGTCGACCAGCTCGATGCCGAGGCCGAGAGCGACCCCGTCAGCCAGGCCGAGCTCGGCGAGAAGGTCATCGCGCCCCTCTGGGCCGAGACGCGCGACCTGGTGCTCGAGCGGCTCGACCAGACCACGATGCAGGACCTCTGCGACCGCGCCCGCGATCTGGGCGTCGCGCACGGGCAGAAGGACACGCCCGACTTCAACATCTGACGCGGGGACGCACCCGCGGGAGCGAGACGAGATGACCCCGACGCCGCCGCGCGGCCGCATCTATGACGACATCACCGAGACGATCGGCGCGACGCCGCTCGTCCGGCTGTCGCGCCTGGCCCAGCAGGCCGGCGTCGAGGCCGAGATCCTGGCCAAGCTCGAGTTCTTCAACCCGATCGCCTCGGTCAAGGACCGCATCGGCGTCGCGATGATCGAGGCGCTCGAGGGCGAGGGGCGGATCGGCCCGGAAACCGTGCTGATCGAGCCGACCTCCGGCAACACCGGCATCGCGCTCGCCTTCGCCGCGGCGGCCAAGGGCTACCGGCTGATCCTGACCATGCCCGAATCGATGTCGCTCGAGCGCCGCAAGATGCTGGCGCTGCTCGGCGCCCGGCTCGAGCTGACCGACCCGGCGCTCGGCATGAAGGGCGCCATCGCCCGCGCCCAGCGAGCTGCATGCCGAGATCGCCGAATTCGATCATCCCCCAGCAGTTCGAGAACCCGGCCAACCCGCCGATCCACGTCGCCACGACGGCCGAGGAGATCTGGGCCGACACCGGCGGGCAGCCTCGACGTCTTCGTCTCGGGCGTCGGCACCGGCGGCACGATCACCGGCGTCGGCCGCGTGCTGCGCGAGCGCGCGCCCGCCTGCCGCATCGTCGCCGTCGAGCCCGAGGACAGCCCGGTGCTGAGCGGCGGCACGCCCGGGCCGCACAAGATCCAGGGCATCGGCGCGGGCTTCGTCCCGGCCATCCTCGACCGCGACCTGATCGACGAGGTGCTGACCGTCGCCAACGAGACCGCCTTCGAGCACGCGCGCCTGCTCGCCCGCACCGAGGGCATCCCCGGCGGCATCTCGTCCGGCGCCGCCATCGCCGCCGCGCTCGAGATCGCCGAGCGCAAGGGCATGGCGGGCAAGCGCATCGTCGTCATCCTGCCGAGCTTCGCCGAGCGCTACCTCTCGACCCCGCTTTTCGACGGCCTCTGACACGGGGCCTCCCGCTGCTCGGTGCGGTGTCCTGCGCCGAAATCTGGCAGGCGTGCACGCGTGCACACTTTCCTAGGTCATTGATAACCTCGATAAACTCGGAGCCGTTAAGCAAAACGAAACATTTGCCCGCTCACCCGCTGCGGGGTCCAAGCTGCGAAGGGCTCTCGCTGAGGCCGGAAGACCGCACCTGGCTGGAGGCCGTCCGACGCCTGTCCCGCCTCGCAGCCGCACGCAGCCTCACCCGTTGCCGCGCGCAGCGACGGCGTTACTCTCGTACTCCGTGATCGAGCTCGCCTTCGTCCTCCTCTTCACGCGCCGCCGGGGTCGGCGCCGCGCTCCTGGCCCGCCGCGTCGCCGGCGACGTGCCTGCCGTGCGCTGGCTGACCCTCGCCTTCTTCGTCCTCGCGGCCGGCAATCTCGGCGCTCTACCTCTGGCGCATGGTCGCCGAGGATCCCTCCGGCGCCGTCCAGGTCGCCCGAATCGTCCTGGTGCTCGTCGTCCTCGTCGGCGGCTACCGCCTCCTCCTGCGCCGGCTCAGGCGCATCGCCGACCGGCGCCGCCGTGATGCGCGAGTTCGACCTCGTCGAGCCGGACGACGAGGTCTATGCTGAGATCGCCCGCCGTTTCGACGCGCACAACCGGGCCCGGTCGGAGTGGCACTGGACGGCCTTCAGCCTGGTGCTGCGCGAGCGCCGGCCGCATCCTCGCCGCCGGCCGGGGCGTGACGAATATGGGCCTCGTCGAGATCCGCGGCCTCTGGGTCGAGCCCGCCGCGCGCGGCCGGGGCATCGGCAGCCGCCTGCTCGCCGCCATCGAAGCCGAGGCCCGCCACCGCGGCTGCAGCCGCGCCGCGCTCGACAGCTACGGCTTCCAGGCGCCCGGCTTCTACGCCGCCCGTGGCTATCGCGAATGGGGCCGGCTCGACTATCCGGGCGGCACCTGTCGCCACTACTTCGTCAAGGACCTCTGACGCCCCCGCCAGGCGCATCGAGCGGCACCACGGCGTCCCCGAGCGCCAGCGCGCCAGGCTCCACCACCTCGGCCGTGATGCCGCCATGGCCGCGCACCGCGGTGTAGCCGCCCGGGCCCAGCGCCTCCTCCATGCGCGAGCAGGGCGCGCACAGCCCCGTTCCGCGCAGCACGGCGGTGCCGATCCGAAACGTCGCCTTGCGCAGTCCCAGAAGGTTGATCCCGGCGACCGCCACATTGCGCCGCAGCGCCTCCGGCCCGACCGCCTCCAGCCCCGACAGCGCCGCGATGACGGCCAGGTGCTCCCACTGCACCAGCGTCACCGCCCGCTTGCCGGGCCGCGCGTGCCGGTCGCCGGCCAGTCCCGCCGGCCGCAGCTCGGCCCGCTCGACGGCCCTGACGCCGCCCGGCGCTCGGGCCTGACGCCGATCCAGCGCACCGTGCCCGCCTGCGCGAAGCGCGCGAGCAGCCGCTCCAGCTCCTCGCTCACGGGAACCGCGCGCAGGCCCGGCCGTTCATCTCAGCAGAAGCCCGACGATGAGCAGCCCGAGCCCCAGGAAGGCGGCCCCGATGGATGCCGTGTGCGCGAGAACCAGGCGGCCCAACTCGGCCCGGACGTCGCTGTCGGGAACGCCGCCGCGGCGCAGAAGCGCGGCGCGGCGGATGCACCAGAAAAGGCCGGCGAGCCCGGCCAGGCTCAGCAGGATGCCGATGACGACGAAGGCGACCATGCGCCGCCTTACCCCTGCTGGCGCGGCGATGCCAGCGCCGCATCGGCCGTTCCGCCCGCGCGGCTTGTCTCGACAGGGATCAACCTGCGGCCAGGGACTCGACCGGCGGCCCCGCCGCACCTACATTCACGCTAACGCCTATGGAGTGTGACATGGCCTTCGCGATCTTCGCTGCCGCTGCCACCGCTGCCCTCTTCTTGGCCTTCGCCGCCCGGCCCGAGCCGCGGCGCATTCCTCTGCGCATCCGCGACCGACGACCGCCGCGCCGCTGAACGGGCGCGCCCAGTCAGCGGGTGGCATAACGCGCGCAGCCCACGCGGACGAGCACGCCGGCTGGGCTTCGTGCCGGCCTTGGCGCGGCGCTTCGCTAGCCTGGGCTCGCCGTCCAGGAACGGCGCAACCACCTCGCGCGTCTCTGACGAAGGGACGACCGGCACGATCTCGAACCGCGCGCCCAGCCCGCGGAACCCCAGGATCCAGGCCTGCAGCGTTCGTGCGTCCTCGGTCCGCATGAGCTGGAAGCAGCGCCGGAATCCGGGCTCGATCCACGAATCGACATACTCCAGCCCCTCGGGAAGCCCGCGGCCGTGGTCCCGGATGTGCCGGTAGATCGGCACCATGTCGTCGCGCTCGAAGGTCTCGATCACCATGAAGAGCATTGCCTCGCGCCCCCTTTCCGTCGCACGCCTCGCAGCATCGGCCTGACAGCATTCGAAGGGGCCGCAGGGGAAAGGCAAGCCATGTTCAGCGAGGAGGAGCTCGAGCGCTATGCCCGCCACATCGTGCTGCACGAGATCGGCGGCCCGGGCCAGCAGCGGCTGCGCGCCGCCCGCGTGCTGGTGATCGGCGCGGGCGGCCTGGGCTCGCCCGCGATCCTCTACCTCGCCGCCGCCGGGGTCGGCACGATCGGCATCGTCGACAATGACGAGGTCTCGCTGTCGAACCTGCAGCGCCAGGTGCTGCACGCAACGGACGAGGTCGGCCGCCTGAAGACGGCCAGCGCGGCCCGCGCCGTCGCCCGGATCAACCCGCACGTCAGGGTCGTCGAGCACACCCGCCGGCTCGAGCCCGAGAACGCCGACGAGCTGATCGCCGCCTACGACCTGGTGCTCGACGGATCGGACAATTTCGACACGCGCTACCTCGTCAACGCCCGCGCCGCGGCGGCGCGCCGCCCGCTCGTCTCGGCCGCGATGGGCCGCTGGGAGGGGCAGATCTCGGTCTTCCGCCCCTGGGCCGGCGGGCCCTGCTACCAGTGCATCTTCCCCGAGGCGCCCGAGCCCGGCCTCGTGCCCGCCTGCGCCGAGGCGGGCGTGCTCGGCGCGCTCGCCGGCGTCATGGGCGCCATGCAGGCGGCCGAGGCCGTGAAGCTGATCACCGGCGCCGGCCAGCCGCTCGATGGCCGCCTGCTCCTCTACGACGCGCTCGGCGCCGAGGTGCGCACCATCCGTCTCGCCAAGCGCGCCGATTGCCCCGTCTGTGCCGGCCTTTGACCTCGATCAAGGCGGGCGCCGTCCCGGCCGCCCTAGCCATCGGGCATGGACCTCTCCGACCTGCTCGCGCGCCGCGCGCCCCGCTACACCAGCTACCCGACCGCGCTCCAGTTCACGCCCGCGGTCAGCGGCGCGCAGGCCCGCGCCTGGCTCGGCGGCGCTGCCACGGACCGAGCCGCTCTCGCTCTACCTCCACGTGCCGTTCTGCGCCGAGATCTGCTGGTACTGCGCCTGCAACATGAAGCTCGCCCGGCGCGAGGCGCCGTTGCGCGACTATGCCGCCGCGCTGATCGACGAGATCGCGCTCGTGGCGGACGCGCTGCCTGGGCGCATGTCCGCGGCGCGCATTCATTGGGGCGGCGGCACGCCGACGTCCATGCCGGCCGACGCGCTGCGCGACGTCATGTCCGAGCTGCGCGCCCGCTTCGACCTCGCCCCCGACGCCGAGATCGCCTTCGAGCTCGACCCTCGCACCTTCGAGCCGGGCATGGCCGAGATGCTGGCGGGCTTCGGCGCCACCCGCGTATCGCTCGGCGTGCAGGAGTTCGACGCGACCGTCCAGGCCGCGGTCAACCGCCGCCAGCCGTTCGAGACGGTGCAGGCCACGGTCCAGGCCTGCCGTTCGGCCGGGATCGACGGGGTCAACTTCGACCTGATCTACGGCCTGCCGCACCAGACGACCGAGACGATCGCCCGCACCATCGAGCAGACCCTGCAGCTTCGCCCCGACCGCATCGCCCTCTTCGGCTATGCGCACGTCCCCTGGATGGCCAAGCGGCAGCGCCTGCTGCCCGAGGCGGCGCTGCCGGACGGCCCGGCCCGGCTCGCCCAGGCCGAAACGGCGGCGCGGCTGCTCGTCGAGGGCGGCTACGTTCGAATCAGGCCTCGACCACTTCGCCCTGCCCGGCGACGGCCTCGTCACGGCGCTCGTGCGAGGGCCGGCTCCGCCGCAACTTCCAGGGCTATGTCGACGATCCGTCAGAGGCACTGATCGGCATTGGCGCGACGGCCATCTCGGCGCTGCCGCAAGGCTATGTCCAGAACATCGCCGAGACAGGTGCCTGGAGCCGGGCAGTCGCCGCCGGCGCGCTGCCCACCGCGCGCGGCGTGGCATTCACCCCCGACGACCGGATGCGCCGTGAGGTCATCGAGCGGCTGATGTGCGAGCTCGCCGCCGACACCGCCGCCATCGCCCGGCGCCACGGCCGGGCCGACGACCATTTCGCCCGCGAGCTCGCGGACTGCGCGCTCCTGGCCAGGACCGGCATCGCCGAGGTCGACGGGCGCGACCGTCCGCGTCACCGAGCGCGGCCGCCCGGCCCTCCGGATCATCGCCTCGGTCTTCGACGCCTATCTCGGCGCCGAGCAGACCGCCCGCCACTCCCTGGCCAGCTAGACGGCGCGTCTCAGCGCGGCGCGGGCGAGAAGGCGGGTGGAATCGAGCAGCGGCATCGCCGCGGCATCCTCGTCGAGAAGGAGCGGGATCTCGGTGCAGGCCATCGCCGCGGCGTCGCAGCCTTCGGCCTTCATCCGGTCCAGGATGCGGCGAAGCGCGGCAGCCGCCTCCGCCCGGAAGACGCCGTGGACAAGCTCGTCCATGATGATCCGGTCGATCTCGGCCTGCTCGGCGGCGTCGGGCAGCCGCCAATCGATGCCCTCGGCCGCGAGCGCGCCGGGGTAGACCTCGCTCTCCGCCAGCCAGCGGGTGCCGAGGACGGCCAGCCGGCGAAAGCCGCGGCGTGCCGCCTCGCCGGCGACGACCTCGGCGATGTGCAGCCATGGCAGCGGCGCCCGCTCGCGCACGAGGGGGAAGGCGCGGTGCACGGTGTTGTCAGGGCAGATCAGCAGGTCCGCCCCGGCCCGGGCCAGAGCCTCGGCCGAGGCGAGCATCAGCCCGGCCACGCCCGCATCGTCGCCGCGCTCGAGACAGGCCACATAGTCGGCGAGCGAGTGCGAGTGCAGCGTGACCTCGGGATGCGCGAAGGGCGCGCCCATAGCGGACGCGCCCCCGTCAAGCTTCCCTGCGCAGATCGTGCGGTAGCAGAGCGCCGCGCCCTCGGCCGAGACGGCGACGATGCCGATGCGCAGCGCCATGCCCCGAGCGGTCGGGTCTGCCCCAGCCGCGGCTCAGCGCACCATGCCGGCGACCTCGGCCGCGAAGTCCTGCTCGGGCCCCTTGTCGACGCCCTCGCCGACCGCGAAGCGGACGAACCCGGTGACCTTCAGGTCCTTGCCCGCTTCCTCGACCGCCTTGGCGACGGTCAGGTCGGGGTTGACCACGAACTGCTGCCGCAGCAGGCAGACCTCCTGGTAGAACTTGTTCAGCCGCCCGGTGATCATCTTCTCGATCACGGCGTCGGGCTTGCCGGACTCGCGGGCCTGCTCGGTCAGCACCTGCTTCTCGCGCTCGACCAGCGCCGGGTCGAGGTCGTCGACGTCGAGCGAGGCTGGCGAGGTCGCGGCGACATGCATCGCCACCTGCCGGCCGATCTGCGCCGCCGCTGCGCCGTCGCCCCCGGCGATGGCCACCAGCACGCCGATCTTGCCCATGCCCTCGGCGACCTGGTTGTGGATGTAGGAGCCCACCCAGTCGCCCTGGAGCTTGGCCATGCGGCGGACGGACATGTTCTCGCCGATCGTGGCGATCTTGTCCTTGACGACCTCGTCGACGGTCTTGCCCGCCATCGGCGCGGCCTTGAGCCCATCGACGTCGTCGACGCCCAGCGCCGCCTGCGCGATGCTGCGCGCCATCTCCTGGAACTCGGGGTTGCGCGCGACGAAGTCGGTCTCGGAGTTCACCTCGACAAGCACGCCGGCGCCATCGGTCACGGCGACCGCGACAAGGCCCTCGGCGGCGGTGCGCCCGGCCTTCTTCTCGGCCTTGGCCAGCCCCTTGACGCGCAGCAGGTCGACGGCGGCCTCCATGTCGCCATCCGTCTCGGTCAGCGCCTTCTTGGCGTCCATCATGCCGGCGCCGGTCTTCTCGCGCAGCTCCTTCACGTGGGCCGCGGTGATCGCCATGGCTCTCTCCATCGGTTCGGGCCGGCTCGGCGGCCCGTCAGCTTGTGAAAACAATATATCGGCGGGCGTCGCCCGCCGCAGATCGGATGCCCGGTCGGGTGCCGGTCAGGCGCGGGCGGCCTCGGCCGGCTCGGCGCTCTCGGCCTGGGCCTGGTCGCCACCCTCCTCCAGCGCCTCTTCCATCGGCACCTCGTCGAGCTCGCCCAGGTCGAAGCCGGCGGCGCCCAGCTGGGTCGCCATGCCGTCGATCACGGCGCGCGCGGCCAAGTCGCAGTAAAGACCGATGGCGCGCGAAGCGTCGTCATTGCCGGGAACCGGGTAGTCGACGCCGACCGGGTCGCTGTTGGAGTCGAGTATCGCCACGACCGGGATGCCGAGCTTCTTGGCCTCGGCAATGGCAAGCAATTCCTTATTCGTATCGATGACGAACAGCATGTCGGGCACGCCGCCCATCTCGCGAATACCGCCAAGGCTCGCCTGCAGCTTGGCCCGCTCGCGCTCCAAGTTCAGGCGCTCTTTCTTGGTGAAGCCCTGCATCTCGCCGTCGACCATTATTTCGTCGAGCTCGCGAAGGCGGCCGATCGACTGCGAAACGGTCTTCCAGTTGGTCAGCGTGCCGCCGAGCCAGCGGTGGTTCATGAAGTGCTGCGCCGAGCGCTCGGCGGCGTCGGCGACGGCGGCCTGCGCCTGCCGCTTGGTGCCGACGAACAGCACGCGGCCGCCCTTGGCGACGCATTCGCGCATGGCGTTCAGCGCCGCGTCCAGCATCGGCACCGTCTGCGTCAAGTCGATGATGTGTATTCCGTTGCGCGAGCCGTAGATGAACGGGCTCATCTTCGGGTTCCAGCGGTGGGTCTGGTGACCGAAGTGCACGCCAGCTTCGAGGAGCTGACGCAGCGAGAATTCAGGCAGCGCCATGTTTTACCTTTCCGGTTTGGTGCCTCGGCAGGGAGTAGAGCGTGTCGCCCAACCGGTGGACCGAACGGGATGTCTCCCCGACCGGCCCAATCCCCGCCTGCGAGATGGCGCGCGCATATAACCGGGCGGATGGACCGGCGCAAGCCCCGGGAGGCGAAAGCAAGGCCAAACCCGACCGGGACGCCTTCGGGGGGTGCTTTCGGCGTGAAATCGGAGTGCCGCGAGCGCGGGCACGGCCATCTTCCTTGTGCTGCAGAGCCCGGCGGCAGTCTCGGCGAGAGCGCCGCCCGTCGCCCGGTGCTGTTCGACACGACAGATTGACAAAACTAGAATAATGGTTATTTTCGGCCGCATGAGTGAGACGGCCAGAATCGCCCGGGCGCTCGCCGCGCTGGGCCACGAGACGCGGCTTGGCATCTACAGGCTGCTGGTGCGGGCCGGGAGTGAGGGGCTGAATGTCGGCGAGATCGGGGCGCATCTGGGGATGGCGCCCTCGACGCTGGCGCATCACCTGCGGGCGCTGGTCGATGGCGGCCTGGTGGTGCAGGAGCGCCGCGGCCGCGAGGTCGTCAATCGCGCGGACTATGACGCCATGCGGCGGACCGTCGGCTTCCTGACGGCGGAGTGCTGCACGGGCGTGACGCTGTCGAGCGAAGATGCGGCGTGATTTTTCATGCCTGAAGCAACGATGAATCCGGGGATATAGAGATGACGGAACTGGCACTCGGCGCGCGCGACTGGATCGCCCATCTCGCAGCCGTGCTCTGGTCCAAGGGGCGGGTCTGGCTGGTCTCGGCGGCGATCCTGCTCGCGCTCTTCGCGCTGAGCCCGGATCAGGGGGCCGAGAGCGCGGTCTTTGTCGGGTGGAACCTGGTCGAGGTGGCGCCCTTCCTGGTGCTGTCGATCGGGCTCGCGGCCTATGCCGGCGCGACCGGCGCTGACGGGCTGATCGCGCGCGCCTTCACGGGCTCGCCGGCGCTGATGATCGGGCTCGCGGCGCTGGCCGGCGGGCTCTCGCCGTTCTGCTCGTGCGGGGTCATTCCGCTGATCGCCGCGCTGCTCAGCATGGGCGTGCCGCTGTCGGCCGTGATGGCGTTCTGGCTGGCCTCGCCGGTGATGGACCCGTCGATGTTCGTTCTCACGGCGGGCGTGCTCGGGGTCGAGTTCGCCGTCGCCAAGACCATTGCCGCGGTCGGGCTCGGGCTCTTCGGCGGCTTTGCGGTGCGGGCGCTGGAGGGCGCCGGCGGGCTGGCCGATCCGCTGCGCGAGGGCGTCGGAAATGGCGGCTGCGGCGGCGCCAAGGTGCGCAGCCGCAAGGAGGTGGCCTGGCGCTTTTGGGAGGATCGCGCGCGGGTGGCCAAGTTCGGCCGCGAGGCGCTGAAGGCGACGCTGTTCCTCGCCAAGTGGCTGACCCTCGCCTTCCTGCTGGAGAGCCTGATGCTGGCCTATGTGCCGGCCGATCTCGTCGCCCGAGCACTGGGCGGCGGCGGCCTCATGCCGATCGTCACCGCGACGCTGGTCGGCGTGCCGGCATATCTCAACGGCTATGCGGCGCTGCCGCTGGTGGGCGGTCTCGTCGAGCAGGGCATGGCGCCCGGCGCCGGCCTGGCCTTCCTGGTCGCTGGCGGCGTCACCTCGCTTCCCGCGGCGATCGCCGTCTGGGCGCTGGTGAAGCGGCCGGTCTTCGCGCTCTATATCGGCTTGGCGCTGATCGGGTCGTTCGCCTCGGGCGTGCTGTTCCAGCTCTGGATGGTCATGTAGCGGCGTGAAAGAAGGGTGGGTTGACACCCACCCTTCTATGGCCAGCGCGGGGGCCAGCGCCCGGGGTCAGCCGGCGGGCTGGAGGTCGGGGGTGCCAGCGGTGCTACTGCCCCCGTTGCCCCTGCGGCGGTCATCCATGAACTGGTCGAACTCGGCCTTGTCCTTGGCCTTGCGCAGGCGGCCAAGAAAGTCCTCGAAGGCGCCCTGCTCCTCCTCGAGACGGCGGAGCGTCTGCTCGCGGTACTCGTCGAAGGCCGAGTTGCCGGTCGAGCGCGACCAGGGGCCGCGATGCCAGCGGGTGCGGTTCTTGGAACAGCCCATGCGTCCACTCCATATCATGTAGCCGAGCAGCAGGAGGCCGAGCGGCCAGAAGACGATGAAGCCCAGCACCATCGCGGCGATCCAGGCGCCCCTGCCCCATTCGTCGAGTTTCCGTTCGGCATCCGCCAGAAATCCAGCGATGCGTGACATGCCTGTCGTCTCCTTCCGTTCAATGTGAATGTTCATCACATTAACATAGATCGGAGGGACGGGGTGCCCCTTCAAGGGTCCTGGGGCGAAAAATCGGGAGTTGCGGAAGGGGCGCGTGGAGGATCGGCCGGATGGTGCGGTGGCGGGCCTGGAGTGGAGGCTTTGGTGCCGGACGGCGGGCGGCGCGGCGCCGCTTTGAGCGGCGGCCGGGCGGTCAAGCCGCCCGGCACTGCTCGATAGGAATCTCTGCCGAAATGAACCTGCCTCAACATGCGAAGTCTTGAGAGGCGCTGACGCGTCTTGGCTCGTTATCGTCGGCTGGATGGCGTGGCTCGAGGGGAGCCTTCAGAGCGCGGGAATACGGCGGAAGCCGGGCCGGGGCATGACACCGGCCGGCTCGGACGCCGCGCGCAGGGGATGCGGGGTGGCCGAGGCGCGGACGCCGGGGGCGTTCCGCGCCGGGCTCGCGGCGCGTCAGGCCGGCTTGGGCATCAGCGCGTCGTCGGCGGCGGCGGCGCGGCGATAGGCCTCGCGGTCGGTGGCGCGCCCGGCATAGGCCTCGAAGGCCGGGCGCCGCTCGATGGTGCCGAACTGCAGGCCGAAGGAGAGGTTGGCGCCGAGGTAGAGGTCGGCCGCGCTGAAGCGCGGGCCGGCGACGTAGTCGGCGCGGGAAAGCGCACCCTCGAGCGTATCGAGCACGGCCTCGTAGCTGCCATAGCCGAGCATGCGGCGGCGGTCGGGCGCGTCCCAGCCGAGCGCGTGGTTGGTCAGCGCGGCCTCGAGCGGGCCCGCGGCGAAGAAGAGCCAGCGGTAATAGGCGCCGCGCTCCGCCGGCGGCGGCGCGAGCCCGGCCTGCGGGAAGGCATCGGCGAGATAGGCGCAGATGGCGGCGTTCTCGGTGACGACCGTGCCCCCATGCAGCAACGCCGGCACCTTGCCCATCGGGTTGATGGCGAGGTAGGCGGGCGCCTTCATGGCGGTCTCGTAGTCGAGGATCTCGGCGCGGTAGGGCGCGCCCGTCTCCTCGAGCATCCAGCGGGCGACGCGGCCGCGCGACATCGGGTTGGTGTAGAGGACGAGATCGGCCATGCGGGTCTCCGGGGGACTGGGGTGCGGGAGCCTAGCGGGAACGGCGGCCCCGGTCACCGGTTTCGCGCGGGCCCTGAGGTCGCGCGAAGCGAGAGCCAGCGGGCACGTGGCCGACCCCTGCGCGCCCTCGCCACGTGCAGGGAAGGCGCGCGTTCGGCAGGGCTTGCGCTCAGCCGTCGTCGGGGATCAGGCCGAGGCCGCGCAGGTAGATGGCGGCGCCCGATTCGAGGAGGTCCTCGGCGCCGATCGGGGCGCGGCGGCGGCGCTCGGGGTCGTCGAAAAGCTCGGCGATGCCGTGACTGAGGGCCCAGACATGCAGGCTCATCATGTGGAGCGGCGGCCGGCGCTCGGGCGGCAGGTGGCGGATCAGCCCCTCGCAGGCGCGGCGCAGCACCGCGAAGGCGCGCTCGCCCGCCTCGGTGACCTCGGGGGTCCAGGGGATGCCTGAGTCGAACATGGCGACGAACCAGGCGCGCTCGGCCCGGGCGAAGTCGAGATATGCGGCTCCGACCGCCTCGAAGGCGCGGATCGGCGACGGACCGCCCGCGTCGTAGGCGCGCTCGAGCCGCTCGGCGAAGCGCAGGAAGCCACGCTGCGCGATCTCGGCCATCAGCGCGTCGCGGTCGCGGAAGTGGCGGTAAGGCGCAGCCGGGCTGACGCCGGCGGCGCGTGCCGCCTCGGCGAAGCTGAAGCCGGACGGGCCCTTCTGGGCGATCAGGGCCAGCGCCGCCTCGACCAGCGCCTCGCGCAGGTTCCCGTGATGGTAGCCGCGGCGCGCGGCCAGTCGCGCCAGCGTCGGTGCTGCCCTCGGCGCCGCCCTCGGGGGCGTCTTCGGGATCTGCGGGGCCGCTGTCGTCGCTCATCGCCAGCGGCGTAGCCGAGCGGCGGCGCTGGCGGAAGCGCAAAGCCTCAGAAGAGCCTGCGGAAGAACGACCCGACGGACGGGAAGGCCGGCTCGCCGCCGCGCGAGGCGAGGACCAGCGCGCCGTCGAGAAGGTGGGCGCTGCCGACCTCGGTGCGCGGCGCGCTCGGCGGCGGGACGGGCCGCCAGTCGAGTGGGCCGAGCTGGAAGCTGACCGCGCCGAGCCGGGGGACATTGGTGGCGAGCGCCACCGGACGACCGTCGAGGCTGGGCGGCGGCTCGATGCTCTCGACGACGAGCGTGTTGCCGGCCTGGTAGACGCGGCCGATCAGCGGCGCCTGGCGGACGCTCGCGACGTCGAGCGTGCCGCGGAAGAGCGGGCCGACCAGCGGCGCGCCCGAGAGGTCGACCCGGTTCTCGCCCCGGGTCTGCCGCGTGTTCTCGGGCACCCGCGCCGCCATGGCGCCGCGCGGGCCGGCGACGATGATCGAGCGCGGCCGGAAGGCGCCGCCGTTCGCGTCGCGAAAGACCGGCGGCTCGCCGACGGCCGTGCGGTTCTGGATGGTGGGGTCGCGCTCGCCGGCCGCGGCCGCCAATGGGGCGAAGAGCGGGCCCGTGGTGCAGGCGGCGATCAGCAGGAGCGTGGTGAGCAGCCTTGGCATGGTGGCTCGCATCTGGGGGGGTCGGCTCGCCGGACCGCCGCCCGGTGACGCCGCCTCATTGGGTCTCGCATCCTAGCACGCGCGGCGCCGGCGTCCCGTCGGCAGTGCGTCTGGCCGGGCTGCAAAAAAGGGGCGGCCCGGCGGCCGCCCCCTCTGACTGGCGTGCGCGGCGGGCTCAGCTGCCGGCCGGGCCGATGTCGAGCACCCGGTTGCGCTGGTTGGTGTAGGCGATCTCGGCGATCGCCTGCCAGCTGCCCATCTCGCTGCATCGCGGCCCAGTAGCTCTCGTGGATGCGCTTGGCGAGGTCCGAGTGCTGCTGCACCTCGTCGAACACCTCGAGCGACGCCTCGCCGAACGCGTCGTAGACCTCGTCGTTGAAGCGCTTGAGCTCGACGCCGTGCTCGTTGATCAGCTTCTTCAGGTACTCGCCGTTGAAGGCGATCGTCTCCTCGTAGGAGTTGGCGTGCTCCTCCAGCGCGGCGGCGGTGATGATGTTCCGCTGGTGGTCGGTCAGCCCCTCCCAGAACGGGATGTTGAAGGCGAAGGCGATGCCGCCGCCCGGCTCGTGGAAGCCCGGCCAGTAGTAGTACTTGGCCGCCTCGTAGAACTTGAGGAAGTAGTCGTTCTAGGGGCCGACCCACTCGGTCGCGTCGATGGCGCCCGAGACCAGGTTCTCGTAGATCTGGCCGCCCGGCAGCGAGACGGGGCTGGCGCCCAGCTTGGCCAGCACGTCGCCGCCCAGGCCCGGGATGCGCATCTTCAGGCCCTTCCAGTCGTCGGGCGACTCGATCTCCTTGTTGAACCAGCCGCCCATCTGGGTGCCGTTGGCGCCGCAGGGCAGCGCCTTGAGGCCGAATTCCTTGCCCAGCTCGTCCCAGAGCGCCTGGCCGCCCTTGTACTTGATCCAGGCCGTCCACTCGTTCGTGGTCATGCCGAAGGGCACGGAGGTGAAAAGGCATAGCCCGGGTGCTTGCCCTTCCAGTAGTAGTCGGCGCCGATATAGGCGGCGGCGTTGCCGCTGGCGACCTCGTCGAAGACGTCGAAGGCGCCGACGCGCTCGCCGGCGGCGAAGTATTGGGTGGTCAGCTCGCCCTGGCTGAGCTCGGTGATCCTGTTGGCCAGACGCTGAGCGCTGAGTGCCGAGGCCCGGAAAATCGCGCGGCCACGTCGAAACGATGACGATTTCCTTGGCGCCCTGCGCGATCGCCGGCGCGGCCAGGCCGCCCGCCGCAGCGCCGGCGCCGAGAACAGCGGCGCCGCTGAGAAACTTGCGTCTTTCCATGTGATCCACTCCCATAGCCATTTTCTTTGATGTGCCGCGCTTATCCCAGATCGGCGCGCAGGCGCAAATGAAATGGCCGCAATCCCCAACTGAAGCTTGGTCTTTTCAATCCGTGACGAACAGGTCGACCTGCCAAGCTTACCCTGAGGTGCCGCACACCGCGGAAATCCATGCTCGAGCATTCTCTGCGCCGGAGCGGCCGGCGGACCGACGTGACGGCGACCGGCGCGCCAGGTCGCCAGGAACGCTCAAGCGCCGTCAAGCTCCGCCTTGAAAGCCCGGCTTGCCGGCCGAACGGCGATCGCATACCTCGCGGGCATGTCCTTCAGCCTCGCCATCGTCGGCCGGCCGAATGTCGGCAAGTCGACGCTGTTCAACCGCCTGGTCGGGCGGCGGCTGGCGCTGGTCGACGACCAGCCCGGCGTAACGCGCGACCTGCGCGAGGGCGAGGCGCGGCTCGGCGACCTGACCTTCACGGCCATCGACACCGCCGGGCTCGAGGAGGCGGAGGACGAGAGCCTCCAGGGACGGATGCGCAAGCTGACCGAGCGCGCGGTCGCCGCGGCCGATGTCTGCCTCTTCGTCGTCGACGCGCGCACCGGGATCACGCCGGTCGACGAGCACTTCGCCGGGCTCTTGCGGCGCAGCGGGGCCGAGGTCGTGCTGGCGGTCAACAAGGCCGAGGGGCGGGCCGGCGAGGCGGGCGTGCTCGACGCCTGGTCGCTGGGCCTGGGCGAGCCGATCGCCATCTCGGCCGAGCACGCCGAGGGGATGGGCGAGCTCTACGCAGCACTTCGGCCGCATGCAGACCGCGTGGCCGCGGCGGCCGACGCCACGGCCTTCGACGCCGGCGCCGAGGACGACCCGCTGGCCGAGCGCCGGCCGCTGCAGATCGCGGTGGTCGGCCGGCCGAACGCCGGCAAGTCGACGCTGGTCAACGCCATCCTCGGCGAGGAGCGGATGCTGACCGGGCCCGAGGCCGGCATCACGCGCGACTCGATCGCGACGACGACGCGCTGGGGCGGACGCGCAGTTTCGCATCTTCGACACGGCCGGCATGCGGCGCAAGGCGCGGATCGACGACAAGCTCGAGAAGCTCTCGGTCGGGGATGCGCTGCGCGCGATCCGCTTCGCCGAGGTGGTCATCGTGCTGCTCGACGTCGACCAGGCGCTCGAGACGCAGGACCTGCGCATCGCCGACCTGGCCGAGCGCGAGGGCAGGGCCGTGGTCGTCGCCGTCAACAAATGGGACACGGTCGAGGACAAGCAGGCCCGGCTGCGCGATCTGCGCGAGCGCTTCGAGCGGCTGCTGCCGCAGCTGCGCGGCACGCCGCTGGTGCCCGTCTCGGCGCTGACGGGGCGCGGGCTCGACCGGCTGCGCGCGGCGGTGCTGGAGATGCACGAGATCTGGAACATGCGCGTGCCGACCGCCCGGCTGAACGAGTGGCTGGCGGGCGAGACGCAGGCCCACCCGCCGCCGGCGCCGGGCGGCCGGCGCATCCGGCTGCGCTACATCACGCAGGTCAAGGCGCGGCCGCCCAGCTTCGTCGTCATGTGCCAGCGCGCCGACGCGGTGCCCGAGAGCTATATCCGCTTCCTGGTCAACGGGCTGCGCCGCGATTTCGGCTTTGCCGGCGTGCCGATCCGCCTGGCGCTGCGCAAGGGCAAGAACCCTTACGCCGGGCGCTGAGCCGCGGCGAGGTCGATCCGGGTCTCGCCGCGCGCGAGCGCGGGCAGCAGGGCGTCGGCCACCACGGACGGGTGCGTCAGCCGGTCGCGCGGCTCGCCCGGGTAGAACCGCAGGCGCAGCGCGGTCGGCATCGGCGGCGGCGCCGCAAAGGCGACGCGCAGCGCCGGCGTCGCCTCGACCTCGCGCGCCCAGGCGGTGGCGATCTCGATCTGGCCGATCTTGGTCGCCCGGTAGGCGGCATGGAAGCGCTGCCCGGCGCCGGCCGCGTCGGTGAAGAAGAGCGCGCGGCCGCGGTCCGATTGCCGGAGCAGCGGGTCGAGCACGCGGATCAGGCGCTGCGTCGCCCGCAGATTGACGGCGATCGCCCGGTCGAGATCCTTGGCGTCGACATGGTTCGCCGGCGCCAGCGCCGGGGCGTGGATGGCCGCGTGCACCCAGAGGTCGAGCCGCCCCCAGCGCTCGAAGACCGCGGCGCCGAGCCGCTCGAGCGCAGGGTCGTCGGTCAGGTCGAGCGGCACCAGCGTCGCCGCGCCGCCGCCCGGCCTGATCGCGTCGTCGAGCTCCTCGAGCGCGCCGACCGTGCGGGCGAGCGCGATGACGTGCGCGCCGGCCGCGCCGAGCGCGCGCGCGACCGCGAAGCCCAGCCCGCGCGAGGCGCCGGTGACCAGCGCGATCCTGTCGCTGAAGGCGTCCATGCCGGCTGTCAGCGCCGGTCTGCCGGCTTGGCCATTCCCGCCTCGGCCTGGTCCCCGGCGGTTGGCTCGGGCGCGCTCAGCTCCATAGCGAGCGCGTGGACGCTGGTCGCCAGCTCCTCGGCGAGGCAGCGATTGACGGCGCGCTGGCGCTCGAGCCGCGACTTGCCGGCCATTGCGGCGGCCACCATATGGACGCGGAAATGAGTTTCCCCGCCCTCGCGCCAACCGGCGTGGCCGCGGTGCTGCTCGCTCTCGTCAACCACCTCGAGCAGTTGCGGCGCAAAGGCGTCGCGCAACTTCGATTCGATCTGCATCTTCATCGACATCGTCAAGCCCATCTCTGTTGTTGTCGATTAACGCGCTTGGGCTAGGATCGGCCGGATCGGTCGCGTTCACTGAAGCCACGTTTCTGGATCTACCGCATGCCGCCGCGTTCACCGCTCGACTACGACATCTCGGTCTCCGCCGACAAGCGGCGTCGGGCGCGGCTGCGCGGCATGTCGGGGGCGGTCGAGGGCTCGACGCGCGGCTGCGAATGGCCGGGCTGCAGCGCGCGCGGCAGCTATCGCGCGCCCTCGGCGCCCGACCGGCTGCACGAGTTCCGCTGGTACTGCCTCGACCACATCCGCGAGTACAACCGCGCCTGGAACTATTTCGACGGCTGGAGCGAGACCGAGCTCGACGCGCAGGTCCGGGCCGACCGGACCTGGGAGCGGCCGACCTGGACGCTGCGCGACGGGCCGCGCCGGGCGCAGGGCTGGCCGCATGTCGAGGGCCGGGCCTGGGCGCGCTGGGGGTTCACGGACCCGCTCGAGGTGCTGGGCGAGGCGGCGACGCTGAACCCCGGCGAGGCGGAGGTCAAGGCGCGGCGCTTCCGCCGGCTGACGCGCGACGAGCAGCGCGCGATGGACACGCTGGGGCTCGCCCACGAGATCGAGCTGCGCGCCGAGGTCAGGGCGCGATACCGCGAGCTCGTCAAGGCGCTGCACCCCGACATGAACAATGGGGCGCGCCAGGACGAGGCCAGGCTGGCCCGCGTGATCCGCGCCTGGGACATCCTGAAGCAGAGCCGCAGTTTCCGCGACTGACCCCTCTAGGCGCGCGCGGCGAGGGCGTCCTCGAGCACGCCGCGGACCACCTCCAGGTCGGCGTCGCGGCAGACGAAGGCCTCGCCGATGCCGCGGGCCAGGATGAAGGTCAGGCGGCCCTGGCGCACCTTCTTGTCCTGGCGCATCAGCTCGATCAGGGCCTCGGCGTCGGGGAGCGGGCCCGGGATGTCGGCCAGGTCCTTCTTCATCCCATGGCGTCGAGATGGGCGCGGACGCGGCTCGGCGCCTCCTGGGCGCAGAGGCCCATGCGGGCCGAGACCTCGAAGGCCAGCGCGCAGCCGATCGCCACGCGCCTCGCCGTGCAGCAGCCGGTCGGAATAGCCGGTCGCCGCCTCGAGCGCGTGCGCCGAAAGTGTGGCCGAGGTTCAAGAGCGCCCGGTCGCCGCGCTCGGTCTCGTCGCGGGCGACGATGGCGGCCTTCATCTCGCAGGAGCGGCGCACCGCATGGGCGCGCGCATCCGCCTCGCCCGCCGCGAGACGCGGGCCGTTCGCCTCGAGCCAGGCGAAGAACGGCTCGTCGCCGAGCAGCCCGTATTTCACCACCTCGCCATAGCCGGCGCAGCAGGTCGCGCGGGGACAGCGTGCCGAGCACGTCGGTGTCCGCCAGCACCAGGCGCGGCTGGTGGAAGGCGCCGATCAGGTTCTTGCCGTGCGGCGGCGTTCACGCCCGTCTTGCCGCCGACCGAGCTGTCGACCTGCGCGAGCAGGGTCGTCGGGATCTGCACGAAGCCGACGCCGCGGCGCAGCACGGCCGCGGCGAAGCCGGCGAGGTCGCCGATGACGCCGCCGCCGAAGGCCAGGATCAGGTCGTCGCGCTCGACCTTCAGCGCGAGCAGCCGCTCGAGCAGCTCGGCCAGAGCCGCGCCATGCTCTTCGTCGCCTCGCCGGGCGGCAGCACGACGGCCTCGCTCTCGATGCCGGCCTGGGCCAGCCCTCGCTGCAGGGCGCCGAGGTGCAGCCGCGCCACGGTTTCGTCCGTCACGATGGCGGCGAAGGGGCGCGGCAGCAGCGGCCCGACCAGCTCGCCCGCGCGCGCCAGCAGCCCGCCGCCGATGAGGATGTCGTAGCTGCGCGCCCCGAGCTCGACCCGCACAGGCTCCGTCATCGCTCGCCCTCCGGGCATGGTGGTGCGGTGAAGGCGCGCCCGTCCGCCTGCAGCGCCTCGAAGGATCCGGCCGGCCATCTGCTCGTGGCTCTGATCGGCCAGGCTGTCGACCGCGAGTCCGCCTCGGCATAGACGGGATAGCGCGTCTCGATCAGCCGGGCGAGGATCGTCGCGCGGGTTGCCGCGGTTCAGCAGCGGCCGGTGCGTGCGCCCGGCCGTGCGCTGCAGCAGCACGTCGAGCGTCGCGCGCAGCCAGACGCTGACGGCGCGCGCGTGCACCAGCGCGCGCGTCTCGGGGTCCATGAAGGCGCCGCCGCCCGTCGCGATCACCGCCGGCGGGCCGGACAGGAGCCGCGCCAGCACGCGCCGCTCGCCGCTGCGGAAATGCGCCTCGCCATAGCGCTCGAAGATCTCGGGCACGCTGAGGTTCGCGGCGCGCTCGATCTCGTCGTCGGAATCGACGAAAGCGCGCGCCGAGAAGATGCGCCAGACGCGTGCCCGACCGAGGTCTTGCCCGCCCCCATCAGCCCGACGAGCACCACCGGGCGACCGAGCGGCGCGCCGGGCGCGTGGCGGCGTCGGTCCGGACCCTTGGCATTCTCCCCCGCGTTGCGTTCCCTCCGGCGATTGGGGTATGGTCGGGCCCGTAAAAACAACGGGCCGCGCTCGCCGGGCGACGGCGCTTTTAGACCAGCGCCGCGTCCGAGGAAAGAGACGCCGACGAGGCAGGAAGGCAGGGCCGATGGGCCGCGCGCTGAAATATCTGTTCCGGATCGCCATCCTCGCGGCGCTCGGGCTCGTCGTCTATGCGATCGTGGCCGATCTGCCGCCGCCGAAGCGGGTGGTCGAGCAGGATCTGCCGATGCCCGCCCGCGCCGCCGCCGCCGCCCGACCCCGCTCCGGCCAACGCCCCGGCCAACGCCCCGGACCGCCGCTGAGGCGACCGATGCCGCACCTGCAGACAACGAATGAAGGCAGCCCCTGACGGGCAGCTGATCGAGGGCTTTCTCGAAGCGCTGGCGGCCGAGCGCGGCGCCGCCGGCAACACGCTGGCCGCCTATGCCCGCGACCTCGATGACTTCGCCGCCTGGCTCGGCGCCGAGGGCGTCGCCCTGATCGAGGCGCCGTCGGGCGACGATCGAGGCTCTATCTCGAGGCGCTCGCCGGCGCGCGGGCTGTCGCCTGCGACGCGGGCGCGGCGGCTCTCGGCCATCCGCCAGTTCTATCGCTTTGCCTTCTCCGAGGGCTGGCGGGCGGACGATCCCGGCGCCGGGATCGCCGGGCCCGGCAAGGCGCGGCCGCTGCCCAAGACGCTGACGGTCGAGGATGTCGACCGGCTGCTGGAGAGCGCGGCGCGGGCCGAGGGGCCGCCCGACCGGCGCGCCCGGCTCGACGCTGCATCGTCGAGCTGCTCTACGCGACGGGGCTGCGCGTCAGCGAGCTCGTCGCCCTGCCGCGTTCGGCGGTGCGCGGCGATCCGCGCATGATCCTCGTCACGGGCAAGGGCGGGCGCGAGCGGATGGTGCCGCTGTCGGGCCCGGCGCGGACGGCACTGGCCGAGTGGTGCCGGCACCGCGACGCGGCCGAGGACGCGCAGCTGGCGGCGCGGCGGCCGGGCCTCGCCCTATCTGTTCCCCTCGCGCGGCCGGTCGGGGCACCTGACGCGCGTCGCCGTCTTCCAGATGCTGAAGGAGCTGGCCGTCCGGGCCGGCATCGACCCGGCGCGGCTGTCGCCGCACACGCTGCGCCACGCCTTCGCGACGCATCTGCTGGCGAACGGCGCCGATCTGCGCTCGATCCAGGCGCTGCTCGGGCACGCCGACATATCGACGACCGAGATCTACACGCGCGTGCTCGACGAGCGCCTGAAGTCGCTGGTGCTGGAAAAGCACCCGCTGGCGCAGGACGGCTAGCGCGGCGTTCGACGAGAGAGGCGTGCACGGACACCGCGTGCACGCGTGCACAAATCCGTAAGCCTTTGATTTTGCATGGAAGACCGGAATCGCATTAACCGAAATGAAAGCGCCCGGCGGCCCGTCGAGGCACGCCCTTCCCGCGCGATCCGATCGGACCTAGCCCGAGATCTCGCGCACGCGCTGGATCAGCCAGGGGTCGGCATAGCCGAGCTCGTAGGCGCGCAGGAAGTCGGCGTTCGCCGCCTCGCGCTGCGCCCTGCTCGTCAAGGTACTTGCCGCGGGCGAACCAGACGCTGCCGGATTCGGGGTCGAGCTCGATCGCCTGGTCGAAATCGGCCGCGGCCTGCGGATCGCCCATGCCGGCGCGCGCCCGGCCCCGGTTCACCCAGGCCGTGGCGTCGCCGGGATCGTTCTGGATGACGTCCGAGAACTGGCCCGCCGCATCGGCGAAGGCGCCCGTCTGGAGATAGGCGATGCCGAGGTTGTAGCGGGCCGCGGACCAGTGGGGAGCGACCCGGACCGCCTCGGAGAAATCCTTGATCGCCTGGTCGGTGCGGCCATGGCGCAGCATGAGCACGCCCCGGCCGAGCCAGGCATCGGCCGCGCGCATGTCGAGGTCGATGGCCTTGGAGTAGTCGGCGGCGGCCTCGTTCGGCCGCCCGAGGCGCTCGAAGGCACGGGCGCGGTTCACATAGGCCGCGACCATGTCGGGCGCGCCGGCGATCGCGGCCGTGTAGGCTTCGATCGCCTGGTCGTAGTTGCCGAGCTCGAAATAGCCGACGCCCAGATTGGCGTTCACCTGCGCCGCGGCGACCGCGTCGAGCTTGCCCGTGTCGAGCGCCATGCGGCAGAAGTGCACGATGTCGCGCGGCTCGGCCTTGGGGTTGGCGCAGACCTCGACGGCGTTGTGCAGCTGGGCGAGGGCCGGCGCCGCCGAGACGGCGACCGCCGCGGCTCCGCAGATCAAGATCCGTCGCATCGCCTCGCTCCCTCTCGGCTTTGGTGATAGATAGCGGCGCCCGCGACGCTTTGGAAGCGCGCGGGCCAGCCTGCGCGCCCGGCGATGCGCACGGGCGGCGCGTCCCCTTCGGAGCAGCGAATGCGAGTACCCACAGTTCTGGCCTGCCTTGTCGTCTTCTGCCTCGCCGGCCCGGCCGTGGCCGCGCAGGAGGACCAGCCGCCGGCGGACGGGCAAGCGGCGGGAGGGCAAGCGGCGGGAGGGCAAGCGGCGGAGGTCGCGATCGCGCTGTCGGCCGACGGTGCCCTGACGGCCACGGGTCAGTTGCCGCCCGGCCTGTCGCCGGAGGCGCTTGCGGCCGCGCTTCCGGGCATCGACCTGTCCCGGATGCGAGCCCGATGCGGGCGGCGCCCGAGGGGACACCGACCGAATGGCAGCCGGCGCTCGACGCGCTGTCCATCGTGCTGCCGCGGTTCCGGACGGCGACGGTGCAGCTGATGCCGAACGAGCTGAGGATCGAGGGCGAGCTGCGCAGCGGGCTGAGCGCGACCGGCGCCGAGGCGACCCTGCGCGCGGCGCTGGGGACGGGCTGGCGGCTTGCGCTCGACCTGGCCGAGACGGCGCCGGCCGCCGAGATCCTTCTCGTCAAATCCGAAAAGGGCGCCGCCGTCAGCGGGCTGCTGCCCGCGGGCGTCGCCCCGCCCGAGGCGGTGGAGCGGCTGGGGCCGCAGACCAGCGATGCCGGCCTTGCGGGGGGCGGCGCCGGGAGCGCCGAGGCATGGTCGCAGGCGCTGGCGGCGCTTGGTCAGGCGATGGAGTATTTTGCCGCGGGACGGGCCCGGATCTCGATGAGCCAGGTCGCGGTCGAGGGCGTGTTGCGCCCGGGCTATCCGGCGCAGGCGGTGGCCGAGCGGCTGGTGGCCCGGCTGCCGCCCGACTGGACGGCGAGCCTGGCGGCTGACGAGACGCCGGCGAGCGAAGGCGATCGCCGCGTCAGCCTCGAGACCGGGCAGGCGGAGAGCTTTCGGCGCGGCTATTGGCTGCCGGAGGTGAGCTTTCCCGTCTCGGTCGAGCGCTGCCGCGCCGAGTCGGATGCCGTACTGGCGCAGGGCGCCTTGCCCTTCGCCGAGGGCACCGCGCGGATCGAGCCGGCCGGGCTGGGGCTGCTGGACCGGCTGGCGGCGGTCGCCGTGCGCTGCCTCAACAGCTCGTCGCTGCGGCTCGAGGTCGGCGGGCACACCGATTCGGTCGGCAACGACGCGAAGAACGAGGCGCTGAGCCAGGCGCGCGCCGAGGTGGTGCGGGCCGCGCTGGTCGATCGCGGCGCCCGCGCCGAGGCGATTGCCGCCCATGGCTATGGCGAGAGCCAGCCGGTCGCCAGCAACAACTCGCCGGAAGGGCGGGCGCAGAACCGCCGCATCACCTTCGACTGGTCGCAGCCCGCGGGGTAGCCCGGACGCTCAGCCCTTGAGCTGCGCCGAGGGAGCGACGGGGAGCGGCGCGGACGCCGCTTTCCCCGCCTGGCCCAAGGGATGGGCAGCGCACAGCTTCACCGTGCAGCGCAGGCCCTGCGGGTCATAGTCGAACGAGACGGCGCCCCGGTCCTGCGGGAAGGCGGCGTTGGCCAGGCTGGTGCCGAAGCCGGTGCGCTGGGGCCGGGCGACGGGCGGGCCGCCCATCTCCTGCCAGTCGAGGCTGATGCCGTCCTCGGCCAGGGCCCATCGCACGGCGACGCGGCCGGATGCCACCGACAGCGCGCCGTGCTTGGTCGCGTTCGTGCCGAGCTCGTGCGCCAGCAGGGCGAGCATCGGGCGGTCCTTGTGGTCGACGCCGATGAGGGGCCCGGCGAGGTCTATGCGCTGCTCGTCGAACGGGCGGAGCACCACCTTGAGCAGCGCGGCGAGGTCGATCGGCAGGTCGGGGTCCGGCCCGAGCACCGACTGCGCCTCGGCGAGCGCGCGCAGCCGGTCCGAGAAGTGCTGCTGGAACTCGTCCAAGCCGGTCGCGTGCCGGGCGCTCAGCCGCGCCAGCGCCTGAACGAGCGCGAGCTTGTTGCCGATCCTGTGCTGCATCTCGCGGGCGATCAGATCCGCCCGCGCCTCGGAGGTCCGCGCCATCGCGGCGGCGACCTGCAGCAGATGCGCGGCGAGGACGACGATCGCGCCCATGGCGAGGAAGATGACCAGCGTCGCCGCGCTGAGCCTGGTGAGGTCGATCGTCCCGTACGGCTCGAGCCAGACGTAGCCGGCCACGGCCGCGCTGAGGACCAGCGCCATCGAGCCGGCCCCGGCGCCGCCGAGCACGCTGGCCACCAGCACCGCCGGAAAGAAGGTGATGAAGGGCGCGCCGACGAGCGCCCCCTGCAGCAGCCAATGCAGCAGGGTTCCGCCGGCGACGCAGGCGATGGCGATGGCCAGTTGTGCGGCAGGGGACGGCGGCCGATGAGGCAAGGCCCGCACGAGACGCTGGAAATCGAGCATGGATGGGCGCGAAGCTACCGCTGCATGGCCGCGACTCGTGTCAGAAAGCGCACGGCGCCGCAAGCTCTGCCTTCGCTGCGCTTCTAGTAAGCGGACCGCGTGTCGAGCAGGCTGAGCGGGGTCCGCAGCAGGATCATCAGGTCGAGCCAGAGCGACCAGTTCTCAATGTACCAGAGGTCGTGCTCGAAGCGGGCGTGCAGCTTCTCGGGGTCGTCGACCTCGCCGCGCCAGCCGTTGATCTGCGCCCAGCCCGTGATGCCTGGCGGCAGGCGGTGGCGGGCGGAATAGCCGTCGACCATCTGGCTGAAGCGCATCTGGGTCGACGACAGGGCCTCGACGGCATGCGGCCGGGGGCCGACGAGCGAAAGGTCGCCGCGGAGCACGTTGACGAGCTGCGGCAGCTCGTCGATGGACGTCTTGCGCAGGATGCGCCCGACGCGGGTGACGCGCGGGTCGTCGCGGGTCACGATGCGGCGCGCCGAGGGATCGGATGCGTCCGAGTACATCGAGCGGAACTTGAGCACGTCGACGACGCGGTCGTTGAAGCCGTGGCGACGCTGCCGGAAGAGGACCGGACCAGGGCTGTCGAGCTTCACGGCGACCGCGGCGAGCAGCATGACCGGCGAGAGGACGACCAGCGCCAGCGTGGCGAAGACGAGGTCGAAGCTGCGCTTGGCCAGCCGCCGCTCGGGCGAGAAGCTGCGCGAGACGACCGAGATCAGACCGTCCCGCGGCCCATCGGCGAAGGCATAGTCGCGGCTGAACGCCGACAGCCGGACCTCGACGGGCAGGACCCTGAACTGCCGGAGCAGCCAGTTGATCCGCTCCTCGGCGTCGAGCGGCAGGGTGACGATGACGAGGTCGATCTCGGCGACGCGCGCGAAATCGACGACTTCCTTGAAGGTGCCGAGCTTGGGGACGCCGAGGACCTGCTCGGGCGAGCGCGCATCGTCGCGATCGTCGAAGAGGCCGTGGATGCGGATGTTGTTCTCGGGCCGGGCGGCGAGGCTGCGGATCAGCGTCGCCGCGTTCTCGCCGCCGCCGGCCAGCACGGCGCGCCGGCCCGTCAGCCCGGCCTCGAAGGCCCAGCGCAGCGCCGCCGCGCCGAGGAGCCGGAGCGGCAGCGTCACCAGGCCCGCGGCCACCAGCATGGCCAGCGCCAAGGCGGGCTCCTCGACGGCGACCGCCGCCGAGGCCGGGACGAGGGCCGCGAGCAGCGACACCACCAGGCCGTGCGCCGGGCGCGCGAGCGCTGCGGTCCCATAGCCGCCGAAGATCGCGAGGACGAGCACGGCGATCGCTGCGGCAGGAATTGCGCGCAGCGTCGCGGCCAGAGCCGAGAACGGCTCGAGGGCGCCGTATTGCGCGAACCAGAAGGCGATCGAGAGCATGACGAGATCGACGCCGCCCGCCACGCAGGCGATCGCGACCGGCGAAAGCGCCGGGCGCCGCAGCTGCCGCGCGACATTCGCCGCGGCCTCGCTCAGCCCGGCGCGGTCGACCTGCTCGAATCCCAAGGGAAGTCCCATCGGTGCCACTGCCGTTCCACGGGTGTTCGCGGAGTGTTCTAGAGGCGGTCAGCTTAAATGCGCCTTAAGCCGGCCTGCAGCGCGGTGTCGCATGCCTCGCCGGCTGGTCGCGCCCCGCGCCACATGCACAAGCCCGCTCGAGACTGCGTCGTGACAGCCTGCACATTTACCGGTTAACCCATCCGGAGTGGCGACCGCCGCCCGCGCGGATCGAGTCACGAAAAACGGAGGAGGACGTCCATGTCGACAAAGAGATGCCTGCTTCTCGCCGCGGCCCTGGCCGCGAGCATCGGGCTGCCGGCGCAAAGCGAGATCACCAAGCCCGAATGCATCGCCCCGGCCCAGCCGGGCGGCGGCTTCGACCTGACCTGCCGGGTCGCCCAGCAGGGCCTCGCGCCCGAGCTTGGCGAGCCGCTTGCCGTCACCTTCATGCCGGGCGGCATCGGCGCGGTGGCCTTCAACCTCTTCAACACCACCCGCACCGATGATCCGAACGCCATCGTCGCCTTCTCGACCGGATCGATCCTGAACCTCGTGACCGGCAAGTACGGCCAGTGGAGCGTCGACGACGCGCGCTGGCTGGCGACGGCGGGCGCCGATTTCGGCGCGGTCGTCGTCAAGGCGGACAGCCCCTACCAGACGCTCGAGGACCTGATGAAGGACCTCAAGGCCGACCCCGCGAGCGTGGTCGTGGGCGCCGGCGGCTCGGTCGGCTCGCAGGACTGGATGAAGGCCGCGCTGCTCATGCGCGCTGTCGGCGCCGATCCGCGCAAGATGCGCTATGTCGCCTTCGACGGCGGCGGCGAGGCGATCGCCGGCCTGCTCGGCGGCGCGATCCAGGTCTATACCGGCGATGTCGGCGAGATGACGTCGCACATGGACGGCAGCATGCGCGTCCTGGCCGTGCTGTCCGAGGACCGGCTCGGCGCGCCCTTCGCCGAGATTCCGACCGCCAAGGAGCAGGGCTATGACGCCGTCTGGCGCATCCTGCGCGGCTATTACATGGGCAAGGACGTCTCCGACGAGGACTACCAGGCCTGGGTCGACATCTTCGCCAAGGCGCACGGCACCGAGGAGTTCAAGAAGATCCAGCAGGAAAAGGGGCTGCTGCCGCTCGGCCTCTCGGGCGACGAGTTCACGGCTGCGGTGCGCGAGCAGGCCGAGGCGCTGCAGAGCATCGCGAAAGAGGCCGGGCTGATCCAGTAAGCCCGCCATCTCGCCGGCCCCGCCCCGGGGCCGGCTCCCACGCCCTGCACCTCGAGGAGGTTCCCCATGGCCGACCGGCTTTTCGCGGCGGTCCTGTTGGTCGTCACGCTCGCCTATGGCGCGCTTGCCCTGTTCGTCATCAAGGCGCCGTTCCAATACGACCCGCTCGGGCCCGAGAGCTGGCCGCGCATCCTGGCGGCCGTGATGATCCTCTGCCTCGTGGCGCTGCTCTGGTCGCCCGATATCGGGAGGTTCGACACCGACCGGCCGAGCTGGGTCCGGCTCGCCATCGTCGTCGCGCTGCTGGTCGCCTATGCGGCGCTGTTCCAGCCGCTGGGGTTCATCATCTCGACCACGCTGTTCACGTTCGTCGTCTCGCGCCTGCTCGGCGCGCCCTGGATCGGCGCGGCCGGCTTCGGGCTGGGCACTGGCGTCGGCGGGTATCTGCTCTGCGTCGGGCTGCTCGACCTGAACCTGCCCGCCGGGCCCCTGCCGGCGCTCTGACGGAGTCTCTCCCATGATGGAAGTCCTCTCGGGGCTCGGCACCGGATTTCGCGGTCGCCTTCACCCCTTCGAACCTGATGCTGGTGCTGTTCGGCTGCTTTGCCGGGACGCTGATCGGCGCGCTGCCCGGGCATCGGGCCGATCAACGGCGTCGCCATCCTGCTGCCGATCGCCTACGGGCTCGGCTTGCCGCCGGAATCGGCGCTGATCCTGCTGGCCGGCATCTATTACGGCGCCGAATATGGCGGGCGCATCTCGTCGATCCTGCTGAACGTGCCGGGCGATGCGGGCGCGGTGATGACGACGCTCGACGGCAACCCGATGGCCAAGGCGGGGATGGCGGGCAAGGCGCTGTCGCTCTCGGCCGTCGCGTCCTTCATCGGCGGCACCTTCGCCGTCATCCTGATGTCGTTCTTCGGGCCGCTGCTGGCCCAGTTCGCGGTGACGTTCCAGCCCTCCGACTATGTCGCGCTGATGGTCTTCGCCTTCGCCTCGCTCGCCTCGCTGGTCGGCTCGAACGCCGGTCAAGACGCTGACCGGCGCGCTGATCGGGCTGATGCTGGCGACGATCGGCGTCGATGCGAACACCGGCGTCGCGCGCTATACCTTCGGCATCCCCGACATCCTGGCCGGCATCGATTTCCTGATCGTCGTGATCGGCCTCTTCGGCATGGCCGAGCTGCTGCACCTGGTCGAGCAGCAGGTGCGCGGCAACCTGTCGACGCTCGCCATCGACAAGAGCTTCGTGACCTGGGCCGACCTCGCCAAGACCAAGTGGACGATACTGCGCTGCTCGCTGATCGGCTTCGTCATCGGCGTGCTGCCCGGCACCGGCGCCTCGGTCGCCTCGGCGGTGGCCTATGGCACCGAAAAGCGCATCGCCGGCAGCACGGGCGAGCACCTTCGGCACGGGCGACATGCGCGGCCTGGCGGCGCCCGAGGCGGCGAACAACGCCTCGGCCGGCGGCGCCATGGTGCCGATGCTGACGCTCGGCATCCCGGGCTCGGGCACGACGGCGATCCTGCTCGGCGCGCTGCTGATGTTCAACGTCACGCCCGGGCCGCTGATGTTCCAGCCAGCGGCCCGAGATCGCCTGGGGCCTGATCGCGTCGATGTACATCGGCAACATCGCGCTTTTGGTCATCAACCTGCCGCTGGTCGGCCTGTTCGCCCGGATGCTGACGATCCCGCAGCACTATCTGACGCCGCTGATCGCGATCCTCGCCTTCGTCGGCATCTACTCGATCGTCGGCAACCCGTTCGACCTCTACATGATCATCGGGCTGGGCGTGTTCGGCTGGGTGCTGCGCAAGCTCGATTTCTCGCTGGCGCCGGTGATCCTCGGGTTCGTGCTTGGCGGCCTGTTCGAGAACAACCTGCGCCGGGCGCTCTCGATCTCGGGCGGCGACTGGTCGATCCTGGTCTCGACCTCGGAGAGCATCGTGCTCTACGTGCTTGCCGCGGCGGTGGTCGTGCTGCCGGCCTGGTTCGCGCGCCGGTCCCGCCGGGCCCAGCTGGCGACCGAGGACGAGTGAGGGCTCGCCTCATTGTCGGAGGCGGCGGCGTGCGCAACGCGCCACCGCCTGGGCGCTGCAAGCCTAGCTCGCCATGGCCCGGCGGGCTTCGAGCGCACGGTTTCCGGGCAGCTCGATGTTGATCTCGAGCGTCGAGAGGTCGTCGCCCCGCGCGATCTTGATATCGACGTTGTCGCCGCCGACCCGCATGTGACGCTCGATGGCGTCCATGATGTCGCGCTGCAGGAGCGGCAGCACCTCGGGGCTCGCGCACGAGGTGCGCTCGTGCGCCAGCAGGATCTGCAGCCGGTCCTTGGCCGAGTCGGCCGAGCGCACCTCGCGAGGCTCGACGGAAGAAGCTGAACATGCTCATGCAGTGCGACCCCAAAGGCGCCCGAACAGGCCGACGCGCTCGGCCGGACGGATGCGCATCTCCAGTTGCTCGCCGATCAGTCGCTGGACGGCGTCCCCATAGGCCTTGGCGGCGGTCGATCGCTCGTCGAACACCACCGGCGTCCCGACATTGGATGCCCGCAGCACCGCCGGGCTCTCGGGGATGATGCCGAGGAGCGGAATGGAGAGGATCTCCTGGACGTCCTCGAGCTTCATCATCTCGCCCCTGGCGACGCGATTCTGGTCGTAGCGGGTAAGAAGAAGATGCGGCTTCACGCCGCCTTCGCCCCGCTCGGCCCGGCGCGTCTTGCTGCTGAGCAGACCCAGCACGCGATCGCTGTCGCGCACGGACGACACCTCGGGGTTCGTGACGACGATCGCCTCGTCGGCGAAGTACATGGCGAGATGCGCGCCCCGCTCGATGCCGGCCGGGCTGTCGCAGATGACGTAGTCGAACTGGTCCGAAAGCTCTTTCAGGACCCGCTCGACGCCGTCCTGGGTCAGGGCGTCCTTGTCGCGCGTCTGCGATGCGGCGAGGACCGAGAGATCTTCGAGACGCCGGTCCTTGATCAGCGCCTGCTTCAGCCGCGCCTCGCCGTTGATGACGTTGATCAGGTCGAAGACGACCCGGCGCTCGCATCCCATGATGACGTCGAGGTTGCGCAGGCCCACGTCGAAGTCGATGACACAGGTCCTCTGCCCGCGCATGGCGAGGCCGGCGCCGATCGCGGCGGTCGACGTCGTCTTGCCGACGCCGCCCTTGCCCGAAGTCACAACGATGATCTTTGCCACGCGATCTCCTATCCGGTTGGTTCCAGTTACTTCAGGACCTCGATGCAGAGCGCATCGTCCTGCAGGAAGGCCTGCACGCGCTTGCCCGAGACCTCGGGGCCGAGGTCCTCGCTGGTCTTGTAGAGGCCGGCGATGGCGATGAGCTCGGCCTCGAGGCTCTGGCAGAAGATGCGCGCGCTCCTGTCGCCGTTGACGCCCGCCAGCGCCCTGCCCCGCATCCGCCCGTAGACGTGCACATTGCCGTGCGCGATGAGCTCGGCGCCCGAGCTGACCGAGGCGACGACGACCAGGTCGCCGCCTTCGGCGACGATGCGCTGGCCCGAGCGCACCGGCTCGTGGATCAGCTTGTTCGCCGACCCGGCCGAGAGGCCCGCCGGCCGGGTGGCCGAGCGGCCGTTCGCGCCAGGCTCGACCTTCCTGACGGCGGCAGGCACCGGCCGCGGCTTGCGCTCCATCGGCGTCGTCTTGCCGGCCGGCAGGGTGGTCAGGCCGGCGCCCGCGGCCTCGGCGCTCTGCCCGTTCGTGGCGTTCTGGATGCCGATGGGGGTCAGCCGGCGCGTGCGCAGATTGGCCAGCAGCGCCTGGAAATCGTCCTGCGTCCGCAGGCCGTCGGCGCGCTCGACGTCGAGGATCAGGGGCGCGTCGGCGAAGAAGTGCGGCGACTTCTCGAGCAGGGCATCGAGCCCTGCGTAGAAGCGGTCGTCCGCCAGCCCTGTCAAAGGCAGGACAACGGCAGTGAGGAACCTGCCACGTACCTCGAGCGGCGTGACGACGGCAGACTTCACTGCCGCGCCAGCCTGCGCGTCCGATGATCGCACGGTCTAACCTGCCTTACTGCTCTGACATCTCTGCGGATGTTCTGATCGGGGAACCTACTCTGAATTCCCTCTTTCCGCCAAGCCTGACTTCGGGGCTTTCGCAAGACAGGCCGAGAGCACGCTCTATGTGCGGCCGGCCGCCCCCCAGGCCCCAGGATAAGGGGCCTTGACACATGACCGTGCACAGAACCGCACGGCTGCGCTTTGAGGGACCGGCGGTCGCGATCCTTCCCCCTGCACGCCGACCGATATAGAGGCTTTTCAGGCATGCCAGCCTGACGCTGGCAGAAGGTCTCTGAATTGCACAACGTCGATGCTGCTTTTTGTGGCCGTGAGGCCGCCGACCCATGGCGGGGACCGCCGTGACCCCGGCGGCGCGCGTTCAAGCGGCCGTGGAGATCGTCGACGCATGGCGAAGCGGCACCGAGGGCCTCGACCGGGTCCTGACCCGCTGGGGGCGGGCGCACCAATTCGCAGGCTCGGGCGACCGGCGCGCCATCGCCGATCTGGTCTACGATGCCGTCCGCCGCATGCGCTCGGCCGCCTGGGTGGCGGGCGCGCCCGAGCCGGCGCCGGGACGCGACCTGATCCGCGGCAGCCTGGTGCTGGACGGGATCGACCCTGAGCCCCTCTTCACGGGCGAAGCCTATGCGGAAGCGCGCCTCACCGAGCACGAGCGCCGCCCTGCCCGCCCGCTCGGCAGTGCGCCGCCGCCGGTCCGGCTGGACGTCCCCGACTGGCTGGAGGGCGAGCTGGCCGGGACCGACGACGCCGTGCTCGAGGCGCTTCGGACGCGGGCGCCACTCGACCTTAGGGTGAATCGGCTGAAGGCGGAGCCGGCTGAGGCGATCGCCGCGCTCGCCGCCGAGGGCATCGCGGCGGCGCCCGTGTCGCTGTCGCCGCTGGCGCTGAGGGTGGTTGCCGGCGAACGACGGCTCGCCAGCTCGCGCGCCTATCGCGACGGGCTGGTCGAGATCCAGGATGCGGCGAGCCAGGCGGTCGTCGACCTGGCGGCGGCGCAGCCCGGCGAGACGGTGCTCGACCTCTGTGCGGGCGGCGGCGGCAAGACGCTGGCCCTGGCCGCCGCGATGGGCGGCGCGGGCAGGCTGGTCGCGCACGACATCGCGCCGGCACGCATCGCTGGCCTGCCCGAACGGGCGACCCGCGCGGGCGCGCCGGTCGAGATCGTCGCGACATCGTCTCTCGATCGTTTCGCCGGTACCTGCGACCTCGTCTTCGTCGATGCCCCCTGCTCGGGCTCGGGGGCCTGGCGGCGCAATCCCGACGCCAAGTGGCGGCTGCGGCCTGAGGATCTCGACCGGCTGACCGCGGTGCAGGACCGGCTGCTGGAGCAGGCGGCCGGCCTTGCCGCCGATGGCGGTCGCATCCTCTACGCGACCTGCTCCATCCTGCGCCGCGAGAACGAGGCGCGCATCGCGGCCTTTCTCGCGGGTGGCAAACGCCGGGAGGTTTCGGCCCGACTCTCGGTCATCCCGCCCGACGGCGACGGGTTTTTCGGTGCGCTGCTTTCTCGGACCGGACCAGGCGGCTGAAAATTGATCGTTTGTTGAGAGATCGCCTATAACGCGATATTCATGTTCGCCGAACCCGGTCGAGGGGAACAGGATCGCATGGCGTCCGTCCGGCTGCGCTTCCCGACTGCGATCGCGCTTGCCGCTTTGCCGGGAACGGCCATCGCTCAGGGTCTTGCCCAAGGTGTCGAGCGCGGCTGCTCCGGTTTCGGCTGCCTGCTCGAATCCATCCTGCCGCTGGCCGCGGTCATCGCCGTCACGGCGATGCTCGTCGTGGCCGTCGTCTCTGCCCGCCGCTTCGTCGCCGGGTCGGAGCCCGACGCGCTCGCCGACCAGATCGAAGGGCGCGAATGGCCCGTCGTCGCCACCCGGCAGGACGGCCGCGTGATCGCGGCCAATTGGGCGATGCGCGAGGCCGCGGCGCCGCGCCGGACGGTGCTCGAGATGCTCGAGCCGTTGCTCGGCACGACGGCGGCCGAGATCTACCGGCTCTCGCGCGTGGCGGTGCGCGACGGGCTGGCGCTCGAATGGTTCAGCGCGCGCGACGCGGGCGGCAGCATGGACGCGGGCGGCAGCATGATGGTCGCCGTCCAGCCGGCCCCGCGCAAGCGGCTGGTCTGGCAGCTCATGCCGGCCTCGCGGCTGAGCCCCAGCGTGCCGGGCGGGCTCGCGCACCGCTACGAGGCGCTGCCCTTCGGCTATGTCCAGCTCGGCCCGGGCGACGGCGCCGTCACGAACGGCATCTTCCGCGCCCAGTTCTCCGAGGCCGCTCTGCAACTTCTGCGTGAGCAGGTGGACAGCGGCGTCTTCTCGGGCGGCCGGGTGCTGCTGCCCGGGCCCGCCGAAGAGGACCGCCTCGCCTTGGCGGCGATCAGCACCGAGCGCAGCGCCGGCGGCGCCACGCACGAGATCTTCCTCTTCATCCCCGACGCCGAGACGGGCGCGCATCTCAGCGCCGCCGAGACGCTCGAGGCGATCCCCGTCTCGCTGGTGCAGCTCGATCTCGAAGGCCGCGTGCTCTGGGGCAATGCGCAGGCCCGCGCGATGGTCGGCGAGAAATTCGCGCTCGGCGCCATGCTCGACGACTTCGTCCAGCCGCTCGGCCGGTCGCTCGACAGCCTGCTGAACGAGGTGCGCTCGGGGCGGGACGGCGGCAGCGGCGAGATGGTGCGCCTGCTGGACGCGGACTACGACACCTTCGCGCAGGTCTCGCTGACGCGCATGACGCTGCAGGGCCAGCCCTGCCTGATGGCGGTGCTGACGGACGCCTCCGAGCTGCGGCTGCTCGAGGACAAGTTCGCGCAGAGCCAGAAGATGGAGGCGGTCGGCAAGCTCGCCGGCGGCGTCGCGCACGACTTCAACAACGTGCTGACGGCGATCAGCGGGCATTGCGACCTGCTGCTGCTGCGCAAGGATGCCAGCCACCCCGATTTCTCGGACCTGATGCAGATCCGGCAGAACGCCAACCGGGCGGCGACCCTGGTGCGCCAGCTGCTGGCCTTCTCGCGCAAGCAGACGCTGCAGCCGAAGCTCCTTTCGGTGCAGGACGTGGTGACCGACACGCTCTACCTGCTCGACCGGCTGATCGGCGAGACGATCACGCTGTCGCTCGACCACGGGCGGGATCTCGGCTCGGTGCGCGCCGACCACCAGCAGCTCGAGCAGGCGCTGATGAACCTGGTCGTCAACGCCCGCGACGCCATGCCGAACGGCGGGACCGTCACGATCGCCACCCGCAACGTGGCGATGACGATCGAGGAGCAGAAGCGCGGCGTCTCGATCCCGGCCGGCGAATATGTCGAGATCAGCGTCTCGGACAGCGGCCACGGCATCGAGCCGCACCTGATCGACCGCGTCTTCGACCCGTTCTTTACCACCAAGCCCAAGGGCGAGGGGACGGGGCTCGGGCTCTCGACCGTCTATGGCATCGTCAAGCAGTCGGGCGGCTATATCTATGCCGAGAACCGCGAGACGGGCGGGGCCAAGTTCACCATCCTGCTGCCGCGCGCCTATGCGCAGAAGAGCGAGATGGTGCGCCCGGCGCCTGCGCCGGTGCAGCCAGCGCCCGACCTGACCGGCCAAGGCGCCGTCATGCTGGTCGAGGACGAGGCGCCGGTGCGCGCCTTCGCCTCGCGCGCACTCAAGATGCGCGGCTACAAGGTGATCGAGGCCGAGTCCGCCGAGGACGCGATGGCGCTGCTGACCAAGGACGACGAGACGATCGACGTGCTGGTCTCGGACGTCGTCATGCCCGGGATGGACGGTCCGACCTTCGCCGGCAAGGCGCGCAAGCTGCGGCCGAACCTGCGGGTGATCTTCATTTCCGGCTATGCTGAGGAGTCGTTCCGGCGGAACCTGGTCGATTCGGACTTCCTGTTCCTGTCCAAGCCGTTTTCGCTGAACGAACTCACTGCCAAGGTGAAGGTCGCGATGGACGCTCGCCCCAGCGTCGATGCCTGACGCAAAGAGCGTCGGCCGCGCGGCTGAAACTGGGGTCGAGGCTGACCTTTTCGTCAACTGTGAGATGTAGGAGCGCAGTTCGTTCTTTATTTGTCCCAGGCCTTATGCGAACATCCCGTGAACGGTTGGGCTTTGCGCCCCCGTGCGGAATGTGAGAAGAGGGGGCAACGACAATGAACGATAACCTGTTGAGGCTCGAGGAAAGACGCATGATGGACAAGCAGAAGGCACTCGACTCCGCCTTGGCGCAGATCGAGCGGAATTTCGGCAAGGGCTCCATCATGAAGCTCGGCCAGCGCGACGCCGCCATGGACATCGAGGCCATCTCGACCGGATCGCTCGGCCTCGACATCGCGCTCGGCATCGGCGGCCTGCCGAAAGGCCGGATCATCGAGATCTATGGCCCGGAGAGCTCGGGCAAGACGACGCTGGCGCTGCACTGCGTGGCCGAGGAGCAGAAGAAGGGCGGCGTCTGCGCCTTCGTCGACGCCGAGCACGCGCTCGACCCGAGCTATGCCCGCAAGCTCGGCGTGAATATCGACGAGCTCTTGATCAGCCAGCCGGATGCCGGCGAACAGGCGCTCGAGATCACCGACACGCTGGTTCGCTCGGGCGCCGTCTCGATCGTCGTCGTCGACTCGGTCGCGGCGCTGACGCCGCGGGCCGAGCTGGAAGGCGAGATGGGCGAGGCGCAGGTCGGCCTGCAGGCCCGGCTGATGAGCCAGGCGATGCGCAAGCTGACCGGCTCGATCTCGCGCTCGAAGTGCATGGTGATCTTCATCAACCAGATCCGCATGAAGATCGGCGTCATGTTCGGCAGCCCGGAAACCACCTCGGGCGGCAACGCGCTGAAGTTCTACGCCTCGGTCCGCCTCGACATCCGCCGCATCGGCGCGATCAAGGATCGCGACGAGGTCGTCGGCAACTCGACGCGCGTCAAGGTGGTCAAGAACAAGGTCGCCCCGCCGTTCAAGCAGGTCGAGTTCGACATCATGTATGGCGAGGGCATCTCCAAGACCGGCGAGCTGATCGACCTCGGCGTCAAGGCGGGCGTGGTCGAGAAATCCGGCTCGTGGTTCTCGTTCGGCGACGAGCGCATCGGCCAGGGGCGCGAGAACGCCAAGCAGTTCCTGCGCGACAATCCGGCCGTCGCCCTGACCATCGAGGACAAGATCAGGGCCGCGCATGGCCTCGAATTCGACCTGCTGCCGTCCGCGGGGGATGACGACGAAACGCCGATGGACGCCATGGAGGCCTGAGCGGGCTTGGGCCGCGCGCCGCCATCGAGGCGGCGGGCGGGAATTCGGCGCATCGCTCGGGCCCGAGCGGCGCCCGGCGGGACCGACAAGGAGCGCGCCTGCGGCACCCCGGCGCCTATCATCCGACCGGCGCCGGGTGCTAGCGTCGCCTCCAATCGGATGGGCCCGGCAAATCGGACCGACCCGGCAAAATCGGCTCGGCGAGGCGTGATGCAAGCACCGCCAAGCCCTTTCCATGTGGTTAATTTGGTTGCAAAACGTTAGCAATTTCTACGGGTCACGCATTTGCTCACGCGGAAGCGGCGTGTGCGCGCGCTTCCATCTGGTCGAACTCCGCCCTGGTGTCGGCGACAGTCGGAGGGCAAGTCCGGCACGCGGTCCGCGTCGCAGCCGGCCAGGGCGCCGGGCCGGCATGCCCGCCCCTGGAGCGAGCGGGCGCAGGACATGACTTCCCTTTCCAATTCAGGCATCGCGATCCCGCCGCCCCGCTTTCGCGATCTCTACGTCCCGAAGCTCGTCACCGTCCTGCGCGAGGGATATGGGCTCGCCGGCCTGCGCGCCGACGCGCTTGCCGGGCTGACGGTCGCCATCGTCGCGCTGCCGCTCTCGATGGCGATCGCCATCGCCTCGGGCGTCGGGCCGGAGCGCGGGCTCTACACCGCCATCGTCGGCGGCTTTCTGGTCTCGGCGCTCGGCGGCAGCCGGTTCCAGATCGGCGGGCCTGCGGGCGCCTTCATCGTGCTGGTCTCGTCCACCGTGCTGCGCGAGGGGGTCGATGGACTGATCCTGGCCACCTTCCTCTCTGGGCTGATGCTGATGGCGGCGGGCCTGCTGCGCCTCGGCAGCTACATCAAGCTGATCCCGTACCCCGTTACGGTCGGCTTCACCGCCGGGATCGGCGTCATCATCCTGGCGAGCCAGTTGAAGGAACTGCTCGGCCTGACCCTTGCCGGGCCCGAGCCTGCCGCCTTCCTGCCCAAGCTCGCGGCGCTCGGCGCGGCCATCCCGACGATCACCCCGGCCGCGGTCGCCGTGGCGCTGGCGACGGTGGCGATCATTCTTGCGCTCCGCCGCTGGCGGCCGGGCTGGCCCGGCTTTCTCATCGCCGTCGCCACCGCGGCCATCGCAGCCTGGGCGGCCGGCCTGCCGGTCGCGACCATCGGCACCCGCTTTGGCGGCATTCCGTCGGCCTTGCCGCCGCCCGCGCTGCCGGATCTCTCGCGCACCCTCGACCTCTTGCCCGACGCCTTCGCCTTCACCCTGCTCGGCGCCATCGAATCGCTGCTCTCAGCTGTGGTGGCCGATGGCATGACCGGCCGGCGGCACCGCTCGAATTGCGAGCTGCTGGCCCAGGGCGTGGCCAATCTCGGCTCGTCGCTCTTCGGCGGCATCTGCGTCACCGGCACGATCGCCCGGACGGCGACCAACGTCCGCGCCGGCGCGCGGGGGCCGGTCTCGGGCATGCTGCACGCGCTGTTCCTGCTGGGCTTCATGGCGGTCGCGGCGCCGCTGGCCGGCTATATACCGCTGGCCGCGCTCGCCGGCGTGCTGCTGATCGTCAGCTGGGGCATGATCGAGCGCCAGGCGATCGGCGCCATCTTCCGCGTCTCGCGCGGCGATGCGCTCGTGCTCTCGGCGACGTTGCTGCTGACCGTCTTCCGTGACCTGACCGCCGGCATCATTGTCGGATTCGCGCTCGGCGCGTTCCTGTTCATCGACCGGATGTCGCGCGCCGTCTCGGTGCAGGCGGGCAAGCCCGACCTGCGCCGCGACGTCGCCGACGACGCGCCGCACCCGTTCGCCCCGGACAGCGGCGTGGACCCGGAGCTGGTCGTCTACCGGGTCAGCGGCGCCTTCTTCTTCGGCGCCGCCGCGCGCATCGAGGGCGTGCTCGACCGCATAGCCGACAAGCGGCGCAGCTTCGTGCTGGATCTCTCGGCGCTGGCCCTGCTCAATTCGACCGCCGCCAAGCTGATCGTCGCGACCGTCGGCCGGGCCGAGCGCGACGACATCCGGGTCCTCATCGCCGGCGCCGCCCCGCAGGTCCGCGCCATGCTGGCCGCCCATGCCAACGGCACGCGGCTGGTGCACGCCGCGACGGCCGCTGAGGCCGTGACCCTGCTGCACGCAACGGGATCTGAAGCCGGGCGAGTGGACACCACCCCTGCCCCGCGATAAGACGCGCCAAACCTCCAAAGCCGGGGCGCGCAATGGCCTCTCTGAACGACATCCGGACCAAGTTCCTCGACTATTTCGCCAAGGCCGGCCACACGATCGTGCCAAGCTCGCCGCTCGTGCCGCGCAACGACCCGACCCTGATGTTCACCAATTCGGGGATGGTGCAGTTCAAGAACCTCTTCACCGGGGTCGAGCGGCGCGACTATGTGCGCGCCGCCAGCGCGCAGAAATGCGTGCGCGCCGGCGGCAAGCACAATGACCTCGACAATGTCGGCTACACGGCGCGGCACCTCACCTTCTTCGAGATGCTCGGCAACTTCTCGTTCGGCGACTATTTCAAGGAGCAGGCGATCCCGTTCGCCTGGGAGCTGCTGACCCGCGACTTCGGCCTCGACCGCGAGAAGCTGCACGTCACCGTCTACCACACCGATGACGAGGCCGCCGGGATCTGGCGGAAGATCGGCGTCCCCGACGCCCGGATCATCCGCATCCCGACCGACGCGAATTTCTGGCGGATGGGGCCGACCGGCCCCTGCGGGCCGTGCACCGAGATCTTCTACGACCACGGACCCGAGATCCCGGGCGGACCGCCGGGCAGCCCGGACGAGGACGGCGACCGGTTCATCGAGATCTGGAACCTGGTCTTCATGCAGTTCGAGCAGTTCGAGGACGGCGCGATGCGCCCGCTCGAGATGCAGTCGATCGACACCGGCATGGGGCTCGAGCGCTTCGCCGCGCTGATGCAGGGGACGAACAACCTCTTCGAGACCGACCTGCTGCGCGCCCTCGTCGATGCCGCGGCGCACCTGACGAACGCCGACCCGGTCGAGGCCAACCTGCCGCATCTGCGGGTCATGGCCGACCATCTGCGCACCTCGTCCTTTCTGATCGCCGACGGCGTCCTGCCGTCGAACGAGGGGCGCGGCTATGTGCTCCGCCGCATCATGCGCCGCGCCATGCGGCACGCCCACATGCTCGGCACCGACGCGCCGGTCATGCACCGGCTGGTCCCGGCGCTGGTCGGCCAGATGGGCCAGGCCTACCCCGAGCTCGGCCGCGCCCAGGCGCTGATCGAAGGGACGCTGGAGACCGAGGAGGCGCGGTTCCGCCAGACGCTCGACCGCGGCCTGCACCTGCTCGCGACCGAGATCGACGCGCTGCCGGGCGACGCGCCGCTGCCGGGCGAGGTCGCCTTCCGGCTCTACGACACCTATGGCTTTCCGATCGACCTGACCCAGGACGCGCTGCGCGAGGTCGGGCGCTCGGTCGACATGACGGGCTTCGAGGCCGCGATGGCCGAGCAGAAGGCGCGCGCTCGCGCCGCCTGGAAGGGCTCGGGCGAGGCGGCTGACGAATCCGTCTGGTTCGACCTGGCCGACCGCCACGGCGCGACCGAGTTCCTCGGCTATGACACCGAGGAGGCAGAGGGCCAGATCCTGGCGCTGGTGGCGGATGGCGCCGAGACGGACACCGCCGCGCAGGGGACCGGCGGCGAGCTCGTCATCGTGCTGAACCAGACGCCCTTCTATGCCGAGGCCGGCGGCCAGGTCGGCGACCAGGGCATCATCCGCACGCCCACGGGTCGCGCCCGCGTCACCGAGACGCGCCGCAAGGCCGGGCGCCTGCATGTCCATTACGCGACCGTCGAGGAGGGCCGCATCGAGCGCGGCCAGGCGGCAGTGCTGTCGGTCGACCATGCGCGCCGGACGGCGATCCGCGCCAACCACTCGGCGACCCACCTGCTCCACGAGGCGCTGCGCGGGCACCTGGGCGAGCACGTCGCCCAGCGCGGCTCGCTGGTGGCGCCCGACCGGCTGCGCTTTGACTTCGCGCACCAGAAGGCGATGAGCCCGGACGAGATCGCGACGGTGGAGCGCGAGGTGAACGCCTACATCCGCCAGAACGCCCTTGTCGAGACGCGGCTGATGAGCCCGGACGAGGCGCAGGAAATGGGCGCCCGCGCGCTCTTCGGCGAGAAGTACGGCCAGGAGGTGCGCGTCGTCTCGATGGGCGAGCGCACGGGCGGCACGGGGCCCGCGGGCAGGACCTATTCGCTCGAGCTCTGCGGCGGCACGCATGTCCGGCGCACCGGCGACATCGGGCTGATGGTCATCACGGCCGAGGGCGCGTCGGCCGCCGGCATCCGCCGCGTCGAGGCGCTGACGGGCGAGGCGGCGCTCGAGCACCTCATGGCCCAGGATCATCGGCTTGCCGACGCCGCCGCCGTGCTGAAGGCCCGGCCCGAGGAGGTGCCGGCCCGGCTCGCCGCGCTGATGGACGAGCGTCGCCGGCTCGAGGCCGAGGTGGCCGAGCTCCGCAAGCGCGTGGCGCTCGGCGGCGGGCAGGCCGCCGGACCGGACGCCGAGGACGTCAACGGCATCCGCTTTCTCGCGCAGGTGCTGCCGGGCGTCAGCCCCAAGGACCTGCGCGGCCTGGTCGACGAGCACAAGAAGCGGCTCGGCTCGGGCGCCGTCCTGCTGATCGCCGACACCGAGGGCAAGGCGGCCGTCGCCGCCGGCGTCACCGACGACCTGACCGACCGGCTCTCGGCCGTCGATCTCGTCCGCGCCGCGGTCGAGAAGCTCGGCGGCAAGGGTGGCGGCGGGCGGCCAGACATGGCGCAGGGCGGCGGTCCCGACCCGTCGGGCGCCGGGGCGGCGCTCGACGCGGCGCGGGCGGCGCTCGAGGCCGTGCCCGCGTGAACCGGATTTAATCCGAGGGGCCGGGACGGACCGGCCCGCCTCTCCCGTTCCACCTGCATCTCAGGAACGGGAGCTTAAGATGAAGAAGATGATTGCCGGCACCGTCGCCGTCCTCGCCATCGCCGCCGCCATCCCGCTGGTGGCGAGCGCGCATGGCGAGGGCGACGGCCGCGGCATGGGCTATGGCCGCCATGGCGAGCAGCATGGGATGAGGGGCCATCATGGCGAAGGCCATGCCGGCCGCGGCGGCCAGGTCCGGATGATGGAGTTGATCGAGATCTACGACGCCGATGGCGACGGCGCGGTCAGCCAGGACGAGATCGACCAGGGGCGGGCCGACCGGCTGCGCCAGTTCGATGCCGACGGCGACGGCCAGCTGTCGCTCGACGAATACCAGGCGCTCTGGCTCGACGCGATGCGCGAGCGCATGGTCGACCGGTTCCAGGCGCATGACGATGACGGCGACGGCCTCGTCACCGTCGAGGAATTCGGCGATCGGACCTCGCACATGGTGATGATGCGCGACCGCAACGAGGACGGCGTGCTGAACATGGACGACCTGCGCCGCGGCCGGCATGGCGGTCCGGGTGGCGCCGCCCAGCAGGGCGCTCCGGCCGGGCAAGGCGGGGACCAGCCGCAGCAGTGACCCGGGCGGATCGGTAGGGTGGGTTGCACCCACCCTACTACATCGCCTGACCGGAGGGCGTTAGACGAGCATCATCATCGGGTTCTCGAGATTGCCCTTGATGGCCTCGAGGAACTGGGCGCCGAGGGCGCCGTCGATGACGCGGTGGTCGACCGACAGCGTCGCCGTCATGATGGTCGCCACCTCGACGGCGCCGCCCTTGACCACGGGCTTCTCCAGCCCCGCGCCGACCGCCAGGATCGAGGCATGCGGCGGGTTGATGACGGCGTCGAAGCTGTCGATGCCGTACATGCCGAGGTTCGAGATGGCGAAGCTGCCGCCCTGGTACTCGAAGGGCTGCAGCTTGCGGTCGCGGGCGCGGGTGGCCAGGTCCTTCATCTCGGCCGAGATCTGCGCGAGGCCCTTGGCGTGCGCGTCGCGGATCACCGGGGTCAGGAGCCCGCCCTCGATGGCCACGGCGACCGCGACGTCGGCAGTTTCGAGCTGCAGGACGCGGTCGGAAGCCCAGACGGCGTTCGCGGCCGGCACCCGCATCAGCGCCATGGCGCAGGCCTTGATGATGAAGTCGTTGACCGAGAGCTTCACGCCGGACGGCGCGAGCTGGTCGTTGAAGGTCTTGCGCACCTCGAGCAGCCGGTCGAGCCGGATGTCGCGGCGCAGGTAGAAATGCGGGATCGTCGACTTGGCCTGTGACAGCCGCGTCGCGATCGTCTTGCGCATGTTGTCGAGGGTGATCTCCTTGAAGGGCCGCCCCTCATAGATCTTGCGCACCTGCTCGGTCGTGAAGCCCGGCACCGCGTTCGGCGCGGCCGCGGTCAAGGCCCCGGCCGGCTGCTTGTCGGACGTCGGCGCTGCGGTGGGCGCCTTGCCCTCGGCCGCCGGCGCCGCCTTGGCGGGCTCGAAGCCTTCGATGTCGGCCTTGACGACGCGGCCGTGCGGGCCCGAACCCTTCACCTGGCCAAGCTCGATGCCCTTGTCCTTGGCGATGCGGCGGGCGAGCGGCGAGGCGAAGATCCGCCCGCCCTGCCCGCTCGCGGCGGGCGCGGCGGCCGCCTGCGGCGGGGTGCTGCCGTTGCCGCCGCCCGGCGCCGGCTTCTGCGGGGCCTCGCCGCGGCCATAGCCCTTTTGCGGCTCTTCGGCCTTCGCCTCGGCGGCTCGGTCGGACGGCGCCTCGGCCTTCGGCTCCTTGGGCCCGGCGCCATTGCCTCCGGCGGGCGCCTTGAGGTCGCCCGCCTCCTCGCCCTCCTCGAGCAGGACCGCGATGACGGCGTTGACCTTGACGCCCTCGGTACCCTCGGGGACGACGATCCGGCCGACCCTCCCCTCGTCGACGGCTTCGACCTCCATCGTCGCCTTGTCGGTCTCGATCTCGGCGATGATGTCGCCGGCCGAGACGGTGTCGCCCTCCTTGACCAGCCACTTGGCGAGCGTGCCCTCCTCCATGGTGGGCGAGAGGGCGGGCATGGTGATCTCGATCGACATCGCGCGTCCCCCTCAGCGGTAGCAGACGGCGCGCGCCGCCTCGACGACATCGCGCGTGGTGGTCAGGGCCAGCTTTTCGAGATTGGCCGCGTAGGGCATCGGCACGTCCTTGCCGGTCAGGTTCAGCACGGGCGCGTCGAGATAGTCGAAGGCCTCGGTCATCAGGATGGCCGAGATGTGGTTGCCGATCGAGCAGACGGGCCAGCCCTCCTCGACCGTCACGCAGCGGTTCGTCTTCTTGACCGAGCGCACCACCGTCTCGCGGTCCAAAGGCCGGAGTGTGCGCAGGTCGACCACCTCGGCCTCGATCCCGTCCTCGGCCAGCGCCGCCGCTGCCTCGAGCGTGTAGGTCATGCCGATGCCGAAGCTGACGAGCGTGACGTCGCGCCCGGGCCGCACGATCTTGGCCTTGCCCAAGGGGATCGTGAAATCGTCGAGCTCGGGAACCTCGAAGGACTTGCCGTAGAGGATCTCGTTCTCGAGCACGATCACCGGGTTCGGGTCGCGGATGGCGGATTTGAGCAGCCCCTTGGCGTCCGCCGCCGAATAGGGCTGGATGACCTTCAGGCCCGGGATGTGGCTGTACCAGGCGGCATAATCCTGGCTGTGCTGCGCCGCGACGCGCGCCGCCGCGCCGTTCGGACCGCGGAAGACGATGGGGCAGCCCATCTGCCCGCCCGACATATAGAGCGTCTTGGCCGCCGAGTTGATGATCTGGTCGATTGCCTGCATGGCGAAGTTGAAGGTCATGAACTCGACGATGGGACGCAGCCCGGCAAAGGCCGCGCCGACGCCCACGCCGGCAAAGCCGTGCTCGGTGATCGGCGTGTCGATCACGCGCTTGGGCCCGAACTCGTCGAGCAGGCCCTGGCTGATCTTGTAGGCGCCCTGGTACTCGGCGACTTCCTCGCCCATCAGGAAGACGCTGTCGTCGCGCCGCATCTCCTCGGCCATGGCGTCGCGCAGCGCCTCGCGCACGGTCTTGGTGACCATCGCGGTGCCTTCCGGCCAGTCGGGCGCGAGCTCGGCCGGGTCGGGCAGCTCGGCGCCGACCTGGGCGGCGATCGGCGCCTTGGCCGACATGCCGCCGTCGGTCTCGGGCTTTGCCGAGCTCTTCTTCTCGGGTTGCGGCTCGGGGGCGGGCTGCGCCTTCTCGGCCTTGTTGCCGACCCCATCACCGGACGGCGTGCCCGTGCCTGACAGGGCCAACTCGTCCTCGCCCTCCTCCAGCAGGATGGCGATCAGCTCGTTGACCTTCACCCCCTCGGTGCCCTCGGGGACGACCAGCTTGCCGACCTTGCCCTCGTCGACCGCCTCGACCTCCATCGTCGCCTTGTCGGTCTCGATCTCGGCGATGATGTCGCCCGCGGCGATGGTGTCGCCCTCGCGGACGTTCCATTTCGCCAGCGTTCCCTCCTCCATCGTCGGCGAGAGGGCCGGCATCAGGATCTGGATTGTCATGGTCCCCCCTCAGGCCGCGTAGACGTCGGTCCAGAGCTCGCTCTCGGCCGGCTCGGGGCTTTCCTGCGCGTACTTGGCCGCGTCGTTGACGATCTGCTTGACGTCCTTGTCGACTTCCTTGATCGCCTCCTCGTCCGTGATCTGCCGCTCCAGCATCAGCTTGCGCAGGCCGTCGATCGGGTCGTGCTCCTCGCGCATCTTCGAGACTTCCTCGCGCGTCCGGTACTTGGCGGGGTCGGACATCGAGTGCCCGCGATAGCGGTAGGTCTTCATCTCGAGGATGTAGGGCCCCTTGCCGGAGCGGGCGTGCTCGGCGGCCTTCTCGCCCGCCGCCTTGACGGCGAGCACGTCCATGCCGTCGACCTCCTCGCCATCGATGCCGAAGGCGCTCGCCGCGCGTGTGCAGCGCCGGCGTCGAGGTCGAGCGCCGCTGCGCCGTGCCCATCGCGTACTGGTTGTTCTCGATGACGAAGATCACCGGCAGCGACCACAGCGCCGCCATGTTGAAGGTCTCGTAGACCTGGCCCTGGTTGGCCGCGCCATCGCCGAAATAGGTGAAGCAGATGTTCTTGTTGTCCCGGTACTTGTTGGCGAAGGCGAGCCCGGCACCCAGCGGCACGTTGGCGCCGACGATGCCGTGCCCGCCATAGAACTGCTTCTCCTTCGAGAACATGTGCATCGAGCCGCCCTTGCCCTTGGAGTAGCCGCCCTCGCGGCCGGTCAGCTCGGCCATCACGCCCTTGGCGTCCATGCCGCAGGCGAGCATGTGCCCGTGGTCGCGGTAAGTCGTGATGCGCTGATCGCCCTCGATCGCCGTCGACTCCAGCCCGACGACCACGGCCTCCTGGCCGATATAGAGGTGGCAGAAGCCACCGATCAGCCCCATGCCGTAGAGCTGCCCAGCCCGCTCCTCGAAGCGGCGGATCAGCAGCATGTCGCGGTAGAATCCCAAGAGCTGGTCGGCGGGAGGCAGGTTCTTGCCGGCGCCCCCTGTTGCCGCACGCGTCCTCGGGGCGCTTTTCGCCCTCGCCATTGGCGTCCTCCCGGTTGTCAGTTGACGAGAGATTAAACCCGGCGACCGCGGACGCAAGCCCCGCCTGTCGGCCGAGCCCCGGATCAGGCGCCGATCAGGCGCCGATCAGCGGACCACCATCTCGTCGGCGCGAACGAGGCCCAGCACGGCACGCGCCCGCTCGTCCAGCAGATCGAGGTCGAGATAGCGGTCCGAGAGGCGCAGCACCTTGTTGGCGAGCACGTCATGCTCGGCCTGAAGCTCGGCCAGCTCGGCGCGCAGCTGCAGCTCCTCGACCTCGGCCTCGCGATAGGCGACGAGCCCGTGATCGCCCTGCAGGCCGGAATGGGCGAAGATGGCGATCACGCCGGCCAGAAGCACATAGGTCGACGCGATGGCAATGTGCTTGAGATTCAGCCGATCCATGCTCGTGCCCTCGCCGGCCGTCTGACGCGGCCTTGCCTGACGCTTTCATCGGTGATCCCGCGGCGAAAGGAAAGGTGCCACGTAAAGCCGCTGAATTCTGCGTCGGCGCTGCTGTGATTTGGCCACAGAAGTTGACCGGAAATCCATGCCGGATGGCTAACGCCGCTTCACCGCATCTCTTCCCGTTTCGTCAACGCCTCGCACGCATTGTCCGCGCTCTGCCGTGCGACGGGAGAGCGCGATGTCGAGCATCAATCCAGACCAAGGGTCCCTGTCCGCAGGCGACAGCGCGCATGGTCGGGCAAGGCAGCTCTGCCCAGCCGCACAAGAGCACCGTCCGCCTTCACTGAACAAGAATGACCGCATCGGCGGCGACCCGACCGCGACGAGGCCGCAGGCCCGTCGGTCGGCCCGCATTGGCGAATGCCGACCGTGACGCCGTGATCCACCTCCGAGCAAGGGGCGCGCCCCTTCGACCTTTCATAGCCGCCCGGCCGATATTTCAAACGGAGCACATCCAATGAGCGATCCTGTTGCCGCACCGAGCGTCACCTTCGTCATCGAAGGCGAGGTAAACGTCCAGATCACGATCACCGAGCTTGGTGATGGAACGCTCAAGTTCGAGGCAAAGGTGCTCGACGATACCGGAGCGATCGGCGACCTGCGCGGCCTGTTCTTCGACGTCGCTGACGAGATCCCTGCTGTCGGGTCTTCGGATCAGCGGCGTCGACGTGACGAAGACGCAGATTTCTGAAGACGGCGTCTCGAACCTTGGGTCCGGCAACAACGTCAACGGCAGCATCATCAACGAGTACGGGAAGTTCGATGTCGGCGTGGCGTTTGGTACCGCCGGCATCGGCAAGGACGACATCCGCGAGGCCAGCTTCATTCTCTCGCATACGACGACCGACCTGACATACGATTTCCTGAGCGCGCAGGATTTCGCCGTTCGCCTGACCAGCGTCGGCGACGAAGACGGCTGCCGAAACAACTCGTTGAAGCTTGGCGGAACCTCGCCCGAGGGCCTGCCGGAGGATCCGAACAGCCCGCCTGCCGCCGTCGACGACGTCGCCGCGACCGACGAGGGGACGCCCGTCACCGTCGCGCTGCTGGCCAATGACAGCGACCCGGACGGCGACGCGTTGACCCTCACGTCGGCGGGGGGCCAGGCGCCGGGATCGACTTCGCCGTCACCTCGGCTGGCGGCCGGATCGGCACGGTTGCGGTCGGCGCCGATGGCGTGCTCGCCTTCGACCCGGGCGCCGCCCAACCGATCTCGGCGTCGGCAAGTCGGATACCGTCACCGTCACCTACGCGATCAGCGACGGCAATGGCGGCAGCCGCCACCGCCACGGCGACCATCACCGTCAACGGCCTGAACGACGGGCCGCTCGCCGTCGACGACGCCGCCGTGACGGACGAGGACACGCCCGTCACCCTGGCGCTGCTGGCGAACGACAGCGACCCCGATGGCGACCCGCTGACGGTCACCTCGGCGGGCGGCCAGGCGCCAGGGTCGAGCTTCGCCGTCACCTCGGCCGGCGGCCGCAGCGGCAGCGTCACGGTCGGCGCCGATGGGGTGCTCGCCTTCGATCCGGGCAGCGCGTTCAACGACCTCGGCGCCGGAGAGTCGGATACCGTCAGCGTCACCTATGCGATCAGCGACGGCCATGGCGGCACCGCCAGCGCGACAGCCACCATCACCGTCAACGGCCTGAACGACGCGCCGCGTCGCCGTCGACGACGTGGCCGAGACGGACGAGGAGACGCCGATCACAGTCGCGCTGCTGGCGAATGACAGCGACCCGGACGGCGATCTGCTGACCGTCACCTCGGCGGCGGGCCAGGCACCGGGATCGAGCTTCGCCGTCACCTCGGCCGGCGGCCGCACCGGCACCGCCACGCTCGGCGCCGATGGCGTGCTCGCCTTCGACCCGGGCGCGGCGTTCAACGACCTCGGCGTCGGCCAATCCGACACCGTCACCGTCAGCTACGCGATCAGCGACGGCCATCGGCGGCACCGCGAGCGCCAACGCCACCATCACCGTCAACGGCCTGAACGACGGGCCGCTGGCCGTCGACGACCTGGCCGAGACCGACGAGGACACCGCCGTCAGCCTGTTCCTGCTCGCCAACGACAGCGATCCCGACGGCGACGCGCTGACCGTCACCTCGGTCAATGGCCATGCCGCGGGCGCGAGCTTTGCCGTGACCTCGGCGGGCGGGCGCACCGGCGTTGCCAGCTTCTCGGCCGACGGCACCCTCACCTTCGACCCGGCGGGCAATTTCGAGGACATGGGCGCCAACGACGTCGACACGGTGAGGGTGCTCTACCAGATCTCCGATGGAAACGGCGGCACGTCGACGGCCAGCGCGACGATCTTCGTGCAGGGCCTGAACGATGCGCCCGATGCGGTCAACGATGTCTACATGGTACCCGAGACGGGCACGACGGTGCTCGACATCCTGGCGAACGACTCCGATCCCGAGGGCGACCCGCTGACGGTGACGCTGCTCAGCCAGCCGCTCGAGGGCTCGGTCTCGCTCGCGGCGGACGGCACCGTCATCTTCGATCCCGGCACGGATTTCCTCGGCCTCTCCGAAGGTCAGACCGCCACCGTCACCTTCGACTACCAGATCTCGGATGGCGAACTGACGGACACGGCGACCGTGAGCGTGACCGTGCAGGGCCAGGGCGTCTTCGATCCGGGATCGACCACGGATCGCGACGTCGTCCCCGTCGGCGGGCGTCCCGTCACGACGACGCTCGAATCGGACGACAGCACGAATGACGGCACGGCCGACCTGCGGCTCAGCATCGCCTTTGGCGACACGGTGCAATCGAAATACAATATCATCTACGTCATCGACGTCTCGGGCAGCACCGGGGTCGACGGCAGCTTCGGCGACACCACTGTTCTCGACGCTCAGGTCGCAGCGCTGCAGGACCTGACGGCCGAGTTCATGAGCCTCGGCCTGCCCGAGGGCGCGCTGACGATCACCGTCCTGCCCTTCAACAGCCGGGCGCTGCCGACCGAGCCCATCGACGGCTACGCCTATCCCCGCATCATCCTTGGCGACAACGAAACGTTGAGCGCCAGCGATGTCGACGCGGCTCTCGCCTCGCTGAACTCGGGCGGCGAGACGAACTACCTCGCCGCGATCGGAGCGGCGACGGGCACCATCCAGACGCTGGAGGCGCAGCGCGGCGACGCGGTCAACCTCGTCTACTTCCTCTCGGACGGCAATCCGTTCCCGGCGAACACCCAGCCCGTCAGCGTGCTGAATTCGTTCTCGACGACGCTGAAGGCGCAGGCTTTCGTGCACGGCGTCGCTCTCGGCGACCTGATCGATCCGCAATACGTCAACGCGATCGACAACACCGGGGGCGCCCAGCTGATCACGGACGACCCCACGGCGCTCGACACCGCGCTGCACGAGGCGCCGCTCGACCCGAGCGTGATCCTCCGCGCGGGGCTGACCATCTACAATTCGAGCGGCGCGGTCGTCGACAGCTTCCTCTTCACCGGGGCGGACTTCGTCGAGACGCCGCTCGGCTTCGAGCTGAGCATCGCGAACGTCGCCGGCCTCGACCTCTATGCCGGCCAGGACAACAGGGCCGAGCTGGTCGTCGACTTCGACCAGAACGGCGACCTGGTGGCCGACAGCTCGGCAACGCTCGAGGTCGACATCGCGGGCGTGCTGCCGCACAGCTACGACCTCGCCTGAGATGGGCCCGGGGGGCTGTCCGCGGCCCCCGCCGACGCTATAGAGATCCCCGCGCAACGCGGGGATCTTGATGCCGGAACACGTCCAGACGATCGTGATCGGCGCCGGCGTGGTCGGGCTCGCCATCGCGCGGGCGCTCGCCCTCTCCGGCCGCGAGGTGCTGATCCTCGAGCGCGAGCCCGCTTTCGGCAGCATCACCAGCGCGCGCAATTCCGAGGTGATCCACGCCGGCATCTATTACCCGAAAGACAGTCTCAAGGCCCGCCTCTGCGTTGCCGGCCGCCACATGCTCTACGACTACTGCGCGGCGCACGGCATCGCGCACCGGCGCTGCGGCAAGCTGATCGTCGCCTGCTCGCCTGACGAGGTCGAGGGGCTCGGCGCGATCGCACCGCGCGCCTGGGACAACGGCGTCGACGACCTGCGCCAGATCCCGGCGGCCGAGGCGCGGGCGATGGAACCGGCGCTGGCCTGCCATGGCGCGCTCCACTCGCCCTCGACCGGCATCGTCGACAGCCACGCGCTGATGCTGACGCTGCTGGGCGAGGCCGAGCAGGCGGGTGCCATGCTGGTCATGCAGACCGACGTCGTGGCGCTCGAGGCGCTCGCCGCGTCCCGATCGTCGGCCGAAACCCACCGCCAGGAGCCCCCCGGAGGGGCCACCGCCGACGGCTTCCTCCTCCGAACCGGCGGGGCCGAGCCGATGGAGCTCGTGGCCGACGAGCTCGTCAACGCGGCGGGCCTGGGCGCCCCGAAGCTGGCGCAGGCCATGCGCGGCCTGCCCGAGGCCACGGTGCCGCGGCAGTGGATCGCCAAGGGCAACTATTTCTCGCTCGCCGGCCGGGCGCCCTTCTCGCGGCTGATCTACCCGGCGCCGGTGGCCGGCGGGCTCGGCATCCATCTGACGCTCGACCTTTCAGCGGCCGCGGCCGCTTTGGTCCCGACGTCGAGTGGCTCGAGGACGAGGACTATTCGGTCGACCCGGGCCGCGGCGCGCTCTTCTACGACGCCATCCGCCGCTACTGGCCGGGCCTGCCCGACGATGCGCTGGCGCCCGACTATGCCGGGATCCGGCCCAAGCTCGCGCCGACCGGCAACCCCGATTTCCGCATCGACGGCGCCGCGGTGCACGGGCTGCGCGGCCATGTCGGCCTCTACGGCATCGAATCGCCCGGGCTGACCAGCGCGCTCGCCATCGCCGGGATGGTCCGCGAGATGCTGGACGCCGACCGAGCTTGACTGCGGCGCCCGCCAATTCCGCGGCGCGCCCGGCGCTGGCGCCTCCCCCTCCGCTTCGGAGGCGGGATCGAGGGGGAGGCTACCGCCCCCTGAATGCCGGCTTGCGCTTGGCCAGGAAGGCCTCCATCCCCTCGCGGAAATCCTCGCTCATATAGGCCGTCTCGATCAGGTCGCGGTCCTCGGCCCCGGCGCCGTCGACACGCAGGCGCCGCAGCCCCTCCTTGGTCACGCGCAATGTCAGGGGTGCGTGGCCCTTGAGGCGCACGGCCAGCGCGCGGGCGCGGGCCAGTGGATCGTCGGCGACCTCCGAGACCAGGCCCGTGGCCAGCGCCTCCTCGGCGCCGATCAGGCGGGCGGTGAAGATGATCTCGCGCACCCGCGCCTGGCCGATCAGGGACGCAAGCCGCGCCAGCGAGGCGACCGACAGGCAGTTGCCGAGCGTGCGCGCGATGGGAAAGCCGAACTTCAGCCCCGGGTCGCAAATGCGCAGGTCGCAGCAGGCGGCGATGGCCGCGCCTCCGCCCGTGCAGGCGCCGGTGATGGCGGCGATCGTCGGCACCGGGCAGCGCTCGATCGTGTCGAGCGTGCGGTCCATGCGCGCTTCGTACTCCCAGGCGTCCTCCGGTCGCGAGAAGGCGCGGAACTGGCTCATGTCGGTGCCGGCCGCGAAGGCGCCGCCCGCGCCCGAGACGATCAGCGCCCGGACATCTCCTCGACCGGCGCCCCGCGCCAGCTCGGGGTCGGCGCAGATCTCGGCCAGCCGGGCGTACATGTCGAAGGTCAGCGCGTTGCGCTGCGCCGGGCGGTTGAAGGTGACATGGCCGATGCCGTCCGAGAGTTCGTAGAGCAGATCGTCCATGCCTCAGCCCTTCACGTCGTCGCGGCCGGTCACCGTCATCATCGTCGCCGTCATGGTGGCGATCAACCGCTCGTCGCCATCCTGCGCGGCATGAGCGCTGGCCTCGGTGAAGACCAGCGTTCGACCGGGCTTCACCACGCGCCCCGCGAAGCGGAAGCGCTGGCCGCGCCCCGGGGCAAGCAGGTTGAGCTTGAACTCGACCGTCAGCACGCCGGCATCGTCGGGCATCAGCGTGAAGGCGGCGAAGCCGCAGGCGGAATCCAGCGCCGACGCGATGGCGCCGGCATGCAGAAAGCCGTGCTGCTGCGTGAACCGCGCGTCGAACGGCATGGAGAGATCGACCTCGCCCGGCCCGACCCGGTCCACGGCAATGCCGAGCGTCGCCATCATGGCCTGCCGGCCAAAGCTCTCGCGCGCGCGAGCCTCGAAGGCGGGATCGCGCGGCCTCAAGCTCATAGGGCGGCCCGCTCCAGCACGCGCATCGCGGCGTCGCAGCCGCCCTTCTGGTGCGGCACGCCGGCCAGCCCGAGGCCCATCTCGACGCCCGACAGCGTGCCCATCAGCATCAGGTCGTTGAAGTCGCCGAGATGGCCGATGCGGAAGACGCGGTCGGCCAGCTTGTTGAGCCCGGCACCGAGCGACATGTCGAATTTCTGCAGGATCACGCTGCGGAGCGCGTCGGCCGAATGCCCCTCGGGCATCAGCACGGCGGTCAGGCTCGACGAATGGTGCCGGTCGTCGGCGCACAGCACCTCGAGACCCCAGCCCTGCACGGCCGCGCGCGTCGCCTCGGCGTGCCGGTCGTGGCGGGCGAAGACGTTCTCCAGCCCCTCCTCCTCGAGCATGTCGATCGCCTCGGCGAGGCCATAGAGCAGGTTGGTGGCGGGCGTGTAGGGGAAGAAGCCCTTGGCGCCGGCGGCCAGCATCTCGGACCAGTCCCAATAGGCGCGCGGCAGCTTTGCCGTCTTGTGCGCCTCCAGCGCCTTTGCCGAGATGGCATTGAAGCTGAGCCCCGGCGGCAGCATCAGCCCCTTCTGGCTGCCGGCCACCACCACGTCGACGCCCCATTCGTCCATGCGCATGTCGATCGAGGCGAGCGACGAGATCGTGTCGACCATCAGGAGCGCCGGGTGCCCGGCCGCGTCGATGGCGCGGCGGACCTCCGCCACCTGCGTGGCGCACCCCGTCGAGGTCTCGTTCTGCACGACGCAGACCGCCTTGATGGCGTGCTGGCGATCCTCGCGCAGCCTGGCGGCGATTGCGTCGGGGTCAGCACCACGCCGCCAGTCGGATTCGATCACCTGCGGCTCGAGGCCGAGCTTGCGTGCCAGCCGGTGCCAGAGCCAGGCGAAATGCCCGGTCTCGAACATCAGAACCCGGTCGCCGGGCGACAGCGTGTTGACGAGCGCCGCCTCCCAGGCGCCGGTGCCCGAGGCGGGGTAGATCACCACCTCGCCGCTGGTGCGGAAGATGCGCTTCATGCCATCGAGGCAGCGCCGCCCGAGCTCGGCGAAGTCGGGCCCGCGGTGGTCGATGGTCGGCCGGTCGATGGCGCGCAGCACGCGGTCGGGCACGTTGGTCGGCCCCGGAATCTGGAGAAAATGCCGACCGGCCATGCGCTTCCTCCCGGGCGGCGGACCCGCCTGCTTGTCGTCCGTTCCGGCGGCATCTAGACAGGGCGCCGGCACTGAAGGCAAGCATGGACTGCCCCATGGACTGGCAGCGGCTGCAGCGCGAGATCGAGGGCGAGGTGCTGACCGGCACCTTCGACCGCGGCCGGTACGCCACCGACGCCTCGTTCTACCAGGTCGTGCCGGCGGGCGTGATCGTGCCGAGGCGCTTTTCGGATGTCGAGGCGACGCTCGCGGCCGCGCGCGCGGCCGGCCTCGGCGTCACCGGGCGCGGCGGCGGCACGAGCCAGGCAGGCCAGACCGTCAACAGCGGGATCGTCGTCGATTTCTCGAAACACCTGAACGGGGTGCGCTCGCTCGATGTCGAGGGGCGGCGCGCCGTGGTCGAGCCCGGGTTGGTGCTCGACGAGCTGAACCGGCGGCTTAAACCGCACGGCCTGTGCTTTCCTGTCGACGTCTCGACGGCCTCGCGGGCGACCATCGGGGGCATGGCCGCCAACAACTCGTGCGGCGGGCGGTCGATCCGCTATGGCCGGATGCGCGAGAACGTCGAGGCGATCGACGCGCTGATGGCCGATGGCAGCCGGGCGCGCTTCGGCCCCGTCGACCGAACCCAGGCGCTGGCCAATGCCGGCGGTCCCATCGAGGCGCTGGTGCGCGACATGCTCGACCTCGGCGCGCGCGAGGCGGCCGAGATCGAGGCGCGGTTCCCCAAGCTGATGCGCCGGGTCGGCGGCTACAACATCGACGCGCTGGTGCCCAACGGGGCGCCCCCCGGAAACCAGATAAACCTCGCGCACCTGCTGGTCGGCTCGGAGGGCACGCTGGCGCTGAGCGAGGCGATCGAGATCCGGCTCTCGCCGCTGCCCCGCCACAAGGTGGTCGGCGTCTGCCACTTCCCGAGCTTCCGCGACGCCATGGAGGCGACGCAGCACCTGGTCGCGCTCGGCCCCTCGGCGGTCGAGCTGGTCGACCGCACGATGATCGCGCTCGGCCGCAGGATCCCGGCGCTGGCGCCCGCGCTCGACGAGTTCGTGCGCGGCGACCCGGCGGCGCTGCTGCTGGTCGAGTTCGCCGAGGACGACGAGGCCGAGAACCGCCGGCGCCTGGCGGGCTTGAGCGAGACGATGGGCGAGCTCGGCTACCGCTGGGGCGAGCCGGGCCACAAGGAGGGCGGCGTCGTCGAGGCGCTCGACCAGGGCCTGCAGGCGCGGATCACCGAGGTGCGCACCCAGGGCCTCAACATCATGATGTCCATGCGGACGGCGGGCAAACCCGTCTCGTTCGTCGAGGACTGCGCCGTGGCGCTGCCCGACCTGCCCGACTTCACTGACCGGCTGACGGCCGTCTTCGAGAAGCACGGCACGACGGGCACCTGGTACGCGCACGCCTCGGTCGGCCTGCTGCACGTCCGCCCGGTGCTGAACCTGAAGGACGAGGCCGGGGTCAAGGCGCTGCGCGCCATCGCCGAAGAGGCCTTCGCGATCGTCGCCGAGTACAAGGGCAGCCATTCGGGCGAGCACGGCGACGGCATCGTGCGCAGCGAGTTCCACGAGCGCATGTTCGGGCCGCGACTCGTCCGCGCCTTCGAGGCGGTGAAGGACCGCTTCGACCCCGACGGCGCGGCTGAATCCCGGCCGCATCGTCAGGGCGCCGCGCATGGACGACCGGCGGCTCTTCCGCTACCCGCCGGGCTATGCCCATGACGCCACGAAGCCCGTCTTCGACTGGTCGGCCTGGCCGGGCGGCCTGCACGGCGCGGTCGAGATGTGCAACAACAACGGCGCCTGCCGCAAGCTCGCGGGCGGCGTCATGTGCCCCAGCTTCCGCGCGACGCGGGACGAGCGCGACCTGACGCGGGGTCGCGCCAACACGCTGCGCCTGGCTCTGACGGGCCAGCTAGGGCCGGACGCGCTCGCCTCGGACGAGATGGCCGAGACGCTGAAGCTCTGCGTCGGCTGCAAGGCCTGCAAGCGTGAATGCCCGATGTCGATCGACATGGCCAAGATGAAGATCGAGGCGGCCACCGCCCGGGCCGCGCGCCGCGGCGTGTCGCGGCGCGACCGGCTGGTCGCGCACCTGCCGCGCTATGCGCCCTGGGCGGGGCTGGTGCCGTTCCTGCCCAATTTGCGCGACCGGGTGCCGGGCGCCGCCTGGCTGTCGCAGCGCGCCGCCGGGCTTTCCGCGCGGCGGAGCCTGCCTCGCTGGCGCGGACCATGGCGGGCGCCCTCGGACGAGGCGCGCGTGCCGGACGTTCTGCTTTTCGCCGACACCTTCAACCGCTCCTTCGAGCCCGAGAACCTGTCCGCCGCCTGGCGCGTGCTGTGCGCCGCGGGCCTCGATCCGGCCGAGGCGCGGGGCGACGCGCCGCGCCCGCTCTGCTGCGGCCGCACCTATCTGGCCGCCGGGATGGTCGACGAGGCGCGGGCCGAGCTGCGGCGCAGCGTCGACGCGCTGCGCCGCCATGTCGACGAAGGCACGCCGGTCGTGGGGCTGGAGCCCTCGTGCGTGCTGACCTTTCGCGACGAGGCGCCCCGCCTGCTGCCGGACTGGACGGAGGAGGACGGCCGCCGGGTGATGCTGCTCGAGGAGCTGGTGGCCGGGCGCGACCTTCCGCTGCGGCCCCTCGCCCGCCGCGCGCTGCTGCACGGGCACTGCCATCAGAAGGCCGAAAACCTGATGGGGCCGGTCGAGCGGACGCTGCGCCGGATCCCGGATCTCGCCGTCGAGACGATCCAGTCAACCTGTTGCGGCATGGCCGGCGCCTTCGGCTACCAGGCCGAGACGGTCGACGTCTCCTTCGCCATCGGCGAGCTCGACCTCTTGCCCGCCGTCCGCGAGGCCGACGCGCAAACCATCATCGTCGCCGACGGCACATCCTGCCGCCACCAGATCGCCGACGGAGCCGGTCGCACCGCGCTGCACGTCGCGCGCGTGCTGGAAATGGCGCTCGACGCCCGCTAGAGCAGACTGGATTGCGCCTCGCCGGCCGCCGTCATCCCCGCAGACGCGGGAATGACGAGGAGCGGCGGGGGTTTGACGCAATGGACGGCGCCGGGACCGGGCGCGACCTGGGGAGTGCACCATGACCGCAAACCTGTTCGCCCGCCTGGCCGAGCGCTTTCCGCAAGCCGGCGCCCCGTTCGCCGATCTGACCGATGGGCGGCACTATACCTATGGCGATCTCGAGCAGGTGTCGGGCCGGTTCGCCGCGGCGCTGCAGGGGATGGGCGTCGAGCCCGGCGACCGCGTGGCCGTGCAGGTGGAGAAATCCATCGAGGCGCTGATGCTCTACCTCGCCACGGTGCGCGCCGGCGCCGTCTTCCTGCCGCTCAACACGGCCTACACGCCGGCCGAGGTCGAGTATTTCCTCACCGACGCCGAGCCCGCGCTTTTCGTCTGCGCGCCGGAGCGGGTCGAGGCGTTGCGGCCCAAGGCCGAGAAGGCCGGTGCGAGGCTCGAGACCATGGGGGTCTGGCGCGCAGGCCTCGAGCCGGTCGAGGCCGGGAGCTTTTTTGCACAGGTGCCGGAGCACGCGAGATTCCAGACCCTCGAGCGGGCGCCGGACGACCTCGCGACCATCCTCTACACCTCGGGCACGACCGGCCGGTCGAAGGGCGCCATGACGACGCACGAGAATCTGGCCTCGAATGCGTTGACGCTGGCCGAGTACTGGCGCTTCACGGCCGAGGACGTGCTGCTGCACGCGCTGCCCATCTTCCACACGCACGGGCTCTTCACCTCGTGCAACACGGTGCTGGCGTCCGGCGCATCGCTGATCTGGCTGCCGCGCTTCGACGCCGACGAGGTGATCCGGCACCTGCCGCGGGCGACGACGATGATGGGCGTGCCGACCTTCTACACGCGCCTGCTCGACCACCCCGGCTTCACGCGCGAGCTGGTGGCGCATATGCGCCTCTTCACCAGCGGCTCGGCACCCCTGCTGGCCGAGACGCACCAGCGGTTCCGCGCGCGCACCGGCCACGCCATCTTGGAGCGCTATGGCATGACCGAGACGCAGATGAACACGTCGAACCCCTATGACGGCGACCGCCGACCGGGCACCGTCGGGTTCCCTCTGCCGGGGATCGAGGTGCGGATCACGGACCCCGAAACCAGCGCCGGCGTCACGCGGGCGCTGCCGACCGGCGAGGTCGGCATGATCGAGGTGCGTGGCCCCAACGTCTTCAAGGGCTATTGGCGGATGCCCGAGAAGACGGCCGAGGAGCTGCGCGCCGACGGCTGGTTCATCACGGGCGACCTCGGGCGGATCGACGCTGACGGTTATGTCAGCATCGTCGGCCGGGCCAAGGACCTGATCATCTCGGGCGGCTATAACGTGTATCCGAAGGAGATCGAGGCGGCGATCGACGACCTGCCCGGAGTCGCCGAGAGCGCGGTGATCGGCGTTCCCCACCCAGATTTCGGCGAGGCGGTGGTCGCCGTTGTCGTGCCCGAAGGGGGCGCCAAGCTGACCGAAGAGCAGGTGGTCAAAGGCCTGGCCGACCGGCTGGCGCGTTTCAAGCAGCCCAAGCGCGTCTTCTTCGCCGAGAGCCTGCCGCGCAACACCATGGGCAAGGTGCAGAAAAAGGACCTGCGCGACACGCACGCCCGGACGTTTGCGTAGAGTGGGGTTTGAGCTCACCGCGCGGACGCTTCGCCGCCGGGACAAGGCAGGGTGAGGTAACCCCACCCTGCTGTTCGCGCGTCAGCCTGCGGCCAAGACCCGTTCGGCGGGCGCCGAGGTCTCGAGCTCCTCGGCCAGCAGGAAGGCCAACTCGAGCGCCTGGCTGGCGTTCAGCCGCGGGTCGCAGGCCGTGTGGTAGCGGTCGCGCAAATCCTCAGACGTCACCGCGTGCATGCCGCCCATGCATTCGGTGACGTCCTGGCCCGTCATCTCGAAATGCACGCCACCGGCATAGGTGCCCTCGGCCTGGTGGACGTCGAAGAACTCCTTCACCTCGCCCAGCACGCGGTCGAAAGGCCGCGTCTTGTAGCCCGAATCGGACTTGATCGTGTTGCCGTGCATGGGGTCGCAGGACCAGACGACGTGCCGGCCCTCGCGCTCGACGGCGCGGATCCAGCCCGGCAGGTGTTTTTCCACCTTGCCCGCCCCGGTGCGGCAGATCAGCGTCAGCCGGCCCGCCTCGTTCTTCGGGTTCAGGATGTCGATCAGCCGGATCAGCCCCTCGGGCTCGAGGCTCGGCCCGCATTTCAGGCCCAACGGGTTCATCACGCCACGGCAGAACTCGACATGCGCGCCGTCCGGCTGGCGCGTCCGGTCACCGATCCAGATCATGTGGCCGCTGCCCGCCACCCATTCGCCGCTGGTCGAGTCCACGCGCGTCAGCTGCTCCTCGAAGTTCAGGAGCAGCGCCTCGTGACTGGTGAAGTAGTCGACCGACTTCAGCTCGTGCGAGGTCTCGGCGGTGACACCGGTCGAGGCCATGAAGTCGACCGCATCCTTGATGCGGCCCGCCATCGCCATATAGCGCTCGGCCTGCGGGCTGCCTTGCGCGAAGCCGAGGTTCCAGGCCGCCACGCGGTGCAGCGAGGCATAGCCGCCACCCGCAAAGGCACGCAGCAGGTTCAGCGTCGCCGCCGACTGCAGATAGGCCTGCAGCATCCGCTCGGGGTCCGGCACGCGCGACGCCTCGTCGAACTCGAAGCCGTTGACGATGTCGCCGCGATAGGAGGGCAGCGTCACGTCGCCGACCGTCTCGGTGTCGGACGAGCGCGGCTTGGCGAACTGGCCGGCCATGCGGCCGACCTTCACCACCGGCTTGTGCGCGCCGAAGGTCAGCACCACGGCCATCTGCAAGAGCACGCGGAACGTGTCGCGGATATTGTCGGCGCCGAACTCGGCGAAGCTCTCGGCGCAGTCGCCGCCCTGGAGCAGAAACGCCTCGCCGCGCGCGACGCGCGCGAGCTTGGCCTTCAGCACCCTCGTCTCGCCGGCGAAGACCAGCGGCGGATAGGTGGCGAGCTTGGCCTCGACGGCCGCGAGCTTGGCCGCGTCCGGATAGACGGGCATCTGCAGCGCCGGACGATTCCGCCAGCTCGATCGCGTCCACGTTGCAGCCATCGCACCTACTCTCCCGATCAAGGCTCCCCTCGCGGCACTCTTAGCCGAGCAAAGCCAGGGTGGCCAGCCTTCAGCGCGATGCGACGCAGTTGCGACGCAGTCCGGGCTTGACGGCAGGGACAGAGGGGCAAATGCTTCGCGCGTCCGATCGCGACACGCGCCGGTCGGAAACGGACGTTCGGCCGCACGGAGATTTATGGACGCCATCAGCCCCCGCGAGCCCGAAAAGCCGCGCGAGTTCGTGTTCCTGCTGACGCCGCAGTTCTCGATGATCGCCTTCGCCGCAGCGATCGAGCCGTTGCGCATCGCCAATCGCATGGCGCGCCGGCAGCTCTATGGCTGGCGGACCGCCTCGGCCGGCGGCGTGCAGGTACCGGCCTCGAACCGCTGCCTGGTTTCGGTGGACGGCGGGCTCGAGGACGTGCCGCGCGACGCCTCGATCGTCGTCTGCGCCGGGTCTCGAGCTGCGCGACGCGGCGTCCAAGCCAGTGCTGACCTGGCTGCGCAAGCAGTCGCGCCGCGGCATCGGCATGGGCGCGGTCTGCACGGGCGCGCACATCCTTGCCAAAGCGGGGCTGCTCGACGGCAAGCGCTGCACCATCCACTGGGAGAACCAGGCGGCCTTCGCCGAGGAATTTCCCGAGGCCGAGCTCTGCAACCTGCTCTATGTGACAGATGATAGCATCTTCACCTGCGCCGGCGGCACGGCCGCGGCCGACATGATGCTGCACCTGATCGCCGAGGACCACGGGCCGGACCTGAGCAGCCTCGTCGCCGACGCGCTGATCCACGCGCCGGTGCGCGGCGACGCCGACGAGCAGCGCCTGAGCGTGCCGGCCCGCATCGGCGTGCGGCATCCAAAGCTCGTCAACATCATCCAGACCATGGAGCGCAACACCGAGGACCCGATCAGCCCGTCCGACCTCGCGCGCGGCGTCAACATGTCGACGCGCCAGCTCGAGCGGCTGTTCCGGCGCTATCTCAACCGCTCGCCAAAGCGCTATTACATGGAGCTGCGGCTGGAGAAGGCGCGCAACCTGCTGCTGCAGACGGATATGAGCGTCATCAACGTGGCGCTGGCCTGCGGCTTTACCTCGCCCTCGCATTTCTCGAAGTGCTACCGCAGCCACTTCAATCGCACGCCCTATCGCGAGCGGGGCACGCCCTCCGAGCAGCGGCAGCGCGCGTGAGCAGCCGGCCCGAGCCGCCCAGCCGCGCCGATTACGTCGCCTTCCGTCCGATCACCACGCGCTGGATGGACAATGACGTCTACGGGCACATCAACAACGTGGTCTACTACTCGTTCTTCGACACTGTGGTGAACGCGCATCTGATCGAGGCCGGCGTGCTGGATTTGGAGCATGGCGAGACCGTCGGCCTCGTCGTCGAGACGAGCTGCAGCTTATTTCGCGCCGATCGCCTTCCCGGATGCGGTCACCGGCGGCGTGCGCGTCGAGCGCATCGGCACCTCGTCGGTCCGCTACTGCGTCGGCATCTTCCGCGGCGAGGAGGACCGCGCCGCGGCCGCCGGCCATTTCGTCCACGTCTATGTCGACCGAGCCACGCGCCGCCCGCGCCCGCTGCCGGACGAGCTGCGCGCGGTTCTGGAGCAACTGAAAGACCGGCTTCCCCGTCGCGGCTGACAGAGACGCCCGTTGCGGCTGCCGATCCCTACTCCGCGCGGGCGCCGTTCATGGCGAATTCGACCGGCGCCGGTGTCTCCGCCCGCCTCGCCACGTCCCTGCCGATCTGCAACGTTTCACCCAGCCCCGCATAGACATAGCGGTTGCCGAACGATTTGCGGAGGATGGCGAAGGCCGGCTCGCCGGTGCAATGCGCCGGGGCGATCCATTCGACCTTCTGCGTGTCGCGGAGCGTCGCTGCGATCCGCTCGATGTCCGCCGGTTTCGCCGGCAGAAGGTGCAATCCCCCGAAGAGCAGGTGGACGGGAGCCCCTGTCTCCGCGACCGCCGCCTCGACTATCTTTTCGACGGTCGGATGGCTGCAACGGACGATGAGCACGGTGCCATCGGGCGTATCGATGGCTAGCGATATCTCCATGACGTCGAGATCGACGCCCCACGACCCCTTGAGGAGGATCAGGTGGAAGCCCGGCATGATTTCGGTCGTCTCGGTGATCCAGACGAAGTGGCCGTCGGGCCAAGGCGTGCCGAAGTGCAGCGTCTCGGGCGGCTGGCCGTCGAAATAGCGCATCTCCTCGGGCAGCGTCTCGTCGCGAGGATAGAAGCCGCCGGGCAGCGCGGCGCCGAAGACGCCGAAATTCTCCTTCGGCACGTAGATCGTCACGTCGGGGTTCGCTGCGGGGTCAGGCGGGCAGACCCCGCCTGGCGAGCCAGCCCCATCGCTTCATGTTGTAGGCCATGTTCGCGAGCGTGACGGTCGCTGAGGCGCGAGCGATGCCGATGGTGCGGACGACCAGCCGCATCGGCCCCTTCTGATGCGCAAAGGGATGCTCGACGTAAGCACGCATCGCCGACTTCGCCGCGTTGGCCCGAGCGGTGCGCCTCGGCATCGGCTTTCCCTTCGGCTTGCGGCGGTGGATGCGGCTGAGCTTGCCGATGCCGGCAAGGAACCGCTCGTTCTCCGCCGACCGATAGGCGCTGTCTGCCCAGACGTCCGAGCCCGTGTTGTTCGGGTCAATCAGGCCCTCGCGCAACCGTGCGCCGTCATGCGCCGCCGCGTCGGTGACCTTCTGCCGGCGGATGATGCCGTGCCGGCGGTCGATCGAGATATGCGATTTGTAGCCGAAGCTCGGTACGGCGATGTCCACCTGCGGTTGGCCATCAGCAGCCGGTTTCGCCTTGGAGAACTTCATCGTCCAGCGCGCGTCGACGTCCTTCTGGCGCGCCTTGGCGGGCTTGTCGGGCCAGATCTCGTCGGCGCTCTCGCCCGCCTTGATGCGCGCCTTCTCGGCTTCAGTGTTGCGCTGGCGGGGCGCCGCGACCAGCGTCGCATCCACGATCTGGCCGGCCATCGGCAGATACCCCGCTTCCGTGATCGCCCGGTCGAGCCGCCCAAACAGCGCGTCGAGCGCGCCGGCCGCGATCAGCGCCTCGCGGAAGTCCCAGAGCGTGTTCGCGTCCGGTACAGCGTCGCCGGGGCCAAGCCCGCAGAACCGCATCCAGCTCAGTCGGTCCGCAACCAGGTATTCGCTCTGCGCGAGCGACAGCCCGTGCATCGCCTGCAGCACCAGCATGCGGAACTTCAGCACCGCGTCAAAGGGTGGCCGGCCGCCTTGCGAGCGGTCACGCACCCCCAGCGCGGCCTCGAGATCTGCGCGGAAAATCTCGAAATCCACCGTCGCCGCGAGCTTCTCGAGCGGATCGCCCTGCGCGGAGAGCTCCCGCAGCCGCTCCTCGACGTCCCAGAATCCCGGCTGCCGTCCCGTCATGCTCGCCTCGCTCGCCATCGCCTCAAGCCGAGGGAATCACGGTTACGCCGTCAACGCATGCCGATCAAGCGCCTGATGGTCGACGGCGAGCCCGCGCCGGTCAGCCACTACTGCCACGTCGTCAGGGCGGGCGATTTCGTCTGGCTCTCGGGCATGGTCGGCATGAAGGCCGACGGCACGATTCCCGACGACGTGGTCGAGCAGTTCCGCATCGCCATGAACTCGATCGACCACTGCCTGCGCGAGGCGGGCGGGCGACCCGACCAGGTCGTGAAGGTGCAGGTCTTCATGACCGACATCTCCGAGCGGCCGAAGATCAACCCGATCCGCCAGGAGTATTTCGGCGAGCACCGGCCGGCCTCGACGCTGGTCGAGGTCTCGAAGCTGATCGACCCGCGGCTGAAGGTCGAGATCGAGGCCGTCGCCTATCTCGGCGCCTGACCGGCCCTTGCATGGCGGGTCCTCGACCCGCCATGACCCGAGGCAAGGCTATCCGGGCATCTGCCTTGACGCGCCCTGCAAAAAGCGAAATGCACCCGGCAAGAGGTCCGCTTGAGGACGCACGGGAGGAGACGATGACCACGGAACTCACGCATTTCATCGGCGGCAAGCACGTCAACGGCACATCGGGCCGGTTCTCGGACGTCTTCAACCCGGCGACGGGCGAAGTGCAGGCCAAGTGCCCGCTCGCCAGCCGCGACGAGCTGCGCGCCGCCGTCGAGAACGGCCTGGCCGCGCAGCCCGGCGTGGGCGGCGCAGAACCCGCAGCGCCGCGCGCGCGTCATGATGAAGTTCGTCCAGCTGCTGCAGCGCGACATGGGCAAGCTGGCCGAGGCGCTCAGCCGCGAGCACGGCAAGACCATCCCCGACGCCAAGGGCGACGTGCAGCGCGGCCTCGAGGTCGCCGAGTTCTGCATCGGCGCGCCGCAGCTGCTCAAGGGCGAGTACAGCCAGGGCGCAGGCCCCGGCATCGACATGTACTCGATGCGCCAGCCGGTCGGCGTCGTCGCCGGCATCACGCCCTTCAACTTTCCGGCGATGATCCCGATGTGGAAGTTCTGCCCGGCCATCGCGGCGGGCAACGCCTTCATCCTCAAGCCCTCGGAGCGCGATCCCTCGGTGCCGCTGATGCTGGCCGAGCTGATGCTCGAGGCCGGGCTGCCCGAGGGCATCCTCAACGTCGTCAACGGCGACAAGGAGGCGGTCGACGCCATCCTCGACGACCCCGACATCGGTGCCGTCGGCTTCGTCGGCTCGACGCCGATCGCGGCCTATGTCTATTCGCGCGGCTGCGCGGCCGGCAAGCGCGTGCAGTGCTTCGGCGGCGCCAAGAACCACATGATCGTCATGCCGGACGCCGACCTCGACCAGGCGGTCGATGCGCTGATCGGCGCCGGCTATGGCGCGGCGGGCGAGCGCTGCATGGCCGTGTCGGTCGCCGTCCCCGTGGGCGAGGAGACGGCCGACCGGCTGGTCAAGAAGCTCGCGCCCCGCGTCGAATCGCTGAAGATCGGCCCGTACACGGCCGGCGACGACGTCGACTTCGGCCCGCTGGTCACCCGCGAGGCTCACACCCGCGTGCGCGGCCTGATCGACCGGGGCGTCGAGCAGGGCGCCGAGCTCGTCGTCGATGGCCGCAACTTCCGGTTGCAGGGCTATGAGAACGGCAACTTCATCGGCGGCTGCCTGTTCGACCGCGTGACCAAGGACATGGACATCTACAAGACCGAGATCTTCGGCCCCGTCCTCTCCACCGTCCGTGCGGGCTCCTACGAAGAAGCGCTCGGCCTCGCCATGGACCACGAATATGGCAACGGCGTCGCCATCTTCACGCGCGACGGCGACACTGCGCGGGACTTCTCGGACCGGGTGAATGTCGGCATGGTCGGCATCAACGTGCCGATCCCGGTGCCGCTCGCCTACCACACCTTCGGCGGCTGGAAGAAATCGGTCTTCGGCGACCTCAACCAGCACGGGCCTGACGCCTTCCGCTTCTACACGCGGACCAAGACCGTGACCACCCGCTGGCCCTCCGGCGTCAAGGAAGGCGCCGAGTTCACCATCCCCGTCATGGGCTGATCGACCGCAGCCGCGTGACACTCCAGATCGAGACGCCGCCCCCTGGGGCGGCGTCTTTCGGTTGGGTTCTCCGTTTTCCGGGGCCGTCAGATCACCGGGTAGGGATAGGCCAGCCCGTAATGCCCGTAGATCTCGCGATTGTAGGCGGGATCGCCCCACTCGGGTTCCGAGCCGCGGCCATAGGACGGCGCGCCCTCGAGCTTTTGCTTGTCCAGGTCGACCAGATAGCCGTCGCGGTCGACATCATAGGTCAGCACGTCCCAGGGCAGCGGATAGTGCTCCTCGCCGATGCCGAGAAAGCCGCCGAACGACATCACGGCATAGCTGACCTTGCCCGAGCGCTTGTCGATCATCACGCGCTCGATCTGCCCGAGATGGTCGCCGGCATGGTTGTAGACGTTCGTGCCCTCGACCTTGTCCGATCCGATCAGCTGGATGGTCTCGGCACTGCGAAGTTCGTCCTCGGTCATCGAGGAGCGCTTGTCGGTCATGGCCATCGCTTTTTCTCCTGCGGTCGTCCCGTCCGGGGACCCGCTGGGAAACGCCGGCCGCGCGCGCCGGTTGCCACGCGCACTAAAAAGGGCCGCCCGTGGGCGGCCCTTCGTGAGAATCGGAGACGTGGACCGGTCAGGGCGCGTGCTGCGCCCAGGCGCAAGGCCAACCGGCCAGGAGGCTGCTCCTCAGCCGATGGCCCTCGCGTTTGTCCCGACCACCATCTCCAAAGCCTCACTCGACATTGGATCACCTCCTTTCAGTTGCTGCAAACCACCTGAAGAATGCAGCAGGGGCGCGCGCATGGCAACCCCGCACGGCAACCCCGCATCGCAACCCCGTCGCACCGATCGCCCGCCCGACGAACGCTCCCTTAGCCGTTCTTGCGCACACATCCGGTCCGCCCCGCCCCTTGGCGGGGCAGCCGGCGCAGCCGCAGCCGTCGACCTCGTGCCGGTGCCGCGCTACAGTAACCGGGGAACCATTGGGGCCGACCGAGGGCATCCGGCATCATGCTGAGGCGACAGAGCCATCCCTATGACCAGATGAGCTTTCTCGCCGGCGAGAGCGAGATGGCGCGGCGCATCCGTGCGTTCGACTGGGCCAGCCATCCTTTCGGACCGGCCGAGCGTTGGCCGCAATCGCTGCGGTCGGCGCTCAGCATCTGTTTGCACTCGGCCTTCCCGACGGCGATCTACTGGGGGCCCGAGCTGCGCCTGCTCTACAACGATGCGTGGGCGCCGATCCCAGGGCCCCGGCACCCCGGCGCGCTCGGCGAGCCCGCCCGCCGCGTCTGGTCCGACATCTGGCACGTCATCGAGCCCCAATTCGAGCGGCTGATCGAAACCGGCGAGGGCATCTCGGTCGAGGACCAGATGCTGCCGATGCAGCGCTTCGGGTTTCCCGAGGAGACCTACTGGAGCTACAGCTTCACCCCGATCAGGGGCGAGGACGGGGCGATTGCCGGCGTCTTCAACGCGGGCAGCGAGACGACGCGCAACGTCCTGTTGCAGCGGCAGACCAGCTTCCTGCTGGACCTGGCCGAGACCTTCCGGGCCAGCCCGGACCTCGAGACGGCGCGCCGGCAGGCCCTCGAAATGCTCGGGCTCTTTATCCGCGCCGATCGCGTCGGCTTTCGCCAGCGCCTGGGCAAAGGCGAGGAGCTGACGCTTACCGCCGAATGGACCGCCCCGGGCGTACCGCGGGCCGCCACCGTCCTGAATCCGGTCGAGCTCGGCCCTGAGCTGGCGCAAAGCCTCGCGACCGGTTCGGCCATCAGGATCTTGGATGTCGCGCACGAACCGGGCCTGGGCGCGATCCGCCAGAAGCTCGTGGACAGCGGCGTCGGGGGCACGCTCTCCGTCCCCTGGACGGAGGACGGCCGGGTCGAGGCGCTGATCTTCGTCAACATGCGCCATCCCAGGAACTGGACCGATTTCGACGTGACGACCGCCGAAGAGGTCCTTAAGCGCACGCTCGGCTGGATGGAGCGCGAGCGCACGGCCGAGCGCGAGCGGATCATGATGCGCGAAATCGACCACCGCGCGCGCAATGCACTCGCGGTCGTGCAATCCGTCATCCGGCTGACGCTGGCCGAGGATGTCGAGACGTTCAGGGAAAAGATCGAGGACCGGATCGCGGCGCTCGCGCGCTCGCACACGCTGTTCTCGGCGAATCGCTGGGACAGGGTCGAGCTGAGGGTGCTTTTCGAGCAGGAGCTGGCGCCCTATGGCGCGCAAGACGCGGACCGCGTGCGCCTCGACGGACAATGGGCGACGCTCCGCGCCGAGGAGGGCCAGACGGTGGCCATGCTGCTGCACGAGCTGGTGACGAACGCGGCCAAGCACGGCGCGCTGGCGACGCCCGACGGCCGCTTGTCCGTCGATTGGTCGGTCGAGCGGGAGACGATCCTGCACGTCCGCTGGTCCGAGACCTTCGCCTCGCCGCGGCCGACCGCGAACGAGAACCGCAAGGGGTTCGGATCGATCCTGCTGTCGAGCGTCGTGGAGCATCAGCTGCGCGGTCGCATCTCGCGCCGCCTCGGCCCGACCAGCTTCCACTGCGAGCTTGAGATCCCTCTCGCGTCGCTCATCACGCACGGAACCGCGACACCCGAACGCATGCCGGCCGCGATCAGCGATGCAGTGCCTCCCACGCGGAGCGGCATCCTGATCCTGGAGGACGACGCCCTGCTGGCGATGGATCTGGGCGTCATCGTCCAGGGGCTGGGGCAAAGCATCTTCGGCAGCTTCGGCATTGTCGCCGACGCGCTCGAAGCGCTCCAGCGCGGGACGCCCGAGCTCGCAATCCTGGATCTGAACGTGGCGGGGGAATCGTCGCTGCCCGTCGGCGAGCTTCTGGCGTCGCGCGGCGTCCCGATCATCCTCGCGACCGGCTATCTGCATGTCGACCTGCCGCCGTCGCTCGCCGGCGCGGCCCGCATGGCCAAGCCGGTCTCCGAGGCACAGCTGAAGCAGTTCCTCGCACGCTCCGGCCTGGCGATCGATCGCAAGAGCTGACCGCGGGCTGGCAAAGGCGTGATCGGCGGTTGCGGTCTCTCCGCAGATGCGCACGATGAACCCTGCATCAGTCAGGCGAGCCGGCACATGGACCAGCTACGGACAGAGGTGGCGATCATCGGAGCCGGCACCGCCGGCATGCGCGCCTATCGCGAGGTCGTGAAGGTCACGCAAAGCGTGCTTCTGATCGAGAGCGGACCTTATGGCACGACCTGCGCCCGTGTCGGCTGCATGCCCTCCAAGCTGCTGATCGCGGCCGCCGAGGCGGCGGGCTGGGGCGAGCGCGCGGCGCAATTCGGCGTCCACTACGACCGGCCGCGGATCGACGGGCGCGCGGTCATGCAGCGCGTCCGCGACGAACGCGACCGCTTCGTCGGCTTCGTGGTGCGTGCAGTCGAGAGCCTGGCCCGTGGAGCATCGCGTCTGCGCCCGCGCGAAGTTTCTGTCCGACCGCGAGCTCGAGCTCGACGACGGGCGCCGCGTCACCGCCGACCGGATCGTCATCGCCACGGGGTCGCGGCCGAACGTGCCCCCGCCCTTCGAGGCGCTGGGCGATCGGCTGATCGACAATGACGAGTCTTCGAGTTCGAGGACCTGCCCGGATCGGTCGCCGTCTTCGGGGCGGGTGTCATCGGGCTCGAACTCGGCCAGGCGCTGCATCGGCTGGGCGTGCGCGTGACGCTGTTCGGCAAGGGCGGCTCCGTCGGCCCGCTGACCGATCCGCAGGTCGTCGCCGCCGCCGGCGAGGTTTTCGCTGGCGGGTTTCGAGTTTCACCCAGACGCCGACGTGACCCGGAAGGAGCGCGCGGGCGACGGCATCGAGATCGACCAGGTCATCGCGGGCGAGACCCGGACCCAGCGCTTCGACTATGCCCTGATCGCGACCGGCCGGCGGCCGAATGTCGACGGGCTCGGCCTCGAGGCCACCTCGCTCGAGCTCGACGATCGCGGCGTCCCGGTCTACGACCATCACACGGGGCGCTGCGGCGACTCGACCATCTTCATCGCCGGCGACGCGAACAACCGCCTGCCGCTGCTGCACGAGGCGGCCGATGAGGGGCTGGTCGCCGGCTACAACGCGGCGCATTTCCCCGACATCCGGCGCTTTGCCGGCAGCGCGCCGCTGACCGTCATCTTCACCGACCCGCAGATCATGCTGGTCGGCGAGACGCATCGCGCGCTCGTCGAGCGCGACGCGCCCTTCGCCACGGGGTCGGTCGACTGGTCCGACCAGGGCCGGGCGCGCGTCATGGGCGTCAACAGCGGGCTGCTGCGCGTCTATGGCGATGTTGACAGCGGCAAGTTCCTCGGCGCCGAGATGGTCGGCCCCGCCGCCGAGCACATCGCGCATCTGCTGGCCTGGGCGCGGCAGTCCGAACTGACGGTCGGCGCGATGCTCGAGCGGCCGTTCTATCACCCGGTGCTGGAAGAAGGCGTCCGCAGCGCGCTGCGCGACCTCAACTACAACATGCGCATGGGGCCGAAGCCGCCCGCCCGCTGCATCGATTGCGGCCCGGGAGGGTAAGCGGGCCGTAGTTGCGGTGCCGCCGTCAGGGCGTCTGCCGCCACCCGCGCGGCTGTCGCAATGGGCGGTGAGGGACTCGAACCCCCGACATCTTCGGTGTAAACGAAGCGCTCTACCAACTGAGCTAACCGCCCGGCGGGCATGCATGTCGCAGCCGCGGGGCATGGCCGTCAAGCCCGCCTCAATCTGCAGCCGAAGCGCCCGCTGCGGCGTTCATGTCCGCCTTCCAGGGCGTTGATCTCCCGGCCGGCGGCGCCTATATTCGACCCGTCTCGGCAACGGGACTATGGCGATAAACGCGCACGTAATAAGCGGATCGGACCCGGGGGCGGTACCCGGCGGCTCCACCAAAGAACCCCGTCATGGCGGGCCATGGGGCCGAAACAGGATCGACGGACGTGTAAAGGTGTTGCTTTCGCCCGGTGAGGTACCACCGTTATCGGTCCAAAAAGTACAGTTGCCAATGACAACCGTGCTCCGGTGGCGCTCGCCGCGTAAGCGGCGCTAACCACCGAAATCTGAAGTCCTCGGGCCTAGCAGCCCGCAGGCGGGGTTCGCAGGCACCTGGCAACAGAAGCCTGCATTTTCATTTCAGGACAATCTTCGATTCGCCGAGTTGCCCCTTACATGCGGCGAAAGAATCGGCTAAGTTCCCGGCCAGCTTGTGGAGGGATCCCGATCTGATGACTGCCAGCGGCCGGCTCAATTATGGACAGCTGATGCAGAAGGCCATGCGCCGCATGATGGCCGAGGTGCTCGCGACGTGGCCGAGGACGGGCTGCCGGGGAATCATCATTTCTACATCAGCTTCGAGACCGGCCATCCCGGCGTCGACATCCCCGACTGGCTGCGCGAGAGCTATCCCGAGGAGATGACGATCGTCCTGCAGGAGTGGTTCGACGACCTGGCGGTGACGCCCGACCGCTTCTCGGTGACGCTCAACTTCTCGAATCGGCCCGAGACGCTGGTCGTCCCGTTCGCGGCGGTGCGCACCTTCGTCGACCCGTCGGTCAAGTTCGGGCTGAAGTTCGACGCCCACGAAGCGGGCGAGGGCGAGCTCGACGGGCTGATCCCCGAGGACGATGAGGACGAGGAAGAGGCGGCGCTCGCCACGCCGCCTGCGGAGGAGCGGCCGGCCCGCAAGCCCGAGGGCGGCGCCGACGTCGTCAGCCTCGACCGCTTCCGCAAGCACTGAGCGCCACAGCTCGACGGCGCAGGCGGATTGGATTCGGCCGGAGTTCGGCGCTATAGAGCCCCCGACGCCTGCACCCCGGGGAGAGCCGATGGACACGCGCAACGAGGCCGCCGCCCAGCCTGGCCGCACGCGGACCGAGACCGACAGCTTCGGGCCGCTCGACGTGCCCGCCGACCGGTACTGGGGCGCCCAGACGCAGCGCTCGCTGATGAACTTCCCCATCGGCTGGGAGCGCCAGCCGGTCGCGATCGTCCGCGCGCTCGGCGTCATCAAGAAGGCCGCGGCCCAGGCGAACATGGAGCAGGGCCTGCTCGACCGCCAGCTCGGCGAGCGCGATCGTCCAGGCGGCCGGCGAGGTGATCGACGGCAAGCTCGACGAGCACTTTCCGCTGGTCGTCTGGCAGACCGGCAGCGGCACCCAGTCGAACATGAACGCCAACGAGGTGATCGCCGAACCGCGCGATCGAGATCCTGGGCGGCGAGATCGGCTCGAAGACGCCGGTGCACCCGAACGACCACGTCAACAAGTCGCAGTCCTCGAACGACACCTTCCCGACCGCGATGCACATCGCCGCGGCCCGCACGGCGCACGACGTGCTGATCCCCGGGCTGGAAAAGCTGCGCGGCCGCGCTGGAGGCGAAGGCGCAGCGCCTTCGAGCACATCATCAAGATCGGACGGACGCACACCCAGGACGCGACGCCGCTGACGCTCGGCCAGGAGTTCGGCGGCTATGCCTTCCAGGTGCGCGCAGGGCATCGGCCGGGTGCAGGACGGCGCTGAAGAACATCTACCCCCTCGCCCAGGGCGGCACGGCCGTCGGCACCGGGCTGAACACCAAGAAGGGCTTTGCCGAGCTGGTCGGCGAAGAACATCGCCGAGATCACCGGCCTGCCCTTCGAGACCGCGCCCAACAAGTTCGAGGCGCTGGCCGCGCACGACGCGGTCGTCGAGATGTCGGGCGCGGCCAAGACGGTGGCGGCGAGCCTCTTCAAGATCGCCAACGACATCCGCTTCCTCGGCTCGGGTCCCCGCTGCGGCCTCGGCGAGCTGGTCCTGCCCGAGAACGAGCCCGGCTCGTCGATCATGCCGGGCAAGGTCAACCCGACCCAGTGCGAGGCGCTGACCCAGGTCTGCGCGCACGTCATGGGCAACGACGCCGCCATCGGCTTCGCCGGCAGCCAGGGCCATTTCGAGCTGAACGTCTACAAGCCGATGATGATCTACAACCTGCTGCAGTCGATGCAGCTGCTGGGCGATGCGGCGACAGCCTTCACCGACAACTGCGTCGCCGGCATCGAGGCCGACGAGGAGCGGATCGACAAGCTGATGCGCGAGAGCCTGATGCTGGTGACGGCGCTGGCGCCGCAGATCGGCTACGACAACGCCACCAAGGTCGCCAAGACGGCGCACAAGAATCGCACGACGCTGCAGCGAGGAGGCGGTCAAGCCTCGGCTTCGTCGACGAGGCGACCTTCGACCGGGTGGTGCAGCCCAAGGACATGCTGGGGCCGAAATAGGAGCATCATGGCGCGCGTCGTCAACCTGCGCACCCGGCGCAAGCAGAAGGCCCGCGACGCCAAGCGGGACGAGGCGACCGGCGTCACGAACGGCGCGGCGCCTGGCGTCGCGCGCGCCGAACGGTCGCGGGCCGATGCCGAGAACCGGCTGATCGACCGGCGGCTCGACGGACATCGGCTGGACGACGACCCGGATACGGATGCCGGATGATCGCCCGGTCAAGCGGTCGCTGACGCTCAAGGGGCACCGGACGTCGGTCAGCCTCGAGGCGGCGTTCTGGGACGAGTTCCGCCGCATCGCGCGCGACCGCGGCCAGTCCGTGAACGTGCTCGCCGCCGAGCTCGACGCAACCCGCACCCCGCCCGCCTCGCTGGCGAGCTCCATCCGCCTCTTCGTCCTGCGCGAGGTCAAGAGCGGGCGGTAGGCGGCGCGGGCGCCTTGTCGTGGTCTCCTGACATAGGGTCGCTGTCCTGACTTTGCGTTCGGCCGACCGTGCACGCGTGCACGCGTGCACACTTTCGTAAGCCATTGAAATTGCTGTGACACTCCGGTCCTGCTAACCAAAATGAAAGGTTTGACCGCTGGCTTTCGGGTCGCCGAGCGCCGAAGGACCGTCTCGGGAGCCGCGTTACCAGCGGCCCGTGACGGCCGACCATGCAAGCCGCAGGCCCTCGAAAGCCCGGGCGGGCGGATCTATGTCGCGCAAGGGCACGCCCGGCGCCGCGGCGCGCGCCAGCACATCGCCGGCGCGCCGCAGCGGCAGCAGCGCCGGCACGGCGCGGCGGTCGATCCGCCCGCGGTCGCGACGCAGGGCGGAGAGTCGCTTGCGGGCGTCCAGCGCGACGCGGCGCACCACCTCGCGCGCATGGCTTGTCGCCTCGCCCTCGGACAACGAGGCGGCCTCTTGGGGAGAGAGCCCTGGCAGGAAGGGGCGGTCGCCCGCCCGACCGGCCGCCAGCCGCCGGAGGGCGAAGGCCGCGGCGAGCACGGGGCCGGCGCTGCGCGCCCCGGCCACGCTTTCCCGATGGCCGTCCGTCAGAAGGTGCGCGGCCAGCGCAGCCAGGGCACCGAAGCGGTCGTCCGCCCATTGCGCGAAGACCGCTTCGTCGAAGCTGCCCTCCAGCTCCGTCTCGCGCGCGGCGATCAGCGCTTCTAGTCCCTCCGCGGGCAGCGCGCCCTGGCGCAGCAGGTGGGCCAAAGGGCCGGCGACCTCGTGCGCCAATGGCTCGGCGCCGCGCGCCGCGGCCTCGACCACGTCGCGCCACCACTGCAGGCGCATGCGCGCGATCAGCGGCTCCGTCGAACTCGCCGCCGCCCGACTGAGCTCGATGTCGAACGCATAGAGCACCTTCAGCCGCGAGCGCGACGGCTCGGGCGCGAAGAGCGCCGTGGCGTGGAGATGCGGGTCATCGCGCTCGACGATCGCGGCGCAGGCTGCTGCCGTCACCGAGCCCCCTCCCCACCGTCTCGGAGTCGACGGCCTCCTCGACCCCCCGAGGGGGGAGGGAGCCCGCCGCGCCCGCCGGGGCCGACGGAGCTCACGGGGGCGAAATGCCCGCGCGCAGCAGGCAGGTGACGATCGCGTCCTCGAGCGCCTGGAACGAGGCGTCGACGATGTTGGCCGAGACGCCGACGGTGGAGAAGAGGCCGCCTTGCGCATCGGTCGAGTCGATCAGCACGCGCGTCACGGCCTCGGTGCCGCCGTTCAGGATCCGCACCTTGAAGTCGACGAGGCGGAGGCCGTCGATCGCCTCCTGATAGGGGCCGAGATCCTTGAAGAGCGCGCGGCTGAGCGCGTTCACCGGCCCCTGGTCGGACTTCGTCACAGGGTCGATCGACTCGGACGCCGAGATCATCCGGCTCTCGCCGACGTTCACGACGACGATGGCCTCGGAGACGGTGACCGTTTCGCCGACGGCGTTGTCGCGGCGCTCGACGCTGACGCGATAGCGCTCGACCTCGAAGAAGCGCGGCAGCAGGCCCAGCGTGCGCCGGGCCAGCAGCTCGAAGCTGGCGCCTGCGCTGTCATAGGAGAAGCCCTGGTCCTCGCGCTCCTTGACCAGCGCCAGCAGCGGGCCGAGCCGCTTGTCGTCGCGCGCCACCTCGATCCCGGCCTTGGCCAGCCGGTCGAGCAGGTTGCTGCGCCCGGCCTGGTTCGACATCGGGATGACGCGCCGGTTGCCCACCGCCTCGGGCGGCACGTGCTCGTAGGTGGTGGGGTCCTTGGCGATGGCGCTGGCGTGCAGCCCCGCCTTGTGCGCGAAGGCGGCGGCGCCGACGTAAGGCGCGTGCCGGTTGGCCGGGCGGTTCAGGATTTCGTCCAGCATCAGGCTGGCGGCGCGCAGGCGCGGCAGGGCCTGCGGGTCGATCCCGGTCTCGAAACGGTCGGCATAGCGGCGCTTCAGCACCAGCGTCGGGATCAGCGATGTCAGGTTGGCGTTGCCGCAGCGTTCGCCCAGGCCGTTCAGCGTGCCCTGCACCTGCCGGGCGCCGGCCTCGACCGCGGCCAGCGTGCCTGCCACCGCCTGTTCCGTGTCGTTGTGGCAATGGATGCCGATGCGCGCCTGCGGCAGCGCGGCGCGGACCTCGGCAACGATTTCGCCGATCTCGGCCGGCAGCGTGCCGCCATTGGTGTCGCAGAGGACGACCCACTCGGCGCCGCCTTCCAGCGCCGCGCGCAGGCATTCGAGGGCGTAAGGCTTGTTCGCCTTCCAGCCATCGAAGAAGTGCTCGGCGTCGTAGAGGCCCTCGCGGCCGAGCCCCGCCAGGTGGCGGAAGGACTCGCGGATGTTGACGAGGTTCTCGTCGAGCGTGATGCCCAGCGCCGCCTCGACGTGGAAATCATGCGCCTTGCCGACGAGGCAAACCGTCTTGGTGCCGGCGTTGACGACCTCGGCCAGCACCTCGTCGTTGGCGGCCGAGCGGCCCGAGCGCTTGGTCATGCCGAAGGCGAGGAAGCGCGCGCGGAAAGCTGCGGCGCCTGGGCGAAGAAGTCGCTGTCGGTCGGGTTCGCCCCCGGCCAGCCGCCCTCGACATAGTCGATCCCGAGCTCGTCCAGCGCCCGGGCGATCTTGATCTTGTCGGCAACGGAGAAATCGACGCCTTGCGTTTGCTGCCCGTCGCGCAGCGTGGTGTCGAAGAGGTAGAGGCGCTCGCGCACGCCCCCCTCCCTGTCCCTCCCCCCGGCGGGGGGAGGGGACGCCAGCGGCACCCGATGCTCGTTCATCGCAGCGCCTCCGACAGCTTGGCCGGGTCGAAATGGGGCGAGAGCTCCCAGTCGGTCGGCGCGTTCGGGCGGTCCATGACGACGACGCCGGCGGCGTCGAGCTGCGCCCGGATTGCGTCGGCGCGCGCGAAATCCTTGGATTTTCGGGCCTCCAACCGGTCAGCGAGCAGGCGCTCTATGGTGTCGGATACCTCGACCTTATCGAAGCCCCGCTCGACCGCCTTCTGAATGGCGCCGCGCGTCGGGGTTCTCCCAGCGGAAACCCGAGCCATTCCAATAGCCCCGAAGAACCTGGCCACTTTGTCAGAGGCGGGGTCCTTCTCCAGGCGCGCTTCGCCCGACATCTCCGACAGAACAGCCCGCACCTGCGGCGTATTCAGATCGTCGGAGAGAGCTTCGAGCACCCGTCCGTCCGGCTCGTTGGCGAAGCCGTCCACGGCGAAGCCCGCCTTCTTTGCGTGCCTCCGAAGCCGGAACCAATTCCGCAGCAAAGTGGTCGCTTCCTCAACCTTGCTCTCCGTCCAATCCAGAGGCTGAGTGTAGTGCGTCGAGAGCAGCACGAACCGGATCACCTCGCCTGAAATCCCGCGGTTCAGCAGGTCGCGCACGGTGAAGAAGTTGCCGAGGGATTTCGACATCTTCTCGCCCTCGACCTGCAGGAAGCCGTTGTGCATCCAGACCTGCGCCATGCGCTCGGTGCCGTGCGCGCAGCAGCTCTGCGCCAGCTCGTTCTCGTGGTGCGGGAAGGCCAGGTCGATGCCGCCGCCGTGGATGTCGAACTCGCGGCCCAGCAGCGCCTCGGCCATGGCGCTGCACTCGATGTGCCAACCGGGGCGGCCGCGGCCCCAGGGGCTGTCCCAGCCCGGCTGGTCGGGGGTCGAGGGCTTCCACAGCACGAAGTCCATCGGGCTGCGCTTGTAGGGCGCGACCTCGACGCGGGCGCCGGCGATCATGTCGTCGACAGACCGGCCCGAGAGCTCGCCATAGCGCGGCCATTTGGCCACCTCGAAGAGCACGTGGCCCTCGCGCCTCATAGGCCGCGCCCTTGTCGATCAGGGCGCGGGTCATCTCGACCATCTGCGGGATGTACTCGGTGCAGCGCGGCTCGTGCGTCGGCGCGCAGCGCGCCGAGCGCGTCCATGTCGTCGTGGTACCAGCCGATCGTCTCGTCGGTGATGCGCCGGGTGGCGGCCTCGAGCGTCTCGCCGGGCTGCAGCGTCGCCTGCGCGCGCGCGATGATCTTGTCGTCGACGTCGGTGATGTTGCGGACGTAGGTGACGTGCTCGGCCCCGTAGGTGTGCCGCAGCAGCCGGTAGAGCACGTCGAAGACCACCACGGGGCGGGCGTTGCCGATATGCGCGCGGTCGTAGACGGTCGGCCCGCAGACATACATGCGCACGTTCGACGGGTCCAAGGGCGCGAACGGCTCCTTGGTCCTCGTCCTGGAATTGTAGAGATCGATCGTCATGGCGCAGGCCCCCGGGGCTTCCCCGCGGCTGGCATGATCGGTTCGAAGGGTAAACGGATGGCCGCCGCGGACTGATGTCAGCGGATAATGCAGATCCCGATGATCGCGGCGGTCAGCATGGGCGGCGATGTGCGCCGCCCCGCCCGCCATGTCAAGGCTTTTGCAGGAGCGGCATCAGCGCCGCCATCTCGGGCCCGCTGTCGCGGCCCGTCAGCGCCCGGCGCAGCGGCCGGTAAAGCGCCCTGCCCTTGCGGCCGGTCGCCGCCTTCGCAGCGTCCGTCCATGCCTTCCACGTCGCCTCGTCCCACGGCCGGGGCGGCAGCATCGCCAGCGCCTGATCGACGAAGGCGCGGTCTTCCTCGTCGACGGCGGGGTCCACGGCGGGCGCAGCGCCGTCGCGGCAGAGCGCCCACCACGCCGCCGCCTCGTCGACCCGCTCGAGATTGGGCCGGACCGCCGCCCAGAAGCGCTGGGCTACCTCGTCCGGCACGCCCAGCGCACGCAGCCGGTCGGCGACCGCCGCATAGGGCAGCGCGTGCAGGGTCTTTGCCGACAGCGCGCGCAGATCGGCCGGGTCGAACCGCGTCGGCGCCAGCCCGAACTGGCCAAGACCGAAGGTCCTGACCAGCTCGGCCGCGTCGGTCACCACCTCGACGGGCAGCGACGCGCCCAGCCGGGCCATCAGGCCGACCAGCGCCAGCGGCTCGACGCCCTGTTCGCGCAGCTCGGCGACCGACAGCGCGCCCAAGCGCTTGGACAGCGCGCCCCCATCGGGCCCGACAAGCAGCGAGTGGTGCGCGAAGGCCGGCGGTATCCTGCCCAGCGCCGCGAAGATCTGCAGCTGCACGGCCGTGTTCGTCACATGGTCGGCGCCGCGCACGACGTGGGTCACGCCCATCTCGGCGTCGTCGACGACCGAGGCGAGCGTGTAGAGGAAGGCGCCGTCGCCGCGCACCAGCACCGGGTCGGACAGCGACGCGGCATCCACCTGCTGCGGCCCGCGGATCAGGTCGTCCCAGGCGACCGGCCGCTGCTCGAGCAGGAAACGCCAATGCGCGTTGCGCGTCTTGCGCAGCTCGGCCTTCTCGGCGCTGGTCAGCATCAGCGCGGCGCGGTCGTAGACGGGCGGCTTGCCCGCCGCGAGCTGCGCCTTGCGCCTGAGCTCGAGCTCGAGCGGCGTCTCGAAGCATTCGTAGAGCCGCCCGGCGCCGCGCAGCCGCTCGGCGGCCCCGCGATACTGCCCCAGCCGGTCCGACTGCCGCGCCTCGCGGTCCCAATCGAGCCCCAGCCAGGCGAGATCCAGGCGGATCGCCTCGGCAAAGCGCTCCTCCGAGCGCGTCGGGTCGGTGTCGTCGAGGCGCAGGATGAACGTGCCGCCCGCCTGCCGCGCCAGCAGCCAGTTCAGCACCGCCGTCCGGATGTTGCCCACATGCAGAAGGCCCGTTGGCGAGGGGGCGAAGCGGGTCGTCGTCATGCGGCCTTGGATCCCTGGGAAATGCGGCGCCTGACTAGACCGGATCGCCGCGGAAGTCGACCTCAGACGATGCGCCCCTCGGGGTCATCGAGCCCCGGCGCATGCGCCTGGAAGGCCTCGAGCACGTCCAGGATCGGCGCGGCGACAAAGGGTGCCAGCACGCACAGCGCCGGCCGCCCCTGGAGCCGGTTGAGCGCCATCTCGAGCCGCTGGTCCCAGCTCCGCCCGGCGAGCACGGCTTCGTCCTTCAGGCGAAAGCCGACCCAGCGCGCCTGCCGACGCTTGACCAGCACCGCAAAGCCGGTCGGCTCCCAGTACCGCCAGGCGCGGACACCCTCCCACGGCACCTCGAGCCAGCCCTCGAAGCCGAGCGCGATGCCGACCGCGTCAGGCCCGAGGCGCAGCGCCGGCCCGCGCCGCCGCCCGCGCCGCAGCAGATACCAGGCGAGCCCGCCAAACCCCGCCGCCGCCAGCAGGACCACCGCCCGCAGCAGCGGCTTCGGCCCCTCGACAGAAACCTGGTGCAAGATCAGCATCAGGGCGAGCAGCGCCGCCAGCCCGGCGCCTGCCGGTCGCCACCCAGGCGCCGCGTCGAAGACGAGCGCGCGCGCGGCGCGCCCTCGCCCGCGCGCCCGGGCCTTCGGGACGCGCGTCAGCGCCCCCCCTCCCCACTGCTCGACGGGGGAGGGAGCACCGCCGCGCCTGGCCGCGACCTGCCGCCCCAGCGCGTCGACGTCACGACCGGTCGCGCCAGCGGTTCACCATCGGATAGCGCCGGTCGAGCCAGAAGGCGCGCTTGGTCAGCTTGGTGCCGGGCGCGGACTGGAAGCGCTTGTATTCGGACGCGTAGAGCAGCCCCTGCACCTTCATCACCGTCTCGCGCTCGAAGCCCTCGGCGACGATATCGGCCGTCGAGAGCTGGTCCTCGACCAGCCGGCGCAGGATGGCGTCGAGCACCTCGTAGGGCGGCAGCGAATCCTCGTCCTTCTGGTCGGGGCGCAGCTCGGCCGAGGGCGGCTTCTGGATCACCACGGGCGGGATCACCTCGCCCGCCGGCCCGCGCATCCAGGAGTGATGCTCGACGTTCCGCCAGCGCGCGCACTCGAACACGCGCGTCTTGTAGAGGTCCTTGATCGGGTTGTAGGCGCCGTTCATGTCGCCATAGATCGTCGCGTAGCCGACGGCGATCTCGGACTTGTTGCCCGTGGTCAGCAAGAGCTCGCCGAACTTGTTCGACAGCGCCATCAGCAAGAGGCCGCGCAGGCGCGACTGGACGTTCTCCTCGGTGATGTCGGGCGCGCGGCCCGCGAACAGCGGGGCGAGCGTCGCCTCGATCGCCGCCACGCCGTCGGCGATCGGCACCGTGTCGAGCCGGACGCCGAGCCGGCGGGCCAGGTCCTCGGCATCCGTGAGCGATCCTTCGGAGGAGTACTTCGACGGCAGCCGCACGCAGCGCACGTTCTCGGGACCGAGCGCGTCGACGGCGACCACCGCGACGAGCCCCGAGTCGATGCCGCCCGAAAGCCCGAGCAGCACCTTGGAAAAGCCCGACTTGACCACATAGTCGCGCGTCGCCTCGACCATGGCGCGGTAGTCGAGCGCCCAGGGCTCGGGCACGGGCGCGAGCTCGGACGGCTCGATCCGCCAGCCCTCGGGCCCGCGGCGAATGTCGAGGGTCCGGACATGCGGCTCGAAAAAGGGCAGCTGCGCCATCAGCCGCCCGCCCGGGTTGATCGCGAACGAGCCGCCGTCGAAGACCTGGTCGTCCTGCCCGCCGATCAGGTTGAGGTAGACCAGCGGCAGCCCGGTCTCGACCGTGCGGGCCACCGCGTGCTGCATGCGCACATCGTGCTTGCCGCGTTCATAGGGGCTGCCGTTCGGCACGATCAGGATCTCGGCCCCGGCCTCCTCCAGCGTCTCGGTGACGTCGGGGAACCAGATGTCCTCGCAGATCGGAAATCCGACCCGGCAGCCGGCGATCTCGATCGGCCCCGGCGCCGGCCCCTCGAGATAGAGCCGCTTCTCGTCGAAGACGCCGTAATTCGGCCGGTGGTGCTTGCGGAAGGTCGCGCGGACCTCGCCGTCCTGCAGCAGCATCAGAGCGTTGTAGGCGCCGGCATGGTCCTGCCCCGGTTCGGTGGTCGAGCCGGGGATCGGCGCACCGATCGCCAGCGCCGTGCCGCCCTTGCGCGTGCCGGCGGCAAGGATCTCGATCGCCGTCCGGCAGTCCCGCAGGAACGCCGGGCGCACCGAGAGGTCGAGCAGCTGGTAGCCCGACAGGAACATCTCGGGCAGCACGACCAGGTCCGCGCCGGCTGCCTCGCCCGCCCGCAGCGCCTCCTGCGCCAGGGCCAGGTTGCCGGTCAGATCGCCCGCCACCGGGTTGGCCTGCACGATCGCGACGCGCAGGCGGTCTGGCTCTGACATGACGCACGCTCCTTAACCCGATGTTCGGCTTCTAGTGTGCTCCCTCGGGCCTCGGCAAGGTCGCGCGAGCGACGCGCCCGGGCGGGGCGCCGGGGGGGTGTCGCCCCGGCCACGAAGGCGCACGGGCGGATCGTCTCCGGGTTCGCGGCGCCGGCGGTGATCGGAGCTTTCGGCGCGATGGTGATCTCGGCTAAGTTCCCCGGCCAGAGAAGCGGGTGCCGCTCGGTGCCGCGACACGAGGAACCGGAGAGAATGAAGCGCTTCGCATTCGCGACGCTCGGCATCGCTGCCATCGTCGGCGGCGCCTTCGCGCAGACGGCCGAGACCAGCACCGCTACCAAGGAATACGATTCGGGCGCCGTCTACACGGGCGAGTTCAAGGACGGAAAGCAGCACGGCCAGGGCACCTACACCACGCCCGACGGCTATGAGTACACGGGCGAGTGGCTCGACGGCGTCATCGAGGGACAGGGTCGCGCCAAGTTTCCGAACGGCTCGGTCTACGAGGGCGCCTTCCACGAGGGCGTGCCGCAGGGGCATGGCAAGATCGTCTACGCCAATGGCGGCTCCTACGAGGGCGACTGGGTCAAGGGCGTGATCCAGGGCAAGGGGCGCGCCGTCTACCCGAACGGCATCACCTATGAGGGCGATTTCCTGGACTCGGCGCACCACGGCTATGGCGTGATGACGCGCGAGAACGGCTATCGCTACGAGGGCCAGTGGGTCGAGGGCACGCAGCAGGGCCGGGGCAAGGTCACCTATCCCGACGGCGCCGTCTACGAGGGCGGCTTCTCCGGCGGCCTGCGCGACGGCGAGGGCACCATCCGGCTGCCGGACGGCTTCACCTACGCCGGCGAGTGGCAAGGCGGCCAGATGACCGGCAAGGGCCGCGCGACCTATGCCAACGGCGACACCTACGAGGGCATGTTCGTCGACGGCAAGCGCGAGGGCCAGGGCACCGCCACCTACGCCTCGGGCGACCGCTACGAGGGCGCCTTCGAGCAGGGCGAGCGCCACGGCATCGGCACGTTCACAGGCGCCGACGGCTATGTCTACGAGGGCAGCTGGGTCGAGGGCCGGATCGAGGGCGAGGGCAAGGCGACTTACCCCGACGGCAGCGTCTACGAGGGCCAGTTCGTCGACGGCACGGCGGACGGCAAGGGCAAGATCACCTATGCCGATGGCGGCTCGTACGAGGGCGACTGGCAGAAGGGCGTCATCAATGGCCAGGGGGTCGCGCACTATTCCGACGGCTCGGTCTACGAGGGCGGCTTTCGTCGACGCCAAGCACCACGGCCAGGGCAAGATGACCTATGCCGACGGCCAGGTCTATGAAGGCGCCTGGAAGGACGGCCAGCAATCCGGCCAGGGCCGGATGAGCTATCCCGACGGGGCGGTCTACGAGGGCGATTTCGTCGACGGCAAGCGGCAGGGCACGGGCAAGCTGACGCTGCAGGACGGCTTCGTCTACGAGGGCGGCTGGCAGGACGGCGAGATCCATGGCGAGGGCGAGGCCCGCTACGCCAATGGCGACGTCTATACCGGCCACTTCGAAAAGGGCCGGCAGCACGGCAAGGGGACGATGACCTATGCCTCCGGCAATGCGATCCAGGGCTACTGGGTCGACGGCCGGCGGACGGAGGGGGCCGACCAGACCGCGGCCGCGCCGGCCCCGGTCATGACGAGCGCGCCGCAAGACGTCGCGCCATCGCCTGAGAGCGGCGCCGCCGCTGATCCGGCGCCGGCCGCAACGGGAACGGACGGAACAGCGACACCCGACAAGGGGCCAGCCGAACCAGGGACGACCGTCGGGAACTGAGTTGAAGAGAGCTCACCGCTGCGCGACGCCAATTCGTCACTTGCCTGCAATAAACTTTGTCGCTGCCGCGCCTGATCGTGACCCTTTGGCCTCTGCCGGGAACCAAGCCCCATGAGGCCGCATTGCCGTCATGTGTCTGCGTTGCGTAAGCGTTTGCCGAGTTGCGTAGGCGGTTGCTAGCGCCGCCTACGCTCTCGGCCATTACGGCGGCGCCATCTCCGATCACCCGCACGTCGAGGCTGGCGCACGTCGGCCTGCTCCCGCGATCTCACGGGCGGGCGATCGTGCAAGCCTGGCTAATGGCCCGCGGCCAAGCCTTGCGGCATGCTCGCGCGATCGTGCAAGCTTGGCTAATGGCCTGCGGCAAGCCTTGCGGCATGCTCGCGCGACCTGCCACCGTCCTGCCACCGTCCGGGAGACCTCCGCATGATCCTTCCGCGCCAGCCCGCGCCCGCGCTATCCGTGCCGCTGCTGTCCGGCAGCGACTTCACACTCGCCGAGCGCCGGCCGAGGACCTTCAGCATCCTCGTCTTCTACCGCGGCAAGCACTGCCCGATCTGCAAGGGCTATCTCACCCAGGTCCAGGACCATCTCGAGCGCGCCGAGAGCATTGGCGCCGAGATCACCGCACTCTCGATGGACAGCGCCGAGCGCGCCCGGTCGTCGGCCGCCGAGTGGGGGCTCGAACGGCTGGCGATCGGCTATGCCCTGCCCGAGCGCACGGCCCGCGACTGGGGGCTCTACATCTCCTCGGCCCGCCCGGGCACGCAGGAGCCGGCGGTGTTCTCCGAGCCCGGCCTCTTCGTCATCCGGCCCGACCTGACGGTCTTTTTCGTCCAGACGCAGAGCGCGCCCTTCACGCGGCCGCCGATCGACCAGCTGCTGAACGGGCTCGAATTCGTGCTGAAGAACGATTACCCGGCCCGGGGCGATCTCACCCTCGCCGCCTGATGCGGCGCCCCTAGCCAGTCAAACCTCTCGCCGTCCGCAGGCGGGCTCAGGCGGGCGTAGGCGGGCACTGCGGGCGTAGGCGGGCACTGCGGGCGTAGGCGGGCACTGGCGATTGCCGCTTCCAATCCGCGGCGGTCGCGGTATAGTGCCCGGCATGCAGACGCGCGCGATGATCGCTGCCGCCTCTCTCCCGCCGCTTGGCGGGCTCCTTCTTCTTATCGGCCTCTGAGGGCGCCGGGTTCCGCGGCGCCGCCCTCGGAGGTAACCGAACGCGCCGCTCTGAACCCGCTGAGAAGAAACAACTTCACGGACCAAAGCCATGAATGACTCCGGCCCCTCCGCGGTACAGGACCGCGTGAAGATCTTCGACACCACCATGCGCGACGGCGAGCAGTCGCCAGGCGCCTCGATGACGCTGGCCGAAAAGCTGCAGATCGCGCGCCTCCTCGACGAGATGGGCGTCGACATCATCGAGGCCGGCTTCCCCATCGCCTCCGAAGGCGACTTCGAGGCCGTGCGCGAGGTCTCCAAGGTCGTCGAGAACGCGGTCGTCTGCGGCCTCTCGCGCTCGGGCCTCGCCGACATCGACCGCGCCTGGGAGGCGCTGCAGCACGCGCGCCGCAAGCGGATCCACACCTTCATCGCGACCAGCGACCTGCACATGCAGCACAAGCTGCAGATGACGCGCGACCAGGTGCTGGCGCAGATCGACCGCAGCGTCCGCCACGCCAAGTCGATGACCGACGATGTCCAGTGGTCGCCCGAGGACGCGACGCGCAGCGACCGCGATTTCCTCGTCACCGCCGTGCAGACGGCAATCGAGGCGGGCGCGACCACGATCAACATCCCCGACACCGTCGGCTACACGGCGCCGCTCGAATCGGCCGACATCATCCGGATGCTGAAGGCGCGCGTGCCGGGCATCGACGCCGTGACGCTGTCGACGCACTGCCACAACGACCTCGGCATGGCGACCGCCAACTCGCTGGCGGCCGTGCTGGCCGGCGCGCGGCAGATCGAGTGCACCATCAACGGCCTGGGCGAGCGCGCCGGCAACACGGCGCTGGAAGAGGTCGTGATGGCCATGCGCGTGCGCAACGACATCATGCCCTATGCCACGGGCATCGACACGACCAGGATCATGCAGGCGAGCCGCCTCGTCTCGGGCGTCACGGGCTTCCCCGTGCAGTTCAACAAGGCCGTCGTCGGCAAGAACGCCTTCGCGCACGAGGCCGGCATCCACCAGGACGGCATGCTGAAGCACCATGGCACCTACGAGATCATGCGGCCCGAGGATGTCGGGCTGACCGAATCGACGCTCGCCATGGGCAAGCACTCCGGCCGGCACGCGCTGAAGGCCAAGCTGAAGAACCTGGGCGTCGACATGGGCGACAACCAGCTGAAGGAGCTGTTCGTCCGCTTCAAGGCGCTCGCCGACCGCAAGAAGGAGGTCTACGACGACGACATCCTGGCGCTGGTCGAGGAGCAGACCGCCGACGCCGGCGCCGAGCGCATCAGGCTCAAGCACATGCGCGTCACCTGCGGCACCGAGTCGCCGCACGTCGCCGAGATGACGCTCGAGATCGACGGCGAGGATCGGTCGGTGACGGCCGAGGGCAACGGGCCCGTGGATGCCTGCTTCAACGCCATCAAGGCGATGGTGCCGCACCAGGCCCGGCTCGAGCTCTACCAGGTCCACGCCGTCACCGAGGGCACCGACGCGCAGGCCACCGTCAGCGTCCGCCTCTCAGAAGGCGGCAAGCTGGTGGCGGCCCAGTCGTCGGATGTCGACACCATCGTCGCCTCGGCGCGCGCCTATGTGCACGCGCTGAACAAGCTGATGGTACGCCGCCGGAAAACGGCGCCCCAAAGCATCGTCGCCTGAGCGCTCGCGGCGTGGGCGCCTGCCCGCGCCGCACCGCCCCGGCGCGGTGTCGCCACGACATCGTGTTCTTCTGCCCGTTAACCCGCGCAAAATATTGCGTCTCCAAGCGCCTCCTGCGATAGTGCGGGGCATCGAGCAGGCGGAGAACCAGACCGTATGAACGGCGATCTCTTCCGGCCCGGCGGGGCCGAGGCCGATTATGACGCGCATTCGATCGAGGTGCTGGAGGGGCTCGAGCCCGTCCGCAAGCGCCCCGGCATGTATATCGGCGGCACCGACGAGCGGGCGCTGCACCACCTCGCCGCCGAGGTGCTCGACAACGCCATGGACGAGGCGGTCGCCGGCCACGCGACGCGAATCGAGGTCGAGCTGCTCGCCGACGGCGCCTGCGCCATCACCGACAACGGCCGCGGCATCCCCGTCGACCCGCACCCCAAGCGCCCCGACAAGTCGGCCCTCGAAGTGATCATGACCGTGCTGCACGCCGGCGGCAAGTTCTCGGGCAATGCCTATCAGACCAGCGGCGGCCTGCATGGCGTCGGCGTTTCGGTCGTCAATGCGCTCTCCGACCGCCTCCGGGTCGAGGTGGCGCGCTCCAAGCAGCTATTCGCGCAGGAGTTCTCGCGCGGGCTGCCCGTGACCGGGCTGCAGTCGCTCGGGCCCACGCAGAACCGCCGCGGCACCCGGGTCGAGTTCCACCCGGACCCGGAGATCTTCGGCGAGCGCGCGGCGCTGAAACCCGCGCGCCTCTACCGGATGGCGCGCTCCAAGGCCTACCTCTTCCGCGGCGTCGAGATCCGCTGGCGCTGCGCGCCGTCGCTCCTCGGCGACAAGGACGAGACGCCGGCAGAGGACACGCTCCGCTTCCCCGGCGGGCTCGAGGATTTCCTCCTGCACACGCTCGGGGATGCGGCGCTCGTCGGCGAGCGGCCGTTCTCGGGCCGCGTCGACTTCGCCGAACGCTTCGGCGCCGGCACGATCGGCTCGGTCGAATGGGCGCTCGCCTTCACGCCCGGCCGCGACGGCGCGACCTCGTCCTACTGCAACACGATCCCGACGCACGAGGGCGGCACGCACGAGGCCGGCTTCTGGGCCGCCATCACCAAGGGCGTCCGGACCCATGGCGAGCGCGTCGGCGCGCGCAAGGCCGCGCAGATCGCCCGCGAGGACATCGAGGGCGCCGCCTCGGCGGTCATCTCGGTCTTCATCCGCGATCCCGAATTCGTCGGCCAGACCAAGGACCGGCTGGCGACGCAGGAGGCGGCGCGCCTGGTCGAGGGCGCCGTCCGCGACCGCCTCGACACCTGGCTCGCCGGCGACCCCAGATCGGCGGGCGCCATCCTCGACCTGCTGATCGAGCGGGCGGAGGAACGCCAGCGCCGCCGCGCCGAGAAGGAGGCGAGCCGCAAGACCGCCACGAAAAAGCTGCGCCTGCCGGGCAAGCTGGCCGACTGCTCGGATGCCACGCGGTCGGGGTCGGAGATCTTTCTCGTCGAGGGCGACTCGGCCGGCGGCAGCGCCAAGCAGGCGCGCGACCGGCGCTTCCAGGCCATCCTGCCGCTGCGCGGCAAGATCCTCAACGTGCTCGGCGCCGCCTCGGCCAAGCTCAGCCAGAACCAGGAGCTGGCCGATCTCTGCCAGGCGCTCGGCGTCGGCCTGGGCGCGAAATACCGCGACGACGATCTGCGCTATGAGAAGGTCATCATCATGACCGACGCCGATGTCGACGGCGCGCACATCGCCTCGCTGCTGATGACCTTCTTCTTCACCCAGATGCGGCCGATGATCGAGGCCGGCCACCTCTACCTCGCGGCGCCGCCGCTCTACCGGCTGACGCAGGGCGCGGTCAGCGTCTACGCCCGCGACGACGCCGAGCGGGCGCGCCTGACCGCCGCGGGGCTGGGGGGCAAGGGCAAGATCGAGGTCAGCCGCTTCAAGGGCCTGGGCGAGATGATGCCCAAGCAGCTGAAGGAGACGACGATGGACCCCGCCAGCCGCCGGCTGATCCGGGTCAGCGTCACCGACGACGAGGGCGAGACCGGCGGGCTGGTCGAGCGGCTGATGGGCCGCAAGCCCGAGCTGCGCTTCCAATACATCCAGGAGAATGCCCGCTTCGCCGAGGACCTCGACGTCTGAGGCGGCGGAGTTTGCCGGCCGTTCTTGCGAGTTCCGGCCGATAGATCCCGGCCATGCCGCTGACGCTGTCCCCGCCGCGCACGCCCGGAACCGGCCTCGCCCTCGTGACGGTCGGCTTCCTGATCGCGCCGGGGATGGACATCATCTCGAAATGGCTGACGCAGACGCATTCGCCGGGCGAGGTGGCGCTGCTGCGCTTTGTCGCGCAGGCGGTGCTGGTGCTGCCGCTGCTCGCGGCCTTCCGCCAATGGGGCCCGCCGCGGGCCGGCCATGCGCTCGGCGGCGTGCTGATCGGCACGGCGCTCGTCACCTTCAACTCGGCGCTGCAGGTCATGCCGGTCGCCAACGCCGTCGCCATCTTTTTCGTCGAGCCGTTCCTCTTGACGCTGCTCTCGGCGCTGGTCCTGCGGCGAGCGGATCGGCCGGCGGCGGATCGGCGCCGTCGCCGTCGGGATGGTCGGCGCGCTGATCATCATCCGCCCGAACTGGGCCGCGTACGGCCCGGCCGCGGCCTGGCCGCTGGCGACCGCGCTCCTCTTCGCCTGCTACATGCTGGTGACGCGCGTGATGAGCCTGGGCGGCCGCACGCTGGTGCTCCAGTTCTGGACGTCGGCCTTCGCGGCGCTGTGGATCGGCGCGCTGATCGCCTGGGGCGATGCGGCGCAGGTGCCGACGCTCGCGGCCACCCTGCCCCGCCCTGTCGACCTCGTGCTCGCGGCCGGGCTCGGGCTGATCGGCATCGCGGCGCACCAGCTGCTGGCACAGGGGCTGGCGCGGGCCGAGGCGAGCCTCGTCGCGCCGATGCAGTATCTCGAGATCGTCTCGGCGACGGCGCTCGGCTGGCTCGTGTTCGGCAACTTCCCCGACAGGCTCACCTGGGCCGGTACCGCCGTCATCGTTGCCGCCGGCCTCTACGTCTTCCACCGCGAGCGGCGCCCGCGCCCCGTCGATCCTTTGTAGGGTGGGTGCAACCCACCTTTGCCGTCCGATCGGGCATGGCCGCCGGCCGAGCATGCGCCTGCGGCCCGCCTACTCCGCGAAATGCGCCTTCAGCCGGTCGACCTCCGCCTCGGTCCAGCCCTCGGGCGCCGTCACCGCGACCCAGGCATCGATGTAGTCGCGCGCCGCGTAGAGGTGCCCGAGCCCGGGCCCGAGCGCGCTGGCGCCGGCCATGTCGAAGATGACCTGCAGCCCCGTCACCACCGGGAACCAGCTCAGCTCCGGCGACACGTCGGGGCCGCGCTGCCCCGTCAGCCATTCCGGCTGGCGATAGAACAGATCGGGCGAGAAGAAGATGATCGGATCGCTCGCGTACTGCAGGTAGACGAGCCGCATCGGACCCCATTCGGCGCCGGGGATCTCGAGCGCGTCCGTCTGGTTGGTGAACCGGACCAGCGATCCGTCGCCGAACCTCGGCAGCCAGACCGGGCTGCCAGGATCGCGGTTGCGCGTGAAGGACTGCCAGTTCGGGCTGCGGAAGGGCGGCCCGCTCCAGACCGCGCCATCGATCAGGTCGCCCAGCACGCGGTAGAGGTCCATCGATTGCTCCGAGCCATAGGCCCCGAGGCTGAGCCCGAACAGATAGAGCCGCGGCCGCGCATCGCGGGGCAGGGTGCGCCAGTGGTCGTAGACGGCGTTGAACAGCGCCTGCGCGGACTCCTTGGCGAAGTCCGGCTCGACGAAGATCGAGATATAGCTCGTCAGATAGGAATACTGCTGCGCCACGATCGCCGTGTCGCCGTGGTGCAGGTACTCGAGCGCGTCGACCGCCTCTTCGTCGACCCAGCCCGTACCGGTCGGGGTGGCGATCACCAGCACGGCGCGGTCGAAGGCGCCGACCCGCTTCATCTCGGCCAGTGCCAGCGCCGCGCGGGCCTCGGGCGTCTCGGCCGCCCCCAGCCCGACATAGACCCGGATCGGCCGCCTGGCCTCACCCGGCACGAACGCCGCGATCTCGTCCTCTGTCGGCCCCGTCGCGACAAAGCGCCGGCCCTGCCGCCCGAGCTGCCTCCACGAGATCAGCGAGGCCGGGCTGCCGGTGATCGCGGCGTCGGTTGGCGCCGCCACGTCGTCGTCGATCAACTGGTCGACCTCGAGAAAGGTCGCGTCGAGCGCCTCGAGCCCCCACCGGCCGACCGTGCCCCGCGTGACATTGACGAGCAGCACTGCCGCGAGGACCAGGCTCAGCGCGATCGAGACGCGGCGCGGCAGGAAACGGTCGAGCAGCCTCGAGATCCCCCGCACCACGAGCCGGAGCAGGCGCCCGAGCTCGCGCAACAGCAGCGCAAGCGGCAGCGCGATCAGCAGGACGAGGGCGGCATAGCTGCTCTGCAGAGGCGGCAGCCCGAGAAAGTCCCGCGCCTTGTCCTGCCAGAAGGCCGCGTACCAGAGCGAATAGGCCGCGAGCACGCCAAGCGCCACCGACAGCACCACCCGCGCGATCCGCGCCGGACGCCCGCCAGGCTCCGGCAGCTCGAGGAACCGCCAGATCCACAGCAGGGCCAGAAAAACCCAATAACCGGCAGCCGCCGAGATCCCCGACACCAGCCCCTGGATCACCGCGCTGCGCGGTATGAGCGAGGGCGCAAGCGACATCGAGAAGAACAGCGCCGCGCCGACGAGGCCGATGAAAGGCAGGCCGCGAGCGTACCGCTCCAGCGGCCCCGGCGACGACTCCTCTCCGGCCTTCGGCGCCGCCCTCTCCATGCCCCCCACAATCGCTCCCATGATGGATGGCCGCCGGCAAGAAAGCGGGCGCCCGCCTCGGCCCGCTGGCCCGCCCTCACTTAGCCCGACGTCGTCGCTTCCTGCAACGCGAAGCGGGCGGGGCTCGGCGCGCCTATTTGCTGGGAATGCGGTGATGGATCTCCACGTCCCCCGAGCCTTCCGGCAGGCCGACGCCGCAGCCGGCGAGCAGCGCGCCGAGGATCACGGCCGACAGCAAGTTCCTCATCTTCAGTCCCCTCCGGTCGCGGCCCGCTCGGGCCTCTTGCGCGGGGATTTGGTCTGCGCGGGCGGCCTGGCGAGTCGCGGCGCTTCACGCGGACGCGAGATGGCCCGACGAACCCGTCAGGTTCACGAGCTTTTCCGGTTCACGCCGCAGCTCTTCTGTGGAAGATGCCGGGCTGCGACCCCGCGCAACCTCCGCCGGCCGGACCACAGCGAGCCCATGAGCACACCCGACCTTCTCCGCCGCGAGATCCGCGCGCTGGTCTTCGACCAGTACGGCACCGTCGTCGACATGCAGAAGGGCCTGACCGAGGCCGTCGAGCCGTTCCTGCGCGACAAGGGCTGGGAGGGCAGCCCGCACCAGTTCGTCACCTGGTGGCGGCGGACGCATTTCGAGAACTCGATGATCGACGCGCTCTGCGCGCGCGGGCACACGCCCTATCGCGAGATCGGGCACCGCGCCGTCTGCTTCGTCATGGACCGCGCCGGCATCGCCCACGACCAGGACGAGGTCCGCTGGCTGGTCGCCCAGATCGAGCGGCTGGAGCCCTTTCCCGACGTCGTCGAGGCGCTCCACAGCCTCCGCGCCGGCGGCTTCGGCCTGCACATCCTCTCGAACGGCGACCGCGACATGCTCGAGGCGGCGCGAGAGCACATCGGCTTTGAGTTCGACAGCCGCATCTCGGTGCAGGAGGCCGGCTTCTTCAAGCCCGCCTGGCAGACCTACGCCAGGGCCGAGGAGCTGATCGGGCTCGACCGCAGCCAGCTCCTCTTCGTCGCCAACCACGCCTTCGACTGCATCGGCGCGAAATCCTGGGGCATGCGCACGGCCTTCATCGACCGGCGCCGCCGCCCCTTCGGCCAGACGCCGCACCAGCCCGACCTGATCGTCGCCGACTTCGCCGAGCTGGCCCGGGTGATGGCGTAAAGCGGTGGGTTGCACCCACCCTACGAGCCCTCTCGCGCGTGAACACCGGCATCACCGATCTTCGTTTGTCGGCGTGACCGATCTTCGTAGGGTGGATGCAACCCACCATCCGAGGAGCCTCCATGACCGTCGAGACCGCCGATGACGGCCCCGTCAGGATCATCACCAACAACCGCCCGGAGGCGCGCAACGCCGTCGATCCGGCGACGGCCGACGCGCTGCACGACGCTTTCCAGGCCTTCAACGCCGATCCGCGCGCGCTCGTCTGCGTCTTCACCGGCGCGGGCGGCGCCTTCTGCGGCGGCTGGGACCTGAAATACGCCGCGACGCTCACCGACCCAGGCGACTTCGACCGCGAGGTCCGCCATGTCCCTCGCCTTCCCGATCGGCGCCGCGCCCGCCCCTCGCGGCCCGATGGGACCGAGCCGGCTTGAATTCGACAAGCCCGTCATCGCGGCGGTCGAGGGGCCGGCGGTGGCCGGCGGCATGGAGCTGGCGCTGCTCGCCGACTGCCGCGTCATGGGCGAGAGCGCCTATCTCGGCGTCTATTGCCGGCGCTGGGGCATTCCGCTGATCGACGGCGGCACGGTGCGCCTGCCCCGCCTCGTCGGCCAGGGCCGCGCGCTCGAGATCGCCATGACCGGCCGCAAGGTGCCTGCCGAGGAGTGCCTCAGCGATCGGCCTCTGCGAAAAGGTGGTGCCCGACGGCCGCGCGCTCGAAGCCGCCCTCGAAATGGCGCACGACATCGCCCGCTTTCCGCAGGAGGCGATGCTGGCCGACCGACGCTCGATCATCGAGAACCACGGCGCGTCCGTGCGCGAGGGCTTGCGCCGCGAATGGGCGAACGGCGTCGATTCGGCCATCAACCAGGGCACGTCCGGCGCCGGCCGCTTCTCGGGCGGCCTGGGCCGCCACGGCGATTACGGCCAGATCTGATCCGACGGCTCAGGTCGCCGAGCGGCGCCCGCCCTCGACCAGCTGCGCCACCAGCGTGCCGAGCCGGCGTTCCTCGGCCAGCACGATCTCGGCGAAGCGGCTGCGCTCGGCGGGTGCGATGCCGTCCTCGCGCAACAACTCGGCCGAGGATCGGATCGCCGCCAGCGCGTTCAGCGCCGTCTCGGCCAGCTCGGCCGATGACGGTGCGGTCGGCCGTCCCGCCCGGCGTCGGCCCGAGGCCGAACAGTCGCAAGCCGCGCCGAACCGCGCCGCCGATCGCGGCCGCCTGAAGCTGCCGGCCACGGCGGATGTGAAAGTCGATCATCTCGAAAGTGATGTCCGGCGCCCGCTCGGGCCGGGCCGGAGCAGGGGTGAGCGTTCGCGTCCCGCATCGAAGACCTCCAAAAAACTCGGACGTCTTCCTCCCACCGCGCACTCTATGGTGCGATGCACAAGGCGAAAATGCGCGGAACGGGCAAATCGTTGCAAGCCGCTCAGTTGCACTGCAACAAAACGTGCGGCACCGCGGCCACTTTGCGCCGCGGCACCGCCCTTCGGATCAGTCCGCGTTCAGCACCACCCGGCCGGTGATCCGCCCTGCCTTCAGGTCCTCGAGCGTCTGGCTGACCTCGGCCAGCGGCCGCGAGCTGACGGGCAGCTCCTTGACCTTGCCCGTGCGCACGAGCGCGATCAGCTCGCGCAGGTCGTTGCACGAGCCGACATAGGAGCCGCGCACGGTCATCGCCTTCTGCGGCAGCCAGGGCAGCGGCATCTTGAAGTCGCCGCCATAGAGCCCGACGACGACATAGCGCCCGGTCTTGAGCAGCGCGCGGACGGCCAGCCCCGATGTCGACGGCGCGCCCACCGTGTCGACCACCGCCATCAGCTTGTTGCCGGTGATGCGCCGCATTTCCTCCAGCGCATCGTCGCGCTTGCCGTTCAGCACCGCGTCGGCGCCCATCTCGACGGCCGCCTGCAGCTTGCGGTCGTCGATGTCGACCGAGACGATGTTCTTGAAGCCCATCGCCCGGCCGATCGCGACGGCGTTGAGCCCCAGCCCGCCGGCGCCCATCACGGCCAGCCACTCGTCGTCATCCGTCAGCCCGGCCTTCTTCAGCGCGTTGTAGACGGTGACGCCCGAGCAGGCATAGGGCGTGACCGTGTCGGGATCGAGCCCGTCCACGTCGACCAGGAACTTGGGGTGGTCGACCAGCAGGTACTCGCCATAGCCGCCGTCGCGCACGACGCCGAGCGCCCGCATCGTCGTGCAGTCGTTCTCGCGCCCGCTCGAGCACGCCTTGCAGTCGGGCTTGGAGCAGCCGATCCAGGGATGCACCAGCATCGTCTTGCCGACCTCGACGCCCTCCGCGCCCTCGGCCCCCCGCGTCGGGGCCGAGCGCGATCACCTCGCCGAGGATCTCGTGCCCCATCGCCATCGGCAGCTTCATGCCGCGGTCTTCCATCCTGAGCTGCCCCTCCTCGCCCAGGTCGAAATAGCCCTCGGCGATGTGCACGTCCGAATGGCAGACGCCCGAGCGGCGCACGCGCACCAGCACCTCGGTGCCCTTGGGCTCCGGCATCTCGCGCTGCGCGCGCCTCCAGCGGCTTGCCGAAAGCGACCAGGTCATAGCTCGTATAGGTGGCCATCGCCTCCTCCCGTTCCCGTTTCGCGCCACCATACCGCCCGCACCCGCGGAAGGAAAGGCCGCGGACGCGATCAGAAGGGCGATAACGGCTCAGGCCGCCCGCAGCGCGCGCACGGCGCGGGTCGCCGCGATCTTGCCCTCGGCGGCATAGGCCTCGTGGTTCGCCTCGATCCGGTCGAGCCGGTAGCGGTAGTTCACCATCACGCCGGCGCCGTTCTTCAGACCATTCGGCGAGGTGTCGGCCGGCCAGTGGATCGCCGCCAGCTCGGCGCCGTTGCCGAGGTGGAAGCGCGCCACCGGGTCGGGCGGCTGCCCGTCCTCGCGCCTGCGCGTCGAGCAGGTAGCGCGCGGCCAGCGCCAGCACGCGCGGGCGCGCCGCTTCGGCGCCCTCGGCCGAATGCCAGCCGGGCTCGCTCATCGTCGTCGACAAGCGCGGCCGCGTCGCCCTCCGGCTCGTCCTCGGCCTGCTCGCCCAGCCAGCGGACGAAGCCCGGCACGGGCGACAGCGTCACGAAGGTGGTCAGTCCCCGGCAGCTCGCGCGCCAGGTCGTCGGCGACCTGCTTGATCAGGAAGGCGCCGAACGAGACGCCGGCCAGCCCGGGCTGGCAGTTCGAGATCGAATAGAAGACCGCCACCGTCGCGTCGGCCGGGGCGAGCTTTGCCCGCTCGGGCGCCAGCACGGCCTGGATCGAGCCCGGCACCTCGCGCGTCAGCGCCACCTCGACGAAGATCAGCGGCTCGTCCGGCATCGAGGGATGGAAGAAGGCAAAGCAGCGCCGGTCGGGCGGCTCGACGCGGCGGCGCAGCTCGTCCCAGCTGTCGATCTGGTGCACCGCCTCGTAGGCGATGATCTTCTCCAGCACGGCCGCCGGCGTCTGCCAGTCGATCGGCCGCAGCACCAGAAAGCCGCGGTTGAACCACGAGGCCAGCAGGTGGCGGAAATCGCGGTCGATCGGCGCGCAGCTCGGGCGCGTCCGGCAGCTCGCGCCAGCAGGTCGGCGCGCATCCGCACCAGCGCCCCTGTGCCGCCGGGCGCCATGTTCAGCCGCCGGAACAGCTCCTGCCGGCGCGGCTCGAGCGCCGCGCTGAGCCGACCAGCGTCTCCGCGTTCGGATCGGTCCGGAACGCCTCGGCCGCGCGCAGCGCCTCCTCGCGGTCGGGCTCCCAGCCCTTCGGCCAGGTGCCGGAAGAACGCCCGCCTGCCTTCGGCGTCGAGCCCGCGATAGCCGGCGAGCAGCCGCGTCGCCAGCGCCACGCCCGAGGCCTCTCCCTTGGACGAGATCAGCTCGGCCGCCAGCGCCTCGAGCGCGCTCTCGGGCAGGGCCAGCCGGGCGCTGCCGAGCGGCCAGCCGCCCCGCTCGAACACCGACCCCCAGAGATCGCCGAGCGCGCTGAACCGGCTCATGCCCGGCCTCCCAGACATCATCCGGCGGCGCAGCTTGTGAGCACCGCCCGTCTCGGGCACGATAGCCGAGAATCAGACACGGATCAGCCACGGAGGACACCCATGTCCGTCACCGACATGCGCCCGCGCGAGCGCGGGACCAACCTGCCCTTCTATCAGGAGCGCGTCGACCTCGCCGCGGCCTTCCGCTGGACGGTGCGGCTCGACATGCACGAGGGCGTGGCGAACCACTTCTCGCTCTCGGTCAACGAGGACGGCACGCAGTTCCTGATGAACCCGAACCAGGTGCATTTCTCGCTGGTCCGGGCGACGGACCTGCTGCTGATCGACGCCAACGACCCCGAGACGATGAACCGCCCGGACGCCCCCGACCCGACCGCCTGGGGCCTGCACGGCGCGCTGCACCGCAACTGCCCGCATGCGCGCTGCGCCATGCACGTGCATTCGTCCTATGCGACGGTTCTCGCCTGCCTCAAGGACCCGGTCCTGCCGCCGCTCGACCAGAACTGCGCCATGTTCTTCGACCGGGTCGCCTACGACACCGCAGTATGGCGGGCTCGCCCTCGACGAGGAGGCCGAGCGCGCCTGCAAGGCGCTGGCCGATCCGTCGAAGAAGGTGCTCGTGATGGGCAATCACGGCATCATGGTCGTCGGCGAGACGGTCGCCGACTGCTTCAACCGCATGTACTATTTCGAGCGCGCCGTCCGCACCTACGTCCAGGCGCTCTGGACCGGGCGCGAGCTCGCGATCCTGTCGGACGCCGTCGCCGAGAAGACGGCGCAGCGAGGCCGAGCACTACGGCGCCATGCCGACCGCTTCTTCACCGACATCAAGCGAATGCTCGACCGCGACGAGCCCGACTACCGCGACTGAGGCGCCCGCTGGCGCCGGGCCCGGGGGCTCACTCTCGGGCTCGGCGCAGAGCGCCGACCGAAAGAGCGCCCGGCCTTGGAGTGAATATGCCGAGCGACCGCTCGCCTGTCCGTGACGCCCCTGACCTGCCCGTGCTGCCGCCGGTGCTTCCGTTGGCGGCGCTGGTCCTGTCCATCCTGCTCGAGTGGCTGCTGCCGCTCGGCTACCTGCCGCCGCCGCTGAGCCCCGTGACCCTGGTGGTCGGGCTTGCGCTCATCCTCGGCTTCGGGGCCACCGGTCTCTGGGGCGCGCTCGCGTTTCGCCGCGCGCGGACCAACATCGACCCGCGCCAGCCGGCGCTGGTGCTGGTCGAGACGGGGCCTTACCGGGTCACGCGCAACCCGATGTATCTGGGCTTCCTGCTGCTCTTCGCCGGCATCGGGCTGATCGCCTCGCTCGACTGGAGCCTGCCCCTGCTGCCTCTGCTCTGGCTCGCCCTCGATCGCCTGGTGGTCGTCCGCGAGGAGGCATACCTTTCCGCCAAGTTCGGCGCGCCCTACGACGCCTTTTGCAGGCGTACCCGGCGCTGGCTCTGAGCCGTTCGGACGTCGAGCCCCTGCGCCAGCCTCGGCCCCGCCAGCCTCGGCGCGCCGGCGAACGCCGTCATCCACGGCTTGCCGGCCGGCCATTCGCTCGGCGACGTCCGCCACGGGCGCGGCCCCGGTGACGGCCTCGGCCACGTCCTTTCCGGACAGCGCGCCGAACTTGAAGCCATGCCCCGAGCAGGCCGAGACGGCGAGCACGCGATCCTGCCGCCGCAGCACGAAACGCTCCTCCGGCGCCATGGTGAAATGGTTCGCCTGGTGCCAGCGCACCCGGAAGCGCTCCGCGCCGCGGAACCGGCCGCGATAGGCGTCGAGAACCGCCCTGACCTCGTTCGCCGTCATGCGCCGATCCGTGCCGCCAGTGTCGGACCGGCGCAGCATGCCGCAGCCGAGCTTCATCGGCAGCCCCTCGACGGCGGCGAGGCCCCAGAGATCCCGGTCGCCGCCGAGAAAGCTCCAGCAGGGCGCGCCCGCGTAGAGGTCGGCCAGCTCGGCCGGCGGATCGGCATAGACGATGACGGTGCGCTGCGCGGCGAGGTCGAGCCCGAACCAGGGGCAGCAGGTCGGACGTGAAGATGCCGGCCGAGACCACGACGGTCTCGGCGCCGAGCGTCCTGCCATCGGCCAGCGTCACCTGGCCCGCGACGGGGTCGATCGCCGTGACCGGGGACTGCTCGAGCACCGCCACGCCGTCGCGCCGCAGCCAGTCGGCAAGATCGACCAGGATGCGGTTCGCCATCAGCGCCCCGCCCTCGGCCAGCAGCGCAAAGCGCACGCCGTCCGGCTCGAGAAACGGCAGGCGGCGGGAGATCTCCGCGCCCTCGAGGCGCTCGTGCGCGAGTCCCAGCGCCTCGAGCGTGCCGAGCGAGCGGTCGCCGCGGTCGCCCTGCTCGACGCTCAGCGACAGGACGCCCGTGGGCACATAGTAGCGCGCCTCGGGCTGGCCGAGGTCGGACCACATCGTGCGCCAGGCGGCGAAGGCCTCGCCCATGCGGGCGGCATAGCCGAGCCGGTCGCCATAGGAGAAACGGATCAGCCGGTGGTGATCGGCCGAGGCGGCCTCCGGGTTGGGGATGGCTCCACGCTCGACGACCGTCACGCCGTGGCCCGCCTTGGCCAGCCAGTAGGCGGTCGAGAGACCGACGATTCCGCCGCCGACGACCAGGATCTCGGTCACGTCTTCCCCCGCTGCATCATCGCTGCTCTCTCGGGTCAGCCAATCGGCTGACGTCCCTCGCGCGGCGCGCCCGTCCATGAACCCGGCCGCCCTCCGGTCGACGCAAGGCCCGGAATCGTGCATCCTGCCGCCAGGCATCTGCGAGGACCGGGGAGGGAGACAGCGTGTCGATCGAGTTCCAGGCGCCGGCGCCGCGGCGCGACGGCGTCCTTCGCCATTGGCGGCTGCTGGCGGATGCCGGCATCCTTGTGGCGCTGCTCGGCCTCTCGTTCTTCGGCATCGCCCGGTCGGACGTCGCCGCCGAGAGCTCGCAAGCCTTCTGGGGCATCCTCGCGCTGGTCTATGGGGTCGCCGGCTTCGCCCTGCAATGGCTGCACCATGCTCAAGGCTTCGCGGTCACCACGAACGTGCTGCGCCTCGTGGCGACCTGGATCGGCGTGCTTGCGGCCATCCAGATCATGTTCCTGCTCATCGCCGCAGGCCGTTTCACCAACGCGGATGCGGGGCTGGTCAACGGTCTGATCCTGGCGCTCGGCGCCTTTGTCAGCGGGATCTACACCTCGTGGCGGATGATCCTGATCGGCGCCGTGATGGCGCTGGCGACGGCCTGCGTCGCGGTCGTCGAGCAGTATCTCTGGGTGCTGCTGGCGCTCGCCATCGTCGCGATTGCGGCGCTGGTCTGGGGCGGGCACGTCCTCCGACATCGCGGCGGCCACGGCTGAGCGAGGCTGCGGCACCGGTCACGCCCGATCTGGCGGGCGATGATCAGCTTCTGGATGTCGTTCGTGCCCTCGTAGATCTGGCAGACCTTCTGGTCGCGATACATCCGCTCGACCTCGTAGTCGGCGAGATAGCCATAGCCGCCGAGGACCTGGATCGCCTCGGAGGTGATCCGCTCGGCCGCCTGCGCGCAGAACAGCTTGGCCATGCACGCCTCCTTCAGGCAGGGCTCGCCGCGGTCCTTCATGCGCGCGGCGTTCAGCACCAGCGCGCGCGAGGCCTCGAGCTCGGTCGCCATCTCGGCCAGGCGGAACTGCACGGCCTGCAGCTCGAAGATCGGCTTGCCGAAGGCGGTGCGCTCCTTGGCATAGGCGAGCGCGCGCTCATAGGCGGCCTGCGCCAGCCCCGTCGCCTGGGCGGCGATGCCGATCCGGCCGGACTCGAGCGAGGAGAGCGCGATGGCATAGCCCTGCCCCTCCTCGCCGATCCGGTCCTCGAAGGGCACCTTCATGTCCTCGAAGGCGAGCGCGCAGGAGTCGCTCGCCTTCTGGCCGAGCTTTTCCTCGACGCGGACGATCTCGAAGCCCGGCGTCGCGTTGTCGACGACGAAGCAGGACATGCCCTTCTTGGCCTTGTCGGGGTCGGTCATGGCGAAGAGCACGGTCGTCTTGCCGATCCGGGCGGACGAGATGAACTGCTTGGTGCCGTTGACCGTGTAGCCCTCGTTCGTGCGCACCGCGCGGCTCTTGAGGTTGGCGGCGTCCGAGCCCGCCTGCGGCTCGGTCAGCGCGAAGCTGCCGATGCGCTGGCCCGAGGCGAGCGGCCTGCAGCCAGCGCGCCTTCTGCTCGTCGCTCGCGAAGCGGTCGAGCACGGCGCAGACGGGCGCGTTGTGCACCGAGACCATGGTCGAGACCGAGCCGTCGCCGGCGGCGATCTCGATCAGCGCCAGCGCGTAGGAGACATAGTCGGCGCCGGCCCCGCCCCAGTCCGGGTCGATGGTCATGCCGAGGAAGCCGAGCTCGCCCAGCTCGGCGATCGACCTCGGGCTCGATGGCGCCCGCCTTCTCGCGCTCGCGCGCCGTCGGCGCCAGCCGCGAGCGCGCATAGTCGCGCGCCATGTCGCGGATCATGATCTGCTCGTCGGTGAGCATGGCTCGAGCCCTCTTTGATCAGTCCGCTTTCCGTTCCGCCGCCCGCTCCGCCACCGGGCCGCCGGCCTCCTTCCAGCCCTTGAAGCCGTCCTCGATGTGGCTGACGTTCGGCAGCCCCATCTCCTGCGCCGCCCTGGCGGACAGCGCCGAGCGCCAGCCCGAGGCGCAGTAGAAGACGAACTTGTCGCCCGTCTGGAACTGCGGCTTGGCGTAGGGGCTCTCGGGGTCGATCCAGAACTCGAGCATGCCCCGCGGGCAGTGGAAGGCGCCAGGGATCATGCCGTCGCGCTCGAGCTCACGGACGTCGCGCAGGTCGACGAAGGTGACGCCCTCCTGCCCGTGCAGCGCCTTCAGCTTTTCGGCCGGGCGCGTGCTCGACCGACCTGGTTGGCTTCTGCCACCATGTCTTTGACGTGTTTCATCGCGTCGCTCCGTTGATTATGCTTCGACTGTCGTCAAGGCGTGAAGGGGATATCCCATAAAGTTCGTCCCGGAAGTCACCATTGGCAACCTGCTGACCGCGACATCGGTCCTGGTGGCGCTGGGCGGTCTTCTCTATTCGCAGTGGCGTGATCGGGTAGAGGACCGAGCGGTTCGTCATGCCGAGGCGCGCGCGGCGGCCAGCGTCGCCCTCGCCGAATTCAAGCGAATTGACGACGAGGTCCGGTTGTTTTTTCACAACGTCGAGCCCGCCTATGTCGACGTGAGCGCGGCCCTCGCCCAGCACCGCGAGGTCATTTCGGCGCGTGACGCGCTCTGGCAAGAAATATCCGAAGAGCGCGCCGAGATGGAACGGCGGATTACAGACGGGGCAAAGACGGAGGGTCTCGCCGCGCTGGCCCTCGAGCTGCCCAAGTGTCACGCAGCCGTCGAGCGGCATCTAAACAGCGCCTCCTTCGACCGACGTCCTCAGCCGCCCGTGGGGCTGCACGGAATCCCTACCTGCGTTTCTTCAGCGAGACCTTTCAATCGGGCATTTGAGCCGACCCTGGCGGCTGTCCGAGCCGCCCAGCTCAGACCCGCTCGATGGCGACCGCCGTGCCCTCGCCGCCGCCGATGCAGAGGCTGGCGACGCCGCGCTTCACGCCGCGGCGCTCCATCTCGTGCAGCAGCGTGACGATGATGCGCGCGCCCGAGGCGCCGATCGGGTGGCCGAGCGCGCAGGCGCCGCCGTTGACGTTGAGCTTCTCGCGCGGGATGCCGAGCTCGCGCATCGCCGCCATCGGCACGACGGCGAAGGCCTCGTTGATCTCCCAGAGGTCGACGTCGCCGAGCTCCCAGCCGGCCTTGTCCAGCACCTTGCGGATGGCCGCGACGGGCGCGGTCGTGAAGAGCGAGGGCTTCTGCGCATGGCTCGAATGCGCGACGATGCGGGCGCGGACCTCGTGGCCGCCATGCCCTTGCCGCGTCGGCCTCGCGCATCAGCACCAGCGCCGCCGCGCCGTCCGAGATCGAGGACGAGTTCGCCGGCGTCACCGTGCCGTCCTTGCGGAAGGCGGGCTTCAGCGTCGGGATCTTGTCCGGCCGGGCGTTCCTCGGCTGCTCGTCCGTCGAGACCTGCGCCTCGCCCTTGCGGCCAGTGACGGTCACGGTCGCGATCTCGCGGTCGAACCAGCCTTCCTTCTGGGCCCGCAAGCGCGCCGTCGAGCGAGGCGAGCGCGTACTCGTCCTGGCTCTCGCGGGTGAACTGGTAGGCCTCGGCGCAATCCTCGGCGAAGGTGCCCATCAGGCGGCCCTTGTCATAGGCGTCCTCGAGCCCGTCGAGGAACATGTGGTCGAACATCTGGACGTGGCCGAGCCGCGCGCCGCCGCGCATCTTGGGCGCGATGTAGGGCGCGTTCGTCATGCTCTCCATGCCGCCCGCGACGATCACCCGGCCCTCGCCGGCGCGCAGCGCGTCCATGCCCATCATCACGGTCTTCATGCCGCTGCCGCACATCTTGTTGACGGTCGAGCAGGGCACGCTCTCGGGCAGGCCCGGCGCCGAAGGCGGCCTGGCGGGCCGGCGCCTGGCCCTGGCCCGCCGGCAGCACGCAGCCCATCAGCACCTCGGAGACGTCCTCGGCCTGGACGCCGGCGCGCTCGAGCGCGGCCTTGATGGCGACGGCGCCGAGCTCGGGCGCGGTCGCGGGCGAAAGCTCGCCCTGAAAGCCGCCCATGGGCGTGCGCGCGGCGCCGACGATCACGACACTCATCGCATCCTCCTTCAGCCGTTCAGGCCAGACGATTCAGGGCAGAGATGCGGTCGGCACCCCCTCGGCGCAAGCGATATCGCTCAGCCGGGCGATCGCGGCGTCGAGCGCGCGCCCGCCCGCCCTTGTAGCCGACCATCCCCTCGCCGAGCCCGGCGAGCGCCTCGGCGAGGCCCCTGCGCGACCGGCGGCTCCAGGCGCTCGACCGGCGTCACCGAGGTCCTGATGCCGAAGGCGACGGCGCCCGTGCGCGGCAGGCGCACCAGCGTCTGCCGCTCGGTGCGCAGGTAGAAGCGGGTCTCCGCGTCGCCGCCGAAGGGCGCGGTCTTCTGCGTCTCGCTCTGCGGCAGGAACAGCTCGGGCGTCGTGATGGACCGACCAGTTGACGCGGACCAGCGGCCGCTCGGGCCGCAGCATCTCGAAGACGCGGTTGACGCGCGCCGCCAGCCCGTCCGGCATAGTCGGGGACCGGGTCGTGGATCGGCGTCAGCGGCCGGCCGAGCTTTTCCGCTGAGCAGCCAGCGCGAGGGGAAGCAGAGCACGGCCGCGACCAGCCGGTACTCGCCCGACGCCGGCATCGGGCACCAGCAGGCAGAAATCCTCGGCGACCAGCCGGCCGATGGCGGTCAGCGCGCAGAACCGCTCCTCCAGGCTCAGGGGCCGCGGGTCGCCGAGATGGGCGAGCAGCCTCTCGAGCAGCTCGAGCGCCGGCTCCTCGCCCTCGTGGCAGCGCGCCGAGCACGTCGTCAGGCCGCTCGGCCAGCAGCCGGCGGCGATAGGCCATCTGCGCCTCGAAGTCCGGCAGCCGCACGGTCCACTCGCGCATGTCGAGCGGCGACAGCCCCGGCGGGCGCGCCGTCCGCGGCTCCATGAAGGGCGCGTAAGGGGCGTGATCGAGGACGATCATCGGCGCGCTCCGATCGAGTAGTGCAGCAGGTTGAAGCCCGAGAGCGCCCGATGCAGCGGGCCCCCAGGCCGCGCCGAAGGCCGGCCAGCCCTGGCCCTGCGGCGATCTCGCCCAGGCTGCGGCGGCCGTCGATCCGCGCGATGAGCGGGGCCGCCTCGCGCGGGACGTCGAGCCGGAACGGCACGCCGTCGCGTGGTGACGGTGACGCCGCCCTTGGCGCGGACCTGCTGGGCGAGCGCGGCCGGCGCCACCCGCGCCAGGTGCGGCACGAGCTCGGGCGAGGTCGGCCGCGCCTCGGCCCCTGCGCCGCGCCCGCGCGCCACGGCATAGACGACATGCGTCTTGATCGTGCCAGCGAGCTGCTCGGCCACGGCCATCCGCGCCGTCGGGTCCAGCGCTGCCACCCGCCGGGCAAGGCCGGATCGGCCGGCAGGTAGCGCGGCCGGGTCATAGCGCGCCGGCTCGAGGAACGAGACCGCCTCGAGCCCCGCCCGGTCGAGCGCACCCGTACAGCTCCGCGACCGTGTAGGCGCGGTCGCGCGCGTTCAGCAGCAGGTCGTGCAGCCCGGCATCCGAGGCGCGGTGGTCGCCGAGGACGGCGTTGCGCAGGAAGGGGTGCGCCGCCGGCAGGCGTCTGCAGCGCCGCCCGCGCCAGCCGCACCGCCTCGGCCGGCGGCTCGCCGGCGAAGAGCGCGCGGAACGCGTCCTGCAGCGGATAGACGCCGCTGCGCCCATAGGGCGCGTAGACCATCAGGCCCGATGCCGCCCTCGGGCGCCAGCGCCTGGGCCAGCGCGCGAAAGCCCGCATCCGGGATCGGCCAGGTGATGCAGCACCCCGCAGCAGTCGATATAGTCGAAGGGCCCGAAATCGGGCGCCATCAGCAGATCGCCGGTCAGAAACGTGACCTCGAGCCCGCGCGCCGCGGCGCGCGCCTCGGCCACCTGGCGGCTGGCCAGCGACAGATCGAGATAGGTGATCTCGGCCGGGCAGCCGATGTCGGCCAGCTTCTGCGCCAGCATGATCAGCCCGTCGCCGGTGCCGCCGCCGGCGACCAGCGCGCGGAAGGGCCGCGTCCAGTCGCGCCGGCCGCGGAACAGGAAGTGGTCGATCTCGACCGGATGCGAGGGCGAGCCCTCGATCAGCCGCTTCGCCTCGTCGGCCGGATCGCGCTCCGGGTACGGCAGCGCCTCGTACTGCCGCCGCACGAGGTCATCCCCGGCCATGCTCGGTCTCTTCCGATCGCATGGCGGCTGAATAGCTGTGTTCATCCGCAAAGGATACGGGTCGTCGCTTCAGGTTATGGAGCCTCGCGCCGATCCGTGCTAATCGCTGGCGCGAAAGGTGCCGCCGGGCCGCGGCAGCCTCTTGCACCGCGTCGCTCTCCAGGAGCCGGAACCGAACTCGTGAGCGATACCGTACTGCTGACCGGGGGCGCGGGCTATATCGGCTCTCACACCTACATCGCGCTCTGCGAGGCGGGGTTCACGCCCGTCGATCCTTGACGACTTCTCCAACGCGCACCGATCGGTGATCGACCGGCTGTCCCGGATCACCGGCCGCGAGGTCCTCTGCGAGGAGATGAGCGTGCTCGACGCGGACCGGGTCGCCGACGTGCTCGGCCGGCACCGCGCCGTGGCGGTCGTTCACTTCGCGGCGAAGAAGGCGGTGGGAGAATTGGTCGAGAAGCCGCTCGACTATTTCGAGAACAACATCTCGGGGCTGGTGGCGCTTTTGCGCGCGATGGCCACGGCGCAGGTCTTCAAGCTCGTCTTCTCGTCGAGCTGCGCGGTCTATGGCGATCCGAGCGCGCTGCCCGTCCGCGAGAACGCCGCCGCGCCAGCCATCGAGCCCCTACGGCTTCACCAAGATGGCGGGCGAGCAGATTCTGGAGCAGCTCGGGCGCGTCGATCCGCGCTGGCAGTTCGGCATCCTGCGCTACTTCAACCCGGCCGGCGCGCATCCCTCCGGGCGCATCGGCGAGGATCCGGCGATGCGCCCCGCCAATCTCGTGCCCTACATGGCCAAGGTGGCGCTGGGCGAGTTCCCCGAGGTGGCGGTCTTCGGCAACGACTATGCCACGCCGGACGGCACGGGCGTGCGCGACTACATCCACGTCTCGGATCTGGCCGAGGGCCATGTGCTGTCGCTGCGGACCTTGCTCGAGACGCGCGGCTCGCATCTCGTCAACCTCGGCACGGGGCGCGGCCATTCCGTGCTCGAGGTGATCCGGGCCTATTCCGAGGTGCTGCGGCCGGGACCTGCCCTTCAGGATCGCCGCCGCGACGCCCGGGCGACGTCGCGGCCACCTATGCCGATGTGGGGCTGGCCCGCGAGGTCTTGGGCTTCCAGGCGCAGCGCGATCTGGCCGAGATGTGCCGCTCGAGCTGGGCCTGGGTCCAGAACCACAGGCGCGAAGTCCGCCTGACGCCGCCCGGCACTGCGAGGGCGGCGACAGCCCGCGCTGGGCCTTACGCGTAGTCGGCCTCGGTGGCGAAGACCTGCGTCCAGTAGTGGTCGTACCGGTCGTCCGGCGTGTCGAGGTAGTAGCCGACCCCCATTTCGGTGAACGCCGGGTTCAGAATGTTGGCCCTGTGGCCCGGGCTGCTGAGCCAGGCGTCCACCACCTTCTCCGGCGTGCTGTAGCCGGCCGCGATGTTCTCGCCGGCCCGGCTGTACGCATAGCCTTCGTCGCGGATGCGGTCGCCGAGCGTGTCGCCGTCCGGCTCGACATGGCTGAAGTAGTTCTTCACGCCCATGTCCTTGCTGTGCTTGTCGGCGGCCGCCGAGAGGTGCGGGTCGAACTGCAGCGGCGCGATGCCGGCCTTGGCCCTCGCCTCGTTCGTCAGCTCGAGCACCTGCTGCTCGAAGGCGTCGAGCGTCGACGGGGTGTCCGCCGTGCTTGGCGCGGGAGCGGGCGCCGGTGCGGGCGCCGGCGCGGGCGTGGGCGCGGGCGTGGGGGCCGGCTGCTGGCTCTCGACGGGGATGAACTCGATGTAGTCCACCGCCGCATGCTGTTGCCCGAAGGCCGCCGCGTAGAGCATTGATCTCGTCGCCGGCCTTCGAGCTGGACGTCGTCATGCGTCAGGTACGACGCCGGCTGATAGCCGGTGCCGGCGGACGCGTTCTTCGAATAGAAGATGTCGGAGTCGTCGCTGCTGTGGTTGAGGTCGACCAGATAGGCCGACGAGCCCGAGGCGCCTTCCGCCATGTAGTGCAGCTTGATGTCGTAGACGCCCGCTCGGGCCGGCGAAGTGCATCGCACCCGCCGCCTTGGTCCCGGGCTGGAGCAGGGCGAAGCCGCCATCGGCGCCGTAGAGGGCGCCGTTGCCGAACCAGCTGAATCCCCAGCTGAACGCGAAATTCTCGATCTGAACGCGGATAGGACTGGCCATTCGTTCCTCTCAAGACCGCGCCTTGGGGTGTGAACCGGCCGCGGTTCGAGGTCCGAACCCACGCCCGTGCGACGGGTGCCCAAGCGATCTCGGTCTGCTCTGAGTTCCCCCCGGGGCTCCCCTCACGGCCGCGATACCCGCGCGCCATCCGCCCGTCAACCGACGGGCGATCCCCGGCTCGCCAGATCCATCGGCGGGAGAGCAGGCGGCGGCGAGTTCCCGCCGCCGGCTCCGGCGCGATCAGCGTCCGGCCGCCGCAGGCGCCCGGATCTCGGCCAGCGAGGCGAGCAGATCGCGCTTGCGCGGAAAGAGCTGCTTGGCGTCGAGCTTTTCGACCGCCAGCCGGCGCGCCGCCTCGCGCAGCCCCGAAAGGCTTGCGCCCGAATCGAGCGCGTGCTCGACGCGGGCGGCCAGCGCGTCGGCATCGCCGGGCGGAACCAGCAGCCCAGTCTGGCCATCGGTGACGAACTCGCGCACCGGCGCGACGTCCGAAGCGACCAGCAGGCAGCCGACGCTCATCGCCTCGAGCATCGACCACGAGAGGACGAAGGGCACCGTCAGGTAAAGGTGTGCGTCGCTTGCCCGCATCAGCTCGACCATCTCGTTGCGCTCGACCCGGCCGGGAAAGCGGATCCGGTCAAGATCGAGGTCCAGTTCGGCGAGCATCCGCGTCTTCCAGCTGTCGCCGTCGGGCAGCTTGCTGCCATAGGCGACCCGGTCCTCGCCGACGATCACGGCATGAAGGCGCGGCCGGCGCTTCTGCAGCGCGGCGATGCAGCGCATGATCTCGGGAAAGCCGCGGTGCGGCTCCATGCCCCGGGCGAGCGAAGTGACGAGTTCCGCATCCTCGGGGATCTCGTAGCGGGCCCGCGCCGCCGCGCCGGGGCCCGGAGAGTGCAGCTCGGTGTCGATCCCGTCATGCATGACGACGAGGCGCTCGCGCATCCAGCCCGGAAACTGCTGGGCCTGGAAGTTCGTCGGCACGAGCCCCGCCTCGGCCGCCTCGAAATCGAGCATGAAGGGCAGATTGCGGACCCGCGCCCGTGCGCTGCCCTCGAGCGGGTGCAGGGGCTTGTCGTAGCCCGTCAGGTCCATCGGCGGATACCGGTAGAACCACTCGAAATAGGGAACGAAGGCCGCTTCGGGCCAGACGCTCCTGGCGAAAGCCCCGGTGACCCACCCGGAATGCGCCACGATGACGTCGGGTATATAGCCATCGCGGCGCAGCGCGAGGGCGGCGCGGGCGAGACCCTGGCCGGCGATCACCGCCTCCTCCAGCGACCGCAGATAGGGATGCGTGTTCGTCGAGGATGCGCGGTGGCTCTCGAAGGGCACGATCCGCATGATGTCGCTTTTGACGTCCTGGCGCTGCGTGGCGAACGCCACGTCCCAGCCAGAGCCGTGCAGGAATCTGCAGAAGGCGCCGAACTGCGCTGGCCAGTTCTTGTGGACGAAGAGAGCTTTCATGCACGCATCCTCGCGATTGCAGGCTGGTTGCCTCGGTGTGCGCCGCGCCCCGAGCGGCGACACGAGCCGTGCCGGGGCCGCGCCGGGGCCGCGCCGTGGGGCGCCGGGTGGCCCACCCCCCGGTAGTATTCCGCCGCATTCCAAGTCTTCGTGGAGATCTGCCACCCACAGGAGAACAAGGAATGGTTGAAAAGCACCTGACAAGCGTCATCGATGGCAACTAATGATTGAAACTTCTGGCTTTCTCGCATGTTTCTGAACAGAATCGTATCAGTGTTGGCTATTTTTCGGTAAATTATGTGGCAAGCTCATGGGGTGACGGTCGGCGGTCGGTCGGCCGGCGCCGGAGCTCCATGGGCGCATGCGTCTATTAGCTTTGGATTTGATTTGGGGGGTTAAGGGGTGACCTCTTCTTGGTCCATGGGGGCTGATTCGGGCTCGGCGGCCGCCGCCCTCCTCATGGCGGCCGGCGTCTCCGCGGTGATCCGGGGCGATGTCGCTGATCGGGAGGGGCGTTTCCTGCGGGCCGATGCGACGTGCAAGACGCCGCTCGCCGCGGACGAACAGAAGGACACGCTCGACGAAATCGCTCGGGCCTTGCGCGCGATGCTGGGTTCCCGCCCGGAGGGCGCGGCGCCGGGCGGCGCCTCGATCGCTCGCGAGCGGATCGGCGGCCTGGTCGATCTCGCCTGGTTTCTGTCGCCGAAGCTCGCAGTCGCGTGCGCGACCTGTCCCGATGTCGGATCGCGCTTCGTCGCCCTCTGGCGGAGAGCGGACGATCAGGGCGACCTCGCCGGGCTCAAGGACATGCTCCGCGCCGCCGTCTGCTACGAAATGGTGCTGCTGCGGCGCAGCCAAGTCGATCACCAGCGCGGCGCTCGCGGTCAAGCTCGCAACGCAGACCCTGAACCGGCTGGCCATCCCGCTCTTCGTCACCGGCCTCGACCGCGAGATCGTCAGAATGAACTCGGCCGCCCGGACATGGCTGCGGACCGACGGGCGATTGAGGCTTTCCAACCGCCGGCTTGTCGGCGCCTCTTCCGTGCTGAACGCCCAGTTGCGCACCGCCGTCCAGCGGGCGACGTCCGGTCCGACACCGGATCTCGCCATCGTCCCGCTGACCGACACGGGAACCAGCGGCCCCGCGGTGACGCTGAGCTGCGCGCCGATCGTCGAGCTGCCGGACCACGTGGTGATCGCCATTCAAGAGCGGCGATGCGACCTGAACCTGGCGCAGCAGACGCTGACCGCGCTCGGTCTGACGCAGGCGGAGCGGCGGCTGGCCTCGTTCCTCGCAACCGGGATGGACCTGCAGTCGGCGGCCGCGGCCTCGGGGATCACCTTCTCGACCGCCCGCAGCTATCTGAAGCGGATCTTCGGAAAGCTCGGGATAGCTCGGCAGAGCGACCTCGTCGGCCTGGTGGCGGCGCTGACGCCCGTCTTCCTGACCGACGCCGCCGCGCGGCCGGACGGCTCCGGCACCGCGCAGGAGCCGACGGAGGAAGGAGAGCCGGAGGATTCGCTCGAGGCGAGCGACGCCGACCCCGGCGTGCCGCGGCTCGGCGACGGGCGCCACGCGTCGCACCTCGTTCTCGCCGAGCGGTCGGCGGGCGACGCGGGCTCCGAACCGTCGCACTGACCGCTCGCCCGAGCAGTCGCCCTGACCTCTCGCACTGACCCTCGGGCGCGACGGCGGGGCGAAACCGGGCGCGGCGCATTTCGTGTGCCGGGTCGGCACCTGATCACCGCGAAGCGCAGGCTCCGCGATCCGGAGCGCCGGAACGTCAGTCCGAGGGAAAGACCGTCCGAAGGCTCATGTCGATCATCCGAGCCTGCGCACCTCGCAGCCCGTGCAGCGGAGCGCGATCGAGCCGCTGACCGGGTCGGCGCGCCGCGTCGAAACAGCGGCGTTCATGTTCGTCGCCATCGGATCGCCGCCGCCAGGACCGGCGCCACCTCCGGGCGGCGTCGCCTCCGGGGCCGCCCGGCACGATCCAGCCGTGCTGGGCGAAGACGGCGTCGGGCGCCAGCTCGGCGACGATCCGCGCCCGGGCGGCAAAGCGCCCGGCCTCGGTCGACACCTCGACCCAGTCGCCGTCGGCGATGCCGCGCCCTGCGGCCGCGGCGGGCGCGATTTCCAGCAGCGGGTCCGGCGCCAGCCGGCGCAGCGACGGGATGTTTCGCCCCTGGCTGTGGCAGTAGGTCACCGTCTTGGCGCAGCCGAGCCGCAGGGGGAACGCCGCCTCGCCAAGCTCCGCCCTGCCCTCGGCCAGGACCGGGATCGCCGGCTGGCCATGCTCGAGCAGCCGCTCGGAATAGATCTCGATCAGGCGCGTCGGCGTCGGGAAGCCGGCCTCGCCATAGGGTCTGATCGCCACCGCGCCCTCGACGGCCAACCCGCCCGGCGCGGCCTTGAGCTCGTCGAGGGCGATGCCCGTGCCCGCCAGAACGCGAGCATGCCCCTGGTCGGCGTCGCAGCCGAACATGACGTCGGCGAGGCCCAGGCGCCGCGCCAGGCCGAAGACGATCTCGGTGTCGCCGCGGGCCTGCCCAGCGGCGCGATGACCGCCGGGCGAAGCTGCACGCGCCGCAGCCCCTCGAGGCTGGCATCGAAGCCCGTGCGCAGCCCCTCGCGCTCCCAGGAGGTGGCAGCCGGCAGGACGATGTCAGCGTGCTCGGCGGTGGCGTTGAGGAAAAAGTCCGCGTGCACGTGGAAGTCGAGCGCGGCGAACGCCGCGCGGGCGAGCTCGGTGTCGGGCTGCGCCGCCAGCAGATTGCCGCCGAACGAGACCAGCATGCGGACGGGATAGGGCTCGCCCGTCGTCGCCGCGCGATAGACGTCGCGCGCCGTCACCCAGCCGGAACTCGGCGGCCCGAGCGGGCGCTCGGCGAGGCCGAGGGCCTTGGCGCGCTGCTCGGGCGGCAACAATTCGGCGCCCGAGATGTCGCCGAAGGCCGCAGCGGCGCCGGGGACGTTGCCGCCCTCGGCGCCATAGCAGCCGGTCAGCGCGTAGAGGATCGAGAGCGCCCGGTCGGTCTGCGTCGCGGCGATGCCCTGACCGATGCCGTTCCAGGCGTAATAGGCGACGGGCCCGGAGGAGGCGATCAGCTCGGCCGCTTGCTCCAGCATCTCCGCCGGGACCCCGCAGACAGCGGCGACGCGCTCGGGCGGCCACTCGGCCGCGGCATCGGCGAAGAGGCCGAAGGCGGTGCGGCACTCGACGACGGCCCCGCTCGCGAGCCGCACCGGGCGCCGAGCGTCGAGGTCGACGCCGTCCGCCCTGCCGAGCCACGCCCCCCGGCGCTTGTCGTAGGGGACCAGATCCTCGCCGGCGGCGAACAGCACGTCCCCCGCCGAGACGCCAGGCGGGAGATCCCCGGGACCGATATCGCGCGCCGTCAGGAACCTGCCCGTGTCGCCCCGCACCAGCAGGGGCCCGTTCGTCCAGCGGCGAACGAACGCGTCGTCGAAGCGGCCTTCGCGGATCAGCCGATGGGCCAGCCCGAGCGCCAGCGCCTGGTCCGTGCCGGGGCGCACGCGCAGCCAGGCGTCGGCCCGTCGGGCGTAGAGCGTCGGGCGCGGGTCGACGACGACGAGCTTCGCGCCCCGCTTCAGCGCCTTCTGGATCTCGACCGAGCGCGCCAGCCAGGTGGCGGCCGGGTTGTTGCCCCAGAGGAGGATGCATCCCGCCCGCGCGAAGTCGGGCGTGCCGATGTCCCAACCATAGGTGAAGCGCGACGCGAAATCCTTGTGCCAGTTGCAGATCTCGGTCGCGTAGATCGTGTTCGGACTGCCGAAGGCGCGGATGAAGCGCTCGATCCAGGCGATCGAGTCGGAGATGTGCGTGCCGCTCGGCGTCGTGACCGAGAACGCCACCTGCTCGGCCCCGTGCCGGTCGCGGATGCGCGCCATCTGCCCGGCGATCTCGTCCAGCGCCTCGTCCCAGCCGATGGCCTCCCAGCGCGGCGCCTCGCCCTTGGGCGATCGCCGCCGCAGCGGCCGCGTCAGCCGGTCGGGATGGTAGACGAGCTCGGGCGCCGCGCGGCCCTTGGGGCACAGCTTCTCGCCCGACGGGTGGCCCGGCAGCGGCTCGATGCGCACGAGCCGGCCATCCTCGACCACGGCCTCGCAGCCGCAGCGCGACCGGCATTGGGTGCAGAAGGCGGGGGTGCGAACTTGAGCAACCATTGCGCGAGGGACTCCATAGCGGGCCCGATATCTTACCGGGGCGGGCGCGGCTGTCCAAGCGGACCTGGCGGCCGAGGCGGATTTATCGCCGCCTGGATCACGTCGGGGGAAGCTTGAAGATCGGGCGCGAAGGGGACGATAGTGCCGGCTGCCGGCGCGCCCTGGCCGGCCCGAGGGGGAGGAACTCATGCCGCGCCACATCGCCTGCCTGACCTTCGACTTCGACGTCTGGTCGGGCTGGACGGCCCGGGGCATGACGACGCCGACGCCCGTGTCGCGCGGCGAGTTCGGCCTGATCGGGGCGCGCCGCATCCTCGACCTGCTGGCGCAGCATGGCCTGCGCTCGACGTGGTGCGTGCCGGGCGTCATCATCGACACGCACGGGGATGCGTGCGAGCGCGTGGTCGCCGCCGGCCACGAGATCGCGCACCACGGCTATTCGCATGTGCCGCCGGCGAACCTCGCTCCCGAGAGGGAGGAGGAGGAGATGGTCCGCGCCTGCGACGCCATCGAGCGGCTGACCGGGCGGCGCCCGCGCGGCTATCGCTCGCCTGCCTGGGACCTCAGCTCCGTCACCATCGAGCTGCTGCTGAAGCACGGCTTCGACTATGAAAGCAGCATGATGGGCAATGACCACACGCCCTATTTCGCCCGCCAGGGCGACCAGCCGACGGTCGACGCGCCCTTCGTCTTCGGGGCCGAGACGCGGCTCGTCGAGCTGCCGATCAGCTGGACGCTCGACGACTATCCGCATTTCGAGTTCGTTCGCACGCCGACCACGGTGCTGCCGGGGCTGATGACCACCGAGGGCGTGCTGCGCAACTGGCTCGACGATTTCCGCTACATGACGCGCGTCACCGACTGGGGCGTGCTGACCTATACCTGCCACCCGTTCGTCATCGGCCGCGGCCACCGCATGCTGATGCTCGAGCGCCTGATCGAGGGCTTGCGCGAGATGGGGGCCGTCTTCCTGACGATGGAGCAGGCGGCGGACGAGTTTCTCGCCCGGCAGGGCGAAGGGGCGCCCGCGTGACGGATGCGCTCCAGGGCCGTCGCGTCGCCGTCACCGGCGCCGCCGCCGGCATCGGCCGCGCGCTGGCCGAGGCGCTGCTGGCCCGCGGGGCGGCGGTCGCGATGATCGACCGCGACCCCGCCATTGCCGAGCACGCCGCCAAAGCGGAGGCCGTCGCGGTGCTCGCCGACCTGACGGCAGCGGGCGAGCCCGAGCGCGCGATGGGCGAGGCCTGGGATGCGCTCGGCGGCCTCGACGCGCTCGCCAACGTCGCTGGCATCTATCCGGTCACCCCGGCGCTGGATCTCGACGAGGCGGAGTGGGACCGGGTGCTCGACCTGAACCTCAGGGCGCCGTTTCTTTGCGCGCGGGCGCTGGCGCGCCGGCTGGTCGCGGCCGGACGCGGCGGCCGGATCGTGAACCTCAGCTCGACCGCCGCCACGCAGAGCCGCCCCGGCATCGCGCACTATGCCGCCTCCAAGGCGGGGCTGAACCAGCTCACCCGGACGCTGGCGCTCGAATGGGCGCCGCATGGCATCCTGGTCAACGCCGTCGCGCCCGGGCGTCATCGAGACCGAGCGCGTGCTGGCGCACAACCGCTCGGGCCAAGGCCGCGACGAGGCGGCGGCGAAGCTGGCGCGCGTGCCCCTCGGCCGCTTCGGCACGCCGGCCGAGGTGGTCGAGCTCTGCCTGTTCCTCCTTTCCGGCGCCGACTACTGCACGGGCTCGATCTTCGCCGTCGACGGCGGCTATGGCCTCGGCATCCCGCGCTACGCCGACTGAGCGGCCCCCCGCCGCCATGCGCGACACCCTGCTGCGCTGCGGCAGGAACGTCGCGTCTCCTGACGTGATTTCGCCCGGATGGCCCTGGCCGCGCTTGCCAGCTTTGCGGACCGGGCCCTAAGGTCGCGCCAGCGGGCAGACGCAGACGGGGGATCGCCAGTGGCTCGGATAGGCGTGGAGGTCGGCGGGACGTTCACCGACCTCGTCGAGATCGGGCCTTCCGGCGTCCGGATCGCCAAGACCCCGAGCACGCCAGCCAACCCCGACGAAGGCGCCTTCACCGTTCTGCTCGAGAACGGCACGCCGATCGACGCCATCGACGACCTGTCGCACGGCTCGACGGTCGCGACCAACGCCGTGCTCGAGCGCAAGGGCTTCCGCATCGCCTTTGTCACCACCGCCGGCTTTCGCGACATCCTGCTGATGCAGCGGCATGGCCGGTCGCGCATCTACGACCTCGAATACCGCAAGCCCGAGCCGGTCGTGGAGCGCGCCGACAGCTACGAGCTGGGCGAGCGCATCCTGGCCGACGGCAGCGTGCTGACGCCGCTCGACCGCGCCGCCGCCGAGCGCGACCTCCTGCCCTCGCTGACGGGCGGCGGCTATCAGGGCGTCGCCATCTGCCTGCTCAACGCCTACGTCAACCCGGCCCACGAGGAGGCGCTGCGCGACATCATCCGCGCCGCCGCGCCGGACCTGCTGGTCACCATCTCGTCCGACGTGACGCGCGAGTTCCGCGAATTCGAGCGCGCCTCCACCACGACGCTCGCGGCCTATGTCCAGCCGGTCATCGACCGCTATATCGGCCGCTTCGAGAAGCGGCTGGTCGACAAGGGTTTCTCCGGCCGCTTCAGCATCATGCAGTCGAATGGCGGCCGGCTGCCGGCGGACGCGATCCGGCGCAACCCCGTCAACGCGCTCCTGTCCGGCCCGGCGGCAGGCGTGATGGGGGCGACGCGCCAGGTCGGCCGGTCGGGTTTCACCAACCTGCTGACGCTCGACATGGGCGGCACATCGACGGACGTCAGCGCGGTGACGGACGGCAAGCCGCATTTGACGCAGGAGTTCACCATCGACGGCCTGCCGATCCGCGTGCCGATCATCGACATCCACACCATCGGCGCCGGCGGCGGCTCGATCGTCTGGGTGGACGAGGGCGGCATGCTGCGCGTCGGCCCGCACTCGGCCGGCGCCGTGCCGGGCCCCGCCTGCTACATGCGCGGCGGCACCGAGCCGACACTGACGGACGCGCACCTGATCTGCCAGACCATCCGCCCCGAGGCCTTTCTGGGCGGCCGCATGAAGATCGACGCCGAGCCCGCGCGCCGGGCCTTCGCGCCCATCGCCGAGCGCTTCGGCATGTCGCTGGAAGAGGCCGCCGCGAGCGCCATCCGGCTCGCCGACGCCAACATCACGCGGGCGATCCAGCTGATCTCGACCGAGCGCGGCCTCGACCCGCGCGACTACGTCCTGGTCCCTTTCGGCGGCGCCGGTCCCGCTGCACGCGGCGCGCGTCGCCGAGGAGCTGGGCGTCGACCGCGTCGTCGTGCCGCCCAGCGCCGGCGTCATCTCGGCCTATGGCCTGATCGCCTCGGACTTCATCCAGTTCTCCAGCCTGACGCGGCGCGGCCCGGTCGATGCAGGTGCCGCCGACGCGCTGCGCGCCGCCTTCTCCGAAATGCGCGGCGAGGCGCTGGCCCGTGCCCGCGCCATGCGCCTCGAGGGCGACCTGAAGCTGGAATTCACGGCCGAGATGCGCTTCGTCGGCCAGGCCTTCGAGGTGCCGGTGCCCTTCGACCCGGCCGAGCTCGACCGGCTGACCGCCGAGGACGTCGCCCGCCGCTTCGCCGAGGCGCACCACCGCGTCTATTTCTTCGGCGGCGAGGCCGCGCGGCCGGTCGAGTTCGTCTCCTTCCGCCTGGGCGTCACCTCGCCCTTGGCCGAGCTGCCGCTCCTGACCGAGACCGAGGCCGGGCCGGCGCATGACCAGGAGATCGAGCTCTACAACCGCCGCTGGGTCCGCGGCCGGCTCGTCGGCCGCGCCGCCATCGCCGAGGGCCAGGCGGTGCGCGGCCCGGCGCTGCTCGAGGATCCGACCTCGACGGTCTTCCTTCCCGAAGGCTGGTCGGCGCGCCGTGACGCCAACGACAACACCATCATGCAGAGGGAGCGCGGCCATGCCTGACGACGCCTCCGCCGCGACGGCGCTCGACCCCGTCGACTACGCCGTCATCAGCCAGGGCCTGACCGCCGCCGGGCGCGAGATGGGCGTGAAGCTGATCCGCTCGTCCTATTCCAACATCGTGCGCGAGGCGCAGGACGGCTCGGCCGCGCTCTTCGACCGGCACGGCAACGTCGTCGCCCAGGCCGAGCTCATCCCGATGCAGCTCGGGCCGATGTCCGACATCTTCCGCGCCTGCGCCGCCGTCGTGCCGCCCGACCGGCTCGGCCCCGGCGACTTCTACATCAACAACGACCCCTACAAGGGCGGCCAGCACCTGCAGGACGTCTTCATCTACTCGCCGATCTTCGTCGACGGCGAGCTGGTCGGCTTCGCGGGCTCCGTCTCGCACCACCTCGACCTCGGCGGCGGCAATCCCGGCCTGACCCCCAACGCCGCCGACGTGCACGCCGAGGGCCTGATCTTCCCGCCCTCGGTCTGGAACGTCGATCGCGACTGGAACGGCGGCAATCTCGAGCGGCTGATCGCCTCGAACATCCGCGCGCCGGACCAGACGATCGGCGACTTCTACGCCCAGTTCGCCGCCAACGCCGTCGGCGCCGAGCGCGTGACGCAGCTCTGCCGCCGCTACGGCGTGGCCAAGGTCACCCAGGCGATGACGGATCTCATCGACTATTCCGAGCGCCGCTTCCGCGCCGCCGTCGCCGCCATCCCCGACGGCGACTACGAGGGCGAGGACGCCGTCGACGATGACGGTCTGAGCGAGGCGCCGCTGACCGTGCGGGCGAGGGTCTCGATCCGCGGCGACGAGATCTCGGTCGACTATGCCGGCACCTGCCCGCAGGTCTCGCGCAACCTCAACTGCCCGTTCGCCTCGACGATCTCGGCGACGCTGGCCGCGGTCAAGTCGGCGCTGACCAGCCCCGACATCCCGTTCAACGAGGGCGTCAAGCGCCCGGTCCGGGTGACCGCCCCGCAGGGCTGCCTCGTCAATCCCAGCTATCCCGCGCCGGTCCGGGCGCGCATGCTCTCGGCCTATCGCTGCTTCGACGCGGTGATGCGGGCGCTGGCGCAGGCGGCGCCCGAGCGGGTGATCGCCAGCGGCAACAACTCGACGCATGCGCTGGCGCTCTCGCACCTCGCGGGCGGGCATTACCGCGTCTATCTCGAGATCTATGGCGGCGGCTTTGGCGCCTCGCCGCGCGTCGACGGCTGCGACGGCGTCGACTCGGCGCTGTCGAACTGCACCAACACGCCGGTCGAGGCGACCGACATGGATTTCCGCCATTTCCGCGTCGTCGGCTACGGCTTGGTGCCCGACTCGGGCGGCGCCGGCCGGCGGCGCGGCGGCCTCGGCCTCTTCCGCAGCTTCGAGGTGCTCGAGGACGGGGTGAACTTCGCCTGCTATTCGGACCGCATGCGCATCGCGCCCTGGGGCCTGTTCGGCGGCCGCGACGGCGGCACCACCTCGCTCGAGATCCGGCGCGGGGGCGAGGTCATCCGGCTGCCGAGCAAGACGCAGATCGCGCTCCGCAAGGGCGACGTCCTGACGATCCGCACCGCCGGCGGCGGCGGTTACGGCCCGCCGGAGGAGCGGCCCGGCGCGATGATCGCCGAGGACATCCGCCAGGGCTACACGACGCCAGAGGGCGCGGAGGCCGCCTATGGACGCAGCCGCTGAGGCCGCCCCGACTGACAGCGCCACCTACAGCGTCGGCGTCGACATCGGCGGCACCTTCACCGATGTCGTCTGCGCCGGGCCCGGCGGCATCGTCACGCTGAAGCTGCCGACGACGGCGCAGGACCGCAGCCTCGCCGCCGCCGAGGCGATGCGCCGACTTCAGGCCGAGCACGGGGTCGCGCCCGCCGCCGTCACCCGCTTCGCCCACGGCACCACGGTCGCGACGAACGCCGTGCTCGAGCGCAACGGCGCCCGCGTCGGCCTGATCACGACGGAAGGTTTCCGCGACACGCTCGAGATCGGCCGGCAGATGCGCCGCCAGCTCTACGACCTGGCGCTGCGGCCCGAGACGCCCGGCTGGCTCGCCCCCGGCGCGCGCCGCGTCGAGGTGCGCGAGCGGATCGCCGCCGACGGCTCGGTCGTCACCCCGCTCGACCCCGCCTCGGTCGAGCGTGCCATCGCCGCGCTCGAGGCCGAGCGGGTCGAGGCCGTCGCCATCTGCCTGCTCTTCTCGTTCCAGAACCCGGGCCACGAGCGCGCCGTCGCCCGGGCGGTGCGCGCCGCCATGCCGGGCGTGCCCGTCTCGCTCTCGTCCGAGGTCGATCCCGCCTTCCGCGAATACGAGCGCACCGCCGCCACCTGCTTCGACGCCTATGTGAAGCCCGTCGTCGACGACTACCTCGCCCGCATGGAGGCGGCGCTGGCGCGGGCCGGCAGCAAGGCGCCGCTGCAGGTGATGCAGTCGCGCGGCGGCCTCGCCGCCTCTGCCATCGCCCGGCAGCGCCCGGTGCGCCTGTTCCTCTCCGGCCCGGCGGCGGGGGTGATCGGGGCGCGGGCCGAGGCCGACCGGGCGGGCATCCGCGACATCATCTCGATCGACATCGGCGGGACCTCGACCGATATCGCGCTCGCCGAGGGCGGTGCCGTCGCCGTTCGCGCGGACGCCGCGGTCGGCGAGCACCGCATCCGCGTGCCGATGCTCGACATCGTCACGCTCGGCGCGGGCGGCGGCAGCATCGCCTGGCTCGACGCGGCCGGCGGCCTGCGCGTCGGCCCGCGCTCGGCCGGCGCCGAGCCCGGCCCCGCCTGCTATGGCCGCGGCGGCGCGGAGCCGACCGTCACCGACGCCTCGGTCGTGCTCGGCTATCTCGACCCGGCCTATTTCGCCGGCGGCGAGCTGGCGCTGCAGCCCGGCCTCGCCCACGAGGCGCTGGAACGCCGCATCGCCGGCCCGCTCGGCATCTCGGTCGAGGCGGCGGCGGCCGGCATCCACCGCATCGCCAACGCGCACATCGCCGACGGCATGCGGCTCGTCTCGCTGAACCGCGGGCTCGATCCGCGCGACTTCGCCCTGGTGGCGCTGGGCGGCGCCGGCGGCATCCACGGCGCGGCGCTGGCCGACGAGCTCGGCATCCGCCGCGTCCTGGTTCCGCGCAGCCCCGGCGTGCTCTCGGCCGCCGGGCTCCTCTCGGCCGTCATCGAGCACGAGGTCGCCGGCCCGTTCCACAGCCGCTTCGCCGACGCCACCTCCGCGGCCATCGCCGAGGCGCTCGGCGCGCTGCACGACCGCGCCGCCGCGCTGATGGAGCGCGAGGCCGTCGGCGGGCTCGCGACCGAGCGCGCCGCCTTCGCCGACGTCGCCTATGAGGGCCAGAGCCACACGATCGAGGTGCCCTACGACGCCGACGCAGGCGAACCCGATCGCCGAGGCCTACCGCCGCTTCGAGGAGGCGCACCGCCGCATCAACGGCCACGCCACCGGCGCGCCGGCGAAGTTCGTCAACCTGCGCGTGACCCACTGGGCGCGCCTGCCGGACCCGCTCGCCGGCCCGGCCGCGCCCGCCGCCGGCCCCTCGCAGAAGGGGACGCGCCGGGCGGTCTTTCCCGGCACGGGCGCCGTCGAGGCCGCCATCCACGACCGGGCGCGCCTGGCGCCCGGCGCGGCGGTCGCCGGCCCCGCCATCCTCGAGCAGCCGGACACGACCACGCTGGTGCCGCCCGGCTGGACCGCGACGGCGCTGCCGACCGGCGCCCTGATCCTGACACCCGGAGACGAGGCATGAAGCAGGAGCTGCCCTTCGACCCCGTCACGCTCGAGGTCATCCGCCACCGCCTCGACACCATCGCCGAGGAGATGGAGACGGTGCTGCTGAAAAGCTCGTGCTCGCCCATCGTCAAGGAAGGGCTCGACGCCTCGGCCAGCCTCTTCACGCTCGACGGCGTGACGCTGGCCCAGGCCTGCGCCATCCCGATCCACCTCGGCACGCTGATCCCGGCCGTGGGCGCCATCCTGCGTGCCTTCCCAGTGGCGCAGATGCAGGAGGGCGACGTCTACATCCTGAACGACCCCTATTGCGGCGGCACGCATCTGCCGGACGTCGCCGTCGTCATGCCGGTGATGGCCGGCGGCCGGCCGCTGGCGCTCGCCGCCACGATGACGCACCATCAGGACGTCGGCGGCAAGACGGCGGGCTCGGTGCCGACCAACTCGACCGAGATCTGGCAGGAGGGCGTGCGCCTGCCGCCGCTGCGCTGGGCGCGGGCCGGCGCGTTCGACGAGGGCCTGACGCAGATCCTGCGCCTGAACACGCGCGTGCCGGACATCTTCCTCGGCGACCTGCACGCCCAGATCGCCGCCTGCAAGGTGGCCGCCATGCGCCTGGGGGAGACCGCCTCCCGGCACGGCGCCAACGTGCTGCCGACCGCCTTCGACCTGCTGCTCGCCCGCTCCGAGGAGATGACGCGCGCGGCGCTCCGGCGCCTGCCCGAGGGCAGCTGGACGCTTCGTCGACTATCTCGACAATGACGGCGTCGACATCGACCGGCGCATCCGCATCGAGGTCACCGCGACGCTGAAGGACGGCGAGGCGCATTTCGACCTGACCGGCACCAGCGAGCAGGTGCGCGGCCCCGTCAACTGCGTGCCCTCCGGCAGCCTCGCCGCCGCCTGCTACGCGGTGCGCGCCGCCACCGACCCGACCATCCCGAACAATGGCGGCTGCTTCCGCCCGATCCGCCTGACGTTGCCCGAGGGGACGCTCGTCAACCCGCGACCGCCCGCGCCCGTCAACGCCCGCACGGCCACCATCAAGCGCATCACCGGCTGCATGCTGGGGGCGCTCGCCCAGGCGCAGCCCGACCGCGCGCCCGCCCCGCATGCGGGCGAGCTCGTCGTCATGGCCTTTGGCGGCCACCGGCGCGACGGCACGGGCTTCGTCACCGGCGACCTGCTCGCCGGCGGCTCGGGCGCCGCGCCCGGCCGGGACGGCGTCGACGCGATCGAGACGGACGCCACCAACTGCATGAGCGTCCCCGCCGAGGCGATGGAGCTCGAGGCGCCGATCCGCGTCAATCGCTGCGAGCTGCGCCGCGACACGGGCGGGCCCGGGCGCTTCCGCGGCGGCCTCGGGCTGCTCAAGGAATTCGAGATCCTCGACGACGTCCGCGGCGGCTCGGTCTCGTTCTCGCATCGCGGCGAGCGGCATTTCCGGCCGGCGCAGGGCGCGCATGGCGGCGGGCCCGGCGGCCTGGCACAGTCGACCATCATCCGGGCCTCCGGCGCGGTCGAGACGATCCCGTCCAAGATCGTGACCGCGCTCGCCCCGGGCGACCGCGTCATCGTCGGCACGGCCGGCGGCGGCGGCTGGGGCAGCCCGGCCGAGCGCGATCCGCAGGCCATCTCGGCCGACATCGCGAACGGCAAGGTCGGCCGCGACGCCGCCGGGCGCGTCTGGCGCGGCGCCCCGGACGGGGAGGACGCCACCTGACCCGCGCGGTCGAGAAGGTCGATCCGCGCCATCGCGCTGGCGCTCGCCTTCGTCGCGGGCGCGGCGCTGCTCCTGATGATGGTGCAGACGGTCGTCGACGTCACCAAGAACAACCTCTTCGGCGCGCCGATCGAGGGCAATCTCGAGATCATGTCGGTCTACCACATGGTCGCGCTGGTCTTCCTGCCGCTCGCCATCGTCGAGCTGAAGCACGAGCACATCAATGTCGACCTGCTGGTCCAGCTGTTCCCGCGCGGGCTCCGCCGCGTGACGGACACGCTCGGCTACCTGGTCTCGGCCGGGTTCTTCGGCATGCTGACATGGCAGACCTGGATCGACGCCGTGGAGTCCTGGCGCATGGGCGAGCTGCTGATGACGTCGATCCTGATCACCATCTGGCCGGCCAAGTTCTCGCTGCCGATCGGCTTCGCCGCGGTGATGCTGGCTTCGCTGCTGCACGCCTGGCAGGCGGCGACCGACCCGACCTTCGACCCCACGCCGGCGGCGCCCGAGCCGCCGGCGGACCCGAGCTGAGGCCGGGGTCTTGGACAACGTCACCATCGGCATCGTGGCGACGCTGGCCGGGCTCGGCCTGATCGCGCTGCGCATCCAGATCGGCGTGGCGCTGGGGCTCGTCTCGTTCTTCGGCATCGCCGCCATCCTGAACATGAAGGCCGCCTGGGGCATCGTCACCGCGGTGCCCTTCAACTTCGTCGGCGACTGGAATCTGACCGCCGTGCCGATGTTCCTGCTGATGGGCTATGTCGCCTATGCGGCGGGGCTGACCACGGGCCTCTTCACGGCCATGCGCGTGCTGCTCTCGCGGCTGCCGGGCGGGCTCGCCGTCGCCAGCGTCGGTGCCTGCGCGCTGCTGGCCGCCGCCTCGGGCTCCAGCGTCGCCACCTCGTCCGCCATGGCGCGGATCGCCACGCCCGAGATGCTGCGCTACCGCTATGACCCAGGCCTCGCCAGCGGCGTCATCGCCTCGGCCGGCACGCTCGGCTCGCTGATCCCGCCCTCGATCCTGATGATCCTCTACGGCTATTTCGCCGAAGTCTCGATCGCCAAGCTGTTCATCGCGGGCTTCATCCCCGGCGTGCTCTCGGCGCTGATGTTCTCGATCATGATCGTCGCGCGCGCCGCCGCCGACCCCAGCCTTGCCCCGCCGGTGCGCGAGACCTTCACGCGCGAGCAGAAGATCGCGGCCTTCCGCGAGGTCTGGCCGATGCCCGTGCTGATCGTCGGCGTGCTGGCCGGGATCTTCGCCGGCGTCTTCACGCCGACCGAGGCCGGCGCCGTCGGCGCCTTCCTCGCGATCCTGCTCGCCATCCTGCGCCGCTCGTTCAGCTGGGCCGTGCTGCGCGATGCGACGATGAACACCATCGTCGGCACGGCCGGCATCTTCATGGTGGTGATCGGCACCGTGCTGCTCGGCAAGCTGATGGCGCTCAGCCGGCTGCCGACCTTCCTGACCGAGCAGCTGCTGCTCTTCGGCGGCGACACATATTCGGTGATCCTGATCGTCGTCGTGCTCTACCTGATCCTCGGCATGTTCCTCGACTCGATCGGCATCCTGCTGCTGACGCTGCCGATCCTGCTGCCGATCACGCGGGCGGTCGACATCGACCTCGTCTGGTTCGGCATCATCCTGGTCAAGCTGCTCGAGATCGGCCTCGTCACGCCGCCCGTCGGCCTCAACGTCTATGTGATGAAGGGCGCGCTCGGGAACCTCGTCGACCTGCCGACCATCTTCCGCGGCGTGACCTGGTTCATCATCACCGATCTGGTGACGCTGACGATCATCGTCCTGTTCCCCGTCCTGTCGCTCTGGCTGCCCGGCATGATGCAGTAGGCGCGCCGCCGCGGCCTTCGCCGGCGGCCACGCGATGTTAACCTCGGCGGCGTAATCAGGCGCGCCAGGAGGGCCGGGTGACAGACGGCTCTCCCTGGTTTGCACGCTGCCAGGCGCCGGATGGCTGGCAACCATCGGAGGCGCCAGCAAGGCCCCGGCATCGGGGCAGTCGCGGCCGGCCGGCCGTGCTCTTGCGTTCCCGGTACCGCCATCAGGTGGGGGTGCGGACCGGGCACGAGAAGAGAGAGGGACGGGCGAATGCCCGGCTCCTCCCCGCAAGAGATCACCCGCACCGCCGACCACCGAAAGGCAGCCGCGTGCCTTGGCGCGCGCCGCTGCCCGATACGGGCAGAGGCAGCCGGGAGGCGCCGATCGGCCTCAGTCCGTGCCGTAGCTCGTCTCGTCGAGCTTGCCGTAGATCTCCTTCTTCGCCAGATCCGCCACCGCCTGGCTGTCGCTGGCGTCGACGCCCTCGAGCAGCTTCTCCCACTTGTCGTAAGTGGCGAGGAAGCGCTCGACGAGACCCTGCGGGTCCTCCAGCCCGAACTTCTCCTTGCCGGCGGTCGCGGCGGCCTTCGGCCCCTCGGTGGCGGCGAAGTCGTCGAGCGATTTCTGCACCTCCGGGGCCACCTCGTGGATGGTGACGCCATGCTCGGGCGCCTCCTTCAGCGCCTCGGTGCTGGCGGCGAGATAGCCGTTCGCCGTCTCGGGGATCAATTCGGCCATGGTGTTCATCAGGATCCGCCGGTTCTCGGGCGAGAGGCCCTGCCACCAGTCGCGGTTGGCCGCGTACTCCCAGCCATGGAAGTAGAGGCCGAGCGACACCGGGCTGACATGCTTGGCGACGTCCCAGAGCGAGCGGGTCTTCAGGTCGTTCGCGGCGTTCGCCGCGCAGTCGAGCTGGCCCTTCTCGAGCCCGGTGAACATCTCGGTCGAGGGCACCGTGACCGGCACCGCGCCGACCGAGCGCGCCCAGTCGGCCTGCACCGCGCCCGGCGTGCGGATCTTCACGCCCTGCAGCTCGGCCAGGGTGGTGACGGGCTTGGTGCACATCAGGATGTATTGCGGCGTCGCGAAGCCGCCCAGGAAGACGATCCCCAGATCCTTGTAGCGCTTCTGCATCTCGGGATCGGTCAGGCCGAACTCGGTCATGGCGAGCGCGGTGGCCATGGTGTTGTCGAGCCCCATGGCGATCATCGAGATCGTGTTGTCCTCGGGCAGCTCGCTCGGCGTGTAGGTGCCGGCGTGGTGCGTGATCTGAGCGATGCCGTCCTGCAGCCCGGACAGATGCGCCTTCGCCGGCAGCAGCGACTCGCCGTAATAGACGTTGGGCTTCAGCGCGCCGCCCGACTGGTCGATCACCTTCTGGGCCCAGAGCTCGTAGCCGTAATGGTCGAGCGGATGGGTCTGCGGATACCAGATCGAGGCGATGAACTCCTCGGCCGCCGCGGGCTGGCTCAGCCCGACGAGCGCAAGTGCCGCGACCATTGCGTGATGGCGCATTCTCTCTCTCCCTGTCAGAAGTCCCCGTGTCCGGCTAAAGGCGGACGCGCCACCATTGGCCGAAACCGCCAATCGGCTCAAGCGTCCGCTGCAGCTGCGCCGGCGCGGAGGCCCCTCAGGCGTTCAGCTCGTTCTTGAGCGGGACGCCGCCCTTCAGGATCAGCGGGATGCGCTCGCCCTGCCCGGTCAGCACCGACAGGTCCTGCAGCGGATCGCCATCGACGGCGATCAGGTCGGCCAGCGCGCCGGGGACGATGGCGCCGATCTGCCCCTCCATCCGCATCAGCCGCGCCGCGACCGAGGTGGCCGAGCGGATCACCTCGCGCGCCGGCAGCACGCGGCCGCGGATGGTGAACTCCTCGGACTGGCGGACCTGCATGCCGCCGAGCAGGTCGGTGCCGAAGGCAATCTCGACGCCGGCCGCGCGGAAGGTCTCGAGCGAGGCCATGCCGGCGCCGCGCACATCCTCGATCTTGGCGATCGAGTCGGGCGGCAGGCCAAGGCCCGGCCCGTCCTCGGCCAGCGCCTCGTAGGTGACGAGCGTCGGCACGGCGAAGGCGCCCTTCTCGGCCATCAGCCGCGCCGTCGCGGGCTTCACCAGGTTGCCATGCTCGACCGAGGTGACGCCGCACTCGACGGCGCGCCGGATCGCCTCGTCGGTGTAGAGGTGGCCCGCGACATAGGTCTGCGCGCTCTCGGCCTCCTCGACCGCGGCCCTCACCTCGTCGCGCGAGAAGCCGAAGAAGGCGATCGGGTCGGTCGGCGACGAGACGCCGCCATTGGCCATCAGCTTGATGAAGGCGGCGCCGCCCTTGATCTCCTCGCGGCAGGCGCGGCGCACCTCGTCGACGCCGTCGCAGATGCGCCCGAGCGTCCCCAGCCGGTGCGGGTAGTGGTCGGCCGGCCGCCTGTCAAAGCGCCCGCGATAATCGGTGTGCCCGCCCGTCTGCGACAGCGCCTTGCCGCAGATGACGAGGCGCGGCCCCTCGATCAGCCCTTCCTCGACGGCCATCACCAGGCCGATATCGGCGCCGCCGAGGTCGCGCACGGTCGTGAAGCCGCGCCGCAGCATGGCCCGCATCAGCCCCGCGGCCCGCAGCGCGACCAGCGCGTCCGGCAGGCCCGCATTGGCCCCGAGGTTCGGCATCGTGGCGATGACGTGGACATGCGCGTCGATCAGCCCCGGCATCAGCGAGCGCCGGGCGAGGTCGATCGTCCGGGCAGCGGACGCGCCGATCCCGCGCTCCGAGACCTCGACGATGCGGCCGTCCTCGACCAGCACGTCGACGGGGCCGACCGGCCGGTCGGCCTCGCCGTCGACCAGCATTCCGTTGCGCAGCAGCAGATCCGCCATGTCAGCCCCCCTTCTGCCGCATCATAGCGCCCGGGCGCGGGCGCCGGAACCGGATTTCCGGCGCTCGCCCGTCGCGTGCATGGGCGGCGAACGCCTCGACCTCGCCCGGCAGCGGCGACCGCCCGGTGAAGCCGAGCCGGTGGTCGCCGACGCGCGCCGATCGGCTCGGGCGACCCGCCGGCCGGGCAGCCGCGGAGCCGGTCATTGCCGCATCGCCCTGCCCTCGGGATCATAGGGCGAGGCGGGGATGACACGCGCGGGCCGCTCGATGCCGACGATGTGCGTGCGCAGCTCGGTCCCAGGGGCCGCCATCGCCGGCTCGACCAGTGCCATGGCGAGCGAGCGGCCGAGCGTGTGCGCGTAGCCGCCAGAGGTGACGAAGCCGACGCGCCGGCCATCCGCCCAGACCGGCTCGTAGCCCGAGGCGTCCGCGCCATCCGCGTCGACCTCCAGTGTCGCCAGCACGTGCTCGGGCGGCGGCCCGTCGCGCTCGGCCAGCGCCGGTTCGAGGCCGACGAAGTCGGGCTTTTGCCAGTCGATCCAGCGGTCCATGCCGGTCATGCGCGGCGTGTAGCCTTGGGTGAACTCGCGCGACCAGATGCCGAAGCTCTTCTCCAGCCGCAGCGCAGTTCAGCGCGTTGTAGCCGATCTCGCGCAGGCCCAGATCCGTGCCGGCCCCCAGCAGCGCGCGCCGCAGCGCGACGTGCTCGGCCGCGCGGCAGTGGATCTCGTAGCCGAGTTCACCCGTCACCGAGAGCCGGCCGACGCGCGCGCGGATCAGCCCGACATCCATCTCGGTGCAGCCCATGAACGGCAGCGCGGCAGACGAAACGTCCGCCTGCGTCAGCCGTGCCAGCAGCTCGCGCGAGCGCGGCCCGGAGAGCGAAAAGCCGACGATGTCGTCCGAGATGTCGCGCACGGCGACGCGCTCGCCCGGCCCCATCCGCTCGGCGAACCAGCGCAGGTGCCACTGGCGCAGATAGTACGAGCCCATCAGCCACCAGGCGCCGTCGCCCCAGTTGAAGACCGTCAGGTCGCCCTTGAGCCTGCCCTGCGGCGACAGCATCGGCGCCAGCCGCGCCCGCCCCGGCCTCGGCAGGCGGCAGCCGAGGAGGCGGTCGAGCCAGGCCTGCGCATCGGGGCCGGTGACCTCGAAACGCGAGAAGCCCGAGATGTCGAGGAGACCGACCGCCTCGCGCACGGCCCGACACTCCTCGGCGACGATTTCGTGCGCGTTCGAGCGCTTCAGGGTCGGCGTCTCCTCGAAGCCCGTCCGGCGCGAAGTAGAGCGGCACCTCCAGCCCCCACGAGACGCCCCAGCGGGCGCCCGCCGCCGTCATCGCGTCGTGCGCCGGAGCCATCCGCAGCGGCCGCCCGGCCGGCAGCTGCTCGTTCGGATAGGTCATGACGAAGCGGCGCGCATAGAACTGCCCGGTCGTCTGCCGGATATATTCGCGGTTCGAGGCCCACGGTCCGTAACGGGCGATGTCCATCGGCCAGGCATCGGCCTCGGGCTCGCCATGGATCATCCACTCGGCCAGCGTCTTGCCGACGCCGCCGCCCTGCAGGAAGCCCGCCATCACGCCGCAGGCGACCCAGTAGCCGCGCCGACCCGGCACGGGGCCGACCAGCGGGTTGCCGTCGGGCGAGAAGGTGAAGGCGCCGTTGACCCACTTCTTCACGCCCGCGTCGCGCAGGCAGGGGTATCGGTTGAAGCCCATCTCGAGCTCGTCCGAGATGCGGTCGATGTCCTCCTGCAGGAGCTCGACGCCGTAGTCCCAGGGCGCGCCGTCCATCATCCAGTGGGTGGGCTTGGTCTCGTAGATGCCAAGCAGCACGCCCTTCTGGTCCTGGCGCAGATAGGTGAAGCCCTCGAGGTCCACCGTCATCGGCACCTCGAAGTCGAGCGCGGCGATCTCCGGGACGGTGTCGGTCAGCAGGTAGTGGTGCTCGAGCGGCGAGAGGGGCAGGTCCAGCCCCGCCATCCGGCCGACCTGCTTTGCCCAGAGTCCGGCGGCGTTGACGACATGCTCGGCACGGATCGTGCCCTGCTCGGTGATCACATCCCATCCGTCCGGCCGCTGGTGCAGCTCGAGCACGCGGTTGTGCTCGATGATCCTGGCACCCCGGTTGCGCGCGGCCCGGGCATAGGCCTGCACGGTGCCGGTCGTGTCGAGATAGCCCTCGCGGTCGGCCCAGAGCCCGCCGATGACCCCCGTGACGTCCATGATCGGGCAGGCGGCCCTGATCTCCTCCGGCGTCATCAGCCGGCAGTCTTCGATGCCGATCGTCTGAAAGATGCGGTAGGCCGATTGCAGCCATTCCCAGCGCGCGGGCGCCGAGGCGACGGTGACGCCGCCCGTCATGTGCAGGCCGATGTCCTGGCCGCTCTCGCGCTCGATCTCCGCCAGCAGGTCGATCGTGTAGGCCTGCAGCGCCGCCATGTTCGGATCGGCGTTCAGCGCGTGGAACCCGCCCGCGGCGTGCCAGGAGGAGCCGGCGGTCAGCACCGAGCGCTCGACCAGCGCCACGTCCGTCCAGCCAGCGCGCGCGGTGGCGGGCAGTCGCGCCTTCATGCGCCGGTTGACGCCGCGTGCTTTGGAGCGATCATTCGCCATGCGCGAGTACAGCCTCGGAACGATGATCGACATCGACGCGACGCTCGGTCCCGAGCATGTGTCGGCCCTGGCAGGGGCAGGTCGCAGCGTCGTGCTCCGCCGGAACGACTGCATCTACCGGCAGGGCGAGCCCGCCGAGGATGTCTGGCTCCTGCTCAGCGGACGGGCCAAGTCCGTCCTGCTCGGCCAGGCGGGCGACGAGACGCTGCTGCGCCTGCATCTGGCGCACAGCCTGCTGGGGCTGACGGCACTCGGCAGCCGTCCCGTCCGGGATGCCGACGCGGTGGCGCTGACCGATGCCGAGCTCTTGCGCATTCCGCGCCGGAGCTTCGAGGATCTCCTCGCGGCGAACCCAGGCTTCGCTCGGCAGGTCATTGCGCTGCTGGTCGACCGGATGCGGGACTTTCACCATCGCGTCGGCGACTTCCTGGGCCTCAGCGTCGAGCAGCGCCTCGCCCGCGCATTGCTGTCGCTGTCGCGCCCGGATCCGCAGGACGGCCTGGATGGCGCGCGGTGCCCGATCCCGATGACGCACGAGGAACTCGCGAGCCTGACCCAGGCCCGCCGTCCGACCGTCACGGCGACGCTCCGCCGCTTTGCCGCGGCCGGCTGCATCGCGCGCGACGGACGGGCGATCGTGGTTCGCGACGAGCATCGGCTGGCGGCCATCGCGGGGACGGGCGAGCGAGTGTCAGCCAGGTGACAGACAGAGGGGCCGGCGCTCGGCCACGGTCCGGCCACATCGAGAGGAGCCACGCCATGCCGATCATCGACACGGACGTCCACGAGAACTTCGCGAGCCTGAAGGACCTCGTCCCGTATCTGCCCGAGCCCTGGGCGGGGTGGATCGACAAAGGCGCGTGGCGGGGCTTCACCCAGCCCTTCTGCTACACCTCGCCCGGAAACGGCAACCGGGCGGACGTCGCCTCGGGCGACGGCTCGGCCTCGGCCTCGGATTTCGGCGCCATGCGCCGGCACGTCTTCGAGGCGCACGACATCACGCACGCCGTTCTGACGGGCTATTTCTACCCGACCATGCTGCACCTGCAGTACGGGCTCGGCAACGCGCTGGCCGCTGCCTACAACGACTATTGCGTCGAGCATTGGCTGGCGCGGGACGACCGGCTGATCGGCTCGATCCAGATCTTCGCGCGCGACCCGGCGGCGGCGGCCCGCGAGATCGACCGCATGGCCGCGCACCCGCAGATGCGCCAGGTGCTGCTGCCCGTCGTCGGCGACATCGCTTATGGCGAGCCGCACTACCGGCCGATCTTCGCCGCCGCCGACCGCCACGACCTGCAGATCGCCTTCCACCACACGGCGCAGGTGCAGGGCCCCTATGGCATGGGGCTGACCTATATGGAGCGGCATGCGCTGATCCCGATGGGGCTGATGCCGCAGGTGATCAGCCTGATCTGCAACGGCGTCTTCGACGAGTTCCCGCGCCTGCGCTTCATGGTGCTGGAAGGCGGCTTTTCCTGGCTGCCGCACGTCATGTGGCGCCTCGACCGCGAATACCGGCAGGGCCGGATCGAGGTGCCCTGGATCAAGAAGCTGCCGAGCGCGCATATCCGCGAGCGCCTGAAGCTCTCGACCCAGCCGACCGAGGATATCTCCGCCGACCAGTGGGTGAAGCTCGTCGACCTGATGGGCACGGACGAGATCCTGGTGTTCTCGACCGACTATCCGCATTTCGACTTCGATTCGCCCGCCGCGGCAATCCCCCGCCAGCTGCCGGAAGATCTGCGCGAGAAGATCCTCTGGAAGAACGCCGCGGCGTTCTACGGGCTCGAGGTGCCGCCCGCCAGCCGGGTCGCGGCGGAATGAGCGGCCGCGAGGTTCTCTGCAGGGCCGAGGAGGTCGTCCACGGCCGGCTGCTGCCCGTGCGGATCGGGCGGGCCCGGGCGGTGGTGACGCGGCTGGCCGACGGCAGCCTCCGCGCCTTTGCCGCGCGCTGTCCGCACCAGGGCGCCGATCTGGGGGCGGGCTGCGTCGTGCGCTATGTCGACGGCGACGGTCCCGACACGCTCCGCGTCGAGGAGGGCCGGGACGTCGTGCGGTGCCCCTGGCACGGCTTCGAGTACTTCGCCGCGACCGGCGAGCCGACCGTGCCGTCGCCCCAGCACCATCGCCTGCGGCTGCGGACCTATCCGGTCGAGATCGTCGGCGCCGACGTCGTGCTGGCAGGCTGAGCCGATGCGCGCGATCGGCGTCAACGCGTTCGGCGGCCCCGAGGCGCTGTCCGTCCTGGACCTGCCCGAGCCCGAGCCGGGCCCCGGCGAAGCGCGGGTCCGCGTCACGGTCGCCGGGGTCAACTTCATCGACGTCTACATGCGCTCTGGCGCCTATCGTCGCTCGGACACCTACCGGACGCCGCTGCCGATGGTGCTGGGCATGGAGGGCGTCGGCCGCATCGACGCGCTGGGCGAGGGCGTCGGCGATCTCGCGCCCGCTCTTGGTCCAGGCCAGCGCGTCGCCTGGTGCATTCACCGCGGCGCCTATGCCGAGGCCGCCGTCGTGCCCGCCTGGAAGCTCGTGCCGGTGCCGGACGACATGCCGGACGAGGTTGCCTGTGCGCTGCAGCTCCAGGGCTGCACGGCGCACTACCTGACGCATTCGGCCTTTGCGCTGGGGCCCGGCCACAGCTGCCTGCTGCACGCCGGGGCGGGCGGGGTCGGCCAGCTGGTGATCCAGCTGGCAAAGCTGCGGGGCGCCACGGTCATCGCGACGGTCGGGTCGGCGGAGAAGGCCGAGATCGCCCGGGCGCGCGGCGCGGACCATGTGATCCTCTACCGCGAGGCGGACTTCCGCGAACGGGTGATGGAGATCACCGGCGGCGAAGGCGTCGACGTCGTCTACGACTCGGTCGGGCGCGAGACCATCGCGCGCTCGATCCGGTCGCTCAAGCGGCGCGGGCTGGTCGTCAACTATGGCGGCAGCTCGGGGCTGGTCGAGGCGGTCAGCCCGCTCGAGCTCGCCGAGGCGGGCTCGGTGTTCTTCACCCGGCCGCATCTGGCCGACTACATGCAGGGCTCGGCGGAGATCCGGTCGCGGACGGACGCGCTGTTCGCGCTGGTGCGCGAGGGCCGGCTCGGCGTCGCGATCGACCGCGTCCTGCCGCTGGACGCGGCGCCGGAGGCGCACCGGATCCTCGAGGGGCGGGGCACGCGCGGCAAGCTCGTGCTGCAGCTCTGACCTGCACGCCGTCGCCTTCCGGGCACGCTCGCGCGGCGCCGCGAGCGGCGCTGAGGCCACGTCTGGCATCTCGGGCGGACTCGCGTAAGGCTCGTCCCCTGAGAACGGTGGGAGAGGATCCGGCATGGAAGTGGATGCGGCGTCGGGGGCCCGGCTGCGGGACAAGTTCGCGATCGTCGGCGTCGGCGAGACGACCTATTCCCGCGGCTCCGGGCTGACGACGCGGGCGCTGGCCACCTGGGCCATCCGGAACGCGATGGCGGATGCGGGGCTCGGGCCCGGCGAGGTGGACGGGATGCTTTCCTACGCGATGAACGACTCCACGCCCTCGACCCATGTCGCCTCGGACCTCGGCATCCGCCCGGACTTCTTCATGGACGTCCATGGCGGCGGATCGTCGACGGAAGCGCTGGTCGGCATCGCCATCGGGGTGATCGAGGCCGGCATGTGCGAGACCGTCGCCATCTTCCGCGCGATGAACGGGTATTCCCGCAACCGGATCGGCGGGACCGGCGGCGCGGCGGCCGCGGCGGTCAGCGGCGACAACCTTCACGCCCATGCCTATGGCTGGTTCAGCCCGGCGCAGTGGTTCGCGCCGACCTTCATGCGCTACATGCACGAGCATGGCATCACGCCTGCGCAGGCGCGCCGAGGTGAAGGTCGCGCATTCGCACCACGCCTCGAACAACCCAAAGGCGCTGATGCAGCGGCGCGTCACGGTCGAGGACGTGCTGTCGAGCCGGATGATCGTGACGCCGCTGCATTTGCTCGATTGCTGCCTCGAGACCGACAACGCGACGGCCATGATCGTCACGCGCGCCGAGCGCGCGCGCGACCTGCGGCGCCATCCGGTGCTGATCAAGGCGGTGGCCGGCCGCACCTGCGCGCCCCGGCCCGACCAGGCGCTGCAGTCCGGGCCGGGCTCGCGGGTCGGCGGCGCCTATGCCGCGAAGTTCCTCTGGCGGCATGCCGGGGTCGGGACCGGACGAGATGGACCTCACCGGCTCCTACGACGCGTTCACCTTCACGACGATGCTCCAGCTCGAGGCCTATGGGTTCTGCCGGCCGGGCGGGGCCGGAGACTATGTCTCGGACGGCGGCATCAGGCTGGGCGGGCGCCGGCCGAACAACACCAGCGGCGGACATCTCTGCGAGGGCTACACGCACGGCATGTCGATGGTCATCGAGAACGTCCGCCAGCTGCGGCACGACGCCGACGACAGCTGCCCGATCGGCCCGGACGGGCGGCGGCGGCACAGCTACGACTATGCCGAGGGCGGGTGCCGGCAGGTGCGCGGCCCGGAGCTGTCCGCGAACCTTGGCTGGGGCACGCCGGGCTATGGCTCGGCCCTCGTCCTGGGGAGGGCGTGATGGCGCACGATGCTCTGAGCGGCGACTATCTGGGCATGCCGCTGGCGGTGGAGGCGGCGGATGAGACCGAACCAGGAGTTCTTCCGGCGCTGCGCCCGAGGCTCGTTCAGCCTGCAGAGATGCGGCGCCTGCGGCCTGCTGCGCTATCCGCCGAGCACGGGATGCCCGCATTGCGGCGCACCGCAATCGACCTGGGAGGCGGTCGAGCCGAAGGGATCGGTCTACACCTATGCCGAGGTCCCGCACGCCGATCCAGCCGGCCTTCCGCGATCACCTGCCCTACATGATCGTCATCGTCGAGCTCGACGAGCAGAAGGGAGCGCCCGAGCCCGATGACGGCCTGAGGGTGACGGGGAACCTCGTCACGCCCGAGGGCGCGCTTGCCGGGCCCGAGATGATCGCGCGGGTCGGGATCGGCTCGCGGATGCGCATGGTCTTCCGTCAGGTCGGCGAGGGGTTCGCTTTGCCCATGTGGACCCCGGACGACGGGCGCCGCCGGGTCCGTCAGGCCGTGGCGCTATCCCGAGTAGCCGCAGCCTCGGCGAACCACTTTTCGACTTCGTGCCGCTGGATCTTGCCCGTGGTCGAGCGCGGCAGCTCGGCATAGGCGACGAAGCGGATTTCCTTGGGCTGCTTGTAGCCCGCAAGCGCCGCCCGGCAGGCTGCCAGCAGGTCGGCGCGCAGAGCGTCGTGCGCCGTCGCGGGCGCCGCCGCCACGGCGGCCACGGGGACCTCGCCCCAGCGCGGGTCGGCGCGCCGCACGACGCAGGCGTCCTCGACCCTGGGCTCGGCCAGCAGGATGCGCTCGATCTCGGCGGGATAGATGTTCTCGCCGCCTGACTTGATCATGTACTTGACGCGGTCCATGAAGACGAGCCGCCCGTCGGCGCGCCGGGCCAAGACGTCGCCCATGTGGAACCATCCGCCGCGAAAATCCCGCGCATTGGTCTCTGGCGCGCGCCAATAGCCGGAGAACAGGGTCGGCCCGCGCATGCAGCCCTCGCCGGGGACGCCTGATCGGCACCTCGTTGTCCTCCGCGTCGACGAGCTTCAGCTCGCAATAGCTGCTCTGGCGCTTGGCGAGGTCGGCGGGGACCTCGCCCACGGGGATGAGCGCGCCGGTCGCGGGCGGCAGGCCGGTCTCGGTCGCGCCGAAAGTGTTGAGATAGGGCGCCCCCAGCAGGCGTGTGACGGCGGCGATCTGGTGCGGCGGCACGAGGTCGGCCATCGCCCCGCAGATGCGGACGCCGGCAATCCGCGGCTGCGCCTCGTGCAGCGCGCGCAGCGAAATCCTCGACCATGCCGGGGATGAGAGGCAACCAGCCGATCCGGTGTCTCTCGAGGACGGCGATCAGGGCGTCCGGGTCATAGCCGTCCACGACGACGAGGGGAGAGCCCCGCAGAAGCGCCCCGATGCCCTGATCGGTCGAGGCCATGTGGAAGAAGGGCGGCCAGCACACGATCGCTTCGTCCGGCGGCAGCAGCAGCTCTGCCGCGTTGACCATCGAGCGCGCGATCATCGCCCGGTGGCTGATCAGCGCGCCCTTCGGCATGCCCGTGGTGCCGGAGGTGTAGAGGATGACGAAGCCTTCCTCGGGGTCGACGTCGATGTCCGGGCTCTCGTCGGAAGCGGCCGCCAGCCGCGCCTCGTAGTCGTCGCCGAGCAGGATGCGGGGCTGCATCGGCGCCGACCCTGTCGAGCGCCGCTGCATAGCCGGGTTCCGCGATGACGACGAGCGGCTCGACGAGGTCGAGGCAGTGCTTGAGCTCGGGATCCGCCAGACGCCAGTTCTGGCAGGCCGTGATCGCGCCGATCTTGCCCGCCGCGAGCTCGACCTCGACATATTCCATGCGGTTGCGGGAAAGCAGCGCGATCCGCTGGCCTGCCGTGACGCCCATCGCCATCAGCACGTGGGCCAGGCGATTGACGCGCGCGTCGAGCTCGCCGAAGCTGCGCGACGCCTCTGCGTGGTGCAGCGCCACGGCCTGGGGGTTGATCCGCGCGCGCTGCTGGAAAAGCCGCCCGACACTGGAGCCTGCAGATGCCGTCTCGAAGCAGGGCGCGCCGATTGCCATCGCGATTATCTCCTCGTGGGCGCGCGCAGTGTGCTGGACGCGCGCGATAGTCGTACCAGTTTGCCTCCGGACGGGTGAGGGGTCCACGGGGTTACAGATCTGGGTCACGGATCGCGGGGAGGGGATCAGCATGCAAGGTTCGACTCGGCGTTGGCACATCGCTGCCGCGGCGTTGATCGCGGTGGCGGCTTTCGCCGCCGGGCCATCCTTGGCGCAATCCGGGCCGCCGCAGGTGACCGTTGCCAAGCCCATCGTCAAGGAGCTGGCCGAGTGGATGGAGTTCACCGGCCAGTTCGTCGCCGTCGAGAATGTCGAGGTGCGCGCGAGGGTCAGCGGTTACCTGACCGAGGTGCACTTCACCGACGGGCAGCACGTCGCGGTCGGCGATCTGCTCTACACCATCGACGCGCGGCCCTTTCAGATCGCGCTGGAAAACGCCAAGGCGCGCGCCGCCGAGGCGCAGGCCACCGTCGAGCTGGCAGACGTGCAGCTGGGGCGCACGCAGCGCCTGACGCAGACCGATTTCGCCTCCCGTGCGATGCTGGACGAGCGGATCGCCGAGCTGGCGCGCGCCACTGCCGTGCGCGACGAAGCCGCGGCCGCCGTGCGCAACGCCGAGCTCAATCTCTCCTTCACCGAGGTGCGGGCGCCGATCGCCGGCCACGTCAGCTACAACCAGGTGACGCTCGGCAACCTGATCGTCGGCGGCGGTCAAGGCTCGACGATGCTGACGACGATCGTGTCGAGCTCGCCCATCTGGTTCGAGTTCGACATGAGCGAGGCCGATTACCTGGCCTTTGCCCGCGAGCGCCGCGCCGGGCGACTGCCGGCGGTGGATGACGAGAGCGTCGAAGTGCAGGTGCGGCTGTTCGACGAGGACGGCTTTGACCGGTCCGGTCGGCTCAGCTTTGTCGACAACGCCATACAGCGCGGCACGGGCACGATCCGTGCCAGGGCGATCTTCGACAATGCCGACGACTTCCTCACGCCCGGCCAGTTCGGCATCCTGCGGATGCCCGCGACCGAGGTCTACCCGGCGGTGCTGATCCCTGACGGGGCGCTGGTCTCGGACCAGGCGAACAAGCTCGTCATGACGATCGACGCCAACAATGTCGTCGTGCCGAAGATGGTGCGCCCGGGTCCCGGCGAGTTCGGGCTGCGCATCATCCGCGAAGGCCTCGACGGCAGCGAGCGCATCATCATCAACGGTCTGGCGCGGGCGCGCCCGGGCCAACCGGTCGCCCCGGTCGAGGGCGAGATCGTGCTTGGCGACGGCCGGCTCTGAGGGCGGATCATGCGGTTCTCGCAGGCCTTCATCGACCGCCCGATCTTCGCGGCGGTCCTGTCGATCCTGATCGTGCTGATCGGCGCCGGCAGCTATTTCACGCTGCCGGTCGCGCAGTATCCGGAGATCGCGCCGCCGACGGTCGTCGTGCGCGCCTCTTACCCCGGCGCCTCGGCCGAGGTGATGGCCGAGACCGTGGCGACGCCGCTGGAGCAGGAGATCAACGGCGTCGAGGACATGCTCTACATGTCCTCGCAGTCGACAGGTGACGGCCGCCTGTCGCTGACCGTGACGTTCCGGCTGGGCGTCGACCTCGACACGGCGCAGGTGCTCGTCCAGAACCGCGTCGCCCTGGCCGAGCCGCGCCTGCCCGAAGAGGTGCGGCGCAACGGCGTCACCGTGCGCAAGAACTCGCCCGACCTGATGATGGTCGTGCACCTGCGCTCGCCGGATGGCAGCCGCGACCAGCTCTACATCTCGAACTATGCGACGCTGCAGCTGAAGGATCGCCTCGCCCGGATCGACGGGGTCGGCGACGTGCAGCTCTTCGGCGCCCGCGACTACTCCATGCGTATCTGGATCGATCCCGACAGGGCGGCGGCGCGCGGGCTGTCGGCCGGCGAGATCGTCGCGGCGCTGCGGGCGCAGAACGTCCAGGTCGCCTCGGGCGTGCTGAACCAGCCGCCGGTCGCGACGCCCGGCAGCTTCCAGATGAACCTCGAGACCCGCGGCCGGCTGCTGACCGAGAAGGAGTTCGAGAACGTCATCGTCAAGTCCGACGGGACGGGGCGCGTCGTCCGCCTGGCGGACGTGGCGCGCGTCGAGCTCGGCGCGCAGGATTACAACGTCTCGAGCCTGCTGAACGACGATGCCGCGGTCGCCATCGCGCTCTTCCAGCAGCCCGGCTCGAACGCGCTGGCCACGGCCGAGGCGGTCAAGGGGCTGATGGCCGAGATGGGGGCCGAGTTCCCCGACGGCATCGCCTACGAGATCGTCTACAACCCGACCGAGTTCATCCAGCAATCGGTGGACGCCGTCATCGCGACGCTGGAGGAGGCGGTCCTGCTCGTCGTGCTGGTCGTCATCCTCTTCCTGCAGAGCTGGCGGGCGGCGGTCATCCCGATCGTCGCCATCCCGGTCTCGCTGATCGGCACCTGCGCGGTGCTGGCGGCGCTGGGCTACTCGCTGAACAATCTGTCGCTCTTCGGCATGGTGCTGGCCATCGGCATCGTGGTCGACGATGCGATCGTCGTCGTCGAGAACGTCGAGCGCCATCTCGAGGACGGCATGAGCCCGCGCGAGGCGACCTACAAGGCGATGGACGAGGTCGGCGGCGCGCTGGTCGCCATCGCGCTGGTGCTGGCGGCGGTGTTCATCCCGGCGACCTTCGTCGGCGGCATCCAGGGCCAGTTCTTCCGCCAGTTCGCGGTCACGATCGCCACGGCGACGGCGATCTCGTGCTTCGTCTCGCTGACGCTGAGCCCGGCGCTGTCGGCGCTGCTGCTGCGCAGCCATGCCGAGCGCGAGGCGCTGGCGGCGCGCCGGTCGCGCGTGCTGCGGATCGCCGCCTGGCCGCTCGACGCTTTCTTCCGGCTCTTCAACCGCGGCTTCGACGCGCTCTCGCGCGGCTATGGCTGGCTCGTCTGCCGGCTCGTGCGGCTCTCGCTCATCATGCTCGTGCTCTATGGCGGGCTGATCGCGCTGACGGGCTGGCAGTTCCAGCGCGCGCCGACGGGGTTCATCCCGGACCAGGACCAGGGCTATCTGATCACCGTCGTGCAGCTGCCGCCGGGCGCCGTCGCTGTCGCGCACCGAGGCTGTCGTCGACGAGGTCTCGCGCCGGCTGCGCGGCATCGACGGGGTCGCCAACGCGGTCGCCTTCGCCGGGCTCGACGGCGCGACCTTCACCAACGCGTCGAACGCCGCGGTGATCTTCTCGGCCTTCGAGCCGTTCGAGCAGCGCGTGCCCAAGGGCCGGAACGACAACGCCATCCTCGCCGACACCTACGCCGTGCTCGGCGACATCCAGGAGGCGGTCGTCTTCACGCTGAAGCCGCCGCCCGTGCGCGGCATCGGCAACTCCGGCGGGTTCAAGATGATGGTCGAGGACCGGCGGGCGCGCGGCCTGCCGGCGCTGGAGGAAGCGGCGGGGCTGGTCATCGAGGCGGCGAATGCCGATCCGGGCCTCGTGCAGGTCTTCACGCTCTTCAACACGCGAACGCCCAGCGTCTTCGCCGACATCGACACGGTGCGGGCCGAGACGCGCGGCGTGCCGCCCGCCAACATCAATGCGGCGCTCGAGGTCTATCTCGGCTCGGCCTATGTGAACGATTTCAATTTCCTCGGCCGGACCTACCGCGTCACGGCGCAGGCCGAAGCGGCTCAGCGCCAGAGCGTCGACGCGGTCGGCAAGTACGTCGTCAAGAACCGCGACGGCGGGCTGGTGCCGCTGTCTTCGGTCGCGAGCTTCTCCGACCGGACGGGCGCCTACCGGGTCGAGCGCTACAACCTCTACCCCGCCGCGGCGGTGCAGGGTGGCATCGCGCCCGGGTTCTCGACGGGCTATGGGCTCGAGCGGATGGAGGCGATCGCGGCAGAGGTCCTGCCGGACGGCTTCGCCGTCGAGTGGACCGAGCTGTCGCTGCAGCAGAAGCTGGCGGGCAACACCGGGCTCTTGGTCTTCGTCGCCGGCGCGGTCTTCGTCTTCCTCTGTGCTCGCCGCGCAATACGAGAGCTGGTCGCTGCCGATGGCCGTGATCCTGATCGTGCCGATGTGCCTTCTGGCGGCCGTCACGGGCCTGCTGATCCGCGGCCTGCCGATCGACATCCTGGCGCAGACGGGCTTCATCGTGCTGGTGGGGCTTGCGGCCAAGAACGCGATCCTGATCGTCGAGTTCGCCAGGCAGGCCGAGGATGCCGGCGCCACGCCCGGCGACGCGGCGACCCGCGCCGCCGAGGCGCGGCTGCGGCCGATCCTGATGACGTCCTTCGCCTTCATCCTCGGCGTCGTGCCGCTGGTGATCGCGACAGGCGCGGGCGCCGAGATGCGCCAGTCGCTCGGCACCGCGGTCTTCTCGGGCATGCTGGGCGTGACCCTCTTCGGGCTGCTCTTCACGCCCGTCTTCTACGCCGTCATCCGCCGCCTTGTCGGTGGCAGGGCAGGACCCGCTTCTTCGCAGCCGGCGCCACAGGCGGCAGAGTGAGGTCCACCTTGATCGGCCTGAAGACGATCAGGGCTGCCGCTCGCGCCCGTGGCGTGGAGCCGCTGTCTTGTCCGAGACCAGCATCCTGAGGAGCGGGTTGGGGAACCGCCGTTCGATCGTGACTGCGTAGAAGGCTTCGCTGACGCCCGGCAGGGACGGACCCTCGACGAGCATCCCGCTCTGAAGCTCTTCCTTGACGACGATCGGCGGCAGCACGGCGAGCCCGACGCCCTCTCGGGCGAGAAGCCGCATCATCGCCATGTCGTCCGCCTCGGCGGCGATTTGAGCCTGGATGCCGAGCCGGCTGCAGAGCGCGTCGAAGCCGATGCGGATGCCGCTCTCGGACGAGGGCAGGACCACCGGCTGGCTGGCGATCAGCTCGGCCGCCGACCGATCGCCCGCCAGGCGCTCCGGGACGGCGACCAGGCCGACCTGCTGCTCGGCGACCTGGTGCGACACGAACGGCGTGCGCGTGTCGCGGGGGACGGCGCGGTTCAGCAGCACGGCGTCGAGGTCGAGCGTCTCCATGGCGTGCAGGAGCTCGGCCGTGCTGCCCGATCGCAGCACCAGCTCGACGCCTGCGAGGCCGAGAACCGGTGCCAGGAACTGCATCTGGAAGTTCCTGGACAGCGTCGCCAGCGCGCCGATCCGCAGGACGCGGCGGCTGCCCCCGGTGCCGGCCAGGGTGCCGACCAGATCGTCGCCGGCGGCAAAGATCGCGTCGGCATGGTCGAGCGCGATGCGCCCGGCCTCGGTCAGATGGAGCTGCCGCCCCCGCCGCTCGAACAGCGCGTGGCCGAGCTGCTCCTCCAGGCTGCGGATCTGCACCGACAGCGCCGATTGCGACAGGTTCATTCGGCGCGCCGCGCGGGTCAGGTTTCCGTCGTGCGCGACGGCGCGGAAATAGCCCAGGTGACGGTAGTTCAAGTTCGCCATCGTTCTTTTCTATGGAACGTTTTTGACGAAACAATGAATTTTTCATTGCCTGCCAACGCGGCTACCAGCGCTCAGGGAACTGCGGAGACTGGAATGGCCGAGCTGATGTACATGGCGCCCCTGGCGCTCGCCCTCGCGGCAGCGGTGTCCTTTCGAGGACCGCAGTTCCGTCCGCGCCTGTCGCTCCGCCTGGCCGAGCTGGCGGCGCTGGCAGCGCTGGCCGCGGCGGCGGTGGAAGTCGCTGCGCTTGCGGTCGGAGGAGCGCGGACGGGGACGGTGGTGCCCGGCGTTCTCGTCGCCCGGCTCGATCTCGTCAGCGCAACGATGCTGACCCTGGTTGCCTTCGTCGGCTGGATCGTGCTGCGCTATTCGTCGAGATATCTCGACGGCGAGGCGCGGCAGGGCGCCTTCACGGGCTGGATGTGCGCGACGCTGGCGGCCGTCATGCTGCTGGTCATCGCTGGAACGCTGGCGCAACTGGTCGCCGCCTGGATCGCCACCAGCCTGTTCCTGCACCGGCTGCTGCTTTTCTACCCCGAGCGGGTGCAGGCGCGGCGGGCGGCGCGCAAGAAGTTCCTGGCCGCGCGGGCGGGAGACGCGGCCCTGATCGGGGCGGCCGTGCTCCTGTGGGCGAGCTATGGCACGGGGGACATCGCCGCGATCCTGGCGGCGGCGCGCGGCGGCGAGGCGCCGGTGGCGGTTCAGATCGCGGCGGCGCTGCTCGGCATCGCGGCGCTGCTGAAATCGGCTCAGTTCCCGACCCAGGGCTGGCTGACCGAGGTGATGGAGACGCCGACGCCGGTCTCGGCCCTGCTGCATGCCGGAATCGTGAATGCGGGCGGGTTCCTGCTGATCCGCTTCGCCGAGATCATGATCCTGGCGCCCGGCGTCCTGGCGGTCGTTGCGGTCGTGGGCGGCTTCACGGCGCTGCTCGGCAGCCTGGTCATGCTGACCCAGCCAGCGGTCAAGACATCGCTGGCCTGGTCGACGGTCGCGCAGATGGGCTTCATGATGCTGCAGTGCGGGCTCGCGCTGTTCCCGCTGGCGCTGCTCCACATCGTGGCTCACTCGCTCTACAAGGCGCACGCCTTCCTCGCCGCCGGCGCGGCCATCGAGCGGGTCGCCTCGATCCGGCGGCCAGGGCCCGTCGCCGTGCCGAACGGGCCCGCGGTCGGTCGGGCCTTCCTGCTGGCGCTGGCTGTCTATGCCGTGGTCGGCGCCGCCTTCGGCTTCTCGGACAAGAGCCCGCAGGCGATCGCTCTCGGCGCCATCCTGATCCTGGGCGTCGCCTACCTGATCGCGCAGGGTCTGGCCGATGCGGCGCCGCGCGCGCTGACGCAGCGGACGCTGGTGTTCTCGGGCGCCGCGGCGGTCGGCTACTTCGCGCTGCAGACGGCGTCCCTGCACCTGGCGCAGGGCGCGCTGCCGCCGACCCCGCCGGCCGGGCCGCTGGAATGGGGGCTGATCGTGCTGGCCGTCCTCAGCTTCGGCGTCGTCGCGGTGGCGCAGGCGCTGTTCCCGCTGTGGGCCTATCATCCGGCCGCGGCGGGGCTGCGCGTGCATCTCGCCAACGGCCTCTACGTCAACGCCGTCGTCGACCGGCTGCTCGGCAGCTGGTCCATGCCGGACAGGCCCGGCCGGGCGTGACCGCCGGGCCTGGTCCGCCGCCCGATCTTTCGCCCTGCCCTCTTAGCCCTGCCCTCTTAGCCCTGCCCTCTTAGCCCTGCCCGACCGCGCCCGGAGGATGCCATGCTGAAGCAGCCAGAGACCGAGATCGCCGCGAGCGACCTGGCGGCCGCCGTCGATGCCGCCGGCCGCGCCGTGCCGCCGGTGTGGCCCCTCGCCGCCTCGGTCGCCGTCAACCCCTATCTCGGGCAGGCCGGCGAAAGCCTGCCGATGGCGGCGGCGCGGCTGGCCCGGGTCGCGGGCTGCCCCGTGACGATGCCGCGCTGCTGGTACGCCGCGAAGATCGACGCGGGCGAGATCACCGAGGCCGATCTCGCCGCCGCGCTGGCCGCCGCCCCCGATCCGAGGCCTGCCTCGGTCGCCGAGCTGAGGGCCGCCGCGCGGACGCCTGCGCAGGCGCCGCGCGCGCTGCCGACGGTCGCCGATCTGGCGGCGCAGGCATCGGGCATCGCCTGGCCCGGCATCGTCGACGAGCGGTTCGGCGCCTGGGCGGCCGACTGGCTCGATGAGGGGCAGGCCCTCTGGGCGGCGCCGAAGGGGCGCGGCGCCTGGACCGCCTGGCGCGCGGCGGCGATGCACGACCTGACGCCGGAGATCCTGGGACTTCCCGGGTTCGCGCAACGGGTCGCCGAGGCGCCCGATGATGCCGGCGAGGCGATCAGGCGCGCCGTCGCTCGGCTCGGGCTCGGCGAAGCGGCGCTGCCGACCTATTTCCACGCGCTCCTGACCACCCTCGGCGGCTGGGCACAGCTCGCGCGCTGGCGGCTCTGGCAGGCGGAGCTCGACGGGGGCGATGACAGCGCGCTGGCCGACTTCCTGGCGATCCGGCTGTTCTGGGAGGCGGCGCTCCTGGCAGCGCATCCCGAGATAGAGGCGGATTGGGCGGAGGTGCGCGCGGCCCACGGATCGCCGCTGCTGCCCACCGACGACCAGCTGGTCGACGCCATCCTGCAAGAGGCCGCGGAGCGGGCAGCCCAGCGGAGTCTGGCGGCGACGCTGGCGGCGCCAGTGCCGGCCCCCGCGCCGCCGCGCGCCGGCCCCCGCGCCGGCCGAGGCCGCAGGACGGCCGAGGCTGCAGGCCGTCTTCTGCATCGATGTCCGCTCGGAGGTGATCCGGCGGGCGCTGGAATCGCTCGATCCCGGCATCAGGACGCTGGGCTTTGCCGGGTTCTTCGGCCTGCCGGTCGCGCACCGCCCCATGGCCTCGGACGTCGAGGAGCGGCGCCTGCCCGTTCTGCTGGCGCCGCGTCTTCACAGCCGCGCGGGCGGCCCGGAGGATGCCTCCCGGGACCTGACCCTGCGCCATGCGAGACGGGCCGTTCGGGCCTGGGGCCGGTTCAAGTTCGCCGCTGTCTCGTCCTTCGCCTTCGTCGAGTCGACGGGGCTGCTCTATGCGGCGAAGCTGGTCCGCGACGCGCTGGGGCTGGCGCAGCCCGGGGCGGCGGCCGGGGCGGCGACCGGGGCGGCGGCCGAGCCGGCGCCGCGCCTCGAGCCCGAGCCGGACGGCGCGGCGCGCGCCGCCGCGGCAGAGACGGTGCTGCGGGCGATGTCGCTGACCACGGGCTTCGCCCGGCTGGTGCTGCTGGCGGGCCATGGCGCGACCGTCACCAACAACCCGCATGCCAGTGCCCTCGGCTGCGGCGCCTGCGGCGGTCATTCGGGGGAGGTGAATGCGCGCCTGCTCGCCGCGCTCCTGAACGACGGCCAGGTCCGGGCCGAGCTGCGGCCGCGCGGCATCGACATTCCTGCGGACACGCTGTTCGTCGCCGCCCTGCACGATACGGTGACCGACGGCATCGCGACCTACCCGGACGACGCCACGTCGGCCCATGCCGCGGATCTCGCGCAGGCGCGCGCCTGGCTGGATGCGGCCGGTGCCCTGGCGCGGACCGAGCGGGCGCTGCGCCTGCCGGGGAGGGCTTGCGACATCACGCACCGGGCGCGCGATTGGGCCGAGACGCGGCCGGAATGGGCGCTGGCCGGCTGCGCGGCCTTCATCGCCGCGCCGCGGGCGCGAACGTCGGGCCGCTCGCTGGCTGGGCGGGCTTTCCTGCACGACTATGACTGGACCCGCGACAACGGCTTTGGCGTGCTCGAGCTGATCCTGACCGCGCCCGTCGTGGTCGCGAGCTGGATCAGCCTGCAGTATTACGGCTCGGCCGTGTCGCCCGCCGCCTTCGGCGCCGGCAACAAGCTGCTGCACAATGTGGTCGGCGGGATCGGCGTGCTCGAAGGCAATGGCGGGCGGCTGCGGCCGGGCTTGCCCTGGCAGTCGGTGCATGACGGCGAGCGGCTCGTGCACGAGCCTCTGCGGCTTTCAGTGTGCATCGCCGCGCCGCGCGAGGCGATCTCGCAGGTGCTCCGCCGGCATGGCGAGGTACGCGCTCTGTTCGACAACCGCTGGCTCCACCTCTTCGCGCTCGACGAAGAGGGTCGGCTGGCCTGGCGCTATGCCGGCGACCTTGGCTGGACCGAGGAGACGCCCGCGCGACCGGCCAGCGCGGCCGCATGAGAGCCGAGCCGGAGCGCGCGCCGATCGATCGTCGCGCCCGCCCCGCCTGGCCTGGTGCTCGTGTTGCTTATCGAACCGTCACCCTGGCGGGCCCGCCGGTGCTCACTGGTTCGCCGGCGCGGTCACCGCGTGGTGCATCACGTGGAAGATGTAGTTCTGCTCGACCGTGCCGTCGAAGAGATGCGACCAAGGTCCCTTGGCGTAGATCGCCACGTCCACGCCCGAATGCGTCTCGGAGTTGAGGGGGATCAGCGCCTCCTGCAGGTATTCGGGGTCGGTGACCTGCTCCTGGACCAGCTCGGACCGCGAGCCCGAGAAGTCGTTGCCCTGCTGCTTCAGGACGGTGCCGGGGCCGTTCAGGAAGCCGGCCACGGTGTAGGGCTTGCCGTCATTGGCGAGCTCGGGCTCGCCGGTGTTCGCGACGCCCGCATTGTCGATCTTCATGCAGAGGCCGAGGATGTTCGAGCCGCGGCCGCAATAGCCGTTGAAGGCGATGGCATGCTCGTGGTCCGCCGTGACGATGATCAGCGTCTCCTGGTCATCGGTCATCGCGTCCGCCGCCGCCACGGCGTCGGCGAACTCGGCGCCGTCGGTCACGGTGCGGAAGAGGTTGCCCTCGTGGTTGGCATGGTCGATGCGGCCCAACTCGACCATCAGGTAATAGCCCTCGCCGTTCTTCGAGAGGTCCTCGATGGCCGCGCGCGTCATCTCGGTGAGCGACGGCTCGTTGGTGCGGTCGTGCTCGTACTTCATGTGGCTCGCCTCGAAGAGGCCGACGATCGGGGCCGAGCCGTCGAGCTTGAGCCCGGCGAAGCTCGCCTCGTCCCAGGCGTACTGGGCGCCGGCCTTCTTCATCTCCTCGATGAGGTTGCGCCCGTCTTTGCGCTTGCCCCTGGTGTCCTCCTCGCCGGCGACGCCCTCGGGCAAGAATTCGCGGCGGCCGCCGCCCATCGCCACGTCGATGACGCCGGCCTCGATCTTGTCGACCAGCTGGGCCGCGATGTCCTTCTGGGCGCAGCCTTCCGGCACCGAGGCTTCCCAGTCGCGGTTCACGGTGTGCCCATAGACCGCCGCAGGCGTCGCGTGGGTGATGCGCGCCGTCGAGACGATGCCGACCGATTTACCCATCTCGTGCGCGATGTCGGCGAAGAGCGTCAGGTCGGCGGCCGGCGAATAGGTCGAGCAGTCCTCCGCCGTCACGTCCTCGGAGACGCCGATCGTGGTGAACTTGGATTTGACGCCCGTGTTCATCGCCGAGGCGGTCGGCGCCGAATCGGGCGTCTGGGCGTTCGTGTTGTAGGTCTTGCTGAGCGCCAAATGCGGGAAGGCCTCGTAGGACAGCACGTGCTCATCGCCGAGCTTGCCCTGCTGCTGGCCCTGGAACAGGCGGATCGCATAGTTCGTGCCGACGCCGTTGCCGTCGCCGATGAACAGGATCACGTTCTTGGCGCGGCGGGTGTTGTCCTGCTGGGCCAGCCGATGCTGCAGCGCCGCCTCGGCATCGGTGTACCACTGGCTGCCGGCCTGCACGGGCGCAGTCTGCGCACCTGCAAGCGAGGCAACCGCGGCCAGCGCGGCGCTGGCGAGGAGAATTCTGCTTCATCCCTGGGTCCCCTTCTGTGGATCCTGACGCGCCGCTCTCGCGCGCGCACGGCCGACGCCGTGCCATGCTTCATTACCCGGCTTCCTTGACGGCGCGATGACTCCGGCGCCGATAAGTGCGCCTGCGAGCGTCGCGGGCCCTGATGGCGCCCGGAGGGTCGCTTGCGCGACCGGTGACGAGCAAGCGGCGGCCGGGCGGTTCGCCCCGCGATCACGCCTCGTAGATCATCCGCCTCTGCATCCCGCCGTCGACGACGATCGTCTGCCCTGTGACGAAGCCGGCGCCCGCCAGCCATTCGACGGTCTCGGCGATGTCCCGCGGCGTGCCGACGCGGCCGACCGGATGCTGCAGCCGCTCGGCCTCGTCGTGCTCGACCGACTGCCGCTTGTCGCGCCGGGCAAAGGGCCGCGTCTCGATCCAGCCGGGGGCCACCGCATTGACCCGGATATCGGGGCCGAGGCTGACCGCGAGCGCATGCGTCAGCGCGACGATCCCGCCCTTTGCCGCGGCATAGGCCTCGCAATGCGGCTCGGACTGGAAGGCGCGGGTCGACGCCATGTTGACGATGGCGCCCCTGCGGCGGCGCAGGGCCGGGATCGCGGCCCGGGTGCACAGAAACGTTCCCGTCAGGCTCGCGTCGATGCGGCGACGCCACTCGGCCAGGCTCAACGCCTCGACGGGCCCGGTCTCGGCGCCTGCCAGGCCGGCATTGTTGAAGAGGAGGTCGAGACCGCCACCGGCGGTCCAGGCGTCGATGCGTTCGAAGGCCCGGGCGACGGCCTCCTCGTCAGCGACATCGGCGTCGAGCGCCAGCAGGTGCTCGCCGCCGAGTTCATCGGCGAGTTCCGCGACCGCGCGGGCGTCGGCGTCGAGGCAGGCGACGCGCCAGCCCGCGCCGATGAGGTGCTCGGCACAGCCGCGGCCGATGCCCTGCGCGCCTCCGGTGATCACGGCGGCCTTGTTCATCGTGCTTGCCTCCTGTCGGGCGTTTCTCGCTCTCGTCGCCAACCGTCGTCCCCGGCATCTTGATCCGACCAATGCGTCCTCGTCGAGGCACAAGAGCATCCGGGGTGGCGGCTGCCGACCGGCTGCGCGCGTTCACTTTTGCGCGTCAGCCGGAACGGCCTTGTCGCTGCGCTGTTTGCCTGCGTGAACGGCGCAGATGCGGGCGGACCAAATGAGCGCCGCACCCGCCGCCGAAGGAGCGCTCGAAGGAAGATGACATGGACGCAACAAGCTATCGGCGAGCGGGGGTCGCGGAGCGGCGATCAGTTTCCGGGGGCGGCGTTCTCGTCGCGCTCCACGATGCGTTCGCATCCTTCCCGATCGCCTGCTTCACGCTCGTGCTGATCACCGACGTCCTCTACTGGCAGACGGCGAACCTCCTGTGGCAGAACTTCTCGGCCTGGCTGCTCTTCGCCGGGCTGGTCGGCGGCGGGCTGGCGCTCGTCGTGGACATCGTCGCGGTGATCGCCCGGCGCGGACGGTCGCCGGCGGCGCTCCTGCTGCTCGACGTCCTGGTGCTCGTGGCCGCCTTCGTGAACAGCCTCGTGCACGCGCGCGACGGCTGGACCGGGGTCGTGCCACTCGGCCTTGCGCTCTCGGCGCTGACCGTCGTTCTGATGCTCGTCGCCGGGGTTGCGTGGCGTTCCCGGTCCTTTGATCGAGGAGACCTGGCATGACGCGTCAACCGTTGCGGGCCATCCTCCCGGCGCTGGCCGCCGCCCTGCTCGTGCCGTTTGCTCTGGCGGGTTGCGACGACACCGTCGACAACTTCGACATCTCCAAGCAGATCGGCGCGGACCCGCTCCTGCCCGAGCCCCGACAGCCGATCCTGGCCTCGATGAAGATCGCCGAGGTGGTCGGCTGGCAGGAGGGACGGACACCCTCCGTGCCGGACGGCCTCGCGATCTCGGCCTATGCCACCGATCTCGGCAATCCGCGAACCGTCTACACGCTGCCGAACGGCGACGTGCTCGTCGTGCAGTCGAAGGGACCGCCGGGCGAGCCCATCTCGCGACCGAAGGACCTGATCCGCGGCTGGATCATGTCGTACGCGCACGGCTTTGCCAGCGGCGACGCGCCGCCGAGCAACCGGATCACGCTGCTGCGCGACACCAACCGGGACGGCACCGTCGACGAGCGCAGCGAGCTTCTCGCGAACCTCAACTCGCCGTTCGGCGTCGCCTGGTATGACGGCACGCTCTATGTCGCTGCGACCGACGCGATCCTGGCCTATCCCTACCAGCTCGGCGAAACCGAGATCACGGCCGAGCCGACGCTGCTGACGCCGCTGCCGGGCGGGCCGATCAACCACCACTGGACCAAGGACCTCGCGCTGAGCCCTGACGGGCAGTACCTCTATGCCGGGGTGGGCTCGAACTCCAACATCGTCGAGAACGGCATCGAGGCCGAGAAGGGCCGCGCCGCGATCTGGCAGGTCGATCGCCGGACAGGGGCGAGCCGCGTCTACGCCTCGGGGCTGCGGAACCCGAACGGCCTGAGCTTCAACCCCGAGACGGGCGCGCTCTGGGCCGTCGTCAACGAGCGCGACGAGCTCGGTCCGAACCTCGTGCCCGACTACATGACGTCGGTGCAGGAGGGCGCCTTCTACGGCTGGCCGTGGAGCTATTACGGCGACCATGTCGACCCGCGCGTGCATCCGCAGCGGCCGGACATGGTGGCGCGTGCGATCCCGCCCGACTATGCGCTGTCGAGCCACGTCGCGCCCCTCGGCATGACCTTCACCTATGATTCGGCGATGCCGGCCGCCTATGCGAACGGCGCCTTCATCGGCGAGCACGGCAGCTGGAACCGGAATGCCTTCAACGGCTACCGCGTCGTCTACGTGCCGTTCCAGAACGGCGTGCCGAGCGGCATGGCGCAGGACGTCGTGACCGGCTTCATCGAGGATGACAAGGCGCACGGCCGCCCTGTCGGCGTGGGGATCGACGGCACCGGCGCCTTGCTCGTCGCGGATGACGCCGGCAACACGGTCTGGCGTGTCGCCGCGGCCGACGGCTCGGTGACGGATGCGCCGATGGCAACCGATCGGGCGGCGATGCAGACAGCCGGTGCATCGACGGCCGAGACGGCCGCCGGGTCGGGGGGCGCTGGCGCACCGGCCGGTCTGCCGAAGGGCGGTCCGCCCCAGACCGACATCGCTCCGGCGACGAAGCCCTGAAACGTGCGTCCGGTGACCCCGTCAGACGTCGACCTGCAGGAAATGCGACCGGGCCATTTCGTCGAGCAACCGAGGCCGCCCGCTTGATTGCAGATGGCATGGCGCGGCCCCGCCGCTGCGGGGCGCCGGCAAACCCTCTCCTGCCCTGCCAACCGGTCGGCGCGAGGACTGACGCCCGGGACGCTGCTCGGCAAGAGCACGTTGCAACCAGTCGGCGAATCGCGGATACCTTTCCTGCAAATGGTCCCATCATAGGTTCCCCGGTTGGCCGAGCGGCAAGCGCCCAGCACGAACTCCAGCCATGCGCTGAGGCGGCTGCGCGCGCTCCTCGCCGAGGCACCTGACGACAACGAGGGCCGGCTTCCGACCGAACGTGACCTCGCCGAGACGCTCGGCGTCGGCCGCCGGGCGATCCGGCGTGCGCTCGACGTGCTCGAGGCGGAGGGGCGCATCTGGCGCCGGCAGGGCATGGGCACCTTCGCGGGTCCGCAGCCGGCGCGAACCGCCCGGCTGACGGAAGCCCTGGCGGTGCGCAGCAATCCGCTCGACGTGATGGAGGCGCGGCTCGAGATCGAGCCCGCGCTCGCCAGGCTCTCGGCGCTGCGCGCGAAGCCCGACGAGGTGCGGCGGATGCGCAAGCTGGCCGAGAAGATTTCCACGGCCCCCGATGCGGATGCGCGCGAGGTCTGGGACAGCGCCTTGCACCGGCTGATCGCCGCCAGCGCCGGCAATCCGATCCTGCTGACCGTCTTCGACATTGTCGACAAGGTGCGTCAGGACGAAGTCTGGCGTCAGCTGCGCGAGCGGGCCCGATCGCAGAGGCTCACCAGCCTTTATGCCCGGCAACACCTGGCGATCGTCGACGCCATCGACGCGCGTCACGCGCCGGGCGCCGCCGAGGCGATGCGGGCGCATATAAGGGCATTGCAGGAAAGCCTGCTTGCCGTGTCTCCGCTCGAGAGCACCGCATGAACCAGGACGTGAAACCGTCGACGGCGGGGCGGGTGCAGGCGACGGCGCCGATCATCTCGGTCGAGAACCTGTCGATCCGGTTCGGCGCGGCCCGCACCAACGTCGTCGACGACGTCTCGTTTTCCGTCGGTCCGGGCGAGACGCTGTGCCTGGTCGGCGAATCCGGCTGCGGCAAGAGCGTGACGGCGTTAGCGATGATGGGGCTCCTGCCGTCGCCACCAGCGCAGATCGTCTCGGGACGCGCCGTCTTCGAGGGCGAAGACCTCCTCGGGCTCTCGCCCGCCGCGATGTCCGAGATCCGGGGCGACCGGATGGCGATGGTGTTCCAGGAGCCGATGACCTCGCTGAACCCCGCCTTCAGGATCGGCGACCAGATCGCCGAGGCGGTGCGGCGCCACAAGGGCGTCGGCAAGGCGGCGGCGCGGGCGCGGGCGCTCGAGATGCTCGAGAAGGTGCGCATGCCCGCGGCCGAGAAGCGGCTCGACGAGTATCCGCACCAGCTCTCGGGCGGGCATGCGCCAGCGGGTGATGATCGCCATGGCGCTGGCCAACGACCCGGCGCTGCTGATCGCCGACGAGCCGACGACGGCGCTCGACGTGACCATCCAGGCGCAGATCCTGGCGCTGATCCGCGCGCTGCAGGACGAGACGGGCGCCGCGCTGATCCTGATCACCCATGATCTTGGCGTCGTCGCCGAGGTCGCCGACACGGTGGCGGTCATGTATGCTGGCCGGATCGCCGAGGCCGGGCCGGTCGAAGCCGTGTTCGCCGATCCGCAGCACCCCTACACCATCGGCCTGATGAGCTCGGTACCCTCGATCCAGCGCCGGACCGGCCGGCTGGTGACCGTGCCGGGCACGGTGCCGCCGATCGAGGCATGCCGGCGGGCTGCCGCTTCGCCACGCGCTGCCCCTTCGTCGAGGAGGCCTGCTGGCCGTCGCCGCCGGCGCTTGCGCGAGCTCGCGCCGGGGCACCAGGCCGCCTGCATCAACGCGCCGCTGGAGAGCAAGGTCGGGGAGGCGCGGGCATGACGGACGAGACGATCGTCGAGGTCCGCGACCTCGTCCGCCACTTCGTCACCAGGAAGCCGCTGTTCGGGCAACCGACCGTCGTGCGCGCCGTGGATGGCGTCAGCTTCGACGTCCCTCGGGGCGAGACGTTCGCCATCGTCGGCGAATCCGGCTGCGGCAAGTCCACGCTCGCGCGGCTGCTGATCCGGCTGCTCGACCCGGATTCTGGCGCGGTGATCTATCGCGGCCGCAACCTGGCGGATCTGGACGCCACCGAGATGCGCCGCCTGCGCCGCGAGCTGCAGTTCGTGTTCCAGGACCCGTTCTCCTCGCTGAACCCGCGGATGACGGTGGGCGCGCTGATCGAAGAGCCGATGCGGACCCACCGGGTCGGCTCGCCCGCCGAGCGGCGCTCGCGCGTCGCCGAGCTGCTGGCCCGCGTCGGTCTGCGCGCCGGAGCACGCGGACCGCTATCCGCACGAGTTCTCGGGCGGCCAGCGTCAGCGCATCGGCATCGCCCGGGCGCTCGCCTCGGGGCCGCAGGTGATCATCGCCGACGAGCCCGTCTCGGCCCTCGATGTCTCGGTGCAGGCGCAGGTCATCAACCTGCTCGAGGACCTGAAGGACGAGTTCGGCCTGACGCTGATCATCATCGCCCATGACCTCGCCGTGATCCGGCACATGAGCGACCGCGTGGCGGTGATGTATCTCGGCAAGATCGCCGAGCTGTCGCCGACCGACGCGCTCTATGATCGCCCCTTGCACCCCTACACGCAGGCGCTGATGGCGGCCATCCCCGTGCCCGAGCCCGGCGTGCGCGCGAGTGCGCAGCCGCTCGCGGGCGACATGCCGAGCCCGACCGCGCCGCCGCCGGGATGCCGGTTCCACACCCGCTGCCCGCACGCGGAGAGCGTGTGCCGCGAGGTCGAGCCGCCGCTCGAGCCGGCGCCCGGGGACAGGCGCGTCGCCTGCCACTTCTGGCGCCAGATCGAGGACAGGGGCGGGCCTGCCCGAGTCGGCCCCGCGAGCGGCGGCGGCGGAAAGGCGCTTCGCCCTCTACCGCGCCTTTCGCGAGAAGCAGGAGAACGCGCGTCTCGCCGCAAACCTCGCCGCAAACCTCGCCGCAGACTGAGGCCCCTAACCAGAAGCAAACGACAACGGAGGAGAAAACCTTGCCAAAGCTCAAGCTCACCGTGCTCGCGCTCGCCATGGCCGGCACCGCGCTGGCCGCGCAGGCGGCCGATCTCAGGATCGGCCTGCAGGACGACGCCGACGTCCTCGACCCGGACCAGTCGCGCACCTTTGTCGGGCGCATCGTCTACACCTCGCTCTGCGACAAGCTGGTCGACATCAATCCCGACCTCGACATCATCCCGCAGCTCGCCACCGAGTGGGAATGGTCCGATGACGGCACCGTGCTGACGATGAAGCTGCGCGAGGGCGTGGTCTTCCATGACGGCACCGCCTTCGACGCCGAGGCCGTCAAGGCCAATATCGAGCGCTCGCAGACGCTGGAGGAGTTGCGGCGCAAGAGCGAGCTCGCCTCGGTCGAGTCGGTCGAGGTGACGGGCCCGCACGAGGTCGCGCTGCATCTGACCGCGCCGGACGCCACCCTGCTCGCCCAGCTCGCCGACCGGGCCGGCATGATGATCTCGCCAAAGGCGGCCGCCGAGAAGGGCGCGGATTTCGGCCTCGAGCCGATCTGCTCGGGCCCCTACAAATTCGTCGAGCGCGTCCAGCAGGACCGGATCGTGCTCGAGCGCTTCCCGGAATACTGGAACGCCGACGCCTACAGTTTCGACAAGGTCGTGTTCCTGCCGATCCCGGACACGACGGTGCGCCTCGCCAACCTCCAGGCGGGCGACCTCGACATGATCGAGCGGCTCGCGGCCACGGACGTCGCCGCCGTGAAGGCCGATTCCGCGCTCTCCCTGGCCCAGGCTGTCAGCCTTGGCTACCAGGGCATCACGGTCAACGTCGGCAATGGCGACCGGGCGAACAACCCCTTCGGCCAGGACGCGCGGCTGCGCCAGGCGCTGAACCTCGCGATCGACCGCGAGGCGCTGAACCAGGTCGTCTTCGAAGGCGCGTTCATGCCCGGCAACCAGCCCTTCCCGCCGACCAGCCCCTGGTACGACAAGGATCATCCCGTGCCGCAGCGCGACGTCGAGAAGGCGCGGGCGCTGATGAAGGAGGCCGGCCACGAGCGGCTGCCGCTCGAGGTGCAGGTCGCCAACAACCCGGTGCAGATGCAGGTCATGCAGGTCATCCAGGCGATGGCGGGCGAGGCCGGCTTCGACATCTCGCTGGTCGCCAAGGAGTTCGCCACCCAGCTCAGCGACCAGACGGCGGGCGACTACCAGGCCAGCCAGATCGGCTGGTCCGGCCGGGTGGATCCTGACGGCAACATCCACCAGTTCATGACCTGCGACGGCGGCATCAACGATTCAGGGTACTGCAACCCGAAGGTCGACGAGCTGCTGAACGCGGCCCGCGTCAGCAACGACACTGCCGAGCGCAAGAAGCACTACGACGCGGCGCGGGACATCCTGGCCGAGGACCTGCCGATCATCTACCTCTACCACCCGACCTGGATCTGGGCGCTGAACAGCAAGATCGAGGGCTTCGTGCCCTATCCGGACGGGATGATCCGGCTCGAGAACGTCAAGGTCAACTGACGCGCCAGGGATCCGGCGGCACCGCCGCCGGGTCCCTTTGCCAGAGGAGGTCGCGATGCTGGTCTTCATCGGCCGACGGATCCTGATCGCCCTGCCGACGATCGTGCTGATCTCGATCTTCGTCTTCGCCCTGCAGAAGCTCCTGCCGGGCGATCCGGTGCTCGCCCTTGCCGGCGAGGACCGCAATCCCGAGGTGCTCGACCTCCTGCGCGAGAAGTATCACCTGAACGATCCGATCCTCTACCAGTACTTCTATTGGGTCGGCGGCATCTTCCATGGTGATCTCGGCATCTCGCTGCGTACCAACCAGCCCGTCCTCGAGCTGATCGCCGAGAAGCTGCCGGTGACCATCCAGCTCGCGGTCATGGCAATCGTGATCGCTGTCCTGATCGGCATCCCCGCCGGCATCGTCTCGGCGGTGCGCAAGGGAACGGCGACCGATTACCTCGCCAACATCGTCGCGCTGTCGGGTCTGTCGGTCCCGAACTTCTGGCTCGGGATCCTGCTCATCCTGCTGGTTTCCGTCCACCTCCAGTGGCTGCCGGCCTCGGGCTACCTGCCGCTCTCGCAGGACCCGCTGCGCAGCCTGGAGACGATGATCATGCCGGCGCTCGTGCTCGGTACCGGGCTTGCCGCGGCGCTGATGCGCCACACGCGCAGCGCCATGCTGGGCGTGCTCAAGGCCGACTACGTGCGCACCGCGCGCGCCAAGGGCCTCCACGAGCGCTCGGTCATCCTGAAGCATGCGCTGCGCAACGCGCTCACGCCCATCGTGACGATCAGCGCGCTGCTGTTCGGCGAGCTGCTCGCGGGCGCCGTGCTGACCGAGCAGATCTTCACCATCCCCGGCTTCGGCAAGCTGATCGTCGATGCGGTCTTCAACCGCGACTACGCGGTGGTGCAGGGCGTGGTGCTGTGCACCGCTGTCGCCTTCATCTTCATGAACCTGCTGGCCGATGTCGCCTATGTGCTGCTCAACCCGCGCCTGAGGGCCACGCTGTGACGATGACCGAGGCCACCGCCGATCCTGTGCTGCCCGAGCGGCAGCGCAGCCGCTCCTGGGAAAAGCTCCGGCGCAACAGGGCCGCGGTCTTCGGGCTCGGCCTCGTGCTGTTCTTCATCGTGATCGCCATCCTGGCGCCGGTTCTGCCCATTCCCGATCCGACATCGACCGACTGGGGCGCCGTGCGCAAGGCGCCCTCGGCGGCGCATTGGCTCGGCACCGACGAGCTCGGCCGCGACGTGCTCTCGCGCATGATCTGGGGTGCCCAGGCATCGCTCCTCGCAGGCGTGGTCTCGGTGCTGATTGCGGTCCTGTTGGGCGTGCCGCTTGGCATCACGGCGGGATATTTCGGCGGCTGGACGGACAGCATCATCTCGCGCGTGACCGAGGCGTTGCTGGCCACGCCCTTCCTGATCCTGGCGATCGCGCTCGCCGCCTTTCTCGGCCCGAGCCTGACCAATGCGATGATCGCCATCGGCCTGTCGGCCACGCCGATCTTCATCCGGCTGACCCGCGGGCAGGTCTTGAGCGTCAAGACCGAGGACTATGTCGAGGGCGCCCGCGCCGTCGGCCTCTCGCATGTGCCGATCATGGGGCGCTATATCCTGCCCAACGTCTTCCCGCCGATCCTGGTGCAGGCGACGCTGACGATCGCGACCGCGATCATCGCCGAGGCCAGCCTGTCGTTCCTCGGCCTCGGCCAGCAGCCCCCGGCGCCGAGCTGGGGCAGCATGCTGAACGTGGCCAAGAACTTCCTGTCCCAGGCGCCGTGGATGGCGATCTGGCCCGGCGTGGCGATCTTCCTCGTCGTGCTGGGCTTCAACCTGCTCGGCGACGGGCTGCGCGACGCGCTCGACCCCCGCGAGACCTGAGCCCCACATTGGGAATGACCATGCAGAGATTCACGACGCGCCCCGAGCTTCAGGGCACCTTCGGCGCCGCCACCTCCACGCACTGGATCGCCAGCGCGGTCGGCTTCGGCCTGCTGGAGAAGGGCGGCAACGCCTTCGACGCGGCCGTCGCGATGGGCTTTGTCCTGCAGGTCGTCGAGCCGAACCTGAACGGCCCGGGCGGCGAGGTGCCGGCGATCTTCCATTCCGCCTCGACCGGGCGGACCGAGGTGCTCTGCGGCCAGGGCGTCGCGCCAGCCGGCGCGACGATCGACGCCTATCGCGCGCTCGGCCTGGAGATGATCCCCGGCTCGGGCCTGCTCGCGACCGTGGTGCCGGGCTCGTTCGACGCCTGGATGCTGATGCTGCGCGACCACGGCACCATCTCTCTGCGCGAGGCGCTCGAGCCCGCGATCCATTACGCCGAGGCCGGCCACCCGCTGCTGCCGCGCGTCGCGGACGCGATCGCCGATCTGGCCTCGTTTTTCCGGGAGGAGTGGCCGACATCCGCCGCGACCTGGCTGCCGGGCGGCTCGGCGCCGCTGCCGGGCACGCTGTTCCGCAACCCGCAGCTCGCCCGGACCTGGCGCCGGTTGCTCGCCGAGGCCGAGACGAGAGACGGCAGGGAGGCGCAGATCGAGGCCGCGCGCGACGCCTTCTATCGCGGCTTCGTCGCCGAGGCGATCGACCGCTTCTGCCGCACGGCCGAGCTCATGGATGCCAGCGGCCGGCGTCATGGCGGCGTGCTGCGCGCCGAGGACATGGCCGGCTGGCAGGCGAGCTATGAGGCGCCGCTGACGCTCGACTATGGCGAGTGGACGGTCGCGAAGACAGGGCCCTGGGGACAGGGGCCGGTGCTGCTGCAGGCGCTGGCGCTGCTGGACGGGTCGGACATCGGCGCGATGCCGCCGGACGGCCCGGACTTCATCCACCTGGTCGTCGAGACGATGAAGCTCGCCTTCGCCGATCGCGAGGCCTATTACGGCGACCCCGCCTTTGCCGAGGTCCCGATCGGCACGCTGATGTCGCCCGCCTATGCCGCCGAGCGCCGGCGGCTGATCGGCGCGCGGGCCTCTCTGGAGCAGCGGCCCGGCCATGTCCCCGGCTTCGAGACGCTGGCCGCCCGCGCCGTCGAGCGCGCAGGCCGCAGGCCCGTGGAGTCTCTCGGCGCGGATGTGGGCGAGCCCACCATGGCGCATCTGACGGACCGGCGCGGCGACACGGTGCATATCGACGTGATCGACCGCTGGGGCAACATGGTCTCGGCCACGCCCTCGGGCGGATGGCTGCAATCCTCTCCCGTTGTGCCCGAACTCGGCTTCCCGCTGAACAGCCGGGCGCAGATGTTCTGGCTCGAGCCCGGCTTGCCGACGAGCCTTGGCCCCGGCAGGCGGCCCCGCACGACGCTGTCGCCGTCGCTCGCGGCGCATCGCGGCCGGCCCGCCCTCGCCTTCGGCACCCCGGGCGGCGACCAGCAGGACCAGTGGCAGCTGATCTTCTTCCTGCGCCACGTCCATCACGGGCTGAACCTGCAGGAGTGCATTGACATGCCGCTCTTCCACACGCTGCACTTCCAGAGCTCGTTCTATCCGCGAGCGGCGCTGCCTGGGCGCATCTTCATCGAGGAAAGCGTCGGCGTGGAGACACTCGACGAGCTGCGTGCCCGCGGCCACGATGTCGAGGTTGCCGCCGCATGGTCGGTCGGTCGCCTGACCGCCGCCAAACGCGACGCCGATGGCCTGCTTCGCGCCGCAGCGACACCGCGCCTGATGCAGGCTTACGCCGTCGCCAGATAGGCGAGCGGCAGCCAGTCCGCCGCCATGGGCGTCAGATGAGAACCCGGTGTTCCGCCTGGCCCGCGACGGGGCTTTCGATCGCGAAGGTCATTCCAGCGCTGGCTTGCGCCGACCGTTGCGACGCCGACACGCCCTGCAGCGCCGAGGTGACGTAGAGCGTCGACAGGCCCGGCCCGCCGAACGCCGGGCAGGTCGTGTTTCGGGCCGGCAGATCGACCGTGGAAAGCAGGTGCCCGTCCATCGCATAGCGGGCGACGCGGCCGGCACCGTATTGCGCGTTCCACATGCATCCCTCGAGGTCGACGACGGCGCCGTCCGGGCGCAGACCTTCCGCCTTGAGGTCCAGAAACAGGGCGGCCTCGCCCTCTGGCCAGCCATCTGCCTGCGCCAGGGGCTGGCGCCAGATGCGTCCCGTGGGCGTATCCGCGTAGAAGGCGCAAGAGCGATCCGGCGTGAATGAGATCGCGTTCGGGATCGTGAGTGGCGCGAAGAGGCGGCGCAGTTCGCCGCGGTAGAAGCGGTAGATTGCGCCCGCCCCCGGTTCTGCATTCTTGCCCATGGTGCCGATCCAGAACCCGCCCCACGGATCGGCGCGGCCGTCGTTCGAGCGGGTGACCGGATTGTCGGCCTCGAGCGGGCAGATCGGTTCCTGGCGGCCGGTGCGGAGGTCAAAGGCGAAGAGCGCCGCCTCGCTGGCGATCAGGAGTTCTTCCCGGTCGATCCAGCCGGCCGCCGAAACGTGGACGTCGAAGCGCCAGCTGGCGGATTTGCCGCCAGCGCGGGTCACCAGCGACTTGCCGATGACATCGAACCAGAAGAGCTGATCCCGCTCCGGGTGCCAGAGCGGCCCTTCGCCGAGCATGCAGGGCGTGTCGTCGAAGACCGTGGGATTCATGCCTTTGCCTCCGGGGCGTAGGGGCCATGGCTCGCGACCGGGCGCACCGGACGCGCCGGACGCACCGGGCGCACCGGGCGCACCGGGCGCGTGCTATCCGTCACCGACTCACCAATCGAACGGTTCGACGGCCATGCGGCGGCCGAGCGTGAAGGCGTCGGCGACATGGCGCATCGGGGTCAGATCCACATCGCTGCCTCCGGTGCTCAGCAGATCGGCGAACCGCGCGTAGAGGCCCGGATACTCCCGATCGGGTCCGCCGGCCAGCTCGACGCCGTCGACGGTCAGGCGCGCGCCGCCCTCGCCGAGCAGCGCCTCGCCGGCATCGGTCGCGATGCGCATGTCCCAGCTCTGCGGGCCCTGCTGGCGCCAGTCGAACTCGGCGCGCACCTCGGCGCCGCCGGGGTCGCGGAACGCAAGCGAGGCGGCGATCGGCGTCTCGCGGTTAGCCGGGAACGAGAGATCGGCGCGGGTCAGGTGCAGGGCGCGCGGGAAGATCGCCGTCAGCACCGAGAAGGCGTTGATGCCGGGGTCGAAGACGCCGAGCCCGCCGGCAGCCCAGATCCACTCCTGCCCCGGATGCCAGCGGCGGACGTCCTCCTTCCAGGTGACCTCCACCCGGCGGATCTTCCTGTCGGCCAGCCAGTCGCGCGCGGCGGCGACGGCGGCGGCGTGGCGCGAATGCCAGGTGGCGAAGAGCGTGACGCCGCGGGCCTCGGCCAGCGCGATCAGGTCGTGCACCTCGCTCAGCGTCGCGCCCGGCGGCTTTTCGAGCATGACGTGGCAGCCGGCCTCGAGCGCGCGCCTGGCATCGGCATAGCGCGCCTGCGGCGGCGTGCAGAGCGAAACGCAGCGGATGTCCGGCCGGGCGGCGAGGAGCGAGGCCAGGTCGCCGAACGCCTCGACGCCGTCGACCGCGGCGTTGCGGCTGGCGGTGGCGGCCAGCTCGAAGTCGGGGCTGTCGGCGATGGCGGGGATGTGCTGGTCGCGGGCGATCTTGCCGACGCCGACGATGGCGATGCTGCGCGCCATCGGGGTCAGGCCTGCTTCTGCTTGTTGTAGACGTCGAAGATCACGGCGGCGAGCAGCACCAGGCCCTTGATCACCTGCTGGTAGTCGATGCCGATCCCCATGATCGACATGCCGTTGTTCATCACGCCCATGATGAAGCCGCCGACGACCGCGCCGACGATCTTGCCGACCCCGCCCGACATCGACGCGCCGCCGATGAAGACCGCGGCGATCACGTCGAGCTCGACCCCGAACCCCGCCTTGGGCGTCGCGGTGTTGAGCCTTGCCGCGAAGATCAGCCCGGCCAGCCCGGCCAGGAGCCCCATGTTGACGAAGGTCAGGAAGGTCAGCCGCTCGGTGGCAATGCCCGAGAGCTTGGCGGCCTTGGCATTGCCGCCGAGCGCGTAGATGCGCCGCCCCAGGGTCGTCTGCTCGGTCAGGAAGGCGTAGATCACCGTCAGGACGCCCATGGTGATCAGCACGTTCGGCAGGCCGCGGAAGGTCGCGAGCTTGTAGATCACGAAGAGGAAGGCGCCCGCCACGATGACGTTCCTGGCGATGAAGAACCCGGCCGGCTCGTCCTCGATGCCGTAGGACCTGTTGCGCGCCCGCTCGCGCAGGCCCGTCCAGACGATCAGCAGGACGGCGATCAGGCCGACGGCCAGCGCCGTGCCGTTCGGGCGGTCGATGCCGAAGACGTCCGGGATGAACCCGGTCGAGAGGATCTGGAACGAGCCCGGGAACGGCCCGACCGACTGCCCCTCGAGCAGCCAGAGCGACAGGCCGCGGAAGACCAGCATGCCCGCCAGCGTGACGATGAAGCTCGGGATCTGCCAGAAGGCGACCCAGTAGCCCTGCGCCGCCCCGATCGCCGCGCCGGCGAGCAGGCAGGCGAGCACGGTCAGCACGACCGGCACCTGCCAATGGACGATCATCACCGCCGCGAGCGCGCCGATGAAGCCCATCACCGACCCGACCGAGAGGTCGATGTTGCCGCCGACGATGACGATCAGCATCCCCAGCGCCATGATGATGATGTAGCTGTTCTGCAGGAACAGGTTGGTGATGTTCACCGGCCGCAGCAGCGTGCCGTCGGTGACGATCTGGAAGAACACCATGATCGCGATCAGCGCGAACAGCAGCCCGTATTCCCGCAGATGGCCGGCGAGGTAGCGCAGCAGGCCCTTGCCGCCGGACGCGTGCCCCTTCCGGGATACGGTCTCGTCCATGTCCCTGTCCCCCTAGTCGCTGACGATCAGCGACATGATCCGCTCCTGGCTGGCCTCGGCGGACGAGAGCTCGCCGACGAAGGTGCCTTCGCTCATGACGTAGATGCGGTCGCACATGCCCATCAGCTCGGGCATCTCCGAGCTGATCATGACGACGCCTTTGCCCTCGGCGCTGAGGCCGTTGATGATGTTGTAGATCTCGAACTTGGCGCCGACGTCGATGCCGCGCGTCGGCTCGTCGAGGATCAGAACCTGCGGGTTGGCGAACAGCCACTTGGACAGCACCACCTTCTGCTGGTTGCCGCCCGACAGGTTCACCACCTTCTGGAAGACGCTCGGCGTGCGGATGTTCATGGCCCTGCGGTAGCGTTCGGCGACCTGGGTCTCCTCGGGCTCGCTGATGATCCCGCCCTTCGAGACGCCGCCCAGATGCGCCAGCGTGATATTGCGCTGGATGCTGTCCTCGAGGATGAGGCCGAGCGCCTTGCGGTCCTCGGTGACATAGGCGAGGCCGCTGTGGATCGCGGCCTTGACGCTCGATGTGTCGATCGGCCGTCCGTTCAGCCGCACCCGGCCCGAGATGTTCCGGCCATAGCTGTGGCCGAAGATGCTCATCGCGAGCTCGGTGCGCCCAGCGCCCATCAGCCCGGCGATGCCGACGACCTCGCCCTCGCGCACGTGAAAGCCGACCTCGTGGATAATCCGCCTGCCCGCGTGGTCGGGATGCCAGACGCTCCAGTCCTCGACCTCGAACAGGATGTCGCCGGCGCGGCGCTTGCGCTCGGGGTAGCGGTGCGACATGTCGCGGCCGACCATGTCGCGGACGATCCGGTCCTCGGTGACACCGTCGCTGCGGGCGTCGATGGTCGAGACCGTGGCGCCGTCGCGCAGCACCGTGATCGTGTCGGCGACGCGGCGAACCTCGTTCAGCTTGTGGCTGATGATGATCGAGGTGACGCCCTGCGTCTTCAGCTCGAGGATCAGGTCGAGCAGCGCCTGGCTGTCGGATTCGCTCAGCGCTGCGGTCGGCTCGTCGAGGATCAGGAGCCGCACCTGCTTGGACAGCGCCTTGGCGATCTCGACCAGCTGCTGCTTGCCGACGCCGAGCCTGTCGACCAGCGTGGCGGGCGCCTCGCGCAGGCCGACCTTGCGCAGCAGCGCCTCCGTGCGCCGGAAGGTCTCGCGCCAGTCGATGACGCCGGCTGTCGCGCACTCGTTGCCGAGAAAGATGTTCTCGGCGATGGACAGCAGCGGCACCAGCGCCAGCTCCTGGTGGATGATGATGATGCCCCGGCTTTCGCTGTCCTTGATGCCGTGGAACCGGGCCGGCTCGCCGGCATAGCGGATCTCGCCGTCATAGGACCCGTGCGGATAGATGCCCGACAGCACCTTCATCAGCGTCGACTTGCCGGCGCCGTTCTCGCCGACGAGCGCGTGGACCTCGCCCTCGCGGACCTCGAGGTTCACGTCGTCCAGCGCGCGCACGCCCGGAAATTCCTTGGTGATGCCGCGCATCTCGAGAATGTTGGCCATCGTCATAGGCCTTGATGCTGTCGCGAGAAGCGGCGGCCGCGCGGCGGCCGACCTTTGCGCCCGGCACCCGGCCGGGCGTGCAGCCCTTACTCGATCTGATCGCGCGAGTAGTACTTGCTGCCGAGCAGCACGTCCTCCCAGTTCTCGGCGGTGACCGGCACCGGCTCGAGCAGATAGGACGGGACGACCTTGACGCCGTTGTCGTAGGTGGTGGTGTCGTTGATCGGCGGCTCGCCGCCCTTCATGACCGCGTCGACCATGCCGACGGTGACGCGGGCCAGCTCGCGCGTGTCCTTGAAGATGGTCGAGTACTGGTCACCGCGCAGGATCGCCTTGATCGAGGGGATTTCGGCATCCTGGCCGGTGACGATCGGCATCTTCAGGTCGCCCGAGCCGTAGCCGACGCCCTTGAGCGACGAGATGATCCCGATCGAGAGCCCGTCATAGGGCGAGAGCACGCCATGGACGTGCTTGTCCGTGTAGTTCGCCGAGAGCAGGTTATCCATCCGCGACTGCGCGACCGCGCCGTCCCAGCGCAGCGTGCCGACCGTGTCCATGCCCAGCTGACCGGACGGGATGACAATGTCGCCCGAGTCGATCAGCGGCTGCAGCACGCTCATGGCGCCGTTGTAGAAAAAGTACGCGTTGTTGTCGTCGGGCGACCCGCCGAACAGTTCGACGTTCCACGGCTTCTGGTCGGGAAAACGCTGCTTCAGCCCATCGACCAGGGTCGTCGCCTGCTCGACGCCGACCTTGAAGTTGTCGAAGGTGGCATAATAGTCGACGTTCTCGCTGTCGCGGATCAGCCGGTCATAGGCGATCACGTGAATGCCGGAGGCCTCGGCATTGGCGAGCGCGTTCGACAGCGTCGTGCCGTCGATCGCCGCGATCACGAGGACGTCGACGCCCTTGGTGATCATGTTCTCGATCTGGGCGAGCTGGTTCGGGATATCGTCCTCGGCATATTGCAGGTCGGTGCCGTAGCCGGCTTCCTGGAACTGCTTGACCATGGAATCGCCATCCGAGATCCATCGCGCCGACGACTTGGTCGGCATCGAGATGCCGACGGTCCCCTTGTCGGCCGCCAGCGCCGATGCGGACAGCAAGGACACGCCAATCGACGCCGCTAGGGCCGCCTTCATGAGATGACTTCATGTATTCCTCCCATCGGAAACGCCCCATTTCCTAGGCGCTGGCCGCCGGGCGACGCGTGGCAGGATCGCGCCGAGCGGGGCTGAGGTCAGCCTTCGAGACGGCCAAGTTGCATGTCAATAGACAGAGGTTGCAGCCTGGTCGCGGCCGCCAGTGGGGAGGAGAGGTGCCGGGCGCCGCGGCGCTAGTTGAGCTTGATCATGCCGCCCTTGACGGTCAGCATGCCGCCGCCGTCGATCTCGCCCGACGCCGCGCCCTTGACAGACACGCTGGTGCCGCCGCTCGCCTCGAGCGAGGTGCCGGCGCTGAGCGCCGCGGAGGTCCCGGCATCGAGGCTGAGCGAGCTGCCGGCCGAGATGCTGAGCGTGCTGCCCGATTTCAGCGACAACGAGCCGCCAGCGTCGATCGTCACGTTGCCCGAGACCTTGATCGTCAGCCCGCCCGACACGGTCAGCGTCATGTCGCCGCCGACCGTCTGCGTCAGCTTGGCCTCGCTGGCGCGCGTCTCGTCGCCCGTCACCGTCAGGCTGCGCTTGCCGCCCACGCTGTGCGTCTCGTCGCCGGCCGTGACCGCCACCGTGCGCTTGCCCTTCGAGACGGTCAGGCTCTCGTCGCCCTCGGAGATCGTGACGCTGCGCGCGTTCTTCACCGTCACCGTCTCGTCATGGCCGACGGTCGTGGTGCGGTCGTTCTCGACGGCGACGGTCATGTCCTTCTGGGCGTGGAGATAGACCTCCTCCTCGCCCGCCTTGTCCTCGAAGCGGAGCTCGTTCGAGCCCTCGGCGTCCTTGCGAGCTGTCGGATTTCAGCACCGTCTTGGTCTGCTCGGCGGGCAGCGTGTAGGGCGGCGTCTTCTCGGCGTTGTAGACGACGCCGGTGACGAGCGGCCGGTCCGGGTCGCCGTCAAGGAAGCTGACCACGACCTCCTGGCCGATCCGGGGCAGCACCAGCGCGCCCCAGCCGGCGCCGGCCCAGACCTGCGCGACGCGGAGCCAGCACGAGCTGTTCTCGTCCGACGCACCCTCGCGGTCCCAGTGGAACTGCACCTTCACCCGGCCGTGCTTGTCGGTCCAGATCTCCTCGCCGGACGGCCCCGTGACCTTGGCGGTCTGCGGCCCCGCCATGCGCGGGCGCGGCGTACGTGCCGGCGGACGCCACGGGTCGCCCTTTGGCTGGGCGTCGAAGGTCGCCTCGTAGCTGCGCCGCTCGGCCCGGTGCGCGACGGAGCGGAGCAGGTAGTCCCCGTTCAGCGCCGTCTCGGGATGGCCCGACAGCGTGAAGGTCGCGCCGGCGGCGAGCATCCGCCAGGGCGAGGTGCCCTCGACCGCCTCGGCCTCGGCCTCGAGCGCCTCGAGCCGGCGCTTGGCGACGTCCTGCCCGGCGTCGCTGTCGCCATAGCGGCCGGGATAGAGGTACTGCGCCGGCGCGCCGTCGCCGATCGAGACCTCCAGCGTCTCGGACGGCGTCTCGAAGTTGAAGTCGCGCGCGGCCACCTTGCCGGCGGCGACCGCGGCGCGCGAGACCAGCGTCTGGACCCGCCGCTCCTGCGTGTAGCCCGCGTCCGGCGAGAGCCACAGGAACGGCACGTCGCCGCCCTCGAGCGTGGCGCAGCCGCTGACGTCGTCGAAGATGACCAGCGTGTGGGCGCTGTCGCTGTGCTCGAAGTAATAGCCGAGCCCCTCCTCCTCGAGCAGTCGCGAAACGAAGGCGAGATCGCTCTCGCCGAACTGCACGCAATAGGGGCGCGTCGCCGGTGTGCCCGTCAGCGCGAGGCGGTAGTCCGAAAAACCGGCGGCGTCGAACACCGCCGTGACGATGTCGGTCGTGCTCTTGTCCTGGAAGATCCGGTTGTCCGAGGACAGCGCCAGCAGCGACAGCCAGGGGCGCAGCGTCAACCGGCAGGCCCGCCCCTCGCGCCGGACCGACCAGACCCGGCCGTGGATCTGCCGCACGGTCCCGTCGCCGCCGGTCAGCGTGACCGCGGCCGGCCCGCCGAGCAGCGAGGCGAGATCGGCGCCGTCGCTCGTCGCCTCGGCCTGAAGCGCGAACTCGAAGGGGCGCGAGACGTGCTCGGCGCCGCTCAGCGCCAGCAGGAAGAGCGCGTCCGTCCCGAGCGCGGTCGAGAGGCTGAGCGAGCTGCCGGATTGCGATGGCGCCGCCATGGCCTCAGCGCGCCTCGATCGAGAAGGCGCCCTCGGGTGACAGCGCGACGTGGAGCGAGTCGATCGCGCGCCCCTCGGCGATGCGCGACAGCATCAGCCCCGCCACCTGCGGCGTCAGCGTGTCCGAGATGATCGCCTCGACATTGCGCGCGCCGCTCTCGGTCTCGGTCGCCCGCTCGACCAGCGCGTCCAGCACCGCACGCTCCCAGCTCAGCTCGACCCGGTGGGTTGCGGCCAGCCGGTCGCGCAGCGCCTCGAGCTTCATCGCGGCGATGCGCGCGAGCTCGGCCCGGCCGAGCGGCAGGTAGGGCGCGACCGTCAGCCGGCCGAGGAAGGCGGCGGGGAAGTGGCGCCTGAGCTCCGGCCTGATCGCCGCGGCCAGCTCGGCCGGCTCGGTCACGCCGCGCGCCGCTTCGGCCGCCACGATCTCGGCGCCGACATTCGAGGTCAGGATCATCACCGTGTTGCGGAAGTCGACCGGCACGCCCTCGCTGTCCTCCATCACGCCCTTGTCGAACACCTGGTAGAACAGCTCGATCACGTCGCGATGCGCCTTCTCGATCTCGTCGAGCAGCACCACCGAATAGGGCCGCCGCCGCACCGCCTCGGTCAGCACGCCGCCATGACCATAGCCGACATAGCCGGGCGGCGCGCCCTTGAGGCCGGAGATCGAATGCGCCTCCTGGTATTCCGACATGTTGATCGTGACGAGCGCCCGGCGGCCGCCGAACAGCGTCTCGGCCAGCGTCACCGCCGTCTCGGTCTTGCCGACGCCGCTCGGACCCGCGAGCAAAAAGACGCCGGTCGGCTTGCCGGGCTCGCCGAGCTGGGCGAACCAGGTCTGGATGCGCCGCGAGATGGTGGCGAGCGCGCCGTCCTGTGCGACGACCCGCTCGCGCAGCCGATCGTAGAGACCCTGCGCGTCCTCGACGCCGGCACGCAGCATGTCGCCCGTCGGGATGCCGGTCCAGGCGCTGACGATCTGGGCCACGGCGCGCGCGTCCACGAAGGGGTGGACCAGCCCGCCCGCCTCCTGCAGCGTCTCGAGCTTCAGCTGCAGGTACCGCAGCTCGGACGGGTCGGCAGCCCCGGGGTCGAGCGCGAGCAGCCGCTCGACGGTCTCGCGCTCGTGCTGCCAGCGCGCCTCGAGCGCGCCGGCCCGGTCGGCCAGCGCCTCGCGCTCGGCCCCGAGCTCGGCCGCACGCTCGGCCTCGCCCACCCCGCCGAGCGGCGCGTCGCGCGCCAGCCGCGCCAGCTCGGCGTCGATCGCGGCGAGGCGGGCGTGCGCATCCGAAAGCTCGGCCGGCGCCTCGGACTGGCTGACCGCGACCTTGGCGCAGGCGGTGTCGAGCACGCCGATGGCCTTGTCCGGCAGCTGCCGGCCGCTGATGTAGCGGTGCGACAGGCGCACCGCCTCGCGCAGGCCCGCTTCGAGGATGCGCACGCCGTGGTGGCGCTCGAGCTTGTCCGCCGTGCCGCGCAGCATCGCGACCGCGACCTCCGGCTCGGGCTCGGCGACCTTGACGACCTCGAAGCGGCGGGCGAGGGCGGGATCCTTCTCGATGTGGCGCTTGTACTCGGCCCAGGTCGTCGCCGCGATGCAGCGCAGCGCGCCGCGCGCCAGCGCGGGCTTGAGCAGGTTGGCCGCGTCGCCCTGGCCGGGCGCCGCGCCCGAGCCGATCAGGACATGCGCCTCGTCGATGAACAGCACGACGGGCGCGGGCGATGCCGCCACCCCGTCGATCACGGCGCGAAGGCGACGCTCGAACTCGCCGCGCAAGCCCGCGCCCGATTGCAGGAGGCCGAGATCGAGCGCCAGCAGCCGCACGCCGGTCAGCTCGCGCGGCACCTGCCCGGCGACGATCAGCTGCGCCAGCCCCTCGACCACCGCGGTCTTGCCGACGCCGGCCTCGCCGGTCAGGATCGGGTTGTTCTGCCGCCGCCGCAGCAGGATGTCGACCAGCTGGCGGATCTCGGCGTCGCGCCCGACCACGGGGTCGAGCCGGCCGGCGCGCGCCTCCTCGGTCAGGTCGAGGGCGTAGCGGGCGAGTCTCGTCGTCCTCCGGCGCCGCGGCCTCGCCGGCCGTTTCGCCCGACAGCCGCGCGACCTCCTCGTCGAGCCTGTCGCGGCCGATCAGGGCCAGCAGCGGGGCGGCCGCCAGGATCAGGCGGCGCGGCGTCTCGGCGCTCAGCATGGCGCGCAGCAGCGCGGCCTCGCTGACGCGATCGGTGCGGTGCAGCGCGGCGCGCGACCAGGCCTCCTTGAGCGCCTCGACCAGGTGGACCGACAAGGCCGGCGTTCGCGCCGGGCCGGTCTCGAAACCGTCGATGGCGCGCTGGAGCTCGGCGCGCACCCGCGCTGGCTCGACGTCGAGCCCGCGCAGGAGGCGGGCCGGCGGCCCGTCCTCGGCCGCCAGCAGCTCTACCAGCAGATGTTCGAGCTCGACCGTGACCTGCCCCCGAGCATGGCAGAGCGCGGCGGCGCGCTCGAGCGCGCCGCGCCCGCCGCGGTCGAGCCTGTCGACCAGAGCCTTGACGTCGCTCACGCGATGCCTCCCCCGTCGCGATCGAGCCTGATCTCGGCGACACCGTCCGTCCCGGCCGCACCACCTGCCCCTTCGGGCCCGCCGCAGCGGCCGCCGAGCCAGGTGGTCCAGCCGAGCCGCGCGCCAGGGCCGAGCCGCGCCGCCGGCGCCTCGGCAGCGGCGACGACCAGCCGACAGGTCGCGTCGAGCTCGGGCGGCAGCGCCGCGGCGACCAGCGCGCGCAGCCGCGCATGCGCCGCACCGCCGGGCAGGAGCGCCGTAAAGAGCTCGGCGCCCACCGGGCCGATCTCGATCCCTACCTCCTGCAGCCACACCCGCCCGCCGATTGCGGCGCCGGCGCCGAGCCGGGTCCCGCCGGCCCCGCCCGACTGAGAGCCGAGCCGCGCGCGTGTTGCGCCGGAGAGCGCCGTCCACCCCCCGCGCAGGCCTGTTACCGCGACCGGCACGCCGAAATGCGCGGCGAGCAGCCGCTCGCAGGCGTGCAGGCTCTGCGGCCTCTGGTTGAGAATGCCGGCGGCGGCGGAAAGCGAGCGGTCCGTCGCGCTCCGCCCTGGCCGGTCGGGCGCGCGCCCGGCGAGCGCCAGCAGGACGTCGGCCTGCGGGCTCTCCTCTGGCAGGGCTCGGGCCGCAGCCGGACGCTCGAGCCGCAGTGCATCGACCAGAAGCCGCGCCAGCCGATCCCCGAAGATTTCCATGAAGGCACGCGGCGCCGCGCCCTCGCCGCCCTGCCGCTCGCGTTCGCCGAGCGCCTCGGCGATAGGCTCGGGCAGCGGCCCGTTCGGGCCGAAGAGAGAGATCGCGGCGGTCTCGAGCACCGCCTCGCCGGGTCCGTCGGAGCGCACCGCGGCGACGTCGCCGGTGGGGAACACCGGGCGGAGCGGCGCGCGGAAACGCACGCGCCGCCCCTCGGCCTCGAGCAGCGCGACCGCGGCCAGCAGCTCGAAACGCTGGGGCGCGCGGGCGAGCTGGTCGATCAGGCTACGGGGCGAGCGCCAGCCATCGGCGGCCATCGTGCCCACTCCTCGTCCCGGCGGACCCCGCGCAGCGCCAGCTCGGTGAAGCCCGTCGCGCCGGCATAGAGCCCGAAGAAATGCGACAGCACGGTCGCAAAGAGATAGCCGGTGCCGCCGACGAAACGCTGCTCGTCCAGCGTCAGCGTCACCTCGATGCCGCGGCAAAAGCCGCGCCAGGCGTCGTCGCCGATCCGCCGCGCGACGCGCCGCGTGGTCAGCCCGGCGATGCCGCCGACCTGCCGGTCCGCCGCGATGCCGCCGCCATAGAGCCCGAGATGCGTGCGCAGCGCCGCGGAGGCCTCCGGCCCGTCGACAAAGGACAGCCGGTTCGCCGCCAGATGCGCGACCAGCCGCCAGAGATCGACGCCCGAGGCGGGCGGCGCGGCCTGGGCCGTCGGCCCGGCTGCTACCCTGACCGAGGCGACCGGGGCGTCGACCTCGAGCCCCAGCCGCGCCCCCGGCGGCAGGTGCTCGGCGACGCCGCGATTGGTGCAGAGCAGATGGGCGAAAGCGACCTCGGCGGGCGGCTTGGCCACGTCGAAGGCGCGGTCGCGGAACGAGATCAGCATGTCCGTGCCGCCCATGTCCGGGCGCCGGCAGGGCGCGCGGCGAACGGTCCAGTAAACGCCCGGATCGGCCATTGCGTCGGAGTGGCCGAAGCCGAAGAAGGGCGCGGCGTGGGTCGCGCCGTTTTCCTCGCGCCGGGTCAGGGTGACGGCGCGGACGCTATGGACCTCGGTGCTGCGCTCGAGCCGGGCATCGGGCTGGACCAGGTACTCGGTCGCCGTGCGGTCGACGCGGATCGGCTCGCTGACCCGGGTGAAGAGGTTCACGGCCGGCACATGGCCGAGCCGGATCGCCGGGCCGTCGGCGCCCGCGGGCGGCGGCGCGGCGCGGTCGAGCACGAAGACGAGATCGAGCCAGCCGCCCGTGGCCAGCGGCGCCGGCCCGAGCCCGGCGAGATCGACGAACAGGAACTTTTCGGGGAAGGCAAAGTACTCCTGCAGCAGACGGTGACCGCGATGCTCGAAGCCGCGGTCGGGCAGCAGCGCCTCCTCCGGCGCGAAGCCGACGGGCGAGATTGTCGCGGCGGCGAGCCTGCGGCCGGCATCCGGCGCGCGGTCGTCGAGCCCCGTCGGCGCGCCGCCCTCGACCGCCGGATCGATCGCCCAGATTTCGCGCGTCTGCGCGAGCAGCGCCTCGTAGAGCGCGCTCGCCGTCGCCGGCGCTCCGGCCAGCCGAAAGCGCAGCCGGGCCGGCGCCATCGCGCCGAACTGCTCGCCCCCGAGCGCCCGGAGGCGGAGGCGGATCAATCCGCCGGGCGCGCCCCGGCCGTCGAGGAACGGCAGCAGCGCCGGCTCGGGCCGGTCGGCGGCGACCACCTCGATCGGCCAGAGCTCGAGGTCGGAGACGGTGCGGAACTGGCAGCTCGCGCCGAGATCTGTGGGCGCCGACAGCCGTGTCCCGCGCGGCAGGAGGTGGCCATGCGCCGCCCGGGCCCGCGACGGATCGACACGGACCTCGGCGATCATCGCCGAGGGCACTGGCGCGGTCAGCGACGGGTAGAGCTGGTCGAGGAGCGCGGTCGCAAGCGTCGGAAGCTGCTTGTCGAGTCTCAGCTGGACCCGGCCGGCGAGGAAGGCGAACGCCTCGAGCAGCCGCTCGACCTGCGGATCGGCCGACGCCTCGCCCGAGAGGTCGAGCGCACCGGCGACGTTCGGGAAACGTTGCGCGAAGGCGGCGGCCTCGTCGCGCAGCGCTGCCAGCTCGCGCTGGAAGTAGACGAGCTGCTCGGCGCGCAGCTCAGTGTTCACAAGTCACCCCCGGGGCCACCTCCGAGCGGCGCAACGAACTCGAAGGGCTCGAGCACCCGCCCCAGAGACACCGCCCCGGCGATGCGGACCCGGAGCCGCCCCGGATCTTCGGCATCGGGCAGAACCGAGACGATGGGCTGGTCGAGCCGCGGCTCGAAGGCGAGCACCGCTTCGCGGAGCTCGCCAGCGATCCAGTCGCGGTCGGCCTCGCGCGCCGCCGACCGGCCCTCGACCGCCGGCGCGCCGTAGTCGAGGACGGTCCGCGCCGCGGCGGGCCGTCCGGCGGCGGCCGCCGGCGCCCTGACCGACAGCAGCGCCCCGAGCGAGGCCGCCACCGAGGCACGCAGGCCGGCCGCATCCAGCACCCGCGAAGCGCCGCGGCCGCCTTGCAGCAGCCGCTCCATCAGCGGCGCCGCGACGCCCTCGATGCGCCGCGGGCCGAGACTTGGGCTAGGCAACTTGCTGCAGCATCAGGTCGTGGCTGACCGGCTGCGCGCCGTCGGCGGTGTTGTCGTCCTTCTTCTGCGGCTTGTAGGTGTACTTCACCTTGCCGTAGCTGAGGCAGACCGTCTCGGTCGGGATATCGCCGCTGCCGCCGCCGATACTGACGTTCGAGACGATCACCTGCTCCATGTCGATCTGCAGATAGAGCACCGGCTGGTTGTCGCCGTCGGCACGGTACGCATAGAAGGTGCACTTGCCGATCATGTTGCCCTGCCAGCAGATCTTGAGCAGGTCGTCGGTCGACGCGTCGGTGTACTTGGTGAAGCTGAAGTCGGCGTGGTTCGCCTGCTCGACCGTGCCGCCGCCCGCCGAGCTGCGCGTCGGCGAGGTCGGCTGGTTGAAGGAGTGGCTCCAGGACAGCACCTGGATCTGGTCGGCGTGCTTGGAGTCGGTGGCCTCGCCCTTCACCGTGGGCTCGGTCACCTCGAGGAACATGTTCGCGGCCATCGCTTGGCTCCCTTGCTATCGTTGCCGCGTCACGCCGCCGCCGCCGGCAGCTCGGCGACGAGACGGATCGAGGTGGACAGGTCCTCGAGCTGGAAGTGCGGCCTGAGGAACATCACCGCCTGGTAGGAACCGGGCCGCCCCGGCACCGGCTTGACGTCGACCCGCGCCTCGCGCAGCGGATATTGCGCCTTGATCGACTGCCCGGCGTCGTCCTTGCCGAGGACGTAGTCGGACACCCAGGTGGTCAGGTAGTCGCGGACATTGTCCTCGGTCATGAACGAGCCGATCTTGTCGCGCATGATGACCTTGACGTAGTGGGCGAAGCGCGACGCGTTCAGCATGTAGGGCAGCATGGCCGACAGCCGGGCGTTGGCGTTGGCGGCAGCCGTGTTGTAGGTCTTCGGCTTGTTGGTGGTCTGGCCGCCGAAGAACGCCGCGTAGTCGGTGTTCTTGCAGTGCATGAGGGTGATGAAGCCGAGGTCGTTCAGCTCCTTCTCGCGGCGGTCGGTGATCGCCACCTCGGTCGGGCACTTGAAGGCGATGTCGCCGTCAGCGGTGTGGAAGGTGTGGACGGGCAGGCCCTCGACCTTGCCGCCGCCCTCGACGCCGCGGATCGCCGCCGTCCAGCCATAGAGCGAGAACGCGTTGGCGATGCGCTCGGCGAGCACATAGGCCGGGTTGCCCCAGAGGTACTGGCTGTGCCGCGTGCCGGTGACGTCCTCGCGGAACGTCATGCCTTCGACGGGCACCGTGTCGGGGCCATAGGGCAGGCGCATGAGCACGCGCGGCAGCACGAGGGCCACGTAGCGGCTGTCTTCGCTCTCGCGGAACGAGCGCCACGAGATCAGCTCGGCGCTCTCGAAGATCTTCGAGAGGTCGCGCGGGATCGGCAGCTCGGTGTGGCTGTCCATGTCGAACAGGCGCGGGCTGGCGGCCGCGATGAACGGCGCGTGCGCCGCCGCCGCGACGCCGGAGACCAGCTTGAGCAGCGCGATGTCCTGCGGGTGGCGCCCGAACTCGTAGCCGCCGACCAGCATCGAGTACGGGTGGCCGCCGAAGGTGCCGTACTCGGCCTCGTAGACGTTCTTGAACAGCGCGCTCTGATCGAACTCGACCGCCTTCTCGAGATCCTTGAGCAGGTCCGGCTTCGAGACGTTGAGGATGCGCAGCTTCAGCGTCTTGCCGGTCTCGGCATTCATCACCAGATGGCGCACGCCGCGCCAGGTCGCCTCGAGCTCCTGGAATGCGGGATCGTGCATGATCTCGTTCAGCTGGTCCGAGATCAGCTTGTCGATCTCGGCGATGCGGTCGTTGATCATCGCGACGACGTCGTTGCCGACGCGCGGCTCGTCGGCCAGCACGTCGTCGACGAAGCCCGCAACGAGGTCGCGAGCATAGCCGCGCTGGCTCTCGTCGCGTGCGATCTTGCCGTCGTAGATGATCTGGTCGAGCAGGCTGCGCTCTGCCACGGCGACGTCGCCGCCCTCCGCGCCCGCAGCTTCGGTCTCTTTGGCCATGGCCAACTCCCTATGGTCTTTCCCGATCGCCCCGCCGCGTTTCCGGCGGAGCGAAACGTCACTCGGCCTTGCCGTCTTCGGACGGGGCTTCGTCCTTGGGCGCGTCCGCGCTCAGCTGCTCGCGCAGCGCCGATTGGCGCTCGGTGTTGGCGACGACATCGCCGAGCAGGTGGTCGAGCTCGTCATTGCCGTCCAGCTTGGTCAGCAGGTCGCGCAGCCGCCCGCGCGCCTCGAACAGCTTGGCCAGCGCCGGCACCTGCCGCACGACGCTGGTCGGCTCGAAGTCGTCGAAGCGCTTGAAGTTCAGCTCGACGTTGAGCATCTCGTCCGCATCGGGCTGCAGCCGGTTCGGCACGCGCATCGCCAGCCGCGGCGACGACGACTTGAGCACTTCGTCGAAGTTGTCGCGGTCGATCGCCACGAACTTGCGTTCGCCCAGGCGCGGCAGCGGCTCGGCGGGCTGCCCCGACAGGTCGGCCATGATGCCGATGACGAAGGGCAGCTCCTTCTTCTCGATGGCGTCGCCGGTCTCGACGTCATAGGTGATCTGGACCCGCGGCGGTCTGATCCGCGAAAGCTTTTGCTGGATGCTTTCGGCCATGGCTATTCCACCTCGCAGAATGTCTGAAGCTGTTGGAAGTCGGTTCGGAAATCGGACCGCCAATTCCTCGAAATGACCTTACGAAGGTTAAGCAGCCGTCTACAGAACAAGGTTTATTTGTTCGTTCCTGGACGAACATCGGAGAATACCCAGGCCAACATTTCTTTGTCGCGGCCGTCGCGAGACAGATCGGCCAGGACCTCGGCAAAACTCATGCCGCCCCAGCGCACGGCGCGGTCGATCAGGTACGGCACCGGGCTGTGCGGCTCGACGCGGCGCAGATAGCCGGCGACCTCGGACAGGGTGCGGTACGCCTCTGCGCGGCCATAGTCGGAGGCGGCGGCATCGAGCGCGGGCAGCATAGGCGCCGCGACGCACTCCGTGGCGCTCTCTGCTCTGGCTGCCTGCTCGCCGGCCGGGGCTGGCAGGGCCGCGATCGTTCGCACCGGCCGCGGCCTCGCACGCTGCGTCAGGATCGGCCTGAGCAGGGTCAGCAGATCCTGGAGCGAGGCGCGGAGCCGCGAGAACGTCGGCGCGACCTCTCCTGCCAGCGCGGACAGCTTCGCCTCGAGCGCGACCGCCGCTTCCGAGAGTCGCTGGATGCCGATCTCAAGCGTCTCGAGATGATGCGCCGGCGTGGCCGCCACCGCCGCGTCGAACGCGGCGACGCCGACGCCGCCCGGTTTCTTGCCATCGGCGGAGCGCCGCGCCACATCGCGCCGCGCCGCGTTCACATAGTCGGTCCAGCTGAATGGCTGAGCCTCTTCCGGCGCGGCGTCGGGCAGGGCCACCGGCACGGTCTGGACGATCCGCACGAGCGCTGCCTCGAGCCAGACGAGGGGCGCGAAGCGCGCCGAATCGGCCTCGCCGTCGTGCGGCGGATGCAGCCCGTCCCAGTAGGCGTCGCAAAGCGCGGCGACAAAGCCGAGCCCGTCCGCCGCGCGGGCGAGCCCATCGCGCTCCGCCGCCGCCTCGACCAGCCAGCCCGCCACCTGCAGGTCCTTTGACCGCTCCGCCAGCGCGGCGCGGCAGAGCCCGATCACGCGGTCCCAGTCGGCATGCTTGAGCTCGTGCGACCAGACACCGCGAGGCAGGTCGGCCTCGTCGCTGCGCCGCGCCTCCTCGATCTCGGCGTGCACAGGTCCATAGCGGAGCGAGGTCCCGGCCGGCGCAGGCCCCGGGACAGCGTCCAGCAGCCCATCGAACAGCCCGCAGGACGGCCCGTCTGATGGCCCATCGAAGACCTCGGCGGCAGCGGCGCTCATAGCGCGGGCGCCCCGGCAGGAAACACCGGCATGGCAAGCGGCGGGCCGCTCGGAGCCGCACCGCGGTCGTCGAGCGCGCGCAGCTCGAGGCGGAGGTACACCCGCGCCCGCTCGATCTCTGCGGCACCGCCGACGGCGCTGTCCGGGTTGTTCTCGAGCGGCACGTCGATCCGGAGCGCGTTCGGCCGCGGGTCGGCCAGCGTGCGCAGCTCGGAGAACGGCGCCGCGTTGGCGGCGACGAGGCCGAGGATTGCCCAGGGTCCGTCGTAGCTGAAGGTCAGCGACCGCTCATCCAGCGCCGCGTCCGGACGCTTCGGCTGCGCCGGGCGGTTCGGCGCATTGCGCGCCCAGCGCAGCGTCAGCCTGACGGGCTCGCCCTGCCGCCAGATCAGCGCCCGCGGCGGATCGAACGAACCGACCGAGTCGTCGCCGATCTCGAGGCGCCACTCGACGATCTGGTCGCCCCCGCGCTCGGCCGTGCGGTTCGGGCGGAAGTCGAGCGAGACGGCATAGGCGAGGCCCTCCGCGCGCGGCCCGGCGTCGAGCGTGCCGAGGAAGTGCCGGCCGGCATCGAGCGCGCGCACGAAGTCGAGCCCCGACAACTCGAGCAGCACCCGATCGAGCAGCATCGGGTCGAGCGATCCCGGCCGGCCCGCAGGTGCCGACAACGCAAGCGTCTCGACGGCGAGCGTCCCCGCCGTGCCACCAGCGTCGCCCGCGAGCCGCGCGATGGCATCGCCATAGCGCGCGAAGAAGCGGCGCACGGTGTCAGGGTCGGCCGGATCGGCGATCCGTGCGGGATCGGCGAGCGGCGCGCCGCCGCCGCTGCCGACGAAGGGAAACCGCCCGCCGAGCGTCGCGTTGAACGCCTCGGCGACCTCGCCCAAGGCGTCGTGCGCGCTCGTGGTTCCGAGCTCGACACAGCGCTGCGAGACCGCGGCGACGATCTCGGCCTGGCGCTCGCCGAACCAGCCGGCGCCGGGCACGACCGCCGCCAGCCGCTCGGCGCAGGAGGAGGCGTCCATCTGGTCGAGATCGATCAGGATGAACCGCTCGAGTTCCGAGAGCGCGTTGCGCGGGGTCCGCCGGGCATTCTCGCCCAGCGTGGCAGCGATGTCGCGCCAGCGCCCGAGAGTGCCGGCGAGACCCGGCTCCGGCAGCCCGCGCGATTCGCCGAGGAAGGCCAGCGCCGGCGCCGCCCGCGTCTGCGACAGTTCGCCGACATAGGCGCCCCAGTCGCGCACGAGCCCGGTGAGCGCCGAAATGCCGGAGACGCCGAACATCGTCGCCGCCCCGCCCGGCCGCCCGTCCCAGATCGCGATTCCGGTGGCGCTCGGCGCATACGGCGCGGCGTAGACAAGGGCCTCGTCCGCGTCCTCGATGACCCGCCGGGCCTGTGCGCCCGCGGTGCCGTCGAGCAGGCGCCACGTCTGAGCGAGCTCGAGCAGCGCGACCTGGTCGCGCAGCCCCTGCAGCAGCGGCGCGGCCGTGGCGAAGCTGCGCGCCTCGGCATCCTGGACGCTGCCCCCGCCAGCGAGCGGCAGCGGCTGGCGGGCCTGGTCGATCAGCCCGCCGATCTTGGCCTCGGCGCGCGCGCGCACGACCGGCAGGAGCACTGCGCGCAGGTCCGCCGGCACCTCGGCCGCGGAGCCGGAGAGCGCGTCGAGCAGGCGATCGGCGGCCGCGCCCGCCTCGCGCAGCCGCTCGGGCGACCAGCCGAACCTTCCGCCGGCACCCCGCACGGCGAGGCTGCCGCCGGCCGTTCGCGCGAGCTGCGCGTCGTCGAGGATCCGACCGAGCGCCTCGCGCAGCGGCGCGTAGATCGGGTCGAGGCGGGCCGGCGATGCGGACGCGTCGAGCACCGGACGCCCGCCAAAGCCCAGCAGCGCCGCCGCCCGGCGCCGCTCGGCGTCGCGCCCGTCATGCACGGCGGCCGAGAGGTGCGGGCCCAGTCCCGCCGGCGCAAAGCTGAGCGCCGCCAGCCCGTCGGCGGCGCCGGCCAGCCGAACCTCGAACGCGCTGCCGTATTCCAGCCAGTTCTCCTGCGGGTCGCCAAGCAGCCGGCCGGCCTCGTCGATCGCGGTCGCGAGCGCGGCGAGGCGCGCCATGACTTGCGGCCCCGACCTCCCGCCGTCCTGCACCAGCCATTGCGCGCTGTCCGATATCGTCGCGAGCGCGCGGTAGAGGCGGCTCTGGACATAGCTCGCGCGGAACGCGGCGACCGGATCGCCGTCGAGCGCGCCGCTCACCGCGTCCCATGCCTCGCCCGCCCGGAAGCCGCGCGTGTCGGTCAGCGCGAGCGCGGAGATATAGAGCCCATAGGAGCGGTCGAAGCCCGGCGGCGGCGCGATGCCGATGGTATCGCGCGACAGCGTCGCGAGTTCGGAGGGGTCTCCGGACTGCGGCAGGCTGGCGAAGAGCACGACGTCCCCGTCGATGACCGCGAGCTCCGAAGCGAGGCGTTCGAGCGAATCGGGGGTGCGCTCGGCGGCCGGCGGCACCGCGGCAGCGACAGCGCCGACACGCTCGACCAGGCCGTTGGCGAGCGCATGCAGGACGACCGTGTCGAAGCCTGCAGCCACCGCGTGCAGCACACGCTGGTCGATATCGGAGAGGCGGCTGGCCGGCGCCAGCCAGGTCCGCACCAATTCGATCCGCAGCGCCGCCATGCGCCTGAACAGCTCCTCGGTCTGGCGCACCAGCAAGGGCTGCGCCACGGCGGCGCCGGCGCGCTCGGCGACGATGTTGCCGGCCGTAAAGCGGTCGACGGCCTCCAACAGCTCGCGGACGTCCTTGTCGCCGACGTCGCGCAGAGCGAGCAGGCCGAGCCCGGCCAGCCCAAGCGCGCCCGTCCCGGCCGCGGCCAGCCTCAGCCTGCGGCCGGTCCGCGCGATGCGCGTCGCGCGGCTCCGCGCCGGGCGCGCGAGCGTCGTCTCTGGAAAGACCTTCTCGGAGAAGAGCTCCTCGGCGAACGCTGCCGGGTTGTCCCCGGCCGCGCCGCCGGTCAGGTAGATGCCGCGGAGCATCATCGGCTCGAGCATCGGCGCAGGGCGCATCATCGGCTCGAGCAGCACGCGCAGCGGCGCCGCGAGCTCGCGGACGCTGATGCCGAGCTCGACCACCGCGACCGGCAGCGAACCGCTGCCGGCGAGCGCGTCGAAGGTGAGCCCGTCGAACGCCGCAGAGATGGTCTCGACCGCGGCCTCCGCCCAGCCCGGATCATAGGGCGTGTCGACGCCATGAGGCGAGGACCAGCCGATCATCGTACCGGCCGAGCCCTCGCGCAGCGCGCCCTCGGCCAGCACGGCGAAGCCGCGCTCGGCGTCCGCTGCTGCGAGCGCGAGATAGACCGGCACCGACAGCCCGCCCTCGCGCTGCACGTCCTCGAGCAGCGTGCCGAGCGTCTGCCCGAGCTGCGCGAGTTCGCCCGGGGCCGCCGCGTCGCTGCCGGCCAGCATCGCGAAGGGCACGGCGATCACGACCGCGTCGAGCGGCCCCTGAGCCCTGCGCGCGCCCAGCCGGTCGAGCGTGGCGCGCCAGGTCTCGCGCCAGCTCCCGCCGGCAAGCAGCTCGTCGCCGAAGTCGAGGATCGCGCCGTCCTCGGCGGCAAGAACGCGCGCCACGCCAACCTGCGGCACCGCGTCCGGGGCCTGCCCGGGCGCGCGAAATGCGCCCGCCCAGGCCAGGCGCGAAGCGCAGGCGCCGGGCGTTCCCAGCACCGCCACGATCGGCAGCGTGACCGGCTCGCCGCCGCCCCGGAGCCGCGACAGCGATCCCAGCGCAAGATCCGTGGCGCCGCGCAGGGGCGACGCCTTGCCGGCGCCTGGCGGCGTGGGCTGGGGCACGACGGCCGGCAGCATCGCGCCCTTGGCCGTCCGCCAGGTGGCGACGGCTGCGGCGACGGTCAGCAATGCCAGCGCCAGCGCGACGAGCGGCAGGTAGGCGAGCATGCCGCTCATCGGCGCACCCCGTCCGCCTTCACCGCGACCGCGTCGTGCGCTGCGATGATTCTTTCCGCCAGCGCCTCGAGATCCGAGGAGCCGCTGCTCCAGACAATCTGCGAGATGACGAGGTAGCCCAGCACGATTGCTGCGATGACGGCGCCCCAGCGGCGAACCGGGCGCGACGTCGGCGCGCGGCGGGCGGTGGCGGTATAGGTCGTGGCTTGCCGGAAGCGCGACGGCAGCTCGAGCTGCGCCGGCACCGGGCGGCCGAGCGCGAGGTCGAACATCTGCGCCCGCGTGCGTTCGAGCTGGCCGTCGTCGGCCGAGCCGCGCGTGCGGCCGCGAAAGCCGACCGAGAGCGCGAGGAAGATCGCCGCCGCGACGTCACGCCGGCCGGCATCCCGCCGCCGCGCGAGCACGTCGGCCGCATCGAAGATCCACTCGCCGGCGATCCGCCGGTTGTAGAGCGCGTGCTCGAGCAGGCGGCCGGGGCACGCCGAGGCGCCGCGCCAGTCGACGAGGTGCAGCAGCGCCTCGTCGGCATAGGCGGCCAGCACATAGCCGCGGTCGATCCGCTCGGGGTCGAGACGGGCGGGCGGCGTCGCCGGCGCGCCGAGCTCGATCAGGAGCTGGCGCAGCTCGGACTGGGCGCGCTCGGCCTCCTGCTCCGGACCGCCACCGGGCGCCAGCGTACCCGCCGCGGCGCGCCGGCCGATGTCCTTGATGCCGAGCAGCAGCGTCTGGAATGCCGCGAGCGTCTCGCGCGTCTCGCGCGGCGGTATCGGCGCGCCGCCCACTGCGCCGCCCACTGCGCCGCTGACCGCGCCGATCAAGGTGCGCCCCCAGCGGCCTCGGTCGCGGCGGGGGCGGCCGGCTCGGAGACGATGAGCGCGACCCTGCCCGGCTCGCCGCGCACGCCGCCGCCGTCGGGGTGCCGTATTTCGAGCGGCTCGCCGGGCGCGACGAAGCGCGGATCCAGCGCGACCTCGAGCGCGAGGGCGTGCGATGGCAGCGCGAAGTCGGTGATCTCGGCCGCCTCGACCAGCCGGCGCGTCGCGCCGCGGATGCGGCTGAGGCGGATCCGCTCCATGGCGGCGCTGCCGGCGACGACCGCCTCGCCGGCCCAGTCGGCGGTCCGCTCGATCCTCTCGCCATCGGCGCCGAAAAGCACCAGGAGCAGGCGCTCCTCCCCGTCCACCGCGGGCGCGGGTGCGCGGAAACCGCCGTCACCGATCGGCTCGAAGAGGATCAGCCGCCCCGTCTGCCGCAGCCTCTTGAGGCCGTCGAGCACGAGCTTCCTGAGCGCCACGAAGACCGGCAACGCATCGGAATGGGAGTAAGCCGGCGGCGCGGCGCGGGCGAGCTCGGGGCTGATCGCCGCCGCGGCGCCGAGCGCGTCGCAGAGCGAAAGGTAGATCGCGTAAGGGGCGGCACCGTCGCGGAGCAGCGCCTCGAGCCGCGGCAGCGGTGCCATGATCGCGGCGAGCGCCTGCTCGATGCCGCGGCTTTCCACTGCTCCCCCGGCCGCGGCGTGACGAAGCCGGTCGACGATCGAGACGGCGCGCTCGCGCATCTCGCGCGCGATCTCGCCCGCCACCTCGGCCAGCCGGTTCTCCGGACCGACCCAAAGTGCGGGGGGCTCGTAGTCGAGCCGCTGCACCCGCCCGTCCCGCCGGCCGATGCGCGCAAGCGGCAGCGACACGTAGACCGAGCCCGGCCCGACCAGCGGGCTGCCGGTGGCGAAGAGCGCCAGCGCCGGGGCGAGCCGCGGCACCGGTACAGGATTGTCGCCGAGGTTCTGGTCGAGCGCGAGCGGCCCGTCGAGCGACAGGTAGCGCCTGAGATCGCCTGGCGCAGCCGCGCGCTCGCTCCGCGCCGGCACCGCGACGTGGATGACCTGCGGCGACGCCCCGATGTCGGTCTCGAGCGCCGAGAGGTCGAGCTCGAGCGCCCGCGCCTGCCCGCTTGCCGGAGGCCAGGCGAGCGGCAGCCCGTCCGGCATCAGCCCCTCGAGCCGCGTGACCCGGAAGAGCCCGGCCAGCAGCGCCAACTCGTCGATCTCGATCGTCCTGATGCCCCAGAAGGACGGCAGCGCAGCCCGCATCTGCAGGTTGAGCAGCATCTCGAGGCGGCGCGCCTCCTGCTGGAAGTGCTGCGGCGCGAGCAACATGCCCTCGTGCCATTGCACGGCGTCGGCGACGTCGTGCGCGACCGGGCGGAGCGGCTCGGCGGCGCTCATGGCGAGACCTCGACGCTCTCGGCGTGGACGGTCACCGCCAGGTCGTCGAGCGCCGGCAGCCGGACGCGGTGCGAGCCGGGCGCCGAGAGGCTCGCGAAGAGGAAGAGCCCCTCGGTGCCGCAGGGGAACGACACCTTCTGCGGCTCGATCGACTGGCCTGGCGCGATCTCCCACCCGGTGACCGAGAGGCTGTCAGGGTTGTCGCGTTCGAACTGACCGCGACCGGCGAACCAAGCGGCCGCGTCGATGCCGGCGAGCTTGTCCACGAGTGCCTCATCCTCCACCGCCACCAGGTCGATGGCGGTTGCCGAGCCACGGTTGGCTTCTGTGTCGGCGGTCACGCTGACGCGCCCGCTGCCATCGACGCCGCAGTAGACCGAACAGCCGGATGCCGAAGCGACGACGAGCAGCGCGAGCGGTGCCGCGACGCGCCGCGCCCTCACTGCGCTGCTCCCACGCGGCGCACCAGCGGCCTGATGTCGAAGCTGCGGGCGACGCGGCCGGCCATCTCGCCGGCCGCCGAGAGGTCCGGCTGCGGGCAGAGCGTGACGATCCACCAGACCCGCCCCGGCCGGCCCGGGCGTTGTTCGACGCTCGCGGGGCACTCCGGCCCGAAGTCGGCGTCGAGCCGATCGACGAGGCGCTGTGCGCTCGCCTCCTTGAGGAACGCACCGACCTGGACGACGTAGCGGTCGGGCGTCAGCGCCGCCAATGCCGCCGCCGCGCGCGGCTGCACCGGATCGGCCGGCTGTGCCGCTGCGCCGGGCGACGCTCCGGCCGCCGGCTGCCGAGCCGCAGCGCTCGCGGCTGGGTCCGCTTGCCGACCCGACGTCGCATCCGAAGGAGAAGGTGCTGCTGCCATCGCGGCGGAACCATTGTCGAGGGGTTGAGGCTTGCCCCCGACCTCAGTCGCTTGGACAGGCGCGACATCGGGGCCACCGGTCTCGCCCGCTGCGCCCGTCGGGGCCGCGGCTTGCGCACCGGTCGTCACGCCGGCCGCTTGCCCGGGTGCGGGCGCGACGGCCGGCAGCGCCAGCGATGTCGGCGTGGCCGGCGGGTCGCTGATTCGTTGTGCGACGGCGTCCTGCGTCTGGGGTTCGCCCTGCACCTGCTGCGCCGCCTGGGCGCCGGTCAGCAGGCGGGTTCGTCGGCTCCTTCGGCCCGCATGGGCGCGACGGCCAGGTCCTCCGGCTTTGGCGTGATGTACGGCGCGGCGATCGCCTCGGCGCGGTGCATGCCCGCCTCATCGTCTTGCGCGAGCAGGATCGACACGACAGCTGCGCCCAGCATGAAGGATGTTCCCGCGACCGTCGCGATCCCCGCCGCGACCAGCATCACTGCGCCGTTCTTGCGCTCTGCCATGCGCCGCCTCCCCCGGTCCGCTCGGGACCCCGTGCCGTGGATCGCGTCAGGCGTTCAGCCTTGCGGCGGCGAACTTCCGTGCAGCGCGCTTAATGCTGGCTTAATGACGGATACTTCCGCTGAACCAATCGGTTGTTGGGGCGGCTTGCGACCACGTGGAGATGCCGCGTACACCCCAGAACAGGCCAAGAACAAAAGGAGCCGCACGGAACAGACAGTTGAGAGGCTTGCACGCAAGCGAGCTCCGGACGACTGCCGATTCTGCGCGCCTGGAGGCCGCTCTAGGACACGGTGACGGTCGCCTGCCCGGCAAAGCTGATCGAAATCATGCCGCCCCACATGCAGCTGAGGCTGCACCCGTCATGCAGCGCCGGCATGTTCTGGATCATCGTTTGCGTCGAGCCGGGCACCCAGGGCGCAACGGTCGCGGGCACGCAGGGCATCGGCGTCAGCGCCCCCATCGCCGCGGCCGTCGCCGCCGCCACCGTGGGATTGGCGAGGCTGCTGCACATGCCGAAGGCGGGAATGTTCAGCAAGGGGGCGAAGTCGACGATGGTGCCGGCCTGCGGGCCGCCCGCGAGCGCGGTCGCCGCAGGCGAGGCGGCAAAGGTGGCGGGGGCGGCGCCAAAGCTGCAGCTCATCAGCGCGCCGGTCACGACCTGGAAGGACAGGGCAGAGCCTCCTCTCGATCAGCGGCGTGGCGGCGGGCGCTCAGCATCGCCGCATCATCCGCTCGTAGAAGTCGTCGGCCGGACCGGCCAGCCCCGGCGCCGGCGCCGGCGCTGGCACGGCAGCGGCGGACGCTGCAGCTGCGGCCGCCGCTGGCAGCCCGTCGACGAACTCGATCCGTCGGACGAGCGAGCCGTCGGGCGCGAGGTCCTCGGCCGGACCGTGCGGCACGCCGTGGACATAGCTCATCCGGCGGAGCACCGTCCCCTCCGGCCCGAACAGCTCCATCACGCCATGGCGCCGCCCGAGGTGGTGCGGGATGCGGGCCACCAGCTCGCCGCCGGGCCCATACGCCTCGAGCATCCCCTCGATCAGGTCGTCGGCATAGGCAAACCGCGCAGCCACCCGACCGTCGCGATAGAGCGTCGCCGGTCCGTGACGCCTGCCGTCGGTCCAGACCGCCTCGGCAAGTGGCGCCCCCGTGCTGTCGTAGTCGACTGCCGGGCCATGGGCGAGACCGTCGCGATAGCGCGACTGACGCAAGAGCCGACCCTGCGCGTCAAAGACCCGCACGCCGCCGTGCAGGCGCCCGTCGGCGTGCCTTTCCGCCTCGACACGCCCGTCGGTCTCGGGCCTGCCCGTCTGATGACCTTCCGTGGCGGGATCTGCCATCATCTCGCTCCGGGTCGACTGGTCCATTGGCAGGCGGCCGCGCTCGACGTCGGCGGGCGCCGCATGGCGCGGCGCCGCAGGACATGCCGGCGCTCAGGCTGATCGATGTGGGGTCCGGAAGAAGTGGCCTGCCGCCAAGATACTCGGCAAAGCGGACGCACCGTCAGCAGCGATCGGGCGCCATCACCGCTCAACTGGTCCCGGCGCTGCAGCAGTAAGCGAGAAGAAAGGTGTGCTTGCCTCCGTCATTCCCCACGATCCTTCGCATGTCGCCGTTCAGCTTCGCCATCGCCGCAGTGACAGGGTCCGGAGCCGGGAGCTTGGCAGTGTTGAAATCGTGAACGACAATGTTCACGCTGTGGCCGTCCTTGGTCTTCGGCGACGCGAGCGACCGGTCCTGAGCGGCGAATTTCTGTTCGCGGGTAGCGACCGCGCCGACCTTGCCGCCGCAATAGCCGTGCGTTCCGGACATGATGTCGATCGTCTGCCCGCCGCCAGCCATCTCAGACGCGATCTTCTCCAGAGCTTTGGCCACGTCCCGCACGCTGCAGGGGCCGTGGAAGCCCCAGATCTGCACCGCGTGCGGAATGCTTTTGGTGATGTTCACAAGCGTTGGCATGGTCGATCGCCCCTTTCGGAAACAGCCGTCTTCGGAAGGCTGGGAGACACTAGGACAAGGACTGCTTGTCGCGAGTGCTGGCCTGCCAACGAACGGTAAAAAATGTACTGAAGTCTCCCCCCTCGATCGCTCCACGCTTCACGGCATGCCGAGACTCGGATTGATCGCGCCCGCTCTGTCCTCAACAAGCCTTCCTTGCCGAGGCCACTTCCTGGAAGTTGCAGAGATGTCGCGTCTGCTGACGCTGCGCAAAAAGCTCGGGTTCTTTTGATCCGGCGCAAAGCGTTGACGTTTGCCAACGGCTTTGCAGCGCGCAGTCCTCAGGTCAGCGAACCAGCCGAGCAGAAAAATGAAGCAGTATCTGACCCTAGCAACACTGCGCGCGGCGACGGCTATCGCCCTGGTGCCTCTCGCCACGATGGCCCAGGAGGCCAACGCACCCCGGGCGCAGGAGACCTCGAGCGGGGTCGAGTGGGACGCCGCCGTGACGGCGTCGGGCGGCTATGTCTTCAACGTCTTCCAGACCGAGAATGCGATCGAGGATGATTTCCTCGTCATCATCGCACCCGAAGATCGGCATCTCGAAGCAGACCGAGGATTACAGCTTCGCTCTCGGCGGAGCCGCCGAGATCGCCCGATATGCCGACTTCTCCAGCCAGAATTACGCCGATGCCGTGATCAATGGCGAGGGTCGGCTGCGGCTCGTCGACGACATCTTCGTGTTCGGCGGCGGCGATTACGCATGGGAGCACGAGCCGCGCAGCTCGCCGAATGACATCGGGGCGGCCGAGCCGACGCCTTACCGCGACGGCAGCGGCTTTTTCGGCACGTCTGGGCGGTTCGACGACGTTGCGGTCAGGCTCGGCGCGAACCTGCAGGTCCTGGATTTCGACAACGTCCCGGCGATCGGCGGCGGCACCATCAACAACCAGGACCGCGACAGGACGCAAGGCGAGTTCGGCGGGCGGCTGGGCTATTTCGTGCAACCCGGCACGCAGGTCTTCTTCCAGGGCATCTACGACACGCGCACCTATGACGATCCCGTCGACGACAATGGCTACGAGCGCGATTCGACCGGCTTCGAAGCTGCGCTCGGTCTTTCGGGCAGCTGGAAGACCTTGTCGGGCGAGGTGCTCGTCGGCGCATTGCTCCAGGACTACGAGGATCCGCGCTTCGAGACCGTCGTCACGCCCGACCTCGGCGCCGAGGTTACCTGGCGTCCGGGGCCCGGCACGCGTCTCATCGGAACGGTCGAGCGCACGATCGAGGAGACGACGCTGGCCGGTTCGTCGAGCTATGTGAGCACCGTCGGCGGCGCCCGCATGGTCCGGCGCCTCGCCCCGGACGTGTCGCTCATCACCTATGCCTACCTGACGCAGGAGGACTTCCAGGAGATCGGGCGGATCGACTACATCACCGACCTAGGGGCCGACCTGCGCTATTACCTCACGCCGCATGCCTTCACCGGCATTTCCTACGGCTTTGAGTCGCGCAACTCGACCGCCCCCGGCGCGGACTATGACACGCAGACGATCATGGTGAATGTCGGCGCCGACCTCGACCCGGCATTCGGGCCCGGCGATCCCGTGACCGGCCTGTCGCCCACGGGGTTCTATGTCGGCGGCTTCGGCGCCGACGGCGCACTCCAGACCACGGTCGCGGGCGTCCGCAGCGGCGGAGCCGGCGGCCTGGTCGCCGATTTCGGCGGCTTCGGCCAGGCGATCGGCCTGTTCGGCGGCTATCGCGCCGATTTCGGCGGACTGGAACTCGGCGTCGAGATCGAGGGCGAGCTCGGCAATGCCGACTGGGAGCACGCCGCCGACAGGGCATTCTCGGTCTCGCGTAACAACAGCTTCGGGGTCGGCATGATGATCGGCCGCGAGACGCGGAACGGCGTCCTGCTCTATGGCCGGGGCGGCATCGCCGTGACGGAGTTCGAGACCAGCTACTCGCTGCGCGGCAGCACGACGGAGATCTCCGACTACGAGCTCGGGCCGCGCCTGGCGCTCGGCGCCGAGTTCCCCATCGGCAATGGCGTGAGCGGGCGGCTCGAATATGCCTACACCAACTATGACGATTACCTGATCGGCGCACAGACCGGCGGGAGCGCTGACGATTTCGCCAACAGCGAGGCGATGGCGCGTTTCGGCGTGGTCTATGAATTCGGCGCGACGAAAGATCAGGAGATCACGCCGGCCGACTTCTCCGGCCCCTATGCCGGCCTGCAGGTCGGGCATGGCACGCTGGTCACGGAAAATCTCGGCTTCCGCCCGAACGACGCGGCGCCGGATTTCCCTCTGGACGTCACCCGCTCCGGCCAGGGCCTGACAGGCGGTGCTTTCGCGGGCTACGGCAAGGCCTTCGACGGCATCTATCTCGGCATCGAGGCCGAGGCAGAGATCTCGAACGCCAACTGGAACATCGAGCGCGCGCCCGACCGCCGCATCTATTCGGTCGAGAAGAAGGGCTCCGTCGGAGGGTCGGTGCGGGCCGGCTATGTCCTGAACGAGTCGGTGCTCGTCTATCTCCGTGGCGGCGTCGTCGGCACGGCCTTCGACACCGACTATTCGACCGCGCTCGGCAGCGTCGCGGACAACGAGTTCCTCGTTGGCACCTCGATTCGGCGGCGGCGTCGAGTTCGCGCTCGACGAGCACTTTCGGATGCGCCTCGACTACACGCGGACGGAGTACCCGGACTATTCTGTCACGACGCCATTGGGCACGGACAGCTTCGACAACAGCGAGAACCTGTTCAGGGTGGGCTTCGGTTACCGCTTCTAGGTGCCCGGAGCTGCGTGGCGTCCACCGCTCACCTCCTTTGTGAGAAAGTCACCGACGCTTGAGCCAGATCAAAGTACGCATTCGTCTCGTGCAATATGTCGGTGATTGAGAGCGGCAAGGACCAGCTTGGTGGCCGGGTAGATCCGCTCCGAACCACTCGGAGGAGAAGTTTATGACGAAGCGTAGTGTCCTGGTGAAGCAGCTCCTGTGCGGCATCTCGGTCGTGGCGATCGCGGCGATCGCGTTGCCGGCCGTCGACGCTGCCGCTCAAGGGCAGGGCCAGGGCGGCCAGGGCGGCAAGCCGGCGACCGCTGGTCAGGGCAGCCACGGCAAGTCCGACGAGGCGCGCGGCCAGGGCGGCCAGGGGCTGCGTGGGATCCTGCGCGAGGACGTCGGCGGCGATGAGGAGGACTCGGATCGTCCCGCTTGGGCCGGCGGCAAGCCAGAATTGAACCCGCACGCCGGCGCGGGCGCCGGCAATCCCACTTCAGGGACGGCGAAGGGCGACATCTACGGCGACATCGTCGTCATGCTGCGCGATCCGGCTACCGGGGCGCTGATCCCGGCCGGCACGAGCACCGATCCGGAAACCGGAGAGGTCGTCACGGAGTACTATGTCTGCCTCGACGCGGCGTGCACCACGACCGTGCCGACAGAGTTCGGCGAAATCCCCGAGGGCGTCGCTACGATCGAAGTCGATTTCGGCCGGTCGTCGGTGGCGCGCTCGCCGGACAAGGTCACCGAGCAGGCGCTCGACGAAGCGCTGACGAAGCTCGAGACCGCGACGTCGATCAGCCTCGATCCGGCAGGGCGGATCGTCTACACGACGGCGGACGGCACATTCACGATCAACTCGCCGCTCGAGAACCTCGCCATGTACATCGACCTGGCGACCGGGCTGGCCTCCGACTCCACCACCCAGACCGAGACGCTGCTGGCCGCGGCCGGCCTCGCCAATCTGGACACGGCGGCGTCCCTGCTCGCCGGTCTGGCGGACAAGACGGGCGAGATCACGCTGGACTATCTGGTGAACGAGAACGTCATCGCCGGGGTCGTACAGCCGGGCGACTACTATGACTACTCGACCTTCACCTATGATCGCGACACGGCGTATCCTGGCACCGTCACCTACTACTTGCAGACGGGAGACACGCTCGAGCCGCGGACAGTCGACGTCAGCACGTATCTCGACGCGGTCAACGGGTCGGTTCCCGCGGATGTTGCCTACGCGTCCCTGTTCGCGACAGCAGCTAACGACGCACTGCAGGTGATCGAGCTCGTGCACGACCAGATCTACACCGATGAGCTCCCCGGCACCGTCGGGACGGGCGGCTGAGCCCAAACAATGGAAGCGGCGCCGCGGGCGCCGCATCCCTCCCCTGGGCCTGCGTTCTTCGTTGATGGCCACCATTCATGCTTCCATGGGCTCAGATGATGCACGATCTCACCTCGCGCCGCACGTTTCTCGCTTTGTCCCTCGCGGGCCTTGTCGCGGCCGCCGCGATGCCGGTCTCGGCGCAGAGCGCCCGGCTCCCCGGGCATGCGGGCGGAAGAGGCGGCGCGGCTGGGGCCGATCACGCTTCTGGCCAATCATCCGGCGGGCACTCTGACGGCGCGCACGAGGACGAGGACGCCGAGGAGCACGCGCACGAGGACGGAAACGTCGGCGGCGGCAAGGGCAAGGGCCCGAAGGATCAGGGCGGTACCGAGCGAGGCGGGAGCGACCACGCTGACGTCGGACACGAGGAGGGCGAAGAGCAAGACCACGCCTCCGGCAACACGGGGGGACGCAGGGGCCCTTACTATCGCGGCGGCCGCGACGTGAGCGGCGCCACGCACGGCCGAGGCCGTTCTCTCGAGGACCGTATCCTGCGCGCCAACAGTGACGTGCACGGCGGCTGACGACTGCCGCAATGGACGAGTGGGACGGGAATGGGCTCGATCCGGTCCCAGCGGCCCTGCCGAGCTCGCTGTTTCTGACACCCCACGGGAAACCCTTCACCAGCCCAGGCAGGGGCATCTCGTCCGATCGCCGCCCGCCCCTGATCGCCGCGACGATCACGGGCGCAAGCAGCGTCACGCGGGGACGGGCAGCAGGCGCGAGGCAGATGACGGCGGACATTCCTTCAGGGATGCCGCCCGAACTCGTCGCGCTTAGTTGCCCAGGCGCACATCCGGCAGGGAGTAGATATCGGCGGACGAGAACCCCGCCCTGTGCAGCAGCAGGTCGGCGCCGACGGTGATCGCCGCCATCGCCACCAAAGCGGCCAGGAACGCCTTCATCTCTTTGCTTCCTCCTTCGCGCGCGGCCCGGTGTTCGCGGCCAGGAACTCGATCAGGTCGCGCCGGTCATCGGGACCGGTGATCCGCTGCATCGGCATCTTCGAGCCCGGGGTGTAATGGTCAGGCCCCTCGCTGAACAGCCGGTCGATCGTCGCCGCGTCCCAGACGATGCCGCTGCCGGCCAGCGCCTGCGAGTAGTGATAGCCCTCGACGCTGCCGGCCGGCCGCCCGAAGAGCCCGTAGAGGCGTGGGGCCGGCGCGGCGCGCACCGTCGGGCGTCAGCGTGTGGCAGACCGAGCATTTCCGGGCGAACTGGCGCTCGCCGTTCGACATCTCGCCCGGATCGCGCAGGAAGCTGGGGCGAGCGCTCGGCCAGCACGCCCTCGACCGCCTCGGCCGAGGCCGCGATCGGCCAGATCGCCGCTGTGTCGTCGAGCCCGCCCGAGACGAGCCTTTGCCGTCCGGCGTCCAGGCGAGCGCCCAGATCGGCCCGCGCGAGCGCGGCGTGGAAGTCGCGCTCGATCACCCAGCCGGCGGTGTCGATGATCGAGACATAGCCCTCGCCGTCGCCGACGGCGAGCAGCCTGCCGTCCGGCCCCAAGGCCAGCGCCAGGATCGGCCGGCGATCGGCGGTGAGGTCGGCGATCTCCTCGCCGGTGGCGAGATCGAGCGCGCGCACCGCGCCGTCGACGGCGCCATAGGCCAGCCAGCCGGCGGCCTCGTTCAGGGCCAGCCGGTTGACGCCGAAGCCGTGCCGGACGAGCGCGCGGTCGCGCGTGCCGGCGCCGACGTCCCAGCAGCCGCGACCGTGCCGTCCTGGCTGGCCGCTGTAGAGCTGCCGGCCGTCGCCGCTGAAGGCGACGTCGTTGACCTGCCCGTCATGGCCCGTCAGCCAGCGCACCGGCGCGTCGCCGTCCAGGTCCCAAAGACCGACCCAGCCGTCCCAGCCGGCGGTGGCGGCGAGCCGGCCGTCCGGGCTGACGGCGATGGCGATGATCTTGCCCCGATGCCCCTCGAAGCTGCGCAGCCGCCGACCCGTCGCCAGATCCCAGAGGATCATGTCGAAGTCGTCGCCCGCCGAGAGCGCGCGCCGGCCATCGGGCAGGAAGGCGACGGCGTTGACGGCCGCGCCGGTGGCCCTCGAGCCAGCGCTCGAGCCGCGCGCCGGCAAGCTGCCAGAGGCCGACCGAATAATCGAAGCCCGCCGTCAGCACCTGGCTGCCGTCGGGCGAGACGGCAACGCCCTTGATCGGGCCGCCATGCCCCTCGAGGCGGGAAAAGCCGTCCTGCGCCGCCGCAGGCTGGCAGGCCAAAAGCAGAAGCGCCGCGAGCCTCCCCCCTGACCCCCCTCCGAAGCGGAGGGCGGGACGCCAGCGTCGCCGCGGCACGCTATTCGGCCGGGGTGGCGACTGCCCGCGGGCCATGCCGGCGCTCGCGCTGCTCCTGCTCGGCGGCCCAGAGCGAATGGTGCTCCTCGGCCCAGTTGCGGTCGACCCGGCCGCTGCCCATGGCGGCGAAGGCGCCCTCCATGCCGATCGTGCCGATGTAGATGTGGCCGATGATGACGACGATCATCGCGAAGGCGACGATCGTGTGCCAGAGTCTGCGCGTACTGCATCTCCTGCACCGCGCTGAGGTCGACAGGCAACGGCCCGTCGACCACGAGCGCCGAGACGCCGGCATCGTTCAGGAAGGTAAAGGTCTTGGCGAACATCGGCGCCTGGTAGGGAAAGAGCAGCGAGATCCCGCGAGAGCGAGATCGACGCGCCCGCAAGGATCACGGCCCAGAAGACGACCTTTTGCCCTGCGTTGAACTTCCGCGCCGGCACGTGCCCGCCCCCGAGCAGGCCGCCGCCGCGCAAGAGCCACTTGAGGTCGCCGAAGGTCGGCAGAGTTGTGCGCGACCCAGATGACGAACACCATGACGAGCGCGAGCATAAAGGCCCAGGCGACGTTGTTGTGCACCCATTTGCCGGCCAGGGTCGCCGTGGCGAAGGCCTCCTTGCCGACCAGCGGGATCAGGTAGTCCTTGCCGTAGAGCAGGTTCAGGCCAGACAGCGCCAACAGGATGAACGAGACGGCGAGCAGCCAGTGGGCAAAGCGCTCATAGCCCTTGAAGCGCTCGATCGTCACGCCCGAGCGCCCGCCATGGATGCGGACGCGGCCGCGCAGCAGGAAGAACAGCGCGCAGAGCCCGAGCATGGCGAGGATGGCATAGCCGCCCCAGACCTGCAGCGGCCCGCCCTTGGCCCGCCAGCGCGAGCCACTGCATGCCCTCGTCCTGCACCAGGACGGCCGCGTTCTTGTCAGGGATCGTCACCGATGCCTGGCCACCCCGGCGCAGATAGCCCCAGAGATCGGCGTCCGAATTGGCGCCCCGCGTGCCGAGCGGGCCCTGCCCGGGCTCGGCGGGCGGCGACGGCTGGAGCTCGCCCGAGCGCGCGACGCCGGGCGCCGTCGGCACCGCGATGCCCGTGTCGGCCGGCGGGCGGACCGAGCCGCCGGGCAGCACCTGCTCGCGATCGGGCGCCACGGTCTCGCCGCGCAGCAGGGGCTCGGTGTTGACCGCGTCGTCGGGCGGGCGGACCGAGGACTGGGCGAGCGCCTCGCCGACCGTCAGCGTGAACTGCAGCGCCGATCCGGCGAAGGACAGGAGCGCCAGCAGCAGGGCGAGCGCGGCGACGATGGCGACACGGGAACGCATCGTCCTGTTCTCTCGCGGCAGTGCAGTTGGTCGACGGAAGCAGGGTGGGGTTCGAACCCCACCCTGCAAGACGGCAGATGCCAGAAGGCGGTCGTCAGTTGCCCTTCTGGTCGTAGGCGGTGCCCCAGCCCCAGGCGCCCGAGCCGAAGCCGCGGGCGACGACGCGCTCGCGATAGATCGCCGAGACCTCGTCGCCGTCGCCGGCGAGCAGCGCCTTGGTCGAGCACATCTCGGCGCAGATCGGCAGCTTGCCCTCGGCGATGCGGTTGCGGCCGTACTTCTGGAACTCGACGGCCGACATGTCCTCTTCCGGCCCGCCATTGCAGAAGGTGCACTTGTCCATCTTGCCGCGGCTGCCGAAGTTGCCGGCCTGCGGGTACTGCGGCGCGCCGAAGGGGCACGCGTAGAAGCAGTAGCCGCAGCCGATGCAGAGGTCCTTGGAGTGCAGGACCACGCCGTCGTCGGTCTGGTAGAAGCAGTCGACCGGGCAGACCGCCATGCAGGGCGCGTCCGAGCAGTGCATGCAGGCGACCGAGATCGACCGCTCGCCGGGCTTGCCGTCGTTGATCGTCACGACCCGGCGCCGGTTGATGCCCCACGGCACCTCGTGCTCGTTCTTGCAGGCGGTGACGCAGGCGTTGCACTCGATGCAGCGCTCGGCGTCGCAAAGGAATTTCGCGCGTGCCATGCTCCCCTCCCCTCAGGCTTTCTCGATGCGGCAGAGCGTGGCTTTGGTCTCCTGCATCTGGGTGACCGAGTCATAGCCATAGGTCTGCGCGGTGTTGGAGGCCTCGCCGAGCACGTATGGGTCGGCGCCCTCGGGATATTTGTACCCGCAGGTCCTCGCCCTGGAAATGGCCGCCGAAGTGGAACGGCATGAAGGCGACGCCGGGGCCGACCCGCTCGGTCACCATGGCGGCGACCTTGACCTTGCCCGCGGGCTCGACGCCGACGACCCAGACGGCCTCGCCGTCCCTGACGCCCAGATCGTTGGCGTCGCGCGGGTTCATCTCGACGAACATCTGCTGCTGCAGCTCGGCCAGCCAGGGGTTCGACCGCGTCTCGTCGCCGCCGCCCTCGTACTCGACCAGACGCCCCGAGGTCAGGATGATCGGATAGTCCTTGGAGTAGTCGTTCTTCTGGATCGAGGCGTAGAGCGTCGGCAGGCGCCAGGCGTGCCTGTCGTCATAGGTCGGGTAGTTGGCCACCATCTCGCGATCGCGGCGAATAGAGCGGCTCGCGGTGCAGCGGCACGGGGTCGGGGAAGTTCCAGACCACCGTGCGCGCCTTGGCGTTGCCGTAAGGCGCGCAGCCATGCTTGATCGCGACGCGCTGGATGCCGCCCGAAAGGTCGGTCTTCCAGTTCACCGCCGCCGACCTTCTCCGGGTCGGTGCTGCCCGCGACCTTCTCGATCGAGGCCCGCTCCTCCGCCGTCAGGTCGACGTCCCAGCCGAGCTCCTGCAGCATCTTCATGGTGAACTCAGGGTAGCCGTCCTGGATCTCCGAGCCGACAGGGTAGACGCCCTCGGCCAGCAGGTTCTGGCCGTCCCGCTCGACGCCGAAGCGGGCGCGGAAGCCCATGCCGCCCTCGGCGACCGGGATCGATATGTCGTAGAGGTTGGGCGAGCCCGGGTGGTTGAGCTCGGGCGTCCCCCAGCTCGGCCAGGGCAGGCCGTAGTAATCGCCGTCGGCGGGACCGCCCAGCGCCCGCAGCGTCGTCTTGTCGAAGGTGTGCTGGTTGGCCATGTGGAGCTTCATCCGCTCGGGCGACTGGCCGGTATAGCCGATCGTCCACATGCCGCGGTTGAACTCGCGCGTGATGTCCTCGACGACGGCTCGCCCTTCTCGTCGCGCGCGATGTTGCGGAACATCCGGTCCGCAGAAGCCGAACTTGTCGGCGAACATCGCCATGATGGTGTGGTCGGGCAGGCTCTCGAACAGCGGCTCGACCACCTTCTCGCGCCACTGCAGCGAGCGGTTCGACGCGGTCACCGAGCCATAGGTCTCGAACTGCGTCGCCGCCGGCAGCAGGTAAACGCCGTCGGTCCGGTCATGCATGATCGCGCTGACGGTCGGATAGGGGTCGATGACGACGAGGAGATCGAGCTTCTCCATCGCCTGCTTCATCTCCGGCCCGCGCGTCTGGCTGTTCGGCGCGTGGCCCCAGAACACCATCGCCCGGGTGTTGTCGGGCTGCGACGATGTTCTCCTTGGCCTCGAGCACGCCGTCGATCCAGCGGCTGACGGGGATGCCGCTCTCTTCCATCATCAGCCGGTCGGCGCCGTCCTTGCCCGCGCCCTTCATCACGGCGAAGCGGGGCTTCATCCAGTCGGGCTCCTCCTCCCAGACGCGCATCCAGTGCGCCCAGGAGCCGGCCGTCAGCCCGTAATAGCCGGGCAGCGTGTCGGCGAGCACGCCCAGGTCGGTCGCGCCCTGCACATTGTCATGGCCGCGGAAGATGTTCGTGCCGCCGCCCGACAAGCCCATATTGCCGAGCGCCAGCTGCAGGATGCAGTAGGCCCGCGTGTTGTTGTTGCCGTTGGTGTGCTGCGTGCCGCCCATGCACCAGATGACCGTCGCCGGGCGGTTGTTCGCCAGCGTCTGCGCGACGCGCCGCATCTGGCTGCCGGGCACGCCGGTGACGCGCTCGACCTCCTCTGGCGTCCAGTTGTTCACCTCGGCGCGCACCTGGTCCATGCCCCAGACGCGGGTGCGGATGAACTCCTTGTCCTCCCAGCCGTTCTGGAAGACGTGCCAGAGGATGCCCCAGATCAGAGCGACGTCGGTGCCCGGGCGGAACCGCACATATTCGTCGGCATGCGCCGCCGTGCGCGTGAAGCGCGGGTCGCAGACGATCAGCGGCGCGTTGTTCTCTTCCTTGGCCTTCAGCAGGTGCAGCAGCGAGACCGGGATGCGCCTCGGCCGGGTTGCCGCCGATCAGGAAGATCGCCCGGCTGTTGTGGATGTCGTTGTAGCTGTTCGTCATCGCGCCATAGCCCCAGGTGTTGGCGACACCCGCGACCGTGGTCGAGTGGCAGATCCGCGCCTGGTGGTCGACGTTGTTCGTGCCCCAGTAGGCGGCGAACTTGCGGAAGAGATAGGCCTGCTCGTTCGAGTGCTTGGCGCTGCCCAGCCAGTAGACGCTGTCGGGGCCGCTCGACTCGCGGATCTGCAGCATCTTGTCGCCGATCTCGTTGATCGCCTCGTCCCAGCTGATGCGCGGTGTACTTCCCGTCGACCAGCTTCATCGGATACTTCAGCCGCCGCTCGCCATGCGCGTGCTCGCGCACCGAGGCGCCCTTGGCGCAGTGGGCGCCCAGGTTGAACGGGCTGTCCCAGCCGGGCTCCTGCCCGGTCCAGACGCCGTTCTGCACCTCGGCCAGCACGGTGCAGCCGACCGAGCAGTGCGTGCAGACCGACTTCTTGATCTCGACCGCGCCCTCGGCCGCCGCGGCCGCGTTCGCGCGCGTCACGGTGCCGCCCGTCGCGGCGACCGCAGCGAGTGCCGCCGATCGCCAGCCCCGAGCCGCGCAGGAAGGCCCGCCGGTCCAGTGATTTGCGTCGCCAGCGCCGACACGATCGGGGCGTGGCGGGGCGCTGCGGTTACGCCGGGGTCTTTTTCCTGAGCATTTCCCTATCCCCTTGCTGGACCGCGGCCGGTCGCTCGCTACCTCGGATGCGCGCCGGACGCGGACGGATGCCATCCGCCGCCGGCGCCCAGGGTCAGAAGCGGGCCGAGTCGTAATACTTCTTGGCGTGCTCGGTCATCGCGCAGCCCCTCGGCCGGCGGCTCTCTGCTGCTCGGCCAGGGCCGGCGCCGCCGCCGCGGCGATTGCCGCCGCCGGCGCGCCCGCTGCGGCGAGCTTCAGGAAATCGCGCCGGCTGGCCTTGCCCTCTTGTCGTCACATCATCGCTCTCTCCCTTCCCGAGCGAAATTCGGCGGGCGCCGCCAAAGCCCAGGCGCCATCAGGCGACCCATACGGAAAGCCTCGCGCTCGATGTCGACGAAGGCGCGTCCGATCGCGCCCACGGGCGCGTAGAAACCTGGCGTTCTTAGCCCCTTCCAGATCGCCGAAGAAATGCTCCGCCCAGGGCGCCAGGTGCGCCGCAAAGAACTCCCGCTGCGCCGTCAGGCCGACGGGGCCACCGAAGCGCCCGCGGATCAGCCCGGCCATCATCTCGCAGATGCTGGCGATGTGGTCCTCGGGCTCTTGCACGTCGGGCGTACGCGCGATGCCGAGCCGAGCCATGTCGCGGCGCAGCAGCGCCAGGGGCTTTTCGTTCAGGAACCCGGTCAGGTAATACGAGGCGTAGGGCAGCACCTCGCCGCGAACGAGGCCGATGAAAAGGTCGTCGTACTCCCGCCTGACGGCATCCGGCGATGATCTGCCCGGCAAGCCGCGCCAGCTCGGACACGGACTGACCGATGACGCTCTGGTCGCCGCCAAGCCCGGCGACCCTGCCGAGCAGCTCGGCCGAAGGTGAACGCGCGAGCAACGCCCCGAGGAGGTCGTAGAGGTCGGCCCGGAGTAGATCCTCGTCCGCGACGTCAGCGGCTCTCTCCGGTAGCGCCATCCATCCTCCCCCGCGTGCCGTTTCTCCGCCGGTCACCAAACGCGACGCTAGACTTGTTCTAAGCTGGGGTCAACGCGGGCAGAAGCGGATCCTTTCAACGGAAACAACAGCTTGCTGGAATCATGCATTTACGCGCGAAATTTTCGCCGCCGCGAAAATTTGGCAGTGCCGTCCGTCTCAGGCCCCGAATCGAAAGCGCATGCGGGTCGGACCGGAAATGCGGTCTGAACCCTCGTCTGGCGCCGATAGGTGATCGGCGCCCGCTTGGCCGCTCCGGTCGACCGTCCGAGTGCTCGCCCCGGCGCCTCGGTCCGCCTCGTCGACGCAAGCCTCCGCAGGTTCTGCCGCCGGCCCGCCGTCTGCGTCCTCGCGGTCCGCCTGATCGCCGACGCCGACCTCGGCGGCGAGCGGGTCGTCGGCCTGGTCCGGCCGCTCCACCGCTGCGGCGGATGCGCCGGTGGATTGGGGCTGCGCCTCGGCCGCCACCTCCTGCGGCGTGGCCGGCTCGTCGCTCAAGAGCCCTCGGCCGACCCGATAGGCCGTCTTGAGCGCCGGCATCACCGTCGCCGCGTCGGTGAAGTCCTGGTCATAGTCGTTCAGCCCGTCCAGGTTGGCGAAGACCGGGTCCGTCAGCCACAGCCTGCGCAGCGCCCGGTTGCGGATCCGCGCCGGCACCGCCCCGCGCAGGAAGGCGCTGAAATCGTCGCCTTTGACCAGCTTGTCGGGGTCCGGCAGGCCGAGTTCACTCAGGATCTCGGCATCCGTCTTCTCGGGGTCGGGGCTCTGGGCCCCGATCTGCTCGGGGTCAGTCGCGTCGGGCGGCGGATCCTCGAGCGCCGCATCCGGCGCCCGTTCGGCGCGTGCCCGCAGCTTGCGGGTCGACCAGCGCCCGAGAAAGTCGCCGTCCTTCGGCCGGCTCACGATATCGGCCTCCGCCCGGCGGTCGGCGCCCGGTAGACGTCGCCGGCCTCGCGGATCCGCGCCCGTTCGCGGGCGATCGCGTCGGCGTCGTCGGCATCCCGGCGCTGGCGCTTGACGAAGACCTCCTCGCGCAGGTGCCGGGCGACGAAATCGGAGACCCAGGCGACCAGCTCGGGCGGCATCGGCAGCCGCTCGACCGTCTCCTCGCCATTGTCGAGGTGGTCCTGCGCTTCGAAGGCCGAGGCGGTCACGGCATGCACCTCGACCGGCCAGGCGCCCGTGCCGGGACGCAGGATCACGAAGATCGCAGGCGGCCGGCTCGCCAGCGAGACGCGATAGCCTTCGATCAGCGCCCTGTGCAGCTCGAGCGTCACGGTTCCGGCATGGTACTCGACCGCCTCGCCGTCGCGACGCAGCTCGCGCCAGCAGGCCGGCCCTGCCCCGGGAAGCACCGCGACGGCGCGCCAGACGCGCTTTGCCCAGCGCGTCACGCCGGGCTGCTCGCGCAGGACGACCCCCACCGGCAGATGCGCGACGTGGCCGCCGAGGCCGCGTTCGGAGGGGCTGTCTTCGGACACCTGCAGGAACCTCGCCACTTCCGGACTTGAGGTAATGCGCCCTGTCGCCCCTTGAAGGCAACAGCCGCCTTCAGCCTGGCTTCGAGACCGCCGGCCGGCGCAGGCGGGCGAGGTGCCCGCGCCGGCCAACGCGGTCATTCGATGACGACGATCGCGCGGACCTCGATGCTCTCCCGCGCCGGCGCGCCGTCCTGGTCGGGCAGCGGGAAGGCCGAGTGCGGCGTGTACTGCGCGCGGCCGTCCTCCAGGCTGTCCCAGCCCTTGATCAGCAGCACCTCGTCGGGCGTCATCGCGGGCGCATAGTACCAGCGCTGCGCCGGGCTGTAGGCGAGGTGATAGATTTCCCCCACGCGGTCCGGGAAGACCTGGTCGGTGGCGACCAGGTCGCCCGGCTCGACGCTCGTCGCATCCGCCAGCGCCAGCGGCGAACGGGCGACCGGGCCCTTGATCGCGCGCCACACGTTCACCTGGACGATGCGGGCGCCGTCGCGAAGCAGGCGGTCGACCTCGTCCGCCCCGAGCACGTCCCGGGCGCGCTGCGGCCCGCTCTTGGCGGTGTAGTCGACATGGATGCGCGTCGCGGCCCCGCGCTTGCCGTCCTTGTTGGCGGCGCCGTCGCCGCCATCCGAGCGGCGCGTCGCGTCGAAGATTTCGACGCGGCTGGCGCCCAGCTCGCGCTTCAGCAGCGCCTCGACCTCGGCGAAATAGGCGCTCTCGACCGTGTCGTCGTCATAGAGGTCGCGCACGGCCGTCGGCGCGCGACGCAGCACAAAACCCTCGCGGTCCAGATCGAAGCGATCGGCCACGGGCCGCAGGTCGGCGATCGGCACGCGATGCTCCTCGACCTGGAACTCGAACTTCGGCGCGCCGCCGGTGGAGGCCTGGCTGTAGAAGACCGGCTTCTCGGCTTGCGGCGTGATGAAGGTCAGCGGCGCCATGACCGCCGTCTCGGTCTCGGCGGCATTGCTGAAGGCGCCCGGGGTCAGCTGGTTCATCTCGGATCCTCCTATGGCGAGGGCGGTGCGATGACCGCCCCTCGATGCGTCCGAGATGGGCCCAGAACCTCCCGCGATCCAATGAGATCGGTTCAGGCAGACTTGAATCTATCTCAACTCCCGCCTGCCCTGCCCCCGGCCCCCTGCCCCGCCGCCGGCGCAAGGGCACCCGCCTGCTCGCGCACCCACCGGGCCAGCCGGCGCGCCGGAGCGCTCGGCGTCACCCCCGCCGGCTGGCAGAGATGGTAGGCGGCCCCCGTCGGCCCTGCCGCGCCATAGGGCGCGACGAGCGTGCCGCGCGCCAGCCGCTCGTCGATATAGGGCGAACGCCCCATCGCCAGCCCGTGCCCCGCCTCGGCCACCTGCAGCGCCTGCTCGATCGAGTCGAGTGCCAGCGCGGCGTCGAGGCCCGGCGGCTCGAGCCCCCTGGCGCGCGCCCATTCCTCCCACTCGCCAGGGATGCTGCGGTTGACGATATAGCGCACGCCTGACGGCAGGGCGCCCGGCGCCGCCTCGGGCAGGCGAAGCCCCGGCGCCGCCACCGGCGTCGCGAGATCGTCGAACAGGAAGACCGCGTCGACGCCGCTCCACGCACCCCTGCCATAGCGCACGGCCAGGTCGACCTGCTCGCGGCGCATCTCGACGATGCGCGTCGTCAGCACCAGCTGCACGTCGATGTCGGGCTCGGCCGCCTCGAACTGCCCGAGCCGCGGGATCAGCCAGGTTGCGGCCAGCGACGGCGGCAGCGTCAGGCGGACGACCCTTCGCCCGTCGCCGGGCAGGATCGCCGCGGTGGCTGCTTGAATTTCCTTCAAGGCGGGCTCGATCCGCTCGAGGTAGCGGCGGCCGGTCTGGCTGAGCACGAGGCGGCCCTTCTCGCGGTCGAAGAGCCGGGCGTGCAGCAGCGTCTCGAGCTGGCGCAGCTGATGGCTGACGGCCAATTCCGTGACGCCGAGGCTGGCCGCGGCGTCCGCCAGCCGGTCGTGCGTCGCCGCCGCCCGGAAGGCGAGCAAGGCCCGAAAGGGCGGCAGTTGACCTTCGCCCGGCATCGCATCGAGGTACAGCAGTTGCGGGGTTCGTTCCACAACCGGCGCCGGCGGGGCGGCCGCCCGAGCCCCTCAGCCCTCCGCGCCGGCCTTTCGGTCGCGCGGCCGGATGATTTCCCACGCCTCGTCCGCCGTCTCGACGAAGCTGAAGAGCTCGAGGTCGGCGGGCGAGATCGTGCCGGCCTCGACCAGCGCCTCCCAGTTGACGATCCGCCGCCAGAACTCGGCGCCGAACAGCACCACCGGTATGCGCTCCATCCGCTCGGTCTGCAGCAGCGTCAGCGTCTCGAAGAGCTCGTCCAGCGTACCGAAGCCGCCCGGAAAAACCGCGACCGCGCAGGCGCGCATCAGGAAGTGCATCTTGCGGACGGCGAAATAGTGGAAGTTGAAGCACAGCTCGGGCGTCACGTAGACGTTCGGCGCCTGCTCGTGCGGCAGCACGATGCCCAAGCCCACCGTCGGCGCGCCGACCTCGTCGGCGCCGCGGTTGCCCGCCTCCATCACGCCCGGCCCTCCGCCCGTGACGACAACGTATTCGCGGCCGCCCCGCGCCACGCATTCGCCGCCGATCAGCGAGGCGAAGCGGCGCGCCTCGGCGTAATAGCGCGAGAGGTCCGCGAGCGTCTTGGTGCGCGCCGCGGCGGCGTTCTGCGGGTCGGGGATGCGCGCGCCGCCGAAGAAGACGACGGTCGAGACGATGCCCGCATCGCCCATGATCATGTCGGGCTTGAGCAGCTCCAGCTGAAGGCGCACAGGGCGCAGCCGCTCGCGACGCAGGAACTCCGCGTCCTCGAAGGCAAGCCGGTAGGACGGCGCGCGCGTCTGCGCCGTGTCCGGGATGCGGCCAGCCCTCTCGGCGTCCTGATCCGCCGAGCGGAAGATCGAATAGCGTTCGTCAGTCATGCATCGCCGCTGGTCGAGCACATCATGGGATAAATTCCTCGCCCCGGCACAAAGGCCGTTCTGTCCGCCGATGCCGGATGAAGGCGCGGCGCGGCTTCGCGGCGCCGCAGCCCCGCGTGATTGCACGCCCACCCCGTTCTGTCTATAGGGGCCGCGCCCGCGGGCCGTTTGAGGGGAGAGACGCCATGAGCCGTGCCGAGTTGCAAGCCACCATCGACACGGCCTGGGACGACCGCGACGGCATCGGCGCGGCGACGCAGGGGCCAGTACGCGAGGCGGTGGACGCGGCGCTCGACCTGCTCGACCGGGGCGAGCTCCGCGTCGCCGAGCGCGGCGCTGACGGCATCTGGCACGTCAACGAGTGGGCCAAGAAGGCTGTGCTGCTCTCGTTCCGCCTGAACGAGATGAAGCCGATCGGCGGCGGCCCCGGCGGGGCCAGCTGGTGGGACAAGGTGCCCTCGAAATTCGACGGCTGGGGCGCGAACCAGTGGGCGGCTGCGGGCTTCCGCGCCGTCCCGAACTGCGTCGTGCGGCGCAGCGCCTACATCGCGCCGGGCGTCGTGCTGATGCCTTCCTTCGTCAACCTCGGCGCCTATGTCGATTCCGGCACCATGGTCGACACCTGGGCGACGGTCGGCTCGTGCGCCCAGATCGGCCGCGGCGTGCACATCTCGGGTGGCGCTGGCATCGGCGGCGTGCTCGAGCCCTTGCAGGCGGGCCCCGTGATCATCGAGGACGGCTGTTTCATCGGCGCCCGCTCGGAGATCGCCGAGGGGGTGATCGTGCGCGAGGGCTCGGTCATTTCCATGGGCGTCTTCATCGGCGCCTCGACCAAGATCGTCGACCGCACCACCGGCGAGACCTTTGTCGGCGAGGTGCCGCCCTATTCGGTCGTCGTGCCGGGCTCGCTGCCGGGCAAGGCGCTGCCGGGCGGCGCGCCAGGGCCCTCGCTCTACTGCGCCGTCATCGTCAAGCGCGTCGACGAGCGCACCCGCGCCAAGACCTCGATCAACGAGCTGCTGCGCGACTGACCGGGATGAGCACGGTCTTCCTCGACCTCGACGGCACGCTGACGGACCCGAAATCCGGCATCACCGGCTCGATCCGGCATGCCTTGGCCGCTCTCGGCCGCGAGCCGCCGGGCGAGGATGCGCTCGTCTCGTGGATCGGGCCGCCCCTGCTGCGCAGCTTCGAGGAGCTGCTCGGTGACGCCGATCTCGCCGCGCAGGCGCTGGCGCATTACCGCGAGCGCTTCGGCGAGGTCGGCCTCTACGAGAACCGGGTCTATGACGGCGTGCCCGAGATGCTGGACCGGCTGCGCGCCGAGGGCTTTCGCCTGATGCTCGCCACCAGCAAGCCGCATGTCTATGCCAGCCGCATCATCGCCCATTTCGGGCTCGACGCTTGGGTCGAGCGCGTCTTCGGCGCCGAGCTCGACGGCACGCATGCCGACAAGCCCTCGCTGCTCGCCCATGCGCTCGCCGAGAGCGGCGCCGGGCCGGACGGGGCCGTGATGCTCGGCGATCGCGAGCATGACGTCCTGGGCGCGCGGGCGAACCGCCTGCCCTGCATCGGCGCCGCTTGGGGCTATGGCGGCGCCGACGAGCTCGGTCGGGCCGGCGCGACGGCGCTGGCCGACACGCCTGCCGAGGCCGCCGAGCTGATCGCGTCCGTCCTGGCCGGCGCGCACGCGGCGGCGGCGGGATAGGCGCGGCTGCGGCCGAGCCTCACCTGAACGGATGCGCGATCAGCCGGCGCGGCGGCATGAAGCCGCCAAGCACCCAGCCGACCGAGAAGCCGCCCAGATGGCCCTGCCAGGCGACCGGTCCCTCCGAGATGAGCGCCGCCGGAAAGCCGATCAGCGCCAGCAGCAGGATCATCTTCCAGGCCGAGACCCGCTCGGCGCGCCAGCGCAGCACCACGCCGAAAAGGCCGAAGACCACGCCCGACGCGCCGACCATGATCGCGTTCCCGGCCGACAGCAGCAGGAACCCCACCGCCCCGCCGATCGCCGAGAGCGCGACGACCAGCAGGAACTCGCGCGTGCTCGTCTGCGCCTGCACGACATGGCCGAGACAGACCAGGCCGACGACGTTGAAGATCACGTGCATCCAGTTCGCGTGCAGCAGCGCGTGGCCGAAGATGCCGGCCAGGAACCAGCCCGCTGCCGCACCCGAGTGCAGCGCCAGCTGGAACGGCACCGCGCCGACGGCGAGATGGGCGTAGGCCACCTCGCGAACCGGCGCCAGCACGCCGTGGTCGCCCGCCCAGAGCAGGGCCTCGATGCCCAGCAGGATCGCCGCCATGGCCCACAGGATCGGGTGCACGCTCGGCATCGTCGGTCAGCCGCGGAGGTCGGCGTCTTGGCTGGGGCGCATGGCGGCTCCTGCTTGGCACGGCGGGATGCCGCGAATTGCTTGTCGGGAGATTAGGTCGAACCGCACTGGCGCAAGCGTCATTCCCGCGCAAGCGGGAATCTTGCGTGTTCCCATTGAGCTTCTCATGGAGAGCCCGCTTGCGCGGACCTGCGGAGCGGCTCAGCCGGGCGGGCGGACCTCGTAGCCAGGCGCCTCGGGCTCGTCGTCGACCAGCACGCTCGGAAAGCCCGGCGCGGTGATCGAGAGGCCGGTCGCCTCCTCCAGCCGCCGGACGATGTCGTCCGACTGCGCCCGCGGGCCATAGCGCCGCGCGCCGTCGCGGAAGATGTCGATCAGCAGCGGGCTGACCTCGAGCTGCACCCCCGCCCGGTCGGCGATCGCCTGGAAGAGGCCGATGTCCTTGAGCACCAGCTCCATCGTGAAGTCGATCTGGCGCGACCCGCTGAGAATGAGCTGGCTCTCGGTCTCGTGCGTGAACGAGGTGCCCGACGAGATGCGGATCGCCTCGTAGGTGGTGGCCAGATCCATGCCCGCCGCCTTCATCACCGTCATCGCCTCGCAGAGCGTGACGAGGTTGGCCGTCGCCAGATAGTTCGTCATCACCTTCAGCGTCGAGGCGCTGCCGAGCGGGCCGGTGTGCAGGATCTGCCGCCCCATGGCGCCCAGCACCGGCAGGACCCGCTCGAAGCCTTCCCGCTCGCCGCCGACGAGGATCGAGATGTTGCCCGTCGCCGCCCGGTGCACGCCGCCCGAGACAGGGCAGTCGAGCGCGGTGCCGCCGCGCGCCTCGACAAGTGCCCCGAGCCGGCGCACCTCGCCCGCATCGGTCGTCGACATCTCGGCCCAGACGGCGCCCGGCCGCAGGGCGCTCAGCACGCCGTCGGCCGCCTCCATGACCGCGGCCGAGGCGGCCGGCGACGGCAGGCAGGTGATCACGACCTCGCAGGCGGCCGCCATCTCGGCCGGGCTCCCGGCCCAGGCGGCGCCGCCCTCCAGCAGCGGCCCGGCGGCCGCCCGGTCGAGGTCGCGCACGACCAGGTCGTGGCCGTTGCGCAGCAGCGACCCCGCCAGCTTGCCCCCGACATTCCCAAGCCCGATGAAGCCTATGCGCATCCGTTTCCCCCCTTCGCTGCTCGCCGCCGTCATTGGCCGCCGTGCCGCTTGCGGCCAGAGTCCGGATCGGCGGCGGCCATCTGCGCGGCGGCCCGCTCGGCGCGCTGGCGCTGAGCGCGCGTCGGCGGCACGCGACCGTCCTTGGACAGAATGATCGCGATCGGCCGCGTCGTCTCGAAGCGGGCGCTGATCATCACCACGATGACCGTGATCGGGATCGCCAGGAACATCCCCGCGGGCCCCCACATCGCGCCCCAGACCACCAGCGTCAGGATGATGACGAAGCTCGACAGGTTCAGCCGGTCGCCCATCAGCCGCGGCAGCACGAGCTCGCCCGCGATGATCTGCGTCGCGGCCAGTCCGCCGATCAGCACGGCCAGCATCACCGGGTCGTCCAGCGTGAAGACGCCGTAGAGCGCCGGCAGGACGACGGCCGTGATCGAGCCGATCGTCGGCACGAAGTTCAGGGCGAAGGCGAGAAATCCCCAGAACCCGGCGCCGTCGAGCCCGACCGCGCGGCAGAAGATCCATGTCATGAAGGCGACGCCGAGCGAAATCAGCGTCATCAACCAGAGATAGACGCTCACCTCGCCGACAACCCGCGCGATCGTCGCCTCGAGGTCGTGGCGCCGCGCCGGGTCGGGAAAGAGCGCGCGCATCTTCGCGTCGTAGAAGCGCTCGTCGACCAGCAGGAACAGGACGTAGAGAAAGACCAGGCTGACATCGGTGATCAGCCCCTGCACCGTCGAGAGGCCCCAGCCGATCACCTCCTGGAACTCGATCCGCTCGACCATCTCGCGCAAGGTGACGCCCGTCTCGACGCCGATCCGGTGGCCGAGCGCCTCGATGTCGGCGAGGATCGCCGACTCGCCCGTCACGCTGTCGCCGAGCTCGCCGACGTTCTCGGCGACGATGCGCGCGGAGAGCAGGATGGCGCCGAACATCGCGGCGACGGCGACGACCTTGGCCGCCCAGTCCGGCAGGACGGGCCCGATCCGCGGGCACGCGGCGCAGCACGCCGGCGAGCGCGCCGATCAGCACCCACAGGAAGACGGCAATGGCGATCGGCACCGCATAGTCGCGCGTCAGGGTCAGGCAGGCCACCACCAGCGCGACCAGCCCGAGCGCGAAGAAAGGCCCGGCGGCGCGGTCGAGCGGAGCGGCCATGCAGATTCCCATCCCGAGATCGCGCGGACACTAGCGCCAAGTTCGACCAGATGGAAGTGCGCGAACCCCTCCCTGTGCACGCTTGTGCACGCGTGCACATTCGCGTAAGCAATTGATATATATAGATTAGGCGGATTTCATTAACCAGTTTGAAAGGGCTTGGCAGCCCTTTGAGCACGCGCCTGGTCGGCGCCCTGCTACCTCTTCCCGACCGCACGGCACCGCCGCGCCACACCTTCAGCCCTCAGCCGACAGCCGAGCTGGGCGGCCTGCCGGTCAGGCAGCGCGCTCCTCGCGGGGCAGCGCCGCGACGGCGGCGGCCAGCGCGTCGAGATCGGCCTCGCTGACATCGCAGGCGGCGTTCTGCGACATGCCGAAATTGGCCGGCGCCTTCATCTCTGCCGCCAGCGCCTCGGCCGAGATGCCGGCGCAGGCGGCGGGCAGCGCTGGCGGGCAGGCCGGCGGCGCGCATCAGCGCCGAGAACCGCTCTGGCAGCGCGCCCGCCTCCTCCGGTCCGCCGAGCGCGCGGGCGGCGCGGGCATAGCCCGCATGGCCCTGTGGCCGCTGCACGGCCCAGCGCAGCGCCACCTCGAGCGCCAGCCCCGTCGCCAGCCCGTGCGGGATCGGCGCCAGCGAGCCCAGCGCATGGCTGATGTTGTGGCCGAGATGCGTGAAGCAGTTGTGCAGCGCCATGCCGGCCAGCGTCGCCGCCCACAGCATCCGCCCGCGGGCGCGCAGGTCCGAGCCGTCGGCGACCGCGCGCGGCAGCGCCTCGGCGATGATCTCGAGCGCCGCCAGCCCCGGCACGGCGCCGGCCGGCGACGCGGCGCGGCCCGTCACGGCCTCGATCGCGTGGCAGGCCGCGTCGATGCCCGTCCAGGCGGTGACGTGCGGCGGCATGGTCAGCGTCAGCTCGGGATCGAGCACGGCATGCGCGAACATCAGCCCGTCGGCAAAGTACCAGAGCTTGTGCCCCTCGGCCGTCGAGACGATTGCCGTGCGCGTGACCTCCGAGCCCGTGCCCGCCGTGGTCGGCACGGCAATGGCCGGCAGGGGCCGGGCCGGCAACGGCCTGGCCGCCAGCGCATAGGCGTGCGCCGGCTCGGCCCCGGCCGCGACGGCCGCCACCAGCTTGGCGGTGTCCATGGCCGCGCCGCCGCCGATGCCGATCACCGCCGCGCATCCCGTCTCGCGCGCCCGCGCCGCCAGCGTATCGACCAGCGTCTCCTTCGGCTCGCCAGCGACCTCGGCCGCCATCTCGACGCCGAGACCCGCCGTCGCCATGCCGCGGGCCAGCCGGTCGGTGACGCCGAGGCCCGCCAGGGCGCGGTCAGCGACGACCAGCACCGGCCCGGCGCCATCCCCTGCGCCGCCCCCGGCGCCATCGACCAGCCCGGCGGCGATCTGCGGCACGCTGTCCAGCCGCCCCGGCCCGAAGGCGATGTGCGGCAGCCGGGCGGCGTCGAAGCTCTCGGTAAAGTCCTTCATCCCTTCCTCGCAATCTCGGCGGCTGCGCTCTCCCGACGCACTGCCTTCGTCAATCGAACCCGTCGGACCTCTGCTCCACTGCCGCGCGGCGGGGCAAGTGAAATCTTGCTCCACTCGCGACCGCCCGCCCGAAGGCAAGCGACTCAGAAGTCCGTCGGCGCGCCTCCCTCGGCCTTGCGGCGCGCGACAAAGTCGGCCAGCTCCTCGGCGATGGCGGCGTCCATCGGCGGCGGCTCGTACTCTGCCAGGATCTTCTTCCAGATGGCGTTGGCGCGGGCCGGCGTCTGCACGGCGCCGTTCGCCTCCCACGCCTGGTAGTTCGACCAGTCGCTGAGGAAGGGCGAGTAGAACGCCGTGGTGTAGCGGTCCTGCGTGTGCTGCGCGCCGAAGAAGTGCCGCTGCGCCGCCGGCATGGCGTCGACCTCGCGGATGGCGTCGACGGCCAGATCGTCCTCGGTGACCGGGACGGGGCGCATGTAGACCATCATCTGCTGGATGGTCTCGCAGTCCATGACGAACTTCTCGTACGAGGCGCAGAGCCCGCCTTCCAGCCACCCCGCCGAGTGGTAGACGATGTTCGCCCGCCCCGAGACGCAGGCCCAGAGCGAAAACGCGCTCTCCCAGGCCGCCTGCGCGTCTGGCGCATTCGCCGCGCAGGCGTTCGAGGCGCGCATCGGCAGCTTGTAGCGGCGCGCCATCTGTCCCGACATCTGCGTCGCGCGCATGTATTCGGGCGTGCCGAAGGCGGGCGCCCCCGACTTCATGTCGACATTCGACGTGAAGGACCCCATCACCACCGGGCAGCCCGGCCGGATGTGCTGGATCAGCACGATCGCCGCCAGCGCCTCGGCCGTCTGCTGGGCGATGGCGCCGGCCAGCGTCACCGGCGCCATGGCGCCCGCGAGCGTGAAGGGCGTCACGATCGTCGGCTGGCCGCGCGCCGCCAGCCGCATCGCGCCCTCGAGCATCGGCCAGTCGTGCTTGAGCGGCGAGGTCGAGTTGATGTTGGTGTACATCCGCGGGGTGGCCTCGAACTCCGCCTCGCTCAGGCCGCCCGCGATCCGCACCATCTCCATCGCGTCGACGATTCGCTCGGTGCCGAGCGAATAGGCGTGCACGACCTTGTCGGTCAGCATCAGCTTGTCGTGGATGCAGTCGAGATGCCGGACAGACGGATGCACGTCGACCGGCTCGACCGGATAGCCGCCCGCCATGTGGATGCAGTTGAAGTACTGCGTCAGCTTGATCAGGTCGCGAAAGCTTTCGCGGTCGCCCGGCCGGCGGCCGCGGTCGAGGTCCGAGCAGGACGGCGGCGACGAGACGTTGACATAGACCTGGTGGTCGCCGCCGATGCGCAGCATCCGATCGGGGTTGCGCGGCGTGATGGTGAACTCGGGCGGCGCCTTGGCGACCAGCTCCATCACCATGTCGCGGCCCATGCGGACGCGCTCCTCGCCGTCCCGGACCTCGGCGCCCGCGGCCTTGAGGTGCCGGCGCGCATCGGCGTGCAGGAAGTCGATGCCGATCTCCTCGAGGATGCGCATGGCGGCGTTGTGCACCGCCTCGACGCCCTCGGGGCTCAGCGGCTCGGTCGGGGCGTCGCTGATGCGCGGCAGCTGCCAGTCGAGCTGGCTGATCGCGTGGCCGGTGTCGCGCCGGACATTGCCGGCCCGGCCGCCCCCGCGCTTGCGCCTCTGCTCGTTCATGGACCGCTCCCCCTGGCTCCGCGCCATCCGCAGCGCGCGACGGTGCGCCCGTCGCCGAGGCGATGCACGCGCGAAATCGTCACGCCGTGTCGCCTTCAGGCCAGTCGCGGTCGGTTCCGGCGGCAGAGGCGGCCTCATGGGCGGCCTCAGGGGCGGCCTCGAGGGCGGGCTCGGGGGCAGGGCTCGGGGGCGGGCCCCAGAGACGGGCCCATGAGCGGCTCAGAGTTCGCCTCAGAGTCGGAGGACGCCGTGCTCCTTCGCCTTCCACTCGGGCTCGACATGGATGCTGATGACGGCGTCGCCGAGCTCCGCGCGGATGGCGGCCTCGATCCGGTCGCAGATGCGGTGCGCCTGGCTGACGGTCTGCTCGCCCGGCACGACGAGGTGGAAGTCGACGAAGGTCATCCGCCCGGCGTTTCGCGTTCGCAGGTCGTGCGCCTCGATCGCCCTGTCAGCGGCGGCGGCGGCGATCACCTCGTGCAGCCGCTCCATGGTGGCGGAGTCGACCGCCTCGTCCATCAGGCCGCCGACCGAGGCCTTCACCAGCAACCAGCCCGACCACAGGATGTTGACGGCGACCAGCAGCGCCAGCACCGGGTCGAGCACCGCCCAGCCCGTCGCCAGCACCAGGCCGACGCCCGCCAGCACGCCAACCGAGGAGACGACGTCCGTCAGCAGGTGGCGTCCGTCAGCGACCAGCGCCGGCGAGCTCAACGCCCGGCCGCGCCGGATCAGAATCCAGGCCCAGAGGCCGTTCACGACGCTCGCCAGCCCGTTGATCGACAGCCCGAGCACCGAATAGTCGGGCAATTGCGGCGCACCCAGCGCCTCCCAGGCCGCGGCGGCGATCGAGACGGCGGCCAGGATGATCAGCACGCCCTCGAGCACCGCCGAGAAGTACTCGGCCTTGTGGTGCCCATAAGGGTGCTCGCGGTCCGCCGGCTTGTCGGCGAGCCGAATGGCGATCAGCGCCGCCAGCGACGCCGCGACGTTGACGACGCTCTCGAGCGCGTCCGACCACAGCGCGAGCGAGCCGGTCAGCCGCCAGGCCAGCAGCTTGAGCCCGAGAACCACGAGCGCGACGGCGAGACTGCCGATCGCCAGCCGTGCGGCGGCGGTGTTCCCCAGCGGCATGGCGGTTCGGCCTAGAAGTCGAGGTCGGCGTAATGCGGCGGCGGCGCCGGGAAGCCCGGCAGATGGTCGGCCAGAAGACCGCGGAAGCCCGGCCGCGACTTCATCACGGCGTACCAGTCGCGCACCGCCGGATAGTCCTCCCAGGGCACGTCGCCCAGATAGTCGAGGCACGAGAGATGCGCCGCCGCCGTCAGGTCCGCCATGCTCAGCCGCTTGCCGGCCAGCCAGCTGTGATGCTCCAGCAGATAGGTCACGTAGTCGAGGTGCACCCGGATGTTCTTGCTGCCGGCCTTCAGCGACGGGCCGTCAGGATAGCCCGACCGCGCCAGCCGCTTGTAGACCCGCTCGTAGAGCAGGTTCTCGGTCACCTCGCGCTGGAACTTGTCGTCGAACCAGGCGACCAGTCGGCGTACCTCGGCGCGCTCGACGGCGTCGCTCGGCATCAGCGGCGGCTCGGGCATCGTCTCGTTGACATAGCCGCAGATCGCCCGGCTCTCGGCCAGCACGGTGCCGTCGTCGGTCACCAGCACCGGCACCTTGCCGGCCGGGTTCATGCGCAGGAAGTCGAGGCGGCGCTCCCACGGGCGCTCCTCGACCAGGTCGACCTCGACCCGCTTCTCGGCCAGCACCAGGCGGACCTTGCGGCAGAACGGCGAAAGCGGCAGGTGGTAGAGCCGGTACATCGGACCTCGGCGGCTGGCGCGGCGGCGATCGGCGCGGGGGCTGGTGGGCGCCCCTCTCTGCCGAAGACCGGCCCTCGGCGCAAGGGCACAAGGCGCGCCTGCCTTCGACCGGCCTGACGCATGGCCTGACGCATGGCCCGACGCATGGCCTGGCGCATGGCCTCGCGCTTGCCCCGGCCCCGGCTTCGGTGCAGGGTCTCCCCGATCAAGGGTCTCAGGGCGGGGAGGGACCGATGCCGAAGACCTTTGTCCTGCTGCACGGGGCCTTCCACGGCGGCTGGTGCTGGGAGCGGGTGGCCGGGCGCCTGCGCGCCCGCGGCCACCGCGTGACGACGCCGACGCAGACGGGCTTGGGCGAACGCCGCCACCTGATCTCGCGCGGGATCACGCTGGCGACGTTCATCGACGATCTCGTCAACCACCTGCGCTATGAGGACCTGGCCGACATCGTCCTCGTCGGCCACAGCTTCGGCGGCAACGCGATCTCGGGCGCCGCCGAGCGCAGCCCCGAGCGCATCGCCGAACTGGTCTACCTCGACGCGCTCGTCATCGAGGGCGGGGTCAGGCCGTTCGACACCCTGCCCCCGGAGACCGTGGCGGAGCGCGTCCGCCTCGCCGAGGCGACCAGCGACGGCGTCTCGATCCCGGCGCCGCCGGCCGCGAGCTTCGGCGTCGTCGACCAGACCGACGCCGCCTGGCTCGAGGCGCGCATGACGCCGCACCCGCTCTCGACCTATCAGAGCCCGCTGCCGATCGGGGGCCCGCCCGGCAACGGGCTGCCCGCGCGCTATATCTGCTGCACCGATCCGGTCTACCGGCCGCTCGAGGCCGTGCGCCGCCGCGTCGCCCAGGGCGGCTGGACCGTCGAGGAGATCGCCACCGGCCACGACGCCATGGTCACCGCGCCCGACGCGCTCGTCGAGGTGCTCGACCGCTCCTGAGGCCAGGCGCGGCGCCCCGCGCCCGCCTGCCGGGTGGCGGCCGCGCCAGTGTCGAAACCACGCAGACCGTCACGATCTGCGACGGCGTTCGGTGACGCTGCCCCGGCCTGGGACGGTCCGCCGACTCGACCGGTTGCCGGCCTCGCCCAGAGCCTGATGGCGGGCCGCCATGTTCACCCGTTGAATTGGGCGCGATTGCGGCCAAGCCGCCCGCAATCTGAACGAGATTCTGCGCAAGATTAGAGTCGTTCGTTCGCTTCTTTATCGCTTTGGGTCGAGGCGCCGGCCGACGCGGCCAGGTAAACCGCAGATGGCACGCCGCTTGCTTTACCCGTTTTAAGTGAGTGTCGGGTTCATTGTTCGCCATGCTTCCAGTTGTAGCGTATGTGACGTCAGTGATCGCCTTCGGCGGAGCGGCAAGCTCCGCCGAAGGCACTGACCCGACCCCGAAGGATGCCGCGGCCCTCCACGGCCGCCGTGCCCGTCCCGCCACCCGCTCGGTCGCTCGAACCCTCGCGCTGCTTCTGGCGCTCGCTCCGGCGGCCTTCCCGCAAGGCGCCGCGGCCGTCACGATCGGGCTCGCCGAGCCGCGGCCCTGGAACGGGGCCGACACCAATCCCTGCGGCGGGCTCTGCGACGCGCGCTGGGCGCTCGACCGGATGCAGGGCCACATGCCCCCCGAGGTGCACCGCGGACTTCAGCGCCAGATCGACACCGGCGAGGCTGCGCAGGAGTACACGATCGTCACCGGCGACGACATCCGCGCGATGAGCCATGCCCGCGCCGGCGTGCCCTTCGTCGATGGCTCGCGCCGCGTCGCCCGGTTCCCGAACGGGATCAGCCATCCGGCCCTCGGCTATTTCGTCGGGCATGACGGGCTGACCTATCGCTTCGTGCGGATCGCCGCGTTGGGCAACTGGACCCTGATCGTCGACCAGAGCCAAGCCTCGCTGCCCGCCTGGCTTTCGCCCGAGGCGCCGGACCTTTTTGGCGACCTCGTCACGATCGGCGGCGGCAGCGACAGGCTGGCGCCGGCGGGCGAGGACCGGCTCGTCCCGCTCGGCAGCGATGCCGGCGCGGGCGGCACGGGCCAGAGCCTCGTCGCGATCGTGCCGAGCGCGCTCTCGTCTCAGGCGCATGTCCGTGGGGGCGGCGGTTTCGGCGGCGGTTTCGGCGGCGGCTCCGGCGGCGGGTCTGGCGGCCGGCCGGCGGCGGATCCGGCGGCGGATCCGGCACGCACACGAAACGCAGGCGGCACGAACGCGGGCGGCGGCCCGGCTTTTCCGCCCTTTGGACCGGTCGCCGGGCTGCCGCTGCCGCCCTTCGTGCCGCAAGCAGGTCCGGGCGGCAACGGACCGGGTCTGCCGGGCGCGGGCGGCTTCGTCCCGTCACCCCCGCCCAGCGGGGGTCCGGGCGAGACCCCGCCGCCCGTCAACAAGCCCTTGGGGCCATCAGGGCCGTCGGGGCCCTCGGGCGAGACCGGCGGCGGCCCGCACCTGCCGCCCGGCGGCGAGCCGCCCAACCCTCCCGGATCGCCGCAGGAGCGCGTCGAGGGCACGACGCCCCCGGCGGTGCCGCTGCCGGGAACGCTCGCCCTTCTCCTGGGCTCGCTCGGCGCTCTCGGGGCGCTGCGGCGCCGCCGCGCCTGAGCGGCCCCGCCGCCCGCCGGCCATCCGCCGGCAATCCCGGCTGACCGCCCGCGAACCGCGGCTTTGCGCCGCCTCCGGCCGCGCCGCGGCTTGTTGACTTGCCGCGAAACCCCTGCTTAACAGTGCCCGCTTTTGGCGGGCCGGCAGGCCCGTGGGATGAGGATCGTGCGTGTCGGACAGGCCGCCCGAGCACGGCCCTGGAAGCGAGCCCGGCAAGCCAGCCGGGGATCGCGCCGGGGAGGGCATCGGCGGCGGCAGGCCCAGGCCGGACAGGTTGGCCGAGCTCGACAGGCGGCTGGCGGCGGCGCGCGGCGCCAAGGCGCCGGCGCCCAGCACGAGGCGGGAGGAGTACACCGCCGCGTCGATGGCGTGGCGGATGATCATCGAGCTGGTCATGGCGATCGTGATCGGCGGCGCGATGGGATGGGGCCTCGACACCCTTTTCGGGACGATGCCGCTCTTTCTTGTCGTGTTCGTATTGTTCGGTCTGGCGGCCGGCGTGCGGCTGATGCTGCGTACGGCGGCGGAGATGCAGCGGCGGCCGCCCGACGCGGCCGAGCGGCGAGAGTGAGGGGAGCGGCATGGCGGAACCGACCGACGGCGGGATCCAGATCCACCCGATGGACCAGTTCATCGTGGGGCCGATCTTCGGCGGCCACGAGGTCGAGAGCTTCCTGACGATCACCAACTCGACCCTTTGGATGGCGATCGCCATCGCCGCCGTCGTCGGCGCTGCTGATCCTCGGCATGCGCGGCCGCGCGCTGGTGCCGAACCGCTGGCAGTCGCTGGCCGAGGTCATCTACGGCTTCGTGCGGAGCATGGTGACGGACGTGATGGGCGAGGAGGGCAAGCGCTTCTTCCCCTACATCTTCACGCTCTTCATCTTCCTCCTGTTCCTGAACATGCTGGCGCTGCTGCCCGGCTCGTTCACGGTCACCTCGCACATCGCCGTCACCGGGGTGCTGGCGCTGGGCGTCTTCTTCACGGTGATCGTGCTGGGCTTCGTCAGGAACGGCACGGCCTTCCTCAAGATGTTCTGGATCGAGGTCCGCGCCGCTGGCGCTGCGCCCGATCCTGGCCATCATCGAGCTGATCTCGTTCTTCGTCCGGCCGGTCAGCCACTCGGTCCGACTTGCCGGCAACATGATGGCGGGCCACGCGGTGCTGAAGGTTTTCGCCGGCTTCGTCCCGGCGCTCGGCGCCTTCTTCGTGCTGCCCGCGATCCTGCCGCTGGGCGATGATGGTGGCGATCTTCGGGCTCGAGACGCTCGTCGCCGTCGTCCAGGCCTACATCTTCGCCATCCTGACCTGCATCTACCTCAACGACGCGCTGCATCCGCACCACTGACGCGGCCCGCGCGAAGGCAACGACAATCCAAAGGAGAGAGAACGATGGAAGCTGAAGCCGCACTGGCCCTGGGGCCGTTTATCGCGGATGGCCTGAAGTTCCTGGGCGCGGGCCTGGCCAGCATCGCCATGGGCGGCGCCGGCATCGGGGTCGGCATCGTCGTCGGCAACTTCCTGAACGGCGCCTTCCGCAACCCTGCCGCCGCGCGCGAGCAGACGGCGACCATGTTCCTCGGCATCGCGTTCGCCGAAGCGCTCGGGATCTTCGGCTTCCTGATCGCGCTGCTGCTGATGTTCGCCGTCTAGGCCGTCTGACGGCACGCGACGCTTTCGGGGCCGGCACGCGGCCCCGCCCTCTATCGTCCGATCGCGGAGAACGGAGCCATGGCGGTCACGCCCACAGGCGAAGAGCTCGACGTGCCGCTCGAGGCCGTCCAACACGGCAGCGCCGGCCTGCCGCAGCTGAACTTCGAGACCTGGCCCAGCCAGATCTTCTGGCTGCTGGTGGCGCTCGCCGTGCTCTACTACCTGATGGCCAAGATCGCGCTGCCCCGCATCGCAAGCGTGCTCGAGGAGCGGGCGGACGCCATCGCCAGCGACCTCGACCGCGCCGAGGAGCTCAAGCGCAAGGCCGAGGAGGCCGAGCGCGACTATCATCAGGCGCTGGCCGACGCCCGCGCCAGGGCGCAGGCGATCGCCGCCGAGACGCGGGCCGAGATCCAGAAGGAGATCGACGCCGCGATCGCCCGCGCCGACGCCGAGATCTCGGCGCGCACGGCCGAGGGCGAGCGCCGCATCGCCGAGATCCGCGACAGCGCGATCCAGAGCGTGCGGCAGGTGGCCGACGAGACGGCGCTCGCCGTCGTCGACCGGATCATGCCGGGCGTCGCCGACGAGGCGGCCGTCCGCTCGGCCGTCCAGGCGCGGCTCGGCTGAGGGAGCACGGCATGGAAATCTGGCACAACTCGACTTTTGTCGTCGGCGTCGCTTTCTTCCTCTTCCTCGCGTTGCTCCTCTATCTCGGCGTGCACCGCTACATCGCCCGAGCGCTCGACGAGCGGGCGATGCGCATCCGCGCCGAGCTCGACGAGGCCCGACAGCTGCGCGAGGAGGCGCAGGAGCTCTTCGCCGATTTCGAGCGCAAGCAGCGCCAGGTGGCGGGCCAGGCCGACGAGATCGTCGCCCATGCCCGCGCCGAGGCCGAGGCCGCGGCCGAGCGCGCCAAGGAAGACCTGAAGGCCGCCATCGACCGCCGGCTCAGGGCGGCCGACGAGCAGATCCAGCTCGCCGAGGCCAACGCCGTCCGTCAGGTCAAGGACCAGGCCGTGGCCATCGCCATCGCCGCCGCCACGGACGTCCTGCGCCAGCGGCTGGGCGAGGACCGCGACCGCGACCTCGTCGACCAGGCCATCGACGAGGTCGGCCGCCGCCTGCACTGACGCCCGCGGGGCGGGCGTCAACACCGCCCGCTGCTGGATGCCAGCGCGCCCAGGTCGCGGCAGGGTGGGCAGGGTGGGCGCAACCCACCCCGGCCCACCGCGCGCCCTATTTGAGAACCAGCTCCACCCGCCGGTTCAGCGCCCGGCCCGCCTCGGTGGCGTTGCTGGCGAGGGGTGCGAGAAAGCCGACGCCCCGCGCCTCGAGCCGGTCGGCGGGCACGCCGCGCTCGATCAGGGCCTGGCGCACCGACTCGGCACGCTGGCGCGACAGGTCGATGTTCAACTCGAGCCCGCCCTGGTTGTCGGAATGCCCGACGACGACGACCGGCGGCGCCCCCTCGGCGCTCAGCACCGCCGCCAGCCGGTCGAGCGCCGCCGCCGAGCCGGGCGACAGCGCCGCGCCGCCGACCTCGAAGTCGAGGCCCGGCACAGGCACGTGCCCGTCGCTCGTCAGCCGGGCACGGAGCGCGCCCGCCTCGCCCGGCGGCCCGCCCGCCGGCAGCGCCGACCGCCCGCCGGCAGCGCCGGCTCGGCCGGCGCAACCGGCTCGGTCGAGGCCGCGGGCGCGGCCCCGTCGCCTGCGGGAGCCTCGCCCGGGCCTTCTTCCTGCACGCCCACCGCGTCGCCCGGCGGCTCCGGCGATTCCTCCGAGCCTTCCGGTGCGGCAGCGACCGTCTCCCCCGCCGCTTGCCCCGGCTCGACCGAGACGGTCTGCACATAGATGCTGTCCAGCACGCGGCTGACCAGCACCGAGACAAAACCAGGGGGGCCGGCAGGCTCGCTGCGCTCCGCCGAGAGCTGGGCGAAGTCGCGCACGTCGACCAGCATGCCGGGCGGCGGCAGGATCTCGGCGCCGAAACGAAAGTCGAAGCCGCCGCAGGCCTCGTCCGCGCACTCCCAGACCGGCTCGAAGCCCAGCGCCCGCAGCCGCTCGCGATAGCCCTGCATCACGCCCGCGACTGTAGCCTCGGCGGGCGCCTCGGGCGGCTCAGTCGCTTCGGGCGTCTGGCTCGGCCCGGCCGGACCAGGAGCCCCGGCCGGATCGGGCGCTGCATCTGCATCGCGGACCCCGGCCGCCTCGGCTCCCCCTGACTTTTCGGGCGCCTCGGGCGCATCAAGGCGCCAGGCCATCCTGGCGACGGCCCCCGAGACCTCGCGCACCGCCGGCGCGTCGAGCGCGAAGGTGCCGACCGGCAGGGCATAGCGGTCGACCTCGCGCAGGCTGGCGGCCGTCTGCACCGCGCCCGCGGGGGCGCCCGGATCGACCTGGGCCGCCGCCCGGCCGCACGCCCCGGCGGCCAGCGCCAGCGCCGCGAGCATCAGGCGCGGCACCCGCCCCGGCACGTGCATCGCCCTGCGCCCCGGCCGCGGGCCGCGCACCGCTCAGCGCGCCATGGCGTGATAGTCGGGGTTCGGCGCCATGCCGACCGCGCTCGCCATCCGGTTCGACATGTTGAAGAAGGCGGCCACCGCCGCCACGTCCCAGATGTCGGCGTCCGTCAGCCCATGCTCGCGCAGCGCCTGCCGGTCGGCCTCGCCGATCTCGGCGCTGGCCGTCGTCGCCTTGATGGCAAAGCCGATCATCGCCCGCTGCCGCGCGCTCAAGGGCGGCGACTCGCCAGTTCATCACCAGCGCCTCGCCCAAAGCCGGGTCGCCCGACAGCGCGCGCACCTGCGCGCCATGCGCCACCTGGCAGTACCAGCACCGGTTCTGCGCCGAGACGGCGACCGCGATCATCTCGCGCTCGAGCTTGGAGAGGCCCGACTCGCCCAGCATCAGGTCGTTGTACATCTGGCCGAAGGCGCGCAGCTTCTCGGGCCGGTGCGCATAGGCGACCAGCACGTTCGGGATCAGCCCGAGCTTGGCCACGCATTTGTCGAAGAGCTCGCGGACATCGTCCGGCAGCGGCTCGGGCAGTCTCAGGTCCAGCGCGGTTGGCGCGGTCGTCGTCATGCGTGCTCCATTGCCTCTGGCGCGATCCGGTAGTGATAGCCGCCGGCCTCGGCCATGCCGAGCCGGGCATAGAGCCCGCGGGCGGGCACATTGGCCTCGGCGACGGCCAGCGCGAGCCAGGCGGCGCCGTGCTCGGCGGCAAAGCGCGCGGCGCCCTCCATCAGCAGCCGGGCCGCGCCCTGCCGGCGCAGCCGCGCCAGCACCTCGATGGCGTGGATCATCGCGACCTCGCCATCGACCGCGACAAAGGCGGCCCCGCAGGGCACGTCGCCGGCGCGCGACAAAAGCCGGGTGTTGGGCAGCCGGACGCGGTCCATCACCGCCCAGCGGCCGGGGCCGATATCGCCCGCCTGCCAGATCTCCTGCAGGATCGCCGGCGTGCCTTCGACGCGGTAGACGGCGGCCAGATGCGAGCCCTCGCCTGCCAGCCGCGGCACCGGCGCGACGTAGAGCAGCACGGGGTCCAGCACCTGGTAGCCGACACCCGCCAGCGCGCGGTCGAGCGCCGCGTCCTCGCGGCCCAGCCGGAAGAGCGGCGGCTGGCCCCAGGCACGCATCGCCGCCTCGGCCTCGGCCACGTCGCCGGGGCCGGCGCCCGCCCCGAGCGGCGAGGCGGCCGAGACGCGCTTGCCGCCGCCCGCGCCCCGGCGCAGCCGCCAGCCGGCCCGGTCGACCGTCTCGGCGGGCGGCCAGGTCGCGTCGACCGCCGCCATCAGCCGCTGGGTGTCTGGGATCGTCGTCGCATCCATCGCACAGGTCCAATCCACGTCGCGGCCGGCCCCGTCAAGCGTCCCGGCGAAGCGCCGATGCCGCGCCCCTCGGCGCACAGGCGAGAGGCGCCGACATCAGCGCCGCGGAGCCGACGGCCGCGTCGGCTGGCCGCAGCGCGCCCGCCGCCTCAGCCGCGGTCGCGCAGCAGCCGCGCCTTGTCGCGCTGCCAATCGCGCTTGGCCTCGGTCGCGCGCTTGTCGGGCGCCTTCTTGCCCTTGGCGATGCCGATCTCGACCTTGGCGATGCCGCGGTCGTTGAAGTAGAGCTGCATGGGCACAAGCGTCATCCCCTGGCGCCCCGTCGCCTGCCAGAGCCTGGCGAGCTCGCCCTTCTTGACGAGCAGCTTGCGCCGGCGCCGCTCCTCATGGCTGAAGACGTCCGACTGGGCATGACTGAAGGGCGGGATGTAGGCGTTGATCAGCCAGAGCTCGCCCTGCTCGACGGCGGCATAGCTCTCGGTGATGTTCGCCTTGCCCTCGCGCAGCGACTTGACCTCCGACCCCTCGAGCATGAGTTCCGGCCTCGAGCGTGTCGACGATGAAATAGTCATAGCGCGCGCGCCGGTTTTCGGCGACGGGACGGGGCTTCGCTTTCTTCGCATCGGCCATGGGACGCGGCGCTTCGCCCAATCCACCGCGCGAGTCAACCCGTCGTGGTCCATCGGCCTGCCGGGCCGTGCGATTTCCGTGGATTTGGACGAGCGACCGGGCGCCGCGCTCGGCCTTCGTTCGAGTTCTGCGGCGTAGGCAACGCGTTCGCGCCGCGAAGCTGGCCCGTGGATCGCGAGACTGGCAAGGATCGCACGGCCTGATGGCCGCGCGATCCTCCACGCAAGATGTGCACTCTGCGCCGCCGACAGTGACGGTCGGCCCGCGGTTCAGGCTGCCGCAAGTCTGACGCGCCGGCCGCCTGCGACGACCGAAATAGCCGAGGAACGCCGATGCTCCGAGCAGGAGCCAGGCCGACGCCGGAAGCGGGATCGGCCGAGGCTCCGATGCTGTGTCTCCTGGAAGGTCTTGGCTCGGTCGCTGCCCCGCAGCTGAGGAAGTGTTCAGGAATGCCACTTCCTGCGACAATTGTGCCATCGGGCAGGAGATACGTGCCGCTGAACTCTCCCGGCAGACCCACATCGTTGTTCCACTGCGACCAGGACGTGTCGTTGTCCTCCTGGATCGAAGAAACGCAGCCACGTGGCGTCGGTTTCAAGGTTAAAGACGATCTGCTGGCCCGGCATGCCGTTCTCGTAGACCTTCCAGCGAACCGCCCGTCGAAGGCCATGTCGAGTTCGTAGACGGTCCCGGACCGCATTGGCGTCGTCCTGAAGCACGCTGACAGGTTGAGCGGGAGATCGCCGAGCGACACGGGTTGTAACCGGCAGGAACCCGGTACCTGCCGGCAGCGCCGAACCAGGCTGAAGAACTCCAGCAGGGCGGCTCGGCGGGCTGGCCTGCATCGGCGACGTCGCAGACCACCATTGCACCAGCGACGCCGATCGAACCGCCGTTGTGACGGCTCGGACGGGGCGGCGGTCAGAACCAGGAGCGACCGTCGCGGCTGCGACGGCGCTGCCCGAAGCGGCGATGGAACGCGAACATCCATGGTGGTCTCCCTCATGATCTTAACGAAGGGTTAACGAAGACGCCAAGCTCGTTAACTGCGCGAATGGAAGCCCTCCGCATTCCTCGACCATTTGACAGTGCACCCGTCGCTTCCGATTTCCTCGCCCGGAAACCGGGAGGTGACGCGATGACGGACGCCTATATGCGCGACCTCGACAGATGCGAGGCGAACTTCCAGCCGCTGACGCCGCTCAGCTTCCTCGCGCGCTCGGCGGCGGTCTTCCCCGAGAAGACGGCGGTCATCCACGGGGCGCAGCGGCTCAGCTATGCCGCGTTCTTTGCCCGCGCCCGGCGGCTCGCCAGCGCGCTCGAGCGGGCGGGCGTCCGACGGGGCCAGACCGTGTCGGCGCTGCTGCTGAACACACCGCCGATGCTGGAGGCGCATTACGGCGTGCCGATGACGGGGGCTGTGCTCAACGCGCTGAACACCCGCCTCGACGCCGCCGGCATCGCCTTCATCCTCGACCATGGCGAGGCGCGGCTGGTCATCGTCGACAGCGAGCTCGCGCCCCTGCTGCGCGAGGCGCTCGACCTCGTGCAGGGCCCCCGCCCCCAGGTCGTCGAATACGTCGACCCGACGGCGGCTGCGCCTGCGACCGGCATCGGCACCGATTACGAGGCCTTCGTCGCCGGCGGCGATCCCGACCACGCCTGGCGCATGCCCGACGACGAGTGGGACGCGATCGCGCTCAACTACACGTCGGGCACCACCGGCAACCCCAAGGGCGTCGTCTACCACCATCGCGGCGCGGCGCTGCTCGCGACGGGCAACGTCGTGCACGGGGCCATGACGGGCGACACCGTCTATCTCTGGACCCTGCCGATGTTCCACTGCAACGGCTGGTGCTTTCCTTGGGCGATCTCGATCGTCGCCGGCACGCATGTCTGCCTGCGGCAGGTGCGCGCCAAGGCGATGTTCGACGCGATCGCCGAGCACGGCGTCACCCATCTCTGCGGCGCGCCCATCGTCATGTCGACGCTGCTGGACGCCAAGCCCGACGAGCTGCGCGAGTTCCCCCAGCGGGTCACCTTCTGGACCGCCGCAGCCCCGCCGCCCGAATCCGTGCTGGCCGCCATGGCCGAGCGCGGCTTCGCCGTCATCCATTTCTACGGGCTGACCGAGTGCTACGGCCCGGCCGTGCTGAACGAGTGGAAGGCGGAATGGGAGGCGCTGGCGCCCCGCGAAAAGGCGCGCATGAAGGCGCGCCAGGGCGTGCGCTACCAGGCGCTCGAGGGGCTCGAGGTCATGGATGCCGAAACGATGACGCCGGTGCCGCGCGACGGCACGACGATCGGCGAAATCATGATGCGCGGCAACGTCGTCATGAAGGGGTACCTGAAGAATCCCGAGGCGACGCAGGAGGCCTTCGCCGGCGGCTGGTTCCACACCGGCGACCTCGCGGTCATGCACTCCGACGGCTACATCCAGATCAAGGACCGGGCCAAGGACGTCATCATCTCGGGCGGCGAGAACATCTCGTCGATCGAGGTCGAGGAGACGCTCTACCGGCACCCCGCCGTGGCGCTGGTCGCTGTCGTAGCCAAGCCCGACGAGAAATGGGGCGAGACGCCCTGCGCCTTCGTCGAGCTCAAGCCAGGCGCGAGCGCCACTGCCGACGAGCTGATCGCGTTCTGCCGCGAGCATCTCGCCCGCTACAAGTGCCCGCGCCACATCGTCTTCAGCGAGCTGCCGAAGACGTCGACCGGCAAGATCCAGAAATTCGAGCTGCGCAAGGCCGCCGCGGAGGCCTAGCGCCGCCGGCCTCAACGGCCCCCGACGGCGCCGGGCGGCAGGCGCGCGCAGGTCGGCCTCTCGCCCGGCTAGTCTCTGCCGGTGATTCGGTTCATGCTGAGGTGGAACCTGTACGGATCGTGCAGGTTCAACCAGCGAGCGGCAATTGGTCGCTCGCGTCCTCTGAAATGTGGAGTGAACCATGGAGTGGCAGAACGAACACACCATTGCGACCCGCGCGCGCCCCGTCGTCCGCGGACCGCTCCCCCGAGGCGCCTACCGGCAGGGCGACGTCCTGCTCCTCCCTTGTGCCGGGATCCCGGCGGCCGCCCGCCCCGAAGCGCCCGAGGCGGGGCGCATCGTGCTGGCCCGCGGCGAGGTCACCGGCCATGCCCATGTGATGGGCGCCGAGCGCGTTTGCCATTTTCGCGATGACGGCACCGGCCGCGGCTATGTGCGGGTCGACGGCGATTCGCCCGTCGCGCTGACCCATGAAGAGCACGAGGCGTTGATGGTGCCCCCCGGCAACTACCGACTGGTTCGCCAGCGCGAGTACCAGCCGCGCAGCCTGCCGCGGGCGGTGGCCGACTGAGCGCAGCCGCGGCCATGCCGCGGCCTGCCGAAGACTGGCGCCGGCGCGTGACCGGCAGGGCGCCGTTCGATGCGGCGGCGGCCGAGGCGGCGATCCGCGCCGCCTACCAAGCCGGCGGCCTGCCCGAGCCCGAGCGCATCCTCTGGGCCCGCGGGCCGCGCGAGGCGGTCCGGATCCTGCGCTTCCTGGCCGAGCCGCCGCGGCGCCAGCGCTGGATCGCCCGTGCCCTGATGGTGATCGGCGCGCTGGTCTGGGCCGCGCTCGCCTTCATCATCTCGGCCGAGGTCTCGGGCGACCAGCCGCGCATACCGCTGATGATGATCGCGGCGGTGCTCGGCTTCTACCTGGTCCGCGAGGGCGGCAAGCCGCTGCCGCCGCCGCCCGAGACGGCGTTGGTCCAGCACCGCGGGGCAGCGCTGCTCGAGGGCGCAGCGGTGCTCGCGGTGATGCTGGGCGTGCTGATCGCCACCCGGGACTTCGGCGCCGATGCCGGCCTTGCCGCGAAAGGCGGCCGGCCCGGCGCTGGCCGCGCTGACGGGCGCCCTGCCCGGCGCCTTGCTGCTGCGGCGCATCGGCCAGACCTATGCGGACGTCTCGCACGAGGTGCACGGGCTCGTCGCCGGCCGCTCGGTCGCGCGCGCGCTCTGGCGCGCCCGGCGGCCCTTCCTCGGCGACATCGCGACGGCGCTCGAAGCGCATCCCTACCTGCCGCTGGTGCGCGCCCACCAGCAGGCCTATGGCGACGCTTTCCTGCACGCCGCCGAGCATGGCGCCGAGCATGGCGCCGAGCATGCGCAGAGCAGGCACCGCCCGCGCCGCCGACCCTGTGCCCGGGTTCCCGGCCGGGCCAGATCGCGACCCGCGCACGCTGGGGCTCGGCCGCGCCGACCCCGGCTGGGGTGCCGTGCCGCCGCGCTCGCTCAGCGACTGGAGCTTCTTCATGCCCGTGCCGCATCTGGACGGGATCGCCGAATCCGCGGCGATGCAGGCGGCCGAGGGCCGCGGCCCCGGTCCGGCGCAGGCCTTTGCCGACCTCGCCTTCCACGTCGACCGGCTGTTCCCCTACCGCAACGTGGCGCTGGCGGTACGGCCGCCGATCCGGGTCGAGCTCGACGCCGAGGGACGGCCGCACGCCGAGGACGGCCCGGCGCTCGTCTGGGCGGACAGAACCGAGGTCTATGCCTGGCGCGGGCGCGTCGTCGAGGCCGACCTCGTGTGCCTGCGCCCGCTCACGCGGGGCACGATCGCGGCCGAGCGGGACCCCGACCGCCAGGCGGTGCTCGTCGAGCGCTACGGGCTCGGCCGTTACCTCGCCGAATCGGGCGCGATCACCGTCCACGCCGATGCCTGCGGCGAGCTCTACCGCCTGACGCAGAACGGCGAGCCCATCGTCGCCGTGCACGTCGTCAACGCCAGCCCCGAGCCCGACGGCACCTTCCGCGACTTCTGGCTGCGCGTGCCGCCGAACGTCCGCACGGCCCGCGAAGCCGTCGCCTGGACCTTCGGCCTCTCCGAAAGGGAATACGAGCCCGTCGCCCAGTCCTGAGCCCCGTCAGGGTGGGTGCCACCCCACCCACCCGCAGGAACGTCAGCCGAGCCGCACCAGCGCGTCGACGGCCACGGCGCCCCGGGCCGTCACGATCAGCGGGTTGATGTCGAGCTCGAGCAGCCGCGACGCCTCGGCCGCCGCGAACGCCTGCACAGCCATCGCCGCGCGCACCACCGCGTCGAGGTCGGCGCGCGGCCGCCCACGGAACCCCGTCAGCAGCGGCGCCGTGCGCAGGCCCAGCACGGCCGCGCGCACCTCGTCCTCGGGCGCCGGGATCATCAGCGTCGCCGTGTCGGCCAGCAGCTCGGCCAGGACGCCGCCGGCGCCGAGCGTCAGCGCCAGCCCATGCGCCGGGTCGCGGCTGACGCCCAGGATCAGCTCGGCCACGCCGCCCTCGACCATGCGCTCGACCAGGAAGCCGTTGCCGCCGAGCATGCCGCGCGCCGCCTCGGCGACCGCCTCGGCATCGGGCAGGCCCAGCGCGACGGCGCCCGCCTCGGTCTTGTGCGCGATCCCCAGCGCCTTGAGCGCCACCGGGAAGCCGAGCCCGGCGGCGGCGGCGGCGGCCTCGCGCGGGGTCGCGGCGACCCGGCCCTCGGGGACCGGCAGCCCGTGCGCGGCCAGCAGCCGCTTCGCCTCGGCCTCGCCGAGCAGGTCGGCACCGGCCGCATCGCCCGCCGGCGCCCCCGCCTGCAGCACCGGCGCGGCCGGCGGGCGGGCCCAGGCCTCGGCCACCGCCGCGGCGGCCTCGGCGGCGGCCAGCGTCTCGTCGAGCCCGCACATCGGCGCGATGCCGGCCGCAAGGAACCGCGCCGCCCGGTCCTCCGGCATGCCCTCGGGCAGGCTCGCCACGACGGCCGTGCGCGCGCCCGTCCGGCCGGCGGCATCGATGATGGCGTCGACCGCGCACTCCCAGGCCGCCTGCGAGCAGCGGTCGGCGCGCGGGAAGTCGAGGATCAGCAGCCCGAGGTCGAACCCGCAGCCGAGCACCGCCGCATAGGTCGCGGTCATCCGCTCGCGGTCGTTCCAGATGAAGGTGTGGTAGTCGAGCGGGTTCGCCACGGTGACCATCGGCCCGAGCGTCGCCTTGATCAGCGCCCGCTCTCCCGCCGCCAGCGGCCGGAACCGCACGCCCCGCCCAATGGCCGCATCAGCGACCAGCGCCGCCTCGCCGCCCGAGCAGCTCATCGAGGCAAGCTCGCGCCCCGGCAGCGCCCCATGCACATGCAAGAGCTTCAGCGTCTCGACGAACTCCGGCAGCGACGCGACCGTGGCCAGTCCCAGCCGCCGCAGGAACGCGCGGCCGACCGCGTCCGAGCCGCTGAGCGAGGCCGTGTGGCTGACCGTCGCCACCCGCGCCTGCTCGGATCGGCCGACCTTCAGCGCCACGACGGGCTTGCGCAGCGCGCGGGCGCGGGCCGCCATCGCCTCGAAGGCGCGCACGTCGCCCACCCCCTCGATGTGCAGGCCCACGGCTGTGACGCGCGGGTCCTCCATAACCGCCATGGCCATCTCGGCCAGACCGGTCTGCGCCTGGTTGCCCGCCGCGACGCAATAGGCGAGCGGCAGCCCGCGGCGCTGCATCGTCAGGTTGATCAGCATGTTCGACGACTGCGCCAGGATCGCGACGCCGCGCTCGACGCGGACCCCGCCATGCTGGTCGGGCCAGAGCAGCGCCCCGTCGAGATAGTTGATCAGCCCGTAGCAGTTCGGCCCCAGCACGGGCATGGCGCCGGCCGCGGCGACCAGCTCGGCCTGCAGGCCGGCGCCCTCGCCCGTCTCGCCCTCGGCTTCGGCAAAGCCGCTGGCGAAGCAGACGGCGCCCCCGCCGCCGCGCGCCGCCAGCCGCGCCACCGTCTCGACCGTCAGGTGCCGGTTGACGCCGATGAAGGCCGCGTCGGGCGCCCCCGGCAGGTCGTCGGCGCTGCGAAAGCACGGCAGCCCGTGCACCTCGCCCCGACTCGGATGCACCGGCCAGATGGCGCCGGCGAAGCCCATCTTCAGGCACTGCTCGACGACCGCCGGCCCCCAGGCGCCGCCGCCGATCACCGCGATCGAGCGCGGCCGGAAGAGACGCGAGAGGTCACGTCGGGCGGGACTGTGGTGCAAGGATGTCCCCGATCAGATGGCGTCAGTCGGCCCAGAGGGCGCCGAGCGCGAAGGTGACCGCGTCAAAGGGCGCGAGGCGCACCGCGTCGTCATCCTTCAGTGCGGCGATCAGCACCCACTGCCCCTCGCGCAGCTCGAATCCCTCCAGCGTCCGCGCATCCGGATCGGCCAGCCACAGATGCCGCACGCCTGCCGCCGCATACCGGTCCCGCTTGTCGGTCAGGTCGAGCCGCCGCGTCCCGGGCGAGAGGATCTCGCAGACCCAGTCGGGCACGGTCTCGAACCACGCCGTCTCCGGCAGCCTGGGCATCCGCTCGCGCCGCCAGCCGGCGAGATCCGGCACGACGACATCACTCCCGAGGTGCAGCTCAGGCTCGTCCAGAATGACCCAGCCGCCTGGGCCGCCTCGACCGCGATGAGAAGGGACCGCCGAGCTCCATGCCCAATAGACTGCCGGCGTTGACGTGCCGCGGCGCCGGGCGCGGATGCAGGTGCAGCGCGCCGCCGACCAGCTCGGCCACCATGTTGGCCGGCGCGTCGAGGACGTCCTGGTAGGTCGCCGGGCGGCGCGGGGCGGCATGCTCGTTCATGCCCGGACTTATACAAGGGCGGCCGCGCGCCGTCACTGCCCATGCCGTCGCTGCCTCGGGCGGGCGGGCGGCCACGCGGCAAGACCTGATCCCGGGTGGCGCCCTGCCCCCTTCGGCGGTAACCTGGCGGGGCCAAGGAGCGGCCATGGCCAAAGACGCGCTCGCCCTTTACGAGCCGACGGACACGCTGAAGCCCGTCGACCGCGATCTCTGGATCGTCGACGGCCCCATCATCGGGATGGCTTGGCTCGGCACGACCATGCCCTTCACGACCCGCATGGCCGTGGTTCGGCTGGGCGACGGCAGTCTCTGGGTCTGGTCGCCGATCCGGCTGACCGAAGGCTTGCGCGCCGAGATCGACGGGCTCGGCCCGGTCGCCCACCTCGTCTCGCCGAACAAGCTGCACTACGCGCATATCCCGGCCTGGTCGGCCGCCTGGCCCGACGCGCTGCGCTGGGCCTCGCCCGGCGTGCGCGACCGGGCGAGATCGCAGGGCATCGACGTCGCCTTCGATCGCGAGCTCGGCGAGACGCCCGCCGACGAATGGGCGGCCGACCTCGACCAGACGATCTTCCGTGGCTCGAGCTTCCTGCCCGAGGTCGTCTTCCTGCACCGCGCCAGCGCGACCCTGATCCTGGCCGACCTGATCGAGAACTTCGAGCCGGCAAAGGTGGCGTCCCGCTGGCGCTGGCTCATGCAGCTCGCCGGCGCCACCGATCCGGACGGCAAGATGCCGGTCGACCTGCGCATGACCTACCTCTTCGGCCGCAAGGCGGCGCGGGCCTCGCTGCAGCGCCTGCTCGCCTGGCAACCGAGGCGCCTGATCCTGGCGCATGGCCGCTGGTACGACCGCGATGCCACCGACGAGCTCCGGCGATCCTTCCGCTGGCTGCGCCGCGGGCGCCTTTGACGTCGTGACGGGGGCCCCCGTCTGAGGCAGCCGCATCTGCCGAGGTCTTCGGCTCGCGTCGTTGGCCGATAAGTCCCGGCGGCCGCCGCGCCGCCGATCATTGTAGATTTCCGAAAAGGACGCTAATGGGCAAGTCGTGACAGGCGGGGCGGCCGGCATGTTCCCAAGAGAAACGGTGATCCGGGCGAGTTCCGAGCATCCGGGTCGCGACATTCTCTTCGACCGCGTCGACCATTTCAGCCTGCTCGACAGTCGACAGGGCGAGATGCTGGTGCGATCGCTCCGGCTCGGCGATGTCACCGTCGCGACCGTGCGCTCCAGCGGGCACGACATCGCGCTCGACGAGCCTGGCCGGCTGACCATGCTGGCGCCGCTCCGCGGCCGCATCGGCGTCGAGACGCGCCGTGACCGGCTCGAGACTCCGGCCGGCGGCGCGCTCTTCCTGCGCAGCGGCTACCGGACGACGCGGGTCCGCCCCGACCGTGGCCAGGGGTTTCTCGCGGCCGTGGCGCTGGCGCCGGCGCGGCGTGCCTTGTCACCGGCGCAGGGCTTCGGACGCGCCTTTGCTCCGGGCGCCGCCAGCGCCGAGGCCGCGGCGCTGCAGGGGTTCCTCGGCTATTTTGTCGTCGAATACGCCAGGCCCGGCAGCCCGCTCCGCCGCCGCGCCGCGCTGCGCGCCGCCGAGGCGCTGATCCTCGATCTGACGGCCGCGCTCGAGGCTGCCGACCTGCCGCCCTCGCGCACGCATGCGGCACCCGAGGCGCGCGTCCGCCTCGCCGAGGAGATCATGCGCGCCCGTTTCGACGAGCCGCTTACCACGGCCGGCATCGCCCGCGAGGTCGGCGTCGGTGCGCGCGCGCTCCAGGCGGCGTTCCACGCCGTCCATGGGGTGACGCCACGGGCGATGCTCGCGGCGCACCGGCTCGACCGGGCACGCGAGCGGCTGCTCTGCGGCGAGCCGGGGGGCAGCGTCACCGATGTCGCGCTCGCCTGTGGCATCGCGCATTTCGGCCGCTTCGCCGCCGCCTATCGCGCGCGCTTCGGCGAGAGCCCGTCCGAGACGCTGCGCCGCGCCCGCGGCTGAGGCTTCGTCCCAAAAAAGGGGCCGGGATTCGCTCTTCGGACTGGGTGCTTCGCTGAACGGATTGCCCGGCGCCCGCGATTCGGGGTCCCTGCGCAAGCTGCGCCGGCCCGGCGGGCACCTTCCCGGTCCCGAACCGGACTTGGGCCGGACCTGGGCAGCATGCGCCAACCGCAGGGGTTCCCATGCGACGCCTCGTTCTCGCCACCGCTGCGCTGCTCGCGGCCTCCGCACCGATCATGCCGGCCGCCGACGAGTTCCGCACCGAGCGGGTGGGCTTCGCACCCGGCGCCAGCAGCGCCACCATCGAGGGCCGGATCACCGGCCGCCAGGGGGTCGACTACGTGCTCGGCGCCCGCGCCGGACAGTATGCCGACATCGAGATGACGACGGACAACACGGCCGCCTATTTCAACATCATCGCTCCCGGCGAGACCGACGTCGCGCTCTTCAACAGCAGCAGCTCCGGGAGCAATCAGTACGACGGCAAGCTGCCCGCCACCGGCGACTACAAGGTGCGCGTCTACCTCTTCCGGGCGGCGGCGCGGCGGGGCGAAACGGCAAACTACCGCCTCCACATCGCCATCGAGACCGTAGGCGGCACTGCTGCGCGGCCGGAGGCGGAGGCCCCCGACGTACCGGCCGCGCCGGAGAGCTTGGCGGGATGCGCAGACAACGACCCACGAACGCCTGCTTCTATCCAGAACGCAGAGCACGCCGTCCACGCCATCCCCTGAAAGCGGCATCTGTAAAGGAGAAAACCACCATGACCATGCGTACGGCTCCGCTGGCGGCGCCGCCTTCGCTCGACGTCACCGGCAGCGAGTTCTCGCAAGCGAACTCGACTGTCTACATGGTCGTCGGCGACAACCGCGCTCCCTGGCGCTGCCTCGTCTCGAACGACGGCCAGGGAGCCGAGCTCACCTTCATCGGAAGCGAGGGCAGCCTCTGACGGCGCCCGCTCCGGCCACGCGCCGCGCCCCAGGGATGCGGCTGACGAAAATCGGCGGTCGCGCCGTCGGCCGGAGCGCAGGCCGAGGCGGCAAGGCCGACACCGTTCCCCTGCCCCGTCCCTCGGCATGGGAATAGGCGGGGAGCGCACGCTGCCGCTCCCCGCCGCATGCATCTGCCGGCAATTCCCTTCCGCCCGCTCGCTCCGATGCGCTAGACGCGGGCGCGAGCGAGTCGCCTGCCCGGCGCCCGCCGCAGCCGGGGCCCGCGACGCCAGTGCAGCCGCTCTTCGACATCGTCCTGCCCGTCTTCGCGATCATCGGCGCCGGCTATCTCTGCGGCGCCCGGCGGCTGCTCGGGCCCGAATCCAGCGCCGCCCTCAACCTCTTCGTCTACTGGGTGGCGCTGCCGGCGCTGGTCTTCCGGGCGCTGGCCACCGTGGACCTCGCCCGCGTCTTCGACCCCTGGTTCATCGCGGGCTTTCTCGGCCCCGTCCTCGTCGTCTGGCCGCTCTCCTCGCTCGCCGCGCGGCTGCTCTTCCGCGGCGGCCTGGCCGAATCGACCCTGCACGGCGCCAATGCGGTGCTCGGCAATTCGGGCTTCATGGGCATCCCGCTCGCCATCACGGCCTGGGGCGAGCCGGCCATGCTGCCGGCGATCGTCGCCACCATCGTCAACACCGCCGTCATCCCCGGCCTCTCGATCGCGCTCGTCGAGACCGATCGCGGCCGGGCGGCGGGCCTGGCCGGCGTCCTCGCCAAGGTCGGCCGCGCGCTCGCCACCAACCCGCTGCTGGTCGCCCCCGCCTTCGGCCTCGCCTGGGCGGCCACCGCCATGCCCGTGCCGACGCCTGTCGACACCTTCGCCCGCATCCTCGGCGCGGCCGCCGCCCCTTGCGCCCTCTTCGCCATCGGCCTCTTCCTCGTCGGCAAGCCGCAGAGCGAGGGCCGGGCCGAGGTCGGCCTCATCATCGCGGTCAAGCTCCTGATCCTGCCGGCGCTGACCGCGCTCATGCTGTTCGCACTGGTGCCTGTCGACCCGCTCTGGGCCAAGACCGGCCTGCTGATGGCGGCGCTGCCGACCGGCGCCGGCACCTTCGTGCTGGCGCAGGCCTACGGCATCTACGTGCTGCGCACCTCGTCGGCGATCCTCTGGGGCACCGTGCTCTCGGTCGCGACGCTGACGGCGCTCTTCACCGCCTTCCCGCCGGCCGGCTGAGGCGGCCGCCGCCGTCCGTCCGGCATCGGCACGTGTCGCTTCGCCCGGACCCGCAGAATGATCGATTCGTGTGGACAGCCGCAAGGTTCGCATTAAGGAACATCGAAATTCCTGACCTGTGTCACGATCGATGAACCAGCCGAAGCCCGCTTCGACGCCAACGGATCTGTACGCAGCCGCCCTGTCGGCCGGCGGTCTCGTGACATGGGAGACCGACTTCGAAAGCGGCACCCGGACATGGACGGCCGAGGCGGCAAAGCTTTTCCGCATCGCCGTGCCGCCGGGCGTTCCCCTGGCCCTTGCCGAGCGCGACCATCTGCGCGAAGCCATGCACGAGGACGACCGCACGCTGCTCGACCGCTGGCGCCGGGAGCTCGAGAGCTCCGACCAGGTCGAGGCGCATTACCGCATCCGCTCGCCCGCGGGCGACGTCAGGTTCCTGCGCGGCCGCGGCGTCGTCATGGCTCGCACCGAGACCGGCGCGCCGTGCCGCGTCATCCACATCGTCGCCGACGTGACCGAGCAGCAGCGGGCCGACGAGCTGAGGAGCTATGTCGTCGGCGAGCTGAACCACCGGATGAAGAACAATCTGGCGCTCATCCGCGCGATCGCCAACCAGACCGGGCGATCCTCGGACAGCTTCGCCGCCTTCATGGAGAAGTTCGACAACCGGATCTCGTCGCTCGCGCGATCCGTCGACCGCCTGATCGACAAGGACTGGCAGACCGCGAGCCTGACCGAGATCATCGAGCAGGAGACCTCGGCGCTGCTGGACGAGCAGGCCGGGCGGATCGAGATCGACGGCCCCGACCTCGACATCGAGTTCGAACTCCGCCCAGGCCATCGGCCTCGCCGTGCACGAGCTGGTCTTCAACGCGATGAAGCACGGCGCGCTCAGCCGGCCGTCGGGGCGGGTCATCGTGCGCTGGCGGCTCGACGACGACGAGGGCGGCCACAACGTCCTCGACATGACCTGGACCGAGACCGGCGGGCCGCCGATCGACGCCGCCCCCGCCACGACGGGCTTCGGCAGCCTGGTCACCAAGCGCATGCTCGAGGCCACCATGCAGGCCACCGTCACGGTCGACTACCGAGGCGAAGGCCTGGTCTGGAGGATGCGGACGGCAAAGCTCTTGTAGCTCGCGCCGGTCGCGCCTCGGAGAACGCGGCCGTCCTGCGCCTGATTTCGCCGGCGCGAGCTCGCCCGCCTCTCGGGAAGGATCGCAACGTTGCTCTCGGCGCCGCCCCGGCACCTGCGGGCTGTTCGCTCAGGTCCCCGTCGGCGTCGGGGCGTGGACGCAAAGCCGCCCGCCGCACCCGCCTCTCTCGTCGGCTCGACATCGCTTCCAGGCGTGTCGGTCGCCAGGCGTGTCGGTCAGGCGTGTCGCTGCATCAGGTAATGGATCCCATCGGGCCTGAAATCCAGGCTGGCCGAGCCGCCGAGCTGCGCCGGAATGATCTGCTCCAGGATGGTCGTGCCAAACCCCTTGCGCGGCGGCGGCCGCACGCTGTTGACGCCGCTTTCCGTCCACTCGAACCTCTCGAGACGATCCGCGCCGTGCCATCTCACGTCGATATGGCCGCCATCGAGCGTGAGCGCGCCATGTTTCGTCGCGTTGGTCGTCAGCTCGTGCAGGGCCAACGAAAAAGCCTGGGCGACCTGCGAGTTCAGAAAGATCTCAGGCCCGGAAAAAGCGACCCGTGGGTCGCCCGGCTCCACCTGCCCGCGCTGCGCCTCTTGCAGCAGGCTGGCGACGGTGGTTCCCGCCCACTGCGATCCCGTCAGCAGCATGTTGGCCTGGGTGAGCGCGGAGACCCGCCCGACAAAGCGCGGCAGGAACGACTCCAGATCGTCCGAGGTTCGCGCCGTCTGGTTGGCGATGGCCGTGACCAGCGACATCAGATTGCCGATGCGATGCGCGAGCTCGTCGGTCACCGCCCGGCGCAACTGGTCGGCGATGACCTGCTCCGTCACCTCCTGGATGGCGACGAGGGCATAGGGCGCCCCGCCCCCCTCGCCGGCAAGAGGCGCCGCCGAGATGGTCCAGTACCGCGTCTCCGGCTCGCCGCCGCCCGGCGGCACGACGCAATAGGGCGCGCGCTCCAGGACCTTGGTTTCTCCCGACAGACCGCCATCGTAGACGGCCGCGAACACCGACTTCCGTTCGTCAGATTCTGGAAAGAAATCAAGGATCTTGCTGCCGACGAGATCCTGTCGGCTCTGGTCGATCATCTCGCAGAAGGAAGTCGTGACCTCGACCATCCGGTGCTCGCGATCGAGCACCACCATCGGGATCGCCGAAGAGGCGAAGACGTCGTCAAAGCTGGCGCGGAACATCTCTGGACCCGGCCCTGGTCAGAACAGCAGGATGCGTTAACACGACCGCACTGCAAAAACTACGATCCCGACGCGCAAGACCTCGCGGCGGTGCAGGGCGCGACGTCGCGCCAGGGCGATCGGCCTGCGGCCGTTGCGGCGACCATTCGGCGGCGGGCCGGGCCCTCACCGGTTCGCCTCGAAGCCGAGCGTCGCGGGGTCGAACTCGTAATGCGCGCCGCAGAACTGGCAGTCGGCCGTCAGCTGGCCCTCATCGGTCGTCATCTGCGCGATGTCCTTGGCGCTGTACTGCGCCATCGCCGCCTCGACCCGCTCGGCCGAGCAGGTGCAGCCGAACTCGACCGGCTGCGCCCCGAAGACCGACGGCACCTCCTCGTGGAACAGGCGCAGCAGCAGCCGCTCGGGGCTCAGATGCGGCCCGATCAGCTCGTGCGCGTCGACGGTGGCCATCAGCAGGTTGACACGGTTCCAGTCCTCCTCGCGGCTGCCCATGGCGGCGACGTCGTCGGCCGTCATCAGCCCGTCCGCGCCGGAGGGCGCGTCCGGCGCATGTCCGCCCATCTCGGGCATCTGCTGGATCATCATGCCGCCGGCCCGCCAATGCGGCGCGGCGCCCGGCTCCTGCGCCTCGGCGCCGACGACGGCGAAGCGCGTCGCCAGCTGCTCGGACTGCGCGAAATAGGTCTCGGCGCAGGCGGCGAGCGACCTGCCCGCCAGCGGCGTGATGCCCTGATAGGGCCGCATCCCCGGCCCCTGGTCGATCGTCACCCCGAACGCCCCCTGGCCCAGCAGCTCGAAGGGCGCCAGCCGCGCCGAGGCCACGTCGCCCCGGTCGAAGCCGGCATAGGCGCGGATGCGCGCGGGCTCGCCCTCGCGCTCGGGCGCGAAATAGTCCGTCGCGATCAGCCGCACCGGGCCGTCGCCGCGCACCTGGATCGAGAACCGCCAGCGCAGCTTGACCGCCTGGCCGACCAGCGCCGTCACGATCACCGCCTCGGCCACCAGCGCCGCCACCGGCGCCGGATAGCGGTGCTGGCCCAGGATCGTCCCCAGCGTCCGGTCGAGCCGCACCACCCGGCCGCGCATGTTCGCCCGGCCGAGCCGGAAGGGCAGGATGGCATCGTCGGGCGTCATGGGACCTCTCTCACAGGGGCTCTCACGGGGCTCTCACGGGGGCGCACGTCTCGCGCGCGAGGCCACCCACATAGGGACCTCGCCGCCTGCGCGCAAACGCGCCATCGCCCGGGCGGCGCGCCCCGTGCCAGAACCGCCGCATGCGACGCATCGGCGAGCCCTTCCGCGACAGGCCCTACCGCGACCGGATCGGCGCCTATGCCGTGATCGCCGGCCAGTTTGGGGGGCGGGCCGGGGGGCGCTGCGGCCTGCTGCTGGTCGACCAGGAGGGCGAGCTCCAGCTGCCGGGCGGCGGCGTCGACCCCGGCGAATCGCCGCTGCAGGCGCTGCACCGCGAGGTCGGCGAGGAGACCGGCTGGCGCATCGCCGCGCCGCGCCGCATCGGCGCCTTCCAGCGCTTCGCCTGGCTGCCCGATTATGGCTACTGGGCGCGCAAGGTGCAGCTGATCTTCCTCGCCCGCGCCGTCCGCCCCCTGCCCGTCCAGCTCGAGCCCGGCCACACGCCGCTCTGGCTCCCGCCGGCGCTGGCCGCCCGCCGCCTCTCGATCGAGGGCGACCGCGAAATCGTCCGCCGCGCGCTCGCCGCCGGCCTGATCTGACGCGCCGACGCCCGCCCCGTCACGCGCACCCGTCAGCGACGGCCACCCGTCACGCGCACCCGGCGCCCGAAGGGAACCCGCGCCGCCACGCGCCCGTTTCCGCCCGCGAGCAACCGAGAGGGCCCCGAGCCATGGCCGATACCACCACAGACCACGACACCATCCGCAAATGGGCCGAGTCCAAGGGCGGCAAGCCCGCCGCGGTGAAGCGGACCCATTCCGACGAGGATGTCGGCATCATCCGCATCATGTTCCCCGACGCGCCGAACTCCGAGCACGACGCGCTGACCGAGATCAGCTGGGACGAGTTCTTCGACGAGTTCGAGGACCGCGAACTGGCGCTGGTCTACGAGCAGGACAGCATGTTCTCCAAGATCGTCGGCCGCGACACCGCCGAGAAGCGCGCCAAGGGCGAGCACGGCGCCCACCGCTGACGCCGGCGCCCCCCCTCTTCGGCGAAGGGAGGGGCGTCCCTTCCCGCCGTCCTCACCCGCACGCGAGGGTCCGCATCAGAGCGCCTTCCGAGCGCAGACACGCGGCAACTGCGCGGGCTTGGGACGCGTGCAAGCTTCGCAAGTCATTGATGTCGGGCTATTTTCGCGTTCTCGCTTCGTCCCAGTGCCGCCGAGGCAACCCGGATCGGTCCGACGGCGCTGTTGGAGAAAGCCGAACCAGACCCGGTCACACCGCCCGTCTGACCGTCGCACCGCCGTCTTGCCGGACCGGCGCCCGCCGCCGCTTCGGCATTGCGGCCGGGCCGAAGCAATTGGCGGCGTAAGTTCAATCTATCCACCAGCGACGACCGACGCTCGTCAGGCACGCTCCTCTTTGAGCTTTGCCGGCCTCTTTCAAGCCCAAGTGCACCTTATATCGCGGAGCGTAGGCATCCCAGCCTCGCTCGGTGTTTATGTACCTGAAAGACCAGGATGATCCGCCTGTGCTCACGCGACTTTCGTATCCGACCACAGAAAACCTATACAACATTTCAAGAGCCCCATCGGCATCTACCTGATTTGCTTTCGTTTTAACCTTCCTGTAACTTGTGACGAAGTCACTCTTCTTGAAGGTTAGAGTTTGAGTATGCGAGCACGCCTGTAGCGCCTCCGCCCACTCCTTCCAATGCGGCTTGATTTCATCATCAAGTTCACTCTTGAGGTAGGTAGAGTACGCCTCTCGAGATCCGTTAATGTCGTCATTGCAAAAGCAAAGAGGGCTATCCTCTCTCTTTTTTGGCTTCGCGAAGTGCTTCGTTCAAGAACTGGATCACATCTTGAGGCCGAAGGAGGGTTCGCGCAAGTATATGAAACCATTTTTGCTGAGACCCCCGCATCTTGGCGGCATCTTCAATAGCGCTCCACTGCGTATCATCCCCTAGTCTAGTTTTTAGTCGGATGTTGACCAATTCAAGCAGGGAGACTCGTTCCACGTCAACTGTATCGCCGACGATTGGGTGATCTTATTTTTATCTGAGAAATCCAGTTGTTCCCATATGTCAGTTCTCAAATAAACTAACGGACAGATATTGGCTCGTAATCGTTTAAGACGTACTCATTTCCCGCGCAAAAGAATCAGTCCGACGAGCATTCTGGCGCGCATTTCGTCTAATTTATCGAGGCCTTGATCTAGTTCGTCGAAATGCAAAAACATCTTCTCTATTCTCAGCTCTGAAATAGCAGTCGTGACGTCCTTTAGGATGGAGTTGGTGAGGGAGTTCAGCTCCAACCCAAGGACGGCTTTCCTCGCTGGATCGCCGAAAGTGATGGTTCCGAGAGAAACACCGGCAACCTGCGGCCCTACAGTCAAGCCAGTCACCATTAGCTTACCACGAGACAGAATAGACGCCGTATCAGGATCAGTACTCCCAAAGTTCTTCATTAAAAATTTTTCAAGCGCACGAAGAGAATCGGTGTAAACCTTACGGCCTAATTGACATACCATGCTTGCTAGGCGAATTGCAATTAAGAGTTGCCATGAAGAAACATATGCTTCATTGGCAGACGCGCCCCTATCAATTAGCTCCTGATGCGCTCCCCATGGGTAGTTGCGGAGGCTTAGAGGATTTCCGTGTTCTTTAGGAAGCGTCTCAGTAAAATGCCTTACCAAAGCTGTCTTCCCACTTCCTTTGCGCCCCAGAACCAGCAGGGTTGATCCAGCTTTGATTTTTTCAACAGCATCCGTTGTAAGGAAGTAATCCAGAACAGAATTGCTTTCTGCAGCTATATCGCCGAAGCTCTCAAGGTCACGCAAGTCTGGCATCTGCTCGTGCACCTCGTTTCTGATTGGAGCCCCACGTTGGCGGGAATTTTGGCGAGATTAGCGCACAACGCCAACTCGCCATTCACTCCGCATTCAAACACCACCGCAGGATCCCCTTCTGCACGTGCAGCCGGTTCTCGGCCTCGTCGAAGACCACGGATTGCGGGCCGTCGAAGACGTCGGAGGTGACCTCCTCGTCGCGGTGGGCGGGCAGGCAGTGCATGAAGATGGCGTCAGGGTCGGCGCCGGCCATCAGCTCGCGCGTCACCTGGTAGGGCTTCAGCTGGTTGTGCCGCCGGTCGCGGGCGCCGACGTCGTCGTGCATGCTCAGCCAGGTGTCGGCGATGACGGCGTCCGCGCCCTCGACGGCGCGCTCGGGGTTGGGCTCCATCGTCAGGTGGCGGCCGGCGGCGCGCACCACCTGCGCGTCGGGCTCCAGCGTCTCGGGGCCGGAATAGACCAGCTCGAAGTCGAAGGCGCGCGCCGCGTGCGCCCAGCTGTTGAAGACGTTGTTGCCGTCGCCGACCCAGGTGACGCGGCGGCCCCTGATCGGCCCGCGCTTTTCCTCGAAGGTCAGCACGTCGGCCATGATCTGGCAGGGATGGCTGACATTGGTCAGCCCGTTGATGACCGGGATGGTGGCGGCCGCCGCCATCTCGTCCAGCGTCTCCTGCTGGAAGGTGCGGATCATGACGGCGTCGACATAGCGGCTGAGCACGCGCGCCGTGTCGGCCACCGTCTCGCCATGGCCGAGCTGCATCTCCTGGCCGCTCAGCACCATCGTCTGGCCGCCCATCTGCCGGATGCCGACGTCGAACGAGATCCGCGTCCGCGTCGACGGCTTCTCGAAGATCAGCGCGACGATGCGGTCCTTCAGCGGCTGGCTCTCGTCGGGCTTCAGCCGCGGCCAGCCGTCGCGCGCGGCCTTGACCCTGGCCGCGTCGTCGATGATCGCCCGCAGCTCGCCCGGGTCCACCCGGTCGAGGTCGAGGAAATGCCGGGGCTTCATGCCGACGCCCGCGCCCTTGGGCTTTCCAGCGCGCCGCAGGCGGCGTCGAGCCGGCCCGCCGCCTCGGCGATCTCCTCGTCGGTGCAGTTGAGCGGCGGCAGCAGGCGCAGGGTGTTGTCGCCGGCCGGCACCGTCAGCAGGTGCTCGGCCCGCGCGGCGGCCACCAGGTCGCCCAAGGCCATGCCGTCGCGCAGCTTGACCCCGATCATCAGGCCGAGCCCGCGGACCTCCTCGATCACGTCAGGGTGGCCGTCGGCCACCGCTGCCAGCCGCTGGCGCAGCAGCCCCGCCTTGCGCTTCACCTCGTCGAGGAATCCCGGCGCCAGCACCTCGTCGAGCACGGCGTTGCCGACCGCCATGGCCAGCGGGTTGCCGCCGAAGGTGCTCCCGTGCGTCCCCGCCGTCAGCGCCGCGGCCGCCGCCTCGGTGGCGATGACGGCGCCCATCGGGAAGCCGCCGCCGATGCCCTTGGCGATGGCCATGATGTCGGGCGTGACGCCCGCCTGCTCATAGGCGAAGAGCGTGCCGGTGCGGCCGACGCCCGTCTGGATCTCGTCGAAGACCAGCAGCAGCCCATGTTCGTCGGCCAGCGCCCGCAGGCCGCGCAAGCATCTCGAAGGGCACCGGCCGGATGCCGCCCTCGCCCTGCACGGGCTCGATGATGATCGCCGCCGTCTGCGGCCCGATCGCGGCGCGCGCCGCCTCGAGGCTCAGCGGCACGATGTCGAAGCCGTCGAGCAGCGGGCCGAAGCCCTCGGTGTGCTTCTTGTTGCCGGCGGCCGAGATCGTGGCGATCGTCCGGCCGTGGAAACTGCCCTCGAACGTCACCATCCGGTGGCGCGCCTCGCCTTTCCCTGACCAATACTTGCGCGCCATCTTGATGGCGAGCTCCATCGCCTCGGCGCCCGAATTGCAGAAGAAGACGGTATCGCCGAAGGTCGCCTCGACCAGTCGCGCCGCCAGCCGCTGCTGCCCCGGCACCTCGTAGAGGTTCGAGGTGTGCCACAAACGTCGCGCCTGCGCCTCCAGAGCCGCCACCAGATGCGGATGGGCATGGCCGAGGACGTTCACGGCGATCCCGGCGCCGAAGTCGAGATACCTCTCGCCATCGGTCGAGATCAGCCAGCAGCCCTCGCCCCGCTCGAAGGCGAGCGGTGCCCGTGCGTAAGTCGGCATGACGGGCGCGATCACGGCAGTCTCCCCTGGTTTGGCCGGCGCGTGCGCACCGGCCGGTTCAAACGCATGACGCCCCGCAGGCCGCGAGCCCCGGGGCGACGGGCGGCGACTATGGAATCTCGCCCGGGGGCTGTCAACGCGCTGCCAGGGCTCGTCCAGGGCTCGTCCAGGGCTCGTTCGGGGCTCGTTCAGGGCCCGTTCAGGACTCGGCGCCCGCGCGTCGCTTCACCGTCAGATCGCCGCGGCGCTCGGGCCGGGGCGGCGGCGCCGGGCCGCTTGCGGCGTTGCCGGCTTCCGAAGTATCCCGGCTGCGGCGAAGGGCGGAGCGCAGATGCGGGCGATCTTTCTCTTGGCGGTGCTGCTGGCGGGCGGCGCCGCCGCACAGGAGCGGACGGCGGTCTGGTCCGGCTGGGCCGAGGGCGGCCAGGGCGGCGCCGTCGACTGCACGGACTGCTACGAGGACGAATATGTCGGGCTGAGCTGCGAGCGCGATGGCGACGACGTCGCCATCGCGCTGGTGGGCCTCGCCCCCGGCGACGACGCCCCGGGGACGCGGCTCGAGGTGCGGGTCGACGTCGACGGCCAGGCCGAGACGCGGCTCGCGGCGATCGAGGAGTCCGAGATGTTCGGCCCCATCCCGATCGTGGCCGTCCCCGAGGACGACCCGCTCTTCCAGCGGATGCGCGGCGGCACGACGCTGACGCTCTCGACCGAGGGCGACAGCATCGCGATCCCGCTCGCCGGCGCGTCGAAGGCGCTCGACACCATGTTCTCGGCCTGCCGATAGAGGGGCGCGGCATGCAAATCGTTCTGATCCGGCATGGCGACGACCCGATGGACGACCGGGTCAGCCTGTGGCTCGCCCGCAACGGCGTGACGCCGGAGGTGCGCCGGCCGTTCCGCGGCGAGGCGCTGGGGCCGGTCGACGGCTCGGTCGCGGCCAGCGTCATCTATGGCGGGCCGTTCGACGCCTTCGCGCACGACCGGTTCCCCTTTCTGGCGGACGAGGCGCGCTGGATCGAGGGCTGCCTCGCCAGGGCCGTGCCGCTGCTCGGCATCTGCCAGGGCGCGCAGCAGATCGCGCACGTCCTCGGCGCGCCGGTGGGCCCGCTCGACCCGGTGGTGCACGAGTTCGGCTATTATCCGCTGCAGCCGACCGAGGCGGGGCGCGCACTGATCCCCCAGGGGCTCCGCGTCGCCCAGTCGCACTGGCACGGCTTCGGCCTGCCCTCTGGCGCCGAGCATCTGGCCGGGACGGCCGACTACCCGGTGCAGGCCATGCGCCACGGCTCGGCCTATGCCTTCCAGTTCCACGCCGAGGTGACGCCTGCGGGCTTCCGCCGCTGGCAGGCGCGCGACCGGGCGCCCTGGGGCAAGCCCGGCGTCCAGCCCAGGCCCGAGCAGGACCGGCTGATGGCGCTGCACGACGCGGCGCAGGACCGCTGGTTCAACGGCTTCCTGGACGGCCTGCTGGGCCGGGCTTGCGCAGCTCGGCAATGGCGGGCTCTGCCGGGACGGGTCGGCTTGGACGCGGATGTGAAAGCCGACAACGCAACGCAGCCGCGCCCGACCGCGTAGGACGCTCAGCCTTTGCGTTCTGTTCGGAGAGCCCCCGAATGAATGTCCGTCTGCTGATACCGCTCCTCGGCGTCCTGCTCGGCGCCTGCGCCACGCCGGTGTCCGTCAGAGAGGCGCAGCGCGACCTCGCCGGCACCCAGCACCAGCCGTCGCACTGATCGCGCCCCCGGCAGCCCTCAGGCCTTCAGCCGATAGCCGCGTTTCAGCCAGTCGAGCGCCAGCAGCCACAGCGCCGCCGCGATCGCCAGGGTCACGCCGAAGCCGAGCCAGGGATGCGCGTCCGCCGTGCCCAGCGCGCCGTGCCGGAAGCCGTCGATCAGGTAGAAGAACGGGTTGACGTGCAGCACCGTCTGGAAGGCCGGCGGCAGCGTGTCGATCGAATAGAACGTGCCGCTGAGAAAGCTGAGCGGCGTGATGACGAAGTTCGTGATCGCCGCCATCTGGTCGAACTTCTCCGACCAGATCCCGGCGAGGATGCCGAGCAGCGACAGGATCACCGAGGCGACGAGCGCGAACCACAGCATCCAGAGCGGGTCGGCCGGCCAGACGCCGGCCCACGGGAAGACCACGACCATCACCGCCGCGGCGCAGACCAGCCCGCGCAGCGCGCCGCCGGCGACATAGCCCATCAGGATCTCGCCGGGCGAGAGCGGCGGCATCAGCGTGTCGACGATGTTGCCCTGCACCTTCGAGATCATGATCGACGAGGAGGTGTTGGCGAAGGCGTTCTGGATCACCACCATCATCAGGATCCCCGGCGCCAGGAAGGCCAGGTAGGGGATGTCGCCCACGGGCCCGCGCCGCGCCGCGAAGGCCAGGCTGAACACCGTCATGAAGAGCACCGAGGTGGCGACCGGCGCCAGGATCGTCTGGGTGTAGACGCCGAGAAAGCGCATCACCTCGCGCTTGATCAGCGTCCAGAGGCCGAGCCAGTTGAACCGCCCGAAGCGGCGTTGCCCCATGCCGCGGCCGGGCGTGGTCGACTGGGGCGGCGATTGGGGCGGCGATGCGCCGGCCATCGGAAACTCCTCTCTCGGCTGCCGCTTCTCGGGCGCCGCTTGAACGCAAGCGGCGGGCCGTCTTGTAACCGCGCCGGCGCCGCATAAGATAGGGGGCTCTGAGCCGGCCGGCGTCGCGCGGGCCAGCCCGCGCGGGAGGAAACGGGATGTCCTGGACCGACGAGAGGGTCGACAAGTTGAAGGAGCTCTGGGCCGAGGGCATGAGCGCGAGCCAGATCGCCAAGGTCATGGGCGGCGTCACGCGCAATGCCGTGATCGGCAAGGTGCACCGCCTCGGCCTGTCGAACCGCGGCCCGGGGCATGAGGACGGCCGGCCGGTCGAGCCGGTCGCCGCCGCGGGCGCGCCGGCGGCGCCAGCCGCTCCGCCGGCACCCGAGCCGGCGCCCGCCTCGGCCGAGGAGACGCTGCCCGCCCCGGCGCCGCGCCGGGCCGCGCCCGTCATCCGCGACGCGACCCAGCCGCGCGCCCCGGGCGCCCCGACCCCGGAGGAGGAGGCGGCGCGCGCGACGCTGGCCGAGATCGAGAAGTTCGCGCGGCGCGTCACGCTGCTCGAGCTGACCGAGCGGACCTGCAAATGGCCGATCGGCGACCCGACCGATGACGATTTCGCCTTTTGCGGGCTCGCCTGCGTGCCGGGCAAACCCTATTGCCAGCACCACGTCGCCGTCGCCTTCCAGCCGATGTCCTCGCGGCGCGACCGCGCCCGCGCGGGGCGCTGACCGCCTGATCGGATGCGCAGGGCGCTCGGCGCGGCGTTTGCCGCTGTTCTCGCCCTGCACGCCGGGTTTCTGCCCAGTCAGCCCGCGCTGGCGCGCGACGGGCCGCAGATGGGCGCCGAGGACTTCCCCCTGCCGACGCCCCGACCCGCCGCGCTGTCCTTCGACGCGCCCGGGCTCTGCACGCTGATCGCCGACGCCGCGCGCCGGCACGGGCTGCCGCCCGAGTTCTTCGCCCGGTTGATCTGGAAGGAGAGCCGCTTCGACATCCGCGCGCTCAGCCCCGCCGGCGCCCAGGGCGTCGCCCAGTTCATGCCGGGCACGGCCGATCTGCGCGGCCTCGACGACCCCTGGGACCCGCGCCAGGCGATCCCCGCCTCGGCGCATTTCCTCGCCGACCTCAAGGCGCGGTTCGGCAATTTCGGGCTCGCGGCCGCGGCCTATAACGGCGGCCCCGAGCGCGTCGCCGCCTGGCTGACCCGCGGCGGCGGCGGCCTGCCGCTCGAGACGATCGACTATGTGCTCTCGATCACCTCGCGCCCGGTCGAGTGGTTCCGCGACCCCGGCCGCGAGGTCGAACCCAAGCCCCTGGAAAAGGGCGTGGACTTCGCCGAGGCCTGCGCCCGCATGCCCGTGATCGCCACGCGCGCCATGGCCGTCGCCACCGGCCGCAAGCCGTGGGGCGTGCAGATCGCCGCCGGGATCAGCCAGGGCGCGGCGCTCAAGGCCTATGCGCGCGCCCGCGTCCGGGCGGCGGCGGTGATCGGCGACCGGGACGCCGTCATCGTGCGCTCGCGCCTCGTCGCCGGGCGCACGGCCTATTCGGCGCGCGTCGGCGTCGGCAGCCGGGCCGAGGCGGCCGAGCTCTGCGGCCGCCTGCGCCGGGTCGGCACCCCCTGCGTGGTCCGCAAGAATTAGGCCGGCTGGCGCCCGGGCCCGCGCAACTGCCTGTCGCTTTCGCGCCCTGCCTGCGCTAGGACGCGGCCCCGACGCCCTCCCGGCCCGCGAAAGATCGGCCCATGGACCTGCTGCTCGAGCTCTTCTCCGAGGAAATCCCTGCCCGCATGCAGGCCCGCGCGGCCGAGGACCTCAAGCGCCTCGTCACCGACCACATGGTCGAGGCGGGCCTCACCTATGCCGGCGGCCGCGCCTTCGCCACGCCCCGGCGCCTGACGCTGGCGCTGCAGGGCCTGCCCAAGGTGACGCCCGAGACCGTGGAGGAACGCCGCGGCCCGCGCACCGACGCGCCCGAGAAGGCGCTCGAGGGCTTCCTGCGCTCCACCGGCCTCACCCGCGAGCAGCTCGAGATGCGCGACGACAAGAAGGGCCAGGTCTGGTTCGCCGCCATCCGCCGGCCCGGCCGGCCCGCGGCCGAGGTCGTCGCCGCCGCGGTCGAGCACGCCGTGCGCAGCTTTCCCTGGCCGAAGTCGATGCGCTGGGGCACGGGCACGCTGCGCTGGGTGCGGCCGCTGCACTCGATCCTCTGCATCCTCTCGGACGAGGCCGGCACCGAGGTCGTCCCGCTGCAGATCGACGGCATCGCCGCCGCCGACACGACGCGCGGCCACCGCTTCATGGCGCCCGCCCCGATCCGCGTCACCGGCTTCGAGGACTACACCGCCAAGCTCGCCGAGGCGCATGTCATCCTCGACCCGCAGGAGCGCGCCGAGCGCATCGAGCACGACGCCCGGCAGCTCGCCTTCGCCCGCGGCCTCGAGCTCGTCCCCGATCCGGGCCTTCTCGCCGAGGTGGCGGGTCTCGTCGAATGGCCCGTGACGCTGATGGGCGAGATCGGCGCCGAATTCCTCGACCTGCCGCCCGAGGTGCTGCAGACCTCGATGCGCGAGCACCAGAAGTTCTTCTCGGTCCGCGACAAGGCGGGCCGCATCGGCCATTTCGTAACGGTCGCCAACATCGCCGCCCCTGACGGCGGCGAGGCCATCCTGGCCGGCAACGGCCGCGTGCTCGCCGCGCGCCTCTCCGACGCCCGCTATTTCTGGGAGAACGACCTGCGCACCGTGCGCGAGACAGGCCTCGAGGGCATGGCCAAGCCGCTCGAGACCGTCACCTTCCACGCCAAGCTCGGCACGCCAGGCCGAGCGCGTCCGCCGCATCGAGGCCCTCGCCCGCGAGATCGCCCCCGCCGTCGGCGCCAAGCCCGACCTGGCCGCCGAGGCCGCCCGCATCGCCAAGGCCGACCTCGCCAGCCAGATGGTCTACGAGTTCCCCGAGCTGCAGGGCACGATGGGCCGCTACTACGCCGAGATCGCCGGCCATGACGACGGCGTGCCGCAGGCCTGCGAGGAGCACTACCGCCCCCTCGGCCCCTCCGACGCCGTGCCGACCCACCCCGTCAGCATCGCCGTGGCGCTGGCCGACAAGCTCGACATGCTGACCGGCTTCTGGGCCATCGACGAGAAGCCGACGGGCAGCAAGGACCCGTTCGCGCTGAGGCGCGCGGCGCTGGGGGTGATCCGCATCGATCTTGGAGAACGGAGCTCCGCATTCGCTGTTCGATGTCGCCTCATCATCACGCTTCGAGCGATGATCGATGCAGCATCGCGAGTTGCCGCACGGCGCGAGACAGCGAGCCGTCGAGGAGTTCCAGAGCAAGACGGATGGTCTTGCAGGGTATGGTCTAAGCCTGCGAGCGATCACGGTAGACGCGAAATGGGCATGGGCGATCAGGCTCGATCGACGAAGTCGCGTCGACCTCCTCTCCTTCTTCGCCGACCGCCTGAAGGTCTACCTCCGCGACCAGGGCATCCGGCACGACGTCATCCAGGCCTGCTTCGAGCTCGGCAGCACGGGCAGCCGCAGGACGACCTCGTCCTGCTGGTCAACCGCGTCCGCGCGCTGCAGGACTTCCTCGCCACCGACGACGGCGAGAACCTGCTGATCGCCTACCGCCGCGCCGCCAACATCGTCGCCAAGGCCGAGGACGAGGCCGGGCCGAATGTCGTCTTCGAGGGCGAGGTACAGCCGCGCCTGTTCGAGCTGCCCGAGGAGCACGCCCTCGTCGCCGCGCTCGACGCGGCCGAGCCCGCCATCGCCGCGGCGCTCCACTCCGAGGACTTCGCCGCCGCCATGACCGGGATGGCCCGCCTGCGCGCCCCCATCGACGCCTTCTTCGACAAGGTCACCGTGAACGCCGAGAACCCGGTCGTCCGGCGCAACCGCCTGTGCCTGCTGACCCGCGTGCGCCAGGTCATGCGCCGCGTCGCCATCTGGGACGCCATCGAGGGCTGACCCCGGCCGCTGACACGCCCCCACGCCCCGAACTGTCCCTTTGCGTTGATGCAGGTTCATTTCGGCAAGAACCTATCGAGCAGTGCCGGGCGGCTTGACCGCCCGGCCGCCGCTCAAAGCGGCGCCGCTGACCTAAGGTCAGGGGACGGACGCCGCGCGGCGGCCCGGCCTTATCATTGGGTTAACGCCGCGAACATTACCGCGGCAAATCAATGGCTTAGAAAAGCGTGCACGCGTGCACAGGCGTGCACGGGCGTGCACGCAGCTGCTTGCCGCTGCCCCTCCCCGCCGTCCCACCCCGCCGTCCCATCCGCCGGCCCATCCGGAGCCGCGCCCGGCCGGCCTCTCGCTCCGCCCGAACGAAGGCCGCCTGATTGGCACAAGCGCGCCCTTGTGCACTGCACAACGCGCGCGTATGACGCCGGCATGACCATAGGCTGGATCGCGCTCGACGGGCCGCCGCCCCACCCGGTGCTGCACGGGGAGAAATCCGCGCTGCTGGCCACGGCGCACGCGGCGGGCCTGACCGTGCCGCCCGGCTTCGCGCTCCCGCCCTGCCACGGCGCTGGTGCCGCGGCGGGGACCGGGACCGGCATCGACGAGGCTCTCGCCCGGCTGGAACAGGCGACGGGCCTGCGCCTCGGCTGTCCCGACCGGCCGCTGCTGCTTTCGGTGCGCCCCGCCGCCGAGGTGCCGGCCGGCGGCATCGCGCCGGCGATCCTCAACATCGGCGTGACCTCGGCCACCCTGCCGGCGCTGGCCGCGCGGCATGGCGAGCGGACCGCGCGCGACCTGCACCGCCGGCTGATCCTGGCCTATGGCGCGGCCGCGCTCGGCGTCGAGGGCGAGGAGTTCGAATACGCGCTGCACGACGCGCTGCGCCTGGCCGGTGTCGAGAGCGAGACCGAGCTCGACGCGCCCCAGCTGGCCGAGCTCGCCCGAAGCTGTCTCGAGCTGATCGAGGACGCCGGCGCCGGCCCCTTCCCGGACGACGCCCGCGCCCAGCTCGACGGCGCGCTCGCGGCGCTGCCCCGCCTCTGGGCCAGCCGGCGCGCCGCCGCCCGCCGCGCCGCCATGGGCGCCGCCGAGGCGCCGCTCGGCACCATCGTCCAGGCCATGGCGCTGGGGCTCGGCCCCGGGCCGTCGGGCGCCGGCGTCGCCCAGCTGCGCGACGAGACGACCGGCGCGCCGCGCCTGACCGGGCGCTATCTCGCCCAGGCGCAGGGCGAGGACGCGCTGATGGGCCTGCGCACGCCCCAGGTGCTGACGACCGAAGAGCGCCACGAGCTCGGCCTGCACGAGCCGGCGCTCGAGGAGACGGCGCCGCACGCCGTCCCGGCGCTGCGCGATGCCGGCCGCAAGCTCGAGCAGGCGATCGGCGACGCCGTGGCGCTGGAATTCACCGTGGCCGAGGGGCAGGTGCACATCCTCGAGGTCAAGCGTGCCAAGCGCGGCGCGCGGGCCGCCGTGCGCATCGCCGTCGACCTGGCCGAGGCGGGCGCCATCGACCGCGAGACGGCGCTGATGCGCGTCGACCCCGCCCATCTGGAGGAGCAGCTCCACCCCGCGATCGACCCCGACGCGCCGCGCGACCTGCTGGGCCAGGGCCTGCCCGCCTCGCCGGGCGCCGCCTCGGGCCCGCTCGTCTTCTCGCCCGACGCCGCCGAGGCCGCCCGCGCCCAGAACGGCGCCGCGATCCTGGCGCTGATCGAGACGAGCCCCGAGGACATCCGCGGCATGCACGCGGCCAAGGGCGTGCTGACCGTGCGCGGCGGCATGACGAGCCACGCCGCCGTCGTCGCGCGGGGCCTCGGCAAGCCCTGCATCGTCGGCGCCCGCGGCTTTCGCCTCGACCGCGCCAAGGGCCGGCTGGCGGCGCCCGACGGCCGCGTCTTCCTGCAGGGCGACGTCGTCACGGTCGACGGCACCACGGGCCAGGTGCTGGCCGGCGCCGTGCCGATGCTGCAGCCCGAGGCGACCGGCGCCTTCGCCACGCTGCTCGACTGGGCCGACGAGGCGCGCCGCCTGGGCGTGCGCGCCAATGCCGACACGGCCGCCGACGCGCACACGGCCCGCGACTACGGCGCCGAGGGCATCGGCCTCTGCCGCACCGAGCACATGTTCTTCCAGCGCGGCCGCATCACCGCCATGCGCGAGATGATCCTGGCCGGCACCGAGGACGAGCGGCGCACGGCGCTGGCCAAGCTCCTGCCCATGCAGAAGGGCGACTTCATCCAGCTCTTCGAGGCGATGCCCGGCCGCCCCGTCACCGTGCGCCTGCTCGACCCGCCGCTGCACGAGTTCCTGCCGCATGGCGAGGCCGAGATGCGCGAGGTGGCCGCCGCGCTGGACGTGCCGCTCGCCAAGATCGCCGCCCGCGCCGCCGAGCTGGAGGAGTTCAACCCGATGCTCGGCAAGCGCGGCTGCCGGATCGGCATCGCCTATCCCGAGATCTACGAGATGCAGGCCCGCGCCATCTTCGAGGCGGCGATCGAGGCCGGCCGCGCCACCGGCTCGCCGGTGCGCCCCGAGATCATGATCCCGCTCGTCTCGGCGGTGCGCGAGCTCGAGGTGCTGTCGGCCGCCATCGGCGCGGTCGCCGAGGCCGTCGACGCCGAGCAGGGCGTCATGGTCGAGTTCACCGTCGGCGTCATGGTCGAGACGCCGCGGGCCTGCCTGCGCGCCGGCGAGATCGCCGCGCATGCCGGTTTTCTCAGCTTCGGCACCAACGATCTCACGCAGATGCTCTATGGCCTCAGCCGCGACGACGCCGGCCGGTTCATGCCCGACTATGTCGCGCAGGGCGTCTTCCCGCACGACCCGTTCCACACGCTGGATCTGGAGGGCGTCGGCGAAATCATGCGCACGGCGATCGAACGGGCGCGGGCGCGCAAGCCCGACATCTCGATCGGCATCTGCGGCGAGCATGGCGGCGATCCGCGCTCGATCGAGTTCTGCGAGCGGGCGGGCTTCGACTACGTCTCCTGCTCGCCCTTCCGCGTGCCGGTGGCACGGCTGGCCGCCGCCCAGGCGGCGATCCGGGCGCGCGCCGAGCGGAGCGCGCCCGAGGCGCTTTGATGCGGACCCGCTCGGGGCGATCGGCCAGGGCGGCAAGCGCGCGCTCGCCGCGGCGCTCGCCTCGATCGAGGCGCGGCCGGACGCGCCCGCAACGCTCGCCGCTGCTCGACCAGGCCTTCGCGCGCCCGCGCGGGCTCGCGCTCGGCCTGACCGGGCCGCCCGGCGCCGGCAAGTCCACGCTGGTCGACGCGCTGATCCGGCACTGGCGCGGCGACGCCCGGGGGCGCGGACGATCGGCGTGATCGCCGTCGACCCCAGCTCCGCCGGCTCGCGCGGCGCGCTGCTCGGCGACCGCACGCGGCTGACGGTCGACCCGGCCGACCAGGGGGTCTTCGTCCGCTCGATGGCGGCGCGCGACCGGCTGGGCGGGCTTTCCGCCGCGGTGTTCCCCGCCATGGTGCTGATGCGCGCGCTCTACGATCTGGTGCTCGTCGAGACGGTCGGCGTCGGCCAGTCCGAGACGGCGGTCGCCGGCGTCGCCGACCTCGTGCTGCTCTGCGTGCCGCCCGGCGCCGGCGACACGGTGCAGCACATGAAGGCGGGCGTGCTCGAGGTGCCGGACGTCGTCGCCGTCACCAAGGCCGACCTCGGCGGCCCGGCGGCGCGCACCCGGGCCGAGCTGACCGCGGCGCTTTCGCTCGCCACGCGGGGCGCGCCGGTCGTCGCCTGCTCGGCGGCGACGCGGCGCCGGGCTGGCCGCGCTCGCCGAGGCGGTGGACGACGCGGCACGGCGCCTGGCGATCCGCCCGCCGAGCGGCACCAGGCGCAGGCGAATCACTGGGCGAAGCAGCAGATAGGCGATCGTTTCGGCACCGAGGGACTGCGCCGTCTGAAGCCGCATCTCGAGAATATGTTCCAGTTTGAACCGTTTAGTCGCGGTCAGCGCCGTCGAATCGCGGCTTTCTGCCGCATTCGGGAATCCCTTCGAATGACGAAACGTTAACGCTGCGTAACGGCGGCCGCCATTCGGGTTGCTTTCTGGCGATCATCTTGCCACCAGCCGTGTGTCGGGGCCCGACGGGTCCCGGTGTGACGTCTTCAGGAGGTGACGGAGGTCGGGTTGCACCGCCTCCAAGCTCGAAAGCAAAACAGGGAGAGGGATATGGACAGTGAGCGATCCGGCCCGCGCAGAGCGGGCTTGGCTGTCATTTTCGTCGCCGCGATGCTGATCCCGGCAGGCCAAGCGGCCGGCGACACCACTGACTGGCGCGACCAGCGCGACGAAACCGCCTACAAATCCGCACTTGCCGATGCGCTCGGCGACGAGCTGGCGGCGCTCAGCGCGTTCTCCGAGACGCGGAACTTCGCCCGCGCTGCGGCCCTGGCGCGCATCGAGCCCGAAACAGGACGGCGCCGCAGCGGCACGAGCGCCAGGCGATCGCTGTCATCGACGCGCTGAACAGCCAGGATCTCGACGCCACGCGGCGCGCCAGTGGCGCGCAGGCCGAAATGACGGCGGCCCAGCTTGCTCGCCAGCCTCGGCAACGATCTCGACGTCGACGTCGTCGACCGGATCGAGGTCAAGGACCGGTCGGCCGACTGGCACTGCCTCGCCGAGGCGATGTATTTCGAAGCGCGCGGCGAGGGCGTCGAGGGCCAGCTCGCGGTCGGCGAGGTGATCCTCAACCGCGTCGATTCCGCGCTCTATCCGGATTCGGTCTGCAGCGTCGTCAAGCAGGGCGCCGAACCGCAAGGGCTGCCAGTTCTCGTTCATGTGCGACGGGCTGAAGGAGCACATCGCCAATCGCCGGGTCTTCGACCGGATCGGCAAGATCGCCTGGCTGATGCTGGCCGGCAAGCCGCGCACGCTGACGGACGAGGCGCTCTACTTCCACGCCACGTCGGTCAGGCCGAGCTGGTCGCGCAGCTATTCGTGCGGACGGCCAAGATCGGCCGGCACGTCTTCTATCGCCCGAAGGTCCGCCTGACCCAGGGCTGAGCGGCGCGCCAGGCGAGGCGGCGCCGTTCACGCGCCGCCCATGCAGCGCGCTGGCGTCGCACCGGACGACCATCCGCCTGGCCCTGCCATTGCGAGTGCTGTTACCGCATGTTAAAGTATCTTGAGCAAGTGTGAAAGGGGGTCGAGTATGAGTTTTCCGTTATTTATAAAGCGTCTTATACTTACACGGGAAAGTATTCGGTCGCGCACTCACGGAAGTTGCGCCTGTCGACTCTGCTTCCGACCCGCCCGATCGAGGGCTATCGGCACCAACCCGCTGGAACCGCTCTGGGGATCGGCGGGCAGCGACCTGCGCGGCATCGCGCCGGACGAGCGGGGCCGAACGGCGAGATGTCCGGCGCCGACCGGCCGGGGCCGCGCGAGATCTCGAACGCCATCAGTCCAGCAGCACGGCGCCGATATCCCGAACGCCATGGGCGCGCTCGGACTTCCTGTGGATCTGGGGCCAGTTCGTCGACCACGACCTCGGATCTGACCCAGGCGGGGACGACCGCGCCCGCGCCGATCCCCGTGCCGGCCGGCGATCCGTACTTCGACCCGGTGGGCACCGGCACCGCAACGCTGCCCTTCATGCGCGTCGACCCGACCCCACAGGCTACCAGAACGAGATCACCGCGTTCCATCGACGCGTCGCAGATCTACGGCTCGAGCGAGGCAGACGCTGGCGCCATGCGCGCCGACGGCGGCAAGCTCGAAGATGACCGAGGATCGCCCTGCTGAAGTTCGAGGGCACCAACGTGCTCACCGGCGACAGCCGCGCCGCCGAGAACGTGGCGCTGATGTCCATGCACACGCTCTTCACGCGCGAACACAACCGCATGGGTGGACGAGCTGGCGGCGCGCGACCCTTCGCTGACCGACGACGAGCTGTTCGACGCCGCCCGGGCGCGGATCGAGGCCGGATCCAGGCCGTCACCTACAACGAGTTCCTGCCCGTCCTGCTCGGCAAGGCGCGCTCGGCGACTATGCGGGCTACGACCCGACGGTGAACCCGCAGGTCGCGGTCGAGTTCTCGACCGCCGTCTTCCGGCTGGGCCACACCCTGCTCTCCGAGCAACCTCCAGCTGGTCGCCGAGAACGGCGACAGCGAGGGCGCGCTGGCGCTGCAGCAGGCCTTTTTCGCGCCCAGCTTCGTCAACGACAACGGCATCGAAAGCATCCTGCGCGGCGGAGCGACCCAGACCGCGCAGGAATTCGACACCAAGGTCGTCGAGGACGTCCGCTCGTTCCTGTTCGACGCGCCGGGCGGCGGGCTCGACCTCGCCGCGGTCAACATCCAGCGCGGGCGCGATCTCGGCATTCCCGACTACAACGGGCTGCGCGAGGCGGTCGGCCTCGACCCGGTGACACAGCTTCGACGAGATCACCTCCGAGCCGCGCTCGCCCCAGCAGCTGCAGGCCATCTATGGCGATGTCGAGCAAGGTCGACGCCTGGATCGGCGGACTTGCCGAGGACCACATCCCTGGCGGCATGGTCGGCGAGACCTTCGCGGCCGTGCTGATCGACCAGTTCACCCGGCTGCGCGACGGCGACCGGTTCTGGGGCCAGGGCCTCGGCTTCTCCGAGGAGGAAGCCGACCACCTCTGGAGCACGCGGCTCAGCGACATCATCGTCCGCAACTCTGCCGTCGACGATATCCAGACCGACGTCTTCAAAGCGATGACCCGCATGGCCGGCAGCGGCCGGCAACGACGAGCTGCCGGGCTCGGAAAAGGCCGACTTCATTCTCGGCTATGACGGGCAATGACGTGATTGGCGGCATGGCCGGCGATGACGAGCTGCGCGGCGGCGACGGCAACGACACGCTTTACGGGCACGCCGGCAACGACCTGCTGCAGGGCGGCGACGGCAACGACGCGCTCCTCGGCGACTCCGGCGACGACACGGTCCTAGGCGGCAACGGCCGGGACGAGATCGATGCCGGGACCGGCCATGACGTCGTCTACGGCGACGACGGCAATGACACGATTTACGGCCGCGCCGGCAACGACCTGCTCAACGGCGGCGCGGGCAATGACGGGCTGATCGGCGGCGACGGCGACGACACGCTGATCGGCGGCGACGGCATGGACCTGTTCGATCCCGGGACGGGCGACAACGTCATCTTCGGCGGCGCTGGCCGCGACAAGATCCGCCTCGACGGCGCGGGCGCGTCGCATACCACGATCCTGGATTTCGACCCCCACGAAGACGCGCTCTACTTCGCCAACATGGGCCGCGGCCACTTCCGCCTGCACATCGACAGCGACGGCCTGTCGGTTGCGCTCGACGAAGACACCACCGTCACCTTCGACAACTGGGGCACGGACACGATCATAGAACTGATGCAGCACCATCTCATCGCCTGACCAGCGAGGTGTCGGAAGGGGTCGGGTCGGATAGACCCGAGGCGTGCCGCAAGCGCCGCCAATCCTTTTTCCTGGGGTTGACGGGAGTCCGGCTCCTCAAATTCAATGAGTCTGCTCACATGTGATACCGGCTTGCGATAGCGTAGGGCGGCAGCGTCAGGAGCGAGATGTTCTCCGGCACCAAGACGTCCTTGCCGCCGTGCCAGCCCGCGCCGTCGAGCACGAGCACGGCATGCGCGCCGGGGGCGAGGGGGGCGACGGTCGCCGCGCTCTCGGCAAGGTGGGCGTTCATCGCCGCGGTGTCGGCGAAGGGCAGCACCAGGCCGGCAGCGACCCCGCGCCCGGGGCAGACGGCGCCGAAGAGATGGGCCCATTGGAAGCGGGTGTCGCGCGGCGCCCGCGGCCGGGTGCGTCGACGAGGTCGCGCAGCCGCGAACTCAGGGCGCTCACCCGCGTCTGGGCAAAGCGGAATATGTCCAGCCTTACGTGAAGGCGCAGAAGAATGACGATCGCGAAGCGGAGGCGATCGCCGGGCGGCGACGCGGCCGACCATGCGGTCGGCCGGTCATCTCGACCGGATGCAGCGCCGGGTGATGGGCGCGATCGAAGCCTGCCGCAGGCGGCGCACGGCGGCGCAGGCGGCGCTCGGCGGCGCTCGGCGGCGCTCGGCGGCGCTCGGCGGGTCATGTCCGGCACTGTGCCGGCGGCGGCCATCTCGCTATCGCCTACAACTCCTGCCGCAACCGCCACTGTCCCACGTGCCAGGGACAGGCGCGGCGGCCTGGGTCGCCGCGCGCTGCGCCGAACTGCTGCCCGTGCCCTGCTTCCACGTCGTCTTCACCCTGCCGGCGCCGGTCGGAGCGATGGCGTTCCAGAACAAGGCGACCATCTACGCGATCCTGTTCCGCGCCGCCGCGGAGACGCTGCGCGTCGTCGCGGCCGACCCGCGCCATCTCGGCGCCGCCATCGGCGACGTCGCGGTGCTGCACTGCTGGGGCCAGGCGATGCAGCACCACCCGCACGTCCACTGCATCGTGCCCGGCGGTGGCCTCTCGCCCGATGGAACGCGCTGGATCGCCTGTCCGCCGGGCTTCTTCCTGTCGGTGAGGGTCCTGGCCAAGCTGTTCCGGCGGCTGTTCCTCGGGCGCCTCGCCGCCGCCTTCGCCAAGGGCGGGCTGCGTTTCTTCGGCGACCTCGAGCCGCTCGCGGCGGCCGACGCCTTCGCCGCCCACTGCGCGGCGCTGCGACGAATCGACGATGAGCAGGGTGCGCGGGCGCTTCCAGCTCGTGGATGGGCGGTCCACCTCGTTGGAAGGCGGGGCAGCGGCGCCGGGTCGACATCACCGGCGCCAGCCGTCGCTGAGCAGGATCTGCAGGTAGACCACGTTGTCGCTCTTGGCGGCGCCGTCCCGCTCGCGCTCATAGCGCCAGAGATAGCCGATCTCGGTCCGCACCAGCGCGTCGAGGCGGAGCCCGATGCCGCCATAGAGCCGGTTCTGCTCGAAGCCCGGCACCGGCCCCGTTCCGGCATCCCGCAGGTTCACGCGCACCTCGTCGAAGGCCGAGAGGTAGAATCGCGGGCCCATCGGATAGTGCGCCGCCGGCGATGTACCGGAGCTGCGGCACGACGCCCGGCACATCCGTGACGACCCGCTCCACCACTTTCCCCGTTTGCGTGAGCTCGATGCCGCCCAAGGCATGGGCGACGGTCGCCTCCTGCATCACGTCTTGCTCGTCGCCCTTGCCGGGCGCCTTCTCGGTGAACTCGTAGGCCAGGCCGAGACTCCAGCCGCTCGTCGACATGGTACTTGATCGAGGGCTCGACCTGGAATTCGCTGAAGGTCGTGGCATCGTCGGCGACGCGCAGCTCGCCCTTCATGCCGGTCGCCCAGTGCTCGCTCCAGCGATGGTCCCATTTGACGACGGACCAGAGCTGGACGTCCGTGTCGACGGCGCCTGCCTGCCCTGGAGACAGCCCCATGGCGAGCAGCGCCACTGCCGGCATGGCAGCCCTGACCGCCCCCAGGACCGTCGGGACGGCCGCGATCCCCCTCATGCCCTCCTCCCCGGAGGCAGCGCCGGCCGCCCTCAGGCGGCGTAGACCAGCAGCAGATCCTTGGCCTCGACCTGCGTGCCGGCCGGGCGCGGCAATGCGCTCGACTCGCCGTCGCGCTCGGCATGGATCGAGGTCTCCATCTTCATCGCTTCCAGCGTCAGCAGCAGGTCGCCCGCGCGCACGCGCTGCCCTTCGCTGACGGCGACCGAGGCGACCGAGCCCGGCATCGGCGCGCCGACATGCGCCGGGTTCGCCGGATCGGCCTTCTCGGCCCGTCCCTTGGCCGCCGCCGAGCGGTCCGGCACGCGGATGACGCGCGGCTGCCCGTTCAGCTCGTAGAACAGCTTGACCTCGCCCTCTTCGTTGGTCTCCGAGATCGCCTGCAGCCGGATCACCAGCGTCTTGCCGGGCTCGAGGTCGACCGCGATCTCCTCGTTGGTCTTCATGCCGTAGAAGAAGGTCGGCGTCGGCAGGCACGCGCACGGGGCCATAGTCGCGCCGCCGGCCCATATAGTCGAGATAGACCTTGGGATACATCAGGTAGCTGCAGAGGTCCTCGTCGTCGATCGTGTCGCGCTCGATCTGCCCCGCCGCCTCGGCCCGGTTCGCCTCCAGATCGACCGGCTCCATCAGGCTGCCCGGCCGCACGTTGATCGGCTCGGCGCCCCTTCAGCGCCTTGCGTCTGGATGCCCTTCGGAAAGCCGCCCATCGGCTGGCCGAGCTCGCCCCGCATCAGCTCGATCACCGAGTCGGGAAACGAGACGTCCGCTCGCCGGATCCTCGACCTCGGCGCGCGTGAGCCCGCCGGCGACCATGCTCAGCGCCATGTCGCCGACGACCTTGCTGGTCGGCGTCACCTTGATGATGTCGCCGAACATCTGGTTCACCTGCGAGTAGGTCTCGGCGACCTCGGGCCAGCGCCCCTCAAGGCCCATGCTGCGCGCCTGGGCGCGCAGGTTCGTCACCTGGCCGCCCGGCATCTCGTGCTGGTAGACCTCCGACGGTCGGGTGGCGCATGTCCGATTCGAACGCCGAATACATCCGCCTCACCCGGTCCCAATAGGTCGAGAGCCGCCGGATCGCCGCGATATCCAGCCCGGTGTCGCGCTCCTGGTGCCGCAGCGCCTCGACGATCGAGCCGAGGCAGGGCTGCGAGGTCAGCCCCGAGAACGAATCCATCGCCGCATCCGCCGCGTCGACCCCGGCCTCGGCCGCCGCCAGCACCGAGGCCGCCGCGATCCCGGAGGTGTCGTGCGTGTGGAAGTGGATCGGGATCGAGATCTCGTCCTTCAGCGCGCGCACCAGCGCCGTCGCCGCCGCCGGCTTCACCAGCCCCGCCATGTCCTTGATGCAGAGGATGTGCGCGCCCAAGCGCCTCCAGCTCGCGCGCCAGCCCGACATAGTAGCTGCAGCGAGTACTTCGCCCGGTCAGGGTCGTGGATGTCGCCCGTATAGCAGAACGCGGCCTCGAGGATCTTGCCGCTCTCCAGCACCGCGTCGCAGCTGACGCGCATGTTCTCGACCCAGTTCAGCGGGTCGAAGACGCGGAAGACGTCCATGCCCGTCTCGGCCGCGCGGGCGATGAACGTCTCGCACGACATTGTCCGGCAGGTTCGAGTAGCCGACCACGTTCGACGAGCGCACCAGCATCTGCGTCAGCAGGTTCGGCATCGCCGCGCGCAGGTTGCGCAGCCGCTGCCAGGGGCACTCCTGCAGAAACCGATAGGCGACGTCGAAGGTGGCGCCGCCCCAGCACTCCATGCTGAAGAGCCCCGGCATCACGTGCGCATAGGCGGGCGCCACCCGCACCATGTCGATCGAGCGCATCCGCGTCGCCAGCAGCGACTGGTGCGCGTCGCGCATCGTCGTGTCGGTCATCAGCAGCTTTTTCTGCGCCAGCATCCAGTCGGCCACGCGCCTTCGGCCCCTCGGCGTCCAGCATCTGCTTCAGCCCGGCGGGCGGCGGCACGGTCGGCACCTCCGGCGCCCGCGGCGGATAGGCGTCGGCCGGCGGCCGCACGCGCCCCGCCACCTCGGGATTGCCGTTGACCGTGATGTCGCCGATGAAGGTCAACAGCTTCGTCGCCCGGTCGCGCCGCCGCTTGAAGTCGAAGAGCTCCGGCGTCTCGTCGATGAATCGCGTGTGGTAGCGGTTCTCGACGAAGTCCGGGTGCTTCAGCAGGTTCTCGACGAAGGCGATGTTGGTGGCGACGCCGCGGATGCGGAACTCGCGCAGCGCCCGGTCCATGCGCGCGACCGCCTCCTCGGGCGTCGGCGCCCAGGCCGTCACCTTCTCGAGCAGGCTGTCGTAATGCCGCGTGATGACGGCGCCGCTGAATAGGCCGTGCCGCCGTCGAGCCGGATGCCGAACCCCGTCGCGCCGCGATAGGCGGTGATCCGGCCATAATCCGGGATGAAGCTGTTCAGCGGGTCCTCGGTGGTGATCCGGCACTGGATGGCGTGGCCGTTCAGCCGCACGTCGCCCTGGCTCGGCGCCCCGGTCGCCTCGGCTCAGCGTCTCGCCCTCGGCGACGCGGATCTGCGCCTTGACGATGTCGATGCCGGTGACCTCCTCGGTCACGGTGTGCTCGACCTGGATGCGCGGGTTGACCTCGATGAAGATAGAACTGCCCGTCGGCCATGTCCATGCAGGAACTCGACGGTGCCGGCGCATTCGTAATTCGCGTGGCGCGCGATCTTCAGCCCGAGCTCGCAGAGCTCGGCCCGCTCGCGCGTCGCTCAGATACGGCGCCGGCGCCCGCTCTACGACCTTCTGGTTGCGCCGCTGCACGCTGCAATCGCGTTCGTACAGGTGGTAGATGGTGCCGTGCCGAGCAGCCGAGCACCTGCACCTCGACATGGCGCGCCTTCTCGATCATCTTCTCGAGATAGCCCTCGCCATTGCCGAAGGCCGCCTCGGCCTCGCGCCGGCCGGCCCGCACGGCGTCGGCCAGCTCCTCGGGCCCGCGGACGCGCGCGCATGCCGCGCCCGCCGCCGCCCCAGCTGGCCTTCAGCATCAGCGGATAGCCGATCTCGTCGGCCATCGCCCGGATGCGCTCCATCGCGCCGGGCTCGGCCGGGTCGGGCAGCACCTCGGTCGCCGGCACCACCGGCACGCCCGCCTCGATCGCCGCGCGCCGCGCGCTCGCCTTGTCGCCCAGCATCCGCATGGTCTCGGCGCGCGGCCCGATGAAGGCGATCCCCGCCTCGGTGCAGGCATCGACGAAGTCGGGGTTCTCGCTCAGCAGCCCATAGCCCGGATGGATCGCGTCCGCCCCTGACGCGCGCGCCACCCGGATGATCTCGTCGATCGAGAGATAGGCCTCGACCGGCCCCTTGCCCTCGCCGATCAGATAGGATTCGTCCGTCTTGAACCGGTGCAGCGACAGCTTGTCCTCCTCGGCATAGACGCGAACCGTCCGCTTGCCGAGCTCGTTGGCGGCGCGGCTGACCCGGATGGCGATCTCGCCGCGGTTGGCGATCAGGATTTTCTTGAAGACGGGCATCGGCTCGGGCTCCCTCGGGCGACGGGCGGCTGGCGCATATTCCGCAGTGCGGCACGCCTGGGCAATAGGCGCAAACTCCTTAACGCGTGGGCCTCCACGCCGGCCTTCCCCGCGGCCGGCTCCCGCCGCCGGCTCCCCACACCGCCGAATCCGGGTTCGAAGATCCGCAGGCGAGCGCGCGAATGCCCTCTGAAGTTCCTCTCAACGACGCATCTGCGCGTTTTGCGGTTCTTTTGGACGACCTTGATCAGCCGCGCCCCGTGCCGCCGACGACCTGAGTCAAGTGTGGAGCGGGCAAACTCAACGCGTCGACTCGTGGAACGTCTTCAGCAACCGCACCGCGATGTGCGGCTTGCCGACGATGCGCCGGCGATGTAAACGTCTCGCCGCCGAGCTTGGCGAAGCCCGGGACCTGTTCCAGTTCGTCGGAGTTGACCGGCCGGAAGCCCATCGCCCAGCCGGCAAAGCTGCGCTCGACGATCTCTCCTTCGCGCAGGATCACCATCCCGCTGTGCCGCGGATCGCGCCGGATGCGCTCGCATGTCCGCTCCAGCGGCCCGCCCTCGCCTTCGAGCACCTGCATGAAGCTGCCATCCTTGTAGAGCAGCATCCCGGTAAGCCCGCCGGCCTCGTTCCGCTCGCGGCTGACCTCGAGCAGCGACATAAGCTCGCTCTCGCTCAT
>CAVXNU010000016.1:0-93525 GCA_963763245.1 uncultured Bacillaceae bacterium
TCGTGACGGGCTCGCCGGCCTTGGGGCTGTTGTCGAGCTTCACGCGCGGTTTGACGTTTGCCATCTCTGTGTCTCCCCCGGGCTCAGCCGCCGCAGCCGCCGATGGTGACCTTCACGGTCTTGGCGGCCTTGGCGAAGCTGCCATCGGCCATCTTGGCGACCGCGATCACGTCCTGCGTCTTGGCCAGCCGGATGCGGGTCGAGGCGGTCGCGTTGGCGGCGAGCGGGCCGAACTGGAATGTGGCGACGCCCGGTCGCGGGTTGCCGGCCGCCAGCAGGATGATCTCGGTCGCGCCGTCGGCCGAGACCTCGACCGGCACCGTATTGCCGTTCTCGGCGATTTCCGGCGTGATCAGGTCGATGCCGCCCTCGGCCGCAGCCGCGCCGCCGGTGAAGGCGTCGATCGCGGCCTGCACCTCGTCGGTCGCGGCCCAGCCGATGCCCGGAACCACCGACAACTCCGAGGCCGGCCGCGCCGAGCGCCAAGGCCTCGCGTCTCGTCAATCTCATGCGTCTCTCCATCGCGTTCGGGGAGCGGCAAACTCGGTCCTTGAGCGTCGCCAGGAAGGCGACGACGTCCTCGATCTGCTGCGCCGTCAGGATCGGCGTGATCTCCTTGGCCGCATCGCCGGTAAAGCCGTCGCCCGGCCGGATGAAGCCGTCGACTTTGTAGAAGGACGGCATCATCGAGCCCTCGAACATCATCTTGGCGTTGGCGACGATGCCGCGCAGCTCGGCCTCGGACCAGCGGCCGCCCGCGCCGTCGAGCGACGGCCCGATCTCGCCCTGCCAGGCCACATCGCTGAGCGCCGAAACCTGATGGCAGGCGACGCAATTGCCGAGCCCGCGGTCGCCCATGACCTTGCGTCCGTTCGCCGGGTCGCCGGGTCGACCGGACAGCGACTTCGGCGATCGGCGCCATCGTGAAAGCTGACCTTCTGCGGCGCCGTCTCGGTCCAGCCGGCGGTGGCCGATGCGGCCAGAAGGGCCCCGGCAAGCAAGGCTCGCATGCGCCTCATCCCGTTCTCCCTGGATGATTCTTGCTCTTCTGCCGCTCAGCATGGCGCAAATTTGCGCGCAATACAACATCGAATTCATATTTATGAATTCGAACGCCTTCGCTTCGGCCTGCGGGCTCAGAGTCGCCCCTCCTGCCTCAGCCTCTCGATCGTTCGCGCGTGGTATTTCTGGAAGTGCTCGTCGCCTTCATAGCCTTTCTCGCTGACCCATCGGAACAGGTCGAGGACGGTCCACTTGCCGAACGAGCCGGGCACGATCTCGACGGCGGCCTGGGCAACGGTGCCGCCCTCGGGCGCAGCCTCGGGCAGGAAGATCAGCGTCGGCGTCATGATCACGCCCCAGCGGCGAACGGCGTCCTTCTCCGTCAGCACTTCGCCGTCCAGATCGGTCACCTCCTCATCGCCGAACATGTTGAGCTGGACGACGACATAATTGGCCTTGATGAAGTCGCGCACCTCGGGGTCGGACAGCACCTCCTCGTGCAGCTTGCGGCAGTAGATGCAGCCATGCTGCTCGACGATCAGCGCCAGCCGCTTGCCCTGGTCGTGCGCCGTCTCGATGTCTTCGCGGACATCCTTGAAGGTGACGGCGAACCAGTCCTCGCGGTGCAGGCCGCCCGGCGCCGCCTCCTCGGCGGCGGCCGGCGCGGCAAGCAGGGCCGCGACGAGCATAAGGCGCTTCAGCATGGGTCCCTCCCTCAGCCTCTGATTGGCGCGACCCCGATCATCCACTCCGCGATGTCGGGGATGACGTTGCCGATGAACAGGATCCCTGTGACGACCAGCGCGCCGCCCATGATCCGCTCGATCGTGCCGAGATGACGGCGCGCCCGCCGCATCAAGCCCATGAAGGCGCCCGCGAACGCCGCCGCCAGCACGAAGGGCGCGCCCATGCCGACCGCATAGCTGCCCAGCAGCGTCGCGCCCTTCACGGCCGATTCCTCTGTGCCGGCGATGAACAGAATCGCTGCGAGCACGGGGCCGACGCAGGGCGTCCAGCCGAAGCCGAAGGCCAGCCCGACCAGATAGGCGCCAGCCAGCGTCGCCGGCCGCCGCTCGACCTCGATGCGGGCCTGGCGGAACAGAAGTGGGATGCGCACCACGCCCAGGAAATGCAGTCCCATCACCAGGATCACGACGCCGGCCACCCAGCGAAGCATGTCGAAATAGCGGGCGAGCGCCTGCCCCAGCACCGAGGCGCTGGCGCCGAGCAGAACAAAGACGGTCGCGAAACCCAGTGCGAAGACGAAGGCGGTCAAGACGATGCGCAGCCGCGCGCCCGGCACCGCGGCGCCGCTGTCGGTCAGCTCCTCGAGGCTGACGCCTGCCAGAAAGCACAGATAGGCGGGCACGATCGGCAGGACGCACGGCGAAAAGAACGAGGCGAGCCCGGCCATCAGCGCGCCGCCAAAGCCGACGTCGAACTCCATCCTCCGCCTGCCTCCCCTTGACTTTCACATACAAATATTCAATTCTTTATATGTATAAGCTGACCCGGTCAATCGGATGCTTCGCTCAATCGTCCTCGCCTTCCTCGCGCTGGTGGCCTCGACCGCTTGGCCGCAGTCGGCCGAGTTGCGGCTGTTGATGCTCGACAGCTCCGGTTGCGGCTGGTGCGCGCAGTGGGATGCCGACGTCGGCCGGGTCTACGCCCGGACCACCGAAGGCGGGCGCGCGCCGCTCCTCCGGCAGAGGATGGCGGCGCCCCTGCCCGAGGGCGTGGCGCTGGCGCGCCCCGCGCGCTTCACGCCGACCTTCGTCCTGCTGCGCGATGGCGACGAGGTCGGCCGGATCGAGGGCTATCCCGGCGAAAACTTCTTCTACGGACTGCTGCAGCGACTGATCGAGCGGGCGGAGGGCCCGGCAAGCTGAGGGGAGGAGAGAATTGAAACGCTGCTTTACCGCTATGATCGCCGCGGTCCTGACGGCCGCCGGGGCGGCATGGGCCCAGGACCAGGATCAGGAGCCGCTGGTCGAATTCGCCACGCTGCGGCCGTCGCTCGCAGTCGAGCTCGCCCAGGCGGCGCTGGCGCATTGCCAGCAGGGCGGCTACCAGGTGGCCGTCGCGGTCGTCGACCGCTCCGGGCTGCCCCAGGTCATCATCCGCGACCGCTATGCCGGGCCGCACACCGTCGACACCGCCACCGGCAAGGCCTGGACCGCAGTCAGCTTCCGGTCCAGCACGCTAGAGCTCGACAAGGCGATCACGGACGGCACGCTCAGCGAAGGCTTGCGGCAGATCCCCGGTGCCCTGGTACTCGGCGGCGGGATCCCGGTCGAGTCGGCGGGGTCCATCGTCGGCGGCATCGGCGTCTCCGGCGCGCCTGGCCCCGATCTGGACGAAGACTGTGCAAAGGCGGGTATCGACGCTATCTCTGATCGGCTCGACTTTTAGCCGATCAGAGGTGACTGGATGGGTCTTCCATCCCTCGACGCCGCGCAGGACGCGGCCGAGTTCGAACGCATGATGGAGAACGCACAGCGCGCTGCCGATTTCCTCAAGGCTCTCGGGCATGAGGGGCGGCTGATGATCCTGTGCTCGCTGGCCGCCAGCGAGCGGTCGGTCACCGAACTCGAGCAGCTCCTCGGCCAGCGGCAGGCGGCGGTCAGCCAGCAGCTCGCCCGGCTGCGGCTCGAGGGGCTGGTCGAGACCAGGCGCGAGGGCAAGGCGATCTACTACCGCCTCACCGACGGCCGGGCCCGACGCATGCTCGACTTGATCTACGACATGTTCTGTGCCGAGGTGAGCGGAGATCCCGGCTCCGGGACGTAAGGGCACCGGCCGGCGCGGCGGATGGTGCCGGGGATGGCGATGTTCGAGGTGACCGACCTGCACCTGGCCACGCTGGCCGGTTTCTCCGGCGGCGCTGTGTTGGGTCTTGCCGCTCGCGTCGGGCGCTTTTGCGTGATGGGCGCGGTCGAGGATGCCGTCTATGGCGACGACCTCGGCAGGATGCGGATGGTGGCGATGGCCGCCGCAGTAGCCATCGCAGGCACTTATTTGATGATCGGCGCGGGGCTGCTCGATCCGCTCTCCACCCGGTACTTCCGGTATGCTTGGTCGCCCGCCGGCTCGGTCATCGGTGGGCTGATGTTCGGCTCGGGCATGGCGCTGGTCGGCACCTGTGCCTTCGGCGCGCTCGCCAGGGCCGGCGGGGGCGACCTGCGCGGCCTGATCATGGCGGTGACGGTCGGAATCGGCGCGCTCGCAACGGCGGGTGGCCCGCTGCAGTCGATCCGCGTGTGGCTGGTGCCGCCCGACCATGTTGCAGATGGCGCGGCAGAGTATGGCATTGCCCACAAGCTCGCCGAACTGCTGGGCGTGGCGCCCACCATGCCGGCGCTGGCGGTCTCGGCGCTGCTCGCCGGCTGGGCAGTTCGCGATCACCGCTTCCACCGCCCTGGCCCGCACCTGATCTGGTCCGTCGCGGCCGGCCTGGCCATCGTTTTTGGCTGGGCGACGACGTCGCATTTGGCGCGCATCGGCTTTGGTGACGTCGAGCCCAAGTCCTTCAGCTTCGTCGCGCCGATCGGGCAGAGCCTTCTCTATCTGATGACGGCTGCAACGGCGCAGCCGGACTTTGCTGTCGGCGCCGTCGCGGGCGTTCTGGGCGGCGCCGCCGTCGGGTCGCTGGCGAAACGGGAATTCCGCTGGGAGGCCTGTGACGATGCGCGCGAGCTGCGCCGACAGATGCTCGGCGCATTGATGATGGGCATCGGTGGCGTGCTGGCTCTCGGTTGCACCGTCGGCCAGGGGCTCTCAGCCATGTCCCTGCTCGCAGCGGGTGCGCCGGTCACTCTCCTCTCCATCCTCGCAGGCGCGCGTCTGGGACTTTTCCTTCTGGTCGAGGCACCCGTCGCAACCAGATGAAGGTACCGTGGCAAACACGCGCGGGAACGGCCGCCATTGGCGCAGGCCGAGCGTCGTGCGGCCCTGCCATCACTGGCCATCGTTCCCTCGATGCCGGCCGGTAGGCGGCGCATCCTTCACATCCGCCGGCCAGGGATGAACGTCCACTCTGCCTTCAGCATGCACGACCGCGCCGCCGCGAAGCGGCGGCGTGCGACGACGATTACGCCGAAAACGGGTCGGCACGGGCAATGTGCCAGCAGGTCTCGCTTGGCAGCAGGATTTGGGCCGGCCGGGAGAGATCTGTCTCTTCGGGTTCAAGCCTCTGTCGAGCCCCGCTATCATCAGCGGCCAAGTGCTCGCGTCGAGCAGCACCCTTCTTCATCCCGGGTTGAACTCCAAGCCATGCAGCCGTCGCGTGGTCGTGCGTGCACCAGCGACACTCGACGGTCCGGCAAATGTTCGCGGGGCTGGTCGGGAACGCAGAGGGGACCGCGCTGACATAGACGACATAGCGCATCCCGATCGCCCTCCGTCGATCGTTCCGCGGCCATCATATCTGTTGAAGAGACCTCTTCCGAGTCGCGTGAGCAGGAAGCCGTGCCGAAGCTCTGGCCTCCTGATGACCGCGGAAGAATCTTGCGCCGTCTCCAGGGTCCGCTATCCTGCACTGCAGCATCAGCGGAGACCGCCCATGACCGAGCGCGATAAACCCTGGCTGTTCCGCACCTATGCCGGCCACTCGACGGCCGCGGCCTCGAACGCGCTCTACCGGGCGAATCTGGCCAAGGGGCAGACGGGGCTTCAGCGTGGCCTTCGACCTGCCGACGCAGACCGGCTACGACTCGGACCACCCGCTGGCGAGGGGCGAGGTCGGCAAGGTCGGCGTGCCGATCAGCCATCTCGGCGACATGCGGACGCTGTTCGACGGCATCCCGCTCGCCACCATGAACACCTCGATGACGATCAACGCCACCGCCGCCTGGCTGCTGGCGCTCTACGTCGCGCTGGCCGAGGAGCAGGGGGCGGACCCGGCGCAGCTGACCGGCACGGTGCAGAACGACATCATCAAGGAATACCTCAGCCGCGGGCACCTACGTCTTCCCGCCGGCGCCCTCGCTGCGGCTGATCGGCGACGTCGCCGCCTGGTGCTATCGCGAGGTCGCCGAAGTGGAACCCGATGAACGTCTGCTCCTACCATCTGCAGGAGGCCGGCGCGACGCCCGAGCAGGAGCTGGCCTTCGCGCTCGCCACGGCCTGCGCCGTGCTCGACGAGGTGCGCCCCAAGCGTGCCCGCCGAGGATTTCCCGCAGGTCGTCGGCCGCATCAGCTTCTTCGTCAACGCCGGCATCCGGTTCGTCACCGAGATGTGCAAGATGCGCGCCTTCGTCGACCTCTGGGACGAGATCTGCGCGAGCCGCTACGGCGTCGAGGACGCCAAGCTGCGCCGCTTCCGCTATGGCGTGCAGGTCAACTCGCTCGGGCTGACCGAGCAGCAGCCCGAGAACAACGTCTACCGCATCCTGCTGGAGACGCTGGCCGTCACGCTGTCGAAGAACGCCCGCGCCCGCGCCGTGCAGCTGCCCGCCTGGAACGAGGCGCTGGGCCTGCCGCGGCCCTGGGACCAGCAATGGTCGCTGCGGCTGCAGCAGGTGCTGGCCTACGAGACGGACCTGCTGGAATACGGCGACCTCTTCGACGGCTCGCCGGTGGTCGAGGCCAAGGTCGAGGCGCTGAAGGAGGCCGCGCGCGCCGAGCTGGCGCAGATCGACGAGATGGGCGGCGCGGTCGCCGCCATCGACTACATGAAGGCCGAGCTGGTCGCCTCGAACACCGCGCGGCTCGCCCGCATCGAATCGGGCGAGACGGTCGTCGTCGGCGTCAACAGATACGTCGAGACCGAGCCCTCGCCGCTCTCGACCGGCGAGGGCAGCGCGCTGACGGTCGACCCCGCCGTCGAGGCCGACCAGGTCGCGCGCCTCGCCGCCTGGCGCGAGGCGCGCGACCCGGCCGCCGTCGAGGCCGCCCTGGCGGAGCTCGACCGCCGCCGCGCGCGAGGGGCGCAACATCATGCCGCCCTCGATCGCCGCCGCGAAGGCGGGCGTCACCACCGGCGAATGGGGCGCCGCGATGCGCGCGGTCTTCGGCGAGTACCGCGCGCCGACCGGCGTCGGCCGCGCGCAGGCCGCCTCGGCGGACGGGCTGGCCGAGATCCGCGCCGCGGTCGACGCGGTCTCCGGCCGCCTCGGGCGGCGGCTCAAGTTCCTGGTCGGCAAGCCGGGCCTCGACGGCCACTCGAACGGCGCCGAGCAGATCGCCGTCCGCGCCCGCGACTGCGGCATGGAGGTGGTCTACGAGGGCATCCGCCTGACCCCCGCCCAGATCGTCAACGCCGCGCTGGAGGAGTCGGTCCACGTCGTCGGCCTCTCGGTCCTCTCGGGCAGCCACATGGAGCTGATCGGCGCCGTGATGGAGGGCATGCGCGAGGCCGGCATCGGCGACATCCCCGTGGTCGCCGGCGGCATCATCCCCGAGGCCGACGCCGCGCGCTCGCGGGCGCTGGGCGTCGCCCGCGTCTACACGCCCAAGGATTTCGAGCTGAACCGCATCATGGCCGACATCGTCGCGCTGGTCGGCGAGACGGCCCTCGAGCCCGCTTGACCCGGCGGGCGTGAACCGAGATCAGCCCAGCCGTTCCCAAGACGTCGCGGTACGAAGGGATGGGCCCCCCAGACCATCCCGGCCGCGATCTGCCGCTGCCCGGCTCAGCCGAACCGCACCTTCTCGTTCTCGCCCATGTCGGGCCGGTTGCCGGTGCCGGCGGCGGTCATCATGCGCAGATAGTTCGCGATGTTCGAGGACGAGCTGTCCCAGAACTCGCCGGCGCGGACGTTGACGCGGATCAGCCCGACATTCGGGTCGTCCTTGCCCTCGGTGAACCAGGCCTCGACCATCGAGCTCCAGTGCTTGTCGATCAGCGCCTTGTCGCGGGTCAGCTCGGCCTTGCCCTGCACGGCGACGTAGTCGTTCTTCTTGTGCGAGATGAAGGTCAGGCAGACCTCGTCGGAGGTGGCGATCTCGCGCGCCTTGCCGGCGGCGAGCGCGGTGAAGAACAGGATCTCGCGGCTGTCGCGCTCGACGATCGCGTGCATCGGCCGCGCATGCAGCGTGCCGCCGGGCCCGTGCGTCACCAGCATGCAGGCGTGCTGGCTCCTCGAGCATGTCCCAGAATTTTTCGCGGTCGTCGGTCATCTGGTCCTCCCGTTGCGGAGATCGTCGTCTCGACAGCAGACGTGCCAAGCCCGCCGCAGGGTTCCGTCCGCGCCGATGTGCGCCGATGTGCCGCCGGGCTTTCGAAAGCTTGCCCGCGCGCGCAACCGGGGCGATGATCGAGCCGGGAGATGGTGAAAGGGGCCAGGGAGAGCAGCACCATGCCGGAGGGGAACCGCCGCAACATGCCGCCGGCCGACGAGCTCGAGCTCGTGCGCGCCGAGATCAAGCGGCTGAAGGCCCGCGAGGCGGCGCTGCGCGAGGAGGTGCTCGGCGGCGCGACCGATGCCGGGCCAGGACTGGCGCGTCGAGGTCGTCGAGCAGCGCCGGCGCACGCTCGACCGCGGCGCCCTGCCGCGCGAGATCGCCGACGATCCGCGCTTCTGGAAGGAGCGCGTTTCGCGGGTCGTCAAGACCGTGTCGGTGCACGCCCGCACCACGCCGGCGCCGCCCGGCGGCGACGGCGACGAGGGCTGAGCGCCCGCTACCGCCGCGCCAGCCAGCGCTCGACGGCGGCGGCGAACTCGGCCGGCTTCTCGGCGTGCAGCCAGTGCCCGGCGCCCTCGATCGGCCTCGATCTCGGCGCCGGGGAACAGCGCGCCGATCTTCTCCCTGCTGGCCGGCGGCACGTAGTCCGAGGCGCCGCCGTGCAGGAACAGCGTCGGGCCGTCATAGCGCGGATGCGGCCAGTCCGCCGGCCAGCCGATCAGCCCCGGCATGCTCGCGCTCGATCGCTGCGAGGTTCAGCCGCCAGCGCGCGGCGCCGTCCTCCACCAGCAGGTTCTGCAGCAGGAAGGCGCGCAGGCTCGGGTCGGGCACGGCATCGGCCAGCATCGGGTCGGCGTCCGAGCGGCGCCGCACCCGGCCGAGGTCGACGGCCCGCATCGCGCGCACATAGGGCAGATGCGTGTGCGCATAGGCGATCGGCGCGATGTCGGCGACGATCAGCCCGGCGACGAGATCGGGCCGCGTCAGCGCCAGCGCCCATCGCCGCCTTGCCGCCCATCGAGTGGCCGAGAACCAGCGCGCCGCCGCCGCGCCAGCCGCTCACCGCATCGGCCAGGTCGCCGGCCTGCGCGGCATAGCCCATCTCGTCGGCCCAGGGGCTGGCGCCGTGATTGCGCATGTCGACCAGGATCACGCGCCGGTTCGCCGCCCAGCGCCGGCCGAGCGTGTTGAAGTTCCGCGCCGAGCCGAAAAGCCCGTGCGCGACGATCAGCGGCGGCCCGGTCTCGGGCCCCTGGGCGTCGTGCTCGATATGGGCGAGAGCGAACTGACATGCGCGGCGCCTCTAACCTGCGCCGCAGGGCCGAGCACAACCGCCGAGCTCCCACCGCGCGATCAGCAGCGCGCCGAAAAAGCGGGCGCCGCTACTCGACGGTGACCCAATCGATCGACGGCAGCTCGGCCTGGGCGCCGTCGGCCTTGATCGCGCCAGCCACCTTGCGCAGCTCGTCGAGGTACTGGTGCGGCCGCGTGCCTGCCGGAAAAAGCCGCTTCTCGACCTTGTCGAGCAGCGCGGCACCGCGATCGACCAGGCCCTTGGCCGCGTCCTCGTCGCCCAGCGCCGCCTCGGTCGCGGCTGACAAGATCAGCACCAGCGCCTGCTCATAGTCGAGCAGGCGCTTGGCCGGGGTCGGGCTCTCGGCCAGGTTGCGCAAGAGCTGCCAGTCGCGCCGCGCCTCGGCAAAGCGGCGCGCCTCGTGCAAGAGCCGGGCGCGGACATAGCGAAAGCCCGGATCGAGCTCGCCCGCGTCCTCGGCGAGCGCCACGGCCCGGTCGAGATGGCGTATGGCCTCGGTGCGGAGCGCCATCTCCTCGTCAGCGGTCAGGGCGCGCCCCAGATAGCGGCCGTTGACCCGCGGCCGGGCCAGCGTCTCGAAGGCCGCGCAATAGGCGGCCAGCGCCGAGCCGAAGGCGGCCGAGACGGTCTGCGCCCGCCGCTCGGGCCGGCTTGCGACGGGCTGCGCCGAAAGCGCGTCCCAATCGATGGCAAGCCCGACCAGCGTCGAGTGCGGGCCGGGCTTGCGGTCCCCGATCGTGAACCAGAAGCTGTCATCGGCCCGCCCGCGGTCGGGATCGGCGCGGGCGATCGTCGACATCAGGCTATAGGCCTTGCAGATCGTCCGGCCAAAACTGCGGCGGTCCCGCCCGACCGTCGCGTCGTGATGGTCCGCCAGCAGGTTGAGCGCCAGATCCGTGTCGACCTGGCGCGCCGCCACCGCCTCGCCCAGCCGCCAGTCGACGATCGCGCGCCGCGACCGAGTCTCGAGCCACTTGCCGAGCGTCCTGGTGAAGTGCGCGTCCTCGAAGAAGCGGTTCTTCTCCTCCAGCGCCTTGCCCAGGAAATGGTTGCTCTGCGCGATCCAGGGCGCCGGATCGCTCGGGACGACCCGCCCGTCATAGCGGCCGCGCGCATCCTCGCGCCCGTTCAGCTCGATGCGCAGCGATTTCCCCGCGCGCGCATCCGAGACGACGATCGTCCACGAGGCGAAGTGGTGGATCGAGCGGATCAGGTCGACCGCCTCGTCGAGCGTCGCCGCCTCGCGAAGGATGCGCTGCTGGGCGACAGGCGCGATCTCGGACCGGCCGTCGGCCTGCCCGGTCGTGTAGTTCACGGTCGACATCTGGTGCAGCGAGACGGCGATGCCGCGCTCGTTCATTCCCGAGATGCCGCCCGCATAGGGCAGCCCCGCCGTGCCGACCGCCGCATAGCGGTGATAGCCGGGGTTGGCCGGGCGCTCGTCGACCAGGAACAGGCCAGGATGCCGGCACCAGCTGAAGAACGCGCCGTCGAAATTGCGCGCGTGCAAGCCGCGGCCGTCGGCGCAGTGCTCCGGCGCCACGGTAAAGCCGGTGCACCCCATCCGGGCCCTCGGCCGCCGCCGCTCGCGCCTCTCGAGCGCGCGGGCGATGCGGCCCGGATCGCCCGCCGCCTCGGTGCGGACGTTGGCGCCGAACCGGCCGCTGCGGTACTGCACGATGGCGCCGATGGCGTAGCCGAGCGTCTCGCTGTTCTCGGGCGCGAGGTATTTCTTCAGCCGCCGGGTAAAGCCGGTGGCGATGTTGCCGACATCGATCGCCAGGCAGGCGGCGACGACGTCGTCGGCGCTGAACTCCGGGTCGGCGTGACCGCTGAAATAGCCTTGCGCCATCGCCGTCATGCCCTGGCGGAACTCGGCGCTGCAGGCAGCCTCGATCTCGCGGTTGATGCGCGTGTAGATCGCGTCCGCGGCGGCGTCCTGCCAGGCCGAGGGCGTGTCCGTGTCGACGCGGATCGTGTCGATCGCCTCGGCGAAGACGCCGTCCTCGATCTCGTTGGCGAGCAGCCGGCCGTGATCGTAGCAGATGTCCTGGAATCGGCCGCGCTGCGTCAGCACGAAAAAGCGGTGTCCGGCCGCCTCGTACCAGTCGAGCGTGCTCTCGGCCCGCCCCTGCCCTGCGGGGAGCCGCTTGGTCTCGATCTTCCGCACCATACCACCCCCGTTGCATCCGCGACCGGTCCATTCTCCCGCATTCCGCGCGGGCACGGAAGCCGCAACTGCGCCGGGAGCGCGAGGCACGGCTTGCCGGTTCGCCTGCGAGCCGCCAGAAGGAGCGACAGGAAGGAAGGACGCGCGATGCCGGAGCCCCAGGTCTACACGCTGCTGGTCGAGGTCGGGCGCGCCGCAGGCGACGGCCTGCCCGAGGGCGCGACCGGCGCGGCGCTGCTGTGCTACGCCGCCGGCCGCACCGAGCGGCAGGCCGTCGACGAAACCGTGGCCGTCCTGCGCCAGGCCGACCTCGCCCCGCTCGAGGTCGAGGCGCTCGGCACCATGGCCGAGCGCGAGGCCGCCGGCGAGGAGATCGGCGAGGAAGACCGCGCGCTGATGCAGCGGGCGCTGCGCGAGAACGCTGTCATCGTCGCGCAGGTCGAAGTCTTCCGGGACTAAGGCAGCCCAGCCCCAGGGCTCAGCAGGCCGGACCGCCCCCCGATGCCCCGCTGGCGGCGAGGCAGCCGCGGTCGGGCAGCGCCTCGAACCAGTCGAGCGCCCGGAACGCCCAGCCATCCGGGATCATGTGCCCGCCGGGATGCAGCCTGAGCAGCAGGCTGCCGCCCCTGCAGTCGGTCCAACTGCGCTGCCAGATGTCGCCCTCGGCGCTGGCCGCGTCGGGCTGCAGGTTCTCGCAGCCGTCGGCCTGCGCGCAGCAGGCCCAGGCTCTTCCAGACATCGCCCTGCACGACCGTCCCGTCGCCCAGCGGCCGCCCCTCGAGAGGCACCACGCGGTCCGTCCAGCCATGCACGTGGAACAGGTCCACCGGCCCGTCGCATCTCTCCGGCATCGGTTCCCACAACGCGCCCGCGACCGGCGCGTAGCCGCGCGCCAGGTCAGGGGCCAGGCAGGCGACGTTCCAGACCATGGTGCCGCCATTCGAGAAACCGGCCAGCAGAACGCGGTCGCGGTCGATGTCGTACCGCCGGGCGGCGTCTTGGATCACCTCGCGCAGAAAGCCGATGTCGTCGCGCGGCCAGTTCGGCCGGCGCAGGATGTCCCAGCTCTTCTTTCCCGAGCCGTAAGGCGAGAAGACCCCGTCTGGCGCGATCAGGGCATAGCCACGCCCGGTCACCTGGTCGATCATGTCCCCGGTTCTCGCATGGTGCCCTCGGCAGAGCCGCCCCAGCCATGCAGGAAAACGATGGCGGGCGGATGCCGCGCGCCGTCCGGCAGTACGAGCCGGTACTCGCCATGCGCCGTCGCGCAGGCGGGCTCCGGCGCCGGCCCGCAGACTTCGGCCCGCGCCGCGGGCGGCGCGATCAGCAGGCAAGCGACAAGGACGAGAGCGAGGCGCATGACGACCTTCGGTGAAGCCTACGGGGCGCTAAGGTATGGGGCGCCCTAGCGTCCCTTCCAGACCGGGTCGCGCTTCTCGGCGAAGGCGCGCGCCCCTTCGAGCTGGTCCTCGGAGGAGTAGAGGCGGTCGACGCGTGCGCAGCTGGCGCTTGGTGATCCGGCTCAGCATGTCCTGGAAGCGCATGTCCTCGGCCTCGCGGACGATCTCCTTGATCGCGGCCATGACCAAGGGCGGCCCGCTCTCGATCAGGCGCGCGAGCTCCCAGGCCTTGTCCATCAGCTGCGCCGCCGGCACGACCTCGCGCAGCAGGCCCCAGCGTGCGGCCTCCTCGGCGTCCATCCAGCGGCCGGTCAGCAGCAGGTCCATGGCGACGTGATAGGGGATGCGCTTCGGCAGCTTGATGCTCGCGGCGTCGGCGACGGTGCCCGAGCGGATCTCGGGCAGGGCGAAGGACGCGTGCTCGGCCGCGATCAGAAGGTCGCACGACAGCGCCAGCTCCAGCCCGCCGCCGCAGCAGATGCCGTTGATGGCGCAGATCACCGGCTTGTCGAGAAAGCCCAGCTCCTGCAGCCCGCCGAAGCCGCCGATGCCGTAGTCGCCATCGACCGCGTCGCCCTCGGCCGCGGCCTTGAGGTCCCAGCCGGGGCAGAAGAACTTCTCGCCCGCCCCGGTCAGGATGGCGACGCGCAGCTCCGGGTCGTCGCGAAAGCCGCGGAAGATCTCGCCCATCAGCCGCGAGGTCGCGAGGTCGATGGCGTTCGCCTTCGGGCCGGTCGAGCGTCACCTCGAGGACCATGCCCTCGCGGCGGGTCCGCACGGGTCCGTCTTGCATCTGGCGTCCCTCCGATTGGCCGGCCCCGGGTTTCGCGCGGCCCGCCAGGCGCGGTCAAGCCGGGCCGTCGCCGGGCGCGAGCAGCGCCAGCGGCGCGCGGCGCGCGGCCTCCGGATCGCGGGCGAAGGCGGCCAGCACGGCCGGGTAGAGCCGATGCTCCTGCACCAGCACGCGCGCGGCCAGCCGCTCGGCCGTGTCGCCGGGCAGCACGGGCACCGCCGCCTGGCCGAGGATGCGCCCCGAATCGAGCTCGGGCACCACCTCGTGCACCGTGCAGCCATGGATCGCCACGCCCGCCTGCAGCGCCCGCTCGTGCGTGTGCAGCCCCTTGAAGAGCGGCAGCAGCGAGGGGTGGATGTTCAGCATCCGGCCCGGCCCAGGACTCGACCAGCCGGTCCGTCATGATGCGCAGATAGCCGGCGCAGGCGACCAACTCGGCGCCCGGCGTCTCGCAGCGCCCGGTCGACCTCGGCGTCGTGCGCCGCGCGGTCGCCGCGGAACGGCCGGTGGTCGATCGCGGCAGTCGGCACGCCGAGCGCGCGGGCCCTGGCCAGCCCCGGCGCGCCGGGGTTGTTCGAGAGCACCAGCGCCGGCTCGGCTGGATGGTCGCCTGCCTGCATGGCGCCGACGCAGCGCCAGCATGTTCGAGCCGGTGCCGGAGATCAGGATCGCGACGCGCCGGCGGCTCACACCAGCTCGCCCCGGTAGGCGACGCCCTGCCCCTCGACCACCGCGCCGATGCAGCGCGACGGCCTCGCCGGCCGCGGCCAGCCGCGCCGCCACGCGCTTCCGCCGCCTCCGGGGCGACGACGACGACCATGCCGATGCCGCAGTTGAAGGTGCGCAGCGCCTCGGCCTCGTCGAGCCCGCCCTCGCGCATCAGCCAGCCGAAGACCGGCGGCAGCGCCCAGGCGCCGAGGTCGATCTCGACGCCCAGCCCCGCCGGCAGCACGCGCGGCACGTTCTCGGTCAGTCCGCCGCCCGTGATGTGCGCCGCCGCGCGCACGCCGCCCTGCCGGATCGCCGCCAGCACCGGGCGCACATAGATGCGCGTCGGCGCCAGCAGCGCCCCGGCCAGGTCGCCCGGCGCCGAAGGGCGCGGCCGCGTCCCAGCCGAGCCCGCGCTCGGCCGACGATGCGGCGCACGAGCGAATAGCCGTTCGAGTGCACGCCCGACGAGGCGAGGCCCAGCAGCACGTCGCCCGCCGCGACGCCCTGCGGCAGCGCCGTGCCGCGCTCGAGCGCGCCGACGGCGAAGCCCGCCAGGTCGAAATCGCCCGCGGCGTAAAGGCCCGGCATCTCGGCCGTCTCGCCGCCGATCAGCGCGCAGCCGGCCTCGCGGCAGCCGGCGGCGATGCCCTCGATGACGGCGCGCCGCCTCGTCGACCGACAGCTTGCCCGGTCGCGAAATAGTCGAGGAAGAACAGCGGCTCGGCGCCCTGGCAGAGCAGGTCGTTGACGCACATGGCGACGAGATCGATGCCGACCGTGCCCAGCCGCCCGCTCTCGATCGCCACCTTCAGCTTGGTGCCGACGCCGTCCGTCGAGGCGACCAGGATCGGGTCGGCAAAGCCGCGCCGCGCGCGGGTCGAACAGCGCCCCGAACCCGCCCAGCGCATCGGCGACCCCCGGCCGCCTGGTCGCCGCGGCCATCGGCTTGATGCGCTCGACCAGCGCGTTGCCGGCGGCGATGTCGACGCCGGCTTGCGCATAGGTCAGGCGGTTCGGACGGTCGCTCATGGCGGTCTCGGCTCGGGCTTGCGCGCCCTTCATAGCGCCGGCGCCGCCGGCCCGTCGAGTGCGCGGTAGGGCTGCGCTCCCTCGCGTTGACCATGCGTCCGGCAGCGCGTAAGCGGGTCCCGGCGGGCCCGTAGCTCAATCGGTCAGAGCAGACCGCTCATAACGGTTTGGTTGCAGGTTCGAGTTCCTGCCGGGCCTACCACGCAGTCCGCCCGATTTCGCGTGAGTTCAGCATCTGTCGATAACCCGGCGATGCGAAAGGTTTGCGCCGCACGGGGCAGATGGCGGACCCGGCATTGCGACCACTCGACCAGATATCTCGCGGCGACGTACCTTATTGCGGTCGCCCCCAGCCCCCTCCAGCGCGAGGTCGGCCATGGCCTCTGAGGGCGGCCGCCTCGGCGCGCAGGTCCTTCGACCTCGTCGAGGCGGCGGGGCGGATCAGGCGGCTTGCCTCTTCCGCTGTCGCAAGAAGGTGAACATGCCGAAGGGTGGCAAGGGGCGTGTCTCCTCGGGCTCCAAGGTCCTTTCGCCGAGTACCCGGTCGATCGGGAAGTCGGAATGCCAGCCAATCCAGTCCGCAAAGGGAGCCGCCGCCCTTTCGGCGATCCCGAGGGCTCCGCCGTCGCGCGCGAAGTGGTTGACGATCAGCACCTCGCCGCCCGGCTTGCAGACCCGCGCCATCTCGCGCACCACCCGTTCCGGCTCGGGAACGACCGAAACCAGGTACATCGCGACGACCGTATCGAAGCTTGCGTCCGGGAAATCGAGGCTGCGGGCGTCCATTTCGCGCAGCGCCGCCACGTGGCTGAGGCCTCGCTCGGCAACCTTGCGCCGCGCCTTCGTCAGCATCTCGGCCGAGACGTCGACGCCGGTGATCTGGAGATGCGGCGCGTACAGCCCGAGAGACAGGCCCGTTCCGACGCCAACCTCGAGCACGCTCCCGCTCCGTCCATTGATGTATCTGACCGCTCGCCGTCGCCCGGTGCGCGTGACCGCGCCGAAGGTGCTGTCATAGACCGGCGCCCAGCGTTTGTACGAGGATCGTATCGCAGTGATTTCCATTCGTCTCCTTCCCGCCAGCCAGCTCAGGCCGACCTCTGGCGCGCTGTTGTCAAGAACGACCGTGCCAACAAGAGGATATAGCCGACATCCATCAAGATCAGGGTCAGCCAGAAATGCGTCGCCATCCCGCCGAGGAGGACCGCCACAGCGATCAACAGCCAGACGGTCCTGTGCCTGCCGACGGCAAAGGATCGGAGCGAGAGGGTCGGCAATTGGCTGACCATCGTGGCGCCGACGAGCCCGAGCCAGGCGGCGGCGAGCAATGGGGCGGCCGTCGTGTCGGCGATCCCCTCGAAGAGCAGGAACAGCGGCAGCAGCGCCAGCAGCGCCCCCGCAGGGGCGGGAACGCCGACGAAGTGCGTCTTGGGTTCCTGCTCGCCTGCCGCCTCCTTTGCCTTGCCCACGTTGAAACGCGCCAGGCGAAGGCAGCAGCAGATCGTAAACAGAAGCACGAACGCCCATCCCGCGCTCCTCGCCTCGTCGAGCAGCGCCTGGAACACAAGAAGCCCCGGGGCCACGCCGAAGTTCACGAAATCCGACAGCGAGTTCGAGCTCGGCGCCGAAGTCGCTGGTCGCCTTCAGCCGTCGAGCGAGGAAGCCATCGAGCCCGTCGATCAGTGCCGCCAAGACGATCAGAACCGCCGCGGACTTGTAATCCGCCGCAAGCATGAACCAGAGCGATGTCAGCCCGGCACAAAGTCCGAACATGGTGACCAGATTCGGCAGCAGCGTGCGGAGCTCCTTGCGGGGCAACTTGCGTGTCATCCTCAACGTACGGCGCCCATGCGCGCTGGTTCCCGCGAAGCAAGGTCCGCGATCACGGTTTCGCCTGCAATCGCCGATTGGCCGACGGCGACGAGGGGCGCCACCCCGTCAGGGAGATAGACATCGAGGCGGGACCCGAACCGGATGATGCCGAAACGCTCGCCTGTCGCGAGCCGCTGCCCCTCGGACGCGTCGCAGCAGATGCGCCGCGCCACCAACCCCGCGATCTGGACGACGGCGAACCGTCGGCCATCGGGCAGCCTCGCCGCCAGCCCGCTCCGCTCGTTGTGGACGCTGGCCTTGTCGAGCGAGGCGTTGAAGAACCTTCCCGGCCGATAGGCAATCTTCTCGACGGTGCCTTCGATGGGCCATCGGTTCACATGGCAATCGAAGAGGTTCATGAAGACGCTGATCCTTGTCATCGGGTCGGAGCCCATCTCGAGCTCGGAAGGTGGCACAGCCGGCTCGATCATCGAGACCACGCCGTCCGCCGGGCTGACGACCAGTCCCTCCCGCGCCGGCGTCACCCGCGCGGGATCCCTGAAGAAATAGTAGCACCAGGCCGTCAGGACGACCCCAAGCCAGCCGAGCACGTCCGAGACGAAGAACAATCCGATCGTTGCCGCGACCGAGAGGGCGAGGAAACGGTAGCCTTCCGGATGCAGTGGTTTGATCGCTGACCTGATCGGCCCCATGGGCATGTTCCGTGATGGCATTGCGGAGGGGGCGTTACCTCGCGAGGGCCCCGACCGCAACTCGCACAGTGCCGGGGGCAATGCGAGACCCTGACGCCTGCGCTTGTCCGCGATGCCTATCGCTCGCGACCAGCGACCCCGGCGGCCGGTGCTAGCGATGCTTCCTGACACGACGCCTCCGGCGCGCGTAGAGCAAGGCCGCGACTCCCGTCGCCCCGAGCGCCAGCCAGGCCGAGGCCGGAATGCGCAGGGCGACGCGCTTGATGAGGTGTGCGGTCCGGGCCTCGGGGTCCTGCGGGCTTTCGGGATCGGCCAGGTGCGAGCGAGCGATCGCCTCCTCGACCGGGTTGAGCTCTCTGCGGCCGATCGGCCGCAAAGAACGCCCCGCTGCCTTCTGCAGACGTCGAACGGCGCCGAGAAGCGATCCCGCCTCCTCGATCGCCCGCCGCAACTCGTCCGGATGCACGTCCAGGTGCTCGGCCAGAAGATCGTCCCTGATCGCCGCGATGGCCGCGCGCTGCGCCGGGTCCTGCGCCTCCACCGCCAGGTCGCATTCGCTGTCGAAGCCCATGGAGCGATTGTTGACGTTGGACGAACCGACGCGGATCAGCCGATCGTCGACGATCAGAACCTTGGCATGGACATAGATCGGCCGACCCGCCGCATTCACGGGGTGAAAGATGCCGAATTTGCCGTGCCGGTCGGCGCGCGCGATCGTTCCGAGCCAGAGATCGCGTGCGGTCCCCATCGTGCGCTGCTCGAGCCAGCCCATGGTGGACAGCGGGTTGATCACGACGACCTCCGGGCCGTCAGGCTCGGCCAGGCGCTGCTCGACCGCGTCGCAAAGGCTGGCCGAGGCGAAGTACTGGCTCTCGAGATAGATCGTGTGCCGCGCCGACCGGATCGCGGCCAGATAAAGGCTCTCGATCTCGTTGATCGCGCGACGGCCGCCAAAGGGCGGCATGGTGCGGGCGATGCCGACGTTCACACTGCGCAGCTGCGGACGGATGCTCTTCGGCCAGAGGCTGCGCGCGGCGCGGGCGGGCGCGAGGCGCTGGCCCGTGGCACGCCGCCAGCGCTTGCGGGCAAGCTCGCCCAGCGCCCGGGCCGCCTCGCCGTCGACGACCGTCGTAGCGTCATGCCAGGGCCCGGAGATCGTGCCGTCGGGCCGCGTCCGGCGCTCGTCCGTGGGCGCGTGCTGCCTCGTGTCCCAACGGTCGGTCGTCATGTCGATGCCGCCGCAGAAGGCGAGCGCATCGTCGATGACGGCGATCTTCTGATGGTGGGCACTGCCCCATGGATGCTGGCTGTCGAACCTCAGCCGGATCCGCTCCACCCAACTCAGATCGAGGGCGAACCTGGGCAGCTGAAGGCCCATCGTGAACAGCACGGCCATATCCCACTTCAGAATGCGGATCCGCAGATGGGGCTTGCGCCGGACGAGATGCTTGAGGAAGGCGCCGAGCCTCGTCGGCGCATCCGTCCCGTCGGCGTCAGGGACGAGAGCGATGCGCAGGTCGAAATCCCATCCCACGAGCAGGATCGATCGCTCCGCGCGCAGCATAGACGAGCGCACCGCCGCGAAGTAATCGGCGGCGTCCACGATCACGCCCAACCGGTCGGCACGGGCGATCGTCCAGCATGTCTCGCCCGGACGCAGGACCGGCGCCGCCCGGGGCAGCTCCAACAGGCCTGTTGCTGTCTGTCCGGGGTTCACCTTCTACGCGGCCCCTTCCGGCAACAAGCGGCCACTCGCCGCTTCGGGCAGCAACCTTCGTCATCCGGGGCCGAACTTCAACCCATGCAGCCGACCCGGCCGACGAAAGCGGGATGCGGGTTTTCGCAGCAGTCCTGCCGATCCGTACCAGGGCCATGGATCAGCGATCCATTCAGCGGAAGACGTAGGTCGGACTGGTCCAAGCCCGGGTGCCGTCCTCCTGCGTCAGGCGGACATAGACGGCATTGTCGCCGAAGCTCCGGAGCGGGATCTGTCGGCTGAACGCCAGGCCGCGGTGCAAGTTGCGATCCGGGAGCCGGAACACGCGGATGCAGCGGGGCAATTCGCCGGAGGCGTCGAAGACGCGGTCCTCGAGGCCGATCTCCGATAGTGCTAGGTCGATGGAGATCAGCGCGCGTCTCGACCTGCAGCCGCCCATCGTCGGGATCGGCGAGGAGGGCATCGAAACCGCCCAGATTGCCGGTCGTCAGAGCCCGCCAGGCCAGGGTCTCGCCGTCGCGATCGAGCGCCTTGTCGCGGTTCAGGAAGTTCACCGGCCGGGCCTCCACAAGCCGGTTGCCCTCGATTCGCGCGCGGCCGTCCCAGACGACCTCGCGGCCACGGCCGCGATACTCGGCCCCCTCCCACAGCACGCGGATCCGGGCGCCGAGATCGCCGCCGCCGAACGGCCGGACCGTCTCGACCAGTTCGGGGCCGTTGAAGATGTCGACACGCTCGATCGGAGCATTGGCGGCGATCGAAACGTCGAGCTCCAGCTCGCCCTCCGGCAAGTGGACGATGTCGCCCATCATCGCCTCGACGGCCGGGCGCCCGTGCGCCGGACCGAGCGCGGGATCGTCGTGATAGAGGGTGCCCGGTCGCGACAGACGGGCGGTCAGGTCGATCACCGGCCGGCCGCAGGGGCCGCCGGTGGTGCCGTAATGGCGCCGCTTGCGCAGGCAGTCGAGCAGCGTCGCGCGGTCGAGCCGCTCCATCAGGTAGCAGGTCAGCCCGCCGATCGCGCCGAACTTGCCGGCGCCGGGATAGCTGGCGCCGGGGCGGCCCTTGTGGCCGTCCGAGTTGGCCACCACGCCGACACGGTGGCCGAGGCGCAGCGCGTCGTGCAGCAGCCACTCGAAGGTGCCCCAGGACGAATGCACCTCGACCGAGCGCTCGAACCGGCCGTCATGGGCGAGCCCGATGTCGGCATAGCGCCCGCCGCAATGCGCAAAGCAGACGACGTCGAACTCGCCTGCCTTGGCGAATGCCTCGAAAAGCTCGGCGGCCGTGGTGCAGTCGTGATGCGCCGTCGAGCGATCCTCGATCAGCGCGTGCGACGAGCGGCGGATGATCCGCCCTTCCTCGGGGAAGAAGACGTTGCGGTCGCCTCCCAGCGCCGTGTTGCCCGACCATTCATAGCCCGGCAGGGCGACGAAGCGGCCCGGCTCGTCGAATTCCGCAGTGATCCGGTTCAGCTCGCTCCAGAAGCCGTCGGTGATCTGGAAGTCGTTGCCCTGGTGCGCGCAGGCATCGACGAAGGCGCGGTCCCGCGCAAAGGCGAAGTACTGCCGCGCGCTGCCGGTGCCGATCGTCTCCTCGGACTGGCCGTGGATGTCGCCCCAGAAATGCACCAGCGGCGTGTCCTCGACGATCAGCGGGTTGCTCTCGGCCACGACGCGGCCAGACGAATCAACCAGCTCGACCGAGGCGGCGCCAGGTGTTGCAACCGACAGCCCGCCGATCTCGACGGCGAAGCGACCGGCCGCGAAGGTCACGCTATCCGGCAAACTCTCGATCGCGCCCGAGGCGCGCAGGCGGAAGGTCGCCTCGCACCGGTCAGAGGGATTGCCCCAGGCGTCCTCGCCCTTCAGCTTCAGCGCAAAGCGCTCGCCGGGGCGGCGGCGCGTCGGCAGCACGGCGACATAGCGGGCCGGCGGGCCGGGCACGATGTCGATGACGGGCTGGTCCGGCAGCGGCTGGAAGTTGAAGGTCGCGACCGGATCGACCAGCACGCGGAACTCGAAGCCGTCCTCGCAGAAGGTCTGGAGCCGCATGCCCGGCCCGCCATGCTCGGTCACGCCGAGGCGGATGGTGATCCGGTCGCCCTCCTTCAGATAGCCGCGGACCACTTTGATCCAGAGCGTCCGGTCCCAGGGCCGGATGTTGCCCTTCGGGTCGAAGCGAAGCTGCAGCACGGCGCCGTTCGACGCCTCGACCGTGCAGTAGTTCGCGCCCGTCGGATCGGTGAACTGCGGGTCCGCCTGGTCGGAGGCGAAGCGGAAGCAAACCCGCAGGCTGCCGGAATCGTCGATGCCGTAGACACCTGCCGTGTAGGTCAGCGTGAAGCTCGCCCAGCTGCCCGCCTCGAAACGCCCGGCCGGCGCAATCTCGGCGCGCCCCAGAAGCTCTGGCGGGATGGCCTCACGGATGGCACCGCTGTTGATCTGCATCCAATCCTGGGACGGCGCGCGGGCCTTGTTCTGCATCCTGGTGACTCCGATTGCAGCAGCGCGTGCTGACATGCTCTGACCGGACAGTACGCTCTGACAGGACAGCACGCTGTCTCAGAGATTGACACGTGATATATCATATGTCGATGCTGCCTCTCGCGCGCGGCGCAGCGATGTCCGCCGAACCGCGGGCATCCAGGAAGGGGAGGTGCTGATGATGATCGGAAGAACGCTTGTTGCCGCAGCTTTTGCTGCGACGGGCCTCGGTGCAACCGCGGTGCACGCGGAGCTGCTCGACACGATCAAGGAACGCGGCGAGCTGGTCTGCGGGACGCTCAACTACATACCCGGTGTCGGCTTTCTGAACGACAAGGGCGAGTGGTCGGGCTTCGACGTCGATTTCTGCAAGGCGGCCGCGGCCGCCATCCTCGGCGATCCCGGCAAGGTCAGGTTCGTCGCCACGACCGGCGCCAACAAGTTCCCGGTGCTGGAATTGGGCGAGATCGACATCCTGTCGCGCAGCGTCACCGACACGATCTCGCGCGAGACCACGCTCGGCATGGACTATATCGGGCCGAACCACCTGACCGGCACGCATTTCATGGTCCACAAGGAGACCGGCGTGACCAAGGCCGACGAGCTCGACGGCGCCTCGGTCTGCGTTCTTTCCGGCACGACGACCGAGGGATATCTGGCCGACTGGTTCCGCGCGCAGGGCATGACCTTCCAGCCCGTGGCCGCCGAGGACTCCGACCAGATGTTCGCGATGTATTTCGACAACCGCTGCGACGCGGTGACGATGGAGCCCGCCTACCTGGCCATCCGGCGCTCGCGCTCGGAGAACCCCGACGGCCACGCCATCCTCGACACCAACATCGCCAAGTCCTTCGAGGCGCCGGTGATCCTCGAGGGCAACCCCAAGCTGCGCGAGGTGCTGCAGTGGACGCACTGGGGCATGGTGACGGCCGAGGAACTGGGCATCACCCAGGCCAATGTCGAGGAGATGGCCAAGACCTCGCAGGACCCGCAGGTCCGCCGCTTTCTGGGCGTGGACGGCACGATCGGCCAGGACATGGGCGTCGCCAATGACTGGATGGTCAACGTCATCAAGGCCGTCGGCAATTACGGCGAGTTCTACGAGCGCAACCTCGGCAAGGCCTCCGGCCTCGACGTGCCCCGCGGCATGAACGCGCTCTGGCGCGACGGCGGCGCGATGGTGGCCCCCGGCTGGCAGTGAGCGAGAGCGACGACAGGCGGCCGCCGCCGCGGTCGCGCATGTTCGCCCTGGTCGGCTGGCCGGGCGCGGCCCGGGGCGCGCTGTCGCGCCCCGGCGTCCGCGCGCAGGCGCTGTTTGTCCTCATACTCCTGGTCCTGGCGGTCATCCTCTGGCAGACTGCCGCGTCGAACCTCTCGCGGCTTTCCGTCAAGTCTGGCTACGGCTTTCTCTTCGAGCCGGCGCCCTTCGAGCTCGGCGAAAGCATGATCCCGTTCCGGGCCGGCGAGAGCACGTATCTGCTCGCCTTCGTCGCTGGGCTTCTCAATACGATCAAGGTTGCCGTCCTCGGCATCTGTCTCTCGACCCTGCTGGGGCTCGTGATCGCGCTCGGCCAGCTCTCGCCCAGCGTCATGCTGGCGCGCATCTGCCGCGGCTATATCGAGACCGTGCGCAACGTGCCGCTGCTGCTGCAGCTGATCTTCTGGCACACCGTTCTGACGCGCAGCCTGCCCTCGGTCAGGAGCGCGCTGTCGCCCTTCGACGGCGTCTACCTCACCAATCGCGGGCTCTATCTGCCAGCGCCCGTCGCCGACCCTGCCTATTTCTGGGTCGGCATCGCCACCCTCGCCGGGCTCGGCCTCGCCGCCGGGATCGTCGCGCGAGCGCGGCGGCAGCGGATCAGGACCGGACAGGCGCGCTCCGTGCGCGGCCTTGCGATCGCCATCGCTCTGCTCTTGCCGGTCGCCGTCTTCCTGGCCCTTGGCGCGCCCCTCGAGTTGGATCGGCCAGAGCTCAAGGGGTTCAACTTTCAGGGGGGCATTTCGCTCTCGCCCGAATTCGTGGCGATGCTCCTGGGCCTGACGCTCTACCACGCCGCTTTCAATGCCGAGATCATCCGCGCCGGCATCCTCGGCGTCGTGCACGGCCAGACCGAGGCGGGGCTGTCGCTCGGGCTCTCGCGCTGGCAGGTCATGCGCTTGATCGTGCTGCCGCAGGCGCTGCGCATCGTCATCCCGCCGATGTCGAACTCCTATCTCAGCCTGACCAAGGAGAGTTCGCTCGCCGTCGCCATCGGCTACCCCGAGATCGTCCGCGTCGCCAACGTCGCGCTGGCCGCGACCAACCAAGCCGTCGAGTGCATCTCGATCATCATGCTGGTCTACCTGGTGCTCAGCCTGATCACCGCGGTGCTGCTGAACTGGGCGAACGCCCGGGCCAAGCTGGTGGAGCGTTGAGCGTGCTGGCCCGCCTGCATCCGCTCTGGGCCACGCCGCTGGTCGCGGTCACGAACCTGGCGGTGCTGCTGCTCGTCCTGCTCGCCCTGCCGCCGATCCTCGACTGGGCGGTCTTCTCGGCCGTCTGGTCTGCCGACGACATGCATGGCTGTCCGCCGGGCAGCGGCGCCTGCTGGGCGTTCGTCGGCGCCAAGGCGCGGCTGATCCTCTTCGGTCCCTACCCTTACGACCAGCAATGGCGCGAGGCGGTCGCGACGATTCTCCTGGTCGCCCTCGTCGTTCTTTCGCTCGACCCGCGATTCTGGCAGCGATGGCTGCCCGTCGCCTGGGGCGGCGGCATCGTCGCCTACGGGGTGCTGATGTCGGGCGGCGTGCTCGGGCTCGAGCCGGTCGCGACCTCGCTCTGGAGCGGGCTGCCGCTGACCATTCTGCTGACGACCTTCGGCGTCTTCTTCGGGCTGATCGTCGCCGTGCCGGTCGCGCTCGCGCGCTTCTCCGGGCTGCCGACGTTCCGGTGGGCCGCGACCCTCTATGTCGAGCTCGTGCGCGGCGTGCCGCTGATCAGCGTGATCTTCATGGCCTCGGTCCTCATGCCCATCGTCCTGCCGGACGGGCTCACGCCGGACGGGCTCGGGCGCGTGCTCATCGGCATCGTCTTCTTCTTCGCCGCCTACATGGCCGAGGTCTTGCGCGGCGGCCTGCAGGCCATCCCATCCGGCCAGATCGAGGCGGCCCGCTCGCTCGGCATCGGCTACTGGGTGCTGATGGCGCGGGTCGTCCTGCCGCAGGCCTTCGAGATCGTGCTGCCCGCCATGGTCAACCTGGTCATCGGCGCGCTCAAGGGCACATCGCTGGTCGTGATCGTCTCGATGATGGACCTGCTCGGCGCGGCCAAGGCGTCGCTCGCCGACCCGCAATGGATCGGCTTCTATGTCGAGGCCTATGTCTTCGCCGCCCTGATCTACGCGGCGATGTGCGGCTCGATCTCCTGGTACGGCCGCCGTGTCGAGACCCGGCTGCGCGCGGCGCGGGGCGGGCGATGAGCGCCGTCGACCCCATCGCCGAGAGCATCCTCGACCCGCTCGACCGCGGAGCCAGCCTGACCGACCGCGTCTACGAGCGCCTGCGCCGCGGCCTGACCGTCGGCGTCTGGGAGCCGGGCGAGCGGCTCTCGGCCCGGGCGATCGCGCGCGACATGTCGGTCAGCCTGACGCCCGTACGCGAGGCCATGCTGCGCCTCGCCAAGGAGGGCGCCCTCGAGCTGAACGAGAGCCGGACCTTCCTGGCGCCCAAGCTCAGCACCGCGGAGTATGGCGAGGTGCTGCGTATCCGCCTGGCGCTCGAGCCGATGGCGGCCGGGCTCGCGGCCGAACGGGTCGCCGGCGATGCGCTCGACGCCATCGAGGCCTCGAATGAGCGCATGGCCGAGCTGCTCGGCGCAGACGCTTTCGCCGCCGCCTTCGAGGCCGATTCCGAGTTTCACCTCGCCATCTACGATGCGGCCGAGCAGCCGCTGCTGCGCTCGATCATCTCGAGCCTGCTGCTGCGCGTCGGACCGACCCGCACCCGGCTCTCGCGCGGGTACCGCAAGGCGCTGATGGGCTACAACCATCACCGCAGGATCATCGCCGCGCTGCGCGCCGGCGACGCACAGGCGGCCCGGGCCGAGCTCGCGGCCGACATCACGGACGGCGCCAAGCTGGTGCTGGAAGCCCTGCAGGACCGCGAGGCACCGAACCCATCGCACGACAACGGAAAGGGACAATGATGAGCGGACGCGCGAAGTTTCCAAAGGGCGGCGCCGGCTGGGACGCCTTGGCCGCCGAGATGCGGCGCCGCTCGGAATCCGACATCGACTGGCGCCGCGGCCGCACGCCGCTGTTTGTCTTCCAGTGCGACGAGGAGACCTACGAGATCGGCCGGCGCGCTTATTTCGAGTTCTTCACGGAAAATGCGCTCGGCCGAAAGCGCGCCTTCTTCGGCCTCGGCCAGATGGAGCGCGATGTCCTCGACTATGGCCTGTCGCTGATGAACGCGCCCCAAGGCGCCGAGGGCGCGTTCACCACCGGGGGCAGCGAGAGCATCTTTCTCGCGGTCAAGGCCGCACGCGACGCGTTGCGGGCCAGGGCGGGCTTCCGTCCCGGCGAGGACCGGCTGAACCTCGTCATGCCGATCACCGGGCACCCTGGCTTTGACAAGGCGGCCCAGGCGATGGACCTGGAGATCCGCCGCGGGGACGTCGGCGCCGACCGTCGCGCCGGCGCGGCGGCGCTGCGCCCGCTGATCGACGAGCGCACGGTCGCCATCGTCGGTTCCGCGCCCTGTTTCCCACACGGCGTCGTCGACCGCATCGACGAGCTCTCGGAGCTGGCGCTCGAGGCCGGCGTCTGGCTGCATGTCGACGCCTGCGTCGGCGGCTGGCTCGCCCCCTGGTTCACGCGGATCGGCCGGCCGACGCCGGACTTCGACTTCCGCTTCCCCGGCGTACGCTCGATCTCGGCCGATCTGCACAAGTTCGGCTTCTGCCCCAAGCCCGCCTCCACCGTCTTCTACCGCGACGCCGACGACCTCGCCCGCGCCACCTTCAAGGCCGACGCCTGGCCGAACGGCGCCTTCGAGACGGCGACGCTGGCCGGCACGCGGCCCGGCGGCGCGGTCGCCGCGTCCTGGGCCGTGCTGAACCATCTGGGCGAAGAGGGATATCGCGACATCGCGCGACGCCTGTCGGCCATGACGGACGCCTATGTCGCGGGCATCGAGGCGCTGGGCCTGCGCATGATCGCGCGTCCCGATTTCTCCATCATCAACTACACCGCCGACGACGTCGACATCTTCCAGGTCGCCGAGGCGATGGCGGCGGACGGATGGCTGCCCGGCCTCACGCGCCGGCCGAAGGGGATGCACGCGATGATGTCGCTGCTGCACGACGCCTCGCGCGAGGAGTTCCTGTCGGACCTCGGCAGGGCGCTCGAAAAGGTCCGCTCGGGCAAAACCGCTGCGGCGAGCGTCGAGGCGACCTATTGAGGCGATGGCTGGCGCGGTCGCGACCGGCCCCTTTCGGTCTGACGATCGTCGCTGACGCAAACACCCGCCGTTGCCCTGAACTTGCCAGCGGACCACCGCCGGGGCATGACCCTAGGCGGTCCATCGCCGCGGGCCGTTCCCGAGGGGCGAGGATCGGCAGAACAGCCGTGAGAGAGCGCGAGGATGGCAGCCGAGATCGTTGACACTCTGGTCGTTGGCGGCGGCCAGGCTGGGCTCGCGATGAGCGAGCATCTGAGCGCGCGTCAGGTCCCTCACCTCGTCCTCGAGCGGCATCGCATCGCCGAGCGCTGGCGGTCGGGCAGATGGGACTCTCTGGTCGCGAACGGACCAGCCTGGCACGACCGGTTCCCGGGCATGGAGTTCCCGGATGTCGGGCCCGATGCCTTTGCGCCCAAGGAGACGGTTGCCGACTATTTCGTCGCGTATGCGAGGAAGATCTCTGCCCCGGTCCGCTGCGGGGTGGAGGTCGAGACCGTGCAGAGACATGCGGGCCGCCCGGGCTTCCGTGTCGAAACATCGGCTGGCCTGATCGACGCCGAGAGGGTGGTCGCCGCCACCGGACCCTTCCAGCGCCCGTGCTGCCGGCCATCGTTCCTGAGACGGCAGGCATCGTCCAGCTCCACTCCGGCGCCTACCGCAACCCTGAGCAGCTGCCCGAGGGTGCGGTGCTCGTGGTCGGCGCGGGCTCCTCGGGGGTGCAGATCGCCGACGAGCTCTTGCGGGCGGGCAGGCGCATCTTCCTCTCGGTCGGCCCGCATGATCGCCCGCCCCGGGCCTATCGCGGGCGCGATTACTGCTGGTGGCTCGGCGTTCTCGGCAAATGGGACGCCCAGGCCCGTGCGCCCGGTACCGAGCACGTCACCATCGCCGTGAGCGGTGCCTATGGCGGCAGGACGGTCGATTTCCGGCGCCTCGCCGCCGAGGGGATGACGCTTGTCGGACGGGCGGAGGCGTATGAGGATGGGGCGATCACCTTCGCGCCCGATCTCGCGGGTAACATCGCCAGGGGCGATGCCAATTACGCGGCGCTCTTGGACGAAGCCGATGCCTATGTCGCCAGGAACGGCCTGGCCTTTCCGGAAGAGCCGGAGGCCCGCGAGATGCCGCCGGATCCCGGTTGCCTGACCGAGCCCATTCTCGCGCTGAACCTGCAGGATGCGGGGATCACCTCAATCATCTGGGCGACCGGCTATGCGCTCGACTACAGCTGGTTGCAGGTCGACGCGTTCGACGAAACCGGCCGGCCGAAGCATCAGCGCGGCGTCTCGGCCGAGCCCGGCATCTATTTCCTGGGGCTGCCTTGGCTGTCGCGGAGAGGGTCCAGCTTCATCTGGGGCGTCTGGCACGATGCGATGTACCTGGCCGATCATATCGCGACGCAGAGAACCTATCTGGCCTACCGGCCTTCGGTGGGAAGCGAGACCGAAGGGCAAGACCGGCCGGTGGCGATGACGCCGTCGTCCGTGAACCCGGAGTGAGCCGATGACCTTTTCACTCGTCGCCCGCTGCCGCGAAACGGGGATGTTCGGCGTCGCGATCTCCTCGTCGTCCCCGGCCGTGGCCGCGCGATGCTCCTATGCGCGCGCCGGCGTCGGCGCGGTGGCGTCGCAGAACGTGACCGACCCGACGCTCGGCCCGCTGGCGCTCGACCTGATGCAGCAGGGGCGGAGCGCTGCCGCGGCCATCGCCGAGGTCAGGAGGCGCGGCGCGTTCATCGAGTACAGGCAGGTGCTCGCGGTCGACAGGGATGGAGGTGCCGCGATCCACTCCGGGCCGGAGTCACTCGGTATCTGGGCCGAGGCGCAGGGGCGCGACGTCGCCTCCGGCGGCAATCTGCTGGCGAACGAGGGCGTTCCGCAGGCCATCGTCGAGGGGTTCCTCGGCTCGACCGGCCATCTCGGCGATCGGCTGATCGCGGCCCTGCGGGCGGGCCTCGCCGCAGGCGGCGAGGCGGGTCCGGTGCACTCGGCCGGCCTCAAACTCGTCGACAAGGTGAGCTGGCCGGTCGCCGATCTGCGCTGCGACTGGACCGAAGACTGCCCGATCGAGGCGATCGCCAGGATCTGGGACATCTACAAGCCGCAGCTGGACGCCTATGTCCAGCGCGCCCTCGATCCGCGCGCGGCACCTTCCTACGGAGTGCCGGGAGATCGGTGATGCGCAAGGGCGCATAAGATCAATCTCGGCCGCCCGACGCCGCGCCCCTACTGCTTCACGCGGGTCCAGATGCGCGTGTAGAGCTTTTGCGTGTCCTCGTCGCAGACCTCGACGAAGACGTTCGGGCCGGCATCGGCCGGCGGGTTGACCTCGGGCGCGGTCTTCAGCTCCTCGTCGAGGAAGGGCTCCACCCCCTTCACGCCCGAGGTGTAGCGGGCGTAGTTCGTCACCGCCGCGGCGTTCTCGGGCTCGAGCAGGAAGTCCATGAACTTCAGCGCGTTCTCGCGGTTCGGCGCATCCTTCAACAGCGCGACGTTGTCCATCCAGACGATCTGGCCCTGTTTCGGATAGGCGTACTCGATCGGCGCGCCTTCCAGCCGCGCCTTCATGCTGAACCCGTTCCAGATCATGCCGGCCAGAGCGTCGCCCGAGACCAGCACGTCCTTGGCGCCGGCCGAGTTGAACGAGGCCCAATAGGGCTTGGCCGTCTGCATCAGCTCGTCCAGCGCCTTCAGCTGGTCGCGGTCCTGCGTGCATTGCGGGATGCCGAGGTGCAGCGAGGCCAGCGCCAGCGTCTCGCCCTGCGTGTCGAGGACGTTGATCTTGCCCTTCAGCTCGGCCGGCGGGTCGAAGATGATCGCCGTGTCGCGGATGTCGCCCTGGTAGGCGTTGCGGTTCACCGCGAAGGACGTCGTGCCCCACTGGTAGGGGATCGAGTGCTGGCGGCCCTGGTCGAAGGGCACGTTCAGCCATTCCTCCTCGATGTTGCCCTTGTTCTTCAGCTCGCCGTCCGCGATCGTGTCGAGCATGCCTTCATGGGTGAGGATCTTCACCATGTAGTCGCCGGGAACGGCGACGTCGTACTGGCCGAGGCCGCCGGCCTTCAGCGCCGCGAGCAGCGCCTCGTTGGAGTCATAGGTGTCGACGGTGACGTCGACGCCATATTCCTTCTCGAACTTGTCGACGAGCTCCTGCGGGATGTACTCGAACCAGTGGTAGACGCGCAGCTGGCCCTCGGCCAGCGCCGGCGCGGTGCCGAGCGCCAGCAGGGCCGTCGCCATCAGGACCGGTCTCAATCTCATTGCGTACGCCTTCCCTGTTGCTATTCGCTGGCCCGGCCCGGTGCGGTGCCGAGCCGGCCGATGATCCACGAGACTGCGACGAAGACGACCGAGATGGCCAGCATCAAGGTCGAGATCGCCATGATGTCGGGCTTGATGCCCTGCTTGACGGCGCCGAAGATCGCCGTCGGCAGCGTCTCGACGCCTGCGCCCTTGACGAAGTTCGTGATGATGAAGTCGTCGAGCGAGACGATGAAGGCGAGCAGATAGCCCGACACGATCCCGGGCAGCATCAGCGGCAATAGGACGAGGCGGAAAGCGTCCCATCGGCTGGCATAGAGGTCGAGCGCCGCCTCTTCGAGCGCGCCGGAGATCCCTTCCAGGCGCGCCGCGATCGGCAGGTAGGCGAAGGGGATGCAGAAGACCATGTGCGCGATCAGGACCGTGAGCAGCCCGCGCTCGAGGCCGATGGTGGCGAAGAAGATCAGCGTCGCGACGGCGGTGACGATCTCGGGCACCAGCAGCGGCAGGGCGATCAGGCCGAAGGTCGGCAGGCGCATGGCGTAGCTGCCGGCCCGGATCATGCCGAGCCCGGCGGCGGTCGCGATGGCGGTGGCCACCGTCGCGGCGGTGACGGCGACGATCAGCGAATTCAGCGCGGCCTGCCGGTAGCGGTCGGCCTCGAGCCCGAAGAAAACCGCGCGATACCAGTCGCAGCGAGAATCCGCCCCAGCGCGTGATCGAGGTCGAGGCGTTGAAGGAGTAGACCGCGACGACGATCAGCGGGCCGTAGAGCATGACGAGGCAGAGCGCCGCCAGCCAGCCGAAGCCCGGATAGCGACGCAGGTCGGTGCGCCCCGGCATCAGCGGCCCGCTCTCATCGGCCCGCCTTCATCGAGACGCCCGCGCCTGCTGGCGCGCGTAGACGACCAGCGCCAGCAGCACGGTGCCGAGCAGGATGACGGCGCAGGCGGCGCCGAAGGGCCAGTTGCCCGCCGCACCCTTGAACTGCTCGTCGATCAACGAGCCGATCATCCACTCGGTGGCGCCGCCAAGCAGATTGGGCGCCAGGAACGAGCCGAGGCTGGGCACGAAGACCAGGATGCAGCCGGCGACCACCCCTGGCCGCACGGCGGGCAGGAGCACGAGCCACAGCGTCGTCCAGCGGTCGGCGTAGAGGTCGGCCGCCGCCTCGGACAGCCCGAAGTCATAGCGCTCGATCGCCGCGTAGATCGGCAGCACCATGAACGGCAGGTAGGAGTAGAAGAGCCCGAGCTGCACGGCAAAGTTGGTGTTGATCATCGTCAGCGGCTGGTCGATCAGCCCCACCGCCAGCAGCCATTCGTTGATCGGCCCGCCGTCGCGGATCAGGAACTTCATCGAGACGGTGCGGATCAGCAGGTTCACCCAGTAGGGGATGGTGACCAGGAACAGCCAGAGCGTCCGCCGCGCCGGCGGGCGCGTGGCGATGTAGTAGGCGGTGGGAAAGCCCAGGACCAGGCAGATCAGGGTGGCCACGGCCGCCTGCACGACCGAGCGGGCGTAGATGGTGATGTAGGTCCACTGGACCGTCGGCGGCTCGTCGCCGAAGAGGCCTCGGTCGAGGAAGAACTGGTCATAGGCGGCGGTCGAGAACTGCCAGACGACGCCGCCGCGGAAATCCTTGGTCAGGAAGGAATAGACCGCCATCGTCAGCACGGGGATCAGCAGAAAGACCCCGATGACGATCCAGGGCGGCAGGATCAGCCAGCCCCGCACGCCGGCATAGGCGCGCGAGGCAGGCTGCCCGCCGAGGCCGCCGCCCGCCATCAGTCGGCGAGGAGCCGGGCCGCCCCGGCATCGAGCACCAGCGCGGCCGCGTCGCCGGGCCCGAGCGGCACCGCGGCGCGGTGGGCGTTCTGGACGCGGACGGCCACCTCGGCGCCGCTCGACAGGTGCACGCGATACTGCGTGTCGGTGCCGAGATAGACCAGCCTGTCGACCGTGCACGGGATCCCCTCTCCGGCCGGCGCCAGCGACAGCCGCTCGGGCCGAAGCGAGACGTGGGCGGCCGCCGGGGCGCCGGCGCCGTTCGGGCGGGCGGCGACCGCCGCCTCGAGCGCGCTGCCGTCGGGCAGCCGACAGAAGGCGGTCGCGCCGTTCAGCTGCTCGACGGCCACCTCCAGGATGTTGGTCTCGCCGATGAAGTCGGCGACGAAGCGGTTGACCGGCGCCTCGTAGATCTCGCGCGCCGTGCCGACCTGCTGGACGCGGCCGTTCGACATGACCGCGATGCGGTCGGACATGGTCAGCGCCTCCTCCTGGTCGTGCGTGACGAAGACAAAGGTGATGCCGGTCTCCTCCTGGATCTGCTTCAGCTCGAGCCGCATCGCCTGGCGAAGCTTCAGGTCGAGCGCCGAGAGCGGCTCGTCGAGCAGCAGCACCTCGGGGTTCGGCGCGAGCGCGCGCGCGAGCGCGACGCGCTGCTGCTGCCCGCCAGAGAGCTGGGCGGGCCGGCGGTCGGCGAGCTCGGACAGGCGGACGAGGTCGAGCATCCGCCCGGTGCGCTCGGTCACGTCCGGGCGCCTCAGCCGGCGGAGCGCGAAGGCAACGTTCTCGGCCACCGTCATGTGCGGAAAGAGCGCGTATTGCTGGAAGACCGTGTTCACCGGCCGACGGTTCGGCGGCAGGTCGGCGATGTCGCGGCCGTTGAGCCTGACGGTGCCCGAGGTGATCTGCTCGAAACCGGCGAGGATGCGCAGCAGCGTCGTCTTCCCGCAGCCCGACGGCCCGAGGAGCGTGAAGAACTCGTTCGCCGCGATCTCGAGGGAAACCCGGTCCAGCGCACGAACGGCGCCGCGGCCCTGCCCGTAGACCTTGACGATGTCCGACAGATCGATCGCGATGGCCGGCATTCCCCCTCCGACTCCCCTGGCGCGCGGCCCAGGCAAAGGGTTAGCGCGCGGCGCCCGCGTCTGTCACCGTCGGAGCATCGCGGCCGAGCCCGAGGGTTCGACCGCCGATCAGAGCTCGGGTCGCGCCGGCGTCGGCAGGGCTGCTTCCAGTGCCGCGCCGACGCCGAGCGCGGCGGCCTCGTCACCCGCGCGGGCGGCGACCTGCAGGCCGATCGGCAGACCGCGAGCGGAAAGCCCGGCGGGCAGTGCCAGCCCGCACATGCCGAGGAAATTGAACCCGCGCGTGAAATGGCCGGGCGACACCGCCTGGTCGACCTCGGCGACCGGCGGGGCGGGCGTCATCGTCACCGGCGTCAGCACCGCTGCGATGCCGCGCATGGCCTCGGCATACTGGGCGCGCATGGTCTGGCGATCGGCCAGCACGCGCAGATATTCGGCCGCCGTCGCGTCGCGTCCGGAGAGGAAGCGTGGCCGCACATCCTCGTCCATCGGCAGGTCGGGGTCGCCGAAGAGATGGCCCTGGTGGAACCAGCCCTCGACGGCGATCAGGCGCCCGTTGGCCTCGCGGATCGCCTCGTAGGAGATGGGCGGGACGAAGGCGCGGACGATCGCGCCGAGCCGGCGCAAGCGCTCGAGCGCGGCGTCATAGGCGCCGAGCACCTCAGCGTCGCAAACCTCGCGCGATGCGGGGTCGAGCGCGCCGAGGACGACGCCCTCCACGCCGCCGGCCAGTGCACCCCAGAGGCCGCTCCGGGCGGCCCTGTCGCGGTCGATGGCGACGCCCTCGCGCCCGTCCATCACCTCGAACATCAGCGTCGCGTCGGCGACCGAGCGCGCCATCGGGCCGGGCGTGTCGAGCGAGTGCGCGAGCGGCAGGATGCCGTCGCAGGGCAACCGACCCTCGGTCACCTTGAGCCCGGCGAGCCCGCAGAACCCCGCCGGCAGCCGCACCGAGCCGCCCGTATCGGTGCCGACGGCGCAGACCGCGAGCCCGGCGGCGACAGCGGCCGCCGAGCCCGAGGACGAGCCGCCGCAGACGCGGTGGGTCGCCATGTCCCAGGGGTTCCAGGGCGTCCCCATCCGCTGGTTCGTCCCCCAGCCGCCAAAGGCGAGCTCGACCGTCTTGGTCTTGCCGAGCAGGATGCCGCCCGCCGAGATCAGCCGGCGCGCGATCGTGGCGGTCGTGGGCGAGACGCGGTCCTCGAGCGCCTTGGAGCCGCCGGTCGTGACCCGCCCCTCGAGATCGACAATGTCCTTGAGCGCGAACGGGATGCCGTGGAACGGCCCGATCCGGTGCCCGGCGGCGATCGCCTTGTCCGCCGCCTCGGCCGCCCGGCGCGCCTCGTCGGCATAGACGACCTGATAGCTCCCGATACGGCCGTCGAGCCGCTCGATTCTCTTCAGATGCGCCTCGACCACGGCGCTCGGGCGGAGGGCCCCGGCGAGGTAGGCATCGGCCAGCGCGATCAGCGCAGGATAGGCATCGTCCGCGGATGTCGTTGTCATCGTCGTTCTTTAGATCGATCCTGCCGCTCCGCCAATCGGCAATGATCTCGCATCGCACGCAATCCGAGCTCGGCGGCTGCGCCGACGCGAGGGGCTACCCGCGCTTCGCGGTTGGCGGTCCTTCGGGATGCGCACGCAGGAGCGAACGCTTTGCGCCAAACGAGTTACGGCAAACGCCGCGGCGCCTTTTGGCTGCGGATACCCGTCGCTAGCGCAACTGGCTGTCCTTGGAGCCGCGGCGATTGATGCCGCCCCGCACCACAGGGCGTCCGTCCCGCTCCGACTGGCAGGCGATGCAGAGCTTCACGCCGGGAATGGCGCGCCGGCGCCCTTCTGGGATCGGCTCCTCGCATTCGGCGCAATGCGTCAGGCTCTCGCCCTCGGGTACGCGCCGCGCCTGCATGCGCTTCAGCTCGTCCTCGATCGACGCCTCGATCTGCTCGTGCACCGCGCCGTCGCGCGCCCAGCCGCCTGCCATCCGACTCTCCCTCTTTCATGTCCAAGGTAGAGGCGGCACTTCGGTCGGAAAAGGCTTCGGGCGGTTGTTCGTTCGGCCCGGTCTTCATGAACGGCCAGCTCGGGGTGCATGGGCTTCTCGCGCCGAAGCGTCATGCAAAGCTCGGCTTCCAATTCCGCGCTCGACGACGCGCCGGCGCACCAAGTTGCGGTGTCGCAACAGCCGCGGGTTCCGTCACGAGCGTCGCGCTGGGGCAGCTCGGCCACCGGCCCGGCCGTCACGGCAGCGCGGCGGCGGACAGCGAAGCGAAGTTCCCTCCACAGGGGCTGTTCAGCTTCTCCGGCATTGCAGCGGTCGCCGTTGAGGGCGTATCAGGGCGCCCGTGCGATGCGGGCAGCCGGAGAGATCGGCGATGGACGAGAAGCTCAGCCATGTGAGCGGACCCGAGACGCCACCGCTCCTCGAGATGACCATCGGCGCCGCGCTCGATCGCGCCGTCGAGCGATGGGGCGGACGCGAGGCGCTGGTCGCGCGGGCGCAGTCGATACGGCTCACCTGGGCGGAGCTGGGCGCGCAGGTCGACACGATCGCCGCGGCCTTCGTGGCGCTCGGCCTCGGCGCCCGGCGACCGGATCGGCGTCTGGTCGCTCAACCGCGTTGAATGGACGCTGACGCAGTTCGCCGCCGCCCGCGCCGGCCTGGTGCTGGTGACGATCAACCCGGCCTACCGGCTGCACGAGCTGGATTACGCGCTGAACAAGGTCGGCTGCGCCGCCGTGGTCATCGCGCCGCCCTTCAAGACCAGCGACTACGGCGCGCTGATCTCCAAGCTGGCGCCGGAGCTCGCGACCGCCGAGCCGGGACAGCTGCGCGCGGCCCGCGTGCCGGCCTTGCGCGCCGTGATCCAGATGGGCGAGGCTCGGGTTCCCGGCACGCTCGCCTTCGACGACCTGCCCAGGCTGGTGCGGCCGGAGCACCGCGCGGAGGTCGAAGGCCCGCGGCGCCGCCGTCCGGCCCGGCGACGCGACCAACATCCAGTTCACCAGCGGCACGACGGGCAGCCCCAAGGGCGTGACGCTCAGCCACCGCAACATCCTGAACAACGGCTATTTCACCGGGCTCGGCATCCGGCTGACCGAGGCGGACCGGATCTGCATCCCCGTGCCCCTCTACCATTGCTTCGGCATGGTGATGGGGAACCTGGCGTCGCTGACGCTCGGCGCCGCCATGGTCTATCCCGGCGAGGGCTTCGACCCGCTGGCGACGCTCGAGACGGCGGCGGCCGAGCGCTGCACGGCGCTCTACGGCGTGCCGACCATGTTCATCGCCGAGCTCGATCACCCGCGCTTCGCCGAGTTCGACCTCTCGTCGCTCCGGACCGGGATCATGGCAGGCTCGCCCTGCCCGATCGAGGTCATGCGCCGGGTGAACGCCCGCATGAACATGCGCGAGGTGACCATCGCCTACGGCATGACCGAGACCAGCCCCGTCAGCTTCCAGAGCGCCACCGACGCCCCGCTCGAGCGCCGCGTCTCGACCGTCGGCCGCGTTCACCCGCATGTCGAGGTCAAGATCGTCGACCCGGAGGGCCGCACCGTGCCGCGCGGCGCGCCGGGCGAGCTCTGCACGCGCGGCTATTCGGTGATGCTCGGCTACTGGGACGATCCGGAACAGACGGCGGCTGTGCTCGACCCCGAAGGCTGGATGCACTCGGGCGATCTCGCGACGATCGACGCCGAGGGCTATGGCAACATCGTCGGGCGCATCAAGGACATGGTGATCCGCGGAGGCGAGAACATCTATCCGCGCGAGATCGAGGAGTTCCTCTACAGTCACGAGGCGATCCGCGACGTGCAGGTCTTCGGCGTGCCGGACCCGCGCTATGGCGAGGAGCTCTGCGCCTGGATCATCCTCAACCAAGGGCATGAGTTGACGGCCGAGGATGTCCGCGCCTTCTGCCAGGACCAGATCGCGCACAACAAGATCCCGCGCCACATCCGGTTCGTCGAAGAGTTCCCGGTGACGGTCACGGGCAAGGTCCAGAAGTTCGTCATGCGCGACCGGATGGGGCAGGAACTCGGCGTCTCGCAGGACAGGACCGCCTGAGCGTAGCCTCCTGTGGTCTGCCGACGAGGGAGGCGATGGCATCCTGACGCATGCCAACGCGAACGCGTCGAGCGTGCGCCTTCTCCGAAGCTCGCCCGCCGGCGCGACGTCGAGATCGACCTCCTCCCTTCGACAACCGCGGCCGTCCGCCGATGGTCAGCTCGCCACCAGCAGATCCTCGATGCGGATCGGCGTCTTCCGCACGCGGGTGCCGGTGGCGTGGTGGACGGCGTTGGCGACCGCCGCGGCGGTGCCGACGATGCCGATCTCGCCAATGCCCTTGACGCCGGCGGGGTTCACCTTGTCGTCGACCTCGGGCACCAGGATCGCCTCGATCTGGCGAATGTCGGCGTTCACCGGAACGAGATATTCCGAGATGTTGTCGTTCATGTAGGCGCCGGTGCGCGGGTCGACCTCCGATATCTCGAGCAGCGCGTGGCCGATGCCCCAGACCATCCCGCCGAGATACTGCGAGCGCGCCGTCTTCTCGTTCATGATCCGGCCAGCGGCGAAAGCGCCGACGATGCGCGGCACGCGGATCTCGCGCGTCCAGCGGTTGATGCGCACCTCGACGAACTCGGCGCCGAAGGCGAAGGCGGCATACTTCTCCTCGGCGCCGCCGACGATCTGCACCGTGCCGTTCCGAAGGGTGCCGCTCTTCTGCCCGCCGAGGAGGTCGGGGACGTACTCGGCGTATTCCTCGATCGACGGACTGGCCGAAGCGTTCGAGCGCCGACGTCGCGTCCAGGTCGCCGCCGGGCGTCTTCAGCCGCTCGCGGATCCGGTCGCAGGCGATATTGATCGCCGAGACATTCGACGCCGTCGAGATCGAGCCGCCGGCGATGGTGCCGGGCGGCAGCCGGCTGTCGCCGAGCTCGACGCGCACGCGCTCGACCGGCACGCCCAGCTTGCCGTGCACCGCCTGGGCCAGCACCGTGTAGGCGCCGGTTCCGATGTCATGGCTTGCCACCTGCACGCGCGCGTCACCGGAGGCGTCGAGCGAGACGCGGACGGCGCAGGGCGCCATCTGCGTCGGGTAGGTGGCCGTCGCGACGCCCCAGCCGATCAGCTCGTCGCCATCGGTCATCGAGCCGATCTCGGGCGTGTAGTCCGACCAGCCGAAGGCGTCGCCCGCCCGGCGGAAACATTCGACCAGCGAGCGAGAGGTGAAGGGCACCCCGCGGACGGGGTCGTGGTCGACGTCGTTGCGGATGCGCAGTTCCACCGGGTCGATCTTCAGCTCGCGCGCCAGTTCGTCGACCGCGGATTCCAGCGCGAAGAAATACGGGGTCTCGGGCGGTGCGCGCATGAAGCCCGGCGTCTGCCGGTCGGCATGGACGACGTGAAGACCCGTCTTGATGTTGTCCGCCCGGTACATTCGGGTGGTGTTCTCGGCCCCGTAGACGAAGTAGGTGTCGGGGCGCGACGAGAGCTCGCGCCCGGTGTGCACAACCGTCGTGATGAGGCCGTCAGCGCCCGCGCCGAGCTTCACGTCCTGCTGCGTCTCGGCGCGGAACGAGGCGACGGTAAAGCCCTGCTCGCGCGTGACGTAGAGCTTCACCGGCCGCCGCAGGTCACGCGCCGCGGCGGCGACCAGCCCCGTGAAGGTGAAGAGCGTACCCTTGCCGCCGAACGCCCCGCCGATGAAGGGGCTGCGCACGCGGATCCGCTGCGCGTCGATGCCGAGGTTCTTCGCGAGGCCGGCCTGGAAGCCCTTCACCCACTGGCTCGGGACGTAGACGGTGAGCTCTTCGCCCTGCCAATGCGCGGTCGTCGCGAAGAGCTCCATGGCGTTGTGGTGGTTCGGCGCGGTCGCATAGCTCTGCGCGACGGAGCGCGCCGCGTTCGCCATGCCGGTATCGACGTCGCCCACATCGATCGACTTTTTTTCTATCTCCTCGACGGTCGTGCCCGGCGCGTCCAGTGTCGCCGCGGGTTCCTCGGCCTCGTAGGTGAAGCGCAGCGCCGCGGCGGCCTCGCGGGCGGCGAGGATCGTTTCGGCCACGACCATGCCGACGATCTCGCCATAGAACTTCACGTCAGGGCCGGCGAGCGGGCGCCAGCTCTGCTGTGCCTGCCCCTGGCCGGCGCCGAAGAAGCCGGCCGGCTGGATGTCGGGCTGGTCCTTGTGCGTGTAGATCGCGCGTACGCCCGGCACGGCGCGGGCCGCCTTGTCGTCGATGCCGGTGATCCGGCCCCTGCCGATCGTCGAGATGACGAGATGGGCATGCAGCGGGTTCGGAACGGCGAAATCCGCGGCATAGCGCGCGTCGCCCGTGACCTTCAGGCGTCCATCGATCCGGTCGTGCGGGTTTCCGATGTTGTCGGGCATCTACTGACTCCCTCCGCCGGTCTCGCCGGGCTGCATCGCGGCGACCTCGAGAAGCGCCCTGGCGACGGTCCTCTGGCCGAGCGGGATCTTGAAGGCGTTGTGCTCGTAGCCCTTGGCGCCCTCGAAGGCGCGGCGCCCGGCCTCCATGGCGACATCCTCGTCGAGGGTCTTGCCGGCGAGAAAGTCCTCCACGTCTCGGGCGCGCCACGGCACCGTCGCGGCGCCACCGATGCCGAGCCGCGCCTCGCGCACGGTGCCGCCATCCATGTCGAGCGCGATGGCGGCCGAGGTGAGCGCGAAGGCATAGGACTCGCGGTCGCGCACCTTCAAGTAGCGCGACCGGCGCGCCCAGTCGGGGACGCTCAGGCGCAAGCCGGTGATCAGCTCGTCATCATCGAGCACCGTCTCGCGCTCGGGGTGGTCATCTGGCGGCACGTGCAGTTCGTCGAAGGCGATCTCGCGGCCGCCATCCGGCCGCTCGGTCTCGACGATCGCGTCGAACAGGATCGCCGCGTTGGCAAAGTCGCCAGGGTAGCTGGCGATGCAGTTTTCCGATGTGCCGAGAACGGCGAGCAGCCGGTTGATGCCGCCGATCGCCGCGCAGCCCGAGCCCGGGTCGCGCTTGTTGCACGGGCTGACATTGTCGCGGAAATACGGGCAGCGCGTGCGCTGGAGCACGTTGCCGCCCAGCGTCGCGACGTTTCTCAGCTGCGGGCTCGCCGCCTTCCAGAGCGCCTCCGAGAGAACGGGGGCGCGATCCTTCAAAGCCGGATGCTCCGCCGCCTCGGCCATGGTGACGCGCGCGCCCAGATGGAGCTGGTCGCCGTCCCTGGTGATCCGGTCGAGACCAAGCTTCTGTATGTCGGTCAGCGAGGGCGGGCCGACGACCGAGAGCTTCATCAGGTCGAGGATCGTGGTGCCGCCGGCGAGGAAGGCGCCGCCCTGTCCGGCAAGGCCCATCGGCTCGACGGCCGCGACCGCATCGGCGACGCTGGCGGGCGCGCGGTAGGCGAAGGGCTTCATCGTCCGCCCTCCGTCAGCGCCGTCAGCTCGATCTCGCGCGTCTCGTCCCGGGCGCGCTTCACCGCCTCGACGATCCCCTTGTAGGCGCCGCAGCGGCAGAGGTTGCCGGACATGTACTCGCGGATCTCGGCATCCGAGCCCGCATGCCCTTCCTTGACGCAGCCGATCGCCGAGATGACCTGGCCGGGCGTGCAATAGCCGCACTGGAAGCCGTCCTCCTCGATGAACGCCGCCTGCATCGGGTGGAGGTCGCCCTCCGGCCCGGCGAGGCCCTCGATGGTGACCACCGATTTTCCGTCGGCCGCGGCCGCGAGCACGAAGCAGGAGTTCACGCGCAGGCCATCGAGCAGAACGGTGCAGGCGCCGCACTGGCCGTGATTGCAGCCGACCTTCGTGCCCGTGAGATCGAGCTGCTCGCGCAGCAGGTCGAGCACCGTCGTGCGCGGGTCGACCACCAAGGCGTGCTCGGTGCCGTTGATGGTGACGGTCGCGCGCACCATCCCGTCATCGGTCGGCGCGGCGGCTTCGGCCGCCGCCGCGCGCATATCGGCGGCAAGGCTCCCGAGCGCCGCGGCGCCGCTGGCAGCCGAGCTCTTCAGCAGGTTCCGGCGCGTGATCCCCTCGCGCCGACGTCCGGGCTGAGCGTCTCTCGGCTTGCCGTCGGAAGATGCCATCTGGGTACCTCGCTCTGTGTTGGGGCCTACGGCCGATTCGGGCGGTTGTTCACTCAACCGTACCGGTCGCCGGAGGTTCCTGCGTGCGCCCTCACCCTCCTGGATTCCGTGCAGGGGCCCGGGCTTGCACCGCAGCGGGGAAGCGCGCGCTGGCGGTGCCTGTCAGCGGTGGCGCAGCGGTTGCCGCCGTCACGCGGGACCGATGAGGATCGCTCGTCGCGCCCGGCCCCGGCCGCCTGCCCTGCCACTCCGGCGTCGCGACGAGGGTCCTGACGCTGGCGCTCGGCACCCGGACGTGGTCTCTTGCCCTCGAGCGAGGCGATGCCGACGGGAGGGGCGCGGGATGGCAGTCGATGGTGAGATCGTCGGGCAACTGGCGCCCAAGGGCGTTCTGCGGGCCGGCATCAATCTGAGCAACCCTCTGTTGGTGACCGGCCGGACGGGCTCCGGGGATCCGGTCGGCGTGTCGCCCGACATGGCGCGCACGGTCTCGGAACGGCTGGGCGTGCCGGTCGAATACGTCACCTTCGCCTCACCCGGGGCCGTCGCCGACGCGGCGTCGCAGGACCGCTGGGACATCGCGCTGATCGCGCACGAGCCCAAGCGTGCCGAGACAATCACCTTTTCGCCGGCCTATGCCGAGATCGAGGCGACCTATCTGGTCGGCGCAGGCTCCGACGCGCGCGCGCCCGAGGATCTCGACCGGCCCGGCATACGGATCGCGGTGTCGGGGCGCAGCGCCTATGACCTTTATCTCAGCCGCACGCTGCGGCAGGCGGAGCTTGTCCGCGGCGAGGGGCTCCCCGGCGCGCTCGCGCTGTTCGTCTCGGAGGGGCTGGACGCGCTGGCCGGGCTGCGGCCGGCTTTGCTGGACGATGCGCAAGGGATCCCGGGCGCGCGCGTGCTCGACGGGCGCTTCACCACCGTGCGCCAGGCCATCGGGGTGCGGCCCGCGCACAAAGCCGCGGCGGCCTTCATCGACAGGCTTGTCGCGGGCCTGCGGACGGACGGCACCATCCAGCGCTTCATCGACCAGCACGGCATGACGGGCCGGCTGCAGGTCGGGACGGATTGAGCCTCAGTCTCGACGCGGCGGCGCTTGTCGGCGGCCCGAGGGCTCGTGCTCCACGAGCCGAGCGGATGATGCGGTCAGGATCGGAGGGACGCGATGGACGTCTTCATCGCCGGGGCGACGGGCTATATCGGCGGGGCGGTCGCGGCCCGGCTGCTCGAGGTCGGGCACCGCGTCGCGGGGCTCGCGAGGTCTGAAGAGAAGGCCACGGCCCTCGAGGAGCGCGGCGTCGCCCCCGTCAGGGCCGACCTCTGGGACCTCGGCGCCGTCGCGCACGCCGCCGGCGCGGCTGACGCGATCGTCAGCGCCGCCAATGCGGATGACGCCGTCGTCGCGCAGCTGCTGGTGGAAGCGCTCGAAGGGACGGGCAAGACGCTGATCCACACCAGCGGCACGAGCGTCGTCGCCGATCGTGCCCTCGGCGAGCCGGGCGGGACGGTCTTCACCGAGGATCGCCCGCTCGCGCCGTTGCCCGAGCGCCTGCTGAGGGCCGCTGTCGAGCGGATCGTCGTCGAGGGCGCCGCCCGCGGGATCCGCAGCGTGGTGATCCGCCCGGGGCTGATCTACGGCCGCGGCCGCGGGCTCAACCCGCGCAGCTTCCAGCTGCCGCAGCTCGCCCGGGTGGCGCGCGAGCGCGGCCGGCCCGCCCATGTCGGCCGCGGGCTCAACGTTTGGTCGCATGTGCATATCGACGACGTCGCCGAGCTCTATGCATGCGTGCTGGACGCGGCTCCCGCCGGTTCCGTCTTCTTTTGCGAGAACGGCGAGGCGAGCTGGCGCGACATGGCGGCGGCCGTGGGCCGGGCGAGCGGCCTGACCGGCGAGCCCGAACCGCTGTCGCTGGAAGCGTCGCTCCGCGCTTTCGGCATCGGCGCGGTCACCAGTTTCGGGTCCAACAGCCGCGTGAGTGCCGAGAAGGCCCGGCGCATGCTCGGCTGGAAGCCCGCGGCAGGACCGATCTGGGACCACGTGACGGCGGAGGAATGCTGACGCCGGATTCCGCTCTCCGGCGGCCCCGCGCGCCGAACGCACAAAATGCGCCCGGTCGGTCAAAGCTGAACGGCGAGCGGTCGGGACCGGCCCTGCGCCGGTCCCGACCCAAAGCTCAAGCCGAGCCGCCCATGGGCAGCTCGCGCAGCCGCTTGCCGGTCGCCGCGAAGATGGCGTTGGCGATCGCCGGCGCGATGGGCGGCACCCCCGGCTCGCCGACGCCCGAGGCGTGAACGCTGAACGGATGCTCGACGATGTGGACCGTGACCTTCTCCGGGAAGTTGTTCGAGCGCACCATCTGATAGTCGTGGAAGTTGCTCTCGACGACCGCGCCCTCGGCGAAGGTGATCGCGGAATACTGGGCGAGCGTCATGCCCATGACGGCGGCGCCCTCCATCTGGCTGCGGATCCGCTCCGGATTGGCCGCGAAGCCGCAATCGACCGCCATGTGCACCTCGGGCACGCGGAACGTGCCGTCCTCGCCGACCTTCACCCGTGCCGCGGCGGCGACATAGGTGACGAAGCTGCGGTGCACCGCCAGCCCGATGCCCTCGCCGGCAGGCAGGTCCTGCCCATAGCCGGCAGCGTCGGCCGCGACATTCAGGACGTTCGCCAAACGGCCGGTGTCGATCGGGTACTCCTCGGCCTTCTCGCCATAGTTCCAGAAGCCGTCGGGCATGCCCATGGCCGGGCCGTCGAGCCGCCGCGCCGGGCCGATCAGCTCGAGCAGCAGCTCCTTGTGGTCGCGGCCGAGATCATCGGCCAGCTCGGCGACGAAGCTCTGCACGGCGAACGCGCGCGGAACGTTGTTCACCGAGCGCCACCAGCCGATGCGGGTGTGCGACATCGCCTTGCCGTTCTCGCAGCGGATGGCGGCGATGTCGAAGGGCAGGTCGACCTGCCCCATGCCGTTCTCCCAATCGGCGAGATAGCCCGTGTCCTCGGCGAAGGTCGACATGATGGTCGGCGCGACGACCCGGTGCAGCCAGCCCGTCACCTTGCCGTTCGCGTCGACCGCCGCCTCGATGCGGTCGATCGAGGTCGAATGGTAGAAGCCGTGCTGGATGTCGTCCTCGCGGGTCCACTGCACCCGGACGGGCGCGCCGACCTCGCGCGAGAGCAGCGCGGCCTCGATGGCATAGTCGCATTTCGACTTGCGGCCGAAGCCGCCGCCGAGAAGGGTCACGTGGACCGTCACGGCCGCCTCGTCGAGCCCGAGCGCCCCGGCGATCATCTGCCGCGTGCCATAGGGGCTCTGCACCGGCGCCCAGATCTCGGCGCGGTCGGCCGTCACGTTGGCGAGCGCCGCCGGCGGCTCCATCGTCGCGTGCGCCATGTGCGCCTGGTAGTAGGTCCGCGCCACCGTGCGTGCGGCCGCGGCCTTTGCCGCCTCCCAGTCGCCCTGGTCGCGCACGACCTTGCCGGAGCTCTCGGCGGTCTTCTCCATCTCGGCGCGGAAGGTCGCGCTGTCGTAGCTGCCGTTCGGGCCGGCCTCCCATTGCACGTTCAGGCTGTCGCGACCCTTGATCGCCGCATCGGTGTTGGTCGCGATGACGGCGACCCCGCCGAGCGGCGCGAACACCATCGGCGGCGGCGTGCCGGCGAGCTCGACCACCGCCTCGACGCCGGGAACCGCCATCGCCGCGGCGGCGTCGTGCGAGGTCGCCTTGCCGCCGACCACGGGCGGCCGGGCGATCACGGCGTACTTCATGCCGGGCAGCGAGACGTCGGCGCCGTAGACCGCCTTGCCCGTCGTGATGTCGCGCAGGTCGTAGATGCCGACCGCACCCTTGCCGATGTAGCGGAAGTCGGCTTCGTCCTTGAACGAGAGCTCGTCGAAGGCCGGCACCGGCTGGCGCATCGCGGCCTCGGCCAGCTCGCCAAAGCCCGCCCGGCGGTCGCCGGCGCTGACGGTGTGCACGCCGACATGCACCGTCGACGGATCGACGCCCCATTCCTCGGCGGCGGCGCGGGCGAGCATCTGGCGCACCGACGCGCCGATCTGGCGCATGGACTGGATGTGGTGGCGCATCGAGCGCGAGCCGTCCGTGTCCTGGTTGCCGTATTTGGGCTCGTCGCCCTCGGCCTGGACGATCTTCACGCGCTCCCAGTCGGCGCCCATCTCGTCGGCCACGACCATGGGCAGCGAGGTGCGCGAGCCCTGGCCCATCTCGGAGCGGTGCGCCGTGATCGTCACCGTCCCGTCAGGCGCGATGGCGACGAAGAGCAGCGGATCGGTGCGCAGCCCGTGCGGCATGTCCTCGCCGCCGACCGAATAGGCCTCGAAGGCGCCCGCCGGCGCATAGAACGCCGTCAGCGCAAAGCCCGCCGCCGAGCCCTGCAGAAACGTCCGGCGCGAGACCTTGCGGATGACGAGCTCGGCCGCTGCCGAAGCCAATTGGCGCGAAGTCTGGTCGATGTGGTGCAACATGGCTCAGATCCCCGTCGCCGCCTGCCTGACCGCCGAGACGATGCGCTGATAGCAGCCGCAGCGGCAGATGTTTCCCGACATGCCCTCGAGGATCTCCTCGTCGGTCGGGGTTGGATTGCTCGCCAGCAGGCTCGCCGCCGTCATGATCTGGCCGGCCTGGCAAAAGCCGCATTGCGGCACGTTCAGGTCGCGCCAGGCGATCTGGACCCGGTGGTTGCCGTCGGGCGAGAGGCCCTCGATGGTCGTGACCGACTTGCCGGCCACCTCGCCGAGCGTCAGCATGCAGCTGTGCTCGGCCTTGCCGTCGACATGGACGGTGCAGGCGCCGCAAAGCCCGGCGCCGCAGCCGAACTTGGTGCCGTGCAGGCCGACGACGTCGCGGATGGCCCAGAGCAGGACCATGTCGTCCGGAGCGTCGATCGTCCTCTGCTCGCCGTTGATGGTCAGATCAGGCATCGCCTCCTCCCCGTCCCCTGTCGTTCGCTCCAAAACCTTCGGCTGGACGCTGCGCCGGCGGCGTCGCATATCCGGCAGGCCGCGCGTCCCGGATGCATGCTGTCGCCCGGCCGCCGGCGATCGCCAGCGACCGCGATCGCCCAAGCACCAGCTCGACGATTTCGCGAGCCCCCGAGGGGCAGAGGCAGCTCAGTCACACCCATGCCTTCGACCCCCAAGCGGCCGAGGGCGGATCGCGTCCGCCCTCCACCTGACGCCAACGCGCGCCTCGTTCTCGCCAGCACGATGGATCAGAATCGAACAATCCTCAAGTCGCGGTTGCAGGAGGGCAACCCCAATAGCGTGTCGCGATTGTTCCGGGCACCTGCCGGCCCCGGCGCGAGAGCCGTGAGCCAGGAAGCGGGCAGCCGCGGTCGAGTGCGGGCGACGCCCGAGATCGCGGCCGTGGCTATTCCGCCTCGGTCAATTCGGCGATCAGCGCATCGGCAGCGATTGCGCCCTGCCCGTCCGGCATCACCATCAGCGGGTTGACGTCGACTTCCGCGATGGTGTCGCGATTGGCCACGGCAAACGCGGCCACCGCGCCGATCGCGCGGACCGTCGCCGGAATGTCCATCGCCATGTCGGCGATCTTGAACCCCGTGCCCTGGAATTCGCCGATCGTCCTGCCGAACGCCTTGCGCGTGCCGGCCCATTCGCAGGTCATCTCGAAGGCCCGCTCGGCGCGGCCGACGCAATGCGTGGCCAGCATGACGCGGCCGGCGCAGAGCCAGTCATTGGCGAAGCTGAAGCCCGCCCCGACCTCGCCCAGGACCTTGCGCGACGGCACGCGCACGTCCTCGAGGTAGATCATGTTCGGATTGTAGCCGCGCGTGCAGATCGACTTCATCGGCTGCACGGTCAGCCCCGGCGTGTCCTTGTCGACCAGGAACGCGGTGAAGAGCTTGCGGGGGCCTTTCGGCGTCTCCTCGCTGCCCGTGACCGCGAAGAAGATGATGAAGTCGGCGACGTCGGCGTAGGAGGTGAACTGCTTGGTGCCTTTGATCACCCAGTCGTCGCCGTCGCGGCGGGCGCTGGTCGTGATGGCGCGCGCATCCGAGCCAGCGCCCGGCTCGGTCAGCGCAAAGCAGTCGGTCCGCTCGCCGCGAATGCACGGCATCAGGTACGCCTCGACCTGCTCGTCCTTGCAGGCGAGCAGGATCTTCGTCGGCCGCTTGAGCAGCAGGCTGAGCGCGGTCGAGGGCTTGCCCAGCACCCGTTCGGCCTGCGCCTGCGTCTGGTAGTCGAGCCCGCCGCCGCCGAGTTCCTCGGGCATGTTCATGGCGAAGAAACCGGCCGCGCGCGCCTTGCCTTTGATGTCCTCGGCGATCTCCGCCGGGACGGCCCGCAGCTCTTCGACGACGGCCTCGCGCGGATAGAGTTCCCGCTGGACGAAGTCGGTCAGCGCGTCGACGAGCGCTTGCTGCTCGAAGCTGAGTGAGAAATCCAAGATCGCTCTCCGTCTCTTGCGGCGGCGGTCAGCGGCCGACGAATTCGGGGCGGCGGCGCTCGTTGGCGGCGGCCAGTCCCTCGGCATGGTCGGCCGTCTTGGCGCAGAGCTTGCCGCTGCGCTGCTCCTCCAGCTGCGGCTCGGCCAAGGTGCGCAGGTGCGCGCCGTCGATCAGCTGCTTGGCGAGGCCGATCGGATGGTTGAGATGGCGGCGATCGTCGGATCGACCTCGTCGAGCAGGCTCGAGAACATGCGCTTGGTCAGCGTCGCCCCATCGCCGCCCGAAATGAAAAGCGCGATCACCACCTCGTCGAAGGCGACGATGAAGGCCAGCAGCGCGCCCGACAGGACCGAATAGCGGATCTGCGGCAGGGTCGCGGTCAGAAAGGCCCGGCAGCGCCAGGAGCACGACGCCGAGCGCGCTGGCGGCGCCCCAGGTCGGATAGAGCGACACCGAGGCCTCGATCCGCTGCGCGATCATCTGCACGCGCCCGCCGGCCTCCGCTTTGCCCACGCCGCGCAGCCGCAGCGGACAGGCGATGTTCTCGGCCACCGTCATGTGCGGGAAAAGTGCATAGTTCTGAAAGACCATGCCGATATTGCGCCGGTGCGGCGGCAGGCGCGTGATGTCGCGCTCGCCCAGCAGGATCGCCCCGGCGGTCGGCCGCGTAAACCCGGCCATCATCATCAAGAGCGACGTCTTGCCCGAGCCCGACGGCCCGAGCATGGTGACGAACTCGCCGGCCCGGATATCGAACGAGACGCCGTCGACCGCGCGAACCGGCCCGTAATGCTTCGAGAGCTGCCGGATCCCGACGGGCAGCGCGTCCTTGGCTGCGTTCATGATCGTCCGCGCTGCGGGTGCCGGAGGGGCTGCGGGTGCGGCAGGGGAGGCGGAGGAGGTGGGGAGCGCCCACCTCCGGAAGATCACCGACACGTCGGCCTCACTGCTGCAGGAACGCGTCCGGGTCATGCGGCTCGGCCCCCCCGGCGCCACGCCCGCGGGACGGCGCGCGCGGACAGCTCAGGCCGGGTGCCGCGAGGCGAGCACGGTGGCCGGAGCAGCACGCCCCGCAACGCCTCGCCGATGCCGCTTGACATCGACGCCGCAGATGTCCACCTGTCGGCCAACAGTTTCTTGCGATTGCGCGGACCTCCGCCCTTGTGCGGAGCTTCTTCCCAAGAAAGCCAATCGAGACGCACTTGGCCGAGCCGCGCTCGGGCCGCTGTGCATGTGTCGGAGCGGGCGGGGAACGGCCCCGCGCCCGGCACGGGAAAGGACCCTTTTGTTGAAGACCGAGAACTTTTCGGCTTTCGGCCTGGCCGATCCGATCCTTCGCGCCGTGACGGCCCGTGGTCATGCGGAACCCACTCCGATCCAGGCGCGGGCGATCCCGCCGCAGATCGAGGGGCGGGACATCCTGGGCATCGCCCAGACGGGCACGGGCAAGACGGCGGCGTTCGTCCTGCCGATGCTCAACCGGCTGTGCACGACGCCCGGCCCGCGGCCGCGCCGCACCCGCGCCCTGATCCTCGCGCCGACGCGCGAGCTCGCCATCCAGATCGGCGAGGACGTGCGCGCCTACTCCGCGCATCTGCAGCTCCGCCACGCCCTGATCTTCGGTGGCGTCAAGGAGGGGCCGCAGATCGCCGCACTCGGGCGCGCGCCCGATATCATCGTGGCTACCCCCGGCCGGCTCCTCGACCTGGTGACGCGGCGCAAGGCCGATCTCGGCGGCGTCGAGGTCCTGGTCCTCGACGAGGCGGACCGGATGCTGGACATGGGCTTCATCCGCGACATCCGGCGGCTGGTCGACGCGCTGCCGGCCGAGCGCCAGTCGCTCTTGTTCTCGGCGACCATGCCACAGGAGATCGCGCGCCTGGCCGACGGCATGCTGCGCTCACCGCTGCGCATCGAGGTGGCGCGCCAATCGACGCCCGTCGAGCGCATCGAGCAGGGCGTCTACCATCTCGCCGCGTCCGAGAAGACGGCGAAGCTCGCCGGTCTCCTCGCCGATCCCGGGCTGCACAAGGCGATCGTCTTCACCCGGACCAAGCACCGCGCCAACCGCGTCTCCGAGCAGCTCGCCAAGCACGGCATCGAGGCCGAGGCGATCCACGGCAACAAGTCGCAGGGCGCCCGCCAGCGCGCGCTCTCGGCCTTCCGCAACGGCGAGGTCCGCGTGCTGGTCGCCACCGACATCGCGGCGCGCGGCATCGACGTCGAGGCGGTCAGCCACGTCATCAATTACGAGCTGCCGAACGAGCCGGAGAGCTATGTGCACCGCATCGGCCGCACGGCGCGGGCCGGCGCCTCGGGCGCGGCGATCTCGCTCTGCGATGCAACCGAGCAGGGCTATCTGCGCGACATCGAGCGGCTGACCGGCACGCCCATCGCCGTTCTGGGTGCGCCGCCGGCCGCTCCCAACCCCGCAAAAACCTGCGGCGGCGGCTGCCGGGCGGCAGCGCGGGGGGACGCGGACGCCCGCGAATGCGGACGCCGCACCGCGCCGGCGCAGCCGCCGCCGCAAGCGCGCGGCCTGAGCCGGTTCCGAGAGGTCGGCTCCGAGTGGTCGGGCGCGAGCGTCAGCTGTCAGCCCGGCCGCACCGGAAAGCGTCCCTCGAGCCAGCGGAACAGCAGGACCAGGATCCCGGTGATCGTCATATAGACCAGCGCGAGCAGCAGGAGCGGCTCGTAGGTGATGAAGGTCTGCTGGCGAACCTGGGACGCCACTGAATAGATGTCGATCATCGTGATGGTGGCGACCAGCGGTGTCGCCTTGAGCTGCAGCACCGTCTCTCCGGCCAGCGTCGGCGTGGCGCGAAAGAACGCCTGCGGGAACCAGATCCGGCGCAGGACCAGCAGCGGCCGCATGCCAAAGGCGCGCCCCGCCTCGAGCTGGCCGCGCGGCACGCCGGCAAAGGCGCCGCGCATCACCTCGCCCTCATAGCCCGCATAGGAGAGCGTCAGCGCCAGCACGCCATAGGGCCAGGCCTCGCGCAGATAGGGCCACAGGAACGAATTCGCGGATCCAGGGAAACTGCGGGAACAGCGACCCCAGCCCGTAATAGAGCAGCCACAATTGCAGCAGCAGCGGCGTGCCGCGGATGACCGTGCAGAACGCCCGTGCCGGCAGGCGCAGCCACCACGGACCGGTCACCTGCACGAGGCCGATCGGCACGGCGAGAGCAAAGCCCAGCACGACGCTGATCACCAAGCAGCCAGATCGTCCGCCAGAGGCCCTCGACGGCGAGCGCGGCATAGTCGGGCAGCCAGTCCCAGCGCATGAAGACCGCCGCGGCGACGGCCAGCCCGACGGTGACCAGGATCAGCACCACGCGATGCGGCTGCATCCAGCTCCAGACGCGATCCGCACGGCGGAGGCGAGCCATCTCGCCGCTCATCGCGGGCCGGCCACTGGGGGCATGCCCCGCCGCGCCCGGCGCTCGACATGGCGCCAGCACAACGTTCGAGACCAGCGTCACGCACAGATAAAGCACGCCCGCCGCGACGAAGAAGGTGAAGTAGGCCTTGGTGGTGCCGGCCGCCTGGCGCGTCACCTGCGTCAGCTCGCTGAAGCCCACGACGGCGAGCAGCGCCGTGTCCTTGGTGGCGATCAGCCAGAGATTGGCGAGCCCCGGGATGGCGAACGGCAGCATGGCGGGCAGGATGATCCGGCGCATCGACGTCAGCAGCGGCATGCCGACGGCGCGCGCCGCCTCGATCTCGCCCTGCGAGATCGACAGGATGGCGCCCCGCAGCACCTCGGTCGAATAGGCGCCCTGCACGACGCCCAGCACGCCGATGCCGGCGACCAGCCCGTTGATGTCGATGGGCGACCGCCCGAGCAGCTCGAGCAGCCGGTTCACCAGATCGGTCCCGGCGAAATAGAGGATCAGGATCAGCACCAGCTCGGGCACGGCGCGGATCACGGTCGTGTAGACGGCCAGCAGGTCCCTGGCCATGGGCCCGCCATAGAGCTTGCCGAACGCTCCGCAGATGCCGATCAGCAGGCCGATGCCATAGGCGCCGGCGGCGATGATGATCGAGTTCCGCAGGCCGTACAGCAGCACCGCGCCCCAGCCCGGCGGATCATAGGACAGAAGTTCGAGCGTCGAGGCTCCGGCGAGGGGGATGAGCGCTGCGATCGGTCTGACCTCCGCCCGGAACACGCTGCGCTGGCGACAGCCTTGGCGCCCGCCCCTGCAAAGCCGCAGGGCGCAGGGCGCGGCGATCAGTTCGCCTGCGACTTGTCGCCGTAGATGTCGAAGTCGAAGTACTTCGAGGTGATCTCGTCGTATTTGCCGCTGTCGCGGATCGCCTTGATGCCGGCGTTGATCTTGTCCTTCAGCGCCGTGTCGCCCTTGCGCAAGCCGGCGCCGACGCCCGGGCCGAGGATCTCGTCATCCCGCGCGACCATGCCCTTGAGATCGCAGCAGGCCTTCCCGGTGTCGGTCTTGAGGAAGGCGTCGAGCGCGATCGAGTCGGCCTGCGTGGCATCGATGCGGCCGGCCGCGAGGTCCTGGTTGGCCTCGTCCTGCGTCTGGTATTCCTTGACCTGGGCGGCGCCGGGGAAGTGCTTCTTCACATAGGCCGAATGCGTCGTCGACACCTGCACGCCGATGATCTTGCCTTCGATCCCTTCGGGCGTGGCGTCGAAGTCCATGCCCTTGGGGCCGATGATCGCCGTCGGCGTGTTGTAGTACTTGTCCGAGAAGTCGATCGTCTTCTTGCGCTCGTCGGTGATCGACATCGAGTTCATGATGGCGTCGATCTTCTTGCTGGTCAGCGCCGGGATGAGGCCGTCCCACGGGATCGGCGTCAGCACGCAGTCGAGGTTCTGCGACTCGCAGATGGCATTGATGATCTCGACCTCCCAGCCGCCCCAGTTCCCGGACGCATCGAGCGACCAGAAGGGCGGATAGGGTTCGGGCGAAAAGCCGATCTTCACCTGCTCGGCCTGCGCCGCCAGCGTTCCGGCCGCCAGCCCGACGGCCGCCGCCAGGATCGCCATCATCTTCTTCATCTTGTTACCTCCCGTTTTTTGTTGAGTGCTGGTCCGAATGCCCTCTGCGCCTCCGCAGAAATCGGCGCGGCAATCCGGGTCGCTTTGCCGAGTGGTGCGGCGCAGTTCCCGTTCACGATGTCGACTGGGCCGGCCCGCGCAGCGTCATGCCGTCGGCTGACGCCCCTGCCGGCGCGATGCACCCTCCCCACCCGTCGATTCTTTCCAGGGCCGCTTGCCGCGGAAGCCGCGATGTCGAGCAATGCCGCGGCTGAACGACGATGGCCGCGGGACCCGCCGCCGTCAAGCCGGACACCGCCGAGCGCCCCGCCGACGCCCTGCCGACGCCTCCTGCCCCGCTCAGCTTGGCCTCGCCGCGTCAGCCCAGATAGCGCCGCAGGACGTTCTCCGTGACGCGCTCGACCATGGCGTCCCGGCGCAGCAGGCCCGCGACCCAGTCGCAGCTGCCGGCGTGGAAAACCTCGCCCCTGCCCCTGGCAAAGTTCACGATCATGCCGTTGCCGCGCCTGATCCGCTCGAGGTTCTCGTCGCTCGCCTCGCCCAGCAGGATCTCGGCAGCGAAGCGGCCGTCATAGTCGCCGAGATAGCCGGCGCCGGGCGGCAGCCCGGCGCCGTCCTCGACCGGGCTGGCGAGGCCCAGCGCCAGGATCTCCAGCCCCTCGGGCGCAGCGCTGCCGGCGGCGGGATAGGGCAGCCCGTCGCGGATCTCGTACTCCAGCCCGTCGACCTCGTAGCCGAAGACGTGACCCTCGGCCCCCAGCAGATCGCCATAGGAGAGGCCCGTTCCGGCGAACGCCCAGTGCTCGGGGCGATAGACCGGGAAGCCGCGCGCCCCGCGGGGCGAACAGCCGCCCCATCCCGCGTAGAGGCCGCGCAGCGCGTTCAGCCCGAAGGTGGCGGCGCCCGGCCGGCCGATCTCGGGCGCCTCCCAGGCGGTCGTCGCGCGGCTGACATCGCCCGATCGGTAAGCCGGGTCCTCGCCGCGCGCCCGGTACTTGTAGCAGGTCTGGCGGCGGCCGCCGTCCTCGAGCCGCGTCTGCCAGAGAAAGTTGCCGGCAAAGCGCGCCGCCCGGCCGCCCCCGTCGAGAAAGCCGTCGACGGTGTCGCGCATCTCCCACGACCAGTACTCGTCATGCCCGACGAACACGGCGCAGTCATAGCCGTGGATGATCTCGGGCTCGAACTGCAGGTCGAACTGGCTGATCAGGTCGACGGCAAAGCCGCTCGCCTCGGCCCAGCGGAAGAAGTGCCGGTCATAGCTCGCCCAGCCGGCGGAGGCGTATTTCTTCGAATGGCCCGTCGCATAGGCCCATTCCATGTGCGGATAACGCGGCACGGCCCCAGGCTCCGGCGACAGCTCGACCGGCACCCGCGGCGCCTCGGGCGGCAACACGACAAACCCGCGGCACCATGGCCGGTCGCGGCTGACCGTCGTGGCGAACGCGTCGCGGTTCGGGCCAGTTATGCCCTCGTAATGGTTCGACCCGCCCCAGGTGTTATAGGCCAGCCAGGTGCCGGTCGACGCCACCTGCAGCACCCTGCCAGCGTGCCTGCCCGGGCGCGGCCTGACGATGATCAGATGGTGGCAGCGGATCGCCCCGCCTTTGCGGCCCTCCGCCGTCAGGGTGATCCGGTAGGCACCCGACGGCCATGCCTCCGGCACGGTAAAGGCGAACGACGCCTCCCAGCCGCAGCCGGTGACGGAACACTGCTCGGGCGTCTCCTGCCAAACCGCCGACAGGCCGCGACGCGACAGAAGCGGGGTCTCGCTGGCGCCGTCACGGATCACCTCGAGGTCGAAGGTGGACGCCGTGCTGCTGGCGAAGAGAACGACGCGCGCGCCCGGGAAAGTAAGCGAAGGCATCCGAATAGCACCAGATCTCGCCCTCGTCCCCATCCATGCCGGGGGTATTCGTAATAATGGGTGTGCACGGCCGCGTGCCGCTGTTCCGGCGTCAGGCCGAAATCGGGATAGCCGCGGGCAAGTTCATGCATAGCGCACGCGCCCCCCGTTCAGGCACCCGTGCGCCGAATGTCGGGCAATCCCGCCCCATCCGCAATCGATGTGCCGCGCCGAGGGCCGCGCAGATCGCGCATGAGACCCGCCGGCGAAATCCGCGTAGCGTCGCATCCTGAGCCACCCCGCACAGCGGCCGCGAAACGTCCCATCGAGGCGCCCGGATGAGCAGGGCAGCCGCGAGCGGTTACGAGACTGGCGCGCTGCCGGCGATCGCCTACGGTCGGGGGAGCTATCTCTACGACACGACGGGCAAGCAGTACATCGACGGGTCGGGCGGGCCGGCCGTGTTCTGCATCGGGCACGGCAACAAGACGGTGAATGCCGCCATCTCCGCCCAGCTCGACCGTGTCGCCCATGCCTACCGATACCTCTTCGGCAGCGAGGCGCTGAGCGAGCTGACACGCAGGATCACGCAGCTGACCGACGGCCATTTCCCGCACATGGTCTTCGTGTCCAGCGGCTCGGAGGCGGTCGAATCCAGCCTCAAGATCGCCAAGCAGTTCCACATGGCGCGGGGTCACACCGACAAGAGCCGCTTCATCTCGCGCCAGCGGTCCTATCACGGAAACACGCTCGGGGCCCTCGCCGTCTCGGGCTTCGCGCACCGCCGCGCACCCTTCGAGGGCATCCTTGGCCACGCCTCGTTCGTGTCGGCGGCCAACGCCTACCGCCCGCCGGCGGCGCTGGGTTCGGCAGAGCTCGCCGATTTCCTTGCGGCAGAGCTCGAAGCCGAGATCGAGAGGATCGGCCCCGAGCGGGTCGCGGCATTCATCTTCGAGCCCGTCGTCGGAGCGGCTGGCGGCGTCGTTCCGGCACCGCCGGGCTATGCTCGCAAGGTCCAGCAGGTCTGCCGCAGGCACGACGTGCTGCTGATCGCCGACGAAGTGATGTGCGGAGCGGGCCGCTGCGGCACCGTGGCGCGCCCTCGCGCACGACGACGTCGTCCCGGACCTGATGGCGGTCGCCAAGGGCGTCGCCGGCGGATACATGCCGCTCGGCGCAGCGCTCTACTCCGACCGGGTCAACGAGGCCATCCTCGCCGGCTATGGCGAGGTGCAGACGGGCCATACGTTCACCGGCCATACCGCGGCCTGCGCGGCCGGCAACGCCGTCCAGGCGCTGATCGCGCAGCAGCGGCTGACCGAGCGCGTGCAGGCGCTCGGTCCGAGGTTCCGGGCGGACCTGGGCGAAGCTCTCGCCCGGTTCGACGAGATCGGCGACATCCGCGGGCGCGGGTTCTTCGTCGGCGTCGAATTCGTCACCGATCGCGCGACGAAGGCGCCGTTCCCGCGCGAGCGCCAGCTGGCCGCGCAGATCGGGCGAAGCGCGCTCGAGCGAGGCCTGATCTGCTACCCGTGCAGCGGGCACATCGCGCCGGACCTCGGCGACACCGTCATCCTGGCGCCGCCCTACAATGCCAGCGACGGCGAGCTCGCGGAGATCGTCGAGAAATTCGCGGCCGCGGTCGAGCATGTGCTGTCCAGCGGCGCGTGAACAGCTCCACCCTCCGGCCGCCGCCCGATCTGATCAAGCGGCGGGGGTCGACCCCTCGTGGCGCGCTCAGTCTGCCCTGTCGTCGGCGTGCTGCATCGCCGCCACCAGAGCGCCCGGCCCCTTTGCGCCGTTGGTGGGCGGCCGAAGCCGGACCGAGGCCCGTTCGCCCTCCAGCAGCCAATAGAGCAGATTGTCGCCGAAGACCGGGTTCACGCGTGATGCCGACATGCTCGTCGGGCAGCAGCAGGGTCGAGCGGTAGGCGTGCGGCGAATTGCGCCCGGCGGGCGCGACGCCGCCGCTCTGCCGGAGGTCGGCGAACGAGCTGGCGCGGAGCACCACGCCGTCGCCTTCCTCGAGCTGCGTGACGCGCATTTCGTGGTCCGCCCGGTTCCAGACCAGATGCGCCGGCGTCTCGAACCCGCCGCCGACGACGAGGAACAACTCGAGCCCTGCCGGCGGCACGTTCGGCTGGTCGATCGCACGGTCAAGCTGCTCGGCACGCGCAAGCGCCGCGGCGACATGCGCCCTGGCGCGGGCGCGCCGCTGGGCGGGATCGGGCTCGTCGGGCAGCATCTGGGCAAGCAGTTCGGCCGCGCCAGGGTCCAGCAGGCCCCACCCTTCCGCCTCCCAGGTCTCGACGTCGTAGAGCGAGCCGAGCGGGGGCGGCTCGGCGGCCGAGACGCGCTGGTGCCGGTCGCGCGGCATCAGCTGGTAAAGCCCTGGATAGGTCCCGAGCATCGCCGCAGGGTAGAAGGGCTGGAACGGGCCGAACTGCCGTCCGTCGATCAGGTTGTCGACCGCCGTGACCGATCCCGAGAACGGCGGCGCGATCATCACCGCGGTATCGACAAGCTCGGCCCCCGCCCAGGTGACGGGCGGCGTCGAGCCGTCGGCCGGCAGATCCGCCGCGCCGAACATCAGGTAGTAGCGCGCGACCAGCGCCCCCATCGAATGGCTGACGATGTCGAAGCGGACGGGCGGCCCGGCGTCGCCGAGCACGCGCAGCCGCTCGGCCGCCACCTGGTCGCGCTTGCGGCGCAGAAAGGCGTCCAGCCCCTGCGCGGCCTCGACCACGTCGCGGCGCCAGTCGAAGGGGAACTCGAACGCGTCGAGGTTCACCTCGCGCTCGGCGATCTCTTCGGCACGCGTCTCCCGGAAATCGTAGCCGCCGGCGATCAGCGCCGAGACGAGGCCGGCATAGATGTCGAGATTGAGCTGGAATCCCAGCAGGTCGAGATGCGCGCGCCGGACCACGCCGTCGGTCCGGACATCGTCCCGCGCGTCGCGCAGCGCCTGGCCCTCGACGATCAGCGGCAGGGCGGCCAGGCGCAGTTTTTCCGGGTCGCTGGGATCGACCGACAGCGCGCTCTCGCCGCCCCAAACCACCGTGCCGCTCGCGCTGTCGACGAGGCGGGATCCGAGCAGCCCGGGGATCGCGACGACCGGATTGCGAAGCTGCTCGTCCGCCACCGACGCATAGAGCGTCCCGAGGTTCGGCGCCCCGGGCGCCGTGGCGCAGGACGCGACGACGAATGCCGCGGCAAGGACCCTCAGTCCGGCCGGCGGCAATCCAGCGGGAGAACGCAGCCTTCCGCACATGCTGGCCATTGGTCTCGCCATCGGTTCCGTGTGGCAGGGGGCCCGGAACCCGTCAATTCGGCGGTCGATCACCTCGTCGGGATCGGGCCCGCAGCGAGCGCCCAAGGCTCAGCTCGCGAGCAGCCGGGCGGCCGCCGAGACATAGACCCGGGCGCCGCGGACGATGTCCTCGTCGCTGGTGTTCTCGGACCAGTGATGGCTGATGCCGCCGATGCTGGGCACGAAGAGCATCCCCGTCGGCAGATGCGGGGCGATCACCTGCGCGTCGTGCCCGGCGCCGCTCGGCATCCTGACATGCCGGCCCGGCGCCTCCGCCTCGGCGGCGTCCTCCAGCGCCTGCTGCACCGTCCGGTCCATGACGGCCGGCCTGCTCTGCCCCAGCACCTCGAGCCGCGCGGCACAGGGCCCGGCGGCGTCCGCCTCGCGCACGAGGCGCCCGAGATGCGCGTGCATGGCCTCAAGCGTCGCGGGGTCGGCATCGCGGAACTGGAACAGCATCTCGGCGCCCCCCGGGATGATGCTCGGCCCTCCCGGGTCGAGCGTCACGCGGCCGACGGTCCAGACGCTGTGCGGGCCGGCGACCGAGGGGAACGTCTCCTCGATCCGGTGCCAGAGCCGCATGAGCGCCGCCCCTGCGTCGCGGCGCGCCGCCATGCGCGTCGTCCCGGCGTGGTTCTGCGCGCCCGTGAAGGTGATGCGGTACTGCCAGATCGCGACGATCGAGGTCACGATCCCGATCGACAGCCCCTCGCTCTCGAGCCTGTCGCCCTGCTCGATATGCGCCTCGAGGAAAGCCCGATGGCGCCCACGCTCCATCCGCAGCCGGGGCCGGCCCGCCAGCCCCGCGGCGGCCAGGCAGTCGCGCAGGGTGCCCCGGCCCGAGCGGTCCTGCGCCGCATCGATCGCCGCCTCGTCGAGCTCGCCCACGAACGACATCGATCCGGGGAACGAGCCGCTGAAATGCCCCTCTTCGTCGCAGAACGCGATCACGTCGACGCCGCGCCCGGCCAGGGCCGGGTCCTCGGCCACCGCGCGCGCGGCCTCGAGCGCATAGACGACGCCGAGCGCGCCATCGAGCCAGCCCGCATGGTTCTGGCTCTCGATATGCGATCCGCCGAGCAGATGCGGCCCCGCGCCCGGCGCGCGGCCCAAGACGTTGCCGATCCCGTCGATCGTCGCCGCGTGGCCGAGAGAACGCAGCGCGTCGGCGAGCCAGTGCCGGGCCTGCATGTCCTCGGGCGACAGGGTCGGCCGATGCACGCCGGTCTTGTAGCGGCCGATCTCGCGCAGGGCGTAGAGGTCCCGCAGGACCCGTTCCGGATTGGCTTTCGCCATGCTGTCTCCCTCCGCCCCGCCGGCAACGCCGGCCAGGTTATATGTCTCGGCCCACGGCGCGAAGCCCGTTCGGTCAGCGATTTGCCCGGACACACAGCGGCATGCCGCCGGCCGGGCGCAGCGTCAGCCACATGCGCGGCCGCGGCCGAAAGCCGGATGGCAGGCTGAACGAGAACCGCGCCAGCAGCGTCGCCAGGATGATCTCGGCCTCGAGCATGGCGAAGGTAGCGCCGATGCAGGCCCGCGAGCCCGCGCCGAAGGGCAGGTAGTGAAAGCGATGGCGCTTGCGCGTCGCCTCAGGGGCGAAGCGGTCGGGGTCGAACGCGTTCGGCCGGTCCCAGATCAGCGCGTGGCGATGCAGCGCATAGATCGGCAGCATCACGAGCGTGCCGGCCTTGACCGGCCGGCCGGCGATGCTGTCGTCCGCCGCCGTGCCGCGCCTCAGCAGCGCCGCCGGCGGATAGAGCCGCAGCGCCTCCTCGATGACCTGGCGGACATAGCCCAGGCGCTCGAGGTCGGCGGCCGTGGCGGCCCGCTCGCCCAGCACCTCCTGCGCTTCCGCCCGGGCGCGCGCCTGGACGTCCTGGTCGAACGCCAGCAGGTAGAGCGACCAGGTCAGCGCCAGCGCCGTCGTCTCGTGGCCGGCCAGAATGAAGGCGAGGAGGTTGTTCCTCAGCTCGACCGCATCCATCGCGCGCCCCGTCTCGGCATCGCGCGCCGCGATCAGCGCGTCGAGCATGTCAGGCGGATCGCAGGCCCCGGCCTTCAGGCGCATCCCGATGACGCGGTCGACGAGCACGTCGAGCGCCGGCGCGCGCGCCGCCCGCAGGCGGCTCGGCCGGGGGATCCAGCGCGGCGCCCCGAGCGCGTCCAGCAGCGAGATGCGGGCGATGTTGTCGATGAAGCTGGTGACGCTCGCCGTGATCTCCTCGCGGCGGATGACCTCGCGGCTCGAGAGCGCGGCGTCGCAGATCACGTCGCATGTGGCCGCGACCATCTCGGGATAGACGTCGACCGTCGCCGTGCCCATCGCCGTGCCCGTTCTGCCGCGCGCGATCCGTGCGGCGGCCGACTCCGCCGCGCGCGTCATCGCGGGGGCGAGGCCCTGCAGGTTGCGCATCTGGAAGACCGGCGCCATCGCCCGCCGCTGCCAGCGCCTGGTCGCCGCGTCGGCCGTCAGAAGGTTGTCGCCCTCGCGCGGCTTCAGGATGCGCATGGCCGCGGCCGAGCGCGGATAGTTCGCCTCGTTCGTCCTGAGGACGTGCTCGATCCATGGCGGGTCCATGACCATGATCCAGCCCGCCCCGCGGCCGCCGGTCACGATGGGCTCGCGATAGGCGGCCTCAGGGACCACCTCCAGCACGTTGCGGCGCGCGGCCCGATACGACCCCCAGAAGCCGAGCGGCTTGGCCGGAGCCGGGACGCTGACCGGCAGGGTTTCGAGGTGATCGAGCGCCATGGAAGGCTCCTGTCGCACCTGACGATATGACAGTCTACACCAGCCCCGCGCGCGATGCAGTCGCCGGCTGGCGGGTCTCGGAGACCTGCGCGAGCATGGCAGGCCCGATCGCGGTCACGCGATCTCGATCCAGACCGGCGCGTGGTCGCTGGCGTTCTCGCGGCCGCGGACTTCGCGATCGATCCCGGTGCTGCGCAGGCGGGCGGCGAGGTCGCGGCTGAGCAGCAGGTGGTCGAGGCGCAGCCCGGCGTTCCGCTGCCAGCGGTTCCGGCGATAGTCCCAGAAGGTGAAGAGCTCGGCGTCCGGCTCGGCCGCGCGCAGCGCGTCGGTCCAGCCCTCGGCGAGCAGCCGAGCATAGGCGGCGCGCGGCCCGGGCTGGACCAGCGCGTTGTCGTCATAGGACCGGCTCGGATAGATGTCCCGCGGCTCCGGCACGACGTTATAGTCGCCCGCAAGCACGACGGGGACCTCGGCCGCGCGCAGCTCGGCGGCGTGGCGCCCGAGCCGCTCCAGCCAGGCGAGCTTGTAGTCGAACTTGGGCCCGGGCTGCGGGTTGCCGTTCGGCGCATAGATCGAGGCGATCAGAACCCCGCCGACGGCGGCTTCGATATAGCGCGGCTGCCGGTCGTCAGGGTCGCCCGGCAGCTCGGTCCGGGTCAGCACGGGCTCGGGCCCGCGCGCGAGGATGGCGACGCCGTTCCAGCGCCCGTCCGCGCGCCAGACGGCGGCGTAACCCGCCGCGGCGATCGCATCGCGGGGAAATTCCGAGGCGGGCACCTTCAGCTCCTGCAGGCAGACGACGTCCGGACGGGCCTCGTCCAGCCAGCCGACGAGGTTGCCGAGGCGCTTGTTCACGCCGTTGATGTTGAAGGTGGCGATCCGCATGCGGCTCAGCGGCCGAGCCGCGCAACCCACGCCGCCACGGCGCCCGCCATCGTTGCCAGGTGGTCGGCGGCGGTCATCCCGGTGACCGACTTGCGTGGCCTCAGATCGTGGTCGCCATCCGCCAGCCACAGGAACTCGATCGCGTCGGACAGCGGGTAGCGCTCGACCTCCTCGCGCGTGCCGAACGGATCGCGGGTGCCCTGGACGATCAGCGCGGGCGCGCGCAGCGCCTCGAGGTGGCCAGTGCGCAGCTGGTCCGGCCGGCCCGGCGGATGGAACGGGTAGCCGATGCACAGAAGGCCCGCGATGGCGCCCTCGCCGTGCAGCTCATCGGCCAGCATGCTGGCGACGCGGCCGCCCATCGACTTGCCGCCGATCACCGGCGCGCGCGGCGCGGCCAGCGCCTCGACCGCCGCCCGGTACTCGGGGATCAGCGTCTCGGCACGGGGCGGCCCCCGCCGCGCCCCCGAGCGGCGGGCGGCCATGTAGCCGAACTCGAACCGCGCGACCCGCAGCCCGGCCGCCCCGAGCGCCCGCGCGATCGCCGTCATCGGCGCGGCATCCATCGCCGCGCCGGCGCCATGCGCCAGCAGCAGCGTCCGCTCTGCATCCTCGGGTCCGTCGAACAGCAAAGGCGCGCCCTCGATCCTGCCGGCTGAACCGGAGCGCCCATCATGCCGGGCCGCCGCCGACCTCTTCAACCCCGGAGCCGCCGCATATGCGCGGAAGATTTCGGGCGGGGCGGCTCGTCTCGCCTCGACACTGTCCTATGGTCCGATCGGATCGACCCTGCGATGCGTGGCCAAGCCTTTCAGTCTGGTTAATGAAAGAGAGAATTGTGAGACAGATCAATGGCCTGCGAAAGTGTGCACGTGTGCACGAGTGTGCACGTGCGTGGACGCTTGCGTGCACGGCGGTGGTCGCGCGTCCATGTGGCCGCGCTCTTCACTAGCCGTCGACGCGCATGCCCGCGGTGCCGAGGATCGCCGCCAGACCGGCGCAGAGGCCCCGGACCGACAGCTCGGGCTCGACGTCGATCCACTCCTCGAGCGAGTGCGAGCGCCCGCCGGTGCCGCCGGAGCCGAGGCGGATCGCCGGGATGCCGAGGCTCATCGGGATGTTGGCATCGGTCGAGCTTGCGTTCGTCCTCGGTTGGAAGCCGAAAGCCGAGACGGCGGCAAGGGACGCCTTGACGATGCGCGATGCATGGTCGGTCTGGCCCGCCGGGCGCTGCCCGAGGCGCCTGACCTCGGCCTCGATCGCCCCGCTCTCGGTGTTCGCCCGCGCGTTCTCGCTTGCAACCGCGGCCTCGATCAGCTCGCGCAGCCCGGCGTCGAGACGGTCGAGCTCCCGCTGGTCCTCGGACCGGAGGTCGACCTCGACCCAGACCTCGTCGGGAATGGCGTTGATCGAGGTGCCGCCGCCGAAGACCGAGGCGCAGAAGGTCGTGCGCGGATCGCGCGGCACCTGCAGCCGCGCCATGCCCGCAAGCAGCTCGCCGAGCGCATAGGCCGGGTTGACCGTGCCATGGGCATTGAACGAATGCCCGCCGGGCCCCCTGAACGTCACCCGGTACCGGTGCGAGCCGACGGCGACGGTGGTGATCTTGTCGAGCTCGAGGCCGTCGATGGTGAAGAAGGCCTCGATGCGGGCCCGGTAAGGACCTTCGGCGAACAGGTGCCGCACGCCGCGCAGGTCACCCTTGCCCTCCTCGCCGACATCGCCGATGAAAAGCAGGTCGGCCTCGGTCTCGATCGCTCCGGCGTCGAGCGCGCGGATATAAGCCAGCAGCGCGGCGAGCCCGCGGCTGTCGTCACCAACGCCCGGCGCGAACAGCTTGGTGCCCGCCCGCCGCACCGTGCAGTCGGTGCCTTCGGGGAAGACGGTGTCCAGATGCGCCGCGACGGCGACCATGCGGCCGTTGGCGCGGCCGCGCCGGACCCCCGTGACGTTGCCGATGGCGTCGCGCCCGACATCTTCCAGGCCGTGCACGCGGAACATCCGTTCATAGGCGGCCGCCCGCTCGTCTTCCTTGAAGGGCGGTGCCGGAATCTCGGTGATCTGCACGATCTCCTGGACAAAGCGCGCGTGCTGCTCGCGCAGGGCCGCTGTCGCGGCGGCGAGGCCCGGCGCGGCCAGGATGTCCTTGATGTCGTAGGTCGTCCTCACGTCCGCGGCTCCGCTCTGCCCACCGGTCCCAAGCGCATCATGCGTTGACCGCGCCGCTGCCGGCGCCAAGCGCGCCGGCCGGCGGCATGCCGCCTTCGAACCACAGGCCCGCCGCTGCGCGGCCCATCGCGTTGCCGTCATGGTCCACGCCGGGGACCTCTGTGATCCGCCAGCCGAAGGCAACGCCCAGCGCCGCGGCGGCCGCGCGGCCCTGCTCCACGTAGTGGCGCGCCCGCTGCAGGCGTCCCGGCCCCTGCGCCTGCGCCTCCGGGCTCGACGGCAGGTTCTCGGCAGCGGCCTCGCAGTCCTTCTGCCCTGCGAGGATCCAGAGATCGGCGGCGAGCAGACGGCGCAGATCGCCCTCGCCCAGCCCGATGCCGCCGAGGCCGGCCGGGAACTCCGCCCCGAGCGTCGGCAGCGAGTACCAGCCGGCATTGGCCGCGATCACCGACCGGAACGGACCGAAGCCGACGAGAGAGACCATGCGGTGGAGGAACTGCCCACCCGCCGAGTGGCCGAAGATGCGCGCCTTGCCCTCTGCCATCACGCCGGCCCGGGTCAGCGCCGCCGCGACCCGTGCCGGGACGTGGTAGGTCCAGCTCTCGGGCTGCGCCGTGCTGCCGTCGGCGGCCTTGACCATGCCGTTGTTGTAGGTCTCGGCCTCGGGGAAGTGCTCGTCGGAGAAGGTGGGCGCCACGATCAGCAGGTCGTGCCGGTCGGCGGCGTCGATCCAGAAGTCGCGGTACTCGTCGCCGTTCCGCTTCATCCCGTGCTGCACGAAGACCACCTCGCCGCCCGGGCGGTAGCCGGGCGCGCGGTAGCAGTTGAGCGTGATGCTGCGGCTCGCGCTGACCGTCGAACTCGAAGGGGATCGCGCTCTTGCCCTCGCGCTCGAGAGGGGTCGTGTCTGTCATGCAGGCCTCAGTCCTTGTCGTGGAGATGGCAGGAGACGGTGCGGCCGGGCGCGATCTCGCGCAGCTGCGGCGCCTCGGCCGAGCAGCGCGGCATGGCGCTTGGGCACCGCGGATGGAACGGGCAGCCCGGCGGCGGCGCGAGCGGCGAGGGCAGCTCGCCCTTCACCGCCTCGAACTTGCGCTTGCGGTTGCGCACGGACGGGATCTGCTCGAGCAGGCTGCGCGTGTAAGGATGGGCTGGCGCCGCAAAGAGCTCGGCCGCGGGCGCAAGCTCGACGATCTCGCCCAGATACATGATCGCGACGCGGTCGGCCATGTGCCGGACGACCGAGAGGTCGTGGCTGATGAAGAGGTAGGTGAGCTGCCGCCGCGCCCGGAGATCGAGGAAGAGGTTGATGACCTGCGCCTGGATCGAGACGTCGAGCGCGGCGATCGGCTCGTCGCAGACCAGAAAGCTCGGCTCGACGATCAGGGCGCGGGCGATGCCGATGCGCTGGCGCTGGCCGCCCGAGAACTGGTGCGGGTAGCGGTCGCGATAACTCGCATCGAGGCCCACTTCGGCCAGCGCCGCCTCGACCGCCTCGCGGATCTTCGCGGCCCCGAGGCCGCGGCGGTGGACGCGCAGCGGCTCCGCCAGGATGTCGCCGACGCGCTGGCGCGGGTTGAGCGAGGCATAGGGGTCCTGGAAGATCATCTGCACGCCGAGGATGAATTCCTTGCGCGCCGCGGGGCCGAGCGTCGCGACCGGCTGGCCCTGGTAGATGACCTCGCCGCGCGAGGGCTGGGTGATGCCGCTGATCATCCGCCCCAGCGTGGACTTGCCGCAGCCGGATTCGCCCACGAGGCCCAGCACCTCGCCGCGGCGGACGGACAGGTCGACCGAGCGCACGGCGCGCAGCACCGGGATCGTCGGCGCCCGCCCGACCAGATGGAGCAGCCGTTCGGCCAGGACCGGCCTGCGGGTGAAGTCGCGGCCGAGCCCGCGCATCTCGAGGATCGGGGCCTGGCCCGCGGCTGGCCGGATCGTCGGCGCCATGGCGTTCATGCCGCGGCCTCGTGCGCGATCGGGTGATGGCAGAGCCAGCTGCGGCCCGACGGATCGGCGTCGCGCGCCGGCTCGTCGCGGCGGCAGACCGCGCTGGCGCGGTCGCAGCGCGGATGGAACGGGCAGCCCACCGGCCGGGCCGACAGCGGCGGCGCGGCGCCGGGGATCTGGCGCAGCCGCTCGCCCGCCGGCACGTCGCCAGGCACCGAGTTCAGCAGCCCCATCGTGTAGGGGTGGCGGGGGCGGTCGAGGACGTCGCCGGTCGGCCCGGCCTCGACGATCCGTCCGGCGTACATGACGGCGATCCGGTCGGCGAGCTCGGCCACCACGCCCAGATCGTGGCTGATCCAGATCAGCGCCGCGTCGCTGTCGGCCTGCAAGCGCTGCATCTCGGCGATGATCTGGCCCTGGATCGTGACGTCGAGCGCCGTCGTCGGCTCGTCGGCGATGATGAGGTCGGGCTGGTTCAGCATGGCCGTGGCGATCGCCACGCGCTGCCGCATCCCGCCCGAGAGCTCGTGCGGGTACTGGTCCAGCCGCTCGCGCGGCGAGGTGATGCCGACCTTCTCGAGGCTTACCGCCGCGCGCCGCCGCGCCTCCGACGGGGGGACGGCGGCATGCTCGGTCACCGCCTCGACCATCTGCTCGCCGATGGTGAGGACCGGGTTCAGCGTCGTCAGCGGGTCCTGGAAGATCATCGCCAGCTTGTCGCCGCGCAGGCGCCGCAGCTCTTCCTCGCCCAGAAGGCGCAGGTCCTGGCCGAGGAAGATCACCTCGCCATCGACGATTTCTCCCGGCGGATCGATGAGGCCGAGGATCGAGAATCCGGCGACGGACTTGCCCGACCCCAACTCGCCGACGAGGCCCAGCACCTCGCCGCGGTGCAGCGTCAGGTCGATGCCATCGACCGCCGGCCAGGCGCCGTCGATGTCGTGGAACACCGTGCGCAGGCCGCGGACGTCGAGGACGGGGGCGGGGCCGGGGCGGCGGGGGCGGTCATGCGCGCTTTGGGTCGAGCGCCGTCCGAAGGCGGTCGCCGACCAGGTTGAGCGCGAAGATCAGGCAAAGCAGTGCGATGCCCGGGTAGAAGCTGATCCAGTAGTCGCCGCTCATCAGGTAGTCGAACCCGCTCGCGACGAGCAGGCCCAGCGACGGCTCGGTCACGGGCACGCCGACACCGAGGAAGGAGAGCGTCGCCTCGAGCGTGATGGCCGAGGCGATCTGCACGGTGGCGACGACGAGAACCGCGGTCAGGCTGTTCGGCATGATGTGCCGGAACATGACCCGCAGCCTGGAAAAGCCGAGGTTCTCGGCCGCCTCGACATACTCCTTGCGCCGCTCGGACAGGCGCCGCGGAGCGCATGATGCGCGCATAGTTGGCCCACTGCACGATGACGATCGCGATGATCACCTTGTCGACGCCCCGGCCGATCATCGCCAGCAGCACGAGCGCGACGAGGATCGAGGGAAAGCCGAGGACGAAGTCGACGATCCGCATCAGCAGAGCATCGGTCCTGCCGCCGATCACCGCCGCCACAAGGCCGACGCAGACGCCGATGATCATGGCGAGCGCGGTCGAGACGAGCCCGACCAGCAGGCTGACGCGCATCCCGTAGAGGATCGCCGACAGCATGTCGCGCCCCTGGCTGTCCGTCCCCAGCAGGAAGACCTGGCCGTCGAAGCTCTCGGCGCCGGGCGGCAGCAGGTTGTCCATGACGCTGAAGGCCGTGAGGTCGTAGGGGTCCTGCGGCGCCAGGAACGGCAGGAGGAGGCCCGCGAGAACGATCGCCGCAAGGGCGATGAGCGCGCCCTTGACGCTCGGCCGGCGCCGCAGCTTGCGCAGCATGGCGCGGCGCTGCGGCGTGTCAGCAAGCGGCGGCCGCGTCGCCGTCGCCTCGCGGTCGGGCACCAGCGCGTCGCTCATCCCACCGTCTCCACCAGCTGCACGCGCGGATCGAGCGCGGCGTAGGCGAAGTCGACGATCAGGTTCACCACGACGAAGATAAAGGTGACGAGCATGACGTAGGCGACCACCACGGGCCGATCGAGCTGGTAGATCGAGGTGATCAGCAGCCGGCCCATGCCGGGCCAGGCGAAGACCGTCTCGGTGATGGTGGAGAAGGCGATGAGCGAGCCGAACTCGACGCCGAGGACGGTGACGATCGGGATCAGGATGTTGCGCAGCACGTGGCGCCGCACGATGCGCTGCCGCCGCACGCCCTTGGCGCGGGCGAAGCGGACATAATCCTGGTGCACCGCCTCGGCGGCGCCGGCCGCGGTAAGGCGGATCATCAGCGCGAGATTGGGGATGGCGAGGTTCACGACGGGCATCGCCATGTGGCGCAGACCGTCAAGGGTGAGAAAGCTGAACGGGATGCCGAGGACGGACACCGTCTCGCCGCGCCCCGAGGCGGGCAGCCACTGCAGCCAGACGGCGAAGACCAGGATCAGGACCATGCCCTTCCAGAAGCTCGGGATCGAATAGCCGAGGATCGATCCCGTCATTGCGGCGCGCGCGGCGCGCGTGCCGTCGTTGAGCCCGATCCAGAGGCCGATCGGGATGCCGATGACGCTCGCCAGCGCCAGCGCCCAGAAGACGAGCTCGAAGGTCGCGGGCATGCGCGACAGGATCAGGCTCAGCGCCGGCCGGCCGTGCACGAACGAGGTGCCGAGATCGCCCTGCAGCGCATTGCCCAGAAACGTCAGATACTGCGCCCAGATCGGCCGGTCGAGGCCGAGGCGGGCGATCATCTCGGCCCGCTCGGCCTGCGTCGCGTCCGGCGGGACCAGCAGGTCCGCGGGATTGCCGACGGAATAGACGGCGAGGAACACCACCACCGAGACGGCGAAGAGAACCGCAATGCTCTGCAGCAGACGCTGCACGACGTAGAGGGTCATGTCGGCCGATCCGGGGTTTCGGAATGCGGCTCCGGCGCCGCCGGCGCCGGAGAACTGGCGGCGTCGCGGCTATTCGGCCGTCTTCGTCACTTCGTGCGCCAGCGTGTACTGGTCGGTCCGGCCGGGATAGCTCAACCCCTTGCGGAACGCCCAGAGCGAGCTCTCGAAGTGCAGCGGGATGAAGCCCAGCCTGTCGACGGCCATCTGCTCGGCCTGCTGCAGCAGCCTGGCGCGCTTTTCCTCGTCGACGGTGCGGAGCGCCTCGAGCAGGACCGCGTCGAAGTCAGGATCCGACCAGCCGCCATAGTTCGACCCGCCGACGCCCAGCCCCTCGTTCTCGGTCGTCACGTACTGGCGCAGGAAGGACGCGGCGCCGCCCTCGCTCGAGCCCCAGCCGCCCATCGCGAAGCTGAATTCCTTGTTGCTGCGGCGCGTGAAGAAGATCGAGCGCGTCATGGCGTCGAGCTCGGTCTCGATGCCGATGCGCGAGAGGAACTGCGCCACCGCCTGCGCCACCTGGCTGTCGTTGATGTAGCGGTCGTTGGTGGCGTGGAAGGTCAGCTTGAAGCCGTCCGGATAGCCCGCCTCGGCCAGCAGCTCCTTGGCGCGCTCGGGATCGTACGCCAGCGGCTCGGGGCTCGGGATCGCGCCGAACATGCTGTCGGGGATGAACTGGTAGGCGGGCGTCGCGAAGCCGTCCATGATCCGGTCGACGATCGCCTGCCGGTCGATCGCCATCGAGATCGCCTGGCGCACGCGCTCGTCCTTGAACGGGTTCGAGCCGTCCTCGGTCTTGACGAAGGGGCTTTCGTCGCGGCCGACATCCATCTGCAGGAAGATGACCCGGTTCGACGGCGTCGAGACATAGTCGAAGCCGTCGCGCGACTTGATCTGCTCGATGTCGCGCGCGGCCGGGTTCTCGATCAGGTCATAGTCGCCAGACAGCAGCCCCGCGAGGCGCGGTCCCGGGGCGGGGACCGGCACCAGGCGCACCGTCTCCCAGGCCGGCGTCTCGCCGAAATACGTGTCGTTGCGCTTCAGCGTGATGCCCGACCCCGGGGTGAACTTCTCCAGCACGAACGGACCCGTGCCGATCGCGGCGTCGCCGCTGTTGAAATCGTCGAGGCTGGGCCAGGCGCCGGTCACGCCGCATCCATTGTCGAGATCGAACGAGATCTCGCCATGCTCGACTGTCCCCTCGCTGAGGATCATGATCTGCGCCAGCATCTCGGGCATCAGGGGCTCGACCGCCTTGGTCTTGATCCTGATCGTGTAGGGATCCGGCGTCTCGACAGAGTTCGAAGTTCGTGACCACGGAGGAGCCGGTCGAGCCGATCGCCAACTCGTTGTTCATGGTGCGGCAATAGGTGAAAACGACATCGTCCGCGTCGAACTTGGACCCGTCCGAGAAGACGACGTCGTCGCGCAGGTGGAAAACCCAGGTGTTGTCGTCCTCCGCCTCCCACGATTTCGCGAGGGCGGGCTGGATCTTCTGCTGCGCGTCGACGCGGCCCAGCCCGGAATAGATGTGCTCGGCAAGCGCGTTGTTCGGCGACAGATCGTGATAGTGCGGATCGACGGCCGTCGGCTCGGAGGCAAGCCCGATGGTCAGGTCCTGCGCCTCGGCAGAGGCGGCGGCTGAAGCGGCGGCAGCAAGCAGAAGGGCCGCTCCTGCGCCGAGATTGCTGTGGGCCATTGATCAATCCCTGTCTGTGTGATGTCGGGGCTGGCGGACATGAAACGTTCGTTGCATGATTATGCAACCCATGAAATTCCAGCGGTCAAGGGGCGAGTCAGCGATGGTCAGCGTTTTCCACACCGACGTCGCGCACCGCGTCTCGCTCGCCTATGAGAAGCTCAGCCCAGGCCATCGGAAAATCGCGGATTTCATCCTGCGCAACCCGACCGAGGCCGCGATGCTGAACAACATCGAGCTCGCGACCCGCTGCGAGGTCTCGACCGCCACGGCGACGCGTTTCGCCCGCGCGATCGGGTTCCCGGGCTTTGCCGAGTTCCGTGATTCGCAGATCGAGGCGCTCCGCGCCGGCCAGTCGCACGCCCAGCGGCTCAGCCAGGAGATCGACGAGGAAGCCAGCCACTTCGACGTCGTCCGCAACGGGCTCAACCAGGACCTCAGGAGCCTGCAGCGGACGCTCGACTGCCTTGACGAGGCGAGCTGCAGCCGGACGGTCGACATGATCCTGAGCGCCGAGCGCATCTTCGGCTTCGGCACCGGGCTCAGCCAGTTCGTGGTCGGCGTCCTGATCCACGGGCTCGAGCCCTATTGCCGGGGCAATGCGACCAACATCGGACCCTCGGGCAATGGCAACGCCGCCTTCCGCAGGGTCGTGCACTGCACGCCGCGGGACCTCGTCATCACCTGCGCCCTGCCGAACTATGCCACCGAGACGGTCGAGATCACCGAGACCGCGCACAGCCGGGGAGCGTCGATCGTCTGCATCACCGACCGTCCGACCAGCCCCCTGACCAAGTTCGCCGACGCCGTCTTCTACGCCGACGCGACGCGCAGGCTGTTGCCGAACTCGATCACCTCGGCCGTTGCCGTCGTCGAAGGCATCGCCGCCGCCGTGGCGAACCGCCGGCAGGAGGAACTCGAGGTGCATCGGGCGCTCGACGCCAGGCACGAGAAGCTCGGCCCGGCCTGACCAGTTTCGACGTCATCGGCCCGCCAGGGGCCATGTTGTCACGCCCACCAGGCCGCGCGTCTCGAAACAACTCCGGCCGGTTGAGCCAGGCCTATTCGTACCGGACCATCCGCCGCGCCGCCTCGCGGTCATAGCCCTCGCTCGCGGCGATGAGCTGGCGGGTGTATTCGGCCTGCGGGCTGGCGCTGCGCAACTGCGTCGCCGTCAGCTCCTCGACGAACCGGCCCTGGTTCATGACGGCGATCCGCTCGCAGAGATGCGCCACGACGGCCAGGTTGTGGCTGACCATGACATAGGTCAGCCCGTGCTCGCGCCGCAGTCGGCTGAGCAGGTTCAGGATCTCGGCCTGCACCGAGACGTCGAGCGCCGAGGTCGGCTCGTCCAGCAGCAGGATCTCGGGCTCGAGGATCAGCGCGCGGGCAACGGCCACGCGCTGGCGCTGTCCGCCCGAGATCTGGTGCGGATAGCGGAACCGCAGCTCGGCGCCGAGCCCGACCTCGCGCAGCACCTTCAGCACGCGCGGCTCGCGCTCGCCGATGCGGTGGATCTCGAGCGGCTCGTTCAGGATGTCGTTGACCGTATGGCGCGGGTGCAGCGAGCCGTACGGGTCCTGAAAGACCATCTGCATCCGCCGCGCGGTGGCCTTGTCCAGCCGGTGGCCCAGCGCGGTGCCGGCGATCCGGATGGCGCCTGTCCAGCCGGGCGCCAGCCGCGCCATGGCGCGAAGGACGGTGGATTTGCCCGACCCCAACTCGCCCACCAGGCCATAGGCCTCGCCCCGGGCCACGCGAAAGCTGACGCCGCGCACGGCATGGACCTCGCCCCGGCCGTGCCCGAAGGTGACGCCGAGGTTCTCGACCTCGATCATCGGGGATCCGGCAGCGTCCACGGTCAGCCGTCCAGCCAAGCCGGATCGCGCTCCAGGACGGGCAGCACCTCGTGCGGCCGCTTGAGGTCGGGCAGGCAGTTCAGCAGCCCCCGCGTATAGGGGTGCCGCGCCTCGTGCAGCCGGCCCGCCTGCAGCACCTCCATCACCCGGCCGCCATACATGACCAGCACGCGGTCGCAGAAGGTGGCGACGAGGTTGAGGTCGTGGCTGATCAGGACCAGCCCCATGCCGCGCTCGCGCACCATGTCGTCGAGGAGCGCCAGCACCTGCATCTGCACGGTGACGTCCAGCGCGCTGGTCGGCTCGTCGGCGATGATCAGGTCGGGGCTCGGGATCAGCATCATGGCGATCATCACGCGCTGGCCCATGCCGCCGCTGACCTCGTGCGGGTAGAGCCCGTAGACGCGCTCCGGATCGCGGATCTGCACGGTCGCCAGCATCTGAAGCGCGCGCTCGCGCGCCTCGCGCCGGCTGGCGTCCGAGTGGATGAGGTAAGCCTCGCTGATCTGCTCGCCGACGGTGACGACGGGGTTCAGCGAATAGCGCGGGTCCTGCATGATCATCGAGATGCGGGCGCCGCGGATGTCGCGCAGATCGCGCTCGGATACTTTCAGCAGGTCGATCCCGTCGAACTCCATGCGGCGGGCGCGGATCCGGCCGTTGCGGGCCGAGAGGCGCAGCAGGGCGCGGCCCGTCTGCGACTTGCCCGAGCCGGATTCGCCGACGATGCCGAGCCGCTCGCGGCCGAGCTCGAACGACACGCCGCGCACGGCCTCGACCGGGCCGCGCGGCGTCGTGAAGGTGACGTGCAGGTCCTCGACGGCCAGCAGCGGGCGCGTCTCCGTCATGCCGCGGCGCTCTTGGGGTCGAGCACGTCGCGCAGGCCGTCGCCGAGCAGGCAGAAGCCGAGGCTGACGATGAAGATGGCGATGCCCGGCACCGTCGGCACCCACCATTGGTCGAGCAGCAGCTGCCGGCCGTTCGAGATCATCGCGCCCCATTCTGGCGTCGGCGGCTGGGCGCCGAGGCCGAGAAAGCCCAGGCCCGCGGCCGTCAGGATGATCCCCGCCATGTCGAGCGTCAGGCGCACGATGACCGAGGCCAGGCACAGCGGCAGGACGTGCCGGCGCAGGATGCGCAGGGTCGAGGCCCCTTGCGCCTGCGCGGCCAGGATGAACTCGGAGCGGCGGATCGTCAGCACCTCGGCCCGGGCGATGCGCGCATAAGGGCTCCAGGTCGTCAGCGCGATCGCCAGCACGGCGTTCTCGATGCCGGGGCCCAGCGCCGCCACCAGCGCCAGCGCCAGGATCAGCCGCGGGAATGCCAGGAAGATATCGGTCAGCCGCATCAGCACGTTGTCGACCCAGCCGCCGACATAGCCGGCGACGATGCCGATCGCCAAGCCGATCGGCACGACGATGATCGAGACCAGCCCGACGATGTAGAGCGTGATGCGCGAGCCCCAGACGATCCGGTCATAGATGTCGCGGCCCAGCTGGTCCGTGCCGAACCAGTGCTCCCAGCTCGCCGGCTGCAGGCGCTGGCCGAGCTCCGGCTGCAGCCCGTTCGTCGCCGTCAGCCAGGGCGCGAAGATCGCGGCCAGCACGAGGCCGACGATGATGATCAGCCCCGCCATGGCGATCGGGTTCGACCGAAAGGTCAGCCAGCCGATATAGGCGCGCTGCAGCCGCGCCTGGCGCTTCGAGCGCGGCGAGGGCGAGAGCAGCCAGCCGCGCAGCCCGATCGGCTTGACGTCAGGGACGACGGTCACGTCCGCGCCCTGGGATCGACCAGGCGGTAGAGCAGGTCCGAGAGCATGTTGATGCCGACGAAGCAGGCGCCGACGACGACGGTGCCGCCCAGCACGGCGCTCATGTCGGCGTTGAAGAGCGACGTCGTGATGTACTGGCCGATGCCCGGCCACGAGAACACCGTCTCGGTCAGCACCGAGCCCTCGAGCAGCGAGGCATAGGTCAGGCCGATGATCGTGATGAGCTGCACCAGCACGTTGCGGAACGCGTGCCGCCAGATGACCGCGCGCTCGGAGGCGCCTTTGACGCGGGCGGTCAGCACGTATTCCTGGTTCAGCTGGTCCAGCATGAAGCTGCGCGTCATGCGCGCGATGTAGGCCAGCGCGAAGAGGCCCAGGATCGAGGCCGGCAGGATCAGGTGCGAGACGGCGTTCCAGAAGATGTCCCATTCGCCCTGCAGCGCGGAATCGATCAGGATCACGCCCGTGACCGGGTCGACGATGCCGTCGTAATAGACGTCGATGCGGCCGGGGCCGGCCACCCAGCCGAGCTTGCCGTAGAAGACCAGCAGCGCCACCATGCCGAGCCAGAAGACCGGCATGGAATAGCCGACCAGCCCGAAGACGCGGACCACGTGGTCGACCAGCCTGCCCTGGTTCACCGCCGCCCAGACGCCCGTCGGCACGCCCACGAAGACGCCGAGCAGCGTCGCGATGGTGGCGAGCTCGAGCGTCGCGGGGAAAAAGCGCAGGATGTCCTCGATCACCGGCCGGGTCGTCATGATCGAGGTGCCGAGCTCGCCATGGACCAGCTCGTTCAGATAGCGCGCGTACTGGACGTAGATCGGCTGGTCGAGGCCCATCTCGTGATAGACGCGGTCATAGACCTCCTGGCTCGCCCGGTCGCCGACGATCGCCAGCACCGGGTCGGCCGGCATGATGCGCCCGATCGTGAAGGTGATGGCGGTCAGGCCGAGGAAGGTCAGCGCCAGCGTCGACCAGCGCGTGCGCCACCGCCTTCAGCCAGCGCGGCGGCGAGAGCGTCGCCCCCGCCGCCGCCGGTTTCGTGGTGCCTGCCAAGCCGGCGCCTACTTCGTGACGTTCCGGTAGAAGATCAGGTCGAAGGTCGGTCCCGAGACGAAGTGCTCGACGTCCTTCCGCTTCACCGACTGCTCCACGTTCTGGAACATGATGGCGTAAGGCCCTTCTTCCTGCAGCTTCTTCTGGATGTCCGCGTACATCTGCTCGCGCTTGGCGCGGTCCTGCTCCTGCGCCGCGGCGGTCACCATCTCGTTCATCTTGTCGTCGGCCCAGGCATTGCGCCAGGCGAGGACGCCCGTCAGGTTCGCGTCCGGCCGGTTGTCAGGGTTGCGGGCGAACGCGTCGAGGTTCGAGTGCGGGTCGACATAGTCGGGCGACCACTGGGCCAGGATCAGCTCGTGCTTGCGGCCGCGATACATCGGCCAGAGCGTCTTGCCCTCGGCCGTCTGGATGTTGGCCTTGATGCCCGCCTGCGCCAGCGTCGCCTGAACTGCCTGGGCGATCTCGGGATAGGGCGACGAGTTCAGCGTATCGAGCCGGATCTCGAAGCCATCAGGATAGCCCGCCTCGGCCAGCAGAGCCTTGGCCTTCTCGACGTCGAGCTTGTACGGCGTCTCGTTATAGGCGGCCCACAGCCCCTCGGGCCAGGCGGCCTGGTGGACGATGTACTGGCCCTTGAGGAAGCTGTCCGCCATGCCCTGGTAGTCGATCAGGTACTTCAGCGCTTCGACGACCTTGGGCTTGCCCAGGATCTCGTTCTCCTGGTTGGCCGCCAGATAGATCAGCGCCGCCTTGGGGTCCGCCTGGACCGCCAGGTCCTGGCTGCCCTCGAGCGCCTGGATCTGATCTGGCGTCAGGTCGCGGGCGAGGTCGATGTCGCCCTTCTCGATCATCAGCCGCTGGGCCGAAGGCTCGGGCACGTGGCGGATGATGACGCGCTTCATCTCGGGCGCGCCCTCGCGGAAGTTCCCGTTCGCCTCCATCGAGACCAATTCGTTCGCCTTCCAGCTGGTCAGCTTGAAGGGACCGGAGCCGGCGCTGTTCGACTTCAGCCACTCATAGCCCATGTCGCCGTCCTTCTCGTGCTCCTGCACGAGCTTGAAGTCGACGACGGATGCGATGCCGGCCGAGAGCGCGTTCAGCACCAGCTCGGGCGACAGGTCCTCGGTGATCGTGATCTGCGGCTTGCCGTCGACCACCTTGACCAGCTCGTCGACATTGTCGGCCGTCCAGCCGAACTGGTTGAGGATGAAGGCGGGCGTCTTGTCGAGCTTGACCGAGCGCCGCAGCGAATAGACGACGTCATCGGCCGTCACCGGATTGCCCGAGGCAAAGCTCTGGTCCGGGCGCATGGTGAAGGTGATGGTCTTGCCGTTGTTCGACAGCTCCCAGCTCTCGACCACGCCGCCGACCAGGTTCGTCAGGTCGTCGGGCTCGTAGGTCATGACGCGGTCGTAGAGGTTCGCGATGACCTCGCCGCCGGTGAACTCGAACACCTCGGCCGGATCGAGCGTGATGATGTCGCTGATGTCCTTCGCCATGACGAAGGTGTCTTTCGGCGGCGCCGCCTGGACGCCGGTGCCGAGCGCCAGCGCGGTCACGGCGGCGGCCGCCCAAATTCCCGTCCTTCGCAGAACGATCTTCATGTGAACTCCCTCCCAAGCCCGGCCGAGCCGGGCGAAACGTCGGGCCCTCGTGAGAACCCGGCGCGAGCGTTAAGGATTCCCGCGCGCCTGTCCACATGCAGATGCGCCCCGGATCGCCGCGGGGTGCCTGGCGGCGCTGCGCCGGCCCCGGCAGCCGACGCCGGGTGCCGGACCGCCCGCCGTCAGAGCCGGTCGAGGTATTGCTGGACGAAATCGCAGTCGACCAGCTCGACATAGGCGTCGATCAGCCGCTTGGTCACCGGGCCGTAGATGCCGGCAGCGGGCGCCATGCCGTTGACGCTGGCCACCGGGCAGATGCAGAGGCTCGTCGAGGTGATGAACGCCTCGTCGGCGTTGTAGGCGTCGTAGAGGTCGAGATCCGCCTCGCGGAACGGGATGCCCAGCTTGCCCGCCAGCTCGATCACCGTCGCCCGGCTCACCCCGGGCAGCACGAACTTGTCGCGCGGCGTCAGCAGCGCGCCGTCCTGCACCAGGAAGATGTTCGACCCCAGCCCCTCGCAGAGGTTGCCGTTCATGTCGAGCAGCACGGCCCAGGCGACCGGGTTCTGCGCCCGCACCTCGAGGTCGCCCATGACGAGGTTGAGATAGTTGTGGCTCTTCGCCCGCGGCGTCTGCGCCTCGGGCGGCGTGCGGCGAACGGAGGGCGTCACCACCTGGATGCCGTCGCGGTAGAGCGGCGCGCGGTCGCGCAGCGGCAGCGGCGTGCACTCGACGATCACCGTCGGGCCGTAATGGCCCCAGTTGTCGCCCTCGGCCTTCTGCACGCCGCGCGTGATGCGCTGGCCGAGCCAGTAGTCGTCCTCCGGTCCCAGCAGGTGCAGGTTGCGGGCGACGACCTCGCGGCTGATCTCGATCATCTTCTCGGGCGGCATGGTTGCATCGAGCCGCAGCGCCTTCAACGACCGGTAGAGCCGCTCGACATGCTCGTCGAGCTTGAAGATGCGGTGCCGGAAGGTGCGCGTCATGTCGAAGGCGCCGTCGCCGAAGATGAAGCTGCGCTCGCGATAGGGCACCAGCGCCTTGCTCTCGGGGATGAACTCGCCATTCATCCAGACGACACGCTCGTTCGCGCGCAGGTCCATCGCAGCCTCCTCACCCGGGTCGACCTTATCGGACATTGCTCGCGATCCACGTCAAGTGCGCATGATGCCGACCCTGTTGCCCGACCCTGTTGCGCTGCCGCATTTTCCTTGATCTAGTCGAGTCGGGGAACACGCCATTCAGACGGCGTGGGGAGATCCGGGGCCTCCGGACAAACAGGGAGACATTACATGAAGCGATCGCTCTTCGCCGCATTGGCGGCGTCTGCCGCCACGCTGGCGCTCGGCACGGCCGGCGCGCTGGCCCAGGACTGCCCCGATCAAGATCGGCGGCCTCGCGCCGCTGTCGGCCCCCGGCACGGTGGTCGGCGGCGAGGCGATGCGCGACGCCATGCTGATCGCGCAGGAGGACATCAACGCCAAGGGCGGCGTGCTCGGCTGCGACGTCGAGGTGGTGATCGGCGACACCGAGGGCCTGCCCGAGCGAGGGCGCGGCGGTGATGGAGAAGTTCATCACCCAGGACGGCGTCGTCGCGGTCGGCGGCGGCTATCACTCCAGCGTGGGCGTCGCGTCCAAGGACGTGGCCGACGCGCGCGGCGTGCCCGTCGTCTTCGCCGAGACCTGGAACGACACCATCACCGGCGACAAGCAGAAGTACATTTTCCGCATCGCTCCGCTCAGCTCCTGGGCCTCGAACACGCTCTGGCAGTTCGCCTCGCTCGCGCCCGGCGTCAAGAAGGTCGCGATCTCGACCGAGAACACCGACTACGGCATCCCGGCCAGCCAGGAGACGCAGAAGGGCCTGAAGTCCAAGGGCATCGAGAGCGAGGTCTTCTCGGTCGACATCGGCACGCAGGACTTCTCGGGCATCATCCAGCGGATGAAGGCGATGAACCCCGACTTCATCATCACGCTGAACACCGGCGAGGCCGCCTACAACTTCGCCCAGCAGGCGGCTGACGCCGGCATCGGCCCGCAGGACATCCCGTTCATCGCCGGCCAGGATGCGCTCGAATCGGGCGCCTACTGGCGCAACGTGCCCGACGGCCAGTACGCCTTCGTCCAGCGCGTCGGCGCTGCCGGAGAACCGCGTTCAACGAAAACGCCAAGGCCTTCGCCAAGAAGTACAAGGAGCGGACCGGCAAGTCCGACGTCGAGAGCTATGCGATGGAGGCCTACGACTCGATCGCGATCCTGGCGCAGGCGATCAACGAGGCCGGCTCGACCGACGGCGACGCGATCGTCGAGGCGCTCGAGAACATCAAGCACGAGGGCACGCTGGGGACGATCTACTTCCCCTACGGCACCAAGAAGGAGCCCGGCGCCGACGGCAAGGGCGACGAGTGGTGGCACCAGTGGCCGGACGTGGCCCTGACCGTCATCCAGTACCAGAACGAGGGCGAGTCCTCGACCGACGCCGCCATCGTCTGGCCGGACACCTACAAGACCCGCGACCCGGTCTGGGTGAACGAGTGATCGCCTGACCACGGGAACGCACCCGCCGGCACGCCTGGGCCGGCGGGGCACCACGACAGTCGGGGGACCGCGTGGACAGTGACGGCATCTTCTGGGGCGTCATCGTCTGGATGCTCGTCTGGGGCGCCATCGGCGCGCCGCTGATCCGCCGTCGCTATCTGCACCGCAACCTCGACACCACCGACACCACCTTCGTCGGCGCCATGACGGGCGCGGCGCTCGGGCCCGTGGGCCTCGCCGCGCTCTGGGCCGCGACGCCGCGGCTGACCACCTTCCTGCGGGTCGCGCCGGCCATCCTCGCCGTCATGCTCTTCGCCGCCGCCTTCGCCTTCGGCCATCCCGACAATCTCTGCGTCACGAACGGCCCCTTCGTGATGAGCCAGGTCGTGAACGGGCTGATCATCGGCATCATCTACGGCTTCATGGCGCTGGGCCTGACGCTGATCTTCTCGATCCTCGGCGTCGTCAGCTTCGCGCATGGCGAGTTCTACATGGTCGGCGGAATGCTGGTCTACTGGATCGCCTACCAGTGGCTGCCCTGGATGCCGCCCCTCCTCGCCGTGCTCGCCGCCTGCGCCATCGCCTTCCTGCTCGGCGCCGTCTTCGAGCGGGCGATGCTGACCCCGATGTACCACGGCAAGATCGACCGGCCGGTCGAGTACGGCATCCTCGCCACCTTCGGCCTCGCCTTCACGCTGCAGTATTTCGTGCAGGCAACGGCCGGCGCCAGCCCGGTCAAGGTCCAGCGCTATGTCGACTTCCCGCGCTGGAGCTTTCCCGCGGACGCCGAGCCGCCCTGGATCAAGACCAGCGGCGGCTCGATCGACCTCTTCAACACGGTGACGATCTCGAACCCGCGCTTCACCGCGGCGCGTGACCTGCATTCTGGTGCTGCTGGCGCTGATGTGGCTGCTGCACCGCACCTGGACCGGCAAGGCGCTGCGCGCCGTCAGCCAGGACCGCGAGGCCGCCGCCGTCGTCGGCATCAACCCCGACCGCATGAACATGCTGGCCTTCGCGCTCGGCGGCATGATCGCGGCGCTGGCGGGCGCCCTGCTGGTGCAGGCCTTCTCCTGGCTGCCGCAGGTCGGCAACATCCCGGCCATGCGCAGCTTCGTCATCGTGGTCCTCGGCGGCCTCGGCTCGCTGCCGGGCGCCTTCATCGGCGGCATCCTCGTCGGCATGGTCGAGGCGGCGGGCACCGGCTGCATCCCGGACGCCCAGCGCGCCGCGGGCTATATCCCGGCCTATGGCATGATCGTGCTGACGCTGACGCTGCTGCTGCGCCCGACCGGGCTCTTCGGGCGGAAATACGCCGCCGGCACGCACGGTAAGGCCTGATGCGCCGCCTCGTCCCCGCGCTGCTCGGCCTCGCGCTCCTCGCCTTCTTCGTCGGCGTTCCCGTTCGTCTATACGGGCACGGACTATCCCTACGTGATGCATATCCTCATCACGGCCTTCTTCTACGCGATCCTGGCGTCGAGCTGGTCGATGCTGGCGGGCTATGCCGGGCAGTTCTCGTTCGGCCATATCGGCTTCATGGGGGTGGGCGCCTACACGGCCGCGCTCTTCAGCCACTACATCTGGCTCGCGCCGCAAGCCGACGGGCCTCTGCACCGAGGTCGCGCTCGGCGGCAGCTGGCTGGTCGTCGTCAACCCGATCGGCATCACCTCGACGACGCTGACGCAGGACTGCCTGCAGCAGGCGCTGGCGGCCGGACCGCGACGCTCGCCGGTCACGCCGATGCCGATCTGGCTCGGCGTCGTGCTCGGTACGCTGATGGGCGGCTTCTTCGGCTTCCTGGTCGGCGTTCTGGTGCTTCGCCTGCGCGCCGCCTATCTGGCGCTCTTCACGCTCGGCTTCGCCGAGATCGTCAAGGCCGTCATCTCGGCCGAGGTCTGGCTGACGCGCGGCCAGGCGGGCATCGAGATGCCGCCGCTCTTCCCCGAGCGGCGTCACGCTCTTCGGCACCTATTTCGGCCCGACCGCGAAACTGCCGCCCTATTTCGTCATGCTGGGGCTGCTGCTGCTCTGCCTCGGCATCCTCGCCTGGCTCGCGCACTCCCGCTTCGGCCTCTTCGTGCGCGCGCTGCGCGAGGACCAGGACGCCGCCGCCGCGCTCGGCGTCAACACCACGCGCTACAAGGTGCTGGTCTTCGTCGTCACCACCATGATGGCCGCCGCCGCCGGCGCCGTGCAGGGCTACTACGTCGGCATCATCACGCCGAACAACCTGTTCCTGCTGCAGATGAGCCTGGTCGTCGCCATGGCGGTGATCGGCGGGGTCGAGAACTTCGTCGCCGCCGCCATCGGCGCCATCATCATCCAGGTCCTGCTCGAGATGCTGCGCAACAGCTTCACCATCGGCGGCGTCACCGTCGACATGACCGAGTGGCGGCTCGTCGTCTTCGGCCTGCTGCTGATGGTCACGCTGCGCTTCTTCCGCAACGGCCTGATCGCGCCGGTCATCGACTTCTTCGCCCGCGGCCATGTCGCCGCCGAGACCGTCGCCAAGCGGCGCGCCCAAGGCGAGCAGACCGAGACCGTCACCGAGCCCGAGCTGAAAGAGGCCGTGGAGCCCGTCCGATGAAGTTGGCCCGATGACGCATCTCGCCGTGACCGATCTCTGCAAGCGCTTCGGCGGCAACCAGGTGCTGAAGGGCGTCAGCTTCGAGGTGACGGCCCCGAGCTGATCGGCCTGATCGGCCCGAACGGCGCCGGCAAGACGACGCTGACCAACATCCTCGACGGCGCGCTGACGCCCGAGAGCGGCACCGTCTACCTGAACGGCGAGCGCATCGACCAGCTCCAGCCCTACCAGGTGGCGCGCGCGGGCCTCGGCCGCACCTTCCAGGTGACGCGGTCGTTCCGGCGCATGACGGTGCTCGAGAACCTCTACGTCCCGGCGCTGGCGCTCGGCGGGCACAAGGGCGAGGTGCACGACCGCGCCATGGAGGTGCTGCGAGTTCCTGACGATGGACCATCTGCGCAACGAGTACGCCCAGGCGCTGTCGGGCGGCCAGCAGAAGCTGCTCGAGCTCGGCCGCCTGCTGATGCTGGATCCGGAGGTCATCATCCTCGACGAGCCCTTCGCCGGCGTGCACCCGCGGCTGATGGAGATCATCTACGAGTACATCCGCCGGGTGAACGGCGACGGCAAGGCGATCATCCTGATCTCGCACCAGATGGAGTCGATCTTCTCGCTCTGCAGCCGGCTGCTCGTGCTGAACTTCGGCGAGCTGATCGCCGACGGCCCGCCCGACGAGGTCAAGCGCGACCCGGCCGTCATCGAGGCCTATCTGGGCACCGACGAGGAGGACGCGGCATGAACGTCGGCCGACGCCGCGCCCGCGACAGCCGACGACGCGGTGCTGGAGCTGCGCGACCTCTATGTCGGCTATTACCGCGACCTCAACATCCTGCAGGCGCTGAACCTCAAGGCGCGGCGGCACCGGATCACCGCCGTGCTCGGCGCCAACGGCGTCGGCAAGTCGACCGCGCTGAAGGCGGCCTTCGGCTTCCTCGGCCGAACGCCGGCGACATCCTGCTGGAAGGCGAGTCGATCCTCGACGTGCCGACGCACCAGCGGATCCTCAAGGGGCTCGCCTACATCCCGCAGAACCCCGGCATCTTCAAGGACATGAGCGTCGAGGAGAACCTCGAGCTCGGCGGCTGGACGTTCCGCAACGACCGCCGCCAGGTGCGCGCCAAGATCGAGGCGAACTACGAGCGCTTTCCGGCGCTGCGCGACAAGCGCCGGCAGATCACGGGCGAGCTCTCGGGCGGCCAGCAGCGCATGGTCGAGATCGGCCGCACGCTGATGTCCGAGCCCAGCATGCTGCTGGTCGACGAGCCGACCGCCGGCCTCTCCAAGATGCTCGCCTCCGAGGTCTACGAGATGCTGAAGACGCTGGCGACGCGCGACCGGCTGACGATCCTGCTGGTCGACCAGGAGATCCGCCAGGCGCTGAAGATCGCCGACCACGTCTACGTGCTCGAGCTCGGCCGCAACAAGTTCGAGGGCCCGGCCGCGGAGTTCCACGACCTCGAGAAGGCGTTCTGGATCGCCTGACCCGACACGCGCGGCGCCCGACGCGAACACCGGATCTTAGGCTTTGCCGCGTAGATCACGCGGCCCAGGAGGGCCCGGGTGAGAGACGGGCCTCCCGGTTTGCAAACTGCCGGGCGCCGGATGGCTGGCAACCATCGGAGGCGCCACCAAGGCCCCTCATCGGGGCAGTCGCGGCCGGCCGGCCGTGCTCTTGGCTCCCGGTCCCTCCGACAGGAGGGGCGTGACGGGAAGCCAACCACCGAGGGGGACGGGCGCGAAAAGCGCCCAGTGCTTCCCTCCCCGCAAGAGGTCACCCGCAAACGCCGGCCGCCGACCAGGGCAGCCGCGCCATCCGGCGCATCCGCACCGCCGCCGGCCCGAGCGCGTCTCGCGCGGGCGCGGCAATCACGCCCGCGCGATCTTGTTGAGTCGCGCCGACGCTCGCTCTACCTAGGCGCCATGTCCCTCTGGCGTTATGCGAACCCGGCCGAGTTCATGCGCGTCACGGCGCCCGCCATGGCGCCGCTCTGGATCGCGGCCGGCCTGCTGCTGGCGGCCGGCCTCGGCTGGGCGCTGTTCGCCACGCCGCCCGACTACCAGCAGGGCTCGACCGTCAAGATCATCTTCCTGCACGTCCCGGCCGCGATGCTGGCGATCAACACCTATTTCATCATGGCGGTGGCGAGCGGCATCGGACTGATCCGCCGGCACCATGTCAGCTTTCTCGTCGCCAAGGCCGCGGCCCCCATCGGCGCGGCCTTCACGGCCGTCGCGCTCATCACCGGCGCCGTCTGGGGCCAGCCGATGTGGGGCACCTGGTGGGTCTGGGACGCGCGGCTGACCGCCGTCCTGATCATGTTCTTCTTCTATCTCGGCTACATGGCGCTCTGGGCCGCGATCGACGAGCCTGAGAAGGCCGCCGACCTCTCGGCCGTGCTCTGCCTCGTCGGCGTCGTCTTCGCCTTCCTGTCGCGCTATGCGGTGCGCTTCTTCTCGACGCTGCACCAGGACTCGTCGCTCTCGATGGTCGAGGCCGGGCAGCGCATCGACGACGCCTTCCGCACGCCGCTCTACCTCTGCATCGTGGCCTTCTACGTGCTGTTCCTGGCGCTGCTGCTGCTGCGCGCGCGGACCGAGATCCGGCTGCGCCGCGCCCGCGCGCTGCGTTTCGCCGCCGTTCCAGCATGACGGTTCCGGCATGAGCCTTTTCGCCGACGCATACGCGCCCTACGTGATCGCCGCCTATGCGGGCACGGCGCTGATTCTCGGTGCGCTCATCTGGTCGAGCGTCGCCGCGAGCCGCCGGGCGCGGCGAGACCTGGACGGGCTGGAGAGGGAGCGCCGCCGATGAGCGCCCGGACTGAGAGCGAGCGGACCGAAGATGCCGAGCGGACGGCGAGCGGCTTCCGCCTCTGGATGCTGATCCCGGCCATCGGCGCCGGCATGGTGCTGGCCGTCTTCATGCTGGGCCTGCAGCGCGACGACGTCCAGACGCTGCCCTCGGCGCTGATCGACAAGCCCGTGCCGGAGTTCCAGCTCGCCGCCCCTGCGCGACGGCGAGCCCGGCCTCTCGACCGCCGAGCTGACCGCGCCGGGGTCAAGCTCGTCAACGTCTGGGCCAGCTGGTGCGCGCCGTGCCGGGCCGAGCACCCGCAGCTGATGGCGCTGTCCGAGAGCGGCGTCACGCTCTACGGCATCAACTACAAGGACGAGCCCGCCAACGCGACCGCCTTCCTCGACGAGATGGGCAACCCGTTCGCGCGCATCGGCGCCGACACGACGGGGCGCACCGGCATCGACTTCGGCGTCTACGGCGTGCCCGAGACCTTCGTCGTCGACGGCGACGGCACGATCGTCTACCGCCATGTCGGCCCGATCACCCGCGGCGACATCGACAAGTACATCCGGCCGGCGATCGACGGGGCGAAGGCCGGCTGAGCTCAGCGCCCGCCGCCGATGTCGAGCAGCGCGCCGCTGACATAGGACGCGGCGGGCGAGGCCAGCCAGACGATCGCCGCCGCGACCTCCTCGGCCGAGCCCGGCCGGCCGAGCGGAACGCCGCCGACCAGCCGCGCGACCCGCTCGGGCGCGCCGGCCGAGGCGTGGATCTCGGTCTCGATCAGGCCCGGCCGCACGGCGTTCACCCGCACCCCGCCGGGCCCGAGCTCCTTGGCGAGCCCCAGCGTCAGCGTGTCCATCGCCCCCTTCGAGGCCGCGTAGTCGACGAACTCGAAGGGCGAGCCGAGGCGCGACGCGGCCGACGAGACGATGACGACCGCGCCGCCGGGGCCACCCCGGTTCGTCGGCATCCGGCGCGCCGCCTCGCGCGCCGTCAGGAAGGCGCCGAGCACGTTCACGTCAAACACCCGGCGGATGCGGTCGGTCTCCATCTCGGCGACCGGCGAGACCTGCGCGACGATGCCGGCATTGACGACCACCGCCGTGACCGGGCCGAGCGCTGCGGCCGCGTCATACATCGCCAGCACGTCCGCCTCGGCGGCCACGTCGCCCTGCACCGCGACGGCGCGCCCGCCGCGGGCCGCGATCTCGGCCACCACGGCCTCGGCCGCCGCCTTGTCACGCGCATAGTTGACGGCGACGGCCCAGCCCTGCGCGGCGGCCAGCCGGCAGACGGCAGCCCCAATTCCCCGGCTGCCGCCGGTCACCAGCATGACGGACATCGGCTCCCCCTTCGCTGTTCCCGGCGCACCTTCGGCGCGCGCGTCCGATCGCGCAACCCCGGGGGTCAGCCGAGCAGGTCACCCATCAGCGGGCTGTCCGGCGCCGCGAGCCCCTCGATCACGTCGAAATGGTGCCGGCCGGGCTCCACCACCGCGCGCGTCGCGGCGCCGAGCCCGGTCCAGATGTTGGCGAGCAGCGCGTTCTGCCGGACGAACTCCGGCCGCTCGTCGGCGCCGACCCAGGCCGTGAGCCGCACGCCCTCGCGCGGATCGAGCAGCGCCGGGCTCTCGGCCCGCGCCTCCGAGCCGTCGAGCCGCAGCGCCTCGTTCAGCCGCGTCCGCAGCAGGGGCCGCAGGTCGTGCACCCCGCTGATCGAGACGGAGTGCTCGATCCGCGCCGCAACGGCCGCCGGCAGCGGCGCGTCCGCGCACAGCATCCGGCTGACGAGGTGCCCGCCCGCCGAGTGGCCGGCCAGCCGGATCGGCCCGGCCACGACCGCCGCGGCGCGCATCACGGCCGCGCCGACCTGCCGCGTGATGCCGGCCACGCGGATGCCCGGGCAGAGCGTATAGCCCGGCATCGCCACCGCCCAGCCGCGCGCGAGGCCGCCGGCCGCCAGATGCGACCAGTCCTGCCGCCCGAAGCGCTGCCAATAGCCGCCATGCACGAAGACCATGAGGCCGCGCGGCGCCCCCTCGGGCATGAACAGGTCCAGCCGCTCGGCCGGGGCCTCGCCATAGCCCATCCCGACCCGCGCCCGCGCGCCAAGCGCCGCGCGGAACGCTGCCGCCTCGCGCGCCCAGCGCGGCGGATACGCCTCGGCGCCCGGGATGTGCGGCGCGTTCGCATAGGCGTCGTCCCAATCCATGGCTCTCCCTTCCCAGTGCGGCAGATCAACTCGGCCCGCTTCCGCGCCGCGCCTCGTGCCGGTATAACGCGGGCGATGGTTCCCGAAGCCCCATATCTGGGCGTCGCCCGCTCGCTGACGGGCCGGCGCTGGCGCGGGCCGGGCGCGGACGTCGAGCGCGCGGCGCTCGGGCTGGCGCAGGCCACCGGCCTGCCCGATATCGTCGCGCGCCTGCTCGCCGCCAACGGGATCGCCGCCGAGGGCGTCGACGCCTACATGGCGCCGACGCTTCGCGCGCTGATGCCCGACCCCTCGACGTTGGCCGACATGGACCGGGCGGCCCGCCGGCTGGCCGAGGCCGCCGCCCGCCGGCAGCGCATCGCCGTCTTCGGCGACTACGACGTCGACGGCGCCGCCGCGACGGCGCTGCTGGTCGACTGGCTGCGGGCGCTCGGGCGCGAGGCGACGTTCTACATCCCCGACCGCATCGACGAGGGCTATGGCCCGAACGTGCCGGCGATGGCCGAGCTCGGGCGGGCGCACGACCTCGTCATCTGCGTCGACTGCGGCACCTTGGCGCTCGGCCCCGTCGCCGCCGCGCGCGCGGCGGGCGCGGACGTCATCGTCGTCGACCACCACCTGCCGGGGCCCGAGCTGCCGGACGCGATCGTCGTCAATCCGAACCGCGCCGAGGACGGCTCGGGCCTCGGCCATCTCTGCGCCGCGGGCGTGGTCTTCCTGCTGCTGGTCGCCACCAACCGGCTGATGCGCGCCGAGAAGCTCCTCGGCGACCGGCCCGAGCCCGACCTGCTGCGCCTGCTCGACCTCGTCGCCGTGGCGACCGTCGCTGACGTGGCGCCGCTGACCGGGCTGAACCGCGCCTTCGTGCGCCAGGGCCTGACCGTGCTGGCCCGCCGCGAGCGCCCGGGACTGGCCGCGCTGGCCGATGTCGCGGGCCTCGCCGCGCCGCCCTGCTCGAGCGATCTCGGCTACGCCATCGGCCCGCGCATCAACGCCGGCGGGCGGATCGGCGCCGCCGACCTCGGCGTGCGCCTGCTGACCGCGCGAGACCCGCACGAGGCCGCGGCGCTGGCCGAGCGGCTCGACGGGCTCAACCGCGAGCGGCGCGCGATCGAGGCCGCGGTGCTCGACGCCGCCTGCGAGCAGGTCGAGCGCCGCGGGGTCGGCCCGCTCGTCTGGGCGGCCGGCGAGGGCTGGCACCCGGGCGTGGTCGGCATCGTCGCCAGCCGGCTGAAGGAGCGCTTCGGCCGCCCGGCCGTGGTCATCGGGCTCGACGGCGGCACGGGGACGGGATGGGGACGGGATGGGCACGGGCTCGGGCCGCTCGGTCGCGGGCGTCGACCTCGGCGCGGCCGTCGCCACGCTGACCGCGCGCGGGCTGCTGGCCAAGGGCGGCGGGCACCGCATGGCGGCGGGCCTCAGCGTCGCCGCCGGCGGCGTCGAGGCGGCGATGGCGGCGCTGACCGAGCTCGTGGCGGCGGCGGGCGCCGGCGAGGCCGGCGCGCAGGAGCTGCACGTCCTCGGCGCGCTGGCGCCCGGCGGCTGCACGGCCGAGCTCGTCGAGCGGATCGAGACGGCCGGCCCCTTCGGCCCGTCGAACCCGGCGCCGCACCTGGTGCTCGGCCATGTCGTGCCCTCGGGCGTGCGCGCCGTCGGCAACGGCCACGCCCAGGCGCGCTTCGAGACGCTGGGCGCGGTCGCCTTCCGCGCCGCCGAGCGCGGCATCGCGGCGCTGCTCGAGGCCGCCGCCGCGGCGCGCCGTCCCTTGCACATCGCCGGCACGCTCGAGCTCGACGACTGGGGAGGCCGGCGCCGCGCCAAGCTCTGCATCGAGGACGTCGCCGAGCCCTGCTGAGCGCCCCCGAACGCCCCCCGAACGCCCCCCGAACGCCCCTGGCACCTGAGCGGCAATCCCCTTGCCAGCGCGGGCCCGTCCCAGTATGTCGGCCGCCTAAGCTCCGCGCCCTTCGTCTAGCGGTCCAGGACGCCGCCCTTTCACGGCGGAAACACGGGTTCGAGTCCCGTAGGGCGTACCACCCTCATGAGTTTACCTTTGACCATCAAAGGTTTAGCTCCTTAATTGTCCAACTGGCGGTGAGGGTTGGTCACAGTGCGTTTCTCTTTCGCCCTCGCGACCTTGGCGAACGCGGCATCACCGAGCCGAGTACGATTGGCCCTCTTGGTGTAGGTCGATGCCTGACGGGTGTCCTTGTGCGCAAGGATCGCGGCGATCTCGTTCTCGGTCGCGCCTGCCTCAGCCGCGCGAGTCGCCCCTGACTTTCGTAGCCCATGCAGGTTGCAATGCGGCAGGAGGGCGTCCTTGCACCTGTCCTTGAACCAGTTGCCTAGGCTCTCAGTCGTGTAGGGCCGGCCGGCGCCCCAGGTGAGGAACAGCATTCGGTCACGCAGCACGTGCCGAAGCTCGGCGTCGAGCTCGGCCATGATCGGCATGGTCGGCCGATACGCCTGTCTTGCCACGGGTGTAGGCGATGCGGTCACCGGTAATATTCTGCCAGCCGAGCCGAGCCAGATCCTGGCGGGAGGCGCCCGTGTTAAGCGCCAGTTCAAGCGCCAAACGGGCGGGCGTCCCGCTGTGCCAGTGACCGCGGAACTGCTCGACCTCAGCGTCCGTCCATGTGTGGAACCCTTCTGAGTTCTGCTTGTAGACGTCGGCGGCGCTGGCGGGGTTGTGGGTCGCCTGGTTGCTTCGCACCGCATGCCTGAACAGACGCGATAATAGCTTTTTGATCTTGTTCGCAGCAGTCGGACGGTCAGCCTTTTTCGCCATCAGCGCCTCGACATGGCGAAGCTCGAACCGAGCGAAGGGGAGATCCCCGACTTGGTGGCGCAACCATTCGAGCTCGTGATCGAGGTTCCGGCGGCTGATCGGCGCCAAATTGAGGTACTTGGACGAGCGGCGGTACTCGCGGATCAGAGCTTCGAAGGTCCCGGGCGTTGCCGGCCTCGTCGTTGTGCGGCCATCCGGGCGCATTCCCTTCATGGCGGAACTCATACTCGGAGACGAAAGGGATTACGTCGCTTCATGGTGCCAGCAGCCGATCGCAGGGATTGGTCACTGCGTGCTCGCCGCCCTCGAATGGCGCCGTCATCAACGCTTCGTCCAGCTCGTACCGCAACCACACCTTGATCCCATTGAGCGTGCGCGGTCTCGGCATGATCCCAGCGGACACAAGCCCATCGAAATAGCCCGCGCTGCAACCAACGTAAGCCGCTGCATGCGGCCGCCGCAGGGCGGCTGGGGGGCAGATGTGCTCAAGCTTCGGCATCGAAGTCGCCCCTGACACCTCGCTGCCGCACGTCGACCAAGTTGTCGTTGGATCTGGCCTCCGAGAAGATCTCCTGGTGAAGCCCCGAGAAAAACACGTCGGACAACGATCGCCGGACGCTAAAGGCGGGAGTTCTCAGCGCCTCCTCGCTCCGGAAGCTGATCACCTCAAGAGCGCCGTATTCGCCCAGTGGAGAGCCCCGGACCAACAGCTGCAGCGCCATCTGCGGAAAGGTCACGGCGATCTCGTAGCCCGCGCCCAGCCGATCCGATGGACGCCGTATCGCGGCACGCACGATGTCGCCGAAGGTGTGGTCGATCGGGAGATCGAACATGTCGCAGATCAGAGGCACTTCCCCATGAAGTTCTTCACGATAGGGCATCCACAACGGCTGCCGTCTTATTTCCCGAACCGCCTGGGCGGCGTCTACAACCCCTCGCCTGCCTTCCGCCGCGAGGAGCGCCATGGCAAGCGCAGCCGCATCATCTTCGTCCATTGCCGCACCGCCATAGCGCCCCGGACGACCTGTCTTGATCAAACCATCTTTCTGAAGCGTGCGGGCGATCTCGTTTACGGTCGGCTCGGGGACGCCGGTCGCCTCAGCGATCCACTCGACCATCCCGCGCAACTTCATCATCCCAGCCCCAAGTCGTCTATTTCAGATGCGACTCAAGATGGATCATTTTGCTGGGCCGCCGCAAGCCTTTCGTGAGCTGGACTCAAAATAAATTTGTAGAGGCCCAACGGCGCGCCTGACCTAGCCCTCGACCGACCGTACGCCCTCCAGGGCGACACGCGGGCGTGGTAAAGGTCATGGCGCCGAGGGTCGGTCGCCGTCCAGCTGGCCGCGCGACCGGCGACCGTCTTCGCTATAGTGAATTGCCGGGCGCCCACAGGCGCCCGAAGCCTCTGCCGCTGTCCCACAGCCGGGCGGCCCTCTGAGGGGCGCTGCGGCCCGGACCGCCTCAGCCGGCGGCCCAGCGCATGCCGGCCTCGACCAGCCAGAGCACCGGCACCGCGTAGAGGCCGAGCCCGACAATCGCCACCAGCAGGCCCAGCGCACGCATCGTACCCACTCCGACAACAGGCGGCGAAGCAGGAAATGTTCCGGGGGAGATTAGTGGCGCAGCGCCCGGACCAACTCGCCAGCGGGCGTGGAGAGCCTGCCGGGCGTGCGAAGGGCCCAGGGCGATGCCCTACGGCTTGGCCCTCATCCCGGCCGTGTAACTCGCTCAGGTGCGAGACGGATCGATGGGCACGACCAGCCAGTTGGCATGGCGCAGCCCTGGGCATATGTACCCGGTGTGAACCGCCCCTTGCCGATCTCTCCCATGCTGCCGACCCACCGCCGTGAGCACTTCGACGGCGAGGGCTGGCTCTTCGAACCCAAGTGGGACGGCTGGCGCTGCATCGCCGTGGTGCGGGATGGCCGGGCTCGGCTGGTCAGCCGAAACGGCAACGACTTGACCCCGCGCTTCCCCGCCGTGGCCAACGCGCTCGAGCACCTGCCGGAGGGCACAGTGGTGGACGGCGAGATCGTCGTGCTCGACACTGACGGCTTCCCGAACTTCGCCGCCCTGATGCGGCGCCAGGGCTCGCCATGCTTGTTGGCGTTCGACCTGCTGGCGATCGGCGGCTCCAACATCTGCGACCAGCCGTTCGAGGATCGGAAGAGCCGCTTGGCCGAACTGGTCTCGGGTATCACCAGCCGGGCCATCCAGAACACCGAGTGGATCATCGGCGAGAAGGACCCTGTTCAGTCTGGTGAAGACCCGCGGGATGGAGGGGATCGTCTCGAAGCGGCTGGGCAGCCGCTACGCCCCAGGACAGCGCACCGACGCCTGGATCAAGGTGAAGGTGCCCGGCTACGCCCCGGACCGCTGGTCGGAGTGGTTCGACCGCGGTGGGAAGCAGCGACCGAAGGAGCCGGCGTGATGGCTGAGGACGACACCATCATGCCGAGGCTCCCGCCGCTGGCCGCGCGGGGCCGCACGAGTACCCGGCCGCCGCCGGCATGCGCGGATCGGGCGAGCCGCCGGTGAAGGGTTAGCCCGACGACGGGACTCCACTGATGCTTCCGCAGTACAAAAATACACCGCGCAAAGTTCTGTTCGACCGGAGCGTTATGGTCGAAGCGGTGCGAGCTCGAAGCCGAACACCAGAGAATGAAGCTTTGCGATGCATTGCCGTTGCCATCCGCGACAGGCGCGTGCAGGCATTCACGACGAATGAACTGCAGGCTGAAGCAATGCCCGTAGCGCGGCTTTCTGACCTCCAGTAGCACGATATTCTTGCAGGATGCCGTTTCGATACACTTCCCGCTCCGTTCGAACGTTCGAAATGGGGCCTGTCTCTTGATCAATTAATGAGCAGGGAAGAGGTCATCAATTTTTGCCGAAATTTCCTCCTCGGAATGCCTGAGAGGCGGATTCCTGGCTTCATTAACGCGATGCGCGAGAACCAGCGCATCAAGCTCTCTGAGCTTGAAGAGAGATGCCTGCGGGAACTGCCCGTCTTTCGCGGGATCTGTCACGGCATTTCCGAGAACCACTACCCCGATGCGCTGCATCTCTGGACGGCTGAGGTCAACGGCATGGATACCTTCCTCAGCATGGAACGGAAGTTCCGCAACGTCATCGATCGGCAAAAGGTCGACCTGCGCTGCCGCATGATGACCCCGATCGAGCTTGCCGCCCAGCTTCAGCAAGGTACAGCCCGAGAGCGTTGATGACGACCGGCCTCATGAGCCGGTCGTCCCGGATCCGGACGGATTGAAATCAGTTGCTCGTCTGTGGGCGATAGAACGTCCCGCGCCCATCGACCTTCTCGCTTCGGACGTCCAGGCCCAGCTTCTTCTTCAGCGCGCCGGAGATGGCGCC